>CAWEWG010000019.1:0-44167 GCA_963812795.1 uncultured Alphaproteobacteria bacterium | reverse complement strand
CGTGGGACATGAGTCGCATGTCGGATGAGGCACGGCTCGCCCTCAACATGTTCTAATTCTAAAAGACCGCGGTTTCACAATGGCCCGACGCTCTCTATATGTGAGACTGACGAAAACAGGATAGACGCGATGCCCACCCTGCGCATGATGCCCAGCGTTGTTACGATGACCGGCGACGCCGTGCGCCGCGTCAATGCGCTGATGTCGGCCAACCCCCGTGCGCTGGGTCTCAGGATCGGCGTCAAGAAGGGCGGCTGCGCCGGCATGGAATACACCATGGCGATGGCCGAAACGAAGGGTGCGCATGACGAGGTCGTCGAGCAGGACGGCGCCGTGCTGCTGATCGAGCCTGCCGCCATCATGTACCTGCTCGGCACCGAGATGGACTTCCAGACCGACAAGCTCGCCAGCCAGTTCGTGTTCAACAATCCGAACCAGCGCGGGTCGTGCGGCTGCGGCGAGAGCGTCAACCTGGTGCCGGCGGCCGACGCTCAGCGCCTCGCCAACCAAGATTGATCCCGGCATGACGGCGCCAGCTCCCGAGCCGGACTGGGTCGACGATGTGCTGAGCTTTTGGTTCGACGAACTGGGCCGCAAGGCGTGGTTCGTGAAGGATGCCACGGTCGACGCAGAAGATTCGCGACCGCTTCCTGCCGCTCATCGAGCAGCTTGCCGCCCAGCCGGTCGACGCGGCGGTGACCAGCGCCGGCCGCGCTCTGGCCACGGTCATCGTCCTCGACCAATTTACGCGCAATGTGTTCCGGGGGGCCGCGCGTGCTTTCGCGACCGACGCTTTGGCGCTCGACATCGCCAAGGCGGCCATCGAGCGCGGCCTCGACCAGCAGATTTCCCCTGACCGGCGCGTGTTCCTCTATTTGCCGTTCGAGCACAGCGAAGACCTCGCCGATCAAGAGCGCTCGGTGGAGTTGACGGCGGCGCTCGGCGATGAGGAGTACGCGCGCTACGCGGTGCTCCACCGCGACGTGATCAAGCGCTTCGGGCGTTTTCCGCACCGCAACGCCATGCTTGGACGCACCCCGACGCTGGAGGAGATCAAGTTCCTCAAGGAGCCGGGCAGCTCGTTCTAAGTGTAATGCCGGGCGATTTAGCGAGCACCCCTGTCATCCTCGGGCTTGTCCCGAGGACCCAGGCATCTTCGGGCGCCGGCGTCAGCGGTTTTGGTGGACCGTGACGCAAGCAAACTCGGTTGGAGTAAGCGGCGGGTTGGGTCCTCGGCATAAAGCCGAGGATGACACCTGGCTTTCGCCGCAGCGGCCCTCCATGCAAGAAAAAGGCGCCGCGCGGCGCCTTTTCATTCTCGATGTGCAGTGACGGCTATTCGTTGGCGACCTTGGCCGGGCGCTTGACCGGATTGCGCAGGAACGCCGGCACGTTGTCGGCGAAGCCGGAACGACCGCCCTCCGGCTGGCGCTCGCGGCCACGCTCGCCACGCTCCTGACGCTCACCGCGCGGTTGCCCGGCGGGCTTCGCTTCGGCGTGACCGTTGCGCGGCTGCTGACGCTGGCCCTCCGGACGTGCGCCCCGCGGTTGCTGATCGCGCGCCCGGTTGTCCGGACGCGGCTCGCGCCGCGGCTCACGCTGTTCGGCACGCTGGTCGTTGCGCGGCTGCTGTGGCTGTGCCTGCTGTTCGCGCCGCGGCTCGCGGTGCTCGCGCGGCTGCTCGGTCCGCGGCTGTTCGTTGCGGACTTCGCCTCGCCCCTCGGCACGCACTTCCGGGCGTGGTTCACGCCGCTCCCCGCCACGCGATTGACCGCCGCCGCCACCGCGGCTGCGCTCGCCGTGACGCTCGCGGCCACCCTTGTCGTCGCCGCGTGCCTGCGCCGGTGCACCGCTGCGACCGCCGCGTCCCCGCTGGGGACCGGCAGTACGGCCGCCACGTCCGCGGCGCTTCTTGCCGGCTTCGGCGAAGTCTGCATCCGATGGGGCCTCGCCGAGCCAGACAACCGGCTCGCCGAGCATCTTCTCGATGTCCTTGAGCGATTTCAGCTCATCGGTGGTCACCAGCGAAGCCGACACGCCTTCCTTGCCGGCGCGGCCGGTGCGGCCGATGCGGTGCACATAATCGTCGGGTTGCCACGGCAGGTCGAAGTTGAAGATGTGGCTGACGTCGGGGATGTCGAGGCCACGAGCGGCGACGTCGCTCGCCGCCAGCAGTTTCAGCTCGCCCGAGCGGAACTTGTCGAGCGTCTCCATGCGCGCCTTCTGATCCATGTCGCCATGCAGGGCGCCGGCACTGAAGCCGTGCTTGACGAGCGACTTGTGCAGGATCGCCACCTCGACCTTGCGGTTGCAGAAGATGATGGCGTTCCTGACGTTTTGGCTGGAGATCAGCTCGCGCAGAACCTCTCGCTTGGCCCAGTCCTCGCCGTTCTCACAGAAACGGAACAGCTGGGTGATGGTCTTCGCCGTCGTTGCCGGCGGGGCCACCTCGATGCGCTCGGGATTGGTGAGGAACTGGCTGACGAGGCGCGTGATCTCGGGCGGCATGGTCGCCGAGAAGAACAAGGTCTGCCGGCGCGGCGGCAGCAGCTTGCAGATTTTCTCGATGTCGGGGATGAAGCCCATGTCGAGCATGCGATCGGCTTCGTCGATGACGAGGATCTCGACGCCCATCAGCATGATGCGGCCGCGCTGGAAATGGTCGAGCAGGCGCCCCGGCGTCGCAATCAGGACGTCGACGCCGCGATCGAGCTTCTTGACCTGATCGTCCATCGACACGCCGCCGATGAGCAGGGCCAGGTTCAGCTTGTTGTTGATGCCGTACTTCTCGAAGCTCTGCGCCACCTGCGCCGCGAGCTCGCGCGTCGGCGCCAGAATCAGCGAGCGGGGCATGCGTGCCCGCGCGCGACCGGTTTCAAGGCGGGTGATCATCGGCAAAACGAACGAGGCTGTCTTGCCGGTGCCCGTTTGGGCGATGCCGAGGACGTCGCGGCCGGTCACTGCGATCGGAATGGCGGCGGCTTAAATCGGCGTCGGCGTCGTGTACCCGGCAGCATCTATGGCCGCCTGCACCTTGGAGCTCAATCCGAGCTCCGCGAAGGTCTTAGTTTCCAAAAGTAAACTTCTCCGTCCTGCGTTCATGCGTAGCCCGCGCCAACGCCATCGTGGCGGCAGCGGGTGACGGAGCGCAGGGGGAGTTGGGTATCGCCTAAAGCGGCAAAGAAATCTGGGGCTCGAAAAGGGACTAATCGAAATTAGCAACCCCTGCGCCCGAGCCAAGGGTGTGCTGACATATGTTCGGTAAAAACGCAAGAAAAACCGCGGGATGTGGCGTCGAGCCGCGGCTTTTCCAGCGCATAAGTGTCACGTATTAGTCATTGTCGTCGATAAGCCAGCGACCCAGCAGGCCGCCGGCGACGCCGCCGAGGATTGGCGCCACCCAGAACAGCCACAATTGTGCCAGCGGCTCGCCAAGGGCAATGACCGCGGTGGCCAGACTGCGGGCCGGGTTCACGGAGGCATTGTCGACAGGAATGGCCATGAGATGAATGGCCGACAGCGTGAGGCCTATGGCGATCGCCGCGAAGCCGGCGGGGGCGCGGCTCGACGTTGCCCCCATGATGACGAATATGAAGAGGGCCGTCAGTACGACCTCGATGATGAAGGCCGAAAGCATCGAGTAGCCGTCGCCGCCGTACATGTTCGAGGCGAAGTTGCCGACCTCGAAGCCGCCGCTCTTGCCCGATGCGATGAGGTAGAAGACGACGGCGGCAGCGATGCCGCCCAGGCACTGCGCGAGGATGTAGGCAGGTGCCTCACTCGCCGCAAAGCGCTTTCCGGCGACTAGTCCCAGCGTTACGGCGGGGTTGAAGTGGCCACCGGAGATGTAGCCGACGGCGAAGATCATCGCCATGACCGAAAAGCCGATCGACAGCGCGACACCGACGATGCCGGCAATCGGAAACGAAAAGAGTGCCGCACCGAGCACCGACGCCACGAGCATGAACGTGCCGATGAATTCGGCGGCGAGCGCTTTGGTCCGCATAAGTCCCCCCATTTGCTGTGTGTGCTTCGCCTAACGCGCACGCCGCAACCGGATGGCTCTTGCCGAAGCGGGACAAGGCACGTCCACCATCTCCTTAATGCTTCGCAGGAACATTGGGCAACGACATTGCACCGGTCTTGAACAAGTGCAGTGGCTCCCCGGCCACTTGTCGCAGCATTCTTTTAGGTTGGCTCGGCGTTTACCCATCCAGCAGAATAGGTTGAACGGATTCGGCGCACCGTAGAAATCAAATCCGGGAAGCGAGCGCATGGCAGCGATTGGAGCGGCAGTCGACACTTCGGCACAGGCCCGAGAGGCGGAGGCAGCGCGCGAGAGGCCGAATTGACACGGCGCCGAAGAGGTGCAGGCGCTTAAAGCGCGCAACAACTTCACCAACTGGAAGCACCTGGCGCGCATCTACCTCGTCATTGCAGCGGCGTTGACAGGGCGCCGTTTGGGTGATCGAGGCGGCGCGCGCCGGCGAACTTTCCTGGTGGTGGGCGGTGCCCGCGACGCTTGTCGCCATCACCGTCATCGGCGCCTCGCAGCATCAGTTCGGCGGCGCCATCCACGAAGGCACCCACTACATGCTGTTCGCCAACCGCAAGCTCAACGAGCTGGCGTCCGACTGGCTGGCGGCGTTTCCCATTCTGACGACAACCTACCACTTCCGCCTGCATCACCTGGCGCACCACCAGTTCGTCAACGATCCCGAGCGCGATCCCGATATCAGCCAGTTGCGCGAAAGCGACCACTGGCTCGACTTTCCGATCACGCATGTCGAGATCCTTTGGTCGCTGCTGAAGCAGCTGTGGGTCCCCAATCTCTTCCGCTACACGATCACCCGCGCCCGCTACAGCTCCATAGCGGGGAGGCACAATCCCTATTCCGATCCCGAAAGGCCCGGTACCATCCGGCCGCTCCGTGCCGGCGTTCTCTTCGCCGTCGGCGCTCCGCTGATCGTCATCCCGCTCACGGTGATGGGCTACGCGCCTGGCGGTGGCGATCATCCTGCCGCTGATGTGGGCCATCGTTGTTGCGATCCTCGCCAAGCTGCCGGAAGAAAGCTTTCAACGCACGCGCTTGGCGCCGGTCATTCCGCTTCGCTACACGGGCATCGGCCGCGTCACCTACCTGGGACTGCTCTACGCTGTGCTATCGGCGGTGCAGCTCGCCGGCTGGGGTCCGGCGTGGGCATACTTCGGCTTGTTGTGGTTGGTGCCGGTGTTCACGGCATTCCCGCTGTTCATGATCCTGCGCCAGTGGGTGCAGCACGGAAACGCCGATCGCGGCCGCTACACCAACACCCGCGTGTTCCTCGTCGGCCCGCTCGTGCGCTACGCCGTGTTCCCGTGGGGCATGGACTACCATCTGCCGCATCATCTCATGGCCTCGGTGCCGCACTACAATCTGAAGCAGTTGCACGAGATCATGCTGCGCGATCCCGAGTACCGCGAGAAGGGCGTCATCGTCGAAGGCTACTTCGGCGAGGAGAACGAGCACGGTCATCCGACGGTCATGGGCGTCCTCGGCGAAGCGCATGCGCCAAAGACAGCGGAAGCCGTCTACGTCGACAACGCCGCGATCGAATATGCCGACGTCGCTGATGCCGCCGGCATCGCCCGCGAGGTCGAAGCCTCCCTCCGCCGCGGTTAGTCGCATCCCATGATCTGACGCAGGCGCGACGGCAACGCCATCGCGCCGCGTGTCCGCGCCTTCGCAACTCCTGCAGCTAGCGCGTCGAGCGCGCCACAGCGCTTGACGTCGGCGCGCGTGTCTCGTATAGCCAATTAGGCATATAGCCGAATTGGAATGCAACATGCAGGTCGCCGCGCAAAACCTGGACCGCGTCTTCGCCGCGCTCGCCGATCCGACGCGCAGGGCCATTCTCGCGCGTCTTGCCGGCGGCGAAGCCACGGTCAACGAGCTGGTCGAGCCGTTCGGCTTCAGCCAGCCGACCATTTCCAAGCATGTGAAGGTTCTGGAGGGCGCCGGTCTCGTCACGCGTGGCCGCAGCGCCCAGTTCCGCCCCGTGCGCCTCAACGCGGCGCCGTTGGCGGACGCTGCCGGGTGGCTCGGCGACTACGAGCGGTTCTGGGCCGAGAGCCTCGATCGCCTCGACGACTATGTGAAAGTGATGAAGCGGAAGGAGAAGCGTCATGCAGGCAAGCGCCGTGGAAAGTGAACCGGAGAGCAAACGTGAGGTCACCATCACGCGCGTCTACGATGCGCCGGCACGGCTGCTGTTCGAGGCCTACAGCAAGTGCGAGCACATCAAGAAGTGGTTCGGCCCGAAGGGCTGGCCGGTGACGCTGTGCGAGATGGATTTTCGCGTCGGCGGCAGCTTTCGCTTTGCCATGACCGGACCGTGCGGCAAGCAGAACACGCCCTTCGGCGGCGAATATCGCGAGATCGTTCCCGACAGGAAGATCGTCTACGACAACGGCTTCGAGACCAAGGGTGCCGGCCGCATGCTGGTCACCGTGACCTTTGACGAAGGCAAGGACGGCAAGACGACGCTCACCATCCACACGCTGTTCGAGTCCATCGCCATGCGCAATTCGCACGTGTCGCGCGGCTTCGAGCAGGGCACCAATTCCGGTCTCGATCAGCTCGGCGACCTCGTGGCGGAGATGGCGGTCCGCAAGCGGGCATAAAAAAAGATCGCGAGCGGGGCTTCCGCTCGCGATCCGATGGTCTCGTCCTGGGCCGTTGGCGGCTAAGCGCTTACCACCACTTGAAGGCGCCACCGAACGGGCCGTAGGGGGCTCCGCCGCGACGCCGGCGACGGTCGTAGCCGTCGTTGTAGTAGCCGTACCCACCGCCGTAGCCCCAGTAGTCGTCATAGAATTCCGGCCTCGGCTTCGGGCGCAGGATGATGCCGCCCTGCGGCTCGCCGGAGAGCAGAACGATGAAGTCGGTCGCCTTGCCCGTTTCCTTGTGCGCCGCCTCGTCGGAAACGATCAGCGACGAGCCCGGCAGGATCAGCTCGGAGATGTGCTCGGCCGTCTCCTTGGGGATGTCGACGCGGTCGAGGGCTGCCGTGGCGGCGGCAACATCGGTGGGGATGCCCGGCACAGAGGCGTTGCGCGAGTGGTCGTTCATGCCGCTGCTCTTCTCCGGCTCGCCCGGCTGGCGTCCGGCGATGGAGACGACATTCCATTTCATGTCGCGGCCGCCGGGCTGATAGTCGACGGCGGTGAAGATGTGGGTGCCGATCGGCGTCTCGGGATCGCGGATCGTGATATCACCCTCGTAGACCTGCTCCATATCCTGGCGGATGTAGATCTTCTTGGCCTTCAGGCTGACGAACACGGACACCGGCGACAGCTTGCGGATGGCTTCGCGCGCAGCGCCGGCGGCAGCCTTGTGCTGGGCGTCGGCGGCCTTGAAAGCTGCCTCGGCGCGGCCGAGCTCCTCGAGCGCCGGCTTGTTCTCGGCCGTCACGGCGTCGAACTTAGCCTTGGTCTCAGCGATCTTGGCCGTCGCCTTGGCCTTCTGGTCCTCGGCGCGCTTAGTCTGCTTCTCGGTCTTGGCGCGCGTGAGATCCTTCTCGGCGTCGGCCTGCCATTCGACGGCATTCATGTAGGCGCGCTCGGCGCTCTTCAAAGCCTTCGCCGCGCGGGCGCTCTCACGCTGTTTCTGCTTGAAGGCGACGCGGGTTTCCTCGACCTTCTTCGCCAGCTCCTGGGCCTCGGCCGCCTTGGCCGTCGACAGGGCCTGCAATGCAGAGGTGCGCGTAGCGAGCTCCGGCGGATCGTTCTGACCGCCGCCGTCATAACGCGTGTCCTTGCCCTCTTCGGTCGGGGCGGGCATCTGCACGGCGGCCGGCGTCAGCACGGCGACGTTGTCGCGGAAGGGCTTCGGCTTGAACAAGACGGGATGCGAAATGGGCGAGGGCGCCATGTTGTTGCGCGAGACGATGACGCGCATGCCGAGCTTCGTCATGTCGAACAGATTGTTGGCGAAGTCCTCGCGCAGACGTATGCAGCCGTGCGAAGCCGGATAGCCCGGCAGGACACCGCCGTGGAGCGCCATGCCGGTCCACGTGATGCGCTGCATGAAGGGCATCCTGGCGTCGTCGTAACGGTTGGAGTAGTGCTCGCGGTTCTTCTGCAGAATGGCGTAGATGCCCGGGGGCGTGTCATTGGGTGTGGCGCCGCTGGAGATGGGGCCCTGCATGACCTGGCCCTTTGCGTCATAGATCGTGACGCGCTGGTCGCCGAGGGACACGACCGCGAGCCGCGGTTGCCCGCCGGCGGGGCGGTCGAGTTTCGGCTGCTCGGCCTCGGAGTCGGCCTCCGCCTCGGGCTCGGAATAGTAGCGGTCCCTGCGCGCGTCCGCGGGGCCGGCGAAGGTCACCGTCGCAAGTGCCGCCAGCGCGAGCGCGGAGAGAAGCGAGTGACGATGAGGCAAAGCCCGATCAGTGACCATGTTCGTAACCCTTACAATGCGCTAACCACTGTCTTAACAGAGAATCCCTAAACTCCGATTAGCGCGGTTGGATCCAATCGCTAGCCATGCGCTGGATAAATAGGCCGTTCAGGGCGGAGCCGAGCCCGGCTGCCTATACAATTTATATCGACGGTCAAGCGGTTCAATTCATCAGCTGCCTGGCAGTATCCCGCGATGCGGCTTTTTGCGGGACTGGTTGGGGCGTTTTAAGGCGGCAGGGTGAGGTGAAGTGGTCCCCATGGTCAGCGACGACATTCACCTGGAAATCGGCCTTCTGGCGTTCGAGGGGCTCGACCAGGCCGATTTGACCGGGCCGTTCGAGGTTCTCGCCCGGCTGCCCAATTGCACGACGCGCATCTACGCCAAGACGCTCGATCCCGTCCGCGACGTGAAGGGGTTGCGCCTGCTGCCCGACGCAACGCTCGCCGAGGCGCCGCAACTCGACGTTCTGCATGTGCCGGGCGGCTACGGGCAGGAAGCGTCATGCATGACGAGTGACGCTCGAATGGGTGCGGCGCCAGGCCGGTGGCGCACGATATATTCTGTCGGTGTGCACGGGCGCGCTGATTTGCGGCGCCGCCGGGCTCCTGACCGGGCGCCGGGCGACGACGCACTGGTCCGCCTTGCATCTGCTGCCGCTTTTTGGCGCCGTTCCGGTCGAGCGAACGCGTTGTGATCGACGGCAACATGGTTTTTGCCGCCGGCGTCACATCCGGCTTCGATGGGGCGTTGCGACTGGCGGCGCTCCTGCGCGGCGATGATGCCGCCCGCGCCATCCAGCTCTATCTCCAATATGCCCCGGAACCGCCCTTCGACAGCGGCACGCCGGCCATGGCGCCGCCGGCCGTGCTCGAGGCCGCCCGCCGCTCGGCGGCGGTGATTACGGCACAGCGCGAGGCGACCGCGCGCCTTGTCGCACAGCGCCTCGGCATCGCGGTGTGAACCTTTCGGCGCGCCGCCGGCGTTAGCCATCGGCAGCCCGACGAGCGCTCACCACATCGGATCGCGCGGCGTGCCGTCGAAGATCTCGGCGATGCGTCGCGCCGTGCTCGGGTTGATGTCATCGGGCAGAGCCCCGCGCGCGAACATCCCGTGCGCGGCGATCTCGTAGTTCGGCACCGGTGGTCGCGCCTGCCGCCATTGGCGGACGACGAACAAGGCGACATGGTCGCTGGGGAAGACGCGGAAGTTGGCATAGAGGCCGAATAGCTCCGGATCGCCGGTGAGAGCCACGCCGGCCTCCTCGTCGAGCTCGCGGCGCAGTGCCGTCTCCGCCGTCTCCATGCGCTCGACGCCGCCGCCGGGAAAGTGCCACCCGGGGTGATAGGTGTGACGAATAAGCAGAATGCGGCCGTCGGCATCGATCACGGCGGCCTGCGCACCCATGGTCAGGCCACGGGTCACGCGCCAGTAGCGCTGCAAGAGCTTTTTTGCGAGGACGTTCTTAGCCAGGCTGCGGCTCCTTGACGGCAGGTTGCTTTGCATGCCGAGTGTGCGGCAGATACGATGCACGGGCGTGCGCCTGTGACGCGAGGCTCCTACCGTGCCCACTTTCCATTAACGCCACCACCACCTTCGAGCCGCAATGAGCGAAACGATCACGCTGGCGCACGTGTCGGATGTGCACCTTGCGCCGACGCGCAGGCCTGGCGCTTCGCCATCTCAACGTCAAACGTGGGCTCGGCTATCTGAATTGGCAGCGCCAGCGCCGTCGCACCCACACGCGCGACAGCCTCGATCTCGTGATCGGCGACATGCTGGCCCACAAGCCCGATCATATTGCCGTCACCGGCGATCTCATCAACCTCGGACTTCCCGCCGAATACGAGGCTGCCAGCGCGTGGCTGCGCGACGTCGGGCACGCCGAGCATGTGACGGTCGTTCCCGGCAACCACGACATCTATTCATCGCTGCGCGGTGACAGCGGCATCGAGCGCTGGGCCGAGTATATGCGGGCGGACACTTGGGGCGCGCGGTTTGCCGACGCAGCCGGCGGCGCGGTTTCCATTCGTGCGCCGCATCGGCCCCGTTGCCCTCATCGGTCTCAACTCCGCAGTCGAGACGCCACCTTTCGTCGCCGCCGGTGAAGTCGGCAAGGCGCAGCTCGATGCGCTCGATGCGCTGCTGCCGCGTCTGGAGGCCGAAGGGCTGCTGCGCGTCGTGCTCATCCATCATCCGCCGCTTCCGGGCCAGGCGCCGCCGCGTCGCGGGCTGCGCGACGCCGAGGCGCTGTCGCGCGTGCTGGCGCGCCGCGGCGCCGAGCTCGTGCTGCACGGGCACAACCATCGCGACATGCACACCGACTTCGCGCGCCTCGCCGAGTCCGGCGGCGGTAGCATCCCCGTCATCGGCGTCGCGTCGAGCTCGATCGGGCGCGTGCACAAGGGCGAGCCGCTCGGCCGCTACAACTTGCTGCGCATTGCGCGAACCGGCAATCGCGCGCAAATCGAATGCGTGACGCGCGGTCTCCAAGCGGGCGCGCACCGGCGTGACGCAGATCGAGCGCAGGCTCATCGCGTTAGCCACTCCTGCGGCGGAAGACAATCTCCGCGCTCTGTTGTCGCACGAGCTGCTGCGATATGGAGCGCACGGCTCGTCGCATTTACTCGGCGTTGCTCAACGCCTACGCAAGACACCTTGCGCGGCTAGCGACTTGCACAAATCAGCGGCGCTCGAATTTCGCCACGTGCGATCAACGTGTCGCGTGTTTCTCCACATATGTCGGTCGGCGTGACACTATATAGGGCTGCAGGGTGTGGCGGACGCCGCGCCCTCGCAAGGCGGGGCGGATGCAAGTGCGGTTATTCAGGCGAAACGTCAGGGTGAATCTTGCCCTCCAGGGCGGCGGCGCGCATGGCGCCTTCACCTGGGGCGTGCTCGATCGTCTGCTCGAGGACGAGGAGCTGGAGATCAGTTGGGTCAGCGCCACCAGCGCCGGCGCCGTCAATGCCGTTGCCGTGGCCGCGGGCCTCAGCGAAGGCGGCAAGACATCGGCGCGCAACAAGCTGCGCGGCGTCTGGGAGGCGGTGCACAAGGCGGGCGTGCCCGATCTTCTCCGGCTCAATCCGTTCCTCTACGGCCTCAGCCGCGCGCCGCAAATGGCGCAAATGGCGAGCCTGTGGTCGCCGTATGAGTTCAACCCGCTCGGCTTTGATCCGCTGCGCCGCCTGCTTTCGGAGAGCATCGACTTCGAGAAGCTGCGCAAGAACTCCCCCATCGAGCTGCTGATCGCGGCGACGGAGGTGGCGACAGGGCGCTCGCGCATCTTCCGGCGGCATGAGCTGACGGTCGAGGCGGTGCTCGCTTCGTCGTGCCTGCCGACGCTGCACCATGCGGTCGAGATCGACGGCGTCGCCTACTGGGACGGCGGCTTTTCCGCCAACCCCGACATCAAGACGCTGGCCATGGAGAGCCCGGTCGAGGACACGCTGATCGTGCAGCTCAACTCGCTCGTACGGCCGGGGCTGCCGACCGGCGTGCGCGAGATCTCGCTGCATGCCAACCGCCTCTCCTTCAACGCGCCGCTGATCCGCGAGATCGAGCTCATCGAAACCGTGCGCGAATGCTGGCAGGGCCGCATCGGCGGACCGCGTGGGCGCTACGGCAAGCTGGCGACGCACCGCTTCCACCTCATCGAAGCGGGCCGTTACACCGGCGCCCTCAGCCCCGACAGCACCATGAAGCCGGACTGGCAACTGTTGAACTATTTGTTCAGCGCCGGGCGTGATGAAGCCGGCAAGTGGCTTGCCAATCATCGCGCAAGCATCGGCCGCCGCTCCACCGTCGATCTCAAGCAACGCTTCCTTACGCATGAGCGGGCCGGCGACCCTGGAGCGGACGCGGATTCCGAACGCGCCTCCGTTAAAGCGAAGGCGGCGATGGGAAGCGATATTCCCGACTGAATATAACGCTCGACGAGGGCTTGCCCGCCTCACTATCATGCCGCCCGCAACGGTATGGAGGTTGTCATGAATTTCACGCTCAGCACGCGCGGCGCGTCGCTTCGCCTGGCGCTTGTGGGCGCGTTGTTGACGTTCGCCGTCGGCACGCAGGCACGCGCACAGGAGCAACCGGCGGGCGTCCCGGCCATTGCGGAAGCGACCGGCGCGCCGACCATTGCCGCAGCGGCGAGCCTGCGCTACGCGCTCGATGAGATTGCCAAGCGCTTCGAGAAGGAGACCGGCAAGAGCGTGAAGATCACCTACGGCGCCACCGGCAATCTCGTGCATCAGATCGAAGCGGGCGCACCGTTCCAGGCGCTGTTCGCCGCCGACGACGCGAGCGTCAAGAAGCTGGCCAAGGCCGGCAAGACCGAAGGCGAGCCGATCGTCTTTGCGCGCGGGGAGCTGAGCGTTGCCGCGCCGAAGGGCTCGCCCGTCGCCATCGACGCCGATCTCAAGGGGCTGAAGGCCGCCCTCGCCGCGGGCAAGGTGAAGCATGTCGCCATAGCCAATCCGGAGACGGCCCCCTATGGCCGCGCCGCGCAGGAATCCCTGACGAAGGCCGGGCTGTGGGAGCAAGTGCAGCCGCTGCTCGTCATCGGCGAGAACATCGGACAGACGGCGACGTTCGTCTCCACCGGCGCCGCCGAGGTCGGCTTCATCGCCAAGTCGCTGGCCATCTCCAAGGAGATCGCGCCGAAGATCGACGCGGCCGTCGTGCCCGGCGCCTGGCATCAGCCGATCGATCACGGCATGGCGGTCATCAAGGACGCCTCGCCAGATGCCAAGGCGTTCGCCGACTTCGTGCGCGGGCCGCAAGGTCGCGAGGTGCTCGAGGTGAGCGGCTTTGCCGTGCCGACGTCCTGATATAGAAGCGACGCGCGATGGATTGGACCGCCTTCAGCCTGTCACTGCAGCTCGCCGCCTGGACGGTGGCGCTGCTGCTGCCCATCGCGATCCTCATCGCGCGCCTGCTCGCCTGGGGCGATTTTCGTGGCAAGAGCGTCGTCGAAGCCCTGATCATGCTCCCGCTCGTGCTGCCGCCGACGGTGCTCGGATTCTATCTGCTGGTGGCCTTCTCGCCGCAGTCGGGATTTGGCGCCTTCGTTCAATCGCTGTTCGGCGGCAAGCTCGTCTTTAACTTCGTCGGCATCCTCATCGCCTCGCTGATCGTCAACCTGCCGTTCGCCGTGCAACCGATCCAGAGGGCGTTCGAGGCGATCCCGCGCAACGTGCGCGAAGCCGCCTTCGTCTCTGGCCTGTCGCGCTGGGAGACTCTGCGGCGCATCGAGCTGCCGCTGGCTTGGCCGGGCGTCATATCGGCCGTGGCGCTGACCTTCGCGCACACGCTGGGCGAGTTTGGCGTCATCCTCATGATTGGTGGCAGCATCCCTGGCGAGACGCGCGTGCTGTCGATCTCCATCTACGACAGCGTGCAGGCGTTCCGCCTCGAACAGGCGGGGGTCATGTCGGCGGTGCTGCTCGGCTTCTCGATCGCTGCCATCGCCATCGTGCACATGCTGGCGCGGCGCCCCAAGGTCGACGCGCATGGGGCGTGAGGCAGCGCAGCTATCGGTGCGGCTGCAGCAGGCCGGGCCCATCCCGCTCGACGTGGCGCTGAGCTGCCTGCCCGGCGAGCTGCTGGCGATCGTCGGGCCTTCGGGCAGCGGCAAGACGACGGTGCTGCGCTCGATCTCCGGCCTCTACCGCCCGCGGTCGGGCCTTGTCCGCGTCGACGCCGAGACGTGGCTCGACACCGAGGCCGGCGTCGATCTGCCGCCGCAGGCACGCAGCGTCGGGCTCGTCTTCCAGGACTACGCGCTGTTCCCGCATCTCTCGGCCCTCGACAACGTGCGCCTCGCCAAGCTGCGTGTCGAAGAGCCTCGCCGCAGCGAAGATGCCGCGCAATTGCTCGCCCGCGTACATCTTGCCGGCCTCGAGGCGCGCAAGCCCGATCAGCTCTCGGGCGGCCAGCGCCAGCGCGTCGCCCTGGCGCGTGCGCTCGCCCGCGATCCGAAGGTTCTCTTGCTGGATGAACCGTTCTCCGCCGTCGACCGCATGACGCGCGAGCCGCTGAAGGAGGAGATCGCGGCGCTGCATCGCGCGCTTGACATGCCGATGCTGCTCGTCACCCACGATCTGGAGGAGGCGCTGAGCCTTGCCGATCGCATCTGCGTGCTGCACGCTGGCACGACGCTGCAGATCGGGACACCCGACGACATGCGCCTGCGCCCGAAAAGTGCGCTCGTGGCGCGGCTCATGGGGCATACCAACCTGTTCGAGGTGGCCGTGCTGCCCGGCAATCGCATCCGCTGGGGCAATGGCGAGCTTCACGTTGCGGCGATGAACGGCTGCGCACCCGGCCCGCGCGTCACCGCCCTCATTCCCCCCGACGCCATCGCCATCGCGGCGACCGACGACGCGGCGGCGCGCAATGTCGTCAAAGGCATCGTGACGGAGCTGAAGCCGCTCGGCGAGACGACGGCGTTGACGGTCGTCGTCGATGGTCAACGTCTGCGCCTGCGCGTTGGCGCGCGCGAAGCATCGTCCCGCAATATGCGCATCGGCGATGCGCTCAGCGTGCATCTCGACCCCACCTGCATCCACCTCATGCGCGGCATGACGCGCGTGCTACGGATCGATGAGGCGCGCGTAGCCATCGCTCATCGTGTCCTCGAGCGCCTTCTTGTAGCGTGCATAGAGGGGATGCGCCGCGCTGATATCGCCGAGATTGCCGTCGAACTCCTCGCTCTTGACGTAGACGATCGGCGTCGCCACCGGCACCAGCATGGCGCCGTGCTTGTGGATGGTGGTGACGATGCCGCGCATCTCGCCGAAGCGGTCGACCTGCGAGACGACGATCATGCGCATGGCGCCTTTGGTCAGCGACACAAGATGGATGAACATGGACGAGGCGGGAATGTAGAGGCGCCCGCGATGCGAGTAGGGCGCGTCGAGGCGGTCGCGCTCCTGAAACAGGAGGCTTGGCCAGTCCGGATCCCACGTGACGTCGGTGCGGTAGGCGACGATGTAGGCAGGCCGCGAGAACGAGGCGCGCAACGTCAGGTAGCTGCCGATGTAGTGGTCGACGGCGCCGCGCGTATAGGCGCCCATATACAGCGGCGCGACGACACCGCCGTTTTCGCCATGCAACTCGGCCGGCGCCGGCGGCGCCGTCCCCCCGCCATTCCAGGACCCTTTCAGTTTGTCGAAGTCGAGCCCCAGCACCATGCACACGTCGAACAGGGTCTGATCGCGCACCGATCGCCCGCCGAGCAGGTTCTGGATGGTCTTCTCATGGCAATCCGAGGCATCGGCAAGCTCAGCCTGCGTCAGCTTTTTTTCGATCATCGCCGTCTTGATCTGGGCGAGGGCGGCTTCGCGCGTTGATCTCGACACGTTGGCCTTCATTTTTGCTGCCTGCCCCGATGCCGCGCGGTTGCGAACACAATTTACCGGAATTTACCGGCAATTCTCCCTCCGGGGCAAACGGGAACGGCGACCTACGTACGTTTCCTGGATGTTGGGGGTTGGGCGTCTCGTCTTTCCGGCGCGACGGGGGCAGTTTCGATGTGGATCGGACGCGCGGATCGACCGCACGCAGTCATCAGGAGCTCACTGCCATGAAGGCCCCGAGCATTGACCTTAACAACGACCCTCGTCACTTGGCTGGCCCCTTCGCCGCCGTCTTCGTCGCCGTTGGCGGCGCTGCCGTGGTCGTCGGGGGCATGCTGCTCGTCGGGGTGCGCGAATTGAGCGTCGCCCGCTTCATCCCCGATTTCGCCGCCCTGCAGAGCCTCATCGTCGGCTGACGCCGACCTCGACTTGTCCAAACAAAAAGGCGGCGGGCGCCCTTCGGCACCCACCGCCTTTTTTGCGTCATGCGCCAGCTTTAGTTGGTGGCGATGCGCTCGACCAACACCGGGGCAACGCCCGAGGAGCGCATGCCGATGACGCCGGCTGCCGCCGTCGATAGGTCGATGATGCGGCCGCGAATGAACGGTCCGCGGTCGTTGATCGTCACGATGACCGTCTTGCCGTTGCGCTTGTTGGTGACGCGCACCTTGGTGCCGAACGGCAGCGTGCGATGTGCGGCCGTCATGGCGTTGGGGTTGAAGCGCGCGCCCGAGGCCGTCTGCGAACCGGCGCCGTAGCCGTAGTAAGACGCCTGGCCGGTCTGCGTCGAGGTCGTGCGATAGCTCTTTTCGGTCTCGACCTTGGCGACCGTCTTATCCTTGGCCGGCTCGGTAGCGCCCTGCGTCTGCGGCTTGGCCTGTGCTTCCGGCTTGGCGGGAGCCTCGACCTGCTTGCGCTCCGGCAACTCGACCTTCGCCTGCTTCCGGTCGGCGGTCTTGTCGGCCCGTGCAGCGCGCTTCACGCCGTCGTCCTTCTTGGCAACGCGATTGCGCTTGCTGCTCGCCTGGCGGCGAGACTTGCGCTCGCCGGCGAATTCCTGCGTGCGATAGCTCTTGGCGACCGGGGCGCCGCCGCAAGCGAACGCCGGGCTCATGCAGGTCCACGGTGCATTCTCGGCACTCGCCGGGCCGACCATCAGCAGGCCAAGCGTCAGCGTGGCCACGGCGGAAAAGATGTACGTCCGCATTTTATACTCCTCGTTGTCGGCGGCATGTGCTCGGGACACGGCCCGATCCCCGGACCAGTCAGCCGCTAGGGCGACTGGAGGCGCGCTCATTGCGTGGCGCGCGATTGGGTGGGAGAGGATCGTCGTATGCGTCAAAGTCCGGAGCGGAACACCAGAACCCGTTCGGCCGCCTTGGAAGATGTTGGGGAGTCCCCCCGTCCTGGTGCCCGCTACCGACCACCGGTAAATGTGGCGGTCAATGCTTCAATTTGAGCGACATGCGCGTAAGATTTGAAGGAATGACGGCAGGCAAAGGAGTTAGCCGATGCGCGTGCCGCCGATGCCGCGACTGCGGGTCGCAGCTTGGGCGCGGAACTTGTCAGTGTGCCGTTGCACCAGCCTGCAACCAGAGCGTAGCATTGTGTCGGGGCAAGACTGGCCGCCCCGTTAGACCTCGTGTCCAAGCGCCGTCTCCAACGCCTTTGGAGGCACCGCATGGAAACCCCGAGTAACGGCGCCCCCGGCGCGCACGCGTCACCCTCCTTCCCTCAGATCGTGTCCGTGTTCGGTAAGATCGGCCTGCTTTCGTTCGGCGGACCGGCGGCACAAATCGCGCTGATGCATCGCGTTCTCGTCGATGAGCAGCGGTGGCTGGACGAGCGCCGTTTTCTTTCCGCACTCAGCTTCTGCATGCTGCTGCCGGGGCCCGAGGCGATGCAGCTCGCGACCTATGCGGGCTGGCGGCTGCACGGCGTCAGAGGCGGGCTGGCGGCCGGACTGTTGTTCGTCCTGCCGGGCGCGCTGCTGGTGCTGGCGCTGTCTATTCTCTACGGCGCCTATGGTCAGACGCCGATGGTCGCGGCGCTATTCGTCGGCGTGAAGGCGGCGGTGCTCGCCATCGTGCTGCAGGCGCTGGTGCGCGTCGCCAATCGCGCCATCAAGGGCCGGCTCGATTGGACGGTGGCGGCGGCGGCCTTCGTCGCCATCTTCTTTTTCAACCTTCCCTTCCCGCTGGTCATCGCCGCCGCCGCGGCTGCCGGCTACTTCCTGCGGTCACATGAGGCCGTGGCGACCGACGAGCGAAGCCGTCACGCCGGTGCCGGTGGCGCAGGTCCTGCGCACGCTGGCGATCTGGCTCGCCGTGTGGATCGTGCCGCTGCTCGCCGTTGCCGCGATCTTCGGCCCGGACCATGTGCTGGCGCAGCTTGCCCTCTTCTTTTCGAAGCTCGCCGTCGTCACCTTCGGCGGCGCCTACGCCGTGCTCGCCTACATGGCTCAGGAGGTGGTCAGCGGCTACGGATGGCTCACCGCCGGGGAAATGCTCGACGGCCTCGGGCTCGCCGAGACGACCAACGGCCCGCTCATCCTCGTCACCGAGTTCGTCGGCTACATCGCGGCGTTGCGGCAAGGCGGCGTTGGCATCGGCATCCTCGGCGCTCTCGTCACGCTATGGGCGACGTTTGCGCCATGCTTCCTGTGGATCTTCGTCGGCGCCCCTTACATCGAGCGCCTGACGCACGCGCCGCGGCTCGCCTCGGCGCTGCGCACCGTCACGGCCGCCGTCGTCGGCGTCATCGCCAATCTTTCGCTGTGGTTCGCGCTGCACGTCCTCTTTGCGCGCGTCGACGAGCTGCACGCAGGCCCGTTGCGTCTGTTCGTGCCGGACCTAGCCTCGCTCGATCCGGTAGCGCTCGTGCTGTCGGCGCTGGCGCTGGTGCTCATCTTCGCGTTGCGCTGGAGCATCGTCGCAACGCTCGGGCTGTGCGGCGCCATCGCCTTGCTGTGGCTGGGCCTGGCGCCAGCCTAGAACCAGCCCTTGCGGCGGAAATAGACGATCGGGCCAACGGCGGCGAGCACCATCAGGACCAGTGCAAACGGGTAGCCGTAGGTCCATTCGAGCTCCGGCATGAACTTGAAGTTCATGCCGTACACCGAGGCGACCAGCGTCGGCGGCAGCAGGATCACCGCCATCACCGAGAACAGCTTGATGATCTGGTTCTGCTCGTTGGAGATCATGCCGAGCGTGGCGTCGAGAATGAAGCTGATGCGCTGCGACAAGAACTTGGTGTGATCGAGCAGCGAGTTGATATCGCGCTGGGCGGCCTTGATGCGCTGGCGAATGCGCGGATCGTCCTCGCGGTCCTGCGTCGCCTGCACGAAGTAGAGCAGCAGCCGGTTGAGCGAGGCGGCGCTCTCCTCGGCGCGCGCGGTGATGTCGCCGGCCTTGCCGATGCGTCTCAAGGTGGCATCCAGCCGCCGGTTGCGCGTCTGTTGGCCGCCGCGCAAGTCGAACACCGATTGCGCCAGACGCTCGACCTCGTCCTGGATACGCTCGATGAGGTCGGCCATGCGGTGCACGATAGCGTCGATCAGTCCGGTCATGATCGTTGCGCCCGTGGTGCACGGCGCATCGCCCTTTTCGACGCGCTGCAGATACAGCGGGAACGCCTTCGGCTCGGCGTAGCGCACGGTAACGAGGCGGTCGCCGGCAAGGATGAAGGTGACGGGCGTCGTCTGCGGCACTGGCGCCTCGACGTTGTAGACGATCGAGGTCGTCATGAAGTAGGCGCCGCGCTCTTGATAGAACCGGTTGGAGGGCTCGATCTCGCGCATCTCGGCACGCGAGGGAATGTCGATCGCCAGCGCGTCCTCGGCGAACTTGTCTTCCTCGACTGTCGGCTGCAACAGGTCGATCCATACGGAATTGCCGGTCAGCGGCACGCCCGGCTCATGCACCTTCAGGCCTTTGCCGTTCGAGTCGTAGATCGTCATCATGCGCTTGAGCTCCGGCGCAACTCTGCTCCGCCCTGAGACGAATTCCGCGTCAGGACACCAGTAGCGGTCCTTGCGACCCTTATCGCGGGCTTCCTACGCTCCCGTTCCCGCCAGCGCAACAGCGGCAAAGGGTGAGATCGGAGGTTTCTCGGGAGCGGTGCCGGGAAGCTTCAGATTGCGGAGGAAATTGCTGACGAGCGGGCGCCTTAGGCGTGGCTTATGACCCGGCGGCCCGGATAGTCGTCGCGTTCGCGCTTTTCGCGGCTATCGATGCGCAGGCGCCAAAGCCGCATGCGGCCACCTTCGCGCTTGAGCTCTGCCGTCACGTCGGCAAAGCCGCCGGCGAACTTGCCGAGGAAAGTCACCTTGACGGAGCGGCCGATCAGGTCGGCAAGGCGTTCGGCGGCGGCGGCTGGGGAGGTCACGTCTTGCCAGAAAGCTCGCGACCAACGCGTCTCGACCCGCACGTTATCGGCGTAGAGCAGAACGCCGAGCGGCTTGAGGCTGTCCATCCCGGCATGCAGCACCGGTGCCAGTTCCTCGCGCGCCTCGGACGCATAGTGCTCCTCGATGTCGGCGAGCGTCCATGTGCGCGAAAGCTCGCGCGTCACGTCAACGGCCAGCGTCTCGTAGTCGGAGCCATGGCGATCGATGTCGGCGGCGACATTGCCAAGGAAGCTCGCGCAGAAGACGATCAGCGCGGCAAACAGCACTCCCAGGCCTGAAAAGAGCGTACGTAGCATATGCGTCCCGATCAAAGCGCGGATGGTTCGAACGCATGCGGCGGCAGCCGCCCGCGCTCACCCCGCAGGATTGGAACCCGTATGAAGTATAAGCCAGCTTGGTGCTGTTCCGCAAAGCACAAGCCTTCTCAAAGGGGCAGGCGCGGCACGCTTTCTGCCCGTTAACCGACGAGGTTGGGGTCTTCCCGGTCATGGGTATGGCCGAGCTCTAAGCTGTTCACGACGACGGGGGCTCCATTCCGAAGCCGCCACAGAAATGCTAGATTTGTTGTGGGGTCCCAATATTTTTGCGCTCCCCTCTCGCGCCCCGCATTCCGCAAGACGCGCAGGCGCCGTCGCATTGCGGGCAGCTCAGTTACTGCAGGCATTTCAGCTTGAGGAAATCAGCTATGGCCCAGGACAGCATTGCCTACAAGTGCCCCTATTGCCGGACCAGCAACCTCCAAACCGCGGCTACGCTTCCCTACGTGCGCGGCTTTCTGCTCGCGGTTCAGCATGGGCACAAGCAACTCGTTGGCTGCACGCGGTGCGTCCGCGCGGAGGTCCTGAAGGAGACCGGCAAGTCCGCGCTCATTGGCTGGTTCAGCCCGACGGCCCTGATCCTCAATCCGATCTTGATCGTTTACGGCCTCGGCCGCAGCGTCTTCGTGAGGACCAACCTCGACGCGGTGCGCAAGGTGCTGAAGGAGGCGGGCATCCCGGAGCCGGCGGAGCCGCTCGACCTCGTTCGCGTGGCCTATAGTCTCGCCGCATCAATGATCGTGGCGGACAAGAAAATCCTGCCCGAGGAGATCGCGCTGGCGTCCGAGATCGGATCGCGCATCCTCGACGGCTTTGACGATGGCGAATTCCGCAAGACCGTCGACAATCACAAGCAGTTGCCGGAGCCGGCGGAGCTGGCGGGGTTGCTGCGCGATGTGCTGACCGACGAGGGCAAGGTGCTGGTCTATCGCTACCTGCTAGCGATCGCGCACGCCGATCAAGAGTTCTCGGCAGACGAGGGCGCGCTTCTCGCAACGGTGATGGATAAGCTTGGGCTTGCCCCGCCGGAAGGGCAGAAGGCTGCCGCCTGATCGGACCGCAGGCGTCGCCACGAGCGGTGGCGCGCCTGGCCGTTCAGCCGAGCAGCTTGGGGTCTTCCCGGTCATGGGTATGGCCCAGAGCGGTGAGCAAGGCCTTGTCCAGTTTGGCCGCGTCGAGGATCACCTTGGCGTCGTGCACCCGGCGCACGGCCGAGCGGGCCACCTCGAACTCCCCGCCATTTTCCACGTAGACGATGATGTGGTCGCCGGAGACCGCGCGCACCGCGCCGATCCCTTCCTGCCCCTCGGCGAGGAACGCCATGAAGCCCGTCTCGATCCTCTCGTTCATCATCGTCTCCCAGTCGGCGGCTGTTCCCGCATGCTACGGCCGAGATGCTTACGCTTCGTTGAAACGGCGTTGCCGGCGACGAAGTTGCACGGAACGGCCTACTCCGCCGCGGCCTTGCCGGCGTGGCCGAGCTTGACGTTGAGCTTGTTGATCAGGTCGGACGCCGCCTCGGGAATGTTGGTGCCGGGACCGAACACCGCCTCGGCGCCGGCTGCGAACAGCTCGGGATAGTCCGACGGGGGGATGACGCCGCCGACGACGACCATGATGTCGCCGCGACCTTCTTTCTCCAGCGCCTGCTTTCAGATCCGGCACCAGCGTCAAATGCCCGGCGGCCAGCGACGACACGCCGATCACGTGCACGTCGTTCTCCACCGCCTGCCGCGCTGCCTCGTCGGGCGTGGCGAACAGCGGCCCGATGTCGACGTCGAAACCAAGATCGGCGAACGCCGAGGCGATCACCTTCTGTCCGCGGTCGTGCCCGTCCTGGCCCATCTTGGCGATGAGGATGCGCGGGCGGCGCCCCTCGTTCTTGTCGAACGCCTCGACGAGCTGCAGCACCTTGGTGACGTTGGTGTTCATG
Source organism: uncultured Alphaproteobacteria bacterium (assembly GCA_963812795.1). Classification (GTDB taxonomy): domain Bacteria; phylum Pseudomonadota; class Alphaproteobacteria; order Rhizobiales; family Hyphomicrobiaceae; genus Hyphomicrobium_A. The sequence goes on along the minus strand of CAWEWG010000019.1, from coordinate 21,711 downwards.
CTTCCGGCCTCCGACCGGTAGACGCCGGAGATGGCGCGGATTTCGGCACGGTGGCGGCCGTAGACCTTCTCCATGGCATCGGAGATTTCGCCGACGCTGGCCTTGGCGCGCGCCGCCTTCACGGCGAGGTCGAGCAGATTGCCGTTGCCGCGCGCGCCTTCGGTCAGCGCGTCGAGCGCCGCCTGCGTCGCCTTCTCGTCGCGCTCGGCCCGCAGCCGCTCCAGCTTGGCGATCTGCTGCCCGCGCACGCTCTTGTTGTCGACCTTGAGGATGTCGATCGTCGCCTCGTCGTCGACGCGGTACTTGTTGACGCCGACGATGGTCTGCTTGCCGCTGTCGATGCGCGCCTGCGTGCGCGCGGCGGCTTCCTCGATGCGCATCTTGGGGATGCCGGCGGCGATCGCCTTGGCCATGCCGCCGAGGCGCTCGACCTCCTCGATGTGGGCGAGGGCCTTGCGAGCCAGCTCATACGTCAGCCGCTCGATGTAGTAGCTGCCGCCCCACGGATCGATGACGCGGCAGGTGCCGGTCTCCTGCTGCAACAGGAGCTGCGTGTTGCGGGCGATGCGGGCGGAGAAGTCGGTCGGCAGGGCGATGGCCTCGTCGAGCGCATTGGTATGCAGCGACTGCGTGTGCCCCTGCGTCGCCGCCATGGCTTCGACGCACGTGCGCGTCACGTTGTTGAACACGTCCTGCGCCGTGAGGCTCCAGCCCGACGTCTGGCAATGCGTGCGCAGGCTGAGCGAGCGGCCGTCCTTTGGCTTGAACTCCTCGGAGAGGAGCTTCGCCCACAAGAGGCGCGCGGCGCGCATCTTGGCGATCTCCATGAAGAAGTTCATGCCGATCGCCCAGAAGAACGACAGGCGCGGCGCAAAGGCGTCGATATCGAGCCCGGCAGCGACGCCGGCGCGCGCGTACTCGATGCCGTCGGCCAGCGTGTACCCCAGCTCGAGGTCGGCGGTCGCTCCGGCCTCCTGCATGTGATAGCCGGAGATGGAGATCGAGTTGAACTTCGGCATATGCCGCGAGGTGTAGCCGAAGATGTCCGACACGATGCGCATCGAAGGTTCAGGCGGATAGATGTAGGTGTTCCGCACCATGAACTCTTTGAGGATGTCGTTCTGGATGGTGCCGGAGAGCTTCTCCGGCGGCACGCCTTGCTCCTCGCCCGCGACGATGAAGAGGGCGAGCACGGGAAGCACCGCGCCGTTCATGGTCATCGACACCGACATCTGCTCGAGAGGAATCCCCGAAAACAGCGTGCGCATGTCGTAGATGGAATCGATGGCGACGCCCGCCATGCCGACGTCACCGCGCACGCGCGCATGGTCGCTGTCGTAGCCGCGGTGCGTGGCCAGGTCGAAGGCGACCGACAAGCCCTTTTGGCCGGCGGCGATGTTGCGCCGGTAGAAGGCGTTGGAATCTTCGGCCGTCGAGAAGCCGGCGTACTGGCGCACGGTCCACGGCTGCAGCGCGTACATGGCGGGGTAGGGGCCGCGCAGGTAGGGCGGAATGCCGGGGAAGGTGTCGAGGAAGTCGAGGCCGGCGGTGTCGGCGGCATTGTAGACCGGCTTGATGGCGATGCCTTCCGGCGCCTCGTAGACGACCAAATCGACAGCCGCCGCCGGTGCGGACGTGCCTGCGCCGCCGGCGAGGTCAATTTTCGTGAAGTCGGGGAGGCCGGTCATGCTTCGCCTTGATCTCGCCTAGGGTCTCTCGACGGGGTCGCCCCGTCGTCACGAACATAGCAGAACCGGGCCGCTATGCGGCGGGACGCAACGTCACCGACAGGCAAAGGTCTACTCAATCACCCTTGCTTCGCCAACAGGTTGGAGAGTGTCTCGGTCCTTGGACGGTCGCGCCTTGCGCCTTGCCGCAATATTAAAGCCTTGTCGCCCCGGTCCGAGAAGCCCTTTCTGGGCCTTCTGGACGAGCAAACTCTGCTCGGAACCCGGGCAGACCAAGGGGCGCGGGGGAGTGCTTAGGCAGCACCGTCGTCGACGCTGGCGAGGAAAGCTTTGAGCTGCTCCAGGTCGTGGCGCTGCCTGAGTTCTGTCGCCTTGCCGTCGGCGATGCGCCAGTCGTGAAAGAAGCGCGTCTCGAGAACTTTCCCGGACTTCTTGTGGCGAAACTTCGCCTCCGCCTGCGCCGACGCGACATTGTTGGTGACGATGATCGGTCCTGGGTCGAAGGCGAGGATGTCGTACTGATCCATGAATTTGTGCGCCATCAGCGCAATCTCGGCACGGCTGCGCGGACGGCTATCGCCGTCGCCGTCCTCGGGCAAATGGGCGTGAAATTTGAAGTCGTCGCTCAGCAGGTCGACGACGTCGGCAAGCCGCTTCTCGCGGTAGCACCTATAGATGTTCTGCAGGAGTGCTGCTGCCGGGTCCATCGGGCATAGGTCTCAATATCGTGCAGGGCACGATGCAACATCGCTGACGCGCTTGCGGCGCGCCGGGCTGGTGATTTTCAGGGTCGGGATTGACGGATCACGCATAACTATACGTTGGTCAGTTCTAGTGCCCTATTCGGTAGAGGATAGCCAGCAAAAAACGTCTTGCGGCTGACGGTCTGGCTGCGCATGACCGGAAAAAGTGTTGTTCCGATGGGACGATAACTGCATCGGTACGCTCGGTTCTGCGCGCGGTTTCTTGGCGGTCGACGCGAAAGCACTGGCGCGGTAACGAGGGTCCGGAGTTTGGGGAAGGCGAATGGCCGGCGGCACTGACGTCAGACAGCATGCAAAGGCGCTGGGCTGCGCAATTCTCGGCGAGGCCCGGCGCAATTGGCGCTTGCTGTGCGTGGCGGTCATCGCCGCCGCCGCGGTCTACTGGGCGATCGAGTTGAGCGACTATCAGGGTCGTTACGACATCCCGGCCGGCTATGCCGTACGCATGACGTGCGAGGCCGATCCGGAATCGGCTCTCTGGAGCGGGGGTTGCGATCGCGTCGCCGCCGATATCGCCCGCACCGACAAGCCGTCATTCATCGAGCTCTACCGGGCCTTCGTCACCGTGCATCACCAACAGATCCCCAGCCCGCAAACCCGCCGGCAGTTCGCCGATACCACCTGCGATCCGGCATTCGACCAGGAATCCGCTCTACGCGGTACGCGGTATGTCTTCATTCCGCTGCGCGTGCATTTCGCCCAAGCCTGCACGCCCGCGTACACGCAGGCCGTCATGCAGGAGATCGACGCCCGTGACCGTGCCCTGCTGTCGATCGAACGCGAGGGGCTAAGCCATGAGGCCCTGGCCGCCGGGGCGCTGGCCAATCTGACCGAGCCCGTCGTCATCTTTGCCGGCGCCGTGATTGCGGCGGCGCTGCTGATCCTCTAGCTGCCGGGGCGCCGGAAGTTTGAGCGATTTCCGGTCGCTATTTTGCACCGCGGGTGCGGCCCGGCGGTCATTGTGCGCCGGCGTCGGAATCGCCTAAAGTCCGGCGATCCTAGGGGTGCAGCATGCAATTGAAGATCGCGTTCGCCGCCATCGGCCTGGCCTTCATGGCCGGTCTATTTTCGCCAGCTCCGGCGCAGGCTGGCTGGTTCTGGCGTGACCGGGATCCGGATGCGCCCGACCGCTACCCCTACGTCTACGAGCCGCCGCGCTATTATCCCCACTACAACTCGGGAGACTGGCGTCCGGCGCATGAGATGCGGCGCCCGCGGCCGTACTACCAGCAGCCGCCGTATTACCCGGCGTGGGGCTACCCCATCGGGTGTCAGTCGGACTGCGCGGAAGCGCCGCTGAAGTAGCGCAAATGTTGTCATCCTCGAGCTTAGCCCGAGGATGACAGGTGCCGGTTACTTCACGTCGAGGAGTTCGACGTCGAACAGCAGCGTGGCGTTGGGCGGAATGACGCCGCCGGCCCCGCGCGCGCCGTAGCCGAGCGCCGGCGGAATGATCAGCGTGCGCTTGCCACCGACCTTCATCCCGGCGACGCCTTCGTCCCATCCCTTGATCACGCGTCCGGCGCCGAGCGGAAATTCGAAAGGCTCGCCGCGGTCGAGCGAGGAATCGAACTTCGCCCCCTTGGCACCGCCCTCATACAGCCAGCCGGTGTAATGCATGACGCAGTTGCTGCCGGGGCGCGCTTCGGCGCCGGTGCCGACTTGGCTGTCGGTGATGGTGAGGCCAGAGGGCGTCGTCATGGTTTTTCCTTGTTGCGCGAGGGCCGGGGTGGAGACGGCGCCAGTGACGACGCCGAAGGAAGCGAACAGCGCGAGGGCCGCAACGGCACCTCGACGCGAAATGGCAAACATTGCGTTTCTCCCTGAGGGTGTTCTGCTTTTTGCCGGATGTCTCTATCGCATCCGGCGCGCCGCTGTCACGGCAACACATGGCAATGCGCCCGCTCCGGGGGCGCGTGCCCGGATGCTATCGGCCGGCTAAAAGCGCGCGCTGCGTCAGCGGCGGATGCCGCGGGCCTGGCAGTCCAGCCACTTGGCGATGACCGTGCGGTCGTGAAACTGAATGCCGCCGCAGTTCTGGCAGACGACCATGAGCACATCGACCGGTGCCGAAGACGAGCTGACCGACTTCTGGCAGGTGATGGCGTGCACGTCCAAATCGCACTGCGATCGGAAGCGACCGCAGGCCGGGCAAGCCGTGATGTGCTTGCTATAAAGGAAGCGTTCGACGTCGGCCTTGCAGATTTCCCGCGGGAGCGTAGTTGTCGCCGCGTTCGCGGGCATTGTCGTTACTGTCATGGCGCTCACCGTGTGCGAACCAACTTCCTTAAGTTATGCATCGTCGATGCCCCTGGCAAGACAAAGCGTCGCACCCTTGATAACGCCGTCAGCCTATAGTCGATACTCAGCACAGCCAATGCAACGCCGACGATCGCTGCGCCGCCGAGCCGACACTTCGTCAGTGAGACACTCAGGGGAGGCCGACTTCGACTTCATGCGCGTCTTATCGGCATTCCCCAATCACCAGGGTGCCATTGACATGGCCAACGTCCGCAAGTGACGTTTAGCCACAGCGCTTTGTGGAAGGATCGCATTTTTCAATCTGCCCGCATCGTAATGGCGAGAGCTCTTCCATGCGCGCACGTCGCCCGCTTGCTGCGCGTTCTTCGTCGTCTTCGCCACCAGCGCCCATGCATTGATGGCGCCGGAATTCTATCGCCAGGCGCGCGCCGACGCGCCGTTCCATGTCCAGGTCGCCATCGACAAGGTGACGCCGCCCGCGACTGGACCGGGCAACTGCATCGTTGCCGGCAAGATTGCCGAAGTGTTCCGGGACGCCGGCAACAAGCTCCCCGTGGGCACGCCGGTCAGCTTCGCCGTCGCCTGCCATCGCCAAGGCGAGCAGGTGCCGATCGGCGGCGCCATGTGGACCGCGACCGACACCCTGACGAGCGCCAAGTACATCGAGGCGTATCTCACACCGGGCGTTGACGGATATGCGGTGGCGATGTGGAACTCGAAGATCATCGACGCGCCGTCGAAAGCACCGCAATTCCCGGTCGACTAGATCGCCGTCGGTTGCCGAAATTTCCGGCAGACTCACCTTTTTCTCGTAAGCTGGCGAACCAATTCGAACCGCGCGACTTATCGGGCCGCGGCATTCGCCACGGCTTGTGCGCGCTCTACAGGAGAACGTTCATGCTCGAGCCTCAATCCGTTCTCGCCTGGATCGTCATCGGTGCTATCGCCGGCTGGCTCGCCGGTCTGCTCGTCAAGGGCTACGGTTTCGGTCTCATCGGCAATATCGTCATCGGCATTCTCGGCGCCGGCATCGCCGGGCTTTTGGCGCCGGCCCTCGGCCTCTACACGCAGTCCTTCGGCGGCAACGTCGTCGCCGCGCTCCTCGGCGCGCTCTTCCTGCTGCTGCTCGTCGGGCTGGTCCGCCGCGCCTAGCACGTTTTCATAGAAGCGAGTCTCATGAAGCTGTTCGAGTGCCAAAGCTGCGGCAACCCGCTCTACTTCGAGAACACGAAGTGCGAACGCTGCCACCACCAGACCGGCTACCTGCCGGATCTGGAGGTGGTGAGTGCCGTCGAGCCGCGCGGCGACAAGTGGGCAGCGCTCGCCGACAACAGCAAGCTCTACCGCTTCTGCGCCAACTGGGAGCTGCACGCCTGCAACTGGCTCGTCGACCCGGACGCCGGCTCGCCGCTGTGCCGCGCCTGCCAGCACAACCGCACGATCCCCGACATCTCCGATCCCGCGCGCTTTGCCCTGTGGCGGCGCATGGAGGAGGCCAAGCGCCGGCTCATCTATTCGCTGATCAAGCTGAAGCTGCCGACGCCGTCTCTTGCCAGCGGCGAGCAGGAGCCGTTGGTGTTCGACTTCCTGGCCGACGCGCCCGAGCAGAAGGTCAAGGTGATGACCGGCCACGATGCCGGTCAGATCACCATCTCGCTGTCCGAGGCGGACGACGCCGTGCGCGAGAAGCTGCGCACCTCGCTGCACGAGCCTTACCGCACGCTGCTCGGTCATTTCCGCCACGAGGTCGGTCACTTCTATTGGGACCGGCTGGTGCGCGACGGTGGCCAGATCGAAAGCTTCCGCGCCGTGTTCGGCGACGAGACGCCCGACTACGACGAGGCGCTACAGCGCTACTACCAGAGCGGGCCGCCGCCGAACTGGCAGGAGAACTACGTCTCGGCCTACGCCACCATGCACCCGTGGGAGGACTTCGCCGAAACGTGGGCGCACTACCTGCACATCGTCGATACGCTGGAGATGGCCTACGCCTTCAACATCTCCATCTCCCCCCGCGTCGGAACCGATGAGGGGCTGTCCGCCACCGTCGACCGCAACCCGTACAAGGCGAAAAACGTCGAGACGCTGATCGGCGCATGGTTGCCGCTCACCTTTGCGGTGAACAGTTTGAACCGCAGCATGGGGCAGCCGGATCTCTATCCGTTCGTCATCTCGGCGCCGGCCGTCGCCAAGCTGCAGTACATTCACGATCTCATTCGCGGCAATCTGCCGAAGCGCGCCGATGCGCCGATGCCTCCGCCCGCATCCTCGCAACAAGCGAGCGAGCAGGCCGCGCGTCCCGCTCTACGCCAGAAGCTCTCCGCCGTCGCCCGCCGCCTGCTCGGTGGAGAGAAAGAGCGCGCAGCGCAATAGCGGCGTGCTTGCGGCAACTCGATCTGACTCAATCGTCCGCGGGCGCGACCACCTCGCGCTGCGCGGATTGTGGCCGAGGCGCTAATTGAACAGCCGCAAGATCATCCCCCGCGCCTAGCCTGAGCCCGGAAATGCCTGTTCTGCGGGACTTCCGCCGCGTCGCTGACGCGCCGAAGCCACAGCGGCGCATCAATATCCTCGCGAGCAAAAGCGAGACGACCTGCCACGCCGCAAGGCCGTTATCGTGCCTAACGAAAGGTGGATAAGGGCGCCAGGACAGGTAATTCGGGGGCTTCCCAGCATGAGGATCACATCCTCGGCGACGCGGCGCATTTGCGCCGGCACGGCTTTCGCCATTGTGGCGACGCTATCACTCGGCGCGCGGGCCGAGCCGTTGGCGCGCGGCTGCGCCGGCACCGACTACAACGCCATGATTCTCGACATCATCAAGGGTCTGCCGAGCGGCGGCGGCTACAGTCGCGGTGGCAGCTTCCAACTGCCGACGATCACCGCGCACAACATCGGCGCCGGCCGTTGGGAGATGCGCGTCTACGACGGCTTCCCATCGCACTGCACCAGCGCCACCTACGCGTTGCTGACGCGCCTCATCGCCGTGTTGCAGGACAGCGGCCGCATCGCGCTCGACGGCGAGCACATCGAAAGTCTCTCCCCCAAGAACCGCATGCCCGACGGCACCACGCTGGTCGACGGCCAGGGGGCCTTCCAGATATTCAACGCCAACGGTGCCGGCACGGCCGCTCTGCTCAAGCACACCGGCACCGGCATGAGCTTCCGCGACGACAAGCTCGCGTATGCTCGGCCAGGCGATTTCCTCAAGATGTTCTGGAACGAAAATGTCGGCGCATCCGAGAAGGGCCATCAGGTGGTCTATCTCGGCCACAAGACCGTCGGCGGCCGCGACATGCTCTGCTTCTGGGGCAGCCAGCGGCAGAACAAGAAGAAGCGCCCGGGCGGCACCGAGGCGCTGTACTTCCCGGCGACCGAGGGCGGCAAGGTCGAAGACGGCTATGGCGAAGCCTGCCGTCCGCGCAGCGACGTCAAGGCTATGATCTTCTCGCGCGTCACCTGCATGGAGCATCTGGCCGCCGGACTAGACGACATGCGCGCCAAGGCGATGGCGTCCCGCGGCGCGCCGTTCCCGTTCGTCGACGAGTTCCTTGTGTCGCTGAGCAAGACCTCCTCCGACCAGGCGACGCTGGATCGCGTGTTCGGCATTCTCGCCGCGCCCGATACGCTCGCCAATCTCGCGCCCGATAGGCCGCAGTAATAGCTTCAGCGTCTATGCAGGGCTTCGCGCCGCAGCTAGTCTGAGGCACCGGCCGCGCATGGCGATGAGGGCTCCTTCGAGCCGACGCTCGCCGCGCCGCGGAGCGAGGGCGTCGCATGCGTTTTCTCTACGCGGTTCTTGGCGTGCTCGGCGGCCTTCTCGGCCTCGCCTTCACGTACTCCTTTCTCCTGCTGCTCATGTTCTTCGGCGGCGCGAAGGGGAACATGGAACACGTGATCCTCTACGTCCTCGCCGCCTTCGTCATCGCATCGATCCTGAGCCTCATCGCCGGCGCCATGCGTCCCAGCCGGCCGGCGGCGCGCTGGCTGCTCACCGCGAGCGCTGCCGGGTGGATCTTCTGTGCCGTGCTGCTCGCCGTCCTCGGCTTGACCAGCCCGGCCGGCACCGCGGACGTGCTTGCAGTCTTGAAGCTCGCGGGCGTCGTGGCGCTGCCGAGCCTGTTTCCGCTCGCCGCGCTCTATGTCGCCAGGCTAGCCGAAGCCTCGGCTTAAGCCCTGCGCACTCCAAAGCTCTGCGCACGCCAAAGTCGCCATAATCAGGATGTTATATCATCCGATCCGCAGCGATATGGGAGCACGATCATGAAGCCGTCCGTGTCCGCTTTGGCGGGAGCCGTGCTTGTCACCAGCGGTTGGGTCAGTGTGCCCGCCGTCGCCTTCCCGCAGCATGATCACGCGATGGCATCGCGTACACTCGCTGCCGCCTCCGGCACTCATGCCCATAGCGCCACGGCGCAAGACAGCGGCGCGACGTGCAACGCGAACTCGTCGTCATGCGGCTGCGCCCTCTGCAGCGCCGCGCGCGCTGACCGGGCGGCACTCCCGCGCTAGAAGACCCGGCTTGTGCGGCCCGCCCGGATCATGCGGCCGTCGGGGCAGTCGTCTTGGTCCCCGGCGGCGTGATGCCCATCGAAACGTATACGCTCATCAACTCGTCGATGCCGCCTTCCGCGGGCTCGACCCACGCGGCGGGAACATAGACCAACGCGCCGCCAATCGGCACCGGGGCGGAGGGAATGAGGACGGCGAGATAGTCCTCGCCGCCGAGGCGGACCGGCGTCTTCGATGGGAGCAGCGCCAGGACGGCGGCGCCCGGCTTGCCGCCGAAGTAGCACCACGCCGGGCTCATGCCCTTCACGCTGTCGCCGTTCTTGGTGTCGACGATGGAGACGAAGCGGCTGGACACGTCGTAGACGCTGGAGATGAGCGGGATGCGGCGGATGAGGCGGTCGAAGAGCTCGGCGATCCAGGCGCCCAGCCGCGAATGCACGACGAGGCCGAGCGCGTAGATGCCGGCGACGATCAGCCCGAGGCCGATCAGGTACGAAACGAGCTCGGAGACGTTGCCGCCGAAGCCGAGCGATCCCAGCAGGCGCCCGAAGCCGCTGCTCGGGCCGAAGTACCGGTTGATCAGCGACAGCAGCCAGGCCACGACGAAGATGGTGAGCAGCAGCGGCAGCGCGGCGATGAGACCGGTGAGGAATATGCGCCCGATTCTGCTCATCAGCTTTCTCCGTCGGTCGGCAGGGAATCCTGCGCGTGCGAGAAGGGAAGCGTCGGCAACGTTCGGCGCGGCGTCAAGGTCCAGTCTCAGTCGGCGCCGGTGCTCGACCACTCCAACGGGCCCCGCCGGACGGTTTTTAGGGGCGTCCAGGGTTCGGGCTAGCTGGCGGCTTTGGCAGTGCGTGAGCCGACCTCGATCATGACGATCTCCGGCGGAACGCCAAATCGGATAGGCGCGATGGCACAGCCAAGTCCGCCAGAGACGACCAAGTGACGCGATCCATCGACGACATGGCCATACGCGTAGCGATTGCCGAACCGCGACGGTACCACGGGCGAGTATCCGAATAAGCGGACCTGGCCGCCGTGTGTGTGTCCACACAGTGTAAGCGCCACGCGGTCCGGCACGCGCGGAAAGATATCCGGCTCATGCGCGAGCAACACGATCGGAGAATTGTCCTCGATCTTCGCCAACGTTCCCGCGAGGTCGTCAACGCCGCGCCAGGTTTTGCGTCCCCAACCCCGGCCGGGCAGCAGCGCGAGCTGATCGCCGAGGCCGGCCAGCCAAAATGCGCTGGCGTCTTTGTGCAATTTCGCGACGTCGTTTTCGTAGACGCGGATGCCGACGCGTTCCAATGCCAGGCGGGCGAATACCGGCCCGCTGGCGTTCTTCTGCGCTGTGCGATCTTCCCACCAATCATGGTTGCCGAGTACCGCGTGCACACCCAGGGGAGCCCGAAGCCCGGAGAGGGCAGTGGACCACTCGTTCGAGTGCACCCAATCCGTCACCCACCGATGCCCGGCGCAATAGTCGCCGAGCAGAACGACGAGGTCGGCATCCAAGGAATTCGTCACGTCGACAATGTGCTCGATCCTCTCGACCGACATCCACGGCTTGCACGCATGAATGTCGGCGAGCGCCGCGATCTTGAGGTTCAATGCTTCGGGCCAGCCGGGCGGCGACAATGAATAGCGCTGCACGCGTAGCGCAGCGGCTCTACGCCGAAGGCGTAACCTCCAAACGAGAAGCTGCCGAGCGCTGCAAGTCCGATTGCCTGCAGGAAACCGCGACGCGTAAACATTGTGAGATCCGATAGCCGCTGGGCAGGGGCGCATCTAGTTCGCCAATTACGGCGGAATCCGGCTACTGCCCCGGCCTGCCCGTTTTGCGGGGGCGGCCGCGGCGGGCTTTCTTCTCGGCTTCGGTCGGCACGTCGATGGTGCGCGTCGGACGCGGGCCGCCCTTCGGCGGCAGCATGGCGTGCGGGCCCATCTCGTCGAGCGTCGGCTTGTGCGGCCCGCGCACGGCTTCGCCGAACGCGCCTGCCTTGGCGCGCGGATCGATGTTCGGCGCGCGCGCCGGTACGCTGTCCGCGTCGCGGAGCGGTATCGCGCGGTCGGTGCCGGGGCCCATGTCGTCGAGCGACGGCTTCTTGACGCGTGGCGCCGGCATGGCTGTCGACTGCGCGTTGGTCGGCTGCACCGGCTCGTACGCGGTCTTGATCTTTGATGCGCCCGGCGACTCCCCCGCGGGGAGCCGGCCGCCGGGCGCGGAAGGGGCTCCTCCGAATTTGCGCGGCCCTTTGAACGATCCCGGCCTTGTCCTCGACCTCCGACTGCCGCGCCAAGGGATCGTCGGCGATGGCGAGCTCGGTGTCGCGCAGCCGCTTGATCTCGTCGCGCAGCCGCGCCGCCGTCTCGAACTCGAGGTCGGCCGCGGCCGTATGCATGCGCCGCTCCATATCCTCGATGACGCGCGCCAGGTTGTGGCCGACCATCGGCGCGTCGGCGAGGCCGATGTCGACGGTCACGTGGTCCTGCTCGTACACCGAGGCCATGACGTCATGGATGTTGCTGCGGATGCTTTCCGGCGTGATGCCGTTGGCAATGTTGTAGGCGACCTGCTTCTCGCGCCGCCGGTCGGTCTCGGCCATGGCGCGCTCCATCGAGCCGGTCACGTTGTCGGCATAGAGGATGACGCGCCCGTCGACGTTGCGGGCGGCGCGGCCGATGGTCTGCACGAGCGAAGTTTCCGAGCGCAGGAAGCCTTCCTTGTCGGCATCGAGAATGGCGACGAGCCCGCACTCGGGAATGTCGAGGCCTTCCCGCAAAAGATTGATGCCGATCAGCACGTCGAAGGCGCCGAGGCGCAGGTCGCGGATGATCTCGATGCGCTCCAGCGTCTCGATGTCGGAGTGCATGTAGCGCACGCGGATGCCGGCTTCGTGCATGTACTCGGTCAAGTCCTCGGCCATGCGCTTGGTCAGCGTCGTCACCAGCGTGCGATAGCCGCGCTTGGCGACTTCCCGAACCTCGAACAGCAGGTCGTCGACCTGCGTCTTGGCCGAGCGCACCAGCACCGGCGGATCGATGAGGCCGGTCGGACGGATGACCTGCTCGACGAACGCCCCGCCCGTCTCCTCGATCTCCCAGCCGCCGGGCGTCGCCGAGACGAACGCCGTCTGCGGGCGCATGGCGTCCCATTCCTCGAAGCGCAGCGGGCGATTGTCCATGCACGAGGGCAGGCGGAAGCCGTACTCGGCCAGCGTCGCCTTGCGCCGGTAGTCGCCGCGGAACATGGCGCCGATCTGCGGCACGGTGACGTGGCTCTCGTCGACAAACACGAGGGCGTTGTCGGGCAGGTATTCGAACAGCGTCGGCGGCGGCTCGCCCGGCTTGCGGCCGGTGAGATAGCGCGAGTAGTTCTCGATGCCGGCGCACGAGCCCGTCGCCTCCATCATCTCCATGTCGAAGACGGTGCGCTGCTCCAGCCGCTGCGCCTCCAAGAGCTTGCCGTTGGCATAGAGCTCGTCGAGCCGCTGCTTCAGCTCCGTCTTGATCGACTTGATGGCCTGCTGCAGCGTCGGCTTCGGCGTCACGTAGTGCGAGTTGGAATAGATCTTCACCAGCGCCAGGTCGTCCGACTTCTGCCCGGTGAGCGGGTCGAACTCGACGATGCTTTCGACGTCGTCGCCGAACAGCGAGATGCGCCAGGCGCGGTCTTCCAAATGCGCCGGGAACAGCTCGACCGTGTCGCCGCGCACGCGGAATGAGCCGCGCACGAAGTTGATATCGTTGCGCCGGTAGTGCAGGGCGACGAGGTCGGCGATGAGCTGGTCGCGTGACAGCCGCTCGCCCACCTGCACGGTGAACGTCATCGCCGTATACGTCTCGACCGAGCCGATGCCGTAGATGCACGACACCGAGGCGACGATGATCACGTCGTCGCGCTCCAGCAGCGAGCGCGTCGCCGCGTGGCGCATGCGGTCGATCTGCTCGTTGATCGAGGATTCCTTCTCGATGTAGGTGTCCGTGCGCGGCACGTACGCCTCCGGCTGGTAGTAGTCGTAGTAGGAGACGAAGTACTCGACCGCGTTGTCGGGGAAGAAGTTCTTGAACTCGCCGTAGAGCTGCGCGGCCAGCGTCTTGTTCGGGGCGAGGATCAGCGCCGGCCGCTGCGTGCCCTCGATCACCTTGGCCATGGTGAAGGTCTTGCCCGAGCCGGTGACGCCGAGCAGAACCTGGCTGCGCTCTTTCTCATTGGCGCCGGCGATCAGCTCGGCGATGGCCGTCGGCTGGTCGCCCTTCGGCGTGTACTCCGACTGGAGCTGGAAACGGATGCCGCCTTCGGACTTGTCCGGGCGCTCCGGGCGGTGCGGCATGAACATCGGCTGGTTGCCGGAGACGAGCGGATGCGCCGCCAGCATCGGCTGGCTGTCGAGCAGCTCCTTGGCGCCGGCCGAGCGTTGCTCCGGCTTGGCCAGCAGCGCGTCGAGATACTTGCCGATCGGCGCCCCGCCCATGGGCGGCAGCGGCCCCTGCTGGCGCAGCGCCGGCAGCGGCTTGTGCGTCTCTTCCAGGTCATAGCTCGGCCGGTTCGGCGGCTGCGGGCGCAATTGCACCTCGCCGCCGGGCGTCAGCGCCGGCGTCAGCGGACCAACGCCGAAGTCGGCCTGCGGCGCCCTCGCTCATGCCGGAGGCGGTCGTCTGCTCGGCCCGCTTGCGTCCGCCCTTGCCGCGCGCACGTACTTCCGGCGTGCCGGCCGCCGTCTCGAGTGGCGGGGGCGTCGGCTTGCCGGACCTGACGCGCGAGGGGCGCGGCTTGGGGATCCTGTCGGGGTCCTTGGGGGGAGGGGGCATGGCCCGAATATGGCCTCGCCAGCCGCCCCGCTCAAGCTCTGTCGGTCTTGAGGCACGGGACAGAAAGGACGTTAACCCGTACCCCGCAATGCTGCCCCATCGAGGCCGCGATTGGGAGGAACACTGCCTTCGGGCGGCGTGCAACGAGGGTTTCAAGTATGCGTTGGAATACAGTGGCGCTGGCGCTCGCCGCGCTCGCCGCCGTCGTGAGCGGTGCCCATGCGGCGCCGCGTGCCGTGGTCGAACTGTTCACCAGCCCGTTCTGCTCGTCCTGCCCGCCCGCCGACGAGTTGTTCCTCAAGCTCGCCCAACAGCCCGGCCTTATCACCTTGGTGATGCCGGTCGACTCGTGGGATCGCCCGGGGCGCAAGGACGCGCTGGCCAAGCCGTCGTTCACCGAGCGCCAGTCGGCCTACGCCGACATGCGTAACGAGGACACGCTCTACACGCCGCAGGCGATGATCAACGGCGCGGCCGAGGCTATGGGTTCCGATCCCGGCGAGATCGACGACGCCATCGCCCAGACGGCCGGCGTGCTCTCCGTTCCCGTCAAGGCGGCCGTGGCGGGAACCGAGATCGTCATCTCTGTCGGTGCGGCCAAACGCGCCGTCGAGGGTGGCGCGATGATCACCATGCTCCCGTTCATGACGACGCGCGAAATCCCCATGCGCGGCGGCGAGACGCTGAGATATGCCAATCTCGTGCGCGATATCATTCCGGTCGGACGCTGGAACGGCAAGGCGGTGAAGCAAAGGCTGCAGCTGCAGGACACTGCGCAGTACGACGGCGTCGTCGTGCTGCTGCAGGCGGGCACCGCGGAAAAGCCGGGTGCCATTCTCGGCGCCACGCGCGTCCCTCTGCGCGGCACGCTCAGCGACCTGCAGCGCACGGGGTTCGGCGTAGAGTGAGCCGCACAACCCGGCCGACATGGCGCGTCGTCACCCGCGCCGCGTAACGAATGCCGCCGGCCGCCGAATACGAGCACAGCAGACAAACCGCTGAGCTCAAGGAATAGGCGCATGCGCGGGCATCGGCACGCACTTTCGTTGGCCGCCCTTCTGGCGGCGACAAGCATCGGTTATCTTTCGACCGGCGCCGCCGCCGGCCCGCGCAAGGTGCTCGAGCTGTTCACCAGTCAGGGCTGCTCGTCGTGCCCGCCGGCCGACCGATTGTTCGCCAAGCTCGCCGACGACCCGCAGGTCATCGTCCTGTCGCTGCCGGTCGATTATTGGGATCGGCTCGGCTGGAAGGACACGTTCGCCAAGCACGCCTTCACCGAGCGCCAATATGCCTACGCGCGCGGGCGCGGCGATGGGCAGGTGTACACCCCACAGGCGGTGGTCAACGGCAGCGAGCACGCCAACGGCGCCAACCGCCGCGCTATCGACGCGTCGGCGGAGACGACATCCGACCTGAGCGTCCCGGTAAATGCCGAGCGAACGGGCGACGACATCGTCGTGTCCGTTGCTGCGCTGGCAGGCGGTGGGGCGGCAAATGCAACGATTGTCTTGTTGCCGTACTTTGCATCGCGCGACGTCGCCATCGGCCGCGGCGAGAACGCACGCGAGAAGCTGACCTACACGAACATCGTGCGCGACATCGTGCCGGTCGGTCGTTGGAACGGCGCGGCGGCTAAGGCGACATTCCCGTTGAATGATTACGCGCAGTACGACGGCGTCGTCGTGCTCTTGCAGGCGGGGACGCCCGAGCAACCCGGCGCCATCCTCGGCGCGACACGTATCTCGCTCCGCTCCGGTGCGTAGGCGCGCTTTCGGCGCGACCGCTTGATGCGCAGCTAGGCCGGCGTCAGCATTCTGCGCACTTCCTCATCCCGCTATACGCACGCGGCTAGCCGCGCGCACGGCGCACGGCGAGCTCGAGCGCTTCCAGGAAGCGCGAGCGATCCTGCTTGGTGAAGCTGGCGTTGTAGCCCTTGCTCTCGCCGGTCTCGCGCAGGTGCGCCGATAATTCGCGCATGGCCAGCGCCATGCCGATGCCGGCTTCGGTGAACGGCTTGCCGGTCGGGCCGATGACGGCGGCGCCCTTTTTCAGGCAGCGCGCGGCGAGCGGAATGTCGGCGGTGACGGCGATGTCGCGCCCTTCGATGCGCTCGGCGATCCAGTCGTCGGCGGCGTCCGGCCCCTCGGCGACGACGACGCGGTGGATGAGCGGGCCTTCGGGCAGTCGCATGAAGGCGTTCGACACGAAATGGATGTCGAGGCCGTGCCGCTCGGCGACGCGCACCGCCTCGTCCTTCACCGGGCACGCGTCGGCGTCGACGTAGATCGTCGTTTTTTTAGCTGTCGGTGGCGTGTCGCTGCTCACTCTCTGGGTGATAGCGGGTTCGGCGCGGCGCGCAAGCTCAAGCCATCGGCGTGGCCAGCAGCGCGGCGACGCCGGCTTCATCGAGGACTTTGTCGTGGAGCCCGGCAGCGGGCGTGCGCGGATCGCCGTCCATCACCGGGCCCGGGGCCACGGCGACGACAAGCCGCTCCCACACACCGGCGTCGATGTGATCGCGGCCCCATGTTGCCGACAGCAGGTAGCGCACCTTGGCGTGCTTGCCCGCCTCGCGCTCCAGATCGCCGATGACCGCGAGACCTTGTGCCTTCAGCAGGGTCTCCAGCGGGCCGGCGCCGAGGATCGCCACCAGCGCTCCGGTTTGGCAGGCGTCGAGCGCGGCAAGTATGAACGCGACGGACGGTCCCGGCGCGTTGTGCATCATCTCGTCGACGCAGTCGAAGGCCTGCATCGAGCCGTCGTCTTCTGCCCCGGCTGCATCGTCGGTCGGTCGGATTTTCAGGTAGGCGCGTGCAAGGCGCTGGGGATCGAACGTGCCGCCGGCGGTGAAGCACAGTGGCTCGGCATCATCCAGTCGGCAATCGAAGCAACTCCACGTCCGTTCCATGTTTGCCCCCGCTCGTGAGTTGACTCTGACTGAGTCTTGTGCAGATCGCATGGCGATGCCGCAATGGCCACCGACGATAGGCGCATCGAACATGGCGAATTTCTTGCCCATGACAGGGAGCAACCCCCGCTCGTCTTTGCGAATTCCCTCCGCTTGGACGCGCCGCTTAGCCATATGCCGCGATCGTGCCGGCGACCGTCTTCCCGGCCACCGCGGCCCGGCGTATGAAATGGTGGCTGGCTTTTCCAATGTTGGGGGTGAGAGTGGGTCGGAGTTCGATGTTGGTGCGAACCTTGGTGGCGGCCGCCTTCGCCATGGCCGCGGTCGCCGCCGCGCGCGCCGACGACGCGATCGTCGGTACCTGGAGCGGCATGCTCAAGCAGGACGAGGGAGAGCCGTTCGCGGCGCTGTTGACGTTCGTGTCGCCGAAGGGCGGCATCAGCCGCTATCCGGCAAACCCATGCGGCGGCATCCTTGCCGGCGGACCCAAGGGCGACGGCTATCAGTACACGGAGACGATCACCTGGGGCATGGAAGGCGAGCTCGAGAACTATTGTATCGGCGGCTCTGTCGATATCTCGGTCGACGGCGACGTGATGAAGTTCGATTGGTCGGGGGTATCTAACGGGACTGCGACGCGCACGGTGGGCGAGCTGAAGCGCCAGGGCGCCCGCAAGCGGTAGCCCAAGGTTGACGCGGCATCATTTATTGAAGGTGTTGAAGGACAAAGACGCACGGCCGCGGCAGATTTTACTCTACCGCGGCTTGGTGCGTGCCGTGTTCATGGGAACGTGAGCGCGTGTGCGCTCACTTGATGTCGTGTCTCCGGTGCTTCCAGTGCTTGCGGTGTTTCCAGCCGCGCACCTCGCCACCGGCGTCGGCGGTCCTGTAGCCGTGGTAGCCGGCCTTCTTCCACCTGCACGCGTCGGCCGGGGTGCTGACCGATGCGACCATGACGAATGCGGCCACGGCGGCAGCGATGATCGAAGCGAGCTTCATTATTTGTTCTCCTCAACGGTTGGCTGGTCCCGTTGCGGCAACAACTTTTCGGCGTATTGGTTCCCGCAAGGGCCGCCGGCAGTCTCCGTGGCCCGGAAACACGGCGTTCCGGGGCCAATTCAGCGTTGGTTTAGGCCGCCTTGTAGGCCGCCTCGCCCCGCGCCATGGCGAACTCCTCCTCCGGCGACAGGATCAGCTTGTGGCGGCCGATGAGGGCGAAATAGACGATGCCGACCGCGAACCACGCCGCTACCCACAATACGCCCGTCACGTACACCGGATCCTGCAACTGCATGGTGATGGTGATCAGCGCTATGATCACCGTGAGCGCCGCGCCGACGTTGCCGAGCGGGCTCCTATACGGCCGGTCGATGTGCGGGAACTTGCGCTTCAACTGAATGTAGGTGAGGCCCTGCATCACGTACGAGAACATGGCGCCGAACACCGCCATGTTGAGCAGCGTGCCGCCGATCACCTTGGCGCCCTGGTCGGCGCCCTCGACGAACCACACCGTCAGCATCACGGCGAGGCCGAGCAGCGCCCCGACCACCATGGCGATGTGCGGCGTCTTGCGCGTGCCGTGCGTTATCGACAGCGCGCGCGGGAAATAGCCGGCGCGCGACAAAGAATAGATCTGCCGCCCGTAGGCAAAGATGATCGCGTGGAACGAGGCGACGAGCCCGGTCACGGCGACGAGCGCCAGAGCGCTGGCGAAGCCCTCGCCATAGATGGCGCGGAAACCGTCGAGCAGCGGCTCGCCCGAGGTGCCGAGCTTGAACGACCCGACGCCGATCACGGACGGATTGAGAAACAGCACGCAGAACGCCGACACCATGAGCGTGAACATGCCGAGCATGATGCCCTTCGGCATGTCGCGCTTGGGATCGACGGATTCCTCCGCCGCCAACGGCAGCTGCTCGATGGCGAGGAACAGCCACACGGCGAAAGGCAATGCCGCCAGCACGCCATAAAGGCCGAACGGGAAGAGCGGGCCGTTGCCCTCGGGCAGCTCGGTCCCATCCGGCGCGATGTTGAGCGCCCAGCGTGAGAAGTCGATATGCGGGATGGCGCTCACGTAGAAGACCACGAGGCAGAGCAGCGCCAATACGGTGATGATGAGTGAGAACTTGAGCGACTGCTCGACGCCGAGGTAGTTCAGCCCGACGAACAGCACGTATCCAGCTACCCAGAACAGCGGTTGCATTTCCACCGGCGCGCCGACGATGGCGGCGCCATACGTGCCGATGAAGAACACGATCACCGCCGCCGTCATCACGTACTCGACGTTCTCCGCCAGACCGGTGAGAAACCCGCCCCACGGGCCGAACGCGGTGCGCGCGAACGAGTAGGCGCCGCCCGTGTGCGGCATGGCCGGGCTCATCTCGGCGAGCGAGAAGGTCAGCCCGAGGTACATAACGGCGATGAGCACGGTGGCGATGAGCATGCCGCCCCAGCCGCCCGAGGCGAGGCCGAGGTTCCAGCCCGAGAAGTGCCCCGAAATCACCGCGCCGACGCCGAGCGCCCACAATAGCCACACACCGGCGTGGCGCTTCAAGCCGCGCGCCTCGAAGTATGCGTCGTCGACCTTCTGATATGTTACGCTGCCTGACTTCTGCTGCATGACATCCCCCAACGCCGCCTGCACCGTCGTCCCTGTCTCCAGGAAGGATATGCGAGCGCCGATCTGCGGTCATGTCCTGCTTTTTAGCGAACCTGGCCGCCGCGTGCCCAAGGATGCGGCAGCCGTCCGCGCGCAAGTGCGCCTTCCTACAGGTCCCCGGCGGGGTTAGCCTGTTCGCGGGCAAGGGGCAAAGGGCCGGCATGACTTCCGACACCAAAAGCAGGCACATTTCAGGACTGCGTATCGAGCCCGAGGTGGCCTCCGGGCCGGCGGACGTGGTGCGCGCGTTCACGCGGTTTTGGGTACCTGGCGACATCGAAGGCGCCCTGCAGTTCGTCGCCGAGCATTCCGTCTACGCGCTTCACATTTCCGGCGACCTGCTGCCGTTCGCGGGTGAAACCGTTGGGCGCGACAACATCGCGGTGGCGCTGCACCGCATGCGCGCCGATTACGAGTACCTGCTGTACCGGCCGCTCGATCTCGTCACCAACGGAGACAATGTGCGATATCAGGTCGAGTTCATGTATCGGCACCGCGCCAGCGGCGAAGTTCTAAGCGGGCGCTTCCGCATGATCATGCGCGTCGAGAACGGCTTGCTGGTCCGCACCGACGAGTATCACGACCGCGCCAAGGTCGAGGCCTTCATGCGCCTGTTCGGCCCCTGATCAACGCCAACTTATCCGCGACGGCGTGCGGTCAGTGCTTGGTGCGACGCGCCCGGTGGGCACGGCGGCGCGGCGCAGCGGCGGCGGGCTCGGCCATGGCCACCGCCTCGATGCGCGACTTCGGCACGATGTGGACGACCTTGTAGCCCCGCGCCTTCAACTCGGCGAGCACGGCGGGGATGGCCTTGGCCGTATTGGCGTGGATGTCGTGGAACAGGATGATGCCGCGCCCCGTCTTGTCGAGCGTCGTAAACACGTTGTGCATCAGCTTCTCTGGCGTGCGTACGCGCCAGTCGAAGCTGTCAACGTCGATGCCGAACACGGCGATGTTGCGCTTGGCGAGGTAGTCGCGCACGCGCTTGGGATCGCTGAGGTAGGGAAAGCGGAAGAAAGGCGCGACACCATTCGGCAGCGTCGCCTCGGCGATGTTGATGGTGCTTTCGATCTGCTGCTCGGCCCCGCCGAGCGACGTGCCGCCGAGGTTGAGGTGCGTATAGGTGTGCGTGCCGACGGTATGCCCCTCGGCCTGGACTTGGCGGGCGACGTCGGGGAAGTTCTTCAGCATCCGGCCGACGCTGAAGAACGTCGCCTTGGTGCATTGTGCATCGAGCGCGGCGAGGATTTCCGGCGTGAAGATCGGGTGCGGCCCGTCGTCGAACGTCAGGACAACCTCGCCCTTTTCCAGCAGCGGCCGTGGCGGATACTGCTCGCCGTATTCGCCGCCGCCGGTGGTATCGACCTCGGCCACACGCGAGACGCCGAGCTTGTCGGTGCAGTTGGCGACGCGGGCGGCCGTGCGACCATGCGCATAGTCGGGAACGACGACGGCGCTATCCGTCGCCGCGTTCACCGGATGAATGTGGTCTTCGGCGCTTGCCATGACCGCAGGCAGCAAGAGTGCTGCAACGAGCAGCAGTTTCTTCATGTCGACAATCCCATCGCCCCTGCGGAAATACGTCGTCTAGCTGCCGGTGCAAGGCAAGCGGCAAAGCATGGACGTGTCGCCTTAATCCGTGATGAACCGTCGATGTGGCAGCCGCGGCACGCAATGCTCAGGGGAACCATAGCCCGTGGCGCACGTTTTCTAAGTGCCCGCGCCGTAGCGGGTTTTTTATGAAGGAGGCTGCTATGGGCAGTGCTACCGACAAGATCAAGGGCTACGCCAACCAGGCCGCCGGCAACGTCAAGCAAGGCATCGGCAAGGCGGTCGGCTCGGAAGAGATGCAGATCAAGGGCGGCGCCCAGGAGCTCAAAGGCAAGGCGCAGGTGGCCGTCGGCGAGGTGAAGGAAAACATCAAGGAAGGCGCCAACAAGGCTGCCGCCGAGATCAACCGCAAGCTCTAAATCAGCGGCTTGCGTCAGCGAAAAAGGCCGGCATTCGCGCCGGCCTTTTTCTCATCTTTTCCTTCGTGGGCTCAGTGTTCCGCGCGTTGTTGCGACGCCTTCTGCGGAGCTTCCGCTGCGTCGGGGCAGGGGAGGT
>CAWEWG010000018.1:0-32291 GCA_963812795.1 uncultured Alphaproteobacteria bacterium | reverse complement strand
GCCTTTAGCACCGCCACTAGATAACGCAACGCCCCCTACTGAGACAAGGGGCTAAGGTGCGCTCGAAGGGCCCAAGGCGTCGCACGAGGAGGCCGCGAATAGGGTGGCTACAACAAGGTCCGCGGTAGTGCCCGGATTAACGTTGAGCCGCTTCAGTTCTGCATCGAATTCGAGCAGTTCTGGCAGTGTGTTGCGCCGCGCAACCGGCTGCCAGGCAGGCGCCAGAGTATATGCCTTCTCGCGCACCCTCTCGGCCATCGCCGCCCCGTCCTTGCGCGCAATGTGACTGTCCGGAAAATAGGCCAGATACGCCATGTGCAGCGTGGTCACGGCCAGCCTCTGGTCGTCCGTATGCGACATGGCGTTAGCGAGCACCTTCAAGCCGAACTCGAAGATATCGGCATAATCGGTGACGTACGCCGCGGCGATGCGATCGCGCGCGGCGGCGAGGCCCATCGCCTCGAATAGTCCGACGGTCGGTGCCGTCGCGACGTCCTGTTCGGGGACCGTCCCGAGTCCGCCCGGGCTGGCGAGGCGGATGGCGGCGAACACTGTTGCGGCGTCGTTGTCGTCGAAGCCGTTGAGCACGACGCGCAATCGATCGCGCAACGTTGCCTCTCCCGGCAGCTCGGCGGCCGCTGCAAGCGGCGCGCACAACAACAGGATGCCGAGGTTGGTGTTGCAGCCGGCGGCGGCAAACGAGGCCTCGACGGCACCGAGGACGCGTGCGCCGACGCCAGCGCCGGCCGCGGCGATGAACGGCGCCGATGCGACGGCGCTCGCCTCGAACTGGGCGACCTCCATGCCGTGCCCGGCAGCGTGGACGTGCACGTTGCCGGGCTTCAGTGCGTCTAGCTCGGCGCGGCAGGCGGCAAGGAAAAGTTCGCCTATCTGGGCAGCACTCAAGCCGGGCATGGTTCTGCATGCGGCTCGGGCGCGCGTCGCCGATGTTCGGCGACGGCGAGCAGGAAATCCTCGGCGATGGCTTCCGCAATGTCGATGTCGGTCACGCTCTGCAGGCCGCGCCAGGAGGGATTGCTGTTCACCTCCAGCACCATCAGGCGCCCATCCGGCGTGCGGATGAGATCGACACCGGCGTAGTCGGCGCCCACGGCGGCGAGGGCGCCGGACGCGAGCTGCGCCATTTCTTCGCTGGGCTCGTGGGCGCTGGGCGCACCTCCCTGGTGCACATTGGTGATCCAGTTGCCGGCGCGCCGCGTCATGGCGGCGACGACGCGTGAGCGCGTAACGATGACGCGCCAGTCCTCGAATGTGGAGCCTGAGGGCGGCACAAAATCCTGCAGGTAGTAGATGTTGTCGGCCGCTTCCGGCGCCGGTAGGCCAGCTATTTCGTCGACACGCAGCAGGCCCTTCCCCTGCGAGCCAAAAAGCGGCTTGTAGATCAGCGGACGTCCCGCGCCGGCCACGTAGGCATCGGCCGGCAGCTTGGTCTCCATGGTGCGCGTACGCGGCGTCGGAATCCCCGCCTTATGCAACAGAAACGTCGTCGCCGATTTGTCGACGCAACGCTCGATGGCGCGTGCGTCGTTCCACACGCGCACGCCGCTCTCGCGCAGGGCGTGCAAAAGGCCGAGGCGAAACGTGATCTGTTCGAGGGTGCCTTGCGAGATCGAGCGGACGAAAACGGCGTCCGGCAGCTCACCGTCGAAGCCGGGAATGTCGATGCCGCTCGCGAGCTGCGTATCAAATGCGCAGCGCGGTAGAGAGCTCACGACGACGTCGGCCCCGCGCACGCGTAGCGCCTCGGCGAGACGGCGCACATGCCAGTTGCCGCTCTCCTCCTCGAGGAAGAGCGCAATGCGCAAGCCGGCCGCTGATGGATCAGCGGAAGCTTTTATCGACGACGTCTGGAGCAAGTTCGCCCGCATGGAAGGAGGAGCCGGTGTCGAGGTTGGAGACAATCACCTCGGCGGGGCTGAACAGCATCGGATCGATTTTATAGAAGTCGCCACCTGCAGCCGCGAAAATCTCGGCGAAGGGCAGGCCGTAGGCAGAGCAGGTCGAGCTTGGCAACTGTTGCGCCAGCTTTTGCGCGGCCTCGTCGGCGCCGCGTACGAAGAGCTGCACGCTGCCGCCATAGATGATGGCGTCGTTGGTGCGCCCCATGGCCCGGATGAAGTCCGGGATGGGCGGTGCGATGGGAGCCGTGCCGATGCCGTCCTCGATGTGCTCGAGCGGGAAGTGCAGCTCGTGCGCCTTGTGCAACGCAACCTCGAGGACGCGCGCGGCGATTTGCACGGTGCCGGCGAGACTGCCCGTCGGCGCGTAGAGAATGGTGAGATCGGCCGGCTGCACGCCGCAGGCCACCGCGACGGTGCGGGCGACGGACGAGGGCGGGGCCTTGTCGCCCTCGATCACCAAGGAAGCCTTGCTGCAATGGTCGACGTAGCCGAGATCCTTGTACAGCGGCTCGACGCGCGACAGGGCGCGGGCGGGACCGGAGCCGAGGGCGAAAAATCCGCTCTCCTGCTCGGAGATCGACCAGCCGGCATATTGGCTGCCAAGGCAGGCGATCACCGGGTTCGAAGCATGCACGGTGATGCCAAGGGGCCAGCGCTTCAAACCCGACGCGGTATGCAGCGACACCGTGCCGAGACCGCCCATGCAGACTTCGGCGAGACGCCGCCCGGCCTCGAGGCCGCCGGGAACCCCGGCGCCCATGTCGATCAGACGCTCGCCGGCGCCGCCGGTGCTCACCGAGCAGCGCAAGGCGCTGGCGTCGGCGGCGATGCTGTCAACGAGCTTCGCTGCGCGCGCGGAAACGCTCGGGGCGGGGCCGTTGTACTTCTGCATTGTCGTTTCGCTCCCTGTCTGGCGCCTGTGCATACAGCATCTCCGCCAATTCGTCCAAGCGCCCGCGGCAGCTTTCGAAGGCGGTCTCAGGGGTCTCCGCGGCGGCAAAAACCGTGGCGATGGGCCGGTAGCGCGGAACGCGCGTGCCGGCGGCCGGGCGGTCGGCCGTCCATTCGGGCCAGCGGACGGCGTCGATCGTCAAGGAGCCCGCATCGGCGTAGAGGATCGCCGCCGCGCGCGCACCGTACAGGGCGGGAAGGTGCGGGACCTTGCCGCCACAGGCGTCGATGTGGGCGCCAAACAATGCCCCGTCGGTATCGTCGAAAACATCGAGTGTGGCCCCCGGGCGCGGGTTCACCTCGACCAGGATCGGGGTGTCGCCGACGAGCAGGAAGTCGAAGGCGACGAGGCCGACGAGCCCGAGCGCGGCGCACACCGCTTCGGCGGCGTTTCGCATCGCGGTATCGACCGCCGTTGGGAGCTGCACGGGACCAATGGCGCCGCCGTAGCGGAACGGACGCGGTCCCTGACCGACGGTCCATTGGCGGCTGATGCCGACGATGTGCACGCCATCCCCGGTCGCCACTGCGAGCACGGAATGCGGCACGCCATCGATGGCCCGCTGATAGTAGCGGCGTGGGCTGCGGTCTGCCGCGGCAGCGTCGACGACATGCGTGCCGCCGCTGCCGCCGATGCGCTTGGACAGCCAGCCGCCCATGTCGGACGGCGGCGCGAGTTGCGTCGCCGGATGGGCGATGCCGAGGGTGTCGAGCAGCGCGAAGAAGCCGGCGGGATTTTTGGCGCGGGCGATGGTCTCGGCGCCATTGCCGATCAGGCGATAGCGGCGCGACAGGGCGGCGATGAGCTTCGGGCGGTCCTCGAAGCCGGAGCCGAGGACGAGGCCGATCGGCGGCGACGGTGCTGCCTCTTCGAGGGCGGCGAGGGCTGCAAACACCGGTTTGGCGCGAAAGCCGATGCGGGCCGCGTCGGTGACACGGCACGCGGCCGCGGCGAGCCCGGCCGTGTCGCTGTCACCGAACGCATCGGCGACCAGGGGTAAGTATCCTGCGCGCCGGGCGGAGGCGGCGACCCCCCGCCCGGACAGCGCAGCAATGAGGACCGTAGGGGTCGTCAAGAGGTCAACGTGCGCGCCAGCTCGAAGGCGGCACGGAAGTCGTAATGCACCGGCTTGTCGGAGGTCAGCATGCGCTTGAAGAGACCCGCTTCCGTCTTGTACTTGATGTCGCCGATGGCGAGCGGACCGACACCGAGAGCGTTGCAACCCGGCAGCGCCGCGCCGTCCATGAACAGCTCCATGCCTTCGACGCCGGGCGGTGGCACGGCGTTGACGTCGGCGACGACGAGCAGGTTCTTGGCGAGCGCTTTGTCCTCGGCGCTGATGACGCGCACGCCGGCGGCGGCAGCGGCGAAGATCACCTCGGCATCGGCGATGATGGCGCGCTTTAGATCCTCCGTCTCGCCCGACTTGGCGATCAGATCGACGCCGAAGCGCTGCTTGGACACTTCCGCCGACTTGACGACGCGATCAACGCCGCGGTGAGCGACGAGCGTCACTTGCGCGCCTTCCAGCGCGGCAATGATCGAGGAGGCGAAGCCGACGACGCCGGTGGCGCCGAACACGGCGACCTTCGTGCCCTTCCAGCCCTTGTTGAATTTGGTGCGCAGCACGCGCTCGACGCAGGCGACCATGGCCGCGGCGGTGGTGAACGAGCCGGCCGGGTCGGCGAAGGTCGACAGGCCGAACGGCGGCACCAGCGCCTTCTCGGCGGCATCCATCATGTCGAGGGCCAGAATGGCGTCCTTGCCGCCGATGAACAGACCCGTGCGCACTCCGAAGTTCGGCGGACGCGAGAAGATGGCGTCCTGCGTCAGCGCAGTGACCTCCTCGAGCGTCACGTTGATGTAGGGGACGATAACCTTCCAACCGGCATCCGCTGCCATGTTCACGTCGAAGGGAGACATATGCTTTTGTGGTGAGAGCATGTGCAAAATCGGAGTGGCGTCGCTCATTTTCTTTTCTTCCCTCGGCTTTCTGAATTACGTGCTCGCGATCCGCTCGATGCTGGCACCCCTGTTGCGCCCGGCAGCGACCAGTATCTCGAGACCCTCGGCTCTAGCGAGTTCGATTGAAGAATCATAGAGGCGGTTGGCACTTTCCTCGGAGTGAGCGAACGCGAACCCCGTCGGCCCCCACGAGCTCTGTCCAATTCCGTAGGCGCCGGAGTTGCGCAGCGCTTCGACCACGCGCCCAACCGCCGGGCTGGTCCAGGGGCTACCGCCTTGTGCGGCTGCGAAGTGGCCGCCGACGATCACCTGAATCTCGGTCAGTGCGGCGCCGAAGGTATCGATGTCGGATTCGATCAGCCCTGGAACGAGCTGCATGAGAACGAGGCGGCAAACATGGGCCGCCGCAGTTTCAGGCAGTGGCGGCAGTGCAGCGAAGGCCCTCGCTTCGTTTTCGCCATGCACACCGGCGGTGTTCGCGTCCATGACGAGCAGGGCGCGCCAGGCTTCGGGGAAGTGGGCTCGCACGAGAATGGGCGGGGCCCGGTCGACGGACCCGCGACCGCCGTCGACGATAAAGCCGCCGTGCTCGAAGGCGGCCATGCCGATGGAGGAGCGGGCGCCCCGGTCGACGATCTCACCGAGCCGTGCGGGGCTATAGGCGACCTCCTCGAGTTCCATCAAGGCGGCACCGGCGGCGAGTGCAAGTTGCGTCCCCGAGCCGAGCCCGGCGTGGGGTGGAATGGCCGAGGTGACCTTCACCTCGTATCCGCCTTCGAGCGCGAAGACTTCGGCGAAGCGTCGCAAGGCGCCGAGCGCGCGGGCATGGTCGGGGCCCTCTCCCTTGAAGGCGCGGGCACGCTTCAAGACGAGCTCGGTGCGGGGTGTGTCTATGGCGAGGCCGATGCTGCCGAACAGCCGTCCCAAACCGCCGTTCAGGTCAAGGAAGCCGAGGTGCAGTCGTGCCGGGGCAACAACGCGCACCGACCCGGGCTCGTTGCGCGCGGACCTGTCGGCGGGTCCGCCCTTGGGCGCCCCAGTTTGCGTTGCGTCGGCCAGTGGCATTACGGTTCAACCTGCTGGTGCGAGCGTCCCATTGGCGGAGGAGAAGACATTATGGCGGCAGAGCGCGAAAAGCCCATGCCCGAGGCCGAAGTCAACGCTTGGTTGCAAAAAAACCTGCCCAAATGGCGTCTGGAAGACGGCTGGATCCGGCGAACATACAAGACGAACGGGTGGAAAGGGACGCTGATGGTCATCAACGCCGTTGGCCACCTGTCGGAGGCCGCCTGGCACCATCCTGATATCACAGCCTCCTATGCCTGGGTCGAGGTGCGCCTTATGACGCATACCGCCAAGGGCATCACGGCGAAGGACTTCGAGCTGGCCAAGAAGATCGAGGACGTCGTTCACTGGCAGCCCGGGAAGGACGGCGGCTCGTTGGAGGGAACGCCCCACGGGGACGCCCGGTTCGCTTACATAAAATACGATTGATCGGGTACCGGACGACGGCTGGGTGCTTGCCTCGCGTGGGTAGGCAAGATAACGAGCATCGCCCGGCAATCTGCCGGCGAGCGAGCCACGATGTCAGACGCCAATCCTCCCAGTCCCGCGTTCGACTGCATCGTGGCGCTGGGCTCGAACCTCGGCGACAAGACCGCCAACATCGATCGCGCCGTTGCGTTGCTGACGGAGACTGGCGACGTGCGGCTGCTGGCACGCTCGCGCAACTACGCCACCGAGCCGTGGGGAAAGACGGATCAGGACTGGTTCGTCAATGCGGCGATTGCCGTGGCGACGCAGCTCGGTCCGCGCCAGCTGCTCGTGCGCTGCAAGGACATCGAGCGGCGCATGGGACGCGTGACGACGGAGAAGTGGGGCCCGCGCATCATCGATCTCGATCTGCTCGTCTATCGCGATCGGAAGGTCAAGGATGCCGACCTCGTGCTGCCGCATCCGCACATCGGCGCGCGTGCCTTCGTCCTGGCGCCGCTGATGGACATCGCGCCTGATCTGGTGATCGACGGGTCAAGCGTGCGCGCGATGTACGACGCGCTCGACACCGCTGGCGTAAAGCCGCTCATGTAGTCGGGCAAAAGAAAACGCCGCGAACCTTGCGATCCGTGGCGTTTCCGAAGCTGCGAACGGCAGTCGCTTACTTGCTGCTGCCGTCGGCGTTGAAGGATTCGATGTAGGCGGCGAGATCGTCGCGCTCGGTCTCGTCCTTGACGCCGGGGAAGAGCATCTTGTTGCCCGGAACCTTCTTCTTGGGATCGGCGATGTACTCGTGGAACGTAGCGTCGTCCCAAGTAATGCCCGAGGCCTTCATCGCCGGCGAATAGTTGAAGCCCTCAACCGTGCCGGCCTTGCGGCCGACGAGGCCGTTGAGCTCGGGGCCGACCTTGTTCTTCGCCCCGGGGCCAATCGCGTGGCACGGCGCGCACTTCGTGAATACCTTCTTGCCGGCCTCTGCGTCCTGCGCTGAAGCAACCGTCGGCAACGCGAGCAAAAAGCCCGCTGCGACAACCCACCTGAGCATCCCGTTTCTCCCTGTTTTCGACGATCACGCGTCGTTTTGGATGGCGCGCGTATCATCGGATGGCGGTCGTGAATTTGCCAAGTCTTTTGTGAACTTGGACTGAACACGATGCCGCACCCGCGGTTCCCCGAGGGCGCCAGTCGGGATTTGCTGCAAGCGCGTTGTGGCGGCGCTATGCGTCGCTCGGAACAGGCGTTTTGACGGCAGCCGGTTTCGGCGTCGCCCCACCCGGCCGACGGTAGACGAAGTCCGGCGGGGTATGGTGGGACTCAACATCTGCCACTTTCGCCCACTCCTCGTGCAGCGGAGAAAGCGAGCATGCGGGGTCGGTGTTGGCCGCGTCGCCGGTCAGAGCAAACGCCTGGCAACGGCAGCCGCCGTAGTCGATCTCGCGCCGCGGGCAAGTGCGGCACGGCTCTTTCATCCACTCGGTGCCGCGGTACTTCTGGAACGCCGAGCCGTTCAGCCAGATGTCGCCAAGCGTCTTTTCCCGGACGTTGTCGAACTGAAGGTGCGTGATCGATTCTGCCGCGTGGCAGGGAAGCACGCGGCCCGACGGCGTGACGTTGATGATGCCCTTGCCCCAGCCGCCCATGCAGGGCTTGGGGAACTTCGCGTAGTAGTCGGGCACCACCGAGTTCGATGACGATGATGCCTTTCAGCCGCTCGCGCTCGCGCTCGACAATGCGCGCCGCGTCCATGAACGCTTCGCGCGTCGGCATCAGCGCGGAGCGATTCTTCAGCGCCCAGGCATAATACTGCACGTGCGCGATCTCGACGCGTCCGGCGCCCAGCTCGACCGCATAGTTGATTATAGCCTCGACGCTTTGGATGTTGTGCCGATGAATCGGCGCGTTGATGGTGAGCGGCATGCCGAGCTCGCGCACCCAGCCGGCTACTTCCTTCTTCTTGGCGCTGCCGCCCTTGTACCCGGCGATGCGGTCGGCATTCTCCGCCGCCGTGTCGACATCCTGAATGGAGATCTGCACGTGGTCGAGGCCGCATGCCTTCAACTTCTCCAACCGGTCGCGCTTCAGCAGCACGGCGGCAGTGATGAGGTTTGTATAGAGCCCGCTTTCGGCGGCGGTGGTGACGATCTCTTCCAGGTCGCGGCGCGCCGTCGGCTCGCCGCCCGAAAGGTGCACCTGCAGAATGCCGAGCTGCGCGGCTTCGCGCATGACCTTCTGCCACTCAGCCGTCGTCAGCTCGGTATTGGCCTTCTCGAGCTCGAGTGGATTGGAGCAGTAGGGACACTGCAAGGGGCAGCGGTGCGTCAACTCGGCGAGGAGGCCGATCGGCGCGCGCACCACGCATGATGGATCGGGCGCGGGCGAGGTGGTCGCATCGCAGCGCATCTCGCCGGCGTCCATCGTCACCGTCGCTTCGGTGACGTGCTTGACGCGGGTAGGGGCAGATTCGTTCATGCCTTCACTACTCCCTTGTCTGCGAGGTCCTGGAACATCGCGATGATGTCGGCCTCGATTTCCTCCGCGGGCGCATTGTACTCTTTAGCCATCACCCCGGCGATGTCGCCGACGGTGCGTTCGCCATCACAAAGCTTCAAGATCGCGACAGCGATCTCGTCCGGATCGAACAGCCGCTCCGGGGCGAGGATCAGCCAGCGATTGCGGCCGGCGTCGTGCCGCATCTTTATATAGGGTGGCATCACCGGCTTGCTGGCGATCGTGATGATCGCGCGCTGGCGTGGTGCGGTTTCACCCATTCTCAGGCCTCCGGACGAAATGCGCCGGGAGGGATATGCCCCTCGACGTAGGCGTGCTGCAGCGCATCGAGCTGCACCCACAGGACGTTGCACTTGAAGCGAACGGCGTCGACGCAGGCCTCTTGCTCATCGCGCGTCTTGGCGTTCTTGAGGACGTAGTCGAGGGCAAAGTCGGCGTCGCGCGGCGCTTGCGTCAGGCGGCGCTTGAAGTAGGCCATGACCTTGTCGTCGATGAAATCGTAGCCCTCCAGCATGCCGGAGATGCGCTCCTTGTGAATCTTGGGAGCGAACAGCTCGGTGAGCGAGGATGCGATGGCGATCGTGATCGGCTGCTCGCGCACGAAGGTGACGTAGGATTCGACGGCGAAACGCGTGGCCGGCAGGGCGCCGCGCATGGAGATGACGTAATCGCGGTCGAGGCCGAGGCCGTCCGTCAACACCAGCCAGCGCTCGATGCCGCCGACCTCTTCCCCGTACCCGTCATGATCGAGCAGGCGGTGCGTCCACTCGCGCCGCAGCTCGCGGTCATAGAGGCGGCTGACGAGGGCCGCGTCCTTGCGCGGGACTGCCGACTGGTAGCAGTAGCGATTGAGTGCCCATGCCTGCACTTGCGGCTTCTTCAGCTGGCCGCCGTGCAGCATGTGATGGAACGGATGCTTGTCGTGATAGCGCTCGGCGCCGACGGCGCGGATGGCAGCCTCGAAGTCGGAAACTGACCACGGCTCCTGAGCTTTGCGCTCGACGCTCTTACGCTCCAGGCTGAACGCTTCCGTCATAGGCGCACCTCCATCCCATCGTATCCGACTTCCCAGCCCGCGCCTTCGATGGTCTTGCGGGCGGGTGAATTCTCGTCCAGCGCCGGATTCGAGTTGTTTATATGAACATATATGAGCCTTCCGACGCCAAGTTTCGAGAACGCAGCGATCGATCCCGAGGCTCCAGACATGCTCGTATGACCCATTCGGGCGCCGGTTTTGTTAAGCAGGCCCTGCTCGAGCATCTCATCGTCGGTAAACAGGGTGCCATCGAAAAAGACGATGGATGCCCCCTTGAGCCGTGCCGCCAGCTTCTCGTCTACGGCAGCGCACCCCGGTATGTAAAAGAAGGACTTCTTGTCGAGGGGATCAGTGATCTTGAGGCCGATGGTGTCGCCGGCCTGGCTGCCGAAGTCGGCCGACGACTTGTCCTCCAGGTAGAGGGCGACCTTGCCGGGCACGGCAAAGGCTTCGACCGTCAGCCCTAGGTCGACGCCGGCGCCCTCCAGCTTGAAGGGTTTGTCGAGCGCGATCTCGATGCGCGGCACGAGCGGCTCTGCCAGCACCTGGAAAACCGAATTCGCGCGTAGTGTGGCCAGCACCCGGTCGGAGGCGTAGATCGAGAAGGGCTGCGCCTCGCGCAGATTGATCAGCCCGATAATGTGGTCGACGTCGCCGTTGGTCAGCACGGCCGCCTTGATGGGGCTGTGACGCAAGCCCGCCTTCGGGTCGGCGTGGAGCTGTGGCGTCTCGTTGAGCTGCTGGCGCAGGTCGGGGGAGGCGTTGAGCAGCGCCCAGTTCACCCCGTCGCGGCTGACGGCCAACGAGGATTGCGTTCGCGCCCTGAAACCGGGGGTTCCGGCGCGCACGGCGGCGCAATTGCGGCAGCTACAGTTCCACTGCGGGAACCCGCCGCCCGCGGCAGAGCCCAGAACTTTGATGATCATTTCAGTCGTCTGGTTTCGAGCGCACATTCCGCCGAGAACATGGCGCCCGATACAACAACGGCGGCCGAATGTTCGACCGCCGTTGTCAGAAACTCACAGAGTAGGTGAGTGGATCGACAGTCGTTAGATGATGTCGATCTCAGCCGGCATGTACGAGGTAACCTCGAGGCCAACTTCCTGCTCACGAACTGCGGGCTTGGTCCAAACCTTCATTACTTCCTCCTGTTTCGGCAAGATGCCGTCCAAAACTGGAAGGCCCCGCCGAGGGCCCACCCTCTGGAGCGATCCCCGGGATGGGGCGTCTCCAGTGCGCGGATCCAGAACACGCAAGTCCGGACCGCCATGGCGGCTATAAACCACACGCCTCCCGGCAACGGAAGTAAATCGGTCTCACAAACGCGTGTGCTATTCGTCATCCAAACGTCGCGTGCGCGCACGCAGTTGCGAAGGTTTGCAGGCCTGCATTGCGACCAAGTTGGTGCATCTCGCGACGGGGCGATTTGAGTACGGCGCGGCTCCGGAGTATGCGGGATGGCGCATGTGCAACTGCCACCCTTGACGCTGGTTAAAGGTGACTGACGAAAGCGCGGTCGGGTGGAAATCACATTCTGAGGGGCCTGACGAACCTGGAAAAGCGTTCTTATCTTTGGCCAAGGGGCTGCCGGCAATAGAAAATTCTACTTGGATCAACTATAAGACCGGGGACCGGCCGACGCGCGCAAGGGCCGCCGCTGTAGGCCGGTTTAACCCTATCAGGTCATCATCCTCGGCGCGCAGGCAGCGAAAGGTAAACCGTTGCGGTACTTTCCTATCTTCTTCGATCTCGAGGGCCGCGACGTGCTCATCGTCGGCGGCGGCGAGAAGGCGCTGCAAAAGGTGCGCCTGCTCGCCAAGACCAGCGCACGCCTGAAGATCGTCGCGCCGGAGGTCGCCGAGGATATTGCCAACGCCGGGATCCCGAGCCTCACCATCGAGCGGCGCGCCTTCTGCGAAAGCGACCTCGACGGGGCGGCGCTGGTCTTCGCTGCTACGGATGATCCGGACCTCGACGCTCGCGTCGCCGCTGCCGGTCGTGCCCGCGGCCTGCCGACCAACGTCGTCGACGGGCCCTCGCAGAGCAACTTCATCATGCCGGCGATCGTCGATCGCGACCCCATCGTCGTCGCCATCGGCACGGAGGGCGCCGCGCCCATCCTGGCGCGGGAGATCAAGGCCAAGATCGAGAGCTGGCTGCCGGCCACCTTCGGGCAGGTCGCGCAACGCGCGCAAGCACTGCGCCGCCGCGTGCAGGAGGCCATCGCCGACCCGATCGTGCGCCGCCGCACCTGGGAAGTGCTGCTGCAGGGGCGCTGGCGCAAGGCCATCCTGGACGGTGACGCCGAAGCCGCAGACCGCGAGTTCGAGCATCAGCTTGCCACCGGCGCTCGCGACGAGGCGCCCGTAGGCAGCGTGGCGCTGATCGGCTGCGGGCCCGGCGAGCCCGACCTCATCACGCTGAAGGCGCAGCAGCACCTGCAGTCGGCGGACGTGCTTGTCGTCGACCGGCTGGTCAATCCGGCAATCCTCGAGTACGCGCGCCGCGACGCCATCCGTATCGACGTCGGCAAGGCACCGGAGGGCGACTCGGCACTGCAGGAAGAGATCAACCGCATCCTCGTGCGCGAGGCCATGAAGGGCCATCGCGTGGTGCGCCTCAAGGGTGGCGACGCTTTCGTATTTGGCCGCGCCGCCGAGGAGATGTCCGCCGTGCGCGCCGCCGGCATACCTGTCGAGGTGGTGCCGGGCATCACCGCCGCACATGCCTGCGCCGCGAGCATCGGATTGCCGGTGACGCTGCGCACGAAAGTGCGCCAGTTCGCCGTGGTCACCGGCGCCTCCGCCGATGGGCCGCTGGAGCTCGACTGGCCGGCCTTGGCGCAGCCCGGCCAGGCGTTCGCCATCTACATGGGCGTGCGCACGGCGCAGCATTTCGCCGACAGGCTGCTGGAGGCCGGAGCGGCACCGCGAACCCCGGTCGTCATCGTCGAGAACGGCACGCTGGCCAACGAGCGCGCCTTGACGACGGAGCTGGCGTCCGCCGCCCGCGCCATAGCCGACAGCGGCATCCGCGGCCCGGCGGTGATCTTCGTCGGTCTCGACTGGGAGACCGCCGGACTGTCGCGGCCGGATAAAGTCGAAGTATATGACCCCCAACGCGTCGGCGCCGGCGAAGCCTCAAAGGCCGCTGCGGTCGCATTGGGGCAGGCAGGATAGCTTGCGCCTGAGATGGAAGTTGGCGCACTGCACGAGACGAGAAATGTCGAGGAGGCGTTTGTGACCGCCCAACCGTTGCTTCCGAAGAACGCGCCGTTCACGCCGGAAGACATTGATGCCCTGAATAGCGTCGTCGCCCGCACGACGCCGCAGCAGCGTGCCTGGCTCGCCGGCTTTTTCGCCGGCTTCGAGGCGGCGCAAGCCGGCGGTGGGGCGCTGCCCCAGGCGGCGGTCGCGTCGAAACCGCGCCAGGCGTTGACCGTTCTCTATGCGAGCGAAAGCGGCAACGCCGAAGCCCTGGCGATGCGCACCAAGAAACTTGCCCAGAAGCATGGCCTCGATGCGAAAATCGTCGACTTCGCCGACGCCGACTTTGCCGTGTTGTCAAAGGCCAAGAACCTGATCGTGTTCGCTTCCACCTGGGGCGAAGGCGATCCGCCGGGCCGCGCCGTCGACTTCTACACCGCGTTGATGAGCGAGGCAGCGCCGCGCATCGAAGGCGTGCGCTTTGCCGTCCTCGCCCTCGGGGACACCGCCTACGCCCAATTCTGCGCAACCGGTAAGGCGATCGACGAGCGTCTCGCAGCGCTGGGCGGTACGCGCGCCTTCGATCGCGTCGACCTCGACCTCGACTACGCCAAGCAGGCGGCCGAGTGGACGGAGAAAGCGCTGGGTGAGCTGGCGCCGGCCGATGCCACCGGCAACGCCACGGTCGTGCACGTCGACTTCAAGGGTGTCGGCCACGCCGCCGACGATGATGAGCCGCAATTTACCGCCGACAATCCGCTCGCCGGCGAAATCTCGACCCTGGTCAACCTCAACGGCTCAGGCTCCACGCGCGAGACCTGGCACGTCGAGATCGCCGCCGAGGCGCCGGGCTTCTCATATCTGCCGGGTGATGCGATCGGCATCGTGCCCGAGAACAATCCGCAGATCGCCCTGGAGCTCGCCGAGGCAGTCGGTCTCGGAGCCGACGGGGCGGTGGTGCAGAAGCTGCGCGAGCGTTACGACGTGACGACGCTGTCGCGGGCGCTGGTGGAGAACTATGCCAAGCTCACGCAGCGCATCGACCTGACGCATCTCGCCGATCCGAAGGCTTTCACCGAGTTCGCCGAGGATCGCCAACTCGTCGACCTGTTCGAGCGTTACCCCGAGAAGCTCAACCCGGAACAGTTGTTCGGACTGCTGCGCCCGCTTCCCGGGCGGCTCTATTCCGTCGCCTCGAGCCCCAAGGCGCACCCGGGGGAGGCCCATCTTCTGGTCGGTGCCGTGCGCTGGGAATCCTACGGCAAGAAGCGCGGCGGCGTCGCCTCCACCTACTTCGCCGATCGCCGGCGCGTCGGCGATCCGGTGCGCATCTACGTGAAGCCGAACCGCCACTTCCGCCTGCCCGAGGACGGCAACCGACCGATCGTCATGATCGGCGCCGGCACCGGCGTCGCGCCTTACCGCGCCTTCATCGAGGACCGCGCCGAGGACGGCGCCAAGGGCAAGAGCTGGCTGATCTTCGGCGAGCGCAACTTCACCAACGACTTCCTCTATCAGCTCGAGTGGCAAGAGGCGCTCGAGTCCGGCACGCTGTCGCGGATCGATGTCGCCTTCTCGCGCGATCAGCCGGAAAAGATCTACGTGCAGCAACGACTGTGGGAGGCGCGCAACGACCTATTGAAGTGGGTCGATGAGGGCGCCCACATCTATGTGTGCGGCGACGAGAAGGGCATGGCGCGCGACGTTGACGTGATGCTCGGCCGCATTCTCGCCGAGGCCGCCCGTGGCGATGATGAAGCGGGCCGCGCCAAGCTGAAAGAGCTCACCAAAGCCGGCCGCTATCAGCGCGACGTGTATTGAGACGCTGGGCGCGCCCGCGCGCTCGACAGGACAACGACAGATGACCGACGACAATCGCGCCAAAAACGAGATCATCAAAGAGAACAGCCGGCTCTTGCGCGGCACCATTGCCGAGGGCCTGGCGGACGTCGTCACTGGCGCGATCTCCGAAGACGACTCGCAGCTGACGAAGTTCCACGGCACGTATCTGCAGGACGACCGCGACGTGCGCCCCGAGCGCGCCAAGAAGATGCTGGAAAAGGCCTACAGCTTCATGATCCGCGTGCGCCTGCCGGGCGGCGTGACGACGTCGAAGCAATGGCTGGCGCTCGACGCCATCGCCGGCACCTACGCCAACCACACGCTGCGCCTGACGACGCGCCAGACCTTCCAGTTCCACGGCGTCATCAAGTCGAACATGAAGCGCACGATGCAGGCGATGAATGCCGCGCTGCTCGATACGCTGGCGGCTTGCGGCGACGTCAACCGCAACGTGCTGGCGACCGGCAATCCGTATCTATCGAAGGTGCACGCGGCGGCGCACAAACTCGCCGTCGAGGTGAGCGAGCACCTGCTGCCGCAGACGGGCGCCTATCACGAGATCTGGCTCGACGGGGAAGAGGTGAGCGATCAGAGCGGCCCCGCCAAGAAGGAAGTGGAGCCGATTTACGGGACGCACTATCTACCGCGCAAATTCAAGATCGTCATCGCCGTGCCGCCGTCCAACGACGTCGATATCTTCGCGCACGACCTCGGCTACATCGCCATCGTCGAGAACGGCAAGCTGGTCGGCTACAACGTGACGATCGGCGGCGGCATGGGCATGACGCATGGCGAGGCGGACACTTTCCCGCGCACCGCCGACGTGCTCGGCTTCTGCACGCCGGAGCAGGCCGTGGCCGTTGCCGAGAAGGTTGTCACCGTGCAGCGCGATTGGGGTAACCGCAACAACCGAAAGCGCGCGCGCCTCAAGTACACGATCGAGGATCGCGGGCTCGACGCGTACCGCAGCGAAGTCGAGAAGCGCCTCGGCTACAAGCTGGGCGAACCGCGCCCCTACGAGTTCACCTCCACCGGCGACGTCATCGGCTGGGCCCAGGGTACCGACAAGAAGTGGCACCTGACGCTGTTCGTCGAAAACGGCCGCGTCAAGGACGTCCCCGGCTGGAGCTTGCGCACGGCGCTGCGCGAGATCGCCGAGCTGCATCCCGGCGGCTTCATCGTCACCGCCAACCAGAACGTCATCATCGCCAACGTGACGGCGAAGACGAAGTCGAAGGTCGAGGCGATCCTGCAGGAGCATGGCATCGCCATCGGCACGGCGCTGTCGGGCATCCGCCGCAACAGCATGGCGTGCGTCGCGCTGCCGACGTGCGGCCTGGCGCTAGCCGAGAGTGAGCGCTTCCTGCCGGAGCTGCTGACGGCGCTGGAAGGATCGCTCGACAAGGCCGGGCTGAGGGACAACGAGATCGTCATCCGCATGACCGGCTGCCCGAACGGGTGCGCGCGGCCGTACCTCGCCGAAATCGGCCTCGTCGGGCGCAATCCGGGCCTCTACAATCTCTATCTCGGCGCGGCGTTCAACGGCGAGCGGCTCAACAAGCTCTACGCCGAGGACATCGACAAGGGCCGCATCGTCGGCCTGCTGGAGCCGATGTTCTTGCGCTACGCCAAGGAGCGTGAGGAGGGCGAGCACTTCGGCGACTACGTCATTCGTGCCGGCTACGTGCGCGCGACGACGGCCGGCAATCGCTTCCATGCCGACCTCGACCTGGTCAAGACAGTCCGCTAGTCGCCGCGCACCATTCGCTGCGCCTGGCGCAACGGTTAGTGGCGCATGGGATTGATGAGCGCGTAGGCGGCCCAGAAGAGCACGAGCGCCAGCGCCACGCGCAACACCCAGTCCGGCACCAAGCCGGTAATGCGCGAGCCGAGCGCGATGCCGGGCACCGATCCGATCAGCAGGAAACCGAGGATCTCCAGGTCGACATTGCCCATGCCGAAGTGGCTGGCGCCGGCGAGAAACGTCAGCGGGATGGCGTGGACGATGTCGGTGCCGATGAGCCGCCGCGCCGACAGCGCGTGATAGAGCGCGGTGAGCGCCACGACGCCGATGGCCCCGGCGCCCACAGAGGTGAGCGCGACGAGCACGCCGAGCACCAGCCCAAGCAGCAGCGTCGGCACGGGGCGCGCCGCGACGAGCTCGGAAGGGGCGTGGGCGGTCCTTGCGTAGCGCTTGAGCAGCGGATAGGCGGCGACGCAAAGTGCGCTCACCACCAACGCGAAGGCGAGCACCTTGCGGATGATGGCGGCGAGCACGTGGACGTCTGGTTCGGCGAGGTAGATCCATCCCAGCACGATAGCGGCGCCCGGCAGGCTGCCCGTGGCGAGCCAGCGTACGATCGGCCAGTTGACGTTGCCGAGCGAATGGTGGCGCCAGGCAGCACTCGCCTTGGTGATCGAGGCAAACAGCAAGTCGGTGCCGACGGCGAGCACCGGTGAGATGCCGATCCCCGAGATGAGGAAGGGCGTCATCAGCGAACCGGCACCGACGCCCGTGAGGCCCACGAGAAAACCGACGGCAAAGCCGCCCAAGACGATGATGGGCCAGGCGCCCGAGTGCAGAAATTCCATCTAGAGCAGGCTCGTAATCGTTTCTTGGGCGCCTCTAGGGGGCGACCATATCCGTTATCTTGTCGGGTTCAACCGCAGAAACGGACGCTTAGCGCCCCATAGGACGGCTAGGTCAGGGCCGCGACGATGGTGCGCAGGCTGAGGATGGCCACGACGCAGCCGACGAGAATCATGAGGACCTTGTCGGGCAGCACTTTCGTCGCATAGGCGGCGAAGGGCGCGGCGATGACGCCGCCTATGATCAGGCCGCTGATGATCGGCCACAGCTCCAGGCCAATGGTGGCGACGAACGTCGCCGAGATGGTCAGAGTGACGAAAAATTCGGCGAGGTTGACCGAGCCGATCGCGTAACGCGGCGTCGTGCCCTGACCGATGAGCGTCGAGGTGACGATCGGCCCCCACCCGCCGCCGCCGATGGAATCGAGGAGGCCGCCGACGAAGCCGAGCGGCGCCACGCGCGATGGCTCGGTACCTTCCGAGACGCGCTTGGAGAGCGCCTTCCACACGATGAACAGTCCGATAACAAGCAGATAAGCGCTGATGAACGGTTTGATCTTGTCGCCGTCCAGGTTGGTGAGAATGTAAGCGCCGATGGCGCCGCCGATGGCGCCGGGCAGTGCGAGGCGCAGCAGCAGCTTGCGGTCGACGTTGCCGAACCGCCAGTGCGAGGCGCCCGATACGGCGGTTGTGAAAGTCTCGGCCGCATGCACGCAGGCGCTCGCGGTCGCCGGCGGGACTCCGACGCTCAGCAGCACCGATGTGGAAATGACGCCGTACGCCATGCCGATGGCGCCATCGACCATTTGCGCCGCAAAGCCGACGGCAACGAAGAGCAGTAGATCTTCCCACATCGAGCCGGCACACCCCTATTTGCAGCTTGGTCCCATGCGTTCGGTATAACGGATGCCGACGCTGGGCGCCCAGCAGAAATGCGAGAGCGTTAAAGCTCGATCTTTACGGGAATACCGGCGGCGTGCAGGAGCAGCGCCGCCTCGCTGGCCCGCCGCTGGAACTCGCGGCGGTCAACGTCGCTATCGCCCAGATCGCGGCACAGGCCGCGCTCGAGCAATTCGCGCGTCAGCTTGAAGGCCGAGACGTTGTCGACATCGCCCTTTGTCGCCGTGGTGACAACGCCACCCGCGACGGTCGCGCCGGTGACCGCGTCGACGATCAGGAAGGCTCCCGTCGGTTGGTTGTCGGCGAAGGTGTCGACCGCGATGGGACGTCCCAGCGTGATCGAGACGATGGCAATGTCGTTGACTGAGCACGTCTCGGAAGGCTGCGCCACCAGCGTCTCGAGATCGAGCAGCGAGCGGATGTTGATGTCCGAGATCGGCGCGAGGTCAGTGGCGCTGCGCAGGAAGTAACCGGCTTCCGGATCGAACGGCGTCTCCCACAGCCACACGATGCGCGCTTCCAGCTGAGCGGCAACGGTCGGCGGATTGTCCGCCAGGGAGAGGATGGCGCCGCGGGCGACATCGATGTCGGTATCGAGTTGCAAGGCGACGGCTTGTCCTTGCTTGGCGATCTCCAGGTCGCGACCCATGGTGGCGATGCGCAGCACATGTGCGCTTTGCCCGCTCAGTGCGTCGGTGACACGGTCGCCGACGCTGATGCATCCCGAGCCGACGGTGCCGGCAAGGCCGCGGAAGTCGAGACCATCGCGCAATACGGTCTGCACCGGCATGCGGAATGGGCCGCGCGGGGTGATGTCGCGCGGCGGGATGCGTTCCAGATGCTCGAGCAGATGCGGGCCCGTGTACCAAGGCATGTGTTCGGACCGGCGCGCGACGTTGTCGCCGCCGACGGCCGAGACCGGAATGGCGATTGCCTCGCGGAAGCCGAAGCGCAGCGTCAACTCGCGGAAATCGGACTCGATGGCGCGGAATTTCTCCTGCGACCAGTCGGTGAGGTCCATCTTGTTTACGGCGAGCACGACGCGCTTCACGCCGACGATGTCGAGGATGGCGGCGTGACGACGGGTCTGCCGCTTGATCCCATGACGGGCGTCGACGAGCATGATGGCGACATCGGCGTGCGAGGCGCCGGACGCCATATTGCGCGTGTACTGCTCGTGGCCGGGGCTATCGATGACCACGAAGCGGCGGGTCTCGGTGTCGAAATAACGCCAGGCGATGTCGATGGTGATGCCCTGTTCGCGTTCGGCGACGAGGCCGTCGAGCAGCAGGCTGAAGTCGGGGTGCGCGCCGCCGGTCGCAGCGTTGGACGAGCGACTGATCGTTTCGCGCTGGTCGTCGTAAAGGTCGGAGGCGTCCCACAGCAGCCGACCGATCAGCGTCGACTTGCCGTCGTCGACGGACCCGCACGTCAGAAGGT
This sequence comes from uncultured Alphaproteobacteria bacterium, assembly GCA_963812795.1. Lineage (GTDB taxonomy): Bacteria > Pseudomonadota > Alphaproteobacteria > Rhizobiales > Hyphomicrobiaceae > Hyphomicrobium_A. Next base: position 12,437 of record CAWEWG010000018.1, on the reverse strand, counting down.
GCAGGATGCCGTTCAGCTCCTGGGTGGGCGCCAGAGCAAGATCTTCGCGCCGAATGGCCGTGAGCGCCGTCATCAGAAGTAGCCCTCTTGCTTCTTGCGCTCCATGGCGCCGGCTTGATCGTGGTCGATGAGGCGGCCCTGCCGCTCGGACGTGCGCGCGCCGAGCGTCTCGGCGACGACGCTGTCGAGGTCGGCGGCCGTGGACGGCACCGCGGCGGTGAGCGGCCAGCAGCCGAGCGTGCGGAAGCGAACGCTCTTCATCTGCGGCACCTCGCCCGGCAGCAGCGGCAGGCGATCATCGTCGACGACGAGGAGCTGGCCGTTGCGCGTGATGGTTGGCCGCTGCGCGGCGAAGTAGAGCGGCACGACGTCGAGGTTCTCGCGGGCGATGTAGCGCCACACGTCGCGCTCGGTCCAGTTCGACAGCGGGAAGACGCGCACCGTCTCGCCAGAGCCGAGGCGGCCGTTGAGGAGATTCCACATCTCCGGCCGCTGGCGGCGCGGATCCCAGCGGTGACCCGCCGCGCGGAAGGAGAACACGCGCTCCTTGGCGCGCGAGCTTTCCTCGTCGCGGCGTGCGCCGCCGAAGGCCGCATCGAAGCCGTACTTGTCGAGCGCTTGCTTCAGCGGCTGAGTCTTCATCACATCGGTGTAGACGGATGGCGAATAATCGTACGGGTTGATCCCGCGCTTCAGGCCTTCCTCGTTCGTATGCACGATGAGGTCGAGGCCGAAGTCGCGCACCGTCTTGTCGCGGAACGCGATCATGTCGCGGAACTTCCAAGTCGTGTCGATGTGCAGCAGCGGGAAGGGAGGCTTCTGCGGCCAGAACGCCTTGCGCGCGAGGTGCAAGAGGACCGTGGAGTCCTTGCCGATGGAGTACATCAGCACGGGCTTGCGGAACTGGGCGGCAGCCTCGCGGAAAACATAGATGGCCTCAGCCTCGAGCATGTCGAGGTGAGAGATCGGCGCTGTCATGCGGCAGCTTCCTTCTGGCGGGGCCTGTTGTGCAGGCCGCATTCCTTACCGTCCTCGTTCTCCCACCACCAGCGCCCGGCGCGAATATCCTCGCCCGGCTTGATGGCGCGCGTGCATGGCTGGCATCCGATGGAAGGGAAGCCGCGCGCGTGCAGCGGATTGACGGGGACGTTGTTGGCGGCGACGTAGGCTTCGAGTTGCTCGAGGCTCCAGTCGGCGATGGGGTTCAGTTTGACGAGCCCGTCGGCGGCATCCCACGATGCAAACGGCACATGCGCGCGGCCGGCCGACTGCTCGCGGCGCAATCCGGTGACCCAGCCGGCAGCGCCCTGCAGCGCGCGCTTCAACGGGCGGACCTTGCGAATGTCGCAGCAGGCCTTGCGATTCTCGACGGCGAGACGAAAACCGTAAATGCCATCGCGGGCGACGAGCTCCTCGACCTCGCGCGCATCCGGAAACATCACGCGGATATTGAGGCCATAGCGGTTCTCGCTGGCTTCCAACGTGTCGAGCGTCTCGGGAAAATGTCGGCCGGTGTCGAGGGTGAACACGTCGATCTTGGCGCCGCTTGCCGCGATGGCGTTGAGCACGGCCTGGTCCTCGATGCCGAGGCTGGTCGAGAAGGTAATGCGGCCCGGCACCGAGCGAGTGATCTCGATGAGGCGCTCTTCCAGGCTGCCGATGGCCTCCAGCCGGCGGTCGAGCGCCAACGCCTCGGCCAACGGGTCGGCGGGTGCCGGCCGGCTGCGTGAGGTGGGGCGCAATGTGGCGCGGGCGCTGGGCGCCGCTTTGGCGCCACGCCCGGCTGAGGGCTTGGTCGACATCGTGTACCCTTCGGTGGAGCCCAGAAAATAGGGGAAATCGATTTCTGCTTAAAGGCTATCGGACAAATAAAAATAGGATCGCATTCCACCAGCGCCCCTGGGCAGAAAATTTTTGCCAGTGGACGGCTTAGTGGAACGTGGGTTCAGCGGCGGGCGAGCAAGGCGCGGGCAGACGTCGTTGGGACACGTCGAGGTGGTGCAATACGGGTCTTGCAGCCGCCAAAACCCGATTGGGGACGGTTCGGGGAAAACCTGTGCGGTTGCCACACCCCCGAGCAGCCTTCGGCGAGCGTTTTAGCCTTTTACAAAAGCGAATCACTAGCGCGGCAATTCGCCGGTTCGGCGCCGGAATTCTAGTCACAGTTTTATCGCAGCGGGTGTGGTCCGCAGGTTCTCGGCGAAAATATGGGGATGAATTGGATGGCAAAAAAACGACGCATTCTCAATGCGTTGTGTTGCGTCCATTAATGTGGACATCTGCGTGACATTCCGGCCGCGGGTGCATTCGAGAAAGAATGCCCCTGGCCAGTTGGTTAACAGATGGTATTCTCAAAACCGCTTCGTGACGGGGGCTTGGACGTGAAGAGGGCTCTTCCACGTCCGGCGACTTTGACGGGGCGGCAAAAAGCAAACGTTGAGCAAGTAGCGGGGTAACTAATGATGGGGGATTCCTCCAAGCGGCCCGATTTTATGCAGTTCGACCCGCAAGCCGAGATGACTCGGGAGCGGGCCGAAGAGGCCGGGATCGAGGTCTTCGAGGTCGTCGGATCAATTAAATGGTTTGATGCATCAAAGGGTTATGGCTTCATCGTGCCCGACAACGGGCTGGCCGACATCCTGCTCCACGTCACCTGCCTGCGGGCGGGCGGCTACCAGACAGCCTACGAAGGGGCACGTGTTCACGCTGAGGTGCTGCGCCGCCCGAAGGGCATGCAGGCTTTCCGCATCCTCAGCATGGACGAGAGCACGGCTATCCACCCCTCGCAGTTGCCCCAGCGGACGCACGTCATCGTCACGCCGGAGAGCGATTGGGAGCGGGCCATGGTAAAGTGGTTCAACCGGGTGCGCGGTTTCGGCTTCTTGACGCGAGGTGAGGGGACGCCGGACGTATTCGTGCACATGGAGACACTGCGGCGCTTCGGTTTCACCGAGCTGCGTCCGGGCCAGATGGTCATGGTTCGCTGGGGTCACGGTTCGAAAGGCTGCATGGCCGCGGAGCTGCGCCCCGATGGACAACCCGGACTGCCGCCAACGCACTGACAGGGGCGATGGCTGAATTGAGAATTTGGAGCGGGGCGGCCCATTGGGCGGCCCTGCTTTTCGTTGCGGCGCTGCTCGCGCTCTCGGTCGCCGCTGCCGACGCGAAGGTTCGCGTCGACAAGCTGTGGCTGGTTCCGGCCAGCGGGCAGGAAGTCGCCATCGACATCGAGGTCGCCGAAGACCCGCAGGAAAAGGCGATGGGGCTGATGTTCCGCACCGAGCTCGCCGACAACCGGGGCATGCTGTTCCCCTATAGCGAGGCCCGCGAACTCAGCATGTGGATGCGCAACACCTACATCCCGCTCGACATGCTCTTCATCCGCCCCGATGGCGTTATCCACCGCATCGAGGCGCGCGCCGAGCCGATGTCGGAGCGCATAATCAATTCGCAAGGCGAGGTGTCGGCCGTGCTCGAGCTTCCCGGCGGCGCCGCCGAGCGCTTCGGCGTCAAGGCCGGCGACAGGGTGCGCCATCCGCTGTTCGGCGCCGCCAAGCCCTGATCCACGCGCTGCCTTTGCGCCGTTTGATACGCCGCGTTTACTCGGCGGTTGGCTTCGCGTAGAACGCGGGAACGTCGTCGTCCGGGGCGTAGCTCAGCCTGGTAGAGCACTTGCTTTGGGAGCAAGGGGTCGCGAGTTCGAAATCCCGCCGCCCCGACCAACGACGCGACGCACTTTCAGGCGAGGACACCATGGTTGCGCGCATCTACAAGCCGGCCCGGACGGCGATGCAGTCAGGGGAAGGGCGCACCAAGGAATGGGTGCTCGAATTTGCCCCCGCCAGTCCGCGCGAGATCGAGCCGCTGATGGGCTGGACCGGAACGCGCGACATGCGCGCCGAGGTGCAGTTGGCATTCGACACCAAGGACGAGGCGGTCGCCTACGCGGAACGCGAGGGCATCGCCTATCAGGTGTTCGAGCCGGCGCCACGCAAGATGATCCGCAAGTCGTACGCCGACAACTTCAAGTACGGCCGCATCGGTCGCTGGACGCACTGATGTCGCCCGTCAGGGGCGGCAACGCGCCATAGCGCACCGCGCCGTTTGCTAGCGGAACAACACGAGCGCCTTCTCGACCGTGTTCCAGATCCCCCACGCCAGCGGGATGCCGACGAACAGCCAGAACAGCGTCGACTTGAAATCGACGCCGCCCATGCCGATACCGCCGTCGGATGCCGTCGCGGCTCCGGTGGGCGCCGCCGTCAGCTTTGCGTTTTCGGCGACGACATCAGCTTCGCTCATGTGCCACTTGGGATTGACCGGGCGCACGAGCAGGTTGGCGAGGAAGCCGACGACCAGCAGGCCGGCGAGGATGTAGAAGATCGGCCCGTAGATTTGATCCGGCGCCACACCCTCGGCTTGGCGTTGGTCGTGCAGGTAGTTGACGATCACCGGGCCGACGATGCCCGCCGTCGACCATGCAGTCAGCAGGCGGCCGTGGATGGCGCCGACGAACTGCGTGCCGAACATGTCAGCAAGGTAGGCGGGGATAGTCGCGAAGCCGCCACCGTACATTGAGGCGATGACGCAGAAGCAGGCGACGAACAGGCCGAGCAGCTTCCAATCTGCCGCAAACGAGGCGAGCACGTACATGGCGGCGCCGAGCACGAAGAAGATGAAGTAGGTCTGCTTGCGCCCGAGCCTGTCGGATGATGATGCCCAGCCGATACGGCCGAAGATGTTGAACAGCGAGATGAGCCCGACGAAGCCGGCGCCGACGCCGGCGGCGGCAGCGGCGAGCGCTATGTCTTTCTTCAGATCGAGGTAGCCGAGTGCCGGCTGGCCCGCGAGCGCGCCGGCGAACGTCTCCTGCAACATGGGCGAGGCAGCGCCGATGATGCCGATGCCGGCCGACACGTTCATGCACAGAATGATCCACAAGAGCCAGAACTGCGGGGTTTTGTGCGCATCCTTCAGATGGACGTTGTTGGAGGTGATCATGCGATTGCCGTTGGCTGGCGGCGTCCAGCCCTGCGGCTTCCAGCCCGCCGGCGGCAGGCGATAGCCGAACACGCCGACCATCATGAACACGAAGTAGATGGCGGCGAGGGCGACGAAGGTCTCCCAGACGCCGACGTCGGTTGGCGTACGGAAGCCGGCCCAAGGCAGCGTGAATCCACCGACCGAATAGGCGCCGCCGCTAAAGCCGTTCATCAGGATGGTGGCAAGCGGCGAGCCGATCATGGCGCCGCCGCCGAAGCCCATGATGGCCATGCCGGTCGCCATGCCGCGGCGGTCGGGGAACCACTTGATGAGGGTAGAGACAGGTGAGATGTAGCCGAGGCCGAGGCCGATGCCGCCGATGACGCCGGCGCCGATCCACATCAGCCAGAGTTGGTGGATATAGACGCCGAGCGCGGCCAGCAGTAGGCCGCCGCACCAGCACAGCGCCGAGACGAGGGCCGCCTTGCGCGGGCCGACGCGCTCCAGCCAGCCGCCCCAAGTGGCGGCCGAGACGCCGAGCAGCACGAAGAAGAACGTGTACATCCAGCCGAGGTCGAACTGGCTCCAGTTGCAGTCGGTGGCGGTCAGCGCGTGCAAAGTGCCGATCGATTTCTCGGCGAAGGTGACGGCGCCTTGCGAGCATTCGGGTAGCACCTTGCCGTCGGCACCGAGGAGGGCGGCCTGCAGCGGCTTCCAGAACACCGAGAAGCCGTATGCCATGCCGATGCACAGGTGGATGCACAGGGCGGCGGGCGGGACAAGCCAGCGGTTGAAGCCGGGCCTGGCGATGATGCGCTCTCTGGAGAGCAGCGCCGGGCCGGCATTCCCCACGCTTGCGGTACTGGCCATGGTCGTTCCCTTCCCCCGAAGTCCCTTTTTTTGACGGTAGCGCACATACCGCTGACCGCGCTTCTACCTTTCTTGCCATGGGTTTGCCGTCACGATCAATGTGTCGTGGTGGACAGCCGCAGAAACCCGCCGGCCAGCGCCCGGTCGCGAATAACGCACCGGAATGCAAAAACGGGCCGCTTGGCGGCCCGCGTCAGTCAACGGATTGTCAGTGGTGGTATAAGTCCGCCTTAGGCCGCGCGCTCGACCAGGGGCGCGTGATGGCCGTCGACGCCGAACGGGACGCACTCGTGTGCGATGCGGTTCGGTCCCATGCTATCGAGCGCCGCGAGCATGCGGCCCTCGCGCCTCAGGAAGGCATCGGCGAGGCCGACGAAACGGCGGTTCGGCACCGCGGTGTCGGAGGCGCGGCGCAGCGCCTGGGCGATGGCCTTCTCAGGCGCCTCGGGGTTGAGCGCGCACAGCGTGATGAAGGCCGAGGCCGTCGAGCGGCTGAGACCAGCATAGCAGTGGATGAGCAGAGGGGCCTGGCGGTCCCAACCGCGCACGAACTCGATGAGCTGTCCGACGTGCTCCTCGGCGGGCGCCGTGGCGCCCTCTTGCATCTCGATGATGTCGTGCATGTCGAGCTTCAGGTGCCGCTCGACGGCAAGGCCGACCGGCGTGGGCGGAACGAGCTCGGCGTTGATGGCACTGACGAGATGACTGGCGCCGGTGCGCTCGACGACCTCCGGGATGTGCCGCAATGCACAAACGTGAACGGAGGCGGGCGGTCTAGAACTCATGTCGATCTTTCTCGTGCTGATTCAATAAGCGTGGGTAGTGCCAGCGAACCGTGACCGTTTCAAGAACCCTAGGGAACAGCGGGGATCTTTAAGTCGTGGTGGGGCACTTGCCACCCTCAGGGTTGCGGCCTATCCACGTCATCTGCACGATTGGCTGCTATTGTGCTGAATTGTCGGTAAGGCGTCGTGCTCCTAGCCGACATATGGGATCCCGTAGCTCAGTTGGATAGAGCATCTGCCTTCTAAGCAGAGGGTCGCAGGTTCAAATCCTGCCGGGATCGCCACTGTTGCAGACTGATTCGCCGATCGGTCCGCTCAGCCTCGAGCTATGACGATCTCGCGGATTCCGGCTGTCGCGACGGCTTGGCCTTCGCGAGCTTCGGGACGGCGCCGCCGCCTTTGCCCAGGCCCAGCCAGCCTTGCATGCGGATCAGCGCCTCGGGCAGCACGACGAGGTTCAGAAAGGTTGCGGTGGCCAACTCCGCCCAAAATGGCAATCGCCATAGGAGCCTCGATTTCGTGCCCCGGGCGTCCAAGTCCCAAGGCCAGCGGTACGAGGCCGAGCGCCGCCATCAGCGCCGTCATGAACACCGGGGCGAAGCGTTCGGCCGCGGCGATGCGGATCGTCGGCGCCGACCATGGCCGGCCCTCTTGGTCAACGAGGTGCTCGACATGCGCCAGCATCATCACCGAGTTGCGCGCACCGATGCCGAACACCGTAACGAGCCCGACGAGGCTGCCAAGCGTAAGGCCAACGCCGCTGGCCACGATCGCCGCCATGCCGCCGATGAGGCAGAACGGCACGTTGATCAGCAGCACAACGGCCAATGCGCGTCGCGAGAATGCCGTCGTCAGAACGATGACTACGAGGGCGATGCTGAGCGCCGTCAGGATGCCCAGACGGATCTGACCGGCGCGCTCTTCCTCGGCTTGGCCGGCGTAGGATACGTAGACGCCGGCCGGCAGCTGCAGGGCGGCGACGCGGTCTTTCACCTCGGCCACGGTATCGCGCAGCGAACGGTCGGACGCGCCGTTGAAGTTCACGTTGACGCGCCGCTGCGCACCCTCGTGCTGAATGATCGAGCGCCCATCGGTCATGCCGATGGCGGCGACGTTGCGCAGCTGCACGCGTGTCTTCGAATTGCCGACCAGCAGGTTCGCGAGCTGCTCGACGCGATCGCGCTGCTCGGGCGGTAGAATGACGACGACATCGACTGTTTGTGCGCCGACGTAGGTCTGGCCGATGGTCGTACCGGCAAATGCCGTTTGCACGTTGTCGAGCGCGTCCTGGGCCGTGAGACCGTAGTTGGCCAGCGCCGTGCGATTGAGGCGAATGAGCCATCGTCGGCACCTTCGCCGCCTTGGGTATTCGCAAGTCTCTCGACGCCGTCGACGCCGGCGATGGCCTTCTGCACCTCTTCGGCGGAGCTCTCGAGCGTTTCGATCTCGGTGCCGATCAGATTGATGACAACCTGCGCGGTCTCGCCGCTCAGTGTCTCGCTGATGCGGTCACCGAGGAAGGTCATGGCCTCGGTGCGCACTTCGGGGAAACGTTCAAGAACGTCTCTGATCTTTTCCTGCGCCTCGGTTTCCGTCTCGTCATGCTCGGCCGTCAGCTCGACATGGAACTCGCTCTTGTCCGGGCTCCAGGTGTCCTCGCCTGCTTCCGCGCGGCCGATCTGGTGGCCGACGGCGCGCACGAACGGCAGCTTCAGCAACTCGTTGGAGATGCGGATGCCCGTCGCCGAAATGTCCCCGACCGATGTTCCTTGCGCCGCCGCCGTCATCTGAATGACGAAATGACCTTCGCGGAACTGCGGGATCAGCTCGCTGTGCAGAAACGGCGCGACGGCGATAGCCGCCGCCGCGGTGCCGGCTAGGGCGGCAACCGTGAGACCCCAGCGTGTGCGAACTTTCTCCATGCACGACGCCTGGAAGCCCTTGCATCAGCGTGACGAGGCGAGGGGGCTCCTTGGTTTCCTCGCCCGTCAGCATGAGCGCGCACAACGCCGGCGTGACGGTGAGCGCAACGATCATCGAGGCGACGACAGCGATGATGAATGTGAGCGCCATCGGGCCGATGAAGCGCCCCTGCACGCCGCCCGCGAACAGGATCGGCAGGAACACGAAGATGACGGCCAGCGTGCCGTAGAGCATCGAGCCGCGGATTTCGATCGACGCTTCCTCGATGGTCTGCAGATCGTCGTCGCGCCCTGCCGCCTTGGCGAGGCGCAGCCGCCGCATGATGTTCTCGATGTCGATGATGGCATCGTCGACGAGCACGCCGAGCGCCAGCGCGAAGCCGCCCAGCGTCATGGTGTTCAGCGTTTGACCGAACTGGCCAGGACGAAGATGGCGCGCGAGCAGCGAGAGCGGTATGGCGAGGAACGAGATCAGCGCCGCGCTGCAGCTGCGCAGGAAGGCTAGAGCACGATGAGGATCAGCGCCGAGCCGAGCGCCAGCGCGTGCTCGAGATTGCTCGAGCGCGCGCTCGATGAACGACGCCGGGCCGGTGCAGCAGGATGATGTCGATGCCGCGCCTTCCAAGGCCGGCTTCAGATCCGTCGAGCGCCGCCTCACCGCCTCGGTGGCCTTGAGCGTGTTCGCGCCGAACTGGCTGGAGACGGTGACCAGCACGCCCGGCCGCCCCATGATGGTGCATCGCCGATCGGCACCGCCGGGCCGATCGTCACGTTGGCGACCTGGCCGATGTGAACGGCATGTTGTCCTGATGCTGACGAGGCTTGCGCGAGGCCTGCGGTCGGGCGCGGGCGGCGGCGCATCGAGCGTGATGCGCTGCGAGCTGGTGTCGACGGTGCCGCCGCCGCGCAGCGCGAGCGCGTCGCGGCCGCGTCCACCATATCGTTGATGCTGAGACCGAGGCCGGCGAGCTGTCGAGGTCGGGCCGGATCTGCACCTGACGGATCGCGCCGCCGTAGACGTTGACGCGCGCGATGCCGGGCAGCGCGAGCAGTCGCGGCTTGAGCGTCCAGTCGGCGATGTCGCGCAGCGCGTAGGGATCGACGAGTTCGACATCAGGCCGAACTTTAAGACGTCCATGGTGCTCGAGGTGAGCGGCGTCAGCTTGGGCTGAGCGACACCGTGGGCAGCTCGCCGGCGAGCGTGCCGAGCGCTCGGAGATGCCTGGCGGATGGTGCGGGATCGACGTCGCTTTCGAACGTCACGACGACGACGGACAGCCCTGGATGCTTTCGGAGCGCAGGGATTCGACGTCCGGCGCGCCGTTGACGGCGGCCTCGATCGGCCGCGTGACGATCTCTCGACCTGCTCGGGCGAAAGCCCGGCGCCTCGGTCTGGATCGTCACCTGCGGGGGGACGAACTCGGGAAGACGTCGAGCGGCGCCTGGAACGCGAAAAAGACGCCGCCGAACAGCCAGGCCACCGATAGGGCCGCGACGAAGACGCGGTAGCGGATCGACCATCGGATGAGTGCGTCCATGGCTGAGCGCTAGTCGAGACCGGAAGTGGAAATGGGCGACCTGGTCATCGGCCTGCTCGGCCTCGGTGCCCGGCTTTGCGGCGCGCGGCCGGCGTCGTCATCGTCGTCGGAGGCGCCAGGCTCGGCCTCGCGCGACAGCAGGACGGACGCGCCCCGCGCCACCACCTTGGTGCCGGCGGCGAAGCTGTGAGTCAGATATCCCGCATCGACCGGCTGGATAGCGACACCGGCTTGCGCTCGAAATCGTCCGGGCTCCTTTTCGACGTAACACCAGGACTCGCCGGCGAACACGACGACGGCCGAGGCCGGGACGACGACGCCGGCGGAGGTGCGCCGCGTTCAGCCGTGATATTGGCCCGGTCTCCCGGACGCAGGCCCGGGCCGGCCGGCATCAACCCGAACAGCGAGGTTCCCGGCATCGCGAGGTTGCCGGAGGGCGCCTGCCCAGATCGTCGTGACGGCGCCGTCACCACCACCCAGCGGGTGATGCGACGTTTCTCAGCTCGCGGTCGACCGCGCGCGGAAAATCCAACCGCACGATTGTCGTCTTCCTGAACGATTCGTCGACGAGCCGCTGGCGGTGGTCGGCGGCCAGGAACGGAGCTGTGTCGCCCCAGGCGTTGCGCAGCCGCAGCTTAGCAGCGCAACTTGCGTCTCGTCGGTCGAGCCTGCCGCTCGGCATTGTCGACCGCTGTTCGCCGAGGCTGCGGACGCCCTTGTAGCGGTGGAGGGACCGCCGTCTGAACCCGGACGCGATTTCGGCTGCCCAGTCTCGCGTTGAGCAGCGTCAAGATAGGGGCTGACCAGTGTCGCGATACCGTCGATCTTCTGGGCCAGCTGCGCCGACTCCAGTTCGACCGCGACCGGTTCAAAGCTGCTGCCGCGCTCGGGCGAATAGGCGGCCGAGCGGGGTTCGTCACATGCCGCCAGCGACAACAGGAGAACTAGGCCGAACCACCGCATTCGCGCTCACCCCGGGAAAAATGGGTTGTTCTTTCCGGGAAGGATGCCCTATCGGGACTTCTCCCGCTAGGTGCAACGGTTAAAAGAAGGGCAGAACGGCGCTCCATTTTGGGGCCGGCGCGGTATTTCGGTCTCCTCGCCGACCTGGCCAATCGGCACGTGCGGCCCGTTGGGATGCCCCCGGGAAGCGCGCCCGCGCTGGCGACCCATGTCGGCCCACGACAACGGGAGCCGCCAAGGTTCTATGCCCCCGGCACCGCACGATCTGGTGGTGATTGGGGTTGATGGTACGGCGGGCGCCGCCGCCGAGGCGCCGGACTGGATCCCGTAGCTCAGTTGGATGGAGCATCTGCCTTCTAAGCAGAGGGTCGCAGGTTCAAATCCTGCCGGGATTGCCAAGCGGCGTCGGGCTCAAAGACTGGCTGGCTGCGCGGCGTCCTACGCGCCTTTGACTTCCGGGTTGCCGGTTGTCGCCGATGCCAAATGCGCGCAATCTGCGGGATAATGCGCAAGAACCCGGGAGCGCCATATTGCGGCACCTTCCTGTCATTGCCTCACTTCTTTTGCTGTGCGGTTCGGCGCTCGCGGCTGACGATCCGCTAAATTCATGACTGCGACTACTGGCGTCTGGGCAAGGACGAGGCCGAGCAGGCAAGGGGGCTCGCCGCCTGTGATCGCATCATCAAGGACAAACAACTCGATCGCGCGGTTCGCGGGATGGCCTATGCCGAACGAGCCAGTTATGCCTCACAAAAAGATCGCAGCGACGACTTATTGCCGACTTTACCGAGGCTTTGGAGCTGGTCCCCGATCACTACGAGTGGCGGCGGGACCGCGCCTTCCTGCTGCATTTCAAGAAAGAGAACGACCGAGCCATTGCCGACTTCGACAAGATCCTCGCTGCGGACCCAAGCATTGCACACAATTGGTTCTACCGAGGCTTGACGTACCTGAGGAAGGGCGATGAGGCACGTGGCTTCGCCGACATGGCCAAGGCCATCGAGCTGGCGCCGGACTACCCGTTCTACCGGTATTGGCGGGGTGTCCAGCATGCGGAGCGCGGCCGGATAGATGCCGCCACTGCCGATGTCGACAAGGCCATCGCGATCAAGAACGATGAACTGGACCACTATCTACTCAGTTCGGATCTCCACACCAAGAAGGGCGATACGCAGAGGGCAATTGCCGATCTAACGCGCGCAGCGGAGATTAGCCCTGCGCGCACGGTCATCTATTCCAATCGCGCGCTTCTCTACGAGAAGTCGCGGCAATACGACCTCGCCTTCGCCGACTATGACAAGCTGCTCAGCTTGTCGCCCGGAGATAGCTATTACAAGAGCCGCAAAGCAGCCTTGCTGGAGAAGCTAGCGACGTTG
>CAWEWG010000017.1:0-465030 GCA_963812795.1 uncultured Alphaproteobacteria bacterium | reverse complement strand
ATAGCGCTATGAACATCACGCCAAGGGCGACGCGCAAGAGAAACACGCCGTAAAACCTCAATCGATCGTCCGTCATGACCCGCCCCACGTTGGTGCAATTGCAGCAAGGTATAAACCCGAACCGGCTAGATGCGCACTCGCAAACCGCTGAGGTCAGGTGTCAGGAAATATCGTTTGCCAAGTCCGCTTCATGCTTACGAGGGTGATGTCATATTCGTCTGCGCGGTCGAGCGCCTCGACGAGAGGGCTCAGCTTGAAATCGCGGTCATAGGCGTACTCCCGCTCCTTATCGTCGTGGTGGAGAAGGAGGGCAAGACGGGGGCCACTGCCGGACTTCGTGTAGCGCAGCATCGCGAGATCGCCGTCGGAATTGCCAAAAGCCAGGATTGGGCGTCGTCCGATGTGAAGTCCAATATTCTGGGCCTTCGCCTCGCGGTCGCCGAAGCTCAAGAGATCGGATAGCTTGAATAGATCGATGCGGCTTCCTTGCACCTCAAGGCGCGTCTTAACGCTCGATCCGATGACTTGCTCGGGCGGAATACCGTAGACCTCCTCCGCGAACCCGCGGATAAGGTCGATGCCACCGCCGGACACGATGAAGGTCTTGAATCCATTCACCCGCAGATATTCGAGGAGCTCAAGTTGCGGGCGGTAGACGCATTGCGTGAACAGTCGTCCGAGTTTTGGGTGCTTTGCCGAGGCGAGCCATGCGCGCGCCACGTGGTCGAACTCTTCTTCGGTCACACCCGCATGTGTCCTGAAGGCGACTTCTAATGCGGCTTGCTTGCTGAGACTCGCTATCATCGTCATGTCGCGATCGAGGAACGCCTTGAACGGTTGGCGCTCTTTCATCCCTGGGTCCTTCGTGGCGAGCTCTTTGAGTTGGTCGAAAGCAAAGAAGATCTGCACCGGCAGCGGCTGCTCGCACCAGAGCGTGCCGTCATTGTCGAAGGTTGCGATGCGCTCGGAAGGGCGCACGTATTCCGGCCCACCCTCTGTCGTAGTACGTCGGACGAAGTCGAGAATGGCCGACTTTACGGCACCATCGTTCCAGCTCACTAGAGGTGTCTTCATGAGTACCTCTACCAAACTCCCGCGCGCAATCCGAGCGCAGAGGCAAGCTTCGTTCACCGGCATAGAGGGGACATGATCACGTGGCCAGAGATCTGGATATTGAGAGTGGGCAGACGCGAAGCTCTCGTCATGGATTCCTGCGGCCGGTCTCGAAACGTCCGCTTTTGGCCCAAAGCTGACATTCGCAGCGCCGCGGCCGATGTCCGCTTGTGGCCCAAAGCAGACATCGCGCGGGTCACGCCATCAGGTCCGATAATGACCCAAAGCAGACTATGCAGGCGGTCATATGGACCGCGCCCTGTTCGCCACAATGTTTGGCCTTGCCGCGCAAGCGGACGGTTTGGTTCGCAGGCCTTCCCCAGGTCAAGCCAATTCTGGGATCCAGCGAATTAGGAAGGGCGAGGTTTGTTGACCCGCATGCCTAACTCTGGTGTGCTTGTCGCCTCACCACAGAGGAGAGGCCCGGCCTTCATCGAGCCGGCCTAGGCGGTCGTGCTCGAAATCTTCATCGTTCTGGGTCTCGTCGGCTTGAACGGCGTCTTCGCGCTGTCCGAGCTGGCAGTCGTGTCGGCGCGGCGCTCCAAGTTGAAGGCCATGGCCGACGCCGGCCGCAAGGGCGCCAAGAGTGCACTCGCCTTGGTCGACGATCCCGGACGCTTCCTGTCGAGCGTCCAGATCGGCATTACTCTCGTTGGCATCCTGGCGGGCGCATTTTCCGGCGCCACGTTGGGCGTTAAGCTCGAGAACGCGCTGATGGATCAGGGCGTGTCGCGCGACGTTGCCGAAGCCGTCGGCCTTGGCGTCGTCATCGTCGCCATCACTTACCTATCCCTGATCATCGGCGAGCTTGTCCCTAAGAACCTGGCGTTGCGCAATCCCGAGAAGATCGCATGCGCCGTGGCGCCCATGATGACCGCGCTCGCGCGGGTAGGTTCGCCTCTCGTGTCGTTTCTCGATCAATCCACCAAGTTGGTGCTGCGCCTCACCGGCCAGGTGCCTGAACCGAAAGCCTCGGTGACGGAGGAAGAGATCAAGACCTTGGTGGCTGAGGCCGAGAGTGCAGGCATCATCGATATGGGCGAACGCCAGATGATCGCCGGTGTCCTCCGGCTTGGCGACCGCCCTGTTCGTGGCCTGATGACGCCGCGGACGGATGTGGACTGGATTGATCTCTCGGCCAACGAGGACGAGGTCAAGTCTAGGCCTGATCACGACGGGTCACTCCAGACTCCCCGTGGGCGAGATCACAGCGGACACGACTGATTGGCGTCGTTCAGACCCGCGAATTGCTCGCCGCGCTACTGGCGGGCCAGCCGCTGGACATCAGGACGCACGCACGAACAGCCCCGGTCATCCCCGAAACGATGGACGCCCTCGACGTACTGAAGGTGCTTCGTAATGCGCCGGTGCCAATGGCGCTGATCCATGATGAGTACGGTCACTTCGAAGGCCTGGTAACCCCCGCCGACATCCTCGAAGCCATCGCGGAAGTTTTCCATTCCGATTCTGAGGGGCGCGAGCCTTATGCCGTGGAACGCGAAGACGGTTCGTGGCTGATCTCAGGCGCAATGCCCGCCGATGAAATGGCCGATCTGCTGGGCATTACTCTGCCTGCCAACCCAACCTATCAGACGGCTGCGGGGTTCGTGCTTGCCCGACTGCGGCACTTGCCGACTACCGGCGAATTTATCGAAGACTGGGGTTGGCGTTTCGAAATCGTTGATCTCGACGGGCGCCGTATCGATAAACTTCTCGCTACTCGGATTCCTCCGTTGCGCCGCCGGCTTGCCTAAATGGCAGGCTGCCTTCGGCTGATGCCCACCGCGACGCCGATCTTCTGCCCACGCTCACCGCTCGTTGCCCCCGAGCACTGAATAATAGACCCCCTTTTCGGAGAGAGGATGGTCACGCAGGAGCTGTCGCGCTTGCGATTAGCTCAAAAGGCAAGCGGCCCGTGACGCAAAAGCCCCGGCTCGGCTCGCGCGGCGAGGACTTCGTGATCGTCAAGCGGCTTACATCTCCCGCCCCGATCACCGCTGCCCCATGACATACTGGCCCGACCATGGTCCGCTCAAGTGCGGAACGCGCGCTGCGCCAAGATGTCCGCTAGTGGCCCTAAGCTGACATTCGCAGCGATACGACTACCGCTTATGGCCCGTAACGGAATACGCGGCCGCGCCGGCCGAAGTCCGCTGCTGACCCTTACCGGACATCATCAAGACACCACGATGAAACCGCCCGCTGATCTGGTCGTCGGGCTGGTTTTCGAGCACCTAGCCCGGGTGGCGGATACTTCGCTGTTCGCCAATGGAATTTCCTTGTTTTACTCGTAATATTTCCCTGTTCTGAGGCGTGGGAATTTCGACCGTAAGCCACAGATCGCGACATGAATTTGCCGATGACTCGCGTCGAAAAACGGCCAAAAATTACAGAATTTCCCTGTTCTTTCCCGCGAAACAGCGAATTGCGCGGAGACCGTTTCGCCTCAGACTGCCTCCACAGCCACTTTCGCCTGACACGACTTCACCATGGACGCCGGCACGATTGGCGCACTCCGCTTGGCTGCGTTAAAGCTGCCCGGGAGCATGAGCCAACCAGAGCGCGGCGCGCCGTGACCGATCCCATCCGCAAGCCGGCCGAGATCCCCGCCGGAGTCGTCAACCTTGCCGACTACGAGCGCCTCGCCGCGCAGCGTCTCGATGCCAACGCCTGGGCGTATTTGTCGGGCGGCGCCGGCGATGAGATCACCGCGCGATGGAATCGCGAGGCGTTCGACCGCATCGGGCTTGCCCCGCGGGTGCTGCGCGGAGGTCCCGGCGGGCATACGCGACTGGAGCTATTCGGCAAAACCTTCGCGCATCCGATCCTCGTCGCGCCCGTCGCCTACCAACGGCTGGCGCATGCCGATGGTGAAAGCGGCACCGCCGCCGCGGCCGCCGCGCTGGACGCTGGGTTGGTGCTCAGCACGCTCGCCAGCGAGACGCTGGAGCAGGTCGCCGCGACGGCGGGCCCGCGGCGCTGGCTGCAGCTCTACGTGCAGCCCGAGCGCGCCCATACGCTCGATCTCGTGGCGCGTGCGGAGGCAGCCGGCTACGAGGCGCTGGTGGTGACCGTCGACGCGCCGATAAACGGGGCGCGCGACCGCGAACGTCGCGCCGGCTTCCGCCTGCCGCCGGGCATCGTTGCGGCAAACCTTGAGAACTACCTGGAGCCGATGCCGGTGGCGACCCCAAGCAGCATGGTGTTCGACCACTTCATGGCGGTGGCGCCGAGCTGGAGCGACATCGATTGGCTGGCGGCGCAGACGCGGCTGCCGGTGGTCCTCAAAGGCATACTGCACGCCGACGACGCGGAGCTCGCCATCGCGCACGGCGCTGCCGGCATTGTCGTGTCGAACCATGGAGGGCGCACACTCGACACGCTGCCAGCCACCCTCGAGGTGCTGCCTGGCATTGCCGATCGGGTTGGCGGGCGCGTGCCGGTGCTGATGGATGGCGGGATCCGCCGCGGCACCGACGTCTTCAAGGCCCTCGCCAGCGGGGCGAGCGCGGTGATGGTCGGGCGACCCGTCGTCTACGGGCTCGCCGTTGCGGGCGTGCGAGGGGCGGCCCACGTGCTCCGCCTGTTGCGCGACGAATTCGAGATTGCCATGGCGCTGACGGGGTGCGCCACCCTGGCCGACATCCGCCGCGAGCATCTCATCGTTCGCTAGCCGGAGCCGCCAATTGCGGCCGAAAGAGCCGCGTAATCTGAGCGTTGTGGCGATCCATAGAATTTCACCGAATTTCTAGACAAGCCGTAAATGGCGGCAGCGGCTAGATGCTCCCTGAAGACAATGATCCGGCACCGGATCGTTCCCCTGGGGCACCAATGACCCTCGACATGCCCACCATCTCGCTCGTCTCCTTCTCGGCGACGACGATGCTTGGTCTCGTTCTCTGCTTCGTGTGGTGGCGCGAGCGCTCGAGCGCGCTGATCGGCTGGTGGGGTCTGGCCCAGCTCGTCATGGCCTCGCGGCATCGCCCTTGCCGCCACCGCCGTTGCCGATCAAACACCCCTCACTCAGCATCTTCGGACAGTCATTGATGGTGCTGTCGGCGGCGATCCTGTGGATGGCGGTGCGCGAGTTCGAGGGTCGCGATCTCAATCCGCTCTGGGTCGCTCGTTTGGCCGTGCGGCGTCGTCATCGCAGCCGCCACCGGCCTCGTCGCCACGTTCGATCAGCGGCTGATCCTCGCCTGCACGCTGATGGCGACGCTCAATCTTGATGGCCGCGGCCGAGTTCACCTATCAGGAGACGACCGCCTCGTGTCGCGCTGGCCGGCGATCGTGCTGCTGATCCTCACCGGCGCCGGGCTTCTCGCCTGGATGCCGCTCGCCCTCACCATGCCGGTGCGCGAAGTCGGCCTCGTCTACGCCAGCAAGCTGGATGCCGGTCGTCATCGTCATCGCTGCTGCTCTGCCGCATCGCGCTCGCCTTCGTCGTGCTGGCCATCGTCAAGGAGCGCCAGGAGTAGCAGCAGCGCATGTTCGCGCTCACCGACGCGCTGACGGGGCTGCCGAACCGCCGCGCGCTGTTCGCAGCCGCCGACGAGCTCGCCGCGCAGGGCCGCTATCCTGCGCGGCCATCCGCTCTCGGTGATGGTGCTCGACCTCGACCACTTCAAGAAGATCAACGACACCTACGGCCACCGGCTCGGCGACCGCGTGCTGCAGCTGTTCGCCGACACGCATGGCCGATGAGCTCGACACGCGGCACGATCCTCGGGCGTCTCGGCGGCGAAGAGTTCGCCGCCATCCTGCCGGGGGCCGACTTGAGCGCCGCGGCCGCCAAGGCGGAGCGCGTGCGCGCCGCGTTCGCCGACACGGCAGCCATCATCGACGGCCTTGCCGTGGCGGGAACGGTGAGCATCGGCGTCGCCTCGCACGACGATATCGACTGCGACATCGGCGCCCTGTTCCACCGCGCCGACGGTGCGCTCTATGCGGCCAAGCAGACCGGTCGCAACCGCGTGCAGGTCATCGGGCCGCATGGAGCCGATGCTGTTCGAGGACACGGGCTCGACTGCACACGTCGTGCCGCCGCGCTGGTTCGGCGATCGCAGCGTGCTGGCGCCGACTGAGCGCGCACGCGCCGCCGCTACCGCGGCTCGGCCGACGCGGCGTAAGCGCTCCTACGCGAACATTCGATTGCGGCGCGGCAGACTGCGGCTCGACGCCGCTGCGTCGGCTGGTGGATAACTTCCGCCGGGCCAATGTCCGACAGGTGGCATCGGCAAAGCACGCTGACTAACTCGCCGGAAAGGCGGGCATAGGACGCAGGGCGGCGCGCCATCGATTCGCGCTAAGGGCTGAAGGCACACGGGTTGCGCGGGGAAGCGACGATGGATGCTGCGACGCTCTACACGGTGATAGCGGTCGCCTCCGGGCCCGAAGCGGATGACCACCGAGAAATTTCCGACCATGGCGATTTGCGAGCAGGCGGCCGAGAAGCTGCGCAAGAAGACGCCCTTCAGCGTGAAAGGCGACGTTCTACTGCGTGAAGCGCAAGGTTGACGCGCCGAGCCGCGTCGCGGCGCCGCGAGAAAGCCGCCGACGCCCGCCGCGCCTGCCGCCGCACCCGTGGGCATGCCGCGCGACTTCTACACCGGCACCACGGCGAAGCAGTAGGAGCCGGCCGACTTCGCGTTCGCATACGACGTCTTGCTCCGGCGATCGGCCGTGCCACCGACCCCGCTAAGACTGACGCGCGAGGCGCAGGGCGCGGGGGCGGCATGTTCAAGCTGGAAGAGAACGGCACGAGCGTCAGGACCGAGCTGCTGGCCGGCCTGACGACGTACATGACGATGGTCTACATCGCCTTCGTCAATCCGGCGATCCTCGCCGAGGCGGGCATGGACAAGGGCGCGGTGTTCGTCGCCACCTGCCTTGCCGCGGCGTTCGGCTCGGCGCTGATGGGCCTTTACGCCAACTTCCCCGTGGCCATGGCGCCCGGCATGGGGCTCAACGCCTACTTCACGTATTCGGTGGTGAAGGGCCTCGGGCATCCCGTGGGAGGCGGCGCTGGCGGCGGTGTTCGCCTCGGGCGTGCTGTTCCTCCTCGTCAGCATCACGCCGGTGCGCCAGTGGATCATCGACAGCATCTCGAAGTCGCAGAAGCTCGCCATCTCGGTCGGCATCGGCTTCTTCCTCGCCGTCATCGGCCTCAAGGGCGCCGGGCTCATCGCCGCCGATCCGGTGACGCTGGTGCGCTCGGCGACGTGAAATCGCCGGCGGTGGCCATTGCCGTGGCGGCATTCATCCTCATGGCGGCGCTGGATGCCCGCAAGATCCACGGCGCCATCCTCATCGGCATCCTCGCTCGCCTACGTCGCCGCGCTGCGCTGCGGCCTCACGCCGTTCTCCGGCATCGCCTCGCTGCCGCCGTCGATCGCGCCGGTGTTCCTCAAGATGGACCTCGGCGCCCTGTTCGATGTCGGCCATGCTGGCCGTGGTGCTGACGTTCTTCTTCATCGTCGTGTTCGACAACACCGGCACGCTGATCGGCGTCGCCCGCGCCGCCGGCATGATGCAGCCGGACGGCTCGCTGCCGCGCCTGGAGCGCGCGCTCGTCGTCGATTCCACCGCCGCCATGGCCGGCGCGGCGCTCGGCACCTCGACGACGACCAGCTACATCGAGAGCGCCGCCGGCGTGAACGCCGGCGGGCGCACGGGGCTCGTCGCCGTCACCGTGGCGGTGCTGTTCCTGGCGACGCTGTTCTTTGCGCCGCTGGCCGGCGTCGATCCCCGCCTTCGCCACCGCCCCGGCGCTGATCTTCGTCGGCTGCCTGATGATGGCGGCGGCCAAGGACATCGCCTTCGACGACCCGACCGAGTACGTGCCGGCGGCGGTCACCATCATCGCGATGCCGCTGACCTTCTCCATCGCCGACGGCATCGCCTTCGGCTTCATCGCCTACGCCGGCATCAAGCTGCTGGCCGGCCGCTGGGCCGAGCTGCCGGTCGCGGTTGGCGTGCTGGCGGTGCTTGTTCATCCTGCGGTTTGCGCTGCTCTGAACGCGTCGCGCATCGGCTCGAGCGGAACAAAACGAGGCTCGCGGCGGTTCGATGTCCAAGCGTACCGCCCAGGAGAGTGCAATGGCCGAAGTCATCGAGAGAGACGTCGCAGTAGGGTCCAGACGGGGAGATCGTCGAACGCAAGGTCGTGCCGCAGCGCAAGGGCATCTCGCCGTTCGGCGTCTTCCTCGTGCTGGCCTTCGTCGCAACGTGCGCCGTCGTCTTCTTCGGCGACCGCCTGGGCTTGCGCACGCCGCCTCCGGCAACAATTCAGGTCACGACTCCGACACCCGCACCGACACCAGCTCCGACACCGCAGCCGACTACGCCTTGAGCTCGAAGCGCTACTCGACTTTCAGGAGCTCGCGCCGCAGATCCTGGTAGTCGGTCGGGGCGCGGCGCATGGGAACCGGCGCTGAAGGATTGGCGGTGATGCGCTCGGCTGCCGGCAACTGCATCGGCGGCTTGTCCAGCACGGGTGCGATTCCGACGCGAGGGGTTCGAATATCCGCACCGGCTCGACGCGATCCTTCGTCGAAGGCTGCGGCGTCGCCACCGCTATGTCAGGCTCGCGCGGCATCCCACCGTTGATCAACGCCAGTGCTGCAGCGGCGGCAGCAAGCCCCAAGATCCATTTCACGAGACGATCGCGCTTGGGCGCCGCCGGCTGCCAAACGACGTCAGAAGCTCGCTGCATGCTCATCACATCCCGCAACGCCCGGTCGGAAGCTGTCCTCGATGGCCTCCACGATGGGATCGTAGAAGCTGCCGCTCGGCGATGGGATAGACGATAGCGAAGCTGTTGATCACTTTGCCCTGCGCAACTGAACATCACTTTCTCGTAGATCATCGTTTCGCCGCGCGTGCCCGACAGCACCGACCAACCTGCACCCACCGGCGCGTAGTCTGTCTGCAAACCCGGGATAGGACTCGCGGGCAATGAACCGTTGATAGGAGGCCGGGCGAATGCCGCTCGGTGTTTTCAAACGCGCCGATGAGGAGCTTGGCGCTGCCCATCGGCCGTCGTGAACAGGTCGCCGTCGCGCGCCTCCGACGTCCGCTGGAGGGTGAATACGTCCTGCCGGATAGCGCATCTGCAGGCCAAAGCGCGCGTTCTTATAAGCTGTCCACCCAAGATCGCGCCGGCGGGACGCGCCGCAGCCGCTGACGTCGTCCCGATTGCCACCAGCAAGTACCCAAAGAAGGGAGCGCATGGTTGCCTCGCTTTTCAGGTTGAACGGCAGGGTCGGGGTGTCGGTTCCTGCCGGCGCTTTACGCCGCTGTTCGAGATTAGGCGAGCGCGGCCGCCGGACGTCTGTTACAAATAAATCATACGGGGCCGCCTGCGGCCGGCGACGGCTTTTAGCCCTATCGTCCGTTTTCGCTCGGGACGCCGCAGTGTTGCCGCTTTGCGGCCTCTGGTCTGGGTCGGGGCTAGGGTCAGGATCCGCCAGGGTGAAAAAGTTCTTCAAATCGGTGCTCGCCGTCCTGGTCATCGGGGCGGTGACGGCGGCGGCCGTCTATTTCACCCAAGGCGGCCGACCAGTCCCAGCGCGGGCGCGCGGTGGGCGCGGTCCGAAGGGCCGGTGCCGGTCGTGGCGACGCAGGCCAAGCTCGCCGACGTGCCCGTGTGGCTGGAAGGCGTCGGCTCGGCCAAGGCGCGCAACCTGGTCACCGTGCGCCCGCAGGTCGACGGCAAGATCATGTCGATCGACTTCAAGGAAGGCCAAGAGGTCAAGAAGGGCGACCTGCTGGCGCAGATCGACCCCGTGACCTTCAAGGCGCAGCTCGACCAGGCGATCGCCAAGAAGGCGCTGGACGAGGCGCAGCTCGCCAACGCCAAGCGCGACCTCGAGCGCTACACGCAGCCTTTCGGCCAACGTCATCGCCGCCAAGACCGTCGACACCCAGCGCGCGCTCGTCGCGCAGCTCGAGGCGCAGATCAAGTCCGACGACGCGGCGATCGAGAACACGCGCGCCATGCTCGGCTATGCCAGCGTCGTCGCCCCGATCTCGCGGGCGCACCGGCATGCGCATGATCGACGTCGGCAACCTCGTGCGCGCTTCCGACGCCGGCATCGTCGTCATCACCGAGGTGCAGCCGATCTCCGTGCTGTTCACCCTGCCGCAGCAGGACCTGCCCGACATCAACCGGGCGGTGCGCCAAGCGCGCGCTCAAGGTCGAGGCGCTGGAGACCGACTGCAAGAACGTGCTCGACACGGGCGAGCTTGAGGTGATCGACAACCAGGTCGACCAGACGACCGGCACCATCCGCCTCAAGGCCGACTTCCCCAACAAGGACCTGCAGCTCTGGCCGGGCCAGTTCGTCAACGTGCGCCTGCTGCTCAACACGCTGGAGCAGGTGGTCGTGGTGCCGACCGTCGGCCGTGCAGCGCGGCCCCGAAGGCACGTTCGTCTACGTCGTCGGCGCCGACAACAAAGCTGCGGTGCGCACCGATCAGCGTCGGCTCAGCAGGACGAGAAGCTGGCCGTCATCTCCAAGGGCGTGGCGCCATCGGACGTCGTGGTGACGACCGGCTTTGCGCGCCTCAAGGACGGCGCCGAGGTCAAGGTGAGCCCGCCCGCGAAGGCAGAAGCCCGCGGCTGCCTCGACGACGGCACGCCGCAGGCGAACGCCGGCGCGACGCCGGCCGGCGACACGGCCTCGATCAACGCGGCGACGCCGGCCAACATGCAAGGCGACCTGCGCCGCGAGTTCCGCAAGGGCAAGCGCGGCGACGGCGAGCGCGGGCGCGGAGGGAAGCGGGTAACCCGCCCGGCCACCGCCCGATGAGCGTCTCGGCCCCCTTCATCACGCGGCCGATCGCGACCTCGCTGCTCGCCTTCGCCACCGTTCTCGGGCGGCTGGCTCGGCTATTTCTGGCTGCCCGTCTCATCGCTGCCGCAGGTCGACTTCCCGACCATCCAGGTGTCGACGCAGCTGCCCGGCGCCAACCCGCAGACCATGTCGACGCTGGTCACCGCCTCGCTGGAGCGCGAGTTCGGGCAGATCCCGGCGCTGACGACGATGACCTCGACGAGCTCGTACGGGCTCAGCCAGATCACGCTGCAGTTCAACCTCGGGCGCGACATCGACGCCGCCGCGCAGGACGTGCAGTCGGCGATCAACGCGGCCGGCTCGACGCTGCCGCGCAACCTGCCGTATCCGCCGACCTACGCGAAGGTGAACCCGGCCGACGCGGCCGTCGTCACCCTGGCGCTCACCTCCGACATCGTGTCGATGCGCGACCTGAGCGACCTCGCCGACACGCTCATCGCCCAGCGCCTGTCGACGGTGACCGGCGTCGGCCACGTGTCGGTCGAGGGCGGCATCCGCCCGGCCGTGCGCATCCAGGCCGACGTGGCGCGCCTCGCCTCCTACGGCCTTTCCATCTCCGACCTCAACAGCGCCATCACGTCGGCCAACGTCGCCGGCCCGAAGGGCTCGCTCGACGGCACGCACCAGAGCTACACCATCGCCGCCAACGACCAGATCGCCTCGGCCGAGGCCTACCGCGAGATCGTCGTCGCCTACCGCAACTCCGCGCCGGTGCGCCTCAAGGACGTGGCCGAGGTCGACCGAAGGCCTGGAGAACGCGCGCGTCGGCGGCTGGTACCAGGGCACGCCGGCGGTCATCATCGACGTGCAGCGCCAGCCGGGCGCCAACGTCATCGAGACCGTCGACCGCCTGAAGGCCGAGCTGCCGCGCCTCGAGCGCGCGCTGCCCAAGAGCGTGAAGCTGACGCTGGTGCACGACCGCACCGACACCATCCGCGCCTCGATCCACGACGTGCAGTTCACGCTGGTGCTCAGCGTCGTGCTGATCGTCATGGTGGTGCTGGTGTTCCTGCGCTCCGGGCGCGCCACCATCATCGCCGGCGTGGCGCTTGCCGGTGTCGCTGATCGCCACCTTCGCGGTGATGTACTTCTGCGGCTTCTCGCTCGACAACCTGTCGCTGATGGCGCTGACCATCGGCACCGGCTTCGTCGTCGACGATGCGATCGTGATGATCGAGAACATCGTGCGGCACCTCGAGAAGGGCGCCAAGCCGCTGCGCGCCGCGCTCGACGGCGCCCGCGAGATCGGCTTCACGGTGATCTCGCTGACGCTGTCGCTGATCGCCGTGTTCATCCCGCTGCTGTTCATGACCGGCCTCGTCGGGCGCATGTTCCGCGAGTTCGCGCTGACGCTGACCATCGCCGTCGTCGTCTCGGCCATCGTGTCGCTGACGCTGACGCCGATGATGGCGGCCAAGTTGCTGAAGCATCAGCCGGAGACGCGCGGCAACTGGATCGCGCGCGCCTTCAACTGGGGCATGGACGCCGTCATCGAGGGCTACCGCCGCAGCCTCGAGTGGGTGCTGCGCCACCAGCCGGCGACGCTTGTCGTCACGGCGCTGACGCTGCGTCATCACCATCTGGCTGTACGTCATCATTCCGAAGGGCTTCCTGCCGGCGCAGGACACCGGCCTCATCACCGCCGTGCTGGAGGCCGAGCCGCAGGTCTCGTTCACCGAGCTGAGCCGCCTGCAGGCCGAGGTGACCGGCGGCGGTGCGCAAGGATCCCGCCGTCGAGGGCGTCGTCTCCGTCGTCGGCGTCGGCCAGCTCAACCCGACGCCCAACGTCTCGCACCTGAAGATCACGCTGAAGCCGCGCGCCGAGCGCGGCGTGCTGATCGCCGAGCGTGGTCGACCGGCTGGAGCAGGCGGTGACGGCGATCCCCGGCATCACCGTCTACTTCCAGCCGGTGCAGGACGTGCAGATCGCGACGCGCACGCAGCCGCGCGCAGTACCAGTACACGCTCGTCAGCACCGACGCGGCCGAGGTCGCCGAGTGGACGACGAAGCTCGCCGCCGAGCTGGCGCTGTCGCCGTCGCTGAGCGAAGTCAACCTCGAGACGATGGACGCCGGCCTGCGGACGCGCATCGACGTCGATCGCGAGGTGGCCGGGCGGCTCGGCGTCACCGTGCAGGCGGTGAGCGATGCGCTGAACGACGCGTTCGGGCAGCGGCAGGTGTCGACCATCTACGCGCAGGCGAACCAGTACCGCGTGGTGCTGGAGGCGCTGCCGCAGTACCGCAGCGATCCCTCGCAGCTCAACCGGCTCTACATCCCCTCGACGAACGGCAGCGCAGGTGCCGCTGACGGCCATCGCCAAGATCACCTACACGACGGCGCCCTTGGCCGTCAGCCACCAGGACCAGTTCCCGTCCGAGACCATCAGCTTCAACCTCGTGCCCGGCGCGGCGCTGAGCGACGCGGTGTCGATCATCGGCGCGGCGGAGGCCAAGATCGGCATGCCGTCGTCGGTGACGGGCAGCTTCTTCGGCGACGCCAGCGAGTTCGCCTCGTCGCTGCGCAGCCAGCCGTGGCTGATCCTCGCCGCCATCGTGACCATCTACATCGTGCTGGGCGTGCTCTACGAAAGCTTCGTCCACCCGTTCACCATCCTGACGACGCTGCCGTCGGCCGGCATCGGCGCGCTGCTGGCGCTGATGTACACGGGGCTCGATCTGTCGCTGGTGGCGCTGATCGGCATCGTGCTGCTGATGGGCATCGTCAAGAAGAACGCCATCATGATGATCGACTTCGCGCTCGATGCCGAGCGCGAGCGCGGGCTCAATCCGCGCGATTCCATCGTCGAGGCGGCGCTGCTGCGCTTCCGCCCCATCATGATGACGACGCTCGCCGCGCTGTTCGGCGCGCTTGCCGCTCGCCATCGAGAGCGGCGTCGGCTCGGAGCTGCGCAACCCGCTCGGCATCACCATCGTCGGCGGCCTGCTGCTGAGCCAGCTGCTGACGCTTTACACGACGCCGGTCATCTACCTCGCCATGGAGCGGCTGCGGGCGCGCTTTCCGGGCCGAGCCGCGAGCCAGCGCGCCCGCGGCAGCGCCAACGTGCCGGCCGAGTAGCGCCATGAACATCTCGGCCCCCTTCATCCTGCGACCCATCGGAACGGCGCTGCTGGCGGCGGGCCTCTTCCTGCTGGGCGCGACGGCGTACTTCGAGCTGCCGGTCGCGAGCCTGCCGGCGGTCGATTTCCCCACCCTGCGCATTCAGGCGAGCCGGCCCGGCGCCGATCCGCAGACCATGGCGGCGACCATCGCCGCGCCGATCGAGAAGCGGCTCGGCGAGATCGCCGGCGTCACCGAGCTGACCTCGGTGAGCTCGCAGGGCTCGGCCAGCATCTCCGTGCAGTTCGACCTGTCGCGCGACATCGACGGCGCCGCCCGCGACGTGCAGGCGGCGCTGAACGCCGCCACCGCCGATCTGCCCGGCGACCTCCCGGACGTGCCGACATTCCGCAAGTACAATCCCGTCGGCGGCGCCGGTGCTCATCCTCGCCATGACGTCGAAGAGCCTGACGCCGAGCGCCATCTACGATGCGGCCGACACGGTCGTCGCGCAGCGCATCTCGCAGGTGCCGGGCGTCGCGCAGGTGGAGGTCAGCGGCGCCGAGCAGCCGGCCATTCGCGTGCGCGTCAACCCGACGCTGCTCGCCTCCATGGGCCTCAGCATGGAGGAGGTGCGCAGCGCCATCGCCGAGGCCAACGCCGTGGCGCCGGTCGGCGCCGTCGACGGCGACAAGCAGGCGATCACCATCGACACCAACACGCAGTTGCGTGCCGCCAAGGACTACGGCGCCATCGTACTGAAGACGAGCAACGGCAACGTCGTGCGCCTGTCGAGCGTCGCCAGCGTCGAGCACGGCACGCGCAATACGCGCTCGGCCGCCATGTTCGACAGCAGCCGGCGGTGCTGCTGATCATCAGGAAGCAGCCCGAGGCCAACGTCCTCGACACGGTCGATCAGGTCAAAGCGCTGATCCCCAACCTGCAGCGCTGGATCCCGGCCGGCATCGACATCCAGGTGCTCACCGACCGCACGACGACGATCCGCGCCAGCGTCCACGACATGCAGTTCACGCTGCTGCTCGCCATCGCGCTCGTCATGATGGTGGTGTTCGTCTTCCTGCGCCGCATGACCCCGACGCTGGCCGCCGGCATCACCGTGCCGCTGTCGCTCGCCGGCACCTGCGCGGCGATGTGGGCGCTCGGCTTCTCGGTGAACAACCTGACGCTGATGGCCTTCGCCATCGCCGTCGGCTTCGTCGTCGACGACGCCATCGTCATGATCGAGAACGTCTACCGCAACATCGAGAGCGGCATGGCGCCGATGCAGGCCTCGCTCGTCGGCGCGCGGCAGATCGGCTTCACGGTCATCTCCATCAGCGTGTCGCTGATCGCCGCCTTCATCCCGGTGCTGTTCATGGGCGGCGTCGCCGGACGCATGCTGCGCGAGTTCTCGGTGACCCTGGTCGTCGCCATCGCCATCTCGGTCGTCGTCTCGCTGTCGGTGACGCCGATGATCTGCGCCCACTTCCTCAAGGCGGAGAAGGACGACAAGCGCAGACCGCTTCGACCGCATCGTCGAGGGCACACTCGGCTGGATGGTGTCGGCCTATGCGCGCACGCTGCGCGTCGCCCTGCGCAACCAGGCGGTGACGCTGTTCTCGCTGCTGTGCGTCGTCGTGCTGACCGCGCATCTCTACGTGCAGATCCCCAAGGGCATGTTCCCGGAGGACGACACGGGCCTCATCATGGGATCGACCGAAGCCTCGGCCGACATCTCGTTCGAGGCGATGCTCAAGCTGCAGACGC
Organism: uncultured Alphaproteobacteria bacterium; assembly: GCA_963812795.1. GTDB lineage: Bacteria > Pseudomonadota > Alphaproteobacteria > Rhizobiales > Hyphomicrobiaceae > Hyphomicrobium_A. The sequence continues at coordinate 449,234 of CAWEWG010000017.1, read as the reverse complement.
AGGCGCTCGACATCATCCTCAGCGACCCGGCGGTCGAGCACGTCGGCTCCTCGATCGGCGGCTCGGGCCGGCCGCGGACGGCGGCGGCAACAATCGCGGCCGCATGTTCATCAACCTGAAGCCGCTCGATGAGCGCGGCGGTCTGCCGACCAACCGCGTCATCAACCGCATGCGCGACAAGCTGCAGGGCATCAACGGCCTCGAAGTGCGCATGTTCGCCTCGCGCGACATCCGCGTCGGCGCGCGCCAGGGCAATTCGCAATACCAGTACACGCTGTGGGATCCGGACATCGACGAGCTCAACGAGTGGGCGCCGAAGGTGCTGGAGCGCATGAAGCAGATCCCCGGCATCGTCGATGTGTCGAGCGACCGGCAGGCGGGCGGGCTGCAGCTCGACGTCAAGATCGACCGCGACGCAGCAGCGCGGCTCGGCGTGCGCATCTCCGACATCGACAGCGCGCTCAACAACGCCTTCTCGCAGCGGCAGGTGTCGACGATCTACGCCCAGCGCAACCAGTATCGCGTCATCCTCGAGGTCGATCCGCGCCTGCAGCGCGACCCGTCCGACCTCAAGAACATCTATGTGCCGAGCATCGGCGGCGGCCCGCAGGTGCCGCTGACGGCGGTGATCCGCGTCGACGGAGAACACCGTCGCCGCTGGTCGTCAATCATCAGGGGCCGTTCCCGGCCATGACGATCAGCTACAATCTGGCGCCGGGCAACACGCTCGATCAGGCGCTGCGCGACATCGATAGCGGCGATGGCGGAGATCCATACGCCGGCCGGCCTGCGCGGGGAGATGGCGGGCGATGCGCGCGCCTTCGCCGAGCAATCCTCGCAGCAGCCGCTGCTGATCCTTGCCGCGCTCATCGCCGTCTACATCGTGCTGGGCGTGCTCTACGAAAGCCTGGCGCACCCGCTGACCATCATCTCGACGCTTGCCCTCGGCCGGGCTCGGCGCGCTGTTGGCGCTCTACGTCGCCGGCATGGAGCTGTCGATGACGGCGCTCATCGGCGTCATCCTGCTCATCGGCATCGTCAAGAAGAACGGGATCATGATGGTCGACTTCGCGCTCGACGGCGAGCGCCAGCGCGGTCTCAAGCCGGCGGTCGCCATATACGAGGCGTGCATCGCCCGCTTCCGCCCCATCCTGATGACGACGCTGGCGGCGCTGCTCGGCGCCATCCCGCTCGCCATCGCCGTAGGGCCCGGGCTCGGAGATCCGCCGCCCGCTCGGCATCACCATCATCGGCGGGCTCATCGTGTCGCAGATGCTCACGTTGTATACGACGCCGGTCATTTACCTTCTGCTCGACAAGCTGCACCGGCGGCTTGGCGGCGGGACGCGTTCCGGCGGTATCGCCAGGGCTCGAGACCGCACCCCAGCCGACGCCCTGAGTACAGACGTTACAGATTGCCGCTGCTTTATCCTCCTGTTACGGAGGAACGCTTGGCGATGGGCCCGGCGACCATCGAAGCTCCGCGTCCGCGCTGTAACGATTTAAGGACCGGGTCGCGAACACCCTACGAGGAGCTTAGTGGCTCAAGCGCAGCGTGAGGAGGAATGGGCAGCCTGGATGCGGGCAGCCATAGGCGGCGACGAGGCGGCATATCGCATGCTGCTGGAAGCGCTGTCTTAGGGCCTGAGGGCGATGGTGCGACGTGGTTTTGCGCAGGCTGGCGCCCCGCAAGGCGATGTCGAGGACGTCGTTCAGGAGACGCTGCTGGCGCTGCACTTGAAGCGCAACACGTGGGACCCTTCGCAGCCGCTCGGGCCCTGGGTGCGCGCCATCGCAAGGCACAAGCTGATCGATGCGTTGCGCCGGCGCGGACGGCGCATCCAAGTGCCGATCGAAAGCGTTATCGACACGCTGGCCGCGGAAGAAGACCGCAGCGGCGTCGACCGGCAAGATGCCGAGCGGCTCGTCGATGGGCTGCGCGGACGCCAGCAGGAGGTCGTGCGTGCCATCAGCCTCGAAGGCCAGTCGATCCGCGACGTGGCCCAGCGGCTGCAAATGAAGGAAGTCGCGGTGCGTGTAGCACTGCATCGCGGCCTCAAGGCGCTCGCCGCCTTGCACCAGAAAGACGACGAATGAAGACCGACGACCTCATCGCTGCAATATCGGCCGACGCCGAGATCGGCCCGGCCGCCCATCACGTCGGTGGTGTGGCTTGCGGCAGGCGCCGGCGTCATCGCCGCGGCGGTGCTGTTCTTCTCGATGCTGCCGCCCCGGCCCAACATCGCCGAAGCGGTTACCGACCCCGCGCTTCCTCTACAAGTGGGTGCTGACCCTGACACTGCTTGCGTCGGCGATGGTGCTGATGCTGCAGCTGGCGCGCCCGCAGCCCCTTTCCCGCAACGGGCTGCTGCTTTTGCTCGCGCCCGTCGGCGTGCTTGCCCTCGGCGTCGCCTACGAGCTGATTGACGCTGCCGTCGTCCGACTGGATGCCGACGATGATCGGCACCAGCGCCGCGGCCTGCATGATTATCATTCCGATGCTGTCGGCGCTGCCGCTTGGCCGCGCTGCTGTCTGGCCCTGCGGCAGGGAGCCCCGTCGCGGCCGGCGCTGGCGGGCGCCGTGGCCGGCCTGGCCGCCACAGGCATCGGCGCCACGTTCTATGCGTCGCACTGCACGAACGACAGCCCGCTGTTCATGGCCGCCTGGTACGTGATCGGCAACGGCCATCGTGGCGGTCGCCGGCGCGCTGCTCGGCGCCCGCCTGTTGCGCTGGTAGCGCTCCAACGGTTCACGATTGAGCCCCGCCGACGGGCCGCTAGGCTCGCGTCCGTAACAGAAGCGGACAGGTCGAGGAACGCCAATGACACGAGCAGAGCTTGAGACCGTATGGGCGCCGCGCCTTCTGGGCGTGCTGCGCATCGTCGCTGCCATCCTTTTCATCGAGCACGGCACCCAGAAGCTGTTCGGCTTCCCGCCCACCGAGCGGCCGCATGCCGGAGCTGTTCACGCTCATCTGGTTCGCCGGCATCCTCGAGCCTGGTCGGCGGCTTCCTCCTGCTGATCGGTCTGTTCACGCGGCCCGTGGCCTTCGTTCTCAGCGGCCAGATGGCCTTCGCCTATTGGATGGCGCACGCCCCCCAGAGCACCTATCCGGTGCTCAACGGCGGCGATGCGGCGATCCTCTTCTGCTTCCTCTTCCTTTATCTCGCCGCCGCCGGCGCCGGGCGCCTTCAGCGTCGACGGCGCGCGCGAAGGCGGGCAGCTGAACGGTGCGAAATCGCAGCGGGCAGGTTGCAGAGCCTTCATGTTGCGAGGCTAATGGCAGCCTGCCCGGCGCAACCGATTGTTACTCGGCGCGCTAGCGCGATCGCCGTTGCGGCAGTGGTCGGCGGATTTACCTTTCGCCGGATAATCTGGCCGGATGCCGCGACGGAAAGCGTGGTTAACGTCCGTTGGATCAGGCGAAGCCCGGTCGGCGGGATCTGAGAGCGTCGATGCGTCCGAGTTACGTCGTCCTGATCCTCGTAGCGGCTGCCGCAGCGGCCTTGGCCGCGCTCGGCCCATTGCGCGGACGCAGCGTCGAATCCGGACTTCGAGGACGTCGGCGGCACGATCCAATCGGCGTCTCTCGCGTCTCGGCGGCGGCGCCAACAAGGCGACCGCGAAAGCTCCGACCCCCGAGCTCACCGTCAGCCAGCCCATCGCCCGCAAGGTCATCGAGTGGGACGAGTACACCGGCCGCTTCGCCGCGGTCGAATCCGTCGAGGTGCGCGCCCGCGTCTCCGGCTATCTGACCGAGGTGAAGTTCACCGACGGCCAGGACGTGAAGGAGGGCGACCTGCTGTTCACCATCGATCCGCGCCCGTTCGAGCGCGCGCTCGATCAGGCCAAGGCGCAACTCGATCAGGCAAAGGTCAGCGTCAGCAACGCAGCACTCGACGTGGAGCGCGGCCGCCCGCTGCTGCAGCGCGACTACATCTCCAAGAAGGTGTTCGACGATCGCGAGAACCTCGATGCGCGACGCGGAAGTCGCTGGTGAAGATCGCCGAGGCGCGCGTCAAGGCCGCCGAGCTCGAGCTCAGCTTCTGCCGCATCACGGCGCCGATCTCCGGCCGCATGAGCCGCACGCTGGTGACGCCCGGCAACTTCGTCAGCGGCGGCGGCTCCGACACCGGCTCGACCATCCTCACCACCATCGTCATGCAGGACCCGATCTACATCTACTTCGACGTCAGCGAGAACAACGCGCTGAAGTACCAGCGCATGGCGCAGGCGGGCGGCAAGAGCGGCGACGGCATCCTTGGCGCCGCCGTCGGCATCGGCCTGCCCGACGAGACCGGCTTCCCGCACGACGCCAAGCTCGACTTCCTCGAGAACCGTCTGGACGAAGGCACCGGCACGCTGCGCGCCCGCGCCATCCTCGCCAACAAGGACCGCTTCTTCTCGCCCGGCATGTTCGCGCGCGTGCGCCTGCAGGGCTCGCCCGAGTACGAGGCGCTGATGCTGCCCGACGAGGCGATCGGCACCGACCAGGCGACGCGCTTCGTCTACGTCGTCGGCGACGACGACATCCCGGTGCGGCGCACCGTGGAGCTGGGACCGCTCGACGATGGCCTGCGCGTCATCCGCAAGGGCTTGAAGGCCGGACGACTGGGTCATCCTGCGCGGCCAGCAGCGCGTGCGCGCCGGCCAGAAGATCGTGCCGCGGCGCGTGCCGCTCACCGTCTCGGACGCCGACGCCCGATGCCGCGCGCACCGGCAAAGCCGTAAGGCGGGCGAGAACCGGATATGCGCCTTTCCCATTTCTTCATCGCCCGCCCGATCTTCGCGTCCGTCCTCTCGTTCGTCATCCTGATCGTCGGGACGATCGCCTATCTCACGCTGCCGGTCGCGCAGTTCCCCGAGATCGTGCCGCCGACGATCTCCGTCACGACCTCCTATCCCGGCGCCAACGCCGTCACCGTCTCCGACACGGTCGCCTCCGTCATCGAGCAGGAGGTGAACGGCGTCGAGGGCATGATCTACATGTACTCCCAGTCGACCGACGACGGGAACATGTCGCTCAGCGTCACCTTCGACATCGGCACCGACATCGATAAGGCGCAGGTGCTGGTGCAGAACCGCATCGCGGTGGCCGAGCCGCGGCTGCCCGAGGAGGTGCGCCGCAACGGCATCCTCGTCAACAAGCGCTCGCCCGACCTGCTGCTGGTCGTGCACCTCGTCTCGCCCGACAAGACCTACGACCAGGTCTACATCTCGAACTACGCGCTGCTCAACGTGACGCGACGAGCTGGCGCGCATCCCCGGCGTCGGCGACGTCACGCTGTTCGGCTCGCGCGAATACTCGATGCGCGTCTGGCTCGATCCCGAACGCATCGCCCTGCGCGGCATGACGGCCGACGAGGTGATGTCGGCGCTGCGGGCGCAGAACCTGCAGGTCGCCGGCGGCGCGCTCGGCCAGCCGCCGCAGCCCAACATGGGCGCCTTCCAGATGTCGCTGCAGCTGAAGGGGCGCCTGCTGCAGCCGAGCGAGTTCGAGAACATCGTGTTGAAGACCGGCGCCGACGGGCGCGTGGTGCGCGTCAAGGACGTCGGCCGCGTCGAACTCGGGCGCGCTGAGCTACACCACCTACGGCTACCAGGACGAGCTATCCCGGCCACCGTGATGCCCATCACGCAGCAGCCGGGCTCCAACGCCATCGAGACCGCGAACGCCATCAAGGCGGAGATGAAGCGCTTGTCGGAGCGCTTCCCCAAGGGCCTCGAGTACCGCATCATCTATAACCCGACGGAGTTCATCGAGGCCTCGATCTCCGAGCTCTACTTGACGATCATCGAGGCCGTGCTCGCTCGTCGTCGTCGTCGTGCTGCTGTTCCTGCAGACGTGGCGGGCGACGATCATCCCGCTCGTCGCCATCCCCGTGTCGCTGATCGGCACCTTCGCGGTGATGCAGGGGCTCGGCTTCTCCATCAACATGCTGACGCTGTTCGGGCTGGTGCTCGCCGTCGGCATCGTGGTCGACGACGCGATCGTCGTCGTCGAGAACGTCGAGCGCAAGCTGCGCGAAGGCCTGTCGGCCGACCGAGGCAGCGCGCGTCACCATGAACGAAGTGGGCGCGGCGCTGATCGCCATCGCGCTGGTGCTGACCGCGGTGTTCATACCGACGGCATTCATCGGCGGCATCACCGGCATGTTCTACAAACAGTTCGCCGTGACGGTGGCGACGGCGACGATCATATCGGCATTCAACTCGCTCACCTTGAGCCCGGCGCTGTGCGCCATCCTGCTGAAGCCGCACGACCGAGCATCGCAAGGACAGCCTGCTGATGCGGCCGGTGCACGCCGTTCTTCGGGCTGTTCAACAAGGCTTTCGACAAGCTGGCGGCCGTCTACGCCCGGCTCGTCCGCGCCGTCATCGCCGGCTGGCCCGTGGTGCTCGCTGGTCTATGTCGCTGCTGCTCGGCGCCGCCGGCTGGCTGGTGATGCACACGCCGACCGGATTCATCCCGAAGATGGACCGCGGCATCGTCACCGTCTCACTGCAGCTGCCGCAGGGCGCCTCGCTGCAGCGGACCGACGAGGTCGTGCGCCGCGCCAACAAGATCGTGCTGGAAACGCCCGGCGTCGCCCACACCTCGACCTATACCGGGCGCTCGGGCTCGACCGGGTCCAACTCGAGCAATCTCGGCGCTGATCAATGCCGTCATCGACGATCCGCGCGAGCGCGCCAGGCAAGGGCCTGACCGTCGACAAGATCGCCGACGACATCACCGGCGCGCCTCAGCGACATCGAGGAATCGAAGACCACGGTCACTCATCCCGCCGCCGGTGCGCGGCATGGGCGGGCAGACGGGCTTCTCCATGCGCCTGCAGAACCGCGCCAACATGACCCCGGCGCAGTTCGAGAAGGTGGCCAACGACTTCATCGCCGCAGCCAACCAGGTGCCCGGCATCAAGCAACGTGTTCACGACCTTCTCGACCGGCACGCCGCAGCTCTACGTCGACGTCGACCGCGACAAGGCGCAGATGCTGAACGTGCCGCTGGAGGCGATCTTCGAGGCGCTGCGCGTCTACCTCGGCTCGGCCTACGTCAACGACTTCAACATGTTCGGGCGCACCTTCCGCGTCACGGCGCAGGCCGACGCCAGCTTCCGCATGCAGCCCGAGAACGTGGCGCGCATCCGCGTGCGCAACGAGTCGGGGCAAATGGTGCCGCTCGCCAACCTCGTCAATTTCCGCAACGTCGCCGGCCCCGACCGCATGCCGCGCTACAATCTGTTCCCGACCGTCGAGGTGAACGGCTCGACGCAGGCCGGGCGTCAGCACCGGCCAGGCGCTGGCGCTCATGGCGCGATCTTGCCAAGGCGCGAACTGCCCGAGGGCATCACCTACGAGTGGACCGACCTGTCGTATCAGGAGGCGAAGGTCGGCAGCACGCGGCTACTACATCTTCGCGCTGTCGGTGATCTTCGTGTTCCTGACGCTGGCGGCGCAGTTCGAGAGCTGGTCGATGCCGCTCGCCATCATCCTCATCGTGCCGATGTGCCTGCTCAGCGCGCTGTTCGGCGTGGCGCTGCACGGGCAGGACATCAACATCCTCACCCAGATCGGCTTCATCGTGCTCATAGGCCTGGCGGCGAAGAACGCCATCCTGATCGTCGAGTTCGCGCGCCAGCTCGAGGACCAGGGGCGCGATACGGTGACCGCGGCCGTCGAAGCCTGCCAGCTGCGGCTGCGGCCGATCCTGATGACGTCGCTCGCCTTCACGCTCGGCGTCGTGCCGCTCTACATCGCCACGGGCGCCGGCGCGGAGATGCGCATCGCGCTCGGCACCGGCGTGTTCTGGGGCATGATCGGCGTGACGCTGTTCGGCCTGATCTTCACGCCGGTGTTCTACGTCGTGATCCGCCGGCTTTCGACGCGCAAGCAGCGCGGCGATGCGGCCGGTTTGCCGGCGCCGGCGGAATGATCAACGCCGCAGGATGAGCGGCGCCGGCGGTCGATGCGCTCCTGCCAGCCGTGGCGCTCCAGCTCGGGGTCGAGGTGCTCCTCGGCCGGCCAGCCGACGCACAGGTAGGCGACGAGCCTCCATGCCGGCGGAACGTCCAGCGCGGCGGCGACTGCTGCCCGGCTCGAGGATCGACACCCAACCGACGCCGAGCCCGTGCGCGCGCGCCGCCAGCCACAGCGTCTGGATGGCGCCGACGACGGAATAGCGCAGCGTCTCCGGCATGGTGTTGCTGCCGAGGCCGGCGCCGGCGGCGGTTTCCTCGTCGGCGAACACGGCGATCTGCACTGGGCGCGCGCTTCAGCCCTTCGAGCTTCAGCTTGGCATAGAGGCCGCGGCGCTCGCCCGGCGTAGAGGCTCAGCGCCTCGGCATTGGCGCGGGCGAACGAGGCGCGAATGGCTTCGCGCCGCTCGGCGGCTTTCGACCAGCACGAAGCGCCACGGCTGACTGAAGCCGACCGATGGGCGAGCGCGCCGCCAGCTCGATCAGCGACAGGACGAGCGCGGGATCGACGGGATCGGTGCTGGAAGCGGCGCACGTCGCGGCGCCAGAGGATGAGGTCACGCAGCGCGGCGCGGAAGGCATCGTCGAACTGCGGGGGGGCCGCTTGGCCGTTGTCCCTCGTCTGACCGGCGCTGGAGATCGGCATGGCGGCGGGCCTGCCTTTGATCTGAATGAGGCCCGCCTAGATGGCGCCTTCGACGGCGTTCGGCTCGACGAATCCCGCGGCCACAGCGAGGCGATGCGCGATCAGCAGCGCCAGGAACGCGACGACCTCGACGAGGCCGACGTAGGCGACGACGTCGGTGTTGAACGCACCCTCGCCGTGGGCAACAGCAGGCTGGCGGCATACAGCACCGCCTCGTAGGCGAGGAAGGCGACGGGCAGCGCGGCACGATCACGGCACAGCGACGCCATGAGGCGCAAGCGCCGCAACGACAGCGCGCGCGGCGTAGTAGCCGGCGACGGCGCCGAGACCCATGGCGAGCCCCCAAGAGTAGGCCTGCGCCTCCATCGGATAGCCGAGAACGGCGAAGCCGTAGACCTGATTGGTCGAGCCACACGGCGCCGATGAGCAACATGCCGTCGCGGCGGTCGGTATCGAAGGCGGCCAGTGCCGCCAGAGCGGCGAAGGGCACGGCGCACGCGAAGACGCCCGTCATCAGCACGGTCGCCACCGTCAAAAAGCCGATCCACAGCAGGCGGCGCTCGGTGCCGTTGGCGGAAGATTGCATGTCCCGTTCCCTTTGCAAATCCGTGCTTTAGCATCGCGCGTGGCGCGCGGTCTCGGCCGGAAGCTATGCCATTCTGCGCGGCGATGAGAAGCAGCAACATCGTCTCGGTCACCTCGATGCCGGCCCCGAGGCAATCGCCGGTCACACCGCCCATACGGTACTTCCAGTAGGCAGCTATGCCGGGAACGACGATCAGCGCGGCCAGCAGCACCGGCGCCAGCCAGGCGCTGAGCAGAGCGAGGACCACCCCTTCGACGACGATCCGCGCGGATCGATGTGCCAGGAGAACCGCTCGCCCGCGCCGCCCGCCAGCGGCGGCACGTAACGCTCCAGACGAGCGCGCCCCAGCGCGCCCAGGCGGCGATGAGCACGACGGCGGCGAGCGCCGGCGGGCTGGCGATCGCGGCGAGCAGCACCAGCTTGGCGATGAGCTGCAGGACGATGGCGATGGTGCCGAAGGCGCCGATGTGCGGGTCGCGCAGCACCTCGAGGAAGCGTTCGGGCGAGCGGTGGGCGGCGCCGAGCGCGTCGGCGACGTCGCCGAGGCCGTCGAGGTGCAGGCCGCCCGGTCACCCACACCCAGGCGATGAGGGCGAGCAGCGCGCCGATCCACGGCGAGGCGTGCGCGCCGGTCCACAACGCGGCAGCGACGATGGCAGCCGACGATGCCGCCGATGACCGGGAACCACAGCGCCGAGCGCGAGAGGTCGGCTGGATCGAACACGGCGATCGGCGGCGCCGGCAGGCGCGTGAGGAACTGCAGCGCGTGCGAGAAGGAGCGGATGTGGGCGTTGATGCTCATGGCTGCGCGACCTCGACGATCTCGCCCCACAAGCCGGTGCCGGGCATCGCGGCCGGCGCGCAGGGTGATGCGCGTGCCGGGATCGATCTTGAAGGCCCACAGGTTGGCGAAGGGAATGCCGCAGGCGAGCGCCAGGGCGGCGCGCATCGGTCCGGCATGGGTGACGACGAGTACGCTGGCGCGTGCCGGCGCCTCGAGCAGGCGCTCGAGGGCGCGGGCGACGCGCGCCGTTGAGGGCGTGCCAGCTTTCGCCGCCGGGGGCGCCGACGGCATCGGGGTCTGCAGTAGAGCGCAGCTCAGCGCCGTCGGCGGTCGGCGCGTCGGCGCGCAGCTCGGCGATCTCGCGGCCGTCCCAGTCGCCGAAATCGATCTCCGCCCAGTCGTCGTCGATGCGCAGGGCAAGCCGCGCGTCTCGGCGGCAAGCCGCTCGGCGGCCGCGCGCGTGCGCTGGCGTGGGCGAGGCGACGATCAGCATCCCAACGTCGATCCGCCGTCTGACGCGCGAACTGCCGCCAACCGGCTTCGGACAGCGCCGGATCGGTGCGGCCGAGCAGCCGGCCCGGCGTCGCGGTCTCGCCGTGGCGGAGAAGATCGATCAGCATCATGGCGCCGGACCGGAGATGCGCGCTTCCTCGAACGTCGCCATCTGCGCGTGCAGCGCGCAGGCAAGGCGCAGGATGGGCAGCGCGACGGCGGCGCCGGAGCCTTCGCCGAGGCGCAGCTTGAGGTCGAGGATCGGCTCGGCGCCGAGCGCATCGAGCACGATGCGATGCCCGCGCTCGAGCGAGCGGTGCGAGATAGATGAGCCAAGGCGCGCAGATCGGAGTTGAGTGCGCACGGCGGCGAGCGCGGCGACCGAAACGATGAAGCCGTCGATGAGCACCGGGATGCGTGCCTGCGCCGCGGCGATGATCGCACCCGTCAGCGCGGCAATCTCCAGGCCGCCGACGCAAGCGAGGACTTGCAACGGCGGCGCTGCTCCTCGGAGTCGCGTGCTTGCCGAGCGCCGCGGCGATGACGCGGGCCTTGCGGCGACGCCTTCTGCATCGAGCCCGGTCCCGGCGCCGACGAGCTCCTCGGCCGGCGCGCCGAGCAGCGCCGCGGCGATGGCCGCGCCAGCCGTGGTGTTGCCGATGCCCATCTCGCCGAGGATGACGAGGTCGGCGCCATTGTCGGTCGCGCGCATCACCGCGCTGCGTCCGGCGGCGAGCGCGAAGCTCAAGCTCTTCGGCGCGTCATCGCCGGCTGTTGCGAGAAGTCGCGCGTGCCGCAGCCGCGGCTTATCGGTGGTGACGCCGGCGAGATGGCGGCGCTCGCCAGCGTGCCGGCATCGACGACAGTGAGCGACACGCCGAGCTCGCGCGCCAGCACCGCGATCGCCGCACCGCCGCCGGCAAAGTTGTGCAGCATCTGCACGGTGACGTCGGAGGGATAGGCCGAGACGCCCTGCGCGGCGATGCCGTGGTCGCCGGCGAACAGCACGATGGGCGCCTTCGTCGCGCGCGGACGGTCCGTCGCCTGCAGGGAAGCGAGGCGAACGGCCAGCGCCTCGAGCACGCCGAGCGAGCCCGGCGGCTTGGTCAGCTGTCCTGGCGCGCCTCGGCCGCTGCACGGCTTTGCGCGCATGGCTCCGGGCAGGCGGTCTCGATCCACGTCTCGTCCACGCCGCCTCGGCTCCGACGCCGCTCAAACTGCGGCGCAGAATGGAGCATCGGCCGCCGCGGCGTCAAGACGGTTCATGCCGACATCAAGCACTGCAGTGCGCGCTCGCCGCCGAGGAACGCCTGCACCTGCGCGGCCTCCATGGGCTTGGAGAACAGGTAGCCCTGCATCGTGTCGCAGCCCATGGCCCGCAGCAGCGTCAGCTGCGATTGGCGTCTCGACGCCCTCGACGGTGACCTTGATCCCGAGGCTCTGGCCGAGGTGCGCGATGGTGCGGACGATGGCCATGTTGTCCGGGTTCGTCTCCATGTCGCGCACGAACGAGCGGTCCACCTTCAGCCGGTCGATGGGCAGCTTCTTGAGATGCGACAGAGAGCCGAAGCCGGTGCCGAAATCGTCGAGCGCGATCTCGACGCCGATATCGTGCAGCTTCTGCAGCGTCGACCGCGACGCCACTCGCGCTGCGCCCCAGAAACACGCGCTCCGTCACCTCGATGCATAGCCGCTCCGGAGCACGCCGCATCTCACGCAACTTGGCGCGCACGAAGTCGGCAAACGTGCCGAGTGCGAAATCGGCCGAGGTGACATTGATGGCGACGCGGCCGAAGTCGAGCCCCTGCCGCACCCACGCCGCCGCCTGCTGTAGCGCAGTTGTCGACGACCCACTTGCCAACGTCGGCGGCCGACTTCGGGATCGTCGAAAATGTCATCGAACTCGGCTGGCGACAGCAGGCCGCGACGCGGATGGATCCCAGCGCAGCAGCGCCTCGAAGCAGACCGGCTGCGACGGGTCGAACGAGATGATCGGCTGATAGACGAGGCGCAGCTCGCCCGACGACAAGGGCGCGTTGAATATCGCGATGCAGCTGATACGTCGTCTCGAATGAAGCGCGCATCTCCGGCACGTAGAATTGATACCGGTCGCGACCCAGATCCTTGGCGCGATAGAGGGCGAGATCGGCGTTCTTGAGCAGCTCGCTCGCGCCCTTGCGCGTCGGACGGATAGAGGCTGATGCCCATGCTGATCGTGCAGCGGTGCTGCATGCCGCCGACGCTCACAGGTCGCTTCAAGGCTGCGAAGATCGCGTCGATCGCCTGCTGCAGCGCCGCGTCTATCGTCTCTCACCGACATTAGGACGGCGAACTCGTCACCGCCCAGCCGGGCAACGCGCCCGTAGGGCGCCAGCGCACTCTGCAGGCGCGCCGCCACCTCCTTCAGCAGGTCATCGCCTGCGGCGTGCCCCAAGATATCGTTGGTCTCCTTGAAGCGGTCTACGTCGATCAAACCCACCGCGAACTTGCGCGTGCTCGCCGGCCGCCTGCAGCATCGATCTCCAACAACTCGTTGAACTGCAGCCGGTTCGGCAATCCCGTCAGGCTGTCCTGCTTGGCGAGATTCCAGAGCTGCTGCTCGAGCTGTTTACGCTCGGAGATCTCCTCGGTCAGCATCATCATGCCGCCGATGCTGCCGTCCTCGCAGGTGCCAAGGCCGTACTTCCCAGCGAATGATGTTGGTCGAGCCGTCGGCGCGGCTGAAGACTTCCTCCGGGCGAGCTTTCGGTGGCGCCGGCGAGGATGCGCTGGTGCTTCGACCTTCCAGTGCTCGGGCACTTCGGGGAAGACGTCGTAGTGGCTGCGGCCGATGAGCGATTGGTCGGGCAGGTTGTAGTCGTGCAGCCAGCGATCGGTATGAGCGACGTAGCGCATGTCGGTATCGAACATGGCCACCGCCGCGGGCGCGTGCTTGATGAAGGCTTCCAAGGTCGAATGCGCCCGCTTCAGCTCGGTCTCGGCGCGCCGCTGGTCCGTCACGTCGACATAGGTATTGAGGTGGGCGCCGCCTTCGACGGGAACGCAGCGGATTTCCAGAACGCGGCCCGAGTTCTCGTTGCGTTCCGTGGTGATCGGCACCGGGCTGAGCAGCGTCTTCAGCCGCTCGCTGACGATCTCCTCGACCCCGTCCGGTCCGTAGTCGCCGCGCTCGGCCCTATAGCGCACGAGCGTCTCGAGCTTGGGCGGCTCGCCCATGAAGAATGGATCCGGAAGATCGAGCAACGTGCGGTACAGCCGGTTGCACGCAACGAGGCGCAGCTCGCGGTCGATCAGCGCCAGGCCGCCGGGGAAGTTGTCGATCGTCGCCTGCAGTGCCTGCGCCTGCTGGCGGATAGCGGTGATATCGGTGCTGATGGTGATGAAGCGTTCGATCTTGCCGGCGCAATTGAAGCGCGGAATGACGATGGATTCGAAGCAGACGTCGGCGCCGTTCTTGGCGCGGTCGCAGAGCTCGCCTCGCCACGTTTTTCCCGAATGAACGGTCTCCCACATCTCGGTGAGCGTCTCGCCGGTCTGGCGCCCGGAACTGAGCATCTCATAGGGTTTGCCGACGAGCTCGGACTCTGCATAGCCGATCACCTGGCAAAAGCGATCGTTCACCTCCAGCAGTCGTCCGCTGGGATCGGTGACGGTGATGCAGAAGTGCTCTTCGAGCGCCCGCCGGTAGCCGTCGAGACGATCGGCGGACTGACTAGGAGAGGTGTCCGGTGCAGCAGACACAAGGAGGCGGTGCACCGGCCGGAGCCAGCCGTCGGCCAGGGCTCGCAGCCGTGCGCCGAGCTCGCCTCCCAGATATGCGCGCACGCCGACGCTCCGCTCTGATCAAACGGCGATTAGAGCGCGCAAAGCTTAACCCCTTGTTTAAAATTTAGCGCAGCCGTGGACAGATCGTCCGATTACGGATTGCATAGTCGCCACCGAGTGGCTGGGCCGCGTTCAGCGCGTGTTGCTGCCGTCACGGCTGGCCGCCACCGCCCTCTTTTTGTCCTTGCTCGCCAGGGCCCCAGCGCTGGACTCGCCTCTGCGGTCAGGTTCGAACGATCGCTTCTTGGCCGGCGCCGGCGCGGCAGATGCCACGCGCGCGGCCCCACTCTTCTTGATCTTTGCCACCCGTCTCACTCCTCATGTCGGCGTGCGGCAAGCAACGTCGCGACGAGCCCGCGAGTTCCGATCCACCGGGTTAACTCTGTTTGCGGAATGACAATCCGTATCGAACGCTCAGCCATCGGACTAACATTGCCGTTGGCCACCCGTCCTTCTGTCCCCTAGAACAAGTGGCCTGTGTGAGGACGCCACTCCCACCCCCGGAGCGGCGTCCTTTTTTAGCGAGCGATCTCGAAGCGCGCTTGGCGTGAATTCGCATCCCCACGAGCGGCACGTTGGGGCAAGTACCAAATTCGGTTGAGCTGAGCTCGCTCCCCGCAAGGGCTTTAGCCCTTGCTTCTCGCCCTGACGAGAGCTGCGACGCTCGCGATTAGTGCAATCACTGCAATAGCGCTCGACCCATCGAACTCAGGAATGGGCGGAGGGACATCGAAGATAGCGGCGAACGCCTGGTTGATCCCAATGGTCGAAAGGAGGGCAGCCGCGCCCAACATCGTTCTGAATTTCATGTCGTTCTCCTATCGCGGCGACATGCGTGGGGGGACATTGGGTTCGCCGCGTGGAGGCATAGTCGATCTTGGGGTGGCTAGGCGCCACACCCCAGTAAGGCGTAAGCCCCCACCCAGTAGGGAGGGGGCTTACGCCTACGTCAGAAATTGCAAGAAGCGAGGGCCTCGACGGCGCCTACTTCAGCGGCGCCGCACAGCAGTCTGGACTGTCGAATTTATAGGCGACGCCGATCCGCGCTATCCAGAACTGATCGTCCCATTCAGCCCTCGTGATCGCAGGCACCCGCGATCCAGCGGCGTCGACGGGTTGAACCGTATAGGTATGTGTCTCGCTCCCCAGGTCGACATACAGCGCTTCCGCGCGAAGGACCCAGTGAGTGTCGTGCAGCAGTTCCGCGCCACCGCCGATCGTCCAACCAACCTTCGTTTTATCGTTGGACTGCGCGAATGGGCCAAAATCGGCGGGGAGTGACGGTGGGTACGCCGGATTACCACAGCCGACGCAGTCGTCGCTGAACTTGTGATCGACGTTCGCATAGGCGAGGCCGCCCGTGGCGTAGAGCAACAGGTGGTCGTGGACCACATAACCGGCTCGGCCACGAAGTGTGCCAAACCAATTGATGGTGCTTTCTAAGCTGGTCGTTTCAGGGAAGCCGCCGGCGCCGGGCGGCTCACGGTCGAACGCCGTGGGCGAAGTGTCTTGCCAGTTGAAATCCGTCTCGATGCCGAAGACGAAGGGGCTGCAGCAGCGTTGCCAATTGTAGCCGATATACCCGCCGAACGTGAACGAGTCGTCGTTGTCTGTAAACGTAAGGCCGGGAGCGATCTGTGACAGGAAGGTGACCTCGTTTCGCTGGCGCGCATAGCCGACAGCGGCGCCGATATAGGCTCCGGCGAACGGCGCTTCGCAGCAAGGAGCGGCGGCGGGTTGAACCATGCCGTCGGCCCAGGCGGCGGTGCCGAGGAAGCCGAGGGCGAAGATCGTGAGTGAAAGCTTGCGCGTCATTTGGAGCCCCAGTTCTGCTGAGATCATTCACAAGCAACACGACGCTTACCCACAGGATGCACACACAGAACCCAAAGACAGATTCGCAGCGAGCGGTCGATCAGTGAACGCACTGATGCCGGCTAAATCCCTGTGCGCGATGCTTTTATCCCACACTTTCAGCGCGGGAGTGCGGGCGCTACATAGCGCAGAGGACTCAAGTGTGCGTGTGCGCTCCCGATTACAGCAACGTCCACTGGTGCGCCGCGACTGCCCAAATGAAAATGACGGCATTCGACGCCGCATGCGCGAGGATCGCGTCCGACAGCCGGTTGGTGCGATAGACGAGGAGCGCATAAAGCGCGCCCGCAATTGCGGCCGCCATCCAGCGCTGATGCGTCAATCCGAACAGCAGCGACGTGAGGACGAACGACAGCCAGGTAAAGTGGCCAGGGGCGATGCGTTCGAAATCGCGCGAGATCAGGACCCGCTGCAGGTACCCGCGAAACGCCAGCTCTTCGGCCATTGGCACGAGCATCACTGTGCCGATGCCACGGCAGACGAGCCAGAGTGCCGCGAGCCATGCCGGCAGGGTTGCAATCCATACACTGAGCCCAGCGCCGCTCTCGTTGCCCGGATCGGTCAGCACCCAGCCGATGCCTATGCCGGCGCCGACGGCGAGCGCCAGAGGTGAAAGCGCTATCGGCAATGCCGCGTAGACGCGTCGGTAGTGCCATAGCGCGCCGCCGACCGCCGCAACCTTTAAGAAGTAGAACCATTGATCATGCGGCGCGAAGAGCGAGGCGACGATGCTTGTCGCCAACAGGGCTATGAATGGGACGAGCAGCGCAAGCATCAGGCTATCTGCCGGTCGCGCGGCTGACGCCGATCGCCCGGGCTCGGCGCGGAAAAATGGACACCAGATGGAGACCGCCATCAGGCCGATGGCAATGGCCAAGAAGGCGATCCAGCCAGCCTGCGAGTGGAAGCCATTGAGCGCCATTTCGGGGGAAACGTGCCGGCCAATGCTTATCAGTAGAGCAATGCGCAGTGCGTTCAACGTCCAAGACACTGCGATGCCGATCACGATGAGCAGCAGCGCATGCGGAAAACGCAACTGGCGTCGCATTAGCCAGCAGTAAAAAGCCAGGAACGCCGTAACGAGGCCGATGCCCTCGTATCCCGAGCACTCCTTGAGGACGCGGACATGAAAATCGCCGGCGCCAAGGATGCTGCGGCCGACATCGAGTACGACGTCGGTTTCATAGAGGCTCAATATCCAATGCGCTGCATGGAGGGTCCAACCGGCGAGGCTGCTCCAGCTCTCCAACGCGAGCCTGCCGGCCACGATGAGGAGGATGCCGCTGATCGCCGCCGTTGCGATCTGCGTAGGCATATCGCGCACGAGGCCTCGCCAGAAACTGAGCGGTGCAGCGAGAGTGGCAAGCGACGAAGCAGTTGCAAGGAGCAAAAGACAATATAGAGCGAACCAGTGCCAGGGCGGGCTCGCGGACCGCGCCACCAATTCGGAGAAAGCCACGGTAGCGGCGAGAAGCACGGCGAACAGTGCGAGGTTAACGACGACGCTGGCACGCCAGTTGTAATCCTGCATTGCCGAGGACCAGGCGTTCGCGATCCTCTCTCGCGCCGGCCATGAGATCAGCACCAGGACGGCGAGAGCGACGAGCGCAGCTTGGGCGGATGCCTTCGCGAGGGTGACGGGATTGATCCATTCGGGAAGGCCGGTTGGGAAATTGAAGGCGTAGGAGATCAGAAAGATCTCGACCAGCGTCAGCGCCCCGAATGCCACCAGCCGCCCACGGTTCGATTTTTCCCTATGAACCACGGTCGCGTGTTGCATGGTAAGCCGGTCTCGCCTTTTAGCTCTCGCCTCTTTTGCGCCTCCCATGCTCCAGGCGATAGCGCGCCAAAAGCAGACCGCTTGATCAAATGGGGTAGAGGCCCACCCCCTTCCCTTCGCCTCGGATCCCTTGCAAGGCAGTCAAGGAATGAAGGGGGCGCGCTTGTCGCTTCCTCAGTTCACAGCGACCGCTCCCTCGTCGTGACCATCGGGGTCGACGATCTGATCATAGTGGACACGCCAGACGCGCTGCTGGTCGCCCCTGGGCGACGACGACATCGTCCCCATCGATGACATGCCGCTGACGAAACGCGCTAGCTTTCGCAAGCATCACCTTCCAGCAGAGGCGACAGCACGTGCCGGTTTCTTGGCGCCGGCAGAGGTAGCGCCTACCTCGTTTGGCGAGATCCTCCGACAGCAGGCCGCATGTTAGCTAGATCGTGCAGGCTGAGGGGCGACACCGCTAGTGGCGACTTTACAAATGCTCTGGCACGCCAACGCATTGACCGAGGGCTCCAGCCGCACACAGGCAGCAGACGATGTGTGGGGTGTGGAACTCGTCGATCAATCACTCGCGACCGCGTGGTACCCCGCCGATTGGGATAGCGTGACCGACGACGAGCTTGTCTTCCTGCTGCCATCGCTTTGCAACTGGCAGGACCGCCATGCCGAGCCGGCGCGGCGCGGCCCAATCGACTACTTGACCAGGACGCTCGCCGCGCGCGCCCATGCTGCCGCTAGTCTCATCGCGCGAAGGTCTGGGCGGACGGATCCTGACGGCCGCCGGCGAGATAGCCGACCGTCTCGTTGCCAGCGGATTGTTGACGAGCATCGAGCCCCCAATCCGCAGCCGCTCAACCGATGGCCAGGAGCCCGCATGCCGCAGTCAGGCGGTCATGCCTGACTGGCTGATCAACGAGTTGGTCGCCCTCGCCTACGCCGACCGCATGCTGAACGATGCATTGGGAAAAACACAAACTCAGAGTGCGGCGCGTGCGCCTATGGTCGATTGGCCGCTAAGCCTGTCCGACGTGATCACCGCCTCGATCAGCGCGCGGCTGAACGGCGCCTATGTATACCCGGAGCACGGCTACGCGCATGAGCTGCTCGCCCTCGCGGCTCTCCTCGGTCATCTGGTCCAAGGCCGCACCGCATATCTCCCACCGTCGATCGCCGGAACGCTTCTCGACGTCCTCAGCGCCAAACCCTCTGCCGACGACCAGACGGTCGCTGTGCTGCGCACTTACATCGAGTGGGCCGTCGGAGCCAATCGCTTGATGCTGTGGGCGCGGATCATAAGCGCCACCGGAGTTCCCCGTCGCATCGCGCCGCGGGCGGGACGGTTGCCTCGTGCAATGCGAGCTGCGTGGAATGCTCGTCTGCTACAGCGTCTTGACGCTCAAACGGTGTGGCACGCCGGAAATCGATAGCCGATTTTGGGTGCTGCTGATGCCCAGTCCGGTCCAGTCTTGTCATCATCGATGCCGGTGGCAATGTCGGCTATGAGGTTTCCTGACGGAATGGGTCTGCGCGCTTCTATTCAGCTTCGGGCCGCTTGGGCTTCTGCGCCAAACACATCAGAGTCCAACCGAGCCACAAGTGTTCCTGCAATCGCTTGACCGCCCGGCCAATCTGACCCAGACCGACCGCCGCCATCGCACTGTGCAATTTGCTTGAGTTGATGACCCGTAGAACGCCCCTGTTGCACTGGGGTGTGATGGAGAACAGGGACCGGATTTCGAGCTTAGCGCCGATAAGGCCTGCCAGCTTGTGCCTGTCCACCCACAGTCTGATTTGTCCAGGTTTTGGGTTCGGGATGTCGTTGCGCTCAAGCTGCGGGCGGTTCTGCGTTGCGAGCATCAAGAACCCACCAGGCCTTAGCAGAGAGCTCACCTTCCGGATGAAGGCGGCCTGGTCGGCGACGTGCGACAGCACCTCTAAAGACACAACCACGTCGTAGCCTGAGCTCTCGAAGTCGAGCGACATGAAATCGCCCGCTATGAACTTCACGTTGGGCAAACGCTTAGCTGCGCGCTGCAGGACGTGGTTCGAAAGGTCGGTAGCAGTTAGCGAGCCGAATCTCGTCAAGCTGTCGCAAAGCCATCCCGCCCCGCATCCGACCTCGAGAATTTTAAGATCGTGTCGCCCCATTCCCTCGAGCCAGCCGACGACCACATCTCGCTGATCGACGGATACCTGAGCGATCGCCCCTTCACGCCCCTCAGCATTCCACCGATTCCAAAATTCAATCTGCGCATTCAGGGGAGCATCGCGCAGTTGCTCGGCATTCAGCATGGCATCACCTTCTGGCGGGAGCCTCGCTTTTACACATTCTTTGAAATTCGCACGGGGATGCAAAAAGTCGTACTCAGCGGCACCCGCCCCTCGGGTACGCCATAAGTGGTAGGTGCCCATCGCAGGCGCCTAAGCGCTATTTGACCTAATTCGTTGCTAGGCAGATCGCGGCGGACGCATGCAATCTGCGCCCGAAAGCCAAGTTACAGTCAGGCAACGGCGGAGTTCGCATAGTGAAGGTCTTACTCACGGGACATCGTGGTTACATCGGCAGCGTCATGGCGCCGATGCTCCTCGAGGCGGGGCACAGCGTCGTAGGCTGTGACAGCGATCTCTACCGCCGCTGCACCTTCGATGCGGGCGGTGAGATGGCCGATGTTCCGAGCCTCATCAAGGATGTCCGCGATCTGGAGAGAGCCGACCTAAAGGGCGTCGATGCGGTCATCCATCTCGCTGCGCTTTCCAATGACCCGCTCGGCAACCTGAACGCCGATCTGACCCACAGCATCAACCACCGCGCCAGCGTGCGCTTGGCACATCTTGCCAAGCAGGCGGGCGTCTCGCGCTTCCTGCTCGCTTCCTCGTGCAGCAACTACGGACAAGCCGGCGACGAACTCGTCACCGAGGAGGCGGAGCTCAACCCGGTCACCGCATATGGCGAATCGAAAGTGCAGGCCGAGCGGGGCATTGCACCACTGGCGGATGACGATTTCTGTCCGGTCTATCTGCGGCCGGCGACTGCATATGGCCTGTCGCCGCGCATCCGTTTCGACATCGTTCTCAACAACCTCGTCGCCTGGGCCGTTACGACAGGGCGAATCTACCTCAAGTCGGATGGCTCACCGTGGCGCCCCATCGTCCACATCGAGGACATCTCACGCGCCTTCATCGCTGCGCTCGCCGCGCCGCGAGACAAGGTATTCAACCAGGCTTTCAACGTGGGCAGCACCGACCAGAATTATCGCATCCGTGACATCGCGGGCATCGTTTCCGATGTTGTCCCAGGTTGCCGGTTGGACTTTGCCGACGAATGCCGGGCCGGATACGCGCTGTTATCGCGTCAGCTTCGAGAAGATCCAGCGGGCGCTTCCGGAGTTCAAGCCGCGCTGGAATGCGCGAATGGGCGCCGAACAGCTCTACGAGGCTTATCGGCGTTCCGGCGTCACACTCGAAGAGTTCGAAGGGCCGCGCTATCAGCGCATCGGCCATATAAGGAAGCTGATAGCGGACGGCGTCATCGATGAATCGTTGAGGCACATTGGACGTGCTGCGGCCTGATCCGATCGATCGCGACTGCGCCAGCACCGCGGCGCACGCGCCGGACGCCGACGTGACAGCATCGCCTGTCGCGGAGGGTGGGCTCGGCGAGCGCATGTATGCGCTCGTCGAAGCCTTGTATCCGATATGCCGAAGCATCACCGGCAATGGCGTGCGCCAGTCGCTGGCGCTTATCGGCAAGCACATCCCAATCAAGGTCACCGAAGTGTCTTCGGGCACGAAGGTCTTCGATTGGGTCGTGCCGCGCGAATGGAACATCACCGACGCGTACATCGCCAATGCCAGCGGCGAACGCGTGCACGAGTTTCGCGATTCCAATCTGCACGTGCTGAACTACAGCATCCCGGTGCGCAAGGTCCTGCCGTTGGAGGCGCTCAGGTCGCATATCTACACGTTGCCGGATCAGCCGGATCTCGTGCCCTACCGGACCTCCTACTACGAGGAACGTTGGGGCTTCTGCATGAGCCAGCGTGCACTGGACGCGCTGCCGCCCGGCGATTACACCGCCGTCGTGGATTCCACGCTGGAGGACGGGAGTCTTACCTACGGCGAATGCGTTTTGCCCGGAGAGAGCGATGACGAAGTTCTTCTCTCGGCCCACATCTGCCATCCGTCCCTTGCCAACGACAACTGCTCAGGGCTTGCCCTCCTGACACTGCTCGCCCAGGAGCTAGCGCAGCGTCGGCGGCGATACACCTACCGTTTCCTGTTTGCGCCAGGCACGATCGGCGCGATCACCTGGCTCGCCCTCAACGAAGAGCGCGTCGGCCGCATCAAGCATGGGCTTGTGATTTCCTGCGTTGGCGACGGCGGCGCCCCGACGTACAAGAAAAGCCGTCGCGGCAACGCGCTTATCGACCGCGCGATGGTGCATGTCCTCAAACAGGATGCCGCCGCACCAGTCGTGCGCGACTTCAGCCCCTATGGTTATGATGAGCGACAGTATTGCTCGCCGGGGTTCAACCTTCCGGTCGGATTGTTCCAGCGAAGCGAGCACGGAACCTTTCCCGAGTATCACACCTCCGCCGATGGGCTCGGGTTGGTCGCGCCGGAGCATCTTGAACACTCTTACCAGCTCTTGCGAACGGCGATCGATATCCTCGAGCACGACCGCTTGCTGATAAACACGCAGCCGAAGTGCGAGCCTGCGCTTGGTGCCCGCGGCCTTTACGCGACGGTGGGAGGCGACAAGAACGCGGCGCAGAGCAACATGGCGATGTTTTGGGTGCTAAACTTCAGCGATGGCGAGCATTCGCTGCTCGACATCGCCGAGCGGGCCGACTTGCCTTTCGCAACGATCTGGCAAGCGGCGGAGCGTCTGAGAGCGGCCGCACTGCTCAGGGAACGGGAGCCGGCTCGCGACTAGCCAACGGCGCCCACGACAAGTCGCGTTCCGAGATGGCCGTAACGGGAAGAGGCCACTCGATGCCAACGGCTGGATCGTCGTAGGGGATGCCCGTCGAGGCCGTCGGCTCGTAATACGACGATATAAGATAGTTGACGCCCGCATCGTTGCTGAGCGCTTGAAATCCGTGCGCGAAGCCGGCCGGGATGTAGAGTTGGCGCCCGTTCTCTGCGGACAGCTCGAATGCTTGCCACTCGCGGTATGTTCTCGACGCCCGCCGCAAGTCAACGATGACGTCCCATATGGCGCCCGAATAGCAGCTCACGAGCTTGACCTCGGCGTGCGGCGGCAATTGGTAGTGCATACCGCGCAGCGTTCCTGCTTTGGCCGACAGCGAACGGCTGTGTTGAACGAATGCCGTCTCAAGCCCGCGCTGCTTGAGCTCGCGGTTGCAGAAGGTGCGGGCAAAGTATCCACGATCATCGTGGACACGTTCCGGCTCAATGAGCCAGGCGTCGCAAAACTTCGTCTCGAGGAAGCGCATGAGGTTCCGGCCGGCAAGATGTCGATCAAAGAACTTTAGCCGGGCTAGGCGCGCTGCGCAGTACCGCCATCGGGTGGATGAGAACGCCAGGGCGATCCGGCGGCCAAGCATCGGTGCGATTCTCTGTCGACGGCGACAAAGGCAGCTACGCCAAAAGGCGTAGAGCTACGCAGCATTGCGGCGCCGCATCGTCCGAGCGGCATCCTGGATGCTGCAATGCAGGAATGCGAGCCTTAGGCCCTTAGCGAGGAGGTGCGAGGTGAGCATTCGTAGCAGCGACATGAGCGCTTCTCGGCGTCTTCAGAAGCGTGCCCACGAACTCATCCCCGGCGGATGCCATACCTACGCGAAGGGCGACGATCAGTATCCGCAGGTCGCCCCCCGTTCATCGCCCGCGGCTTCGGCTCCCACGTCTGGGACATCGACGGCAACGAGTACATTGAATACGGCATGGGCAATCGCGCTGTAGGCCTAGGGCATGCGTTCGGGCCGGTTGTTGAGGCGGCGCGGTCCGAAATGAGCCGGGGCTGCAATTTCACGCGCCCAGCGTCGATAGAGGTCGAGTGCGCCGAGACTTTCCTCGATCTTATCGGGGGCGCCGAGATGGTGAAGTTCTGCAAGTCCGGTTCGGAGGCGACATCGGCAGCTGTGAAACTGGCTCGCGCCTATACGGGCCGCGACATGATCGCGATCTGCGGCGATCACCCGTTCTTCTCGAGCGATGACTGGTTTATCGGAACGACCGTCATGAACGCCGGCGTCCCCGAGCAAATCAAGGCTCTGACGGCTACCTTCAAGTACAACGATCTTCAGTCGGTTCGCGCGCTATTCGACAAACACCCTGGACGCATTGCGGCGGTGGTCCTCGAGGCAGCGCGCGTTGATGAACCCACCCCCGGATTCTTGCACGAGCTGCGGGAGCTTTGTCACGCCAAGGGCGCGCTATTCATTCTCGATGAGATGGTTACTGGTTTCCGCTGGGCGGTAGGCGGCGCTCAGCAAGCTTACGGCGTCGTCCCCGACCTGTCGACATTCGGCAAGGCGCTTGGAAATGGCTTCTCAGTATCTGCATTGGCCGGGCGTAGAGAGTTCATGCGCCTCGGCGGTCTCGGTCATTTCGATCGGCCCCGCGTCTTTCTGCTTTCGACCACGCACGGTGCAGAGACGCACGCTCTCGCGGCGGCGATCGCCACCATGCGCACCTACAAGAATGAGCCCGTCATCGAGCACCTCATTCGGCAGGGTGAACGCCTGCGCCAACAGGGCTCGGCTCTGGTTCGAGCGCATGGACTGGAGAACTACGTGGAGTTCCTGGGGCGGCCGACCTGCCTCCTCTTCGCCACGCGCGATCGTGAAGGACGTCCTTCTCAGGCGATGCGCACCCTGTTCCTGCAGGAGACAATCAGACGCGGCGTACTCATGCCATCGCTGGTCGTCTCCTACTCGCACTCCGATGAGGACATCGAGCGCACACTCGAGGCAATCGATGCGGCGCTGGCTGTTTACGCCAAGGCTCTCGACGGAAGCATCGATCGCTTCCTCATCGGGGCGCCGTCGCAGCCGGTCATGCGCAGCTACAATGTCGCTGCAGCGGAGTGATGCCAGCCGGAGCGGGCGGGCAAAAGCGCGGTCCCAGTGTTGGCCCACTACCCCCTCCCCAGGAAAGGCGTAGGTCCGATGTTAATAAATACCTCGAATGGCGCCGTACCTGCCGTGTGCGCAGTTGCGTAATTTGAGACGACATACTTCTGCGCCGCAATACGGCCCCGAGCATTGCAAACACCCAATCCAAGCGGTCCAGCAACATGAATGTCCAAACAAAGTTGAACGCCAGCGCAGCGGTTGCGCCCGCGACTGGTGGACCTTGCCGACTATGCGGCGAAGGGCTTTCACACGATTTGGTCGACCTCGGCATGTCTCCGCTGTGCGAGAGTTTCTTGCGCGCGGATCAGTTGGACGGGGTCGAGCCGTTCTTTCCCCTGCACGCTTATGTCTGCGACAACTGCTTCTTGGTGCAGCTGAAAGAGTACGTCAGCCCGAGCGACATATTCCGCGAGTACGCTTACTTCTCATCGTACTCCACGACATGGGTCGATCACGCGCGGCACTACTGCGAGATGATCAAGTCGCGGCTCGGCCTCACCGGCGACAGCCTCGTGGTCGAGCTGGCAAGCAACGACGGCTACCTTTTGCAGCACTTCCTGCCGCTGGGCGTGCCGGTGCTAGGCATCGAGCCGGCGGAGAACGTTGCCGAAAGCGCGGTCGCCAAAGGTGTCCCGACGCTCACCGAATTCTTTGGTACACGCCTCGCACGTGAGCTCACCGCCGAGGGGCGCCAAGCCGACCTCATCGTCGGCAACAACGTTCTCGCCCAGGTGCCGGACCTAAATGACTTCGTCGCGGGCATCGCCATCCTGCTCAAGCCCCAAGGCGTCGTGACGCTCGAATTTCCGCACGTCGCCAAACTGATCGACGGAAACCAGTTCGACACCATCTACCACGAGCACTTCTCGTACTTCTCGCTCATCACAATCGTGCACCTCGCTGCCAAGCATGGCTTGAAGGTCATCGACGTCGAGGAATTGCCGACGCATGGCGGATCCTTGCGGGTATATCTCGCGCACCGCAACTCCGCGCATATGGCCCGTCCCGCCGTCGACGCGCTTATCGCGCGCGAGCAGGACGAAGGCCTACTCGACGTCGCCGCCTACCAGGCGTTCGGCGAAAAGGTGAAAAGGACCAAGCGCGAGCTGTTGCAGTTTCTCATCGACGCCAAGAACGCCGGCAAGTCGATCTGCGGGTACGGCGCGCCGGGCAAGGGCAACACGCTCCTCAATTACTGCGGCATCGGTCCCGACTTCCTCGACTTCACGGTCGACCGCAATCCCTACAAGCACGGCCGGTTCACGCCTGGAATGCACATTCCGATCCTGCCGGTCGAGGCGATCGACGCCGCAAAGCCCGACTATATCCTCATCCTTCCATGGAACTTGGAGCATGAGATCGTACGGCAGATGCGGCATGTGGCGGAGTGGGGCGCCAAGTTCATCGTTCCGATACCCACCGTGAAGCTCATCGACCCTAAGGAGCTCGACGCATGAAGGTCGTCCTGTTTTGCGGCGGTCTTGGCACCCGCATTCGCGAGTATTCCGAGAACATTCCCAAGCCGATGGTGCCGGTCGGCAATTACCCGATCCTGATGCATCTGATGCAGTACTATAGCCAGTACGGGCATCGGGACTTCGTGTTGTGCCTTGGATACAAGTCGAACATCATCAAAGAGTACTTTCTCAACTACAAGCCGCAGCACCACCTCGACTGCGTGGTATCGGGCTTTGGCTCGAACGTTGAGCTGCTTGGCAAAGTGGAGTCCGAGTGGCGCGTCACCCTGCTGGATACCGGCATGTGGCGCAACATCGGGCAACGCCTTTGGGCGGTTCGCGATCACGTCAAGAACGAGCCGATGTTCATGGCCAATTACAGCGACGGGCTGGCGGATTTGAACCTCGATCACATGGTCGAGACGTTCAAGAAGAGCGGCAAGATCGCGTGCTTCCTCGCTGTGCGGCCGCCGCTTACCTACCATCTCGTGGATATGCGAGAGGATGGCTCTGTCGCCGCCTTCCATTCATCCGATCGCTCCGACATCTGGATCAACGGCGGCTACTTCATCATGCGGCCGGAGATCTTCGACTACATGCGCGAGGGCGAGGAACTGGTACTCGAGCCCTTCAGCCGGCTGATCGCCGACAACCAGCTCATGGCCTACCGGCACGAGAGCTTCTGGCGTTCCATGGACACGCTACGAGATCGGCAGATCCTGGAGGACCTTGTCGAACGCGGTGAGATGCCCTGGTGCAAGGCCGAGAACTTGAGCCTTAAGCCGGCAACGCTGGCGATCTGATCAATGCTTGAACTGAGCCTAGCCAGAACCGGTGCATCCCTGCGGGTCTTGTGCCTTGGGGCGCATTCGGATGACATCGAGATCGGTGCCGGAGGTACGATCCTCAACTGGATCGAGAATGGCATTGCTCTAGATGTGCGTTGGGTCGTGTTCAGCGCGCCGGGGGCGCGTGCAGAGGAAGCCGCAAAGTCGGCCGACAACTTCCTACAGGGTGCAGCACACCGCGAGATTTCACTCTTCGAGTTCCGCGACGGCTACTTCCCCTTTCAGCCAGAGCTCAAAGACTGCTTCGAGGAGCTCAAGCGGGGCGCAGCGCCCGACGTCATCCTTACGCATCGCCGCGACGACTCCCACCAGGACCATCGCCAAGTCGCACAACTGACCTGGAACTCGTTCCGCGACCACCTCATCCTCGAGTACGAGATACCGAAGTGGGACGGAGACCTCGGCCGGCCGAACCTTTACCAGCCGCTGAGGCAGGCGACGCTGGAGCGCAAAATAGAGCTGCTGAACGAGCACTTCGCCACGCAGCGGTCGAAAGACTGGTTCGATCCGGAGACATTCCGCGCGCTGGCGCGCTTGAGAGGCATGGAGAGCAGGGCGCCGGAGCGTGCTGCAGAGGCCTTTGTGATGTCGAAAGCGCTTCTGGGATTGGGCAGCTCCTACGTCCAAAGTACTAGGGAGACACCTAAATCTGCCGCTCTACATACTTTTTCATCCTTGTTGCGACGCCAGACGAGACCGAAACTCAAGGTGTGAGAATCCGCAATTCGGCGTTGCGAGCAGATTTGCCAGAGAAACGATGACCTGATGGAACCGTCATTCGCCGGCATCCTGGTCTGTTGCGCTATCTTCGGCGTGGCGCGTTTTTTTGAGATGCCGACCATTGTCGCTCTAATCGCCTCGCTGGCGTTCGGGTCGACCGCCATCGTGACCCTGCCAGCCCTGGGCGGCTCGTCGCCGATGGTATTCGTCGCACTGCTTATGATCCTCCTTGGATCGATCGTACTGCGGCGCAATTGGCCGGGCGATCTGCAACGCGTATTCGTGCAGCAACCGATCGCTTGGGTGGTCTTGCTCCTCAGCATCTACACCGTCGCAGGTGCTACGTTACTGCCAAGGCTGTTTGCGGGAGAGGCGACGGTCTTCGTTCCGCAGCGCCTTGGGGTGATATCGGCTGGCATTGTCGAAACGACCCTGGAGCCCGTCTCGGGCAACGTAACGCAGACCCTGTACTTCGTGTTTGGCGCGCTGGCATTCTTTGCCCTCAGCATTGTATTGCTGCGGCCGAACACGCTTAAGGCAATCAGGCAGGGTTTTTTCGTTTGGGCGACTTTGCATGTGGCGGCCGGCTTCCTCGACCTTTTCGGTAAGTTCGCCGGCATAGAAGACGTCCTCTTCCCGATCAGGACCGCTTCCTACGCCATGGCGACGATCGTGGACGTAGGTGGGTTTTGGAGGATTGCCGGCACGTATTCGGAGGCCTCGGCATTTGGTTCTGCGACGATCCTGCTGCTGGCGTTCACGTTCACATATTGGAGGCAGACGCGGAGCAAATTCGCGCTGTCTCTTACAGTGCTGCTCATCATTCTTCTTACGCTCTGCACATCGACCACGGCGTACATCGCCGGCGTGATCATCGCCGTGGTCTTCGGCGTCTCCCTGGCACGCTCCCTACTGCAGGACCGCCTGCAGGCCGGCGAGATCGGCTTTGTGTGCGTTGGTATCGGGGTACTAGCCGTCACGATCGGCGTCGAGGCTTATAGCGCGCGAACCCTCGCGCCGCTGTGGGGCCTGTTCGATGCGATGATCTTCAATAAGGCCTCATCCGCTTCAGGCTACGAGCGCGCCTATTGGAACTACCAGAGCCTGGTGTCGGTCTACGAGACAATGGGACTTGGAATAGGTCTCGGCAGCTCGCGCGCCTCGAGTTGGATCATATCTGTTATCTCTCAGTTCGGCGTGATTGGTTCGACGATGATCGGGCTGCTGACTTGGGAGATCATCCGCTCCAAGCGACACGCAGCACGCTTGAGTTCCGAAACCCGGGCCACCGTACTGAGTGTCAGGGCCGCCGCCCTAGGCTCCCTTTTGGCTCAATCAATCGGCGGAGGGGCTGCCGATCCGGGGCTGGTGTTCTTCATTGCGCTGGCTGTCGCCAGCAGTGTCACCGCTCACGCGCGCAACGCGGCGCCGATCATGATGATGGCGGCTCCGCGGCCGGCCTAGCGCCCGGCGGAGCGCATTGAAATGGCGAAGAGGCAGACGAGCGTCCACGCCGCCCCAACAGACCAGCCAGCCAATACATCGGTCGGAAAATGCACGGTGTTGAAGACGCGGCTGGCGCCGATGATGAGCGTCAACGCGCAGGCCAGGCCCAAGATATAGTACTTCACGAGTTGCTGAGATTGGGCTCGCGCAATGAGTGCCGCCAGGGTGAGGTAGATGGCAGCGGACAAAGCTGCGTGGCCGCTGGGGAAGCTGAATGTGGAGGTCTCAAACCTCATCATCGCCAGATTGATACCAGGACGGGCGACCGCGAGCTTGAGCAACGTGGTCACGATGGCCGTGCCACTAACTGCCGCGAACACGAGAATGGCGAGGTCGCGCCTGCGAACCAACAGAAAGTATCCCATGGCTGCCAGTGTGATCGCGCCCACTACCGTCACGCTGCCGAGGTAGCCCAGGTCGACGGTGATGGATTCGAACCAATCCGGTCCGAGGGGATCTGTTATGTTGAGAGGATTGCGCAAGGCTAGCACGATCGCCCAGTCGTAGACTATTGCGTCCCCCGTCAACGCACCGCTGCCAACTATGAGCACGCCAAGAAACAGCAAGGACAAGAACAGCAGGGCGCCAATGACACGTATCTCCGGGGCGTGACGCCAATGGAAGGAGGACAATCGAGCGGAGATTGCTTGGCGCGCCGGTGCCACGCCAGACGCGCCTTCAGTTCGCGCTATCAGGTTGCCGTCGACGTGTCCGGCCACCACAACGGAAGAAGATGGTTTTGAGGTCCGTTTGTGATTGCCTCTCTGAGCCAACATGGCGGCATTCCAGTCCACGTTATCGCCACATGCCATGCGTCAATGTGAATGCAGAAGGTTGCTTCGCGGGCGCGCACCGGTCGAACGTCGGCCCATTGGCCTCGGCAAGCTTGTGCTCATAGATCGAGAGCAGCTCGCTGCACCAAGTTTCCGGGGACGGCGCCAAGAGGCGCGCATTTTCGAAGGCGCGCTTACTCATTCGCGACACCCCCACGTCGTCCTCCATGAGCGCTGCCATCGCTCGGGCTAGCCCCTCTTCGTCATCGGACTGGAAGGGCACCGCGAACTGCAAGCGGACAAGGTCCTCAGTGATGAGAGCGGCGCGCGACGCTATGATCGGGATGCCGCTCATCGCCGCCTCGAGGGCCACGAGGCCGAACGTCTCGCGCCAACGGCTCGGCATAATGAGTGCCCGCGCCTCCCGGCAAAGTTGGGCGATCTCTTGTTTTGATTTCCAGCCTGTCAGCTCGATCTCTGGAAAGTCTCGCCTAAGCTCGTGGCTGAGCGGACCTGTGCCGATGATACGTAGCGAAGCTCCCGAGCGCCGCGCGGCGCGGGCAAGAAGCATTACGCCCTTATCCACTTCCAGGCGCCCGACAAAGAGAAATTGACGATTTCGCTCGGCGGCAACCCTCGAGGAGGTCCAGGGCGTGGCGGGGTTACGCAGAACATGCATCGTGCGGCGGTCAATCCCGCCGAGCTCGAACAGTGGAATCATCCCATCGTGGACGACCAGCACAGTCGCTGGAGTTTTGCCCAGGCCAAACGCAAATTGGCGCACGGCGGTGCGCGCCGTCCGGTAGAGCTTATGCGCGTAGTTGCGCTTGTCGCATGAGGCCGCGAGACACGCAGGTCCCATTGGCGACAGGTTGCAGGCCTTGCCTTGACGGAAGAAATAGTGACCGCCATTGGGGCATGTCAGGAAATAGTCGTGCGCCGAGATGATGAGGCGCGACGCCACTTTCCGGAGCGGAACGAAGACCGACGGCGAGAGAACCTTGTGCCAGTTGTGAAGGTGGTAGATCGTGCCCGGCGTATCCCTGGTTGCAATCCAGTTGCCAACCGCGGTCGCCATGGAGGGGTCATATAGGCCGCGCAGAGCGGCACCGATGCGATTGCCTTCCAGGATGTGGCGACCTTTGAGCGCGATCAACTCAACACCCAAACGGGCGAGATCTGGGTTATCGCCGCTGTCTCCCGTGATGAGCGTCGTGGGCACGGCGCGGCCGCGCAGCTGCTCAATGGATGTCAGCATGACGCTCGCGGCGCCGCCGCTGCGGATGCAATCGTCATTAATGACGACAACGCGCTCGATGGCCTGTGTTTTCATCTGATTGCTGCCCGGATCGACATCGTTCCGGCTCCTCAATGCAATTGAAGAATGGGCGGGACGCCTTCTGCCGGCGCGGCCGTACTTACCAGGCCCTGCGCGAAGGCCCACTCAGCCGAAGCCGCAATGCCTTCTTGCAACGAGGTCGTCGGCACGAAGCCGATCTCTTTGGCCCGATCGATCACGTAGCGTCGGTGCTTCGTAAAGTCGTCCGCCGAAAGGTCTCCGAGGCGCTCGAAGGCTGCCTTCTCTACGCTCCGCACGACGGCCGCGACGGTATCGCTTCGGGGAAAGATGCTTCTCGCGAACGCAGCCTGCTTCGTCAGGGCGTAGAGGCCGGCGCGGCGCGCTTGTCGCCCAATGGCGCTTGGCTGCGCGGCCAGCGGGCTAAAGGGTCCTCTGCCAATTGCGCGGCTCAGCAGGTCAAAGTATCCGGCAAACGTCGGTATCTCGACGCCGTTGGCATTGTAGACGCAGTAATGCGGGATCTCGTGTCTGGCGAGCCTGGCGGCAAGCGTCCCCAGATCGCGGACGTAGATTAGGTTGGCTTCCCCATCGCAATTCACGCCGAGCTGAGCGAGACGGCCCGACGCGATTGCGCGGATGAACCTGGCAGTCCACTCTTCCCCATGAGGCCCATAGACGAGCGAGGGGCGAACGACGGCAACATGCAGCTTTTCGCCGGCCGCGCTCCTGCACAGCTCCTCAGCTGCACGCTTGGCCGCACCGTATTCGCTAAGCGGCGGCACGGGCCGCGTCTCTTCTGAGATCGTTCCAGTGGCTCCGCCATAGACGGCTACAGAGCTGAACTGTATCAGCCGGCTCACTCCGCTTGCAGCAGCGCATTCCAAAATGCGGCGCGTGCCTTCAACCGTCGTGGCGGTTCTTGCATCGTCGCGAATGCAATTAATCACGACATCGACCCGGTCCATGGCCGACATAAGGCATGCGCGATCCATGACGTCGCAATGGATCGCATTAACAGGGAGCCGAGTTAGACCTGAATGGGGCCGTAATGACTTCACGCCGGCGCGCACCATCCCGGCGCCGCTGAGCACCAGCGCTTCCGTCACAGCGCTGCCGATGAACCCGGCAGCTCCCGTAACGAGGATGGTCGACGAGCTCATTGCATTCTCACTCTGCAGCAGCAACGGCAGCCAGTGTTGGGACGCGGCCATGCCCCGTGGCGCGGTTGCGAAGTTCGGCCCGAAGGTGATCGGCCAACCGAATGGCCAGAGCCACGATCGTGAGCGTCGGGTTGGCGTGTCCGCCGGTAGTGAAAACGGACGTGCCGGCGAGATAGAGATTTTCCGCTCCGTGGGCGCGACAGTTTTCATCTACGACCCCGTCGCGCGGGTGACGGGACATGCGCGTGCCGCTCAAGAAATGATAGGTGCCTCGGAGATCGTCGACAGAGATGGCATCCGAGCTGGACAGCCAATCAGACCGCCGGACGCGGCCGAATCCGAGCCTCTCCAATTCGAAGGTAACGAACTTACCGAAATAGCGGGCCGTTCGTCTTTCCTTCTCAGCGATGCGCCAGTCGACCTTGGCGCGCCGCATGCCGAGTGCGTCACGATCCGCGCTCAACGTAATCCTGCTCTCCGGGTCCGGCTCCTGCTCCAAATCGATGCAGATCGAGATCAGCGGATCGCGATGAATCACGGGCCTGCCAAGCACAAACCTTCGTGTAATGTTAGGTATCTCTGCGGCGACGCCAACTAGGGCGCGCTGCAGATCGCGGAAGGTGCTGCGATCGATGTTGCCACTCTTAACCGCATCGCGCATGTGCCGCGAAGCTTCCCAAACTGTATCAGGGCGTGCGTGATAATAGATTGCCGCACTTGCGTTCAGGAGCTGATGTTCGCGTTGCGCGCGCTCGGAAATCGCAAACCCCGTCTCATACTGGACCTCTCCGTCTCTCATACGCAGAAACGTGTTGTAGAGACGCTGAAGCACTTTCGCGTTTGCTTCATCGGTGTCGATGGTCGCGATGCATCCGCGAGGATGCTGGGAGAAGTAGCGCCCCAGCCTATCGAATTGATTGATGCGGTTGAGCAGCCGGGGCGGAGCGTTGAGCAGCAGCCGGACATTCTCTATTCCGCCACAGCACAGACGCGAAGGCCCTCGAGCGGATTGTCATCGACTTCCCGCCGAGCGACCTGACGGTGATCGCCTCGACCCGTGCTCCGTCGTCAGTGTCGTGGAACTTCGTCAAGTTTGCGTGGAGGAGCACGAACGTATTGACGTCAGCTGCGAGCCTCCCCCGGTATACCTTCCCCCAGTCGAAGACACTGCGATATCCAAGCGATAGGTATGACTGAAGCGTCGGATCCAAGTCGGGAGAAGCCACGCGCCAAACAAATGGGTCGAGGTCGCCAGAGGCCAGAGTTGGCAGTCGGATCCCCAGCGAGCGCTGCACTTGCTCGAAGGACACCCACGGATGCTTGAAGTTGCTGGCCCACTTGGCGCGCTCGTAATAGGGACCAAGGCGCGCGTAATCGATTGGCCACCCCGAGTTCTTCACCCAGTCACGGTATTGCAGGTCGATGGGATCGAGCGGCGCGCTGCGCCCGCCCCAGCGCGTGGCGGCTCCGCCGAACACCCGGTGACGGCCGTGATCCAAAGCCATCGGATGGCCGACACTCTCACCCAAGAGCAGGTCGCGCGCCGTGGCTTCCTCTTGCAAGCCACCGGACTCGACAAGACAAACCTTAAGGCCGCTGCCGCGCAATTCATCCGCGATGGTTATGCCTGCTGGTCCGGCGCCAACCACGCAGAGGTCGAATGCGGCATCGGTTCGATCGCCAAGCTGCTCCAGGTCGTGAATCATCGCTGCTCGCGGATTGATTAACGGTGCGGATACGCGGCTCGGGAGCGGGCGACCCGACAGGGTGCAATGCGGCAGACTTCGACTGCCGTAACATCGATAACACTCGTCCCCCACCTGAAGAACGCGCCCAAAAGGCGATAGCTATGTACCCCTTTGGGAGGCCCCAGGGCAGAAAGCTGACTTGATGCGCGCCCGGATTCTAGGAAATTCCTGCTCAGTACAACGGCTCTCTCTGAAAGGGCAAAATCCTGCAGACTCTGGATTTGGCGAGCCTGGAAAACGGGCGCGAGCTCGAAGCCGATCTGATCATCATTGGCGGCGGTCCGGCAGGTCTCACCGTCGCGCGAGAATTCTTTGGGCATCAAACGCGCGTGCTCGTCCTCGAAAGCGGGCGCCTTGAGGAAGACGCTCGCATCGGGGCGCTGAACCGGGTCGAGAGCGTCGGCCAGCCGAGCATAGAATCTCAGATTGAGCGCCGGGCGGCATTTCACAGTGCAAGCGCACAGTCATGGTCGCCCGCAGAGCAGCCGTATGGGGTGCGTTGCAGAGTGCTTGGAGGTTCATCCCATGCCTGGGCAGGGAAGTCCGCCGCATTCGACAGCCTGGATTTCGAACCGCGGTCGTGGGTTCCGTATTCCGGCTGGCCGATAGCACACGCCGATCTGGAGCCGCACATAGATCGCGCCGCTGAGCAACTGAACCTCGGTCCTAGTGTAAGTGGCGACGGCCTATGGTCATTAATGGACTGCCGCCCTCCGGAGCCGCAACTCGACGCTGAAGCGCTGCGTCCCTTCTTTTGGCAGTTTGCCCGCTCTCGTATCGACCGCCTCGACGTGATGCGCTTCGGCCCAGAGTTCATGCGGGAAGATGCAGCCAACGTGCGCACACTGCTCAACGCGACGGCGACGCGCATCTTGACGAACGACGCCGGCAACAACTTCGAAGGCGTAGAGGTCGCGTGCTTGGAGGGCGTTCGGGCGCGCGTGCGAGGGAAAGTATGCGTTCTGGCGGCGAGCGGGATCGAGAACGCCCGACTTCTGATGGCGTCCGATCAAATCTGCCAGGCGGGAATCGGAAACGATCACGATGTCGTCGGGCGCTTCCTCCTCGATCATCCGAGTGCGCGCCTCGGCCGCTACGACGCAGCCGATGCGACAAGGGTTGTGGATCGTTTTGGCTTCTACGGCCTCTCGCAAGCGGGACGCACCCACATGTACATGCATGGGCTCGCGTTGCCGCGCTCGGTCCAGGAGCGGGAGGGCTTACTCAACTGCGCTCTCTACATCCTGGAGGAACGCGCTCCCGACGATCCGCTCGAGGCCCTAAAACGGCTGCTTGCCCGCAAGTCATCTGCGATTGGAGCTGACCTGAGTGCCCTGGCGCGAAGCCCGGGTCTCCTCGCCAAGGGCGTCGGCATGAAGGCACTTCAGAGCAGTCTATTGCCGGAGCGCATGAAGAACACGGTAGTCAACGCCGCGATCAAGCTAAACCCCAATCTCGTTGCGCGAGAGCACCTCAATCGCGGCATCCCGCACAAGCTGACGGGATTGATCGTTGAGGGCATCAGCGAGCAGAAGCCCGATCCCGACTCCCGCATCACCCTCTCAGAGACGAAGGATGAACTCGGCGTCGCCCGCGCTAAGATCAATTGGAAGATAGATTGCGACGCCCGGCGATCCTTGGCGCGACTTGGCCAGCAGATGTCGCGGGAATTCGACCGTGTCGGATTGCCTCTGCCCACTTTGGATGCGTGGGTAAAGCAAAATAGTCTCGATGACGCGGCCATCATCGACATGGCCCACACCATGGGCACGACGCGCATGGCGGATAATCCCAAGCAAGGCGTCGTCGACAGGAATTGCCGGGTTCATGGGGTCGGCGGACTCTACATCGCCGGCGCATCGGTGTTTCCCACCGGTGGTCACGCAAATCCGACGCTGATGATTCTTGCGCTGGCTATTCGCCTGTCGGACCACCTGAAGCATAGGGCGGCCGCCTGACAATACAGTTGATTGGGAGACTTGATTGAGGCCGACGGTACTTGTCACTGGTGCAACCGGATCGATCGGACGCTTCGTGGTGCCGGGGCTGATCGGGGCGGGCTACTTGGTGCGCGGGCAATACCTGCGTGCGCCCGGCAACGTCCCCGGTGTGGATTGGCGGCGTTGGGACTTCCTCGAGAGTCTCGAAGTCGACCCGCTTGTCGACGGGTGTGATGCAGTCATTCATCTGGCTGCGGAACTCTCAGATATCGGCAAGATGGAGCGCATCAACGTCGATGCGACACGCGCCTTGGCCGAAGCGGCGGCGGCGAGCGGGGCGCGCTACTTCGGGCACGCAAGCTCTATCGTCGTCTATGGCTCTCCGCGCACGCGTAGCGTTAACGAGCAGACGCCCCTTATCGATCTCGCGCGGCCCGTGGCGAAGCAGTACTGCGCCGAGCCATACATGCTCGAATATGCCCGCTCGAAGACGATGGCCGAGCTGGCGCTGCGCGAGGCCGCGCCAGCCATGCGGGTCGATATTCTTCGCCCCACCGTGGTCGCGGATCTAGAGCGTATCCTCGAAGCGGCCAACTGGAGCGCGCACCGCAAAGTTCTTTGCCTCTATCGGCGCACCCAGTACGTGCTGGCGTCGGACGCTGCATCAGCGATCGCGCACCTGCTTCGCCGAGGCCTGCAGCATGGCTCTGATCGCATCGAGGCTTACAATATTTGCGACGACGCCTGCGGTACGTTCCGCGAGCTGTTCGCTCGGGCTTACGAGAGGACGCACGATCCGAGATACAGCGTGCCGTTCGAACTGCCCATCGTTGCCGACATGGCGAAGAATTGGTCCCTCTCGCGCACGCTCGAAATGCGCTTTCCGTTGGGAATGCTGCGTTTTGCCAACGACAAGCTGTGCGCCACAGGTTTTCGGTTCCCTACGGGCGTCAAGGCAGCGCTCGAGCAATCACTTTTCGGTTGTGTCGAAGGCCCGAAGCGGAGCGCGCTTCCGCAAGCTGTCCCGTAGCGGCAGCGGGTCGGCGTTACTCGAGAAACATTGTGCGCAACGTCGCTTCTTGTTCAGCGAGCCGGATATCCGCGATCTGGCGGTACGCGCGCACCGCATCCGCGCACTGGGGCCGCTGTGCGGAGATGCTTTCGAACTGCTCGATGAGCTGGTCGACCTCGAAGCTCTCGACGTGATGGCAATAGGCCCCGAGGCCCGCCTGCGCCATGAGGACATCATTCTTCTTGGAGTAACCCAACGAGATGGTCGGCTTGGCCAGTTTCAAGGCGCAAACGATATTGTGATACCGCGTCGCCACGATGACGTCCGTCTCCTGCATCTGACGCATAACGTCGTGGAGCGAGCGTGCCGGCGCTTCAACGAGATCTTCTTCTGCGATCGCAGGCGATTGCGAGCGCAGGCACAACATCAGAGTTTTGACAGCGCCATCGTCCGCCGTCTCGCCAATCAGCAGGCGGACGCGATGCCCGCGGCCCAAGATATGGCGCACGAACTTGGCTAGCTTGTCGATGTATTGCCGGTGCGTTTCCGCCCCAGCCTCGGCAAACGAGTACCAACCGTAATAGCTCATGACGCCGACGCCGACGACCAGGCGCTCAGCGTCCGGCCGCTCTCTGTACAGCGGGGGCGGTAGGCCGAACGCGAGGTCGGCAAAAACCGGATCAGCACCGGACTTCACGCCGATGCTGGTCATGAAGTCCTTCGACAGCACGTCGCGATAGGATCGATAGTGTGCCAGCTGTCCCGCCGTCTTCATCATCCAACGGCTCAGCGGATGGCCGATCGGACCTGCCCCGACGCACACGAAGGCGACTTTGGCCCCGAGCAGTCGCGACACTAGGCACCACCTGAGAATGTTCCAAGGCATGCCTTTGGGCCGATCGCCGAAGTCATCGAGAATGCCCGTTCCCGGTATCAGCACCAGATCGAACTTGCGGGCGGAACGTATGGTGGAAAGCACATCGTGGAGCTTTTCGACGATCTTGCGCGCCCAGCCGCCTGGACGGTGGCCATGAGCGTCGGCGACGTGGGCGGCACTGATCGGCAGCGCACTCACGTCGAACCGGTCGCGGATGAGGTCCGGGTTGGCACATATGCAGGTAAGCCGCGCGTCGGGCCGCACGCGCCGCAGCAGGTTCAGAATCGCTTCGAGCGACCCGTCATTGCCGAAATTTCCGCAGCCGAAGAGACCGAAAAGAGCGATGGCCGGCGCTCGCGTCGATGCTCCGACCGTCTCGTTGCCCAATAGGCCGGAAAGGCTCTCGCCGCGCGGTGCGTAGGAGAGGATCGATTTTGCGGTGCCGAGCATAGACGCATTGACCGTTGGATGGTGGCGTGCGCTGGCCGCACGGATCCGGCGGCAGTCTGGCCCAACCGGAAGCTAGGTGGCTGGCGACACCGATGCAAAGCTAGTCAAATTGGGTGGCATCAGAGGACTGCCCTACGCCTTTCGATCCCACTCGCCCGATATTGTCTGGGTTAGCGTGTGGCGCGTGCCGCTGTAGTCAGGATGGAGCGCTCCGCGGCGTCGCGGATGGGGCTCTTCCCGCAACAAACTTACCTGGTTGGAATGAGCCAACTTCGACGAGCTCTACTTCTGGCAACAGGCGAGCGGTACTTCACACTGACTGTCAGCTTTCTGACGGTGGCGGTGGTCTCGCGCCTGCTAAGCCCCGACGAGATCGGCATCTCGTTGGTGGGCCTCGCCGTAGTCGGATTCTTCGCGGCGGCGCGTGAGTTCGCCAGCCCGAATTTCCTCATTCAGCACCAACAGCTCTCGTTGGACGAGATCCGCAAATCGTTCTCGGTGCTGCTGCTGATTACGCTCGTCATTGCCGGCGTGCTTTTTGGTTCGGCCCCGTGGGTCGCTGACCTCTATGGCGACGCGAGGTTAACGCCCTTCTTGCGGGTTCTATCGCTCGCTGTGGTCTTCGAGGCGGCCTCGGCCACTGTTGTCTCGCTTCTGCGCCGTGAAATGGCATTTGCAAGAGTCGCTCTGATCAATGGATCGATCGCAGTTGCGACCTCGGCGGTGACGGTTGGTTTGGCGCTGTGCGGCTTCAGCTACATGAGCTTTGCCTGGGCGAACCTCGCCAGCGCCGGCGTTGGTGCGGCGCTAGCCCTCGTCCTCTATCCCGACCACAGAATCTTCAAGCCTCTCTTCCGAGGGTGGCGGGGCCTGCTCGCGTTCGGGGGCTACAACGGCACAAACATCCTCCTGCACCGGGTTTACGAAATGCTGCCGTACCTGGTACTGGGCCGGCTCGTCTCCGCTGACGCGGTCGCGTTCTTCAATCGCAGCCTCATGTTGTGCCAGCTGCCGGACAAAGTCTTCCTGTTGGGCGCGACGTCCGTCATTCTTCCAGCCTTCTCCGAGATCGTTCGGGATGGGCGTACATTGAAAACCCCTTACCTGAACGCCGTCTCGCTGATCACCGGCATCCAATGGCCGGCTTTGGTAGTGCTCGCTCTTCTGGCCGAGCCCATCGTCGGTCTAATATTCGGCCCGCAATGGATGACCATCGTCCCATACGTGCAGATCATCGCCGTCGCGACCCTGTTCTCTTTCAGCTTCCAGCTGAACTATCCGGTCTTCCTCTCGGTAGGGGCAGTCCGCGACTCATTCATACGCGGCCTCATTATTTGGCCCGTGTCGGCTCTGGTGCTCACGGTCGCTGCGTTCTTCGGTCTGAAGGCCGCCGCATTGAGCTTCCTGTTTGCCATACCATTCCAAGCTTTCGTCTCGTTGCAATTCGTTCGCAAGCATCTCGACATCAGGTGGATGGAGCTTGCTGCGGCAATCCGCAAAAGTCTCACCGTGACTGCAGCGACCGCTATTGGACCGATAGCCGTGCTGATCGTCGTGGGCGATGGGTGGAACCTAACGGTCTTGGAGGCACTCGAAGCGTCCGTCCTGGCGGGCGCCGGATGGCTGGCCGGGATCGTCTTTACCGGCCACGACTTGCGGAGCGAGTTGCAGCAGGTAGCAGGCCACCTGGGTTCCCGGCTTGCGCTCATACCCCGTGCGGTGAGGGCCGCGGCGCCTCAGAAGGGATGAGGTCGGAGCGAGCTTGCCGAGCTGTGAGGGTTCACCGTCACTTCGCGACCTCGATGATCAGCGCATGATCGCTTAGCGACAAGGGAACCGATTTCGCATTGCGTAAGGTCGAGATCGGCTCCGTCCCTACGGTGACGTCATACACTTTGACGGAGGCATGCTCGCCGCCGAGATCCACCACCACATCCTCCGTGCCCGTAACCTTCTCACCCCATACGACAAGCGCAAACGTCCCATCGCTCTTCTGCAAAAGCAAATCGTGCACGGTGGCCGGTTGGTTGGGGATCGAATAGTTGAGGCGACCCGGGTTTGCGATCGGGGTGCGATCGGCAAGAATTGTCGTCAGGTTGTGGATGTAGGTGGCGGCGGGTTTGGGGCGCGAATCCTTGTCGAAGACGCCGAAGTGGTCTTGTCCGCCTTCGTCGTCGCGCAGCTGATAGACGAATGTATAGCGATAGCCTCGCTTGTATTGGGCGAGGTAGGTGTTCACCAGCACGGTACCTTGCGTGCGTTCTCCCCCCGGGCCGCGCACACTGTCCCAACCGGTCTCCGTCGTCACCCTCGGCAGTGTGGTGAGCGTCTCGTTGGTATTTCCCTTGAAGCCGTGTCGCCAAGTTACACCGAAATTGCCATAGAGGCCGTCCCAGCGATCGTTCAACGTCGGATCGGCAGCATTCCAAGCTTGGTTGTCCCCGTATCTCTCGCCGTTGCCGATAACGTAGTTGTGGACGTTGGCGAAGTCGGCGAACGGCGTCCCTTGCGGCAGCAGCGCACCCGCTCCCTCGGGTATGGCCAGGAACTGTAGACCGACGTTGTCCGTCTGAGCACCAGGCTCAGATGGCGAGAAGACCGGAAAATTGCGGAGTTCTGAAATCCGCCCTGACCGCTGCGTAGACGTCGCGCTGAAACTCGGCCACCGGAAACCAGGTGCCGGGTCCGCCACCCCTCTTGCCATTGTAGGTGAGCGGGAAATTGTTTGGTTCATTTGGCCCCTCCAGCGCCAGGAGGGCGTTGGCCGCAGCGAGTTGCCGGGCAGCGGACATGAAGCTGTCGACGGGACCACCGTTGGCAAAAATGTCGACGAGCACGCCGGTGCGGCGTGCGACATATACAGAGCCAGTCACACGCCCGGCTCCCGTGCGCACAGCGCGGACGCCCAGGTATCTGAGCGGCTCTACGTAAGACTGCGGCGCGTATCCTTGATCGATGTGAATGT
This sequence comes from uncultured Alphaproteobacteria bacterium, assembly GCA_963812795.1. Classification (GTDB taxonomy): domain Bacteria; phylum Pseudomonadota; class Alphaproteobacteria; order Rhizobiales; family Hyphomicrobiaceae; genus Hyphomicrobium_A. The sequence goes on along the minus strand of CAWEWG010000017.1, from coordinate 407,407 downwards.
TCATGCCGAGTGAGCTGAGAAACGCATCGGCGCTATGACTCAAAGTGCCCGTCGCCTCTTCAGCTGCCGCAGCACCCGAGACATCATGCCGAGGCGCAACACCGACGATGGCGAGCGCCAGAGCTATCGCGAATGCCTTACGCACTGCAAAACCTCCACAGGTCGTCTCATATGTCGCGAAACTGTCGGTCATCGCCGCTTGAGAAGGACTAGTTGCGGAACGACAGGGCGCTCCAATCAAACCGCGCCAAATAGCCAAGTGGCGGAATGAGCGCGACGCGCGGATCGAGCTGGAAGGCTAGCTTGAAGAAGCTGAATGCATCCTTGCGGCCGCGCACGAGCGCCTTCACACCGCACCAGTAGGCCCGCTCGCAGAGACGGCGTTGGGCTAGCGAACGCAGTCGGGGCCAATCATGCAGGCTCTTTCCTTCGTGCTCGAAAAAGCATTCCAACGCCGCATGCAGCCTGGCGATCGTAAGCCACCGCGCGGTCAGTGCCTCTTGGTTACGGTTTTCGCCATGGATTCTCTTGAATCCCAGCACGGCGGGAGTAAATGCGACGGAGCCGCGGCATGCCAACCGCAGCAGCATTTCGAAATCGTCCGTATGCGGGAGCGCCGGCCGATAGTAGCCCGCCGCTTTCTGCGCCGAGGTCCGTACGAGGACCATCCCAAATGCAAGGTAGAGTTCCGGCGCTCGACAGCGATCCACGAGGAACTCGCGTCCCGATTGGATGTGCCAGGACGAGTTGTCGGCGGTGCTGAGATCCGGAAGCGGCTCATGCGTGCGCCAATGGATGTCTGTACCATGGGCGAATGCTACTTCCGGGTGCTGCTCCATGATGGTCATCGCCCGGCGAAGGCTGCCCGGCGACAGAATGTCGTCCGCGCAAAGCACCATGAGGTAGTCCGCAGAGGCGAGGTCGATACCTTCGTTGAACGAGGCATGCGACCCCAAGTTGCGCGGGTGCGCGACAATCTCAACGCGAGCGTCCTCGCGGGCAAGGTCTTGCGCAACAGAGACGCTATCGTCGGTCGATGCGTTGTCGATGATAATGACGCGCAGCTCCACGTCTTGCGATAGGACGCTTTCCACGCAGTCGCGCAAGAAGCGACCGTGTTGATAGCAAGGCACCACAATATCTACGCTTGGCATCTCAATCCTTATCCGTGCTCGGCGCTGACGAGCGTATGCGTAGAGGACGTCCGAGATGCTCAACGCCATCCACCTCGGCCATGAGCTGAAGGTAGAGCTCTGCAATCTTCCTCCAGGAATAGGCGGCGGCGCGTGCACTACCTTTGTCGACAAGCTGAGTTCTCAAACCCCTGTCGTCTCTTAACTTCGCTATGGCCCCCAACCAGTCGCCGATGACTGTCCGGATCGGCGAAGAGTGCCGCGTCCCCGCAAATCTCGGGCAGGCACGGTGACGTCGACGCGACGACGGGGCAGCCGTGCACCATTGCTTCGATCGCCGGCAGCCCGAAGCCTTCAATTCGCGAGGGGAAGAGGAAGCAAAGCGCCCGGCTGAGGACCTGGGCGAACTCATCGTCATCAATACGGCCCAGCAGCCGGACGTTGTCCGTAGGGCGCGCGCCGTCGCGACAATACGCCGACAGATCGACATCGCCGGCGATCAAAAGATCCAAGCCCATTTCGTCGAGAAACGGTGCGAGCCGAACCATGAGCTCGGTGTTCTTATACTTAAGGTCGCGTCCGAGGCAGACCACGTAGGGCCGGGCCGAGGCACCTACCAGGCTGCGATCGGCTGGCGACCCACCGTTTAGCGTGATCGGCACCGTTATAGGTTACGACGATCCTTTCTTGCGGAGCGATGCCGTACTCGACCAAGTGCTGGCGTGACAGTCCCGAAACCGTCGTAATGCGTGCAGCGCGTCGGCCGAGTAGAGGAAGGATGATGCGGTGGGCCCACCGAAACAGACGCCCGTAGCTTTCGGGCATCAAGCGCGTGTGAAGGTCGTGAATACAGGCAATGTGCCGGCTCAACGTAACCGGTGCCAGATTGCAGAAGCTGAGAAGCCCCCCCTTCACGTAGAACGGTAGCTGGGCCTGCACCCAGAACTGGGGCAGCCTCGGATACTTGAACTCGCGAACTAGGCGCGTGGGAATGTGTGTCAGGCCGGTATCGGATTCACGAGGGACGATCAGCTCGAGATGCAGGCCGCGCGTGAGCGGGTGCCGCTCGGCCATGAGCGCATCGAGCTGCAACGTGACCTCACGGGCATAGCGTGCGACGCCCGTCGGCCGGAGTGTGACGTAGTCCCCATTGATCGCCCAATACCGGACCGATCGAGAACGTCCCTTACCTTGGCGGGATCCTGACCACAGGTTGGCAACCCACGTTACCGGGTTGAGTGGCCCGGTCCAGGTGGCGGAGACGCGAGCGGAGCTCAAGAATGACCGACTGGCGAGACTCATCTGACGTGACTTCTCGACTGCGCTTTCGGCTCGCGGGTATCGCTCAGCCCGGCCGCGACGGATGCCTCAGACGTGAATGGTACTGGCCGCCGGCACACCTGGTAACCACGCCATTTGTGGTACGCACCAGACCACTCGGCGGTCCTCGGTGGTTAACGCCAATTGGCCTTCGGGTGGCGCACGCCGGCTAGCTCTCTTGAGGTAGGCCTTAAACCCAATTCGGAGACTGCGCTCGGGACCGCGAGGACCTAGCCTGTCACCGCCCGGCTTCCGTCGGGATTGAACCAGGACCGACAAGAAGCGCCCATGAAGCTTATCGTGATCATAGCGACCCTTGGCAGAAGGGCGCAGGTCGGTCGAACTCGTGCGCTACCTAGAATCGCAGACTCGGCCGCCCGATGAAGTAATCATCTCTGCGCCGGATGCATCGCACGTCGATCCCTACGAAGGGCGCCGGTTCGCCGTAACGCACGTCTTTGGCCCCATCGGATCAACGGTCCAGCGCAACACCGCCCTGGAGATGGCATTGGGCCGAGCGGATATCGTCAGCTTCTTCGACGACGATTTCATTCCCGCCGACGACTACCTTGCGCAGGTGGTCGAGGCATTTCAGACCAATCCAAATTGGTCGGTCGTCATGGGTCACGTCGTGGCCGACGGTGCCCGGGGAACTGGGCTCGACTGGGAAGCAGGGCTCGCGGCGCTACGCTCTGCCACCGATAGTCCGCAGGAGCCCGACGTGGTCGAGCATGTGGGCGCCTACGGCTGCAACATGTCCGTCCGTGTCAGTGTGGTCGGCAAATTGCGGTTTGACGAACGGCTGCCGCTGTATGGCTGGCTGGAGGACATCGACTTTACGCAGCCAGCTTCGCCGCAATGGGCGTGTCGTCGAGTTGCGGCACGTACTAGGAGTGCACTTGGGGGTGAGGTCGGGGGGCCGGGTAAGCGGCAAGCGGCTCGGATATTCGCAGGTGATGAACCCCATCTATCTGGTGAGGAAGGGGACCGTACCCTTTTCATTCGCGATGGCGCTCATGGTCCGCAACATAATCGCGAACTTGATCAGGAGCCTATGGCCGGAGGCGCATGTGGATAGGTGGGGGCGCCTCAAGGGAAACTTCTATGGCTGCGTGGCACGCAATGCTGGGGCGCATCGAGCCGGAGTACATTTTAAAGATCGGCTGCTCAGCGGAGCGTGCCTAGTGCTGCCCGCGCGTAAGATACAGGGCGGAAAGCCTGTAGCTAGGCCGGTAGACCGCGATTGCTATTGCAAATCGCCGCGAGAGCAGCAGATTGGCTCACAGAGAGACAAGTAGCTCCTGGATGCTCGGAGGGCCGAATTTGGTGTGGGCATGCCTTGCTGCCGCGGGGATCGGCCTGCTAGTGGGGATGCGCTATAAGGTGACGGTGATGCTAGTCCTCGCGTTGATGGTCGTCGTTGGCACCATCGCAGTCGCCGTGATCTTCGACTGGACGCTGCAGCGGGCGATAGGCGTGTTGGTCATGCTGCTAGCGGTTCAGCAATCCGCCTACCTTGTCGGTCTCCTGCTATCAGCGCGTCGTTGAGCAGCTGGGGTGCCGTGCCGATTCCTGCCTCACTCCGTGACCCGCAGCTATGCCGTGTCCTCCGTTCGCAGCACGGCAGGAACTGTCCGACATTAAATCCATACGTCGCGCATCGCCGACCACCGACGCACGTACCTGCGGTCGAGGGCGACGCGGGTGCGGTAGCTCAAGCGATTGCGTCCGCTCACCTGCCAGAGCCCCGTCATACCCGGGCATGCCTTGATGTAGTCCTCCCAAGCTCGGCCGTAGCGAGGTACCTCTTCGGCAACGATCGGACGCGGGCCCACGCAGCTCATCTGCCCCATCAAAACATTGAAAAGCTGGGGCAATTCATCAATGCTCGAGCGCCGCAGGATGCTACCGAGACGCGTGACGCGGGGATCGCTGCGCAGCTTGCGATCGATTTGCCATTCCTCCCGCGCGGCATTGTTGTGGACGAGGTGACCCTGCAGGGCCGTGTCTGCGTCGTTGACCATAGTGCGGAACTTCAGACACGCGAATGGACGTCCGCCATAGCCTAAGCGTGCATGTGAGAAGATGACCGGGCTACCCATGGTCAGACGGATCAATAGAGCCACGAGCAGCAGTAGCGGGGCGAGCAGCACCAGGGCCACCGACGCGACGGCGATGTCGAGCGCTCGCTTGGTGAGCCCGCCAATAGGCCGGCCGCTCAACCGTGCCTTGGTCGTTGCGAGCGCTAGAGCGCAGGTCGGACTCGCGGGCAGCGAAGACAGGCTCGTTGGACGATTGCCGAAGTAGCCACTGGCTCGCACTTGAGCCGCTCAGTTGCTCCGTCGTCACGAACTCGCGATGTCGCGAATCATCGCGCAATGTGATCGCCAAAGCGTCACCACAAGCAGCGGCGTCGCGGCTTCCGACTTCTTCAAAAAGGTAAGTTCGATCGGACACGGATTTAGCTACCGCAGCTATTTTCACCGTGCGATCTTCTCGCAATACTGCGAGCCGTCACAAGGCGCCCAAACGAGGTAGGCAAGTGCGCGGAGTACATGCTTTGGGAGGCGCGAGAACGACGGATGGGTTCAGCCCTCACATCCGTCGCTGTCGATCACAAGCTCGGGCTAGCGTATGACTTCCTCGCCGTTGAGAAGGCGGCCGGCAAGATACGCAACCTCGGTCCGATTTGTGGCGTGGAGCTTCTTCATGATGTTGCGGACGTGGACCTTTACGGTGCTCTCGCGCATGTTGAGCTCGTAGGCGATGATTTTGTTTGCCTTGCCGCGCCTGAGCGCCTCGACGACCGCAGCCTGGCGTGTGGTGAACAAGCCGTTGGCTTTGTGTATAGCCGCCGAAGGATCTTCTTGCACCCGATGTGCAGCGATGAGGCTGCTGGCAGGGACGTAAACGCCGCCGGCTCGAGCCAGCTCCATCGCCTGTATCGCAATGTCGATCGGCAGGCTCGTTGGAATATAGCCTCGGATGTTGCGACCGAGCATGCGGACGATCAGATCCGGATCCTCGTTGTCGGAAAGTATGACCGCCGGACATTTGATCGATTGAGCGGAGAGGTCCGCCAGACGATCGATCTCCTTCATAGCTTCAGCCTGAGTCAGCCGCGTCTGGCACAGAACAAGTAGCGAGACCGGCACCTGCCGGTGCAGCCAATCGTCAAGCGTGGAGAAGCTCAAGACTTGCAGATCACTGCTGCCGCAGATGGCTCTTGCCAGGCACTCACTGGAGAGCAGCTGCCGATTAATTATGGCAATCGGCAGGTTCTTCGGGGCTGACCCATTGCGAGATGGTGTGCGATTAGAAGCGTCAATCTCAAGAGTATTTCCGCTAACGATCCCCTCGACTTCGTATTCGCGGAAGAGCTGGTTCGTCATAATCTTCCACCCGGCGCTAGGACATTGCAGATTGGCAACTGCCAATACGAATGTGATTTAAGCAATCGGCGTAAGCATTTGTTAAGAATAGAGTACCTCCGGTTGGCTTGGCAAGTCTATGCGTGTACCCCTTTTGGCTAGCCGGCGGGACAGGCCCCGTAAATCGGGCCAGTCGGAAGTTGGGAAAGACTTATTAGAGTTACTGCTTAGAGTTACTGCGTCGCCCCTGGTGGCCAGTCGATGCGGCGCGGTGTGGAAGGCGGCAGGAAGCGCACCTCCGAGTACGGGGAGTGTCTCACGCACATAAGCGGGTGCTTATGATTTTGCAGATACGTGCCGAAAAAAGCGGCCGTGTATGCTTCGATGATCGTCCGCGGGTGCTTCGGAGGACCAACCGGCTGCTGCGCACCGGGCACTATAGAAGCATTGCCGATCGACCCACCGAAGTGTTCTTTCCGCGTCCCCTCGATTTGAATGACGTGCCCTTGGGGTAGTCGCGCTTGATGGCGGGCGCGTCGATAGTGCAGAGCCTCGCGGGCGTTGATCGGCGCAGGCAGGGACGATGTCGGATGTGCGCTCTGGAAGTCAGGGAGCATTGCCAAGTAGGGCAGAGTCACGAGACGGGGGCTGATTGGTCCTGCCAGATTTGCAGCCGCCACGTATCGCTTGTCGGAATGAGTTGCCTCTGCGGCAACTCCCCCGCCAAGCGCATACCCCAAGATGCCGACATTCGCCAAATCGATGCAGTTCCCCCAGACCGTCCGGTCACCTTGTTCCAGTTCCTGGAGCGCATCGAGCAGGACCGACGCAGTCCTCACGCCGCGAGCCAGTGATTGTTGCTCACCGTCGCCCGTAGACTGCTCGGATCGTCGAAGGCTGTAACGCGAAACGCGACGGCCGAAGGGATCGTGTATCGCGGCCAATACGAAGCCGTGACTAGCAAGATCGGCGAGCAGATGAGAATTTGTCTCGTGGCTGCCGCCGATGTCATGCACATAAGTTATAAGGGGTAAGCGCCCCAGCTCGCGCGTCGGCTCGGCTCCATGCCATGCCGGCGCCAAACGAAAATGCCACAAACGATAGAGGAACTGTGCAAGCGCGTGTGCGCGCATCGGCTCCGTCGGGTCAATTGGATACCAAAGTCGCACCCGCAAGGTCGTGCGCCGCCCTTCCTCCGCCCGGGTGCGAAGACGCAAGCCCGTCGTTCCTAGGGCATGCGGCCCCGTTGTACCGAAGGATGCAGCCTGCCGATGCATATAGCCTCTTGCGGCACTATTACTATCCAAGAGCACGCCACGCCTTCCAGACTCGCAGCAGGGCACGATACCAAGCGTTTTGTTCGCGCGCTGAGAGAGCTAGCGCAGGACGGCTTGGCGGTTTGTGTTGGGTCGACGACGACATCCCTTTTGTTTCCTTGTTGTTGAACAGGATGTGATCACTCGGCAGCAATTTGATGGACGTGCGCGTCGATACTAGGCGGTGCATGCATGGACATTGTTGCAGCGAAAGCAGAATAGATTTCGCGTGCGAACCGCTCGGGATTGAAACGCATCGCGTTCATTCGACACGCAAGCGGATGGATTTGGTCGGCGTTGATGTCGAATTGTTTCACTGCGTCGATAACGGACTGCGCCGACTGGTGTTCGAACAAAACGCCGGTGGGCTCGCCGGTCCTGCCAAGCGGCCGCACGATATCCATCGCGCCACCGCGCGCAAAAGCTATGAGAGGTGTGCCGTAAGCCTGCGCCTCGGCAAGTGCGATGCCGAAGTCCTCGCATCCGGCGAAGACTAGCGCTCGTGCTCGCGACACCGCTTCGATGTACTCCGCGCGCGGCAGATATCCGGCGAACGAAATGTTCGGGCCAGCGCGGTCCTTGAGCTTGGCGGCCTGCTGCCCATCGCCGACTACGAGCAGTTTTCGGGTCGGCATGGCATTGAAGGCGTCTATGACAAGGTCCGTGCGTTTGTACGGAGCGAGAAACGCGGCCGTGACATAGTAATCGTCTTTGTCCGCGCAGAGTGCCGCTTCGTCAACATCCACCGGCGGGAAGACGACGCGAGCATCGAGGCCATAGACCCGTCTTACCCGGGCCCGCACGTAGCTGGAATTCGCCAGCATGAGGTCCGGCCCGTGCGCGGTGCGCACATCCCAGAGTTGCAGCCGGTGCATGAGGTAGCGGAACATCAGGCCCTTGGGACCGAAGCCCAGGTTGCCCTGCTGAAGGTAGGAAAACTGCTCATCCCACGCATACCGGATAGGGCTATGCACGTAACACAGATGTGGTTGGTCTGGGCGCGTCAGCACTCCCCTTGCGAACGCTGCAGAAGAGGAAATGACCGCATCATATTGGGTGACGTCGAACTGTTCGATCAGGAAGGGACAGATCGGAAATAGGGCTCGGTAGAACTTTCTGACTTTCGGAATCCGATTGGCAATCGAGGTATGGAAGGTGACCCCGGCGAAGTGCTGTTGCTTGATCTCATCCGGAAGGAAGTCGAATAGCGTGAAGACTTCAGCGGTCTTGAAGAGCTTGCAGAGCTCGGCCAGTACCCTTTCGCCGCCACGAAAGTCCGGACACCAATCATGCACGATGGCTATGCGCATCCCGGCGGCAATCTGCAAATTGTGCCGGCTCCCGCCAAGTACGCTATCCATTTCCGCGTCTCATCGACCCCACCATGGGCTTCCTCCCCTCGTGCTTCCTCCCGGTGCGACTAGCCGCAATTCTGCGACGAAGCCGAAACTGCGATGGAAAGTATTTTGGAGACGTTCGGATCAGCAAGCCGACCAACGGAGGTAGAGCGAGCGACTCGGCCCAAGATCGCGCTGGAAGGAGGTCGGCGATAATCCTTTGTGCGAGGGCTCGCGCCCGGAAGTGGTACGAAGTTTGCTCGCTGGGCATTCGCCCATCACGGGCTTCAACCTTTTGTGCGTGCTCGCTGGAGAGTGGCCTCCCGATAGACTTGGCTCAGGCCCAAACCTGGTTGCGGCCAGCGCGGAAGACGAACGCCGCTGCCCACCCTCTCATCGCAAAAGGATCAGAGACGTGACAATGCAGAAACTCACACGATCAATCCTCGTCGTTGCGCTTTGCTTGTGCGCGCTACCCATTACCCGCACCGTTGCGCGAGATGCTGCGCCTCAGGCTCCTGAGCCCGAGTACAAGCTCGGACCGCAGGACCAAGTCCGCGTGAAAGTCTACGAGTGGCGGCCTTCACGCGACGAAGTATTTGAATGGACCGCATTCAAGGCCGACTATGTTGTGAGCGGCTCGGGCAGCTTATCTCTCCCGTTGCTAGGCGATGTGCCCGCCAACGGCATGACTACAGCAGAGCTGCAACGCGATCTGGGGGAGCGTCTCAGGGATCGTATGGGTCTTGTCGCCAGCCCTGACGTGACCGTCGAGATCGTGCACTTCCGGCCCTTTTACATCGTCGGCGCTGTGGAGAAGCCTGGCGAATATCCTTATCGACCCGACCTCAACGTGCTCGAGGCCTATGCCGTGGCCGGCGGACGCCCGCGCGCCGCTCCTGCCCGCCTGCAACGCGAAGCGATTGCCACGCGTGGCGACCTTCATTCCTACGCCCTGGAATCGCAGTCTCTACGTGCCCGTAGAGTGCGCCTGCAGGCCGAGCTTGCAGACGCAGCCACGCTGACATGGCCGGCAGAACTGCAGGGAGGCCTAGTCACTCCCGAGCTCAATCGCGTCTTGAACCAGGAAAAGCTGGTATTCGACATGCGGCGCGAGGCGTATCGCATGCAGGTGACCGCACTTCATCAATTGGAGGCGTTTCTTGAGAAGGAGGCGACCTCGCTCGAGAAGCAGCTCGATGTTCACCAAACGGAGGTCGCCTCCGTCCGCACCGAGCTGCAGATAGTCCAGGATCTCTTCAAGAAGGGGCTCACTCCCGCTACGCGCAAGCTAACCTTGGAGCGCAACATGGCGCAGGTGGATGGAGAGAGACTACGCCTCGAAACGAACCTGATGCGGGCGCGTCAGGAGGGCAGCAAGACCAAGGTCGCACTGGCCGAGCTGCTGGCCAAGCGCAACACTGAACTCGCAGCGGAGCTGCAGAAGTCGCAATCGCGTCTTGATGAGCTGGGCAGCCGAATGGAGACGTCGGCGGGCCTCCTGCACGAGTCCGAGGTTCTGGCTCCGCAGGCTCTGGTGGCGGAGGAGGGGCAGGACGCGCAACCCGTCTTCACGATCGTCAGGCGGAATAGCGGTAAATCGACGGAGCAAGTGGTCTCGCAGGACCAGGCGGTGCAGCCTGGCGACACGATCATCGTCGAGCTGCCGCGCAAGTATCCGCGTCCGCGGGTATCGGGCGAGCTAACGGGCTCCTCTCCAACGGCATCCGCTGACGTCTCGCTGCCGGACCGGCGTTAGCGGCAAAGGGCGCTAGTCAGCGCAAATCCGTCTGCATCGGATCAGCGCAGACGTTCGACGTTTGCCGGCGCGTAGGAGTAGCTGAAGTAGTTGCCCGCGAGTTCGCCGTTATCGGGGGTCGATGTATCGATCTTGTTGATCACCACACCGGCGATATTGGCCCCTGCATTGCGTAGCAAATGAATGGATTCAGATAGCAGCGGCAACGGCGTGCGCCCCCACTGGGCAACGACGATCGTGGCGTCCACCAGCGAGCTGACGGCGAGGGCATCGAGGCTCGCGCTGAGTGGGGGAAGCTCGAATATGATGAAGTCGTAGGCTTTCTGTATCTCCGCGAGCAACGGCTCGGCAAGCTCGACCGTCGGGGCCGCGTCCGGCGAATTGCTCAGTCCCGCGGTGCTGAGCGGAAGCAGGTCTAAGTCGGTGCCGTCGACACGGACGATACAGTCCTTCAGCGTGCACTCGCCATTGAGGACTTCTTGCAAGCCCTGTTCCGCGTCCGGCGCAAAGGCGCGGCTCAATGATGCCCTACGCATATCACCATCGATTAGAAGTGTGCGTACGCCCGCTGCCGCGAACAGTGCTGCCAAGTTTGCCGCGATTGTCGACTTTCCTTCGCCCGGAAGTGTCGAGGTAACGGCAATGCTCCGTAGCTGCCTGCCTCGAGCGGCGAGCGCGATGGATGTCCTCAGTCGCTTCATGGCGTGGCTGAAAATGGAGAAGGGCAAGGTAACGACCGACAAGAGGTCCGTGCGGCTGGTCTCTTGAGCTGCCCCTTCTGTCGTTGCAGACCCCATAAACCACGCATTCACGCGCCCGACGATCGACGTCGCTCCGCGCTGCAGGAGGCGAACGAGGTCGGACGGCCGCTGCACTAGCGCCAGTCCGGCGCTGAGACGCGTCACCGGCGAGGGGGGCCGGTGGTCTACGAAACTCGGGATCATGGCGAGGCATTCCAGCCCGAGCTCGTCGCGAACCTGGCGCGAACCCGCGACGCTACGGTCGAGCTGGGCCCGGCAGAAGGCTATGCCGAAGCCGGCCAGTGCACCCATCAGGCCGCCGAATAGCAAGATGAGCTTGGTCCGTGGGTAGCTCTTGGTGGTGGGCGCCGAGGCCTCGGTGATCACGCGAGCGTTGCTGATGGGATAGGACTGCTTTTGCACAGATTCCGTATAGGCGGATAGGTAGCTCTCATAGATGCGCCGGAACGTCTGCGCCGTGGAATCCAGCTCTTCGAGCGTATTTTGACGGGTTTCGACAGGCTCGCGGGAAGTAGGCGCAAGCCCCTCCGCACCAGCCCTGGGCGAAATGCGATAGTCGCGCTTGGCGCGAAATTCCTGCGCCTGCAAAGCCGCTGCATTCATCTCCTTGCGCAAGTGATCAATCCGCTCCTCCAGCCAGAGGCCGCCCTGGCGCGCTGCTAGCCCGCGCGCGTTGATTTGATCGGCGATGTAGGCATCGGCTGTAGCATTGGCTAACGCCGCGGCGAGGTCCGGCCGCGGCGCGCTGTAGAAGATGTCGATGGAGTAGGAGAGCCCGACACGCCGCACTGCCAGGCCATTCTTGTAGCGTGCCAACGCCAGGCGTTCACGGGCGAGGGCATCCAGCTCCGGGGCCCCATTTAACAGCCGAAATGGGTAGGTAAGAATCGAGGAGGAGACGCCGCTGAATGCTGGGTCTTCCGCGAGCTTCAGCTTCTTGACGACGGCCTGGGCGATGCTTTCGGAGCGGATCACCTGAATCTGGCTCTCTACCTGCGCATTGTCGAGGCCAAAGATGTTGTCGCGCGTGTCCGTCAGCGACTTGGGCAGGCTCGGATCGATTATGATCTGAGCATGGGCGGTGTACAGGGGGACAGCCGACCACGCATAGGCCGCTCCCAACAAGATACCGACCGCCGTGGACCATTTCAGCAGGTACGAGTAGCGCTTGATAAAGCGCTTGATGTCCACATGTGTGACGAGGAAGTTTTCAGGCTGATGGTTCGACGCCTGGACGGGCGTAGGCATCCGAGAGGGAATGTACTGCTCCTGCATAGGACCCAACCCTGCTGTGTTACGGTTCATTTCGAACTTTGCGGAGGAACCGATCCCTCTGCTCTTGATGGCCGCGGTGATGAATTCATGGATCGAACTACACGCGCGACCATGACCCCGCGCCTCGCCGCCAGTTCTCGGACGGCTTTCGCGAACGAACGTGCACAAGGCTAGTCAATCGGTGGCGACGGCCACAAGATGACCGAGCCATGCTGCTCGCTACACCTTTCCGGCACCAGCTACATCTTTCGGCTTAGATCGCTGCGCTCGCCGCGCCGGCGTGGACTGAGGATCGGCTCCGTCTCTCCACTGACGATGCTCGCTACGCGCATACTGCGCGCGGTCGCCGATGGGAGCGCGATTCGCAACGCCTCAAACGTTTCGCATTAGACGGGCTCAACGGTCACGATGGGTTCGGCAAAGTTTACTGACTCAGTCGCCGGCCTTTGAAGCTGCAAGCGCCAGCCGTCGAACTTGACCTCGTGAATCCACTGAGGCCCGGTAGGAGGCGGCCGCTTGAGCACTGGGGCTGCGGGAGTGGTGCCGGGTATCGCGGCGGTCAATGGGAGTGGGAACCCATACTTTTCGCGCCACACACCGGTGACGATCCGCGCAACGATCTCGCCCACAACCGCGCCTGACATGCTGACCAAAACTGTAAAGGCTTCGGCGTCGCGCCCGGGAGCGAAGTTCTGTCCAAGCTCAAGAATGGCAGCGAGCAAAACGTAAAAGCAGGCGACGTGCACGAAGCGATAACGGGGCACCGCCGCCGCCACGAGCAGACCGCTGATCATGTAGGCGAGAAAGTGCTCTTGCGATCCTGACAGGACGCCGGTGCGCGCCATGTCTTGAGCAGGTAACCACGACAGCAGAGCAAGTGCGAAGATGGAGCATCCAGCGCACACACGTAGAACCACAGATCGCATCGTTAAACTCGCAACCCGCCTACAGGTCCACGAGTTTACCTGCCGGTGCTTGCCTTGGCGACATGACCAAAATTGGTAGGTAACGAGCCGCACCTTCATTTCAGGGGCCCGGCGTGGGGGAACTTGGAGGTGTGCTCAGTGCAGCCAACTTCGAGGCAGAGCACCTTACTTCAGCAGGTACGCCGAGGACCTCGCCCATCGCCTGATCGACTGCTACGGCATCCGCGAAAAGGACGTCATCGACGTCGGCTGCGGCCGTGGCGACTTTCTCTCGCTTCTCTGCAAGGTCGGCAACAATCGCGGCTACGGGTTTCGACAAGGGCTACTCAGTATCTTCATGGGGCGTCGCGAATGATCCGGCGCCCGTCCGTTATTGAGCCGGGAGTCTCCGTGTTCATGATTGGCGTGATCGCGCCATTCACATGATACTTGTGACACAGCAGGCAGTCTTGGCGCGCCATGCTGCTGGTGTGACACGTCTGGCAGAGATCCTTTTTCACCGCACCGAAATTGGATGCGAAACTTTGCGGATTGCCCTGCTCGTAGCTCTTCAGATAGGGGCGGCCTTTTTCAAGGCTATGGCAGGCCAGACAGCCGCGATTCTCCTGCATGCCGGCGCGATTTTCCATGACGCCGAAGTGCGGCTCGTGGATGAAATTCGTGAAGCGCCCTTGTTTGCTTTCGACCGAAGACGGGGAGAAATTGACGACCCGCCCCTTGCCCTGGAGATCGTCAACGCTGTGGCATTTCGTGCATGAGCCCTGAGCGTCCTTGCTCGTGAGAAAATCGAAGACCGCCGCCGCGGGGCTCGGATCACCTTTCGGGGCGCGGGGACCCGTCAGAAAGAGCCAAGAGTAGATGAGTTTGTCCTTGTGCCCGATGGGACGGTAGAAAATCGCGTAGTCCTGCCGGTACCAGCCGCCATACTCAGCCCAGCTCTCCGGATCTATGTCGCTTGCGATGCTGATTACGGGCGCAGCGACCGTTTGAGGCCCAGCCACCGCCGTATCTGAGCCGGGCTGAGCGCTCGGGATATCGGCTTTTCCGGCCGCTCCTTCAGGCTGGGCTGCCGGCCCGGCGTTCTTCCTGCCTGCTTTCATCGCGCGAACCTCTTCCTCCGTGGGGAAGAGCAGATCGTCTTTTTGGTCCGCCCCCGTGGCTTGAGGCTGGTCGCTGCCGGCGAGCTCTTTCTTGCCGGCATCTGGCTTTCCGATGGCGGTATCGGCTTTTCCCGCCGCCGCTTCGGGCTTCGCCGCTTGCCCGGCGTCCTTAACACCGGCTCGCATCGCTCCAGGCAGGGCCCGCGGAAGACTTTTCCTTGCCGCCATCGGGCTTGGGGTTCGCGGTGTCGGATTTTCCTGCCGCTCCGACAGGCTGGGCAGGTTCAGCCTCCATCAGACACTGGCCGAGAACGCGCACCATGCAAGGTGGCGGATCGCGTTTTGGTATGCTGGCTGCTTCGCTGTCCGACGCTTGCGGGCTGACTGCCGGCGTTTCCTGAGGCTCGTCCTGAACGGTCGGCTCCTTGGGAGGCGCCGATATGGGCGATGTCGGTTCCGTGGTCATCGTGGTCCAACCGCTTTGCTCCTGGCCACCCCTGTCGTGGCGATTGGCCATTTCTGCCGCGAGATTGGGCAGCCACTGCTGTTGGGCACTGATGACCACATCGCGCGGGATGCTCGCGGTCAGATCGGCGACGAGACCCGCACTCAACTTCGCCCCGCTGCCAATGTTGAAGTCGCCCAGCACGTCCGACGCCTTTCCCTTAATCAGCGCATAGAACAGCCCCTTGATCTCCCAGACCAGCGTCGTCACCGCCTTGATCTGGTCGTTGCTTGCAGCGGTGAGATCCTGGAGGTTCAGATTGTCCACGGTCTTGATCAGGGCACGGCCCCGCTCATTCCGGCCGATCATCACTTTCATGAAGGGTGTGAGCGCAGCGTCGGATGCGTCCGGCCATTCGCCGATCGAAGCGCTCTTCTTCTTGAGTGTTTGCAGGTCCAGGCCAGGCACGGTCAGGAAGGCAATGCCCTTCGGGCCGCTGACCCGTTCCTTGCCGACGATCTGGTCGAGATGGCAACCGGTGCAAGTCTTCTCGAACGGCACCACGGCCATGACGCGCTTGTCCTCGCGGCTGTCGTGACAGCTCGAGCAGGTCTCGGGAATGCGCCGGGCGGAATCCTTCTTCGCCACTTCCGGGTAGTGTTTGCCGAAATGGCCGGCATGGTCGTAGATGATCCGTGTGCGCTGCCTAAACGGATAGTTCTCGAATTTCGGGTGATCGCCGTCGAAGCTGTCGAACTTCACCACGTGGCAAGAGCGGCATTGCTCGTTGGAGATCTTGTTCAGATTGAAACTGACGCCCTGATGCTCCTGGTGGCAGGTCGCGCAATAGAGACCGCGTGCGATCATGTCATGGGTCGGGAAGGCGGCGCTCTGCGCGCGGGCAGATTGCGACTGAGGTGTCTTCGCAGCCATTTTCGTCAACCGCACGGTGCTCTGCTTCAGCACCTCGGCCGAAGCGCTGTGCGCGTTGAAGGCCGTGGCCGGCATCTTGTGGCAGGTGAGACAGGCCTTGCTGTCGGCGAGGGGATCGCCAGCGACGAGCCCGTGAAGCCAGCTCAACTTGCCGTTGCCGCTCTTGGTGTGGCAGGCGCTGCATTTTTCGATCGAGCCGTGAGCGCTCGCCAGCGGTCCCGGCATCAGGAATTGCGTGCCCTTGGAGAGAACGAAGGCCGAGCCCACGCAGACAACGGTCACGAGCGCGAGCAACACCGCCAGACGGTCACGCCGAGAGCCGGATCCCGGCCGCCACATCACCAAGCCCCTGATGAAAAGGCATAGACGACGAGGACGTGCAGCACCGTCAGCACGATCAGACCATAGGTGACGGGCACATGCACGAACAGCCAGCCCTTGGTGAGCCCGAGATAGACACGCGCGAAATCGAGCCGGTCCTTCTCGACCACCAGATCCTCGATGGCGGCAAGCTTCTCCTTACTCTGCTGGTCGACATAGCGTGACAAGTGGTCGATCTCGTCGGTCAGCCGTTTGAGCGGGCGCTGCGAGCCGATGAGATGAGCGGTGAAATTGCGCGGGCCCTGAAAAAAGTCCCGCAGGTGGTTGGTGTAGAGATCCATGATCCACGACTCATGGGGCAGACCCGGTAAGGCGATCTGAGCGTCGGCCGGATCGGTCTCGGCAACGGCGGCCTCGATATTCCGGGCCAGCTCCGCGCGAAGGGCGGGGATGCGATCATAGCTGACACCCTCGTCGATCCGGCCCTTGGTCTTCAGCGACCAGGCGAGATAGGCGCCAAAAATGCCGCTCAGAGTGACCAGCACGAAGCCCGCCCACAGCGCCCACTCGAAGCCGGTGTCCGGCAGAGAGAAATCCGAATGCGAGATGAAGACGGCGATCAGCAGATAGCCGAGAAGGATATGAATCTTCCGCCAGCGCATGGCGGATTTCGGCGACAGGGCGGCCGCTTTGATGGCGATGTGGAAATAGACCTGTACGCTCATGCCGCCGGCCAGCACCCAGCCATCGAGGTAGCGCGGATCGCGGAGTCCGTTGCCATAGATCCAGACCAGCCAGAACAGGCCGCCGGAAATGACCGCGATCGCAAGGCTCTGAGCTGTCGGGCGGATGAGATATCCCACCAAGCCCGGACTGCGCCCGCCGATCGAGCCGCCAGGTGCGCGCGACCCCGCCGATTTCACGACAGCTCCCCCGAAATCACGCATCGCGGTGGTTGTTTCCCCATCAAGCCGGTTCAAGTTGCAGTCGTCGCGAGCCGGCTAAGCTCAATCCGGTTTTCTCGCCGTGCCTTTGTATTTGTCCGGTCCGGGAATGAGGCTATCGAGCCCGGCCATCGTGCCGCCCTCATACTTCTCGGTGATGCTGGCGAGCAGCTTGGAGACCCCGTCGGCAGCAGCCGTCAGAGCGCGTTCATTGTTCAGCTTCAGCCCGGCCGAATGGGCCAATTCGACCATCTTTGCGATTTCCGGCACGTCCGGCGCCGCTTGCGCCGCGGCGGCGAGCTGCTTGCGCGCCCGGTCGGCGCGCTTGGCCATCTCGAACGCATATGTTTTTCTAACGGTTGCCTTGCTGACCGCCCGCAATGCAGTCTCGAGTTCGACGCCGAGGCCGACGAGATAAAGCATCCGCCTGCGTGCCGCGCTAGCCGGCGCGTTTTCCCTGCCCTTGGAGTGCCAAGTGTTGTGCCGCACCTCGCCCTGTGACCAGGACACCAGCTCGAAGGCGCTGCCAGCCCGATGGCCGCCTTTGTTCACAAGCTCCTCTTGCGGCACGACGTGGCAGCCGTAGCAGTTCTTTGCCAGCAGGTAGAACGAGCGCGGCCTGATCATTCCCTTGGAATCGGCGAGCTTCCAGCGTTCCTTTGCCTCGGCCTTGCTCTCGAACAGTATTGTCTTGCCGCTGAACCCGCTGTGGACCTTGATCCAATCCTGCCCGGCGCTGTGGCAGGATTCGCAGGAGATGCCCGCGACTGGCTCCTCCCTGTTGTTCTTCTGTTGCAATGTGAAATGGCAACCCGCGCACAAGCTCTCGTACCTGATGCGCCGCACACCCAATTTGTCCGCGATCTCGTTCGCCTTGGCGTTGCGCGGCATGTCTCGGAAGGTCTTGAAATGATGCGAGACCTTCCATGCCTCAGCCTCCTGCTTGTGACATTCGGCACAGGCATTCGGACCGGCCGTCTTGGCGGGATCGGCCGCGCCTGCGCTGTCCGCAGCAAGGCTGAAGGTCGTCAGCAGGCCGCAGAGACAAAGTGAGTAAGAGCGGAGAGACGCCCTCGGCCTGTACCCGATCGACAGACGGCTATGCGTTCTGAGGCCGATGATGACTACTCACTCCGTGCTTCGGCTATTTGGTAGTCCAGCATGGGCTGTTCCCGCCTGTTGCGGGCGTGATCGAGAGCGAGTTGACCCACCTGGCGCCTGGACGGCACTGAGAGCCACCCCATTGCGCGGGTCAGGACGCCTTCCTCGACCTTGTCGTCTGTAGTCGGGAGGAACGGATCCGCGTAGCAGACCGCCCCGTTCAGCGCCGCGATCGATTTGACGGCATCGACCATCGCCGGCGCGCCGCACGCGTAGAGCACATCGGTCTGCAACAGGCGCGGCAGGTAGTCGGTCGGCCGGCCCGGCATGACCGCTGTGGTGACAGTCTGCGGTGTGCTGCAGACAGGCACGACGAGAACATTGGGGAAGCGGGCCAGCCGTTTGAGCGCGGGCCCCATATAAAGAGACTCGATAGTGCGGCCGCCAGCGATGATCATCATTCTGCGCTCAGGGCTCTCGCGCAGCGCAGCGACGGCGACCGACCAGATCGGTGCAAAGCCGGTGTTGGTGGCTACGAGAATCAGTCGGCCTTCCAGGTTGGGCCGAAAATGCGCCGAGCCATAGGGTCCGGTCAGCTTCACCCTATGGCCGGGCGCGATGCGCTTGCTGAGTGATGAGGTGACACGCCCATTCTTGTTGCGCCGGACATGAAACCAGACCGAGCGGCTGCACGGATCGCCGCGCAAGGGATGCGTGATGCTAAAGGGACGGCTCGGATAGCCGTTGAAGCGCACCTGCGCATATTGTCCCGCATGATAGGGGAGCGCCCGGTCCGTCCTTATGCCGACTTCCATCACCTCGGGCGACAATGGGAGCAACGAGCTCAGCACGCCGTCAACGGTGCGCGCACCCGACGGCTGCCCGCTCTCGATCACCGCATCTCCGACGATCCGGCACTGACAGGCATGAACAACGCCCGGCGCCGAGCCTTCGCCGCCGCGGACTTCGCCGGATACCAGCCGCACGCAGCACGTGCCGCAGTGGCCGGCGCGACAGTCATAGGGCAGATCGATGCCGTTGCTCAGAGCTGCGTCCAGCAATAATTCGCCGCGACGCGCCGGAAAGCTGCTGCCATTTATAGTGATTTGGTGACTTTGCGGCATTGTCTAATCCTGAGCTGCTTTCGAGTGTAACGTTCCAATGCAGCGTGGCATTGGCAAGGCAATCAGGAAGTCATAGGAAGAAAAAAAGACGCCGGAATTGGCCGCCGAATGCATGCGTTCCGCGAACCCAATGCGCAACGCGAATAGCCCGCCCAATTGATTTGAGGCGAGCGGAAGCGAAGACGCAAAACCGGCATTGCCGAGTTCGCCCTGATATAGCGTCGTCAAAATTCGCTGCCGGCGCCTTTACGTCAAATGCGCGCGCAAGTGCATTAGCCGAGCTAAGGTCATCGACCTAAACTCGCGCAGCATCTTGCTCAAGCGACACGCAAATGCGGGTGCGCCGAACAGCGATTAGTCTGGTCTAGTGCAGTATCCCCACCAACCGCATGAGCGCGGCAGCAGCTGCAATCGCAACCAAAACGGCGAGTGCCGCTATCTGCCCCCGGGCAAAGCGGTCGTCATCTGACAACGGTGTCTTGTGATGGTGTGACATGGCTCAGTTCCCTCGTCCCGCTTTATGGACGTCCCACTGATCCCGCAACGACGAGTAACGTCTTCCTATCTGGCAGAAATGCGGCGCTTTCCAAAATAGCCGTTCAAGACAGCACTTGGCCGATCGCTCAATGAATCGGCAACCTAGGGTTTTACCCGTTCGATTGCATCTTTCCATTTCCTTTCGGCCATATGACAGCCGTTTTTGGAGCGTTAATTTTTGAGTAGATATCTCGAACGGTGCGGGCGCCGTTATCGCGTGAGCGATGCAAATCGGGATGCCACCCTGAATTGAAGTTTGAGGGTAAGGCGATGAAGCAGTGGCCCGGTATCTTTATGCTTTCATGTGCTCTCGCGAGTGCCACGCTAATAGACGCAGCATTCCTCAGCCGGAATGCAGTTGCTGCGTCCAGCGAGGCGGCGGAAATCCCAGTTAGACAAGCACGGCCTGGGTTGAAGCTCGCCGAGAATAGAGGAGCTGCCACCGCGACCGAAGCGGACGCCGCGCTCGAAGCACTCATCAAGCAGGACGAGGGGAGAAGAGCCACGGCTGGAAAGGCGGCTGAAAAGGACCAACGCCGCGAGCGCCAAGCCCGATGGCCACGGCAGCCTGCTCAATGACGAGTTGCTCTATCCCACCGCAGCGCAATGCGGCGAGTGCCACAAGCAGATTTACGAGGAGTGGTCTTCGTCGCAGCATGCCTATGCGTCGATCTCGCCGATGTTCCACAAGTTCGAGCAGAAGTTCCAGGATCTGACACAGGGTACGGTCGGCACCTTCTGCGTGCGCTGCCACCAGCAAGTGGGCACGCAGCTTGGCGAGGCGCGCGAGACGCCGCTCTGGGCGCGCAGCCAGATCGCGCGCGAGGGCGTCAGCTGCATTACCTGCCACCGCGTCAAGGAGCAGTACGGCAAGGTCAACGGCGAGCGCCGTGTCGAGCCGGGGAAGATCTATGAGCCGGTCTACGGCAGCGGCCAGCAGAGCGTGATCAAAGACGTAATCGCCAACAAGGAGACCTACTCCGTCAAAACCAGCACCGACGGACGCGGCAACGACATCCACAGGGGCATGATCACCAACGACCAGATCACCAAATCGGAGTTCTGCGTCAGCTGCCACCAGGTGGCCGTTAATCTCGGCATCAAGCTGGAGATCGTCTGGGATCAGTATCGCGACAGCCCGGCACGGAAAGCCGGCGTCACCTGCCAGGACTGCCACATGGGCAAGGTTGCCGGAAAGCCCGAGGGCTATTCGACCGCGCCTTCCGCAGTCGTCGGCGGCAAGGAGGTCAACCCGGGACGCAAGCACGCCAACCACCGCTTCATCGGCCCGGGCTATTCGATCGCTCATCCCGGCGTCTTCCCTCACAACAAGAAGGCCCAGGCCTACAGCATCAAGGATTGGCTGGAGTTCGACTGGCGTGCCGGTTGGGGCACGACCGAGTTCGAGGACAAGGTCGCAGACGGCAAGATCAAGGTCGCCTTTCCTAAGCGTTGGGCCGATGCGCTCGACCGTGAAGACGCTCGGCAGATCCTCGACGAGAATCTCAAGAAGCTCGACGAGCGGGACAAGCTCAGAAAGCAGGTGATGGAGAACAGCAGCCACATCGATGGCCCCTACGTCGAGGGCGCCCCGAGTGTCGGCAAGGATTTGGCGTTCTCCTACAGGATCAGGAACACCAATACGGGACATAACCTGCCGTCCGGTTCGCTCGGTGCGCAGCCGCAGCTCTGGGTGAACGTTGCCCTCGTCGATCCCGACGGCAAGAACATCTGGGAGTCGGGCTACGTCGACAGCAACGGCGACATCGCCGACCTACACAGCCTGGATGTCGCAGCGGGCCGCATCAAGACGGACCAGCAGCTGGTCCACTTCCAAACCAAGTTCCTGACGACAAACGTCAAGGGCACGGACCGCGAAATGTACCTGCCGGTGAACTTCGACGTCGATCCGCTGCCGCATCTGCGGCCGCCCGGTGTCCCGACCACAGTGCTCAACCATCCGCCGCTGGTGCGCATGGAGAACCGGTCACTGCCGCCGCTGGGTGAGAAGCGCGCCGAGTACCAAATTCCAGGCAGCCTGATCGGGAAGCCGGGCAAGTACCAACTCGCCTTCCGCATGCGGAGCCGTGCCGAGCCGATCTACTTCATGCGCTTCGTCCGATCCACCAAGGAAATGGAGCAGACGATGAACGAGCGGATCATGAACTTCCACGCCTTCTCGGTAGAGGTCGAAGTGAAAGGTTAGTTGCGAGGCTGAGGGTTTGCGGGGACCCGGGCAAGGGGTCCAAATGACGTGTAGTGCGTACGGTTCGAGGGCAACGTCCGCCATTATCGCGCTGGCAGCCAGTGGCTGCCTCGTCGTGTGCGGCGGCACGGCTGCAGTGCTGGCGGCAGACGAGAGCAGCACTAAGACAGACGAGGGCTGGTCGACCCAAGTGCGGGCCGGCGATAGCCGCATCACGACCGCGGCAATCGAAACCAATGCGAAGGAGGTCGGCGCGCCCTCCAAGAAGAAGGTCAGCGCGCCCACTGAAAAGAAGATTGACGACAAAACTGCAGAGCCGGCGGCGACAAAACGCAAGGACGCAGGCGACAAGAAGGACCTTTTCCAACCCGACCCGCAGTACGAAAAGAAATACAGTGTCGAGGAGCAGGTCGACATCTACGGCGCGAAGAGCGTGGTCGAGCCGCCTCGACCGCTGCTTGAGCTCGGTCGCGAGCAATATACCTCTGGCATGTTCGACCAGAGCAGCACCCTCCTCGGGGACACGAACCTGCTGCTCCCGGGCCTTGCCATCTACGGCGATTGGCGGACGGCGGTCGCCTACAACAACAACAACGGCAAAGACATCGCCCAGATCGCGACCCGGCTGAATCTCGATGTCGACCTCAAGATCACCGGCACCGAACGAATCCACGCGTTCTTCACGCCGCTTCAGGAAAACAACAACAAATTCACCCGCTTCGAGTTCGGCGGCGGCGACGGCAATGAGGACTTCAACGACGAGTTCGACTTCGAACCGCAGACGCTGTTTTTCGAGGGGGATGTCGGCTCCCTCTATTCCGGTTTCTCCGGCAAGGAAGCCAGTTTCGACCTGCCCTTCACAGTCGGTCTCTTCCCGCTGTTCCTGCAGAACGGAATCTGGGCGAACGACGCGATCCTCGGCGGCGCGGTGAGCCTACCCGCGAAGAACTCGGCAGAGCTTGGCCTTGCCAACTTCGACATCACCCTCTTCGCCGCGTTCGATAATGTCGACAACGCGGGCATCATCGGAGCGGGTGACGACGACAACCACCTGGCCAACCTCTATGGCGTAACCGCCTTCATCGACGCCTTCAACGGCTACATCGAAGCAGGCTACGGCCTGATACAGGGCCGCGACGAACAGGACGGCCTTCTGACGCACTTCCTGACCGCCTCCTACAGCCGGCGCTATGCCAACACCTTGTCGAACTCGACCCGCGTGTTCGCGAACTTCGGGGAAGACCCGGAAGGGAGCAGCGACGGCTTGGCCATCATCTCGGAAAACAGCCTGATCTCGGGGCTGCCGAGCACGCTGCTCCCCTACGCCAATTTCTTCGTCGGCTTCGGCAATCCCCAGCCGCTGGTCGATGGAAATGGCGCGGGCATCTTGAAGAACGTCGGCATCAACTTCGAGACCGATGCCCTAACCGGCTACCCGAAACTCGATGACACCGGCTCCAATGCCTTGGGTGGCGCGATCGGCTTGCAGTATCTCTTCAATCTAGATGAGCAGCTCGTCTTCGAGGTGGCCATGGTGCAGCCCTTCGAGAACGACGGCATCGGCGCCGAGGACCCGCAGTACGGCTTCGGCGCCCGCTATCAGATCCCGATCGATCGGGCCTGGCTGTTCCGCGCCGATGCGACCTACCAGATCCTCGAGGGCGGCGACGAAGACAACTTCGGCGTCCGCGCCGAGGTGCGTAGGAAGTTCTGACCGATCAGCAATGCGAGGTATCTCATGCGTAGTCTGAATTCATTCGCATCCGGTCTAGTGGCTTGCTTGTTGGCGATTGCCTTCCTCGGCATTGCGCCTGTGGCCAATGATGCATCGGCCGGGAAGTCCGTTCGGAAACCCGGCGAAAGCGGCAGAAATTATGTGCTTGAGATGAGACGCCGTGGCCGTGGCCCACGCATTCCCCTGCCGATAGGTCCGAGCTACCTCTACTATGACTATCCTTACTACTACAGCCGAGGGCATTACCCGACGCACATCGGGGGCTATGTCTATTATCCCTCCTACTACAACCGCAGTTACTATCGAGGTCCTGCATCACCCCGCCGCCAGAGGGCGCGTAGAAATTGGTTGTGGTGAGGTGCAAATGCGAAGGGAAAAGCTCGGCGTAGAGACCTGCAAAGCTCGGCTCGAAGAGATCGAAGCGCGACTTAAGCTTGGGAAACTCAACAAAGCAGAAGCGGACGCGGCGAGACTTGCTCTCCTCTCGCAGCTGCGGTCATCGAGCTGGGGTCTCGGCCTAGATCTTCGACGCGCCCCCCGCACGTTGATCGCGCCCGCCGCGGTCTTCCTCCTCGTTGCCGTCATTGGCGCAGCTACTTCCTATGTGGCGGATCCTCCCGACGCGGCCGGACCAGCGGACACGAACTCATCGATGCCGGGTTCGGGGTCGGATGGCGAAATGCTGGCGAGCCTCGCGGACTACACGCGTTCCATTGGAGCCGAAGAACCAGCGCCTGCGCCGGCAGATGGCAAATTGCTGCCGGACGTGAATACGATGATCGAACGGCTAGCAGCTCGGCTCGAGACCACGCCAGAGGACATCGAAGGCTGGCATATGCTCGGTCGGTCCTACTTCCACACGGCGCGCTATGAACAGGCGGCTACCGCCTTTGCGAGAGCGATAGAGCTTGATCCGAGTTCCGCCGAGCTCAAGCGCTCATACGAGGAGGCCAAGGCGAAGGCCTCCAACAGCGCCAATTCAGAGACAGCCTCGTCTTTGCAAACGGGGGCCGTCGACAAGAGCGGTGACGGACAAGGCGTCGAGAAAATCGCCAAGTCCGAAGCGATGCCTCCGCGCGAGCGTGACGCTGCAATCCGATCGATGGTCGATGGCCTGGCAAATCGCCTAGAGAATTCTCCGCGCGACGTCGAGGGCTGGACTCGCCTCATGCGCTCTCGCGTTGTGCTTGGGGAAAGAGAGATCGCGACAACGGCGCTCCGCAAAGCGCTCGATGTCTTCAAGGACGACTCGGCTGCATCAGCCAAGATTGCCGCCGCGGCGACTGAGCTCGGTCTGAAGGCAGAATGACTGTGTAGGAGACCGACATGAACTTTGCAGGCTTGTTACAGCAGCGGCTCGAGGCCCTTCATCGAGAAGGTCGGTATCGCATTTTTGCGGATTTGAAGCGCCGCCGCGGGTTCTTTCCAGTGGCCGATCATTTCGCGGCGAATGGCTCCCGCGCGGTTACGGTGTGGTGCTCCAACGATTATCTCGGCATGGGCCAGCACCCGGCAGTTTTAACGGCTATGCACGAGGCGATTGACGCCGTGGGAGCCGGCTCTGGCGGCACGCGGAATATCTCTGGCACGACCCACTATCACGTGGAGCTCGAAAGCGAACTTGCCGACCTCCACGGCAAGCAGGCCGCACTTCTTTTCACCTCCGCATACATTGCCAACGATGCGACGCTCTCGACCCTCATCAAGCTCATGCCCGGCACGGTCGTCTTCTCGGACGAGAAGAACCACGCCTCGATGATCGAAGGCATCCGCCACGGGCAGTGCGAGAAGCACATTTTCCGTCACAACGACGTTGCCGACCTCGAGGCGAAACTTAAGAAGTTTCCCAAGGGCACGCCCAAGATCATCGCCTTCGAGAGCGTCTATTCCATGGATGGGCACATCGCGCCGATCGCGGCGTTCTGCGATCTCGCCCAGAAGTACGGGGCGCTAACCTATCTCGACGAAGTTCACGCGGTTGGCATGTACGGGCCGCGCGGCGGGGGCATTGCCGAGCGCGACGGCGTCATGGACCGGGTCGACATCATCAACGGCACGCTCGCCAAGGGGTTCGGCGTCATGGGTGGCTACATCGCCGGCACCCGCGACCTCTGCGATGCCATCCGCTCGTTTGCACCCGGCTTTATCTTCACGACCTCGCTCGCCCCGGCGCTCGCCGCTGGCGCGCTCGCGAGCATCCGTCATCTCAAGTCGTCGAGCGTCGAGCGCGAGCGTCATCAGGAGCGCGTCGCGACCCTCAAGGCGCGGCTCAAAGTAAGTCGTTTGCCCGTTATGGACAATCCAAGCCATATCGTCCCTGTGATGGTCGGCTGCCCGATTCACTGCAAGGCAGTGACGGACGCCCTGCTCCGCCAGTACGGGATCTACGTGCAGCCAATCAACTATCCGACTGTGTCGAAGGGCACCGAGAGGATGCGTCTCACGCCGTCGCCGGTGCACTCGGACGAGCAGATGGCGAACTTGATCCACGCACTCGAAGAGCTCTGGGCGGCTTGCCCGGTCTCAAACGGCACCTACGTCAGGCTGGCGGCGGAATAGATTTTCTTCGCATGCGTCAGAGCTGAAAGTGCTAGCCCGGTGCCAGCCAAGGCCCAAAAGGGGTACGTAGCACGACACCCCAAGTCATTGAAAAGGCTGGTGCCCAGGGCTGGAATTGAACCAGCGACACCGTGATTTTCAGTCACGTGCTCTACCAACTGAGCTACCTGGGCTTTTTGCTTCGGCAGGTGACCCCGCGCCAAAGCTCGGCCGTTATAGTGAGCGTGCCGCGCCCTGTCCAGCGCTTCGCCCGGCGCGGCCGCCGGAATTGGTTTGCCGTTGACAAAATTGGTCAATCCGCGTCGTCGTCGGCGCCTGGCGGACGCACATTTTCCGCCGTGCGCCGCGCCGCCGCGTCCTCGCCGTCCTCATCGGCGTCGACCGCGCCGCCGGCGATGGCATAGCCGCCGCCCAGCCAGCGCGCCAGGTCGACGTCGCGGCAGCGCGCCGAGCAGAACGGCCGGTAGGCCGCCTCGGCTTTTGTGCCGCAGATGGGGCAGCGGCCCGGCAGCCGACGATTGCTGTTGCTTGCCATCGACGCCATCGCTGCCTGACGTCAGGTCGGTCGAGTTCGGCGGCCCGCACCCAGGCGAAGTGGATGGGGAAGCCCTCGCCGACGAGCAGCGCCACCACCTCGGTGAGCGGCAGGCCGACGACGCTCGAGTATGAGCCGACGATCTTCTGCACGAAGCAGCCGGCGAGGCCCTGGATGGCGTAGCCGCCGGCTTTGCCGCGCCACTCCCGCGAGGCGATATAGGCCTCGATCTCCTCGCGTGACAGATGCTTGAAGCGAACGCGCGTGTCGACGATCTTGTGGCGCACGCGGTCGTCCGGGGTGATGAGGCAGACGCTGGTCAGCACGCGATGCGCGCGACCCGACAGGAGCTGCAGGCAGTTCGCCGCCTCCTCGATGTTGGACGGCTTCATGAGGATGCGGCGGCCGACGGCGACGACGGTATCGGCGGCGAGCACGTAGGCCGAGGCGATGTCCTTGTCGTTGGCGATCTGATCGCGCGCCGTCTCCGCCTTGGCGCGGGCGATGCGGGCGGCATAGGCGCGCGGCATCTCTCCGCGGCGGGCCGATTCGTCGATCGAGGACGGCCGCAGCGCGTCCGGCTCGATGCCGACCTGCGACAGCAGCATCAGGCGGCGCGGGCTGGCGCTCGCCAGCACCAGCGTCGGGCGCGCGCCTTGCGCCGAGTGGCCGGTGAACTCCTTCGCCAGCTCGCGGCGCAAGCGTTTCGCGGCGCGGATGGTCGGTGCGGCTCAGCGCGGTAAAAAGGCGGCCTTGGCGGTCATCGAGACATCACCTTGGTGGAGGAGGATCGGAAGCGAGGGTTACGGACCTGTTGACAGATATTGGGGACAGCCGCCGGCACCGCCAATTGTCGGCATTTTACAGTTGCTGACGCATCGCGGGAGAGCCGTCCGACATTGCAAAGGCGGCATTCGAAAAGCAAGTGGCCAATCCGCCGTTGCCAGAGCGGGCGGTTTTCAGGCTAAATCGCCCGGCGACCGGGCCGCGAGGGCTTTAACATGATTGCCAAGACCGCGATTGTCGAACTTCTCGGGCGCACACCACTTTTTGGTACGCTCGATGAAGCGGAGCGCCGGGCCGTCGCCGACGAGATGCGCGAGGTGGCCTTCGATCCGAGCCAGGTGATCTTCGCGCGCGGCGATGCCGGCCGCGAGATCTATCTGGTCGTCAGCGGCCGGGTGCGCATCTCGGTGCTGACGGCGGAAGGGCGCGAACTGTCGTTCGCCCATGCCGAGCCCGGCGCCATCTTCGGCGAGATCGCCATGCTCGACGGCGGCGTGCGCTCGCGCCGACGCCACGGCCGTCAACAAGGTCAGCGCGCTCAGCCTGTCGAAGCCGGCATTCAAGCGACTGATGGAGACGCACCCGCATCGTCGCCGACGCGGCGGTGCGCTTCCTGTGCTCGCGCATCCGCGAAGCCGACCAGCAGCTCGAAGCCATCGCGCTGTATCCGATCGAAGGGCGGCTTGCGCGCTTCTTCCTCGCCGCCGCGCGCGCCAAGTCGCCCGACAGCGACGGAGGGCCGCGTGACCATCGACCTGCCGATGTCGCAGAGCGAGCTCGCGCTGCTCATCGGCGCCAGCCGGCCGAAGGTCAACACGGCGCTGTCGGTGCTGGAAGACAGCGGCGCGCTGGAGCGCAGCGGCACGCGCATCACCTGCGATATCGAGGAGCTGCAAGCCATCGCCGGCGCCGAGTAGGGATGCTGGAGCCCGTAGGCCGTCCTTCGTCGACGAAATCCGTCAGGCGCCATGCGCCTGCAAGGAGCACATGCGCGCGATCCGCGCGCGCACGATGTCGCCGTTGCAGATGTTGAAGGCGCGCCTCGCTGGGCCGCTGCGACCGCTTCTCGACAGCGCCGTTCATGCAACGCACGCGCGCGCATTGGGCCGCCGGCTCGCTGCCGCGGGCACGGCATCCGTATCCGCCCGACGTGCGCCGGCGGCTGAAGATCCTCAACGTAATGTGCTACCTGATCGCGACGACGACTCTGCTCTACGCGATCCAGCAGGCGACGACGGACTTCGCCACCTACGCGCCGATGGTGTACATCGAATCTGGCGCTGGTGGCGACGGTGCTGCTGGTGCCGTTCGCGCATCGCGTCAACGAGATCGCCGGCGGCCTGCTGCTGGTCGGCGTCGAGTACGCCGCGCTGTTGGCTTTTGCCGGCCTTCTTCAGCCGCGAGGGCGGCGCGCACCTGCAGTACATCATCGCTGCAGCGGCTGCCGTTCGTCATCTTCGGACTGCAGCGCCTGTGGCTGATCGCTCGTCGTCGTCCTCGCTCGGCCTCGGTCTACATCTGTACGTCTGGTTCTGGTTTCCAGCCGACCGGGCCGCGTCGCTCCGCACGAACAGGCGGTTATCGATTCGCTCTATACCCAGGCGGCGATCACCACCGTCGTGCTGATCGCGGCGTCGGTCTACTACGCGTTCAGCCTCGCCGAGCAGGCGAAGGCGGAGACGGACGCGGTGCTGCGCAACGTTCTGCCTGACGCCATCGTCGAGCGCCTCAAGGCCAACCCCGGCGCGCTGATCGCCGACAGCATCGACGACGCGGCCGTGATGTTCGCCGACATCTCCGGCTTTCGTCGCCCTGACGCGGCGGCTCGGCGCCAACGCCACGGTCGACATGCTCAGCCGCATCGTGTCCGACTTCGATGCGCTGGCCGTGCGGCATGGCGTCGAGAAGATCAAGACCATCGGCGACGCCTACATGGTCGTCGCCGGCTTGCCCGAGCCGGTGCCCGATCACACGGCGCGGCTGGCCCGCATGGGGCTCGGCATGCTCGATTCCGTGGCGCGGATGCGCGAGGAGAGCGGGCTCAATCTCAACCTGCGCATCGGCATGGCATCGGGACCTGTGACCGCCGGCGTCATCGGCACGCGCAAATTCAGCTACGACGTGTGGGGCGACCCGGTGAACCTCGCCAGCCGGCTCGAAGGCCAGTCATCGCCCGGGCGCATCCTCATTTGCCCGGGCTGCCGCGCAAAGCTCGGCGAGGACTTCATCTACGAGGCGCGCGGACCGATCGAGATCAAAGGCATCGGGGCGCAGGAGACCTGGTTCCTCGTCGGTGAGCGCGAGCGAGCACCGGATGCAGATGCCGGCGAGACGCCGCTCACACCGTCGGCCCGCCCTCGAAGTGAAAGCGCTTCTCGGATGCGGTCGAACAACCGATCGCGCACGTCGCGATAGTGCATGAGCGTCTGCTCACGCGACTCCTGCCCCACCATCACGGTCGCATCGATGGTCGGCCAGTATTCGACGTCGACGGCCATGGTGCGCGTCAGCTCCAGCGCCTGGTGATGCGCCTCGGGCGACAACGTGACGATGAGATCGAAGGTGGTGTCGTGCAGATCGTGCAGCGTGTTCGGGGTGTGCTGCGAGACGTCGATGCCGATCTCGTCCATCACCGCGGTGACGAACGCGATCGGGCGTGCCGGCACGCACGCCGGCCGAGGCAACGTACGCGCGCCGGCCGGCGAGGTGGCGCAGGATCGCCGCCGCCATGACGGATCGGACGGCATTCGTGGTGCAGGCGAAGAGAACGGCTCCTGGCAGGTCGCTGGGCGATGCATCGGAACCCGCAGCCGCAGGGGCGGAGGGGCGCGCCATCGAGCCACTCGCGACCTCGCGAGACATGGCCGCTATCCCTTCCAGTGCAGAGCGCAGATCAGGGTGAACAGCCGGCGGGCGGTATCGAGGTCGACGGTGATCTTGCCGGCGAGCCGGTCGAGCAGCGTGCGGCTGCCTTCGTCGTGCAGGCCGCGACGCCCCATGTCGATCGCCTGAATGCGCGAGGGCGGCGCGGAGCGGATCGCCTCGTAGTAGCTTTCGCAGATCATGAAGTAGTCCTTCATGATGCGCTTCAACGGCGTCAGCGAAAGCATGTGCGTTACGACGGCGTGATCGGCCTCGTCGTTGACGGTGAGAACCAGGCGATCCTCGATGAGCGCGAGGTTGAGCTTGTAGGGGCCGTCGTCGCGGCCATCGAGGGCGAACGAGTTGCCCTCGAGGATGTCGAAGATGGCGACCTCGCGCTCGTGCTCGATGTTCGAATTCGACGTGGCGGTCGATTTCTCATCCAGCGTGATTGCGATCAGCCGCGACTTGGGAAGGTCCGCCGGCTTATCCGCGTCGTCACTCATCATGCATGCTCGGGTGAAGGTGGCAGGCGAATCTCGGCTGAAAGCCTGTGCGCTTCAAGTCCCTCCGCGCGGGCAAGCGCCATGGCAGCGGGAGCCAGCGCGGCGAGCGCCTTGGCGTCGAGCTTCAGCAGCGAGGTGCGCTTCATGAAGTCGAGCACCCCGAGGCCGGAGGAGAAACGCGCCGTGCGCGACGTCGGCAGCACGTGGTTGGAGCCGGCGATGTAGTCGCCGATCATCTCCGGCGTCTGCGCACCGATGAAGATGGCGCCGGCGTTGCGGATGCGCTCGCTCAGCGCCTCCGGATCGGCGGTGGCGATCTCGAGATGCTCGGCGGCGATGCGGTCAGCCAGTGCAGGCGCTTCCTCCAGCGAACCGAGCTCGATGATGGCGCCGAACACGTTCCAGCTCTCGCCGGCGATGTTGCCGCGCGGCAGCGACTTCAGTTGGCGCATGACTGCCGCCTCTACGGCACGGCCGAACTCGGCATCGTCGGTCATGAGGATCGACTGGGCGGCGGTGTCGTGCTCGGCTTGCGCCAACAGGTCGGCGGCGATCCATTCGGGATTGTTGTGCTTGTCGGCGATGATCAGCACCTCCGAGGGCCCGGCGATGCTATCGATGCCGACCGTGCCGAACACCAGGCGCTTGGCGGCGGCGACGTAGGCGTTGCCAGGCCCGACGATCTTGCAGACCGGCGCGATGCTCTGCGTGCCATAGGCGAGCGCGCCGACCGCCTGGGCGCCGCCGATGCGGTAGACCTCCTCGACGCCGGCCAACTCGGCGGCGGCAAGCACCAGCGGATTGAGCTCGCCGTTCGGCGCGGGCACCACCATGACGATGCGCGGCACGCCGGCGACCTTGGCGGGAATGGCATTCATCAGGACGGAGCTCGGGTAGGAGGCAAGGCCGCCCGGCACGTAAAGGCCTACGGATTCGACCGCCGTCCAGCGCCAGCCGAGCTCGACACCCACCTCGTCGGTGTAGCGCTCGTTCATGGGCACCTGGCGCGCATGATGCTCGGCAATGCGGTCGGCAGCGACCTGCAGCGCCGACAGCGTCTCGGCGGTGCACGCGTGGCGCGCGGCGCGCATCTCGGCCGCCGTCACGCGCAAGCCGAGCTTAGCGAGATCGACGCGGTCGAATTTTCTGGAAAGCTCGACCAGCGCCGCATCGCCGCGTGCGCGTACGTCGGCCAGGATCGCCGCCACGGCGGCGCCGACATCGGCGGAGGCCTCGCGCTTCTCGCCGAGAAAGGCGACGAAGGCCGCCTCGAAGCCAGGATCGCGCGTCTGCAGGCGCTTGGGCATCTCGCTATCGGCCTTGCGACCGTCTCCTCGGGATATCGTCGTTCAATCGTCGCTCGCGTGCATGGGCTTCGAGTTCGCCCGCCAGGCAGCGCCCAGATCCCGCAGTTCCACCTCGATGCATTCGACCTCGAGGCGCACCGCTCCGCCGCCGGCAAAGTGGAGGGTGACGGCGCCGGACGGCTCCTCGCCGGCCTCGAAGGTCAGCGCCAGCAAATCCAGGGCCGTATCCTTCTGCTGCAGATCGAACCCGTGAATGCGCGCCGACGTCACTCGCTCAAAGCGCAAGCCGGCGCGCCGGCGCTGGTAGGGAGCGCCCTCGTCGGTTGCCGCGCGCTCCCAATCGAAGCGGTTGGCAATCGCCGCAAATCGCATATCCCGCCGCAAGTAAGCCATGTCGCCGACGCGGATCACCGCATCCTGGAGATGGCAGGAGAGCACCTGCAAATCCTCCGGATCGAGGGCGATCAGCTTCAAGTCTTCCATACGGCGGTCCTTGCGCTCGAATGCGATAACCCGGCGAGCTTTCAATGTGTTGATAGCGGCGCAGCCGCAGCGGTGCAACCGACGTCTCCGGCGCACCGTCTAGGCTGGCAAATCAAACCTTGCGCTTGCTTGTGGGGGCCAAAGAGGCCGAACTATTCTCTCTAGAATCAGCCACGCGGGCGCGAAGGGTATAAGGAGACGCCAATGGAGAACGAACGCTTCAACATGTCCTTGCGTCGCTTCCTGAAAGAAGTCGGCATCACCTCGCAGCAGGAGATCGAGCGCATCGTGCGCGAGGGCGCGGGCAAGGGCGGCGGCAAATTGCGCGTGAAAATGGTGCTGACGGCCGAGGGCAGCGACCTGCGCCACGAAGTCAGCGGGGCGATCGACCTCGCTTAAGCGGGTGCGTCATCCGGGTGCGATGACCCGCTGCCCCGGCCGACAAACGGCGCACAGCGCAAAAAAGCGGGCTCCGGTATTGCCGGAGCCCGCCGATCAAGGGCGCTGCAGCGGGGCGACGGAGCGGAAGCCCCGACGTGGCCCTCGATCAAAACTCAGAAGCAGTGCTGAGAGCAGTCTTGAGTATCTGGATGCCTGCTTTCACTCCGTCGTTGGGGCGGCTCCGGGGGAAGCGCGCGTTGTTGACGATTGGAATGTACGGCGAGGCAGGCGCGCGCGCTGTTCCTGCCGGAACAAGCGCGGGCAATTCCCGCCGGCCAATATTCTCGGGTTTGCGGCGCTGCTTAGCCTGTAAGGCGCTCGATCTGCGCGCCGCAGCGCGACAGCTTTTGCTCGAGCTGCTCGAAGCCGCGGTCGAGGTGGTAGACGCGATTGATCATCGTCTCGCCCTCAGCCATCAAGCCGGCGATGACCAGCGACACCGAGGCGCGCAGGTCGGTCGCCATGACCGGGGCGCCGGTGAGGCCCTTGACGCCCTTGATGGTCGCCGTGTCGCCGTGCAGCGTGATGTCGGCACCGAGGCGCGCCAGCTCCTGCACGTGCATGAAGCGGTTCTCGAAGATCGTCTCGCGGATGACGCTGGTGCCCTTTGCCGTCGTCATCAGCGCCATGAGCTGCGCCTGCAGGTCGGTGGGGAAGCCGGGGAACGGCTGCGTCTCCAGCGACACCGGCTCGATGCCGTGGCCGTTGCGCACTACGCGAATGCCGCTGTTGGTCGTCTGCACCTCAACGCCGGTCTTGGCCAGCTGTTCGAGCGCTGTCTTCAGCAGCTCGGGGCGCGCGCCCTCGAGCAGAACGTCGCCGCCAACGGCTGCCACGGCCATGGCGAAGGTGCCGGTCTCGATGCGGTCGGCGAGCACCGAATGTACCGCGCCTTCGAGGCGGTCGGCGCCCTGGATGCGCAACGTCGACGTGCCGATGCCTTCGATCTTGGCGCCCATCTTGACGAGGCACTCGGCGACGTCGCCGATCTCCGGCTCGCGCGCGGCGTTCTCGATGACGGTCTCGCCGCGGGCCAACGCGGACGCGAGCAGCACGTTATGCGTGGCGCCGACGGAGACCTTGGGGAACACGACGCGGCCGCCGCGCAGGTACCCCCCTTGGCCTTGGCGAGCACGTAGCCGGCCTCGATCTCGATCTCGGCGCCGAGCTCCTTGAGACCCATCAGATGCAGGTCGACGGGACGCGTGCCGATGGCGCAGCCGCCGGGCAGCGAAACCTTGGCCTGGCCGCAGCGGGCGAGCAGCGGGCCGAGCACCCAGAAGCTGGCCCGCATGCGGCTGACCATTTCATAGGGCGCCACCGTATCGACGATGTCGCGCGCCGAGAGGTGGAACGTCTCGCCGATGTGCTGGGCGGGCCCGGGACGCTTGCCGTCGACCGCGAGGTCGACGCCGTGATTGCGCAGGATGCGGGCGAGCAGATTGACGTCGGCGAGATTGGGGACGTTCTTCAACGTCAGCCTGTCCGCGGTCAGCAGGCTGGCAATCATCAGGGGCAGGGCGGCGTTCTTGGCGCCGGAGATCGGAATTGTACCGTTGAGCCTCTGGCCGCCGGTGATCTTGATGCGATCCATGCAGGTGTCCCCTTGCGCCGGCGTTCGCCGGCAATGTATCCGCAGATGATTAAGCGCTTCCCGAAAGCGGCAGCAAGTGTGGCACTGGACCCCCGCTTAGAGATGTGCCCAACCCGATGCGCGTTGCCCGGCAAATTCGATTGTGTTAATAGTCATGTACAATTTTAGGTTGTATTCTTTTTGTAGGAGTTTCAATGTTCCAGCGTTCCGTCTGCGCGGCATTGCTCGCGTTGAGTGCTCCCATCGCATGTGTCGCCCAGCCTGCCGGCCTCAAAGCCAGCGGCGTCGAGGTTCTCGAGGGAGGGTGGAAGTCGCCCAACCACGTGGGCGCTTCCTTTACGGCCCTCATGGCGGCCCAGGACGGCAAGGCCGGCAAGTTCGACTATTACTACCAAGTCCGCGTCGTGAACGAGATGAGGCCGACTTTCGCCAATTGTCGGGCCTTCGATTACCTCTTCCGTGTTCCAGGAGCTGTTCGGCACCATAGGACATGCGCACGATGCTGGTGAGCGTCGGCATCCGCTACCGGGTAACGAACGATGCCTACGGACTGTTTCAGGACAAGCAGGTCCCCCTCGTCTTCGTTGGATACAACAAGGACAGCGGCGGTGCCGCGAAGCGCGGCTGCTTCTTCGAGCCGACCGAAAGCACGTCGATGATCCTGTCGCGCTACGATGGCGCGAGTGCGGCCGAGGATCGCGAGGACTTCAAGATAACGGTGACAGCCCAATCAGGCGAAGAGGTCGAGTTCGCCTTCGTGAAGCGCTTGAAGGAGCTTTTCGTCACTTTCAATACGGCCTTCAGCTGGACCCAGATTGCCGCCGGGAAGATCGATGCCTTCGAGAAGGTGGCGACCGAATTCGAGACGGCAGTGAACAATGCCGGCGACTCGTTCAAGAAGTACGGCGGCGAGTTCACGCTGGAGGCCGTTTCGGCAGCGCCGGACGGCTCAAGTTCTCCATGCCGCGCTTCGTCGCCCGCACGTCCGGCTCGATCTTCATCTATCCGCGGCTGGTCGCGTCGCTCCTGATCGACACCAAGCCGGTCACCATCCAGTCGCTGGAACCCAACGACATCCTCATGAGTTGCGGGTTGATGACACGCGAGTGCGCCAAGCAGGTGCTGGCCAAGAAGTCTTGCGACAAGGCGAGCCAAACGGTGCACGAAATGCTCGCGGTCGCCTTGGCGGCCGGCGATCCGGCATTGTTCGATATCTACTCCGCCGACGGGCGCAAGAAACTCTTCAAGAGCTGCCAAAAGCTGCGCTTCTTCACGACCAGCACGCTCGAGCTGTCGACCATGGACGCGCTGCTGACCCGCTGGGCGGCAGTGAAATATTTCGACCTTCCCGAAAGGCTCGGCAACGCGGACGAATTGAAGAAGCTCGCGACGGAGAACGGCGTGCCCGAAAAAGCCCTGGTGAAGGAGTGCTGGGCTGACGACGATCAGCGCAAGCTCGAAGGCTTCATAGGAGCCATCAATCACAAGATCTGAGCCGTTGCGCCTCAACCGGCCACGGTCGCAATTCGGTCGATGCGCGGCGAGCGCGCGGACAGTGCTGCCGCCCGATGTGCCTCAGTCCTATTGTCGTCGACGCGCACATCGAAGGCGGCCATTTCCTCGCGCATGGCCGCGCGCGCGCGCGCCTCGACGCGCCGGTAGGCGGCCGCGACGCCGCGCCCATAGTCGGTGAGCTTGGCGCCGCCCCCGCGCGATCCGCCTGGCGACGCGGCGACGAGCACATTGGGAACATGTGGTTGAGCGCGTCGACCAGAAGCCAGGCGCGCCGGTACGACATGCCGAGTTCACGCCCGGCAGCGGAGATCGATCCGGTGCGGCCGATGGCTTCCAGCAAGTCGACCTTGCCGGGACCCAGCACCATCTCGCCGATGAGGATGCGCACGTAGGGAAACGCGCGCTCGGCCTTGCGCTTTCGCTTTGGCGATGAATGCGCTGCAGATTTCTCGACCTGCCGCGCACCCTTGCGCTTCGTCTTCTTCGCCGTCTCGCTCACCGCTATCCCTCTTCGCAGCGCGGCAGCGACTATATCAGCGCCACACCCAGCGACGATTTGCGACGCGCCGATCGTAAATTTTGTTGTGCGCTGTATCTGATTGGATATAACGAGACAACTGTACTGCGTATCGGGGGGTTTCCGTGTCCAAGTTTGCGTACGTGGCGCTTACCTGCGCCGCGATGAGCCTTGTCGTGTCCGCGCCAGCCATGGCGCAAGATGCCGCCGCCATGACCTCGGGCGGCGATGTCACCGCCGAAGAGGCGACGCCGCTGCCGCCGGTCGTCGTCGAGGCTCCATCGCAGCCCCTCGCGCGCAAGAAGAAGCCGCAAAAGAGCATCGGCTCGGCCGGCAGCGCGCCGGCCACGACGGCACCCCAGCAAGGGCCAGCGACGGCAGATGGCCCGGGAGGCGGCACCGGCACCGCCGGTATCGGCGTCTACACGCTCGGCCAGCTCGACCTCATCGGCGGTTCCACCATCACCAACGAGGCGATGTGGACCTTCAACAAGAACACGCTCGACCAGGCGCTCAGCATCGTGCCCGGCGTCACCGTGCAGCAGAGCGGCACAGCCGCAACGAGCGCGACATCCTGGTGCGCGGCTTCGATCGCTTCCGTGTGCCGCTCTACATGGACGGCGTGCGCATCTACCTGCCGGCCGACAACCGCCTCGACTTCAACCGCTTCCTCACCGCCGACCTCTCCGAGGTCCAGGTGCAGAAGGGCTACGTGTCGGTGCTCAACGGCCCGGGCGGCCTCGGCGGCGCCATCAACCTCGTTTCAGCCGCAAGCCGACCAAGGAGGTCGAGCTCGAGGGCCGCGTCGGCGCCGTGTTCGATGGCGACCTAGGTTCGATGGGGCAGTGGAGCAGCTACGCCTTCGCCGGCACGCGCCAGAAGGGCTACTACGCGCAGATCAGCGGCACCATCGTCGACCAGGATCACTTCGACCTGTCCGGTGACTTCACGCCAGCGAGCCCGGCGACGACGCCCGGCTATATGCCCGGCTACCCCTACGAGAACGGCGGCAACCGCGACCACTCGGGCTTCGAGGACTGGCGCATCAACACCAAAGTTGGCATCACGCCGAACGCCACCGACGAGTACAGTCATCAACTACACGACCCAGGCGAACACCAGGAGGCTCGCCGTTCCACGTGAACCGTCAGATCGTGCAGGGCTATTTCTTCGGTGCCACCGAGCGCCACTGGACATGGGACGACTGGTACACCTCGACGCTGTCCTGGCTGTCGAAGACGCAAGATCGGCGACGCCTCCTACATAAAGACCAACGCCTACTACAACACCTTCGGCAGTGATCTCTTCTTCCATAACAACCGTACCTATACGAGCATCTTCGACAACAGCGTCTACGATGACGACAGCGTGCGGCGGCTTCGTCGAGATGGGCACCGAGCTCATCCCGATGAATACCTTGAAGGGTGTCATCCACTACCGCCGGGACGTCCACAAGGAATGGGACCTGGACTACGACCCGTCTGACGGCTTTGCCGGCAAATCGCCGACGGAAACCAGCCGGGAAGAGACGTGGTCGTTCGCCGTCGAGAACACGTTCCACGCGATGCGCAACCTCGATTTCGTTGCCGGCGTCAGCTACGACATGAATGAAGTCTTGCGCGCCGAATTTACGGAGTCCGCAACACCCAGATCCTTCGCTCGCAACCTGAGACGCCCAGTGTCGACGCCTGGAACTGGCAGGGGGCCGCCATCTCGACTACAGCCGGACCGGCATCGCCCATGCCAGACGTGTCGTGCCGCACCCGCTTCCCGACCCTGTTCGACCGCTACAGCACCCGCTTCGGCACCCGTGCCGTTGATCCGAACCTCGACGCCGGAGCGCGCCACCAACTACGAGCTGGGTGCGAGCGACAATTCGGCGACGTGAAGGTCTCGGCGTGCCGTCTTTTATTCTGACATTCAAGACAGCATTCAGAACGTCTTCTTCGCGGCGCAACGGCAACACTTCGATTATCGGCATCAACGCCGACGGCGAGAACTACGGCTTCGAGTTTTCGGCCGACTGGGATGTCACGCGCACGCTGCGCGTCGGCGGCAACTACACCTACCTCGAGCGCGAACTCGACTATCAGAGGGCCTCGCGCGAGTTCACTCCCTTCGGCACTGCCGCTCAAATGACTGGCTGCAAGTCGCGGTCGGTAGCCGCCTACCAAACCGAAGGCACGCCGGCTCACAAGGCGTTCCTCTACCTCTCCTGGCAGGCGACTGCCCCAGTTGACATTGACGCCGAGTCTTGAGCTCTCGAGCGACCGCACCGTCCTGATCACGGACTGCAGGACGACGCTGACCATCACGGGAGCCCTGCAGACACACCGGCGGCTGCCGGAGCCAGGCCGCCGCAGAACGCCCGGCCGAGCTTCATCGACATCGGCTCTTACGCGCTGCTCAACTTCCAGCGCCGACTACGACTTCACCGAGAACTTCTCGACCGCCGTCGGCGTCACCAACCTGCTCGACCAGAACTACGCGCTGGCCGATGGCTTCCCCGAGCCGGGCCGCCAGTTCTACGCCACGGCCCGCGCGAAGTTCTGATAGCAGGCAGCTCCGCCCGGGCTAAACTCCCGGTCCGGGCGGGCTAGACCAGAAGGACCAGAACAATGCGGATCAGCGCGCGCAATATTCTCAAAGGCAAGATCGTCGACGTTGTAAAAGGCCAGACCACCGCCCACGTCACCATCGACGTCGGTGGCACAATCGTCACCGCTTCGATCACCAATGAATTGGTCGACGACCTCGGCCTGAAAAAGGGAATGGCGGCGTCCGCCGTCATCAAGTCATCGGATGTCATGGTTGCGGTCGACTGAGTTGCGCGGCGTCGCGTTCGCCGTCGCCCTGGTCCTGCTGCGGACCGGCGGCGCTGGCGCAGGACGCGCTCGACCATCGCGCACCCGCCAAGAGCGCGCCCGCGAACGGCATGTCCGGCGGCTGCGAGTCCTTCAAGTGGCCGCTCGACAAGGAGCGGGCCGCCTTCGATGACGCCGGTCTCGAGAAGGCCGCGTCCGGCGCAGCGCGCGGCCCGCTCAAGGAGCAGGCATTCACGCTGGCGCTCGTACCGGCGAAAGTCGTCGCCTTCGCCGTTCCTCCGGCGAAGAAGAAGCAGCGACGGCTTTGCAGGGCTGGTCGCCTTCGCAGCACCAGAGAAGCCGGGCGTCTATCAGGTGACGCTGTCGGCCGAAGGCTGGATCGACCTGGTGCAGAACGGCGCCGCGCTCCAATCGGCCGATCACTCGGGCGCCAAGAATTGCCCGGGCCTGCGCAAGAGCGTGCGCTTCGAGGTCGGTGCCGCGCCGGTCGCCATGCAGATCAGCGGTGCGGCGGCAGAGACGATCAAGGTGGCGATCAGGCCGGTCGAGTGACCGGCCGAGCAAGCTATTTGCTGCTTTCCTCGGGCGGATTGCCGTCGGGCGGAGCCTCCGGCGCCGCCGAGCCCGCACGCGCCTTCGCCTGCTCCTTGCGCTTCTTGAGGTTGGCGCGCAGCTCCGCCTCCAGCCGCAACGCGCGGGCGTGGGCCGGTCCCTGCTTGCGCCGATCCTCGTCCATCACACGTTCTGCTTGAGAAATGATGCGTAGGCGTCGGCTAGGCCTTCGCGCAGTCCGATGCGCGGACGCCACCCCATCGCACGCAACTTGTCCCCGCTCATCAGCTTGCGGGGGGTGCCATCCGGCTTTGACAAGTCGCGCTCGATGCCGCCGGTAAAACCGACGACCTCGCAAACCGCCTGCGCCAGCTCGGCGATGGTGAGATCCTCGCCTGAGCCGACGTTGACGTGCTCGGCGTCGGAGTAGCGCTTCATAAGCAGGACGAGCGCATCGGCGCAGTCGTCGACGTGCAGGAACTCGCGCCGCGGGGTGCCCGTGCCCCAGACGACCATCGACGCGGCGCCGCGCTGCTTGGCTTCGTGCGCCTTGCGGATGAGCGCCGGAAGGACGTGGCCGGAGGCGAGATCGTAGTTGTCGCCGGGCCCATAGAGGTTCGTCGGCATGGCAGAGATGAAATCGCAGCCGTACTGTTTGCGATAGGCCTGGCACAGCTTGATGCCGGCGATCTTGGCAAGGGCATACCACTCGTTGGTCGGCTCGAGCGGACCAGTAAGCAACGCTCCCTCGACGATGGGCTGCGGCGCCAATTTCGGATAGATGCACGAAGAGCCCAGACACAGCAGCTTCTCGACGCCGATCCTGTAGGCCGCGTCGATGACGTTGGCCTCGATCATCAGGTTGTCGTAGATGAATTCGGCGGGACGAGTGTCGTTGGCGAGGATGCCGCCGACCTTGGCGGCGGCGACGAACACCGCCTGCGGCTTGTGTGCAGCCATCCACTGCTCGACCTCGGACTGCCGTGAGAGATCGGCGTCGCGGCGCTCGGCAACGAGCACTTCGCAGCCCTCCTCGGCGAGTCGGCGCACCAGCGCGGCGCCGACCATGCCGCGGTGGCCAGCGACCCATACGCGTTTGCCCGCGAGCTTATAGTCCCCGGACCGCTCTGAAGTTTCGGTCATCTTCGATTCCACGCTCACCGCGCTGTGCGGTCGTGGCGCCACGCTTCGCGCTCGATGGCTTTCAGATCACTATCGACCATCTCGCTGACGAGCTCGTCGAACGTCGTCTTCGCTTCCCAACCGAGCTTCGCTTTCGCTTTCGCAGGATTGCCAAGCAACTGCTCGACCTCGGTCGGACGGAAGTAGTTCGGGTCGACGTGCACGACCGCCTTGCCGGACTTCTCGTCGACGCCGACCTCGTCCGCACCCTCGCCGCGCCAGGTGATGCGACGGCCGACGCAGGCGAACGCGCGCTCGACGAATTCGCGCACCGAGCGCATTTCGCCCGTCGCCAGCACGTAATCGTCGGGCTCGGGCTGCTGCAGCATCAGCCACATGCCGACGACGAAATCGCGCGCGTGGCCCCAGTCGCGCTGCGCCGAGAGGTTGCCCAGGTAGAGCCGATCCTGCAGGCCCTTCTCGATCGCCGCAACGGCACGCGTGATCTTGCGCGTGACAAACGTCTCGCCGCGCATCGGACCTTCGTGATTGAACAGGATGCCGTTCGAGGCATGCATGCCGTAGGCCTCGCGATAGTTCACCGTGATCCAGTAGGCATAGAGCTTGGCGGCGCCGTAGGGCGAGCGCGGATAGAACGGCGTCGTCTCGCT
The DNA here is from genome assembly GCA_963812795.1 of uncultured Alphaproteobacteria bacterium. Lineage (GTDB taxonomy): Bacteria > Pseudomonadota > Alphaproteobacteria > Rhizobiales > Hyphomicrobiaceae > Hyphomicrobium_A. The sequence goes on along the minus strand of CAWEWG010000017.1, from coordinate 365,488 downwards.
CTGTGGCACCTCCTGCACCTTGCCGTACAGCTCCGATGTCGAGGCCTGGTAAAAACGCACCTTGTCCTTGATGCCGAGAATGCGGATCGCCTCCAAGAGGCGCAGGGTGCCGAGTGCGTCGGCGTTGGCGGTGTACTCCGGCGTTTCGAAGCTCACCTGCACGTGGCTCTGGGCCGCCAGGTTGTAGATCTCGTCCGGCTGGTGCTCCTGCACGAGACGGATGAGGTTCGTCGCGTCCGTCATGTCGCCATAGTGCATGAAGAAGCGCGTGTCGTGCTCGTGCGGATCGACATAGAGATCGTCGACGCGCGCCGTATTGAACGATGAAGAGCGGCGCTTTACGCCGTGTACGATGTAGCCCTTGTCGAGCAGTAGCTGCGCTAGGTGCGCGCCGTCCTGTCCGGTGATACCGGTGATGAGTGCGATCTTCGGCTGCACGGAGCGTCCTCTTGCTTCGGGGGCAAATGCGAACAAGGCGAGTGGACAGCGCGATAGGCGGTGGCGGAGCCGCCGTCAAACCAGCTCTGTCGGGAAGGCGCGCAACCTTAGCGACCAAGTGCACGGACGCCAATCAGGGCCGGGCGTTTTTCCCGATTAAGGTGAGTTTATTTTCCCGCGATGTTGTCTCGCGCCGAACGACGCACGCGGTGGCGCTTCAACATCGCGTGAGTGCGTGCCACCGCCCCGCACCACGCTTGCCATCCGTTCCCTAGCATCGAATATGGGTGTTACACAGTAACGTGGGGACGAAACGATGAAGTTGACGACGGCGATCCTTCTCGCGGCCGCTTGCGCAGCCTTGCAGCCGGCTGCGGCCTATGCGGCCGATACCGACCTGCCCCTGCGCAAGGCCGGCCGCTGGGAGCAAAAAACGACCATGGACGAAGGTGGCAAGAAGCACGAGCAGACGCTGACGATCTGCATCGATGCCGAGATGGAGCGCAACACGGCGCTGGCCAGCGATGCCGAGCACAAGAAGAGCTGCGCCAAGTACGACGTGAAGAAGGAGGGCGGCACGGTCGTCGTCGAATCGACGTGCAACATGAACGGGCGCGATGTCGAGAGCCGCACCGAAATGAAGGGCGACTTTCAAACCGCGTTCGACGTGACGATCAATTCGACGACGTCGGGCATCCAGGATTCGCAGTCGGTCTCCGTCAAGCGGATGATCGAGCAGCAGGGCAAGTTCCTGGGCAAATCCTGCGGCGACCTGAAGGCCGGCGAGGCCATGGGCACCGACGGCACCCGCCTGATGGTGCAGTGATCGAAGCGGGGGTGCGGTGCCGAGCGGCGCCCTACTGCTTCGGCTTGATGACGATGCCCCACGGCAGGCGGCCGACCGGCACGGATTTCACCGGCTTCAAGCTGGCGACATCGATGATCGTCATGTCGTTGGTGAGGCCGTTGGCCGAATAGAGCTTGCTGCCGTCCGGCGATAGCGCCATGTGCCAGGGACGCTGCCCGGTGAGGATGTAGTTGGTCGTCTCGTACGTCGCCGTGTCGATGACGGCGATGCGATTGGCGCGGCCGATGGCGACGAACGCCTGCTTGCCGTCCTTGGAAAAGATGATGCCCATGGGCTGGATGAGCTCGGGCCGCACGCCGGGGATCTCGAAGTGCAACTTCTTGGTGATCTTGTAGGTCGCCGCGTCGATGACGGCGACGGTGCCCCCCACCTCGGCCGACACCCATACGTGCTTGCCGTCGTGGGTGAACGTGGCGACGCGCGGGCGCGTGTCGACGAGGATGTTGGCCAGCACCTCGAACGTCGTCGTATCGATGATGTGCGCCATGCTCGTCGCCTCCGACGTGGCGGCGACGATCTTGTCGTCGGGGCTGACCGACATGCCTTCCGGCTCGACGCCGACCTCGATCTCGGCCAGCACCTTGCCGTTGGCGCGCTCCAGCACCGTGACGTAGCCGTCGTCCTCATTGGCGACGTAGACGCGCTCGCCCTTGTGGTCGATGTCGAGCAGCTCGGGATCGGGACCGGTGTCCATGCGGCGGACGATTTCCAGCGTCTCGGTGTTGATGACGTCGAGCTGGTCGTCGTCGCCGACGCAAACCATGACCTCCTTGAAGTCGGGCGTGATGGCGATGCCGCGTGGCCGCTTGCCGGTGGGGATGGTCTTGATCACCTTCAGCGTTTCGGAATCGAGCACCGTGACCGTGTTGTCCTTCTCGTTGGAAACGAAAATGGTGTCGGCCGTCGCCGGCGCGCAGATGAGCAGCGGCAAGGCAAAGATGACAAGAAGCCGTCGCATCACTTACTCCCGTTTTTCGGTACGGCGTTGGGCATCCGACACTTCGTCTCCGGCTCATCGAAGCCGAGCGTGTCGGTGAGATACTTTGGGTGCAGGAAGCCCTCCTGCGGCGAGATCGATACGAGCGCGCGCGGACCGGCGAGCAGGATCGGCTGGCGCAACTGCAGGTCCCAGTGGCGGAAGTTCATGCCCTGGCCCTTGAAGCCGGCCACCTCGAACTTGGCGGACAGGATGTAGGCGCGCAGCGCATCGGGATTGTTCTGCGATGTTCGCGTCACCGCTTCGCCGATGATGCGCACGGCGAGCCACGCGGTGTAGTCGCGCTCGGTCATGATGCGCCCCGTCCGCTTCTCGAAGCGGTTCTGCATCTGCGTGCCGGCGTACTCTTCGAACGAGCGATGCCAGGCGACGGCGACGAGACCGTGCGTGCCGGCAACGGGGCGCGGCTCGGCGGTGCGGAACAGGAGATAGTCGCCGAAGACATCGGATTCGTCGGCGACGATGACCACCTCGTGGTCGGGGGTGCCCTGCGTCAGCATCGGCATCTGCGACTGGATCTGCTGATGGCCGGTGTCGGTGCGGCGCTGTCCGGGCTCGAAGGTGTAGGGGCGCTCCTCGACGATCTTGGCGCCGAAGCGGGCGGCGGCGCGGCGGATGGCGGCGGCGTATCCCTGGTCGGCAGGCGACTTGCCGACGATCAGCACCCAATGGCGCCACTTCTTCCACAGCAGGTACTGGGCGAGCGCGTCGGCGCGCATGGCCCAGTTCGGGGCGATGTGGAACACGTTGGCGCGGCACTGCTCCTGGCGCAGCGCGTCGTCGCTGGTGCGCACATCGAAGATGAGCGCGTGCTGCGCCTCGGGCAGGTCGGCGACGGCGAGAAGATCGGCCGCCTCGAGGTCGGCGACGATGATGCCGTGGCCCTGCGCCAGCAGCTCCTTCGCCTTGTCGACGGGGTTGGCGTCAGCCGGCAGCAGCGCTTCCAGGAGGTCGTAGTGCTGGCCGAGCAGCCGGCCGGTGCGGTTGTCCTCGTCGAGCGCGATGCGCGCGCCCTGGATGCCTTTGTCCTTCACCTCCTTGTCGACGAGGGAAAGCGGCGGCGGCTCCTTATAGTCCTTGGTGAGGTAGACGATGGTCGTCGTCAGCGACGGGGGATCGCCCGGCTGGGCGGCCTTCGGCTCGGCGAGGAGCGTCGCGCCGAAGGCAGCGGCGAGGCAGCCGCAGGCGAGAGACCGGACCGCGCAAACTTGCGCAACAATGGCAGTAGCAAATGCCGGCACGAGCACCTTCAAGGTATGTTATAACTTCTCATTATCTCCTGTAAGCCAGCCCGTGCCGAGCGGGTCAAATCACAGGTTCGCGCGCGTCCGCGGCGACCGCGCAAAGCGGTCGCGGGCCTGCAAGATGGCGAGTTACCAGTGGCGGCGCTCCGGGCCGCCGGCGAACACGGTGCGGATCCAGGCGATGATCTTCCACACGTCCTGGTCCGCTATCGATCAGCTCGCCGAACGGCGGCATCGGGCCCGACGACGCCCTCGGTACCCTTGCGCGAGTAGCCATGCTTCTTCAGGTCGTCGCTGCCGAGCGAGATCAGGCGGAAAAGTGTGTCGTCGGTATCGCCGTAAACCCATACGGTGTTGGTCAAGCGGCGGGCACATGCCGCCGCCGCCGCCGCCGCCGTGGCAGCCGTTGCAGCTCTTGCCGAAGTACAGCTTCTTGCCCTGCGCGATCGCCTCGGCGTTGTCCGTGTAGGGATTCTTCAGCGTACCCTTCGGCGAAGCGGCGACGCGCTCCAGCGGCTTCATCGGCTTCTTCAGCTCTTCGAGCTCGGCAGCAGTGGGAGGTTCTGGCTTGACGCCGCCCACCGTCACGACAGGAGCGGCGGCACCGGCCGCCGGCGCCGCGCCGGCGGCCTCCTTGGGGGCACCGGTGGGCCGAAGTGTCGGCGGCAGAGATCGGATTGACATAGGCGATAACGGCGCCGAGCGCGATGGCGGCGGCTGCCGAGCGGAGCAACGTGTGCATTGACGTTTCCTGTTCCTATGTCCCCAATTTTCAGTCGACGATATCGAACGCTATTCCCCCGATATCGCAGTGCGGTTCTGTCGCCGCTTTGCTTCCGCCGGTGCGCGCAGTGCTGTGACGCGTCCGGCGGTAACTAGTTTCGTCTTAGGGATCGAGCCAATAGACGGTGGAATAAAAAGCAGGCTCACTTCCCAACTTGCGAAAATCGGCACAGGCAAAGTACCTGGCATCTGTCTTTGACGTTCCCACCGGCTGAAGCACGTCGACGAGCTCCGCGGGAAATCGACGCGCCGCTCCGCATCTCTGAGTGTGACGACGCCATTCCTGCTCCTCTTCGGCGATGCGCGTGTGGATTGCGCCCATGACTTGCCAGGCCTGCAGGCCGGCGACAGCGCTGGCGCGCTTCATCGTCGGCAGCCACCACCAAGCGAGCGGCGCACGCGTCAGGCTCATCCACGAGGTTCCGTCGGGCTTGGGCGCCTTGTGGATGCGGACATCCATCAGCTTCAGCTTGTCGCCGTGCGGCATCAGCCAGAAGTCGAGCGTGTACTTCTTCGCCGGCGTCGGCCTTGTCGTGAAAGGCGACGTTGGGAAACCAGCCGTAGACGGGAAGGCCGCGAACGATGCGGACATCATCCAGCACCAGGGAAAGACGATCGCCGGTGCGGGCGTCGGTGAAGGCGAACACACCGTCCGCGCTGCGCTCGGCGATGACGGCCTTGACGGCCGCCGTAACCTCCTCGTCGGTGAGATCCTTGGTTGCGGCATCTGCCGCGCCGGCGGTCACCGCCAGCGCCGTTGTCGCCGCCGCGGCTTGCAACCATTTAACGGCGCGCACGCGCCCGTACCCGCTGGCGGCGCGCATCATTTCACGTCCTCGGTCTCCAGGCCGTCGAACGTGTAGCGCGGCTTCTGCGTCCAGGCGCCGTCCTCCTCCACCGGCACCTTGTGGATGCGAACTTCACCGACCTTCAGCTTGCCGTCCTTTTCGTCGAGCCAGAAATCGACGTCGTAGTACTCGTCCTTGCTGCCCGGCTTGCGGAAATCCGTGCATGCAAAGTAGCGCCCGTCCTTCTTGAGGCGGCGGATCGGCTGATGAATCTCGATGAACTCGAGAGGGATCGTCTGCCCGTTCTTCTCGTCCTTGAGGTAGTAGACGCCGTCCTTGTCGCGCTTCGTGGCGATCTCGCCGTGGATGGCGCTCATCACCTGCCAATGGCGGACGATCTCGGTGTCGCCGGGGTGCTCCGAAACCGGCAGCCACCACCACGCGACCGGCAGGCGCGTGATCATCGTGTAGCCGTCGCCCTCGCGGCGCGGGCCCTTTTGCACGCGGATGTCGACGAGCTTCAGCTTGTCGCCGTCCGGCTTGAACCAGAAATCGATGGCGTACTTCTTCTTCGGCTCGGCGGCATCGTGGAAGATGACGTTGGGGAACCAGCCATAGCCGCGCATGCCGCGCACCATCTTCACCTCGTCGAAGACGAGCTTCAGATCGGCGTCGGTCTTGGTATCGTGGAAGAGAAAGACGCCGTCCTTGGCTGCGCGCTGCGATCACGTCTTTCAGCGTCGCGACGCACGTCCTCTTCGCGAAAGTCCTTCGCGGTAGCAGGAGGCGCCTCGGCGAGGCTGGGCGGCGGCGCGTCGCCGGCGTCGGCACTTGCCAGCAACGCAAGCACAAGGAAGGCAAACGCTGTCACCCGCAGGGCTGCGTGCATATTCGGCGCTCCCGACATTTTGCGGACCGGACGGCACTAGTTGCTGCTCCCCTCCGTCGCCTTGCTGAGCAGCCTTATGGCCTTCGCTGCCGCCTCCGAGCCGTTCAGCTCGGCGATCTCGGCTGCCGTCTTGCCTTGGGCCGATTCTTCAGATCCGTCTTCGCACCCGACTGCACGAGTAGGCCGATCATCGGCGCCACGTTGCGCGCCGCCGCGATCATCAGCGCGGTGACGCCGGACTTCGACTGCGCATTGACGTTGGCGCCCTTCTGCATGAGCTCGCGCGCCAGATCGATCGGCCGCGTGCTGCCGGGCAGGAAGATGGCGCCTTCGCCAGGCGACACCTGGCTGGACGCGATCATCAGCGGCGTCAGCTCTTCCGGGCCGGCCATCGTGTCGATGTGCGGCGCCGGCGTCGAGCAGCACCTTCGCCACCTCGAACTTCGCTTCGGCGAGCGCGAGCGCGAGCGGCGAATAGCCTTCCTTGTTCTTCTTCTCGATGTCGGCGCCGCGCTCGAGCAGCACCTTCACGGTCGGCACGTGGTTGCGCATGACCGCGTGCTGCAGCGGCGTCATGCCGTCGGCGTCGGGCGCGTTGAGATCGGCCTTGAGATCGGCGAGCAGCGCGATCAGCTCGGGATGGCGTTTGCGCGCCGCGGTATGCACCGGCGCATAGCCTTGCGGATCGAGGGCGTTGATGTCGGCGCCCTTGCTTGACCAGCAACTTGATGCGCGTCCGGCGCGTTGGCGAGGACCGCGTTGGAAAGCTCCTGCGTGAGATCGGCCCCTTCGGCGAGCCAGGCCTCGAGCTTTTCGTCGGTCACCACCTGATCGGGCGAAGCCGCCTCGGGCTTCGACTTGTATTCGGTGACGGGCGGCTTGATGTAGGCGCCGTGCGCGGGAATGTTTCCTTGCACGAGGCAGGTGCTGCACTCGACCAGCGGCACGCCGTAGTCGGTGAGGATCTTCTCGATCTCGGCTTTCGAATGCTTCGAGCGCCAGGTCGAGCATGTACTTGAGGCGCGCGTCGGTCTTGCGCACGCCGGCGGCCAGCTCGTACTCCATGGGGACGAGGTCCTCCCACATGTTGACGGGCTGGATGACGATCGGCTCGCCCTTCATCTTCTTGCAGCCAGCCGGCGAACGGTCCCCACACGCCGGCAACGTCGAGCTTGCCGTCGATGACGTCCTGCACCTGCCGCCACGGCTGGTTCTCGGGGTTGAGGTCGGCGTTGTGGCTGAGCGTCTTCAGCTTGAGGTAGGGCGCGAGGCCGCGCTTGGTCAGCACCTGGCGGATGCTCGAGGTCTGGAAGACGCCGATCTTGAGGCCCTTCAGCGCCGGGTCGTCGAAACCCTTGATGTCGAGCCCGCGGTCGTTGCGATAGGCGAGCACGTAGGTCGAGCGGTAGATGGGGATGGTGGTCAGCGCCGGCTCGTACACCGCGGGCAGGTCGAGCAGCACGTCGCACATGTTGGTGTCGAACGTCTCGCGCGTCAGGCCGCGCTCGAGATACGGGCGCCAGAAATAGATCGAGCCTGGCGCCGAGCGCCTTGGCGAGCACCTCGGCGATCTTGTTCTGATAGCCGGCGCCGTTGATGTCGGAGAGCGGCAGGTTGCCCGGGTCGGCGCACACGCTGAGCTTGTCGAGCGACTTCTCCTTGAACACCTTCTTGGCGGCGTTCTTGGCGGCGGTCTTTTCCGCGCTGCGTCAGCTCGTCGAACGTCTTCTGCATGTCGCGGGCGGCGACCGCCGGCGATGGCGCCGACGACGAGGAGGGACGCACCCAGCAACAGGGGAACGATGGCCGCGCATTACTTCACACATTCTCTTGCTGTGACGCCCCGCGCACCGCAGGCACGCGAGGCTGCGATGTCAGGGCGTACGAACGGCGCCCGGTGCTTTGCAGCACCGGGCGCCTTGGCGTTTGCGGCCTTCTCAGTCATAGACCCGGAAGGTGAACAGCGTGCCAGCCTGCGGGATCTTGTCGAGGTTGGCAGCCTTGGTCATCGCGGTGGCACCGATCGCACCGAACTTGTCGTTGAGATCGAGGCCGGCGGTGACGGGCACGCCGATCCAGCCGCCGATGCCGGCGAGGATCGACACGTACTGCTTGTCCTTCACCTTGTAGGAGATCGGGTTGCCGATGATGCCCGAGGCCAGCTTGCGGTGCCAAAGCACCTTGCCGGTCTTGCGATCGACAGCGCGGAAGTCGCCGCCCAGCGAGCCGTAGAACACGAGGCCGCCGTCGGTGACCATCGTGCCACCCCAGTTCGGATACGGATCCGGAATCTCCCAGTCCAGCTTGCCGGTGAGGACGTCGAACTTCTTCACCTTGCCAGTCGTGCCGGGCTTCTCAGGGAACATGTACACGTTGGCGAACACGTAGACCGTGCCCTGCTGCGTGTGCGTGCGCTCCTGCGGCTCAAGCTCCATGCACCAGTTGTTGGTGGGGCAGTAGAACTTGTTCGGCTCGGCCGGATCGACAGCGCAAGGCTGCTGGTCCTTGCCACCCATGGCCGACGGGCAGGTCGCAACGTTGCGGCCAACCTCGAGCGGAGAGTGCTCGCGCACCTTGATCGGGCGACCGGTCTTGAGGTCGACCTTCTCGGCCCAATCCGTCGTCACGTACTTGTTGGCGCGCAGCAGCGTGCCGTTCGTACGGTCGAGGACGTAGGCAAAGCCGTTGCGGTCGAAGTGCGTGAGCGCTTTGACCTTCTTGCCGTCGATGTCCATGTCCGTGAGGATATTTTCGTTGACGCCGTCATAGTCCCACTGGTCGAACGGGCGTCATCTGGTAAGCCCAGACGGCCTCGCCGGTGTCGACCTTGCGGGCGAAAATGGTCATCGACCATTTGTTGTCGAACGCGCCCGTGTTGCACTCCTCGTGCGTCTTGTCGGGGCAACGGTATTGCGGGCTCCACAGACCGGGGTTGCCGGTCGAGTAGTACACGAGCTTCAGCTCCGGATCGTAGCTGTACCAGCCCCAAGCCGCGCCGCCGCCGATCTTCCAGTCCTCGCCGGGGAACGTCTTGATGCCGAGGTCGGAGCCGGCCACGCCGTAGTGCGGATTGGCGCTGTTGGTCTCCTTCGTGAAGCAGACGTCCTTGTCGGAACCGGTCGAGTGGCAGTCCCAGACCTTCTTGCCGTCGGCGAGGTTGTACGCCGTCACGCGGCCGCGGGCAGCGAACTCGTCGCCGCCGAAGCCGATGATGACGAGGTTCTCGGCGATGAGCGGAGCGGAGGTGATGGTCTCACCCTTCTCCGGCCAGGCGTGCTTGACGACCCAGGCTTCCTTGCCGGTCTGCGCGTCGAGGGCGATCACGTAGCCGTCGAGCGTGCCGTAGACCAACTTGCCGTCGGCGTAGGAGGCGCCGCGATTGACCGTGTCGCAGCAAGCGCGCGGCACGGCGGACTCATCGCGATCGTCTTTCTTGACGTAGTTCCAGATCTGCTTGGGATTGTCCGGATCGGACAGGTCGAGACCCTGTGCGATGTTGCACTGAGCCATGTTGGGGCAGCCCGAGATGAAGAACATCATCGGCTTGCCGCCGACGTCGTCGATCACGAGGGGCTGGCCCTCATGGCCGCGCAGCGCGCCGGTCGACTGCGACCAAGACCATCTGGAGTTTGGCGACGTTGTCGGTGTTGATGTCTTTGAGCGGGCTGTGACGCGTCAGCTTGTTGTCGCGTCCCGGTGCCGGCCAGGTGTTCGGGTCTTTCGCCCGCTTCTCTATTTCTTCATTCGCCATGCCTGGTCCGGCAAGGCCGATCAAGGCGGCCATTACTCCGCCCAACAGGCGGATGGCCCCTTTTCTCGTCATTTGCATTGCGCTTCCTCCGTATCCACGCTTATTCGCGCCTCCCGATGAACCGCGTGAGCACGAATTCTGCCGTTCGGTGACCGTGAGATCCCCGTTAAGCAGTCGGCTCATTTCAGCGGCTCCACCCCCAGCCCCATGTCCGTGGACTGCGGCTTGAATAAATGCGGAGAGTTTTTCGCGAGCCGGATCACCGGCCTGCTCAAACGCGCTCCGCTCAGGTAGCGCGGCGATTTGACATTAGGTGCCGGATTTGCCCGCAGATAGGGGATGAGTTCCCGCTGTGATTGGCAAAGTTTTCCCCATCACAATGTCTTGAAGTTTCCAGCCGCGCGCGCGGCTGCAAGCAATAGGGCGGCGGTGACCGATGCTCGCGGATTGTACGGCACGCCGAAATGCGGCACGCAAATCTGCCGTCGTTTCCGCAGTGCCTGGCTGCTCAAAAAAAGAGCGGCCAGGCGCCGAGAGGACCCAAAATGAAGGAACGGTCTTCTCGGCGCCCGGCCGCAAAGCGTGGCAACGCGACGGTAAGGCCGCCGCAGGATCCCGCCAGTGGAGGTGTTCCCGTACAGGCAAGCAATGTTCGCCAGAACGCATTGCCCTTCGTTCCCGAGCAGCGCGGTTTTGTCGGAACTGCAAGCATAAGTACCGCCGGGCGCGCCGCATCACATTCGTGTCAAGTCGCGCGCGCTTAACCGGCGCCCAGCTCGAAGAAGATCTCGTCGGCGAGACGCTCCAGTTCGGTGACGCCGTCGCTGTTGACGAGCAAGGTGACCGACATCCACGCGCCCGAGCGCTGCATCACGCAGGATGGCATTGTAGGACGTGTAGCCCGGCACCGATCCGGAGTGGTGATAGCTGTCCCAACCGTTCTCGTGCCCGATGAACCAGCCCATGCCGTAATACGTGTGAGGATCGACACGCGCGGCATCGGAGAACATGGCGGCGGTGCTTGTGGCGCCGAGCACGCGGCCATCGACAAGCGCCTTGTTCCACGCAAACAGGTCGACGGCGTTGCTCGCCATGTCGCCGGATCCATCGAGCCAATGCGGCTGCGCGAACGCTGGACGGCGGGTGTAGTGCGCCTGCGCGACCTCCGAGCCCAGCGCATAGTCGCCGACAAAGCCGGTCTGCTCGAGGGCGAGCGGGGCAATGATCGAGGTTCGCACATATTGGCGAAACGCGACCGGTTGTCCGTCGCCGGCGAGGACATGCTCGACGACGCTGGCCAGCAGGAAGTAGCCGGTATTGCTGTATTCGAACGTGTTCGGCCAACCGTGCGGCGGCAGGCGTTTCAGTGCCGCCAGCAAATTCGGCGTCTCCACCGCGCCCCACGGGTCGGCCGCGGGCGGCGGGCGCGAAGTGAAGTTGGGCAGGTTCGACGTCATGGTAAGCAGGCTGCGCACCGAGATCGGCGGATCGTCGGCGGCGGTCCACGTCTCGACGCCCTCGAATATCTCGCGCATAGGCGTGTCGAGCGTGAGTGCCTTTCGCGAGATGGGCGCACGTGCACCCGTCTCGATGAGATGCAGAACCGCGGCGGCCGTGAACTGCTTGGTCAGCGAGCCGATGTGAAAAACAGTACGTTCGTTCGCTGGCGTATCCGGCCGCGCCTCGCCGAAACCCTTGGCGTGGACGAGCTTGCCGTCGATGCCGATGGCCAGCGACAGTGCCGGGACGCGCACGGCACCGGCCCGTGGCGTGAGGAACCTCTTCACCAGCGCATCGATGCGGCCGGGGGTGTCGGCAGACCAGTCAGCCCGCGCCGCTCCGGGGAGGAGCAGTAGGGCAGCTAGAGCGATGATCCCGATGCGAGCCATGACAGCGGAAGAGTATTACACCGCCGTTCAAGAACAATATGGATTGGGTGGCAACGCGCCCCGTCCAGGCCCACCAGAACGCGGCCCGCACCGATCTGTGATCGCCCTAAAGCTGAGTGACGGCGCGACCGGTAACGGGATCGCGCCCGCCGCGGTAGACGTAGCAATTGTCCGACCAGCCAGAGTTTCCGCCCTTGCCACAGGCCGGAGGCGAAGCGTTGTGCTCGGTCACCGCCGGCGCGTCCGCGGCGGAGCTTTCCGCGGTCACGTCGGCGAGCTGGGAGCTTTCAACCGCGAACATTCCCGGGCCGGCTGGGGGCGCGCCGGCGTCGGAAGCGTTGAACTGCCACTGGAGAGCCGGCGCCTCGCCGCCGTTGTGAGCGCAGGCGCCGAGAAGCAGCGACATGGCGCCGACTGCCAGCAACGTGCCTATGCGACGAAAGTCGTAGTTGGCGCTCACCTTCGACGCGGACATGTCTCGTTCCTCTGCGCTAACCGCTCAGCTCCGCTCGCGGGACACCGCAACGCGGATTGACTGGCATTCTCTCGGATGATCCGGGGGTTGACCGATCCGATTAATAGGCTAACGGACAGTTGCAGCGCCCACAGTCCCCCCTTTGGGGGACGCCTTGCGCGGATGGCGGGGGAAACGAGCCACGTCGAAAATGCATCAATTGCACTGCAGTAAATAACTGTCAGTATTCATTTTAATTGAAGCGTTCTGCAGCATGGCCTAACCTTCCGGGATTAGGCGTCTGTTCTGTGCGTGGGGAGCGCGCGCAGATGAATAATATGGGTCTGAAGCAGGATTTCGGGCACCCGTTCTTGGTAGAGCTACCGCGTATTGCCCTGACCAAGACCGTGCCGCCTGCGGTTCGTAAGTTTGCGGTACAGCGACCGGGGCTGATGCGGTCCCTCGACGATGCGGCTGCGCGCCGTCTCGTCGTCTTCAGAGCCCCCGCGGGCTACGGCAAGACCACCCTCGCCGCCGAATGGTGCCAACGACTGCGCGAAACGGGCGCCCTCGTTGCCTGGCTTAGTCTCGACGTTGACGACAACGAGCCTGGCGCCTTCGCCTATCACCTGGCGCGTTCGGTAGATGGCGCCGCGCCGAACCTCGGCCGCGATGCCATCGCGCTGCTCCACGCCTCGAGCCTCATTCCCCCGCGCAACGTCATCTCCTCGCTGCTGAACGGGGTGTCGGAGATCGATACCGAGACCTACCTGTTTCTCGACGACTTCCACGTCGTCTCCGACCATCGTTGCCACGAGCTGATGGCCTTGCTGCTGCGCTATGCGCCCTCCAACCTGCACCTTGTGCTGGTGTCGCGCACCGAGCCGCGCTTGCCGCTGTCGCGTCTGCGCCTCGACGACCAGCTCGCCGAGATCGATGCCACGCTATTGAAGTTCACCCTGGCGGAGACGGCCGAGCTGCTCGGACCCGAGCTTGCCAGGAGCCTGGGCAATAGCGGCGTCGCCAAGCTGCACCGGGCGACCGAGGGCTGGCCCGCGGCCTTGCAGCTCGCGCGCATCTCTTTGGTCAACTCGGCAGACCCCGTAGCGCACATCGGCACCATCTCGGGGACGACCCGTAACATCTCGGAGCTGTTCGAGGACACCCTGGCAACGGAGCCACCGGCGGTCGTCGACTTCCTTCTGAAGACGTCGATCCTCGACCAGATGAACGGCGCTCTGTGCAGCACGGTCGCCGGCACGGCCGAAGGGCCGGCCATGCTCGATGCCCTGGAGCGCGCGCAGTTCATGCTCGTGCCGCTCGATGAAAACGGCAACTGGTACCGCTATCACCATCTGCTCCGCGAGTTCCTCGCCGATCGCCTACGCATCAAGTTGAGCGAGCAGATCCCCGACCTCTACCGCAAGGCCTACAACTGGTACGCGGCGCGCGAGCAATGGAGCGAGGCGGTTCACTACGCCATCGCGGCCGGCGACTTCCCCATGGCCATCGAGTTCATCGAGAACTGCGCCATGTCGATGGTGGTCAAAGGCGACCTGCTGACGTTGCTCAGTTGGGAGCAGCACCTGCCGAAGGAGCTGATGAGCTCGCAGCTCGAGGTCAAGCTGGCGCTCGCCTGGGGAATGAGCCTCGTCAACCGCTTCAAGGAAGCCGACGTCTTGCTGGCGCAGGTCGAGGCCGGAACCGACGAAATCTCCGGAAGCGACCTATGGTGGCGCTGCCGCGCTGCGCGTGCGGTTTACTACGCGTTGCGTGACGACGGCGCCCGCGGCCGCGACCTGGCGCTCGAATGCCTCGCCGGCCACAGGTTCGACGCCTTCAATTTCAACGCACTGTGCAACGTTGCGCGCTATGCCTATTTGAAGGCCGGCGACTGGAACGCCTTCTACGCGGTCCCCAAGCCGGATGCTTCGGCCGGCGAAGCCTCGTATGCGCTGCCCGAGAACTATCGGCTCTGCCTCTGCGGCCTCGCTGCCGTCAAGCAGTTGAGGTTCGAGGAGGCGCTGGAATTCTACGCGGCGGCGCGCGCTCTCGCCGAGCGGCACACCAGTGCCGCGTCGGCCTCCGCCTCTATGGTCACCGGCCTCATCGCCCGACTGCAATATGAGCGCGGCGACGTGGCCGGCGCGGAGGTGACGGTCCTCGACGCTTTGGATCTGATCGAGACCACGGCCTTCCACGAGGCTTTCCGCAACGCCTACTTCGTGCTGGTCCGGGCGGCCTTCATCCGCGGCGACCGCGCCAGGGCCATCAGCCTGCTCAATCGCGCCGAGCGCCTGAGCTGGGAGCGGGGCTGGGGTGTGGTCATCGCCATGCTGCTGGTGGAGCGCACGCGCGTGCTGCTCGCCGATGGCAATATCGCCGACGCCGTCGCCTTGCTGCCGGCATTCGAGGAGCTGCACGCCAAACATCCCGCCGGCAGCTCCTGCTCGAGCACGCCGATCCGCACCTGGAACATGGTGGCCAAGGGTCTGATCGACGCCGCCTCGGAGAATCTCGAGGACGCAGCTGAGGCACTGAGCGAGGCATTCGACGGGCTGCTCGCAACCGACGACAAGTTCATCGCCCTGCGCGTCGGTATCGACCTTGCCGTGCTGCGGTCTCGCCTCGGCGCCTCGGAGACAGCCTACGATCTGCTGCGGCAGCTCATGACTTGGGGCGCAGAAGCTAGCATGCCGAGCTTCGTCCTGGACCACGACCGGCGCATCGTGCCCATCCTGCTGCAGGCGAGGGATGCAGGCGTGTTCGACGGCGAAGGAGAAGCGCTGCGCTTCGTCAACGGCTTGCTCGATCAGCTCCGCGAACGCGCGCGCGAGAAGAAGAAGCCGTCCGCGACGCGCGCCCGCGACGACTTGACGTCGCGCGAGCGCTCGATCGTCGAGTTCATCGCCAGGGGTCGCTCCAATAAGGAGATCGCGCGGGAGCTCGGTGTCGCACCCGAGACAATCAAGACCCACCTGAAGCGCATTTTTCAGAAGCTGTCGGCGGAATCGCGCGCACAGGCGGTCGTCCGAGCGCAAAGCCTCGGCATGCTCAAGACGGGCGCCCCTCAGGCGGCTCTGTGAGCCGGCAGGAGCTTGGGCGCGGGCGCCGCGCCGTGATCGTTATCCGGCCAGATGCCGTCCGCCATCGCTTCCAGCGCAACGATGTCGGTCAACCGTAGATCCTCGCCGGCGGCTTCGATAAGGCCCCGGCGTTGCAAGTCGACGAGGATGGCACCGAGATCGTCGAGGGTGAGCTGCAGAAGCTCGGCGATGACGCCGCACTTCCAGGAGTCCTTGATAAGCTCGGCCGGGCGTCCCTGCTGCACGTTGGTGCGCGCCGAGGTGACGAGTAGCGCGGCGACGCGCTCGATGGGCTGGCGCTGGCCGGCGCTGTGAAGCTCGTCGCGGCGCGCCTCGAACTCGCGCTCGACCGAAAGGGCGAGCTTGGCCTGCGCGCGCGGGTCGGCGTGCACGACATCGGCGAGCGCGTCGATCGGCTGGCAAGTCACCGTAGAATCCAACAACGCCCGGGCGTTGAGGTGTTGCTTGTCGAGGAAGCCGAGGCCGACGTAGTCGCCCGGGAACAGGAACTCGATGACCGACTGACGGTCGCCGCGGCGCGTCTCGTAGAGGCAGATGGCTCCGGTCTCAACTCGATAAAGATGCGTCCGGGGATCGCCCGCCCGGAATAGGAAGGCGTTGGCGGCTACCTTGAGCGGCGCAAGGGTGGTCGTCTCGGCGGGGGGAGCCGTGAGGACCGGGGGGGACGAAAACGCGGGCTCTATCCGGGACGGGTGCCCATCGTTTTCACTGACGCCGATAATTGATAGCCAAGCCATCTGCTTTCCCCGAACGCAAAACTGGAAACGGAGCTGAATGGGTTGCTCCCACGCTAGGAAATTACCTTGAGGCAGGGGAAACGTCTGTCCCCTGAATGGGGGACGAGGCAGCCCGCCGCGGGGTGCGACAGACCGTTCCACGACGGGAGAAACCCGCCGTCGTGCTGTCAACGACGATCTAACATACCGGCGCTGTTTGGTTATTCTTGGTTGACGCGCACCCCCGGACGTCTCGGCGTGCCCCAACCCGGGTCGCATCGCCGCGCGCGCGGCGCTCCTAAAACGGGTGTGGACAAGATTGACGTCGGGGCGCCAGTTCATCGGCAGCGCCTGCCAACCTTGCGGCAAGGCGCGCGTCCGTGGTCGGCCTCGATGGTGCTGCCGCTGAGGATTGAACTCAGGACCTCTCCCTTACCAAGGGAGTGCTCTACCACTGAGCTACGGCAGCCTGGATGGACCCTGGCCTCGCCTTAGCGGGCTTGTTCAGAGCGCTGCCGGTGTAATCGGCGCGAAGGCGTCTGGCAAGGCGGAAACGCGCGTGGCGCGCCGAATGCGTTGGTTCGCGCGGCGCAACTCAGAAAAGGCCGCGGTGGGTGTGCAGCAGGCCCATGGCGCCCTCTACGCGTACAAGATGCAGCAGGTTCAGTTTCACCGGGAACGGCAGCGCCGGCTCTGGCACGCAGTGCGCGCGCAAAAGGTGGCCGATGCTGCGCATCCAATAGGGCATGTCGCTCGGGGTCTGCATGCAGGGCAAACTCGCCCCCTCCGCAGCAGTTCCAAGTGTGGGAAATTTCGAATTTGACCGATCCTGGCTCTGCGCGGCAGGGCCTGCCGATGGAACGGCCTCATTCGCCGTAGCGTTTAACCTCCTCTAGAAACTGGAGGATTCACCCATCATGGCTAACAAGGATCAAGGTCAGGCCGGCCGCCAGCAGGGCGATGACCAGAGCAATCCGGACAAGAAGGGCCAGCATCAGCAGGGCCAAGCCGGCCAGGGCCAGGACAAGGAGCGCGACAAACAGCGCGATCAGAACCAGCAGGCGAACCGGCAGCAGGGCGGCGGTCAGAGCGACCAGAACCGGCAGCGCGAGGCCGAGCACAACCAGCGCGGCCAACAGGGTGGCCATAGCGAGCGCGACAAGCAGCGCTAATACCTGCCTGCACACAAGGAGCAGCGCCGTTCGCGGCGTTGCTCTTTTTGTTTGTTATTGGCCGCTCACCGCGACCGGGCATCGCGAGTTTGCAAGAACGAGAAAATACCGACGGCCGCGGGGCGAACGCCGCCGCGGCCGTCGATTTGAAGTCTCAGGCGAAACTTAGCGATCGCCGCCAGGAATGCCCTGCTCTTCCATCTGGGGGAGGCTCTCGCCGCCGCCGAGGGTGCGGTTCTTGTCGAGATCCTTGGCCGGCTCGTTGCCGAACTGGTTCTTCTCCTGATCGACGATCGAAGCGTCGGGGCCCTTGGAGGCGCCGGCGTCAACGTCCGGCTTGTCGGAGCCGCTGTACTGCTGAATCTCTTCCTGCGGGATCAACTTGGCGAAAGCCGAAGCCGAGAACAGGCCAACCATGGCCGTAGCAGCGAGAACTGCGATGACTTTAGAGGTCGACATGACGTTTCAACTCCACAAAAGACTACACCTGTGACTGAACGCCTGTCTTACAAGCGCCCCGAACGTGCCACCGTCCGATGCGCAAAACATAGGCGCAGAACCCCTAAAGTTCCGCTCGCCGAGAGCCGACAATTGAACCGAAATCGATGAGGCTTTGGCTTTTTTTTCGAATGTATTTGCAGCCCAACGCGCACCCAATTTCTGACGGCCCGGGCGCTGGAAGGACTGTTCACGCCAGGACAGTCGCGTAGCTTCTCTCGGTCTACGACTTGTCGGGAGAGCAACCTGTTGCAGATGGAATTTTGCCATCGCCAACCGGGTCTGCCGGGCGGGTTTTGCACTCGAGCCGCCGCCGCCCCATATACGGGGCGCATGCACCCCTCAACGGAAGCGGCAACGATTTCGGCTATCGTGGCTCTTGCCACCCGCAGGCCAACCCCTTAGAGCCGCCCATCCACAGTCGAGATCCGACCTTGAGCAAGAAGCACAAAGAGCCCGCCATGGACGAAACCGATCGCCCCAGCCGTTCGGAGGTCGAAGCGGCCTTCCGCACCATCATTCGCTGGACGGGGGAAAATCCCGAGCGTGACGGTCTCATCGAGACCCCCAAGCGCATGGCCAAAGCTTACGAGGAATATTTCCGCGGCTACGCCGAGGATCCCGAAGCCATCCTGTCGAAGACCTTCGAGGAGACCGAGGGCTACGACGAGATGATCGTGCTGCGCGGCATCCGCTTCGAGAGCCATTGCGAGCATCATATGGCGCCCATCATCGGCCGCGCCTGGATCGCCTACATCCCCAAGGGCCGCGTCGTCGGCATCTCGAAGCTGGCGCGCATTGTCGAGGTGTACGCGAAGCGCCTGCAGATCCAGGAAAAGATGACGGCGCAGATCGCCAACGCCATCGACACGGTGCTGCAGCCGCAGGGCGTCGGCGTCGTCTTGAAGGCCGAGCACTTCTGCATGACCGCGCGCGGGATCATGAAGCCGGGCACGGACCTCGTCACCAGCCGCATGCTCGGCGTGTTCCGCGACAACCCGGTGACGCGCCAGGAATTCCTGTCGATCATCGAGTAGGCGGCGTACATGGCTCAATCGTCGTCGGGAGCCATCTCGCCGGCCGGATCGGCGAGCGCTTCCGGCGCGCCGTAGTCGACGCGCGCGAGGTACAGCCCGCAAGCCGCCGCCACGGGCCCGCAGGCGGTTCGGTCGCGGGCTTCGAGGGCCGCCGCCAGCTCGCGCGGTCGCCACTTACCTTCGCCGACCAGCCTCAGGCTGCCGACCATCGAGCGCACTTGATTGTGCAGGAACGAGCGCGCCGACGCCTCGATGACGATCTCGTCGGCGTAGCGCGACACATCCAACCTGTCGAGCGTACGCAGCGGGGAATTCGCCTGGCACTGGGCTGCCCGGAAGGTCGTGAAATCGTGGCGGCCGACGAGCGCCTGCGCCGCCTCGTGCATGAGCGCCGCATCGAGAGCGACGGGGAGCCACCACACGCGATCGCGCTCGAGCGCCGGCGGCGCGCGACGCGACAGAATTCGATAGCGGTAGTGCCGCGCCGTGGCGCTGTAGCGCGCGTCGAAATCCTTGGCAGCCAGGCTGCAATCGATCACCGCGACGGGCGCCGGGCGCAGATGGAAGTTCAGCGCCTCGCGCACGCGAAACGCCTCCCACGTCTTGTCGAGATCGAAGTGCGCCACCTGCCCCAGCGCGTGCACGCCTGCATCGGTACGGCCGGCGCCGCGCACGCTGCGCGTCTCGCCCGAGAAGCGAAACAGCGCCTCCTCGAGCGCGCCCTGCACGCTCGGACCGTCGGCTTGGCGCTGCCAGCCGAGAAACGGCGTGCCGTCGTATTCGATGGTGATGCGGTAGCGGGGCATAGGGGCCTGGAGACGCCGCGCGTCCAAGCGCGCTGCCCATCCCTAGCCGCGCAGCGCGGCGCCCTCAAGCGGCGCTTTCGCACCGGCTCAGCGGTCCGTCGCTGCGGCCTGGCTTTTCGGCGTGAAGCTGCCGTTGCCGATGTTGAGTTGCAGCGGCGTCGCGCCGTCAGGATTGATGATCAGGTGCTGCGTCGGCGGCACCGGCCGATAGACGCGCACGCCTTGCTCGATGGTGACCACCGCGCCGTAGTAGGGGCGCGTCTCGATGCGCGTGGTGTGCGCGGGCTCGGCGAGCGCGGCGGCAGAGCCCAGTGAAAGGAGCAAAAGCGAGGCGAACAAACGCATACAACATCTCCCGCGAACTCTATGAAACGGTTAAACAAATATTAGTGCGCGGAACACCCGTCTGCAAGCGTACGTCAAACCCCGTCGTTAAGCGGTGATCAGCGCCGATCTGCGTGCCGCGCGGCAGCGGGAAGCCACGCAAGACCTCCGCCGCCGACATCGGCTTCTTGCCGGCGCGCTGCAGCTCGACGAGGCGCACGGCTCCCGCGGCACAGGCGACGGTGAGCTGATCGTCGAGCACGGTGCCCGGCGCTCCGCCCCCGTCGGCGATGACGGAGCGCAGCACCTTGATGCGCTCGCGCTTGCCGTCCGCACCCGCCTCGAACCACGCGCCGGGGAACGGCGAGAGGCCGCGAATGAGGTTGTGCACCTCGCGCGCGTCCTTTGCGAAGTCTATGCGCGCCTCGGCCTTGTCGATCTTCTTGGCGTATGTGACCCCATCCGACGACTGCGGCGTGCAGTCGAGCGAGCCGCGCTCGAGCGCCGCCAGCGCGCGCACCATCAGCGACGCACCAAGCTGCGCCAGCACGTCTTGCATCTCGCCCGCCGTCGCGTCGGCGCCGATCGGCACCTGCTCGCCGAGGCAGACGGGTCCCGTATCCAACCCCTGCTCCATGCGCATCACCATTACCGCCGTCTCGCTGTCGCCCGCCATGATGGGGCGCTGTACCGGCGCGGCACCGCGCCAGCGCGGCAGCTTGGAAGGGTGAAGATTGAAACATCCGAGGCGCGGCGCCTCCAACACGGCCGCCGGCAGCAGCAGTCCGTAGGCGACGACGACGGCGGCGTCGGCGGCGAGGCCGGCGAACGTCGCCCTATCGGCATCGGCCTTGAAATTGACAGGCGTCAGCACGGGGAGGCCTGCGGCCTCGGCAAATGCCTGCACGGGAGATTTGCGGTCCGCCATGCCACGGCCGGCGGCGCGCGGCGGCTGCGCGTAGACGGCGACGACCTCGTGCCCGGCGCCGACAATTTCCGCCAGCGTCGGCACGGCAAACGCCGGCGTTCCCATGAAGACGATGCGCAGGGACATGGCGGTACCGGCCAGAATTGGAGGGGTGCGGGGCTTGCCGGCTCAGGTTGCCGCCCGCGCCTGCTTCTTGAACTTGCGCACCACAATGTCGCGCTTCAGCGGAGAAAGGAAGTCGATGATCAATTTACCGTCGAGGTGATTGATCTCGTGCTGGATGGCGGTGGCGAGCAGCCCCTCCGCATCTAACTCCTGCGGCTTCCCGTTGCGATCAAGGTATCGCAGCGTCAGGCTCGCGGGCCGCTCGATCTCGACGCGAACGTCCGGGATCGACAGGCAGCCTTCCTCATGCACGCGCGTCTGCGACCCCAAGGCCACGATCTCCGGGTTGATGAGAACGAGCGGGCTAGGGCTCTCGCCCTCGTCGGCGACGTCGAGCACGAACAGACGGCGCGGGACGCCAACCTGCACGGCGGCAAGGCCGACGCCGGGGGCGGCATACATCGTCTCCAACATGTTGTCGGCAAGCCGCCGCAGCTCGTCGTCAACGCGCTCTATCGGCGCCGACAATTTGCGCAGGATCGGATCAGGAAGAGTGACGATGTCCAGCTTGGCCATGCGCTGAAATAGGAAAACCCGGCAATGCGGTCAATCGCGATAGCAAGGCCACATCACTGTTCAGTGTCGCAACCGTCATTGCCCTATCAATTCGGCGGGGCTGTACCGGCCGGAGGCGGCGGAGCGTCTGGCGGAGCGGAGACGGCGGGGCGTCCGGTGGAGCGGCCTCGCCCTGATCGGTGCCCTCGGTGCCGTCCGTCGGGTATTCGGCATTCGGATCGGTGACCCCGTCAGGCGGATACGGCGCCGCGTTCGGGTCTTCCGGCTCGGAAGCCGGACCGGTGTCGACGGGCGGCGGCGACGGTTGATCGGCCGCGTTGCCTGCCGCGATGGCCGCCACCGGAAGCAAACTCATCAACGCGACCAGCGGCAGTAGTCTGTTGCGCATCGTTTCCTCCCTTGGAGTGGCGGCCGTCTTCCAAACCGCTTCGCCGAATTCGGCGCCCGAACGGATGAACGGGATGGAAATGAGCGGATTTGAGGCACCCGCGACCGGCCGCAGCACCCCCCTGGGCAACGCCGCAATAATCGGTAACATTGTGGCCGGGTCGCAGTTTGTCGGGAAGGCAACGGCTGTGCTCTCGGATGCGTCGCGCCTCATCGTTGGTTGGCAGGAGTGGATCGCGCTGCCTGAGCTCGGCTTGCCCGCGCTGAAGGCCAAGATCGACACCGGCGCCAAGACCTCCGCCCTCCACACGCACATCATCGAACCTTACGGAACCGGCAAGCGGCTGAAGGTACGCTTTGCCGTTCGCCCAAGTCCGGAAACGGGCGACCTCGAGGTAGCGGCGAGCGCCGACGTCGTCGACCGGCGCGAGGTGATCAGCTCTAATGGCGCACCCGAGCTGCGTTACGTGATCATGACCACGCTGAGCATCGCCGGGCGACAGTGGCCCATCGAGGTGACGCTGACCAACCGCGAACGCATGACCTACCGCATGCTCATCGGCCGGCAGGCGATCCGTTCCGACGTGCTCGTCGATTGCGCGGCTTCGTTCTGCCAGCCGCGCCTCAGCTACCGGCTTTACGCAAACCACTGAGGGCAGCACGCGCTATTCGAGCCGTAGCAGCTCCAGCATCGTCCGCTTGACCGAGGCGGCGGTGCCGAAGCGCTCCGCCTTGGCGCGGCTGGCACGCGCCATCGCCGGAATGAGATCCGGGCGTTTCAGGTAGCTCTCCATCGCGTCAGCGAGCGCGTCGGCGTCGCGCGGCGCGACGAAGCAGCCGTTGACGCGCTCGTCGACCGTCTCGCGGCAACCGGCAATGTTGGTGGTGACGATCGGGCGGCCGGCGGTCATCGCCTGCAGCAGGGGCCGCGGCATGCCTTCAGCACAAGAGGGATAGACGAAGACGTGACTCTGCTCGAGCGCGGCGGAGTGATCGACCGCCTCGCCGAGGTATTCGACGTCGGGATGCTGCGCGAGCTCGGCGGCGGTGATCGCAACGGAGCTCTCCGCCGGCAGGCTGGCGAATAGGAAGCGCGAGGTCGGCGCGCGCCGACGCAGCGCCGTCGCCGCCGCGCAGTATTCCAAGACGCCACGGCGCCGCTCGCGGCTGGCAATCATGAGGAAGACGAGACCCTGGCCGATGGCCGGCAACGGCAGCGCCTGCCGGCTCTCGGTGTCGACGCCGGCGCCCGGCACGACGGCGACCGGCAATCCTTCGGGAACGAGCGCGAGCTTCTTCAAGAGCGCGAGATCGTCGCGATTGTGGAAGACGGCCTCGTCGGCAGCGCGCAGCGCCTGTCCGTAGCGCCAGGCCGGCAACTCGTCGACGGCGAGCGCGCCGCTGAACCGATGCTCGGGGAGCGCGTCGACGACGAGCACGAGGCGCTCGGCACCGGCACTTTTCGCTGCCAGCGCCCCGTAGATCATCGTCTTGCCGCCGCAGGCCACCACCTGCTGCGGCGACCAAGCGGTGAGCACCTGCCTGAGACCGCCAATGGCCTTCCAATCGGAAAACAGCTTGAGGCCATTGGCGTCCGACGCGCAGAGCGCGTGCTCGGCACCAATATCGTCCAGCGCGCGCACGTCGTCGTCGCGGAACTCGGGCGCCACGACGAGCACGCGATGATGACGAGCGACGACCTCGGAAACGAGCGTGTCGCGGATTTGCTGCAGGGGCGCGCCGGGCGGGCAGACGAAGGCAACGCGTTGCTGGACGCCCGCGACGGGTGCGGCGGCAGGCATCGCCATGTCAGTGCAGGGTCCGTGTCGGCGGCGTCCAAGACGCGAGTTGGCTTTCCTCGCCCGTCGGCAACACCGGCTTCGACTGATAGCCCTCAACGGTGCGCACGAGTACGGCCTGCATGGCCTCGAAATCGCGCATGTCCATCGCCGCCTTCAGAATCTCCAGCTCGCGCTCGAGCTCCTCGGACGGCAGGAACGGTTCATCCGAGCGCCAAATGCGTGAATGCTCCGTCGCCTTGGTGTTGGCACCGATGAGCAGCTCCTCGTAAAGCTTCTCGCCGGAGCGCAGGCCCGTATACGTGATGGCAATCTCACCCTCGGGATTTTCCGCGGTTCTGACCTCGAAGCCGGACAGCCGCACCATCAGCCGCGCCAGATCGTCGATGCGCACCGGCTCACCCATGTCGAGCACGAACACGTCGCCGCCCTCGGCCATGGCACCCGCTTGGATGACGAGCTCCGCCGCCTCCGGGATCGACATGAAGTAGCGGATGATCTCGGGGTGCGTGACCGTTACCGGTCCTCCGGTGAGGATCTGGCGGCGGAACTTCTTGACGACGGAGCCCGAGCTGTCGAGCACGTTGCCGAAGCGAACCATGGTGAAAAGTGTAGACCCGCCGTTGGCGGCAGCGGCCTGCAGCACCAGCTCGGCTAGGCGCTTGCTGGCGCCCATGACATTGGTGGGGCGCACGGCCTTGTCGGTGGAAATGAGCACCACGAGCTCGACGCCGGCGGCCTGCGCGCATTCGGCCAGCGTCGAAGTTCCAAACGTGTTGTTGCGCAACCCGCACACGGCATTCTGCTCGACGATGGGCACGTGCTTGTAGGCGGCCGCGTGATAGATCACCTGCACGCCGTGGCCGACGATCGTCTCACGCAACTGCGCCGCGTCGAGCACCGAGCCGAGCACGCCGACAAGCTCCGGTCGCGGAAACTCGGGGCGCATCGTGTTGATCAGATCGGTGATCTCGTCCTCGATCTGGTAGAGCGCGGCTTCCGAGATATCCAGCAGCACGATGCGGCGCGGAGCCTGCTTCAGGAGCTGACGGACGAGCTCGGATCCGATGGAGCCGCCGGCGCCGGTGATGAGGATGGACTTGCCGCGCGACTTGCGCGCCAGGAGATCGGCATTGGGAGGAACCTTGTCGCGTCCGAGAAGGTCGTTGACCTCGACGGGGCGCAGGTCGGTGACGCTCACGCGGCCAGAGGCGATGTCCTCGACCGCCGGCAGCACCTTCACCTCGACGGGCTGGTCCTGCAGATCCTTGAGGATGCGCCGCCGCTCGCGCCGCCGGTCGTCCGGCATGGCAACGAGAATCTCTTTCACCTGGTGACGGGCGATAAGCATCGGCAGCTTGTCGGGGTGGTGAACCTTCAGGCCGGAGACGTACTGGCGCCACAGGGACGGCTCGGTATCGATGAAGGCGACCGCCGTGCGATTGTAGCCGCGGCGCAAGGCCTCCAGCAGTTGCACGCCGAGATGCCCGGCACCGAAGATGATGACCGGCGTACGCTCGATGTTGGCGGGAAGCTCGGAGAGGCGGATGCCGGCGCTCTCCAGGATCATGGCCGCCACCTCGCGGCTGCCGGCGATGAGCAGCGTCGCGAGAACACCGTAGCCGAGCACGACCGAGCGCGGGATGCCGAGCTGGCCCGACATGAGCACGACCAGCGACCAGATCAGCACCGACAGCCAGATGCAGCCGATGATGCGCGTGTGGCCGCGATAGCCGAGATAGCGCGTGACGAAGCGGTACAGCCCGGACACGGCGAACGTCATGATGGTGAGGAAGGGCCCGCTGAAGAGCACCAGCGCCGTGTACCAATTGGACGGCACGTAGGCGGCGTTGTAGCGGATGGAGAGGGAGATCCACAGCGCCAGGGTGAGAAGCAGGAAATCGAGCGCGACGAGGATGATGCGCTTGTTGAGGCGCGGCAGCTCGAGCAGCCGCGAACGCCACTCGGCCGGAACCGGAGGTTGCGGTCGGTCTTCGCTCATTGTGCCCCTGATGCGCCCGCCAATGGATTATGGCAACGGGTGACAATCACTCTTAGCCGTGCCCGCCAGAAGCATAGCAGAACAAAAAAGGTTGTATTGAGCCGCAAGCACCAGTTTTCGCCCTTACCACCGACTTTCCGCGCATATTCCGGCGGCCGACCGGCGGTTCTGGGCTGAGACCACCGCTATTGTTGTCGGTCGGCTACATTCGGCGGCGGGATTTTATGGCCGCGGCCAGCGTCCCTTCATCCAGATAATCCAGTTCGCCGCCCATGGGCACGCCCTGAGCGAGACGCGAGACGACGACGCCCGCCGGTGCCAAATGCTCGGTGAGGTAATGCGCCGTCGACTGACCCTCGACCGTGGCGTTGAGGGCGAGCACGATCTCCTGGACTTCGCCACCCTCGGCGCGTTCGATGAGGCGTGCGATGTTGAGGCGGTCGGGCCCGATGCCGTCGAGCGGCGACAGATGACCGCCAAGCACGTGGTAGAGGCCATTGACCACGCCGGCGCGCTCCAGCGCCCAAAGATCACCGATCTCCTCGACGACGACGATCATGCTGCGATCGCGACGCGGGTCTTGGCAAAGGCTGCACGGCGACACCGTGTCGAGGTTGCCGCAACTGGGGCACTCGACGATCTTGTCGACGGCTACGGCAAGTGCCTCAGCGAGCGGAACGAGCAGATCGTTGCGGCGCTTGATCAGCGCCAGCGCCGCCTTGCGAGCCGAGCGCGGGCCGAGCCCCGGCAGCCGCCCGAGCAATTGCACGACGCGTTCGATTTCTGGTCCGGAGACTTTGCGTGTCATGTCGCTGCGTAGTTGTGCTGGCCTAAACCGAGATCTGATCACCGACAGAACTGATGCACGTCAAATGCTCGGTTCGTCGCTTATGCACTAATTGCCAATGCGCCGGTATCTTTGGTTGCGACCCCATTCTGGGCTAACGTGCGCCACACAATAAAAGGGGCTCTCACCCCGTCTCCCTGGGAGGACATATATGCAGCTTATCGTGAAGCCGGAAACGCCGAGCGCCGCTCTTGCACGCGTCGGCCAGAACATCAAGATCCGCACCCGCTACGACAACTTCATCGGCGGCCAATGGGTAGCGCCGACCAAGGGTCAGTATTTCGAGAACCGCACCCCGATCTCCGGCGAGCTGGTCTGCGAGATCGCCCGCTCTACCTCCGAGGACATCGACAAGGCGCTCGACGCCGCCCACGCCGCCGCCGACGCCTGGGGCAAGACGGCTCCCGCCGCCCGCGCCGCCGTGCTGTTCAAGATCGCCGACCGTCTGGAGGCGAACCTGCCGGCCATGGCCACCGTCGAGACGATCGACAACGGCAAGCCGATCCGCGAGACGATGGCTGCCGACCTGCCGCTTGCCGTCGACCATTTCCGCTATTTCGCCAGCTGCATTCGCGCGCAGGAAGGCTCGCTGTCGGAGATCGACGAGACGACCATCGCCTATCACTTCCACGAGCCGCTCGGCGTCGTCGGCCAGATCATTCCGTGGAACTTCCCGATCCTGATGGCGGTGTGGAAGCTTGCTCCGGCCATCGCCGCCGGCAACTGCGTCGTGCTGAAGCCCGCCGAGCAGACCCCGTTCTCCATCATGGTATTGATGGACCTCATCGGCGACCTGCTGCCGCCGGGCGTGCTCAACGTCGTCAACGGCTTCGGCGTCGAAGCCGGCAAGCCCCTCGCCTCCAGCCCGCGCATCGCCAAGATCGCCTTCACCGGCGAAACGACGACCGGCCGCCTGATCATGCAGTACGCGTCGGAGAACATCATCCCCGTCACGCTGGAATTGGGTGGCAAGTCGCCGAACGTCTTCTTCGCCGACGTGTACAACGATGACGATGCGTTCTTCGACAAGGCGCTCGAAGGCTTCACCATGTTCGCCTTGAACCAGGGCGAGGTGTGTACATGTCCTTCGCGTGCACTGGTGCAAGAGAGCATCTACGACGCCTTCATGGAACGCGCCATCGAGCGCGTGAAGAAGGTGGTCCAAGGCAGCCCGCTCGATCCCAACACGATGATCGGCGCGCAGGCTTCCTCCGACCAGCTCGAGAAGATCCTCGCCTACATCAACATCGGCCAGGACGAAGGCGCCAAGGTGCTGACTGGCGGCAAGCGCGCGCAGATCGGCTCCGGCTTCGAGAACGGCTACTACGTCGAGCCGACCGTGCTCGAAGGCCACAACAAGATGCGCGTCTTTCAGGAGGAGATCTTCGGCCCGGTGCTCGCCGTGACGAAGTTCAAGACCGAGGCGGAAGCGCTCGCCATGGCCAACGACACGCTGTACGGCCTCGGCGCCGGCGTGTGGTCGCGCGATGGCAACACGGCCTATCGCATGGGCCGCGGTATCAAGGCCGGCCGCGTGTGGACGAACTGCTACCATCTCTATCCCGCGCATGCGGCCTTCGGCGGCTACAAGCAGTCGGGCGTCGGGCGCGAGACGCACAAGATGATGCTCGACCACTATCAGCAGACCAAGAACATGCTGGTCAGCTACAGCCCGAAGGCGCTCGGCTTCTTCTGAGCCGCGAGCCGGCCGAGACTTGTTCTTCGGACAGCGCGGCCTCGGCCGCGCTGTTTCGCAATAAGGATCACCAATAAGGATCACCCGATGATTGAGGCGCGTCCCACCCTGCGCTCGCTGCTGGCGCTGCCGGACACTCCGGCTTCTCTGACGAAGTCGGCTCTGGTGCTGATCGACTGCCAGAACACCTATCGCGAAGGCATTATGCAGCTCGAAGGTGTCGAGCCGGCACTCGATGAGTGCGCCAAGCTGTTGAAGCGCGCGCGCGATGGCGGAGCGCCGGTCATTCATATCCAGCACGATGCCGGACCGGGGTCGCCCTACGACGTGCGCGCGCCGATCGGCGCCATCGCCGACGTCGTCGCTCCGGCCGCCGGCGAGACGGTCATCGTCAAGGCCTACCCGAGCTCCTTCGAGCAGACGAGCCTCGATGCCGAGTTAAAGAAGCGTGGCATCACCGATCTCGTCATCGCCGGCTTCATGACGCATGTTTGCGTGAACTCGACCGCGCGGGCGGCGTTCAACCACGGCTACCGGGCCACCGTCGTCGGCAATGCGACGGCAACGCGGGCCCTGCCGAACCCGGATGGTGGCGTGGTGCCGGCGGCGGCGATGCACACGGGCGCCCTCGCGGCGTTGGCGGACATCTTCGCCATCGTGGTACCCTCGCAAGACAAGATCCCGGCCTAGATCCGGGGCAGGAGGTTCACATGGTCGAGCGGGTGAAGGTGACACCGGCGGCAACGACGCTGATCGAGAAGCTGGCGGCGCAGCACGGCCCACTGCTGTTCCACCAGTCGGGTGGATGCTGCGACGGCAGCGCGCCGATGTGCTATCCGCGCGGCGAATTCCGCATCGGCCAGCGCGACGTGTATCTCGGCCAGATCGCCGGCGTGCCCGTCTACATCTCCGGCCCGCAGTTCGAGTATTGGCAGCACACGCAGCTCATCATCGATGCGGTGCCCGGGCGCGGCTCCGGGTTCTCATTGGAATCCCCCGAGGGCCTGCGCTTTCTCACACGCTCTCGCGTCTACACCGAGGCAGAGTTCGATGAGCTGGAGCGGATGGGGCCACCAGCGCGGGGCCCCGAAGCGATGGCGGCCAATCGCGTTGCTTAGCAATTGTCTTGAAGCGGACAAAGGCGGCCAATTCGATAAAATCTTATATACGTGCACCGCGAATAAATAACGCGCATACGGCATTTTAGGCGCCGGTTTACACCGCGGAGACACCCGCGATGTCTCGGGCGGCGCGTCTCAATGGGTTCCATAACACAGACCATAGTTCCGACGCCGCCACACCCACGCGTGCTTGGCTGGGTTGGAACCACCGCCTTGGCCATGGGCGGCAGCAACCAGATGATTTTCATCATCACGGCGCTGTTCATCGGCCAGGGAGACATTCTCGGACAAGGCAGCGCGGCGGTGCCGCTGCTCATCGTCGGCGTGCTGCTCGGCTGGGCCGCGGCGCCAGCGTGGACCGAGTTGGTGCTGATGTGGCCCAATCGCGTGGGTGGCATCTCGGCCGCGTGCGCCGAAGCCTTCCGACCCTACAACCCTGTCCTCGCCGCGCTGACAGGCACTTGCTACTGGTGGGGTTGGATCCCGACCTGCGGTCTGACCGCGCTCCTTTCCGCTGGCGCGCTGCAGCACTGGTACTTCCCCGCGCTGCCCGTGGAAGCTGTCGCCATCTCCATCGTGCTGTTCTTCACGTTAGTGAACCTTTGCGGCGTTATATGGATTGCGCGTCTCGCTATTCCCATTGCCGCCGCCTCGGCCACGCTCGCTTTCCTTTCCGCCTTCGTGCCGATGTTCGCCGGCACAGTCGACTGGCACCAGGCCTTCACCTATGACCTGACGACACCCTTCAAGGGTTGGTTCGGCGACCTGACCTCGGTGATGGCCGGCCTGTATCTGATCGGGTTCACGGCGCCGGCCTTCGAAGCGGCCGCCTGCCACGTGGGCGAGACCAGGGACCCAACCAAGAACGTGCCGCGCGCCATGCTGGCATCGGCCGGCATGGCCGGCATCTACTTCATCGCGCTGCCTCTCATCTGGCTGGGCGTGCTCGGCCCCGAGAAGCTGGGCGAGGATCTGGCCACTGTGCTGGGTCCTACCTTCTCGCCGCTGCTCGGCAGCTTCGGCAAGGCGGCGGCGATCTGGTTCATCATGCTCAACATGTTCCACGGGACGATGCAGCCGCTGGCGGGCGCCGCGCGCACCATGTCGCAGCTCGCCGACGACGGATTGCTGCCGCGTTTTCTTTCCTTGCGTCTCAAGCGCACCGACTGCCCTTATGCCGCGACCCTGCTCACCGCCGGTACGGCAATCGTCTTCCTCGTCATGGGCGACCCCATATGGATGATCGCGGCGGCGAACTTCACCTACCTCATCAGCATCTGCATGCCCAACATCGCCGCCTGGCTGCTGCGCCGCGACCTGCCCGATGCGCACCGTCCGTATCGCGCGCCGCGCGGCACCATCATGCTCGGCCTGTTCGCCGCCAGTGTGTGGCTGTTATCGGCGATCCTCGGCTTCCAGCAGTTTGGCCTGCCGACGGTGCTGTTCGGCCTCGCTCTCGCCTACTCCGGCGCTGCCCTCTACGCGTGGCGCGTGATGGAGGACCGGCACCGGCAAGGCCTGCCCTTGCTCGCCAAGACGCTGCATTTGAAGCTCACGGGCGCCATGCTGTTCGTGCTCGTCCTCGACGGCATCGCCTACCTCATGGCGGTCAACACTGTGCCGGCCGGCCATGCCGAGCTGGTCGCCGTGCTGGAGGACATCTTCGTCGTGGTTGCCCTGCTCACCATTAGCGTGGGACTGGTGTTGCCCGGCATGATCACCTACTCGGCGCAGGAAGTGAGTGCCGCGGCCAAGCGCCTGACGTGGGGTACGCTGCGCGACTTCTCGCTTGCTATGCGCGCGCTCGGCCGCGGCGACCTGGACGCGGCACACGCCTCGGTCAACATCGTGCCGGTGAAACCCAACTCGCACGACGAGCTCGGCGAAATGGCCGACAGCTTCAACATGCTGCAAGAGCAGGTGCGGGACGCCGCGTTCAGCCTCGACGAGGCGCGCGAGAACATGCGGACCGCGCGCGCCGAGCTGATGGCCCGCCACGCGCAGATAGCGCATCTCGCGCATCACGACCCGCTAACCGACCTGCCCAACCGGACACTGCTGGCCGCCAAGCTCGCCGAAGTTTTCGAGCGCGCCAAGCAGCGCGGCGAAAGTTTTGCCGTGCTCACCGTCGACCTGGACCACTTCAAGGAAGCCAACGACGTGTTCGGGCACACGACCGGCGACGAGCTGCTTCGCGCCGTTGCGCGCCGGCTCGAGGTTGCGGCCGGCGACGACTTCCTCTCCCGCATCGGCGGCGACGAGTTCACCCTCGTCTGCAGCAATCGGGACCAGCCGAAAGCCGCCGAAGCGGTGGCAAGCCGCGTCCTGCAAGCCGTCGCCGAACCTTTCGAGGTGCAGGGGCAGATCATCCCGATCGGTCTCAGCATCGGTGCGGCGGTCTATCCCAACGACGGCGCCGACCCGATCACGCTACTGGCCAACGCCGATGCCGCGCTCTATCGCGCCAAGGAGAGCGGTCGCAAGGTCGTGCGTTTCTTCGATCCCGACATCGACCGCCGCCTGCGCGACCGGTTCGCGCTACAGATTGACCTGCGCTCCGCGATCAACCGCAACGAGCTGCTCTTGCACTACCAGCCGCAGGCGAAAATCAGCGGCGAGGTGTTCGGCTTCGAGGCCCTGTGCCGCTGGCAGCATCCAATCCGCGGGCTAGTGCCCCCGGCCGAATTCATCACCCTAGCCGAGCAGAACGGCATGATCGTCGAGATCGGTGCCTGGGCGCTGAAGGAGGCTTGCCGCGAGGCCGCGTCGTGGCCGCAGCCGCTGCAGGTCTCGGTCAACCTCAGCCCGGTGCAATTCCGCTACGGAGACCTTGCCGGCCTCGTGCACCTGGTCTTGCTCGAGACGGGGCTGGCGCCAGGACGGCTGGAGCTGGAGATCACCGAGGGCGTCATCTTCGATGATCCTTCCCGCGCGCTATCGATATTGCGTCGGCTGAAGGTGCTCGGCGTCAAGGTCGCCATGGACGACTTCGGCACCGGGTACGCGTCGATGTCGTCGCTGCAGTCGTTCCCCTTCGACAAGATCAAGATCGATCGCAGCTTCGTCACCGGGGTGGAGACCGATCCGCAGTCGGCCGCCATTGTCCGTTCCATCATCGGGCTAGGCGAAGCGTTGAAGATCCCCGTCATCGCCGAGGGCGTCGAAACGGAGGGAGAGCGCACATTCCTCTGGCACGAAGGCTGTGCGGAGATTCAGGGTTTCCTCATCGGGCACCCGCTTGCCATCAGCGGCTATGCGGCTATCACCCATGGTCTCTCCGACGGCATCTCACCCGCGGCCAAAGCCGGATAGTTTGGGTGACGCGCTTCGGTTGCCGCGTGTGGCTTGCGGGCACTAGGAATCTGCTGCAATCACAACGACATTCCGGTCGATCCGTGCACGCTGCTGATCCCCCCGCCGTTCAACCCCTGCAGGCCGCCGCAAATGAAGCCAGCCCACCTCGCTCTCGCCGCCCTGCTCTGCATGTCCGGCGGCGGGGCGTTGGCTCAGGATGACCCGGCCGTTACGGCCGATGAAGAAGTCATTGTCGAAACGAACGACGGCGCTGCCACCCAGAGCGACGACAAGAGCGAGCCGCCGCGCCCGGCGGCGGTGCAGAAATCGGCGCCGTTCAAGGACCTGCCCGGCCGCTGGGTCGGCGAAGGCCGCCTTGGCCTCAAGGAGGGCAAGACCGAGAAGGTGCAATGCCGCGCCACCTATTTCGTCAATCCGTCTGGCAACGAGCTGAAGCAGAACATCCGCTGCGCCTCGGCCAGCGGCAAGATCGAGGTGAAGAGCCTCGTCAACGCCAGCAAGGACGGCAAGCTGAGCGGCACCTGGAATGAACTCATGTACAATCTCGGCGGCGAGATGACCGGCGAGGTGACCGAGCGCGGCTTGCGCATCGTCGTGCGTGCCGGCGACCTGACGGCCAACATGGACGTCATCGTCATGAACGACCGGCAGATCGTGGAGATACAGTTCTTCAACAGTGCGCTGCGCGGGCTGACGCTGATCCTCAAGAAGGGCTGACCGCGTACGCCGGTCAGCGGCGGCCGAACAGCTTCTCGATGTCAGCAAGTTTCAATTCGACGTACGTCGGGCGCCCGTGATTGCACTGGCCGGAGTACGGCGTCGCCTCCATGTCGCGCAATAGCGCGTTCATCTCGTCGGGCGTGAGCCGCCGTCCTGAACGCACGCTGCCGTGGCAGGCGATGGTGGCGCAGATCGACAGCAGCCGCTCCTGCAAGGCGGTGCTGGTGCCCTCGCGCACAATGTCGGCGGCGATATCCTTGGCGAGACCGGCGACGTCGCCGTCGCCGAGCAGCGCTGGCACCTCGCGCACGATGACCGCGCCGGCGCCGAACGGCTCGAGCACAAGACCGAGGTCTGCCAGCTCGCCGCTCTTCTCGGCGAGGGCCATCGCCTCTTCTTCGCCAAGGTCGACGACCACCGGCACCAGCAGCCCCTGCCGCGCCACGCCGCCTTCCGCCAGCATCGCCTTCAGTCGCTCGTAGACGAGCCGCTCGTGCGCCGCGTGCTGGTCGACGATGATCACGCCGTCGCGCGTCTGGGCAACGATGTAGTTCTCGTGCAGTTGGGCGCGGGCGGCGCCAAGCGGCCGGTCCTGCAGCGCCTCGGCGACGGGCGCCGTGAAGGCGCGCGCGTCCGCGCTCGGCGCGCCGACCACGTCGAGCGGCGCCTGCATCGCCTCGGCGAGTCCGAAGGCCATAGCGCCGCGTGCCGGCGGATAGTAAGCGCCCCGCGGACGCTCGAACGGCACCACGTTGGGACGCAGCTCCTGCAGGGCGGAGACACCGTTGGCGGCCGAGGCGCGATGCCCGGCGGCGTGCAGCGCGGCGGCCAGCGCATTGACCAGCAGGGAGCGCACGCGGCCGCTGTCGCGAAAGCGCACCTCGACCTTGGCCGGATGCACGTTGACGTCGACCTCCTGCGGCGGCAGCGACACGAATAGGGCCAGCAACGGATGGCGGCCGCGCGGGATGAGGTCGCCGTAGGCGGCGCGCACGGCGCCGATGAGCAGCTTGTCCTTCACCGGGCGCCCGTTGACGAACAGGAACTGCTGCGCCACGTCCGGCCGGTGCAGCGTCGGCAGACCTGCAAAGCCCGAGACCGAGACGCCCTCCCGCTCCCCGGCGACGGGAACGGCATCGGCCATGAACTCGCGGCCCATGATGCGCCCAAGACGTTGCAGCAGGCCGTCGGCATCCGACGCTTCGCGCGGCAAGCGCAGACCCGTGCGCTCGCCGGTGGTCAGCGCGAACCCGACATGCGGATGCGCCATGGCGAGGCGCTTCACCACCTCGGAGACGGCCTGGTTCTCGGCGCGCTCCGACTTGAGAAATTTCAGCCGCGCCGGCACGCTCGAAAACAAATCGCGCACCTCGACGCACGTGCCGACATTGCCGGCCGCCGGCTTCACCTTGCCTTTGGCGCCGCGGTCGACGCTCAGCGCGAAGGCCTCGCCGGCGCCGCGCGCGCGCGACAGGATCGTCAGCGATGCAATCGAGCCGATGGACGGCAGCGCCTCGCCGCGGAAGCCGAGCGTGCGGATGGCGAACAGGTCTTCCTCGGACAGCTTCGAGGTGGCGTGCCGTTCCACCGCCAGCACCAGATCGTCGGGCGCCATGCCGCTACCATCGTCGGTGACGCGGATCAGCGACAGGCCGCCCGATGCGGTGACAACCTCGACCTCGCCGGCGCCGGCATCGAGCGCGTTCTCGACCAGCTCCTT
The DNA here is from genome assembly GCA_963812795.1 of uncultured Alphaproteobacteria bacterium. Taxonomy (GTDB): domain Bacteria; phylum Pseudomonadota; class Alphaproteobacteria; order Rhizobiales; family Hyphomicrobiaceae; genus Hyphomicrobium_A. The sequence continues at coordinate 330,511 of CAWEWG010000017.1, read as the reverse complement.
GACGACGCTGGCCGGCCGCTCCACCACCTCGCCCGCGGCGATACGGTTGATCGTCTCCGGCGATAACTGGCGGATGGGCATTCGGCCTTCTCCCTGCGAAGCGCGGAGGCTAGCGCATCCGCCGATTCGCTACGACGCGGAGAGCGGGCAGGGTTGCAGCTCCCTGTGTACTAATGTCCGAGGCAAAACGAGGGGTTGCGAGGCGACGCGTCGCAGTGGCGCTGCTATCTGATGTGCGCCATTCGTCCACCACTTTGCGCCAAGAGTTGAATGCGTGCCGGCGACGCCGGCGACCTAAGCCAAGAATTGGAACAACCTATGCGGCTCGACGCCATTGCGATCGGTTTGAACCCACCCCTCGACATCAATGTCGTCATCGAGGTCCCGGTGGGCGGCGAGCCCATCAAGTACGAGATGGACAAGGCGTCGGGCACGCTCATCGTCGACCGCTTCCTCTACACGCCGATGCGCTATCCCGGGAACTACGGGTTCGTGCCGCACACGCTGTCGCTCGACGGCGACCCGATCGACGTGCTGGTCTGCAACACGCGCGCCATCGTCCCCGGCGCCGTCATCAACTGCCGCCCGGTGGGAGTTCTGGTGATGCAGGACGAAGGCGGCGGCGACGAGAAGATCCTCGCGGTGCCCAGCAGCAAGACGACGATGCGCTACGACAAGGTGGCCAACTACACCGACCTGCCGCAGATCACCGTGCAGCAGATCGAGCACTTCTTCGGGCACTACAAGGATCTGGAACCCGGCAAGTGGGCGAAGATCGACCACATCGGGGATAGCGGCGAGGCGCGACGGCTGATCACCGAAGCCATCGAGCGCGCCAAGACGTCCAACCGATAGGACCGCAGAACCACGTTCTACCAAATCAAAAGCCGGCGGTCTTCGACCGCCGGCTTTTGATTTGTGAACCTGTCGGCGCGGCGACCTGCGCGCTAGCCCTTCTTCGCCTGCTGCAGCGTCGGCTTGCCGACGATGGTGACGATGAGGTTCTGCGTGTCGAGCAGGCGCTTGGCCACCCGCTTCAGATCGTCGAGTGTCACCGCCGCGATCATGGCGTTGCGGTTGTCGACGTACTCCGGCCCGAAACCGTCCATGCGCAGGCCGAGAAGCTGCGAGGCGATCTTGGCGTTGGTGTCGAAGCGCAGCGGGTAGGAGCCGATGAGATAGCTCTTGGCGTTGTCGAGATCTGCCTGCTTCACGTCGCCGTCCGCCATCTTCTTCAATTCTTCGCGGATGATGTCGAGCGACTGGCCCATCATGTCGTTGCGGGTGGCGACGCCGCCCGAGAAGATCGACGTGTGCTGGAACGGGTAGACATAGGTGTAGACGGAATAGGCGAGGCCGCGCTTCTCGCGCACCTCCTCCATCAGCTTGGAGGCAAAGCCGCCGCCGCCGAGGATCTGGTTGAGCACGAACGCCGGCATGAAATCCGGATCCTTGCGCGGCATGGCGCCCATGCCGAACACGGCCACCGACTGCGGCACGTTCATGTCGACGACGGTCTGGCTGCCGCCGGTGACCGGGCTCGTCTTCGATACGGGCGCCAGCTCGGCCTTCGCCGGCAGGTCGCCGAACACCTCATCCAGAAGCTTGCCGAACTGCTCGGGCGTGATGTCGCCGACGGCGACGACCTTCAGCGTATCCTTGGCAAATACACGCTTGCGATAGCTCTCGAGGTCGGCGCCGCTGATCTTGCCGACGGTCGCCTCGGTACCGTTGGCGGGACGCGCATACGGATGGCCGGCGAAGGCGACCGCGTACCACTGGTTCTGCGCCACCTTGTCGGGGTCGCGCGCCGCATAGACCAGCGAAGCCAGCAACTGCTGGCGGATGCGTTCCACCGCGTCCGCATCGAAGCGCGGCTTGCTGAGGGCGAGCTTCAGCAGCTTCGCCGCCTCGTCGCGGTTCTCGGTGAGCGTCTCGAAGTTTCCGTAGAAGGCGTCCTTTGCCTCCTCGTAGTTCATGCGCATGGACAGATCCTCCATGCGCTCCTGGAAGTCGCGCGATTTGAGGTCGCCGGCGCCTTCATCGAGCATGGCGGTGACGAAGTTGGCGAGCCCTTCCTTGCCGAGCGGATCCTGCGAGCTGCCGCCCTCGAAGGCGAAGCGCATGGCCATCATCGGCACTGCATGCTCTTCGACCAGCCAGGCCTCGATGCCGCCGGGGCTCTTCACGGTTTGGATTTTCATGGCGTTTGCAGGAAGGCTCAAGCTGGTGAGGAATGCCACGGCAAGCGCAGCGAGCGAGGCGGCGATCGTCGTCGGGCGGAAAGCGGCGCGCGGGGACGCCGAGCGCGGAGAGCGGGCGGCGACCATATCATGACCTTTCTGCATCTAGGCGATCACGAGCGCGAATGCGCGACGGGCTGCTCGACCGGAGGGGCCGCCTGCTTGGCGTCCTCAGGCTCCGGCAACAGCCAGCCGGTCACCGAGCTGCGGGCGTCGAGATAGTTCTCCGCCGCCTTCTTGATGTCGTCGGTGGTGACTTTGGCGAGCGCTGCCGGCCAGCCTTCGACGTCGGCCGGCGAGCGGCCGATGGCGACCGCCCAGCCGTAGCGGCGGGCGAGGTTGGCCTGGTTGTCGCTCTCGTAGATGTAGTCGGCGAGCAGCGCCTTCTTGGCGCGCTCGAGCTCGAGCGCGGTGACGCCGTTCTTGCGGATGTCGTCGAGCACGCCGTCGACGGCGTCTTCGACCGGCTTCAGGTCGCCGCTGCTCGATACCGCGTAGAGCGAGATGGCACCGGAATCCAAGTTGTAGCCCGAGTAGTCGCCGCCGGTCGTCGCCGCGACCTTGTCCTCGACGACGAGCTTGCGATAGAGGCGGCTGGTCGAGCCGTCGGCGAGGATCTTCATCAAAAGATCGAGCGCTTCGGCTTCGCCCGGCTGGCCGGTCACGTAGCTCGGCGCCACGTAGTAGCGGTGGAACGATGCATTGCCGGCGCGCGGATCCTTCAGTGTCAACCGGCGAGCGGAAATGTGCGGCGGCTCCTGTGGGCGCAAGCGCGTGTCAACCTCCGGATTTGCCGGGATCTTGCCGTAGGTCGCTTCGGCCAGACGCTTCACCTCGTCGACGGTGACGTCGCCGGCAACGACGAGGATGGCGTTGTTGGGCGCGTAGTAGCGCTTGTAGAAGCGCAGCGCGTCCTCGCGCGACAGCTTGGCCATCTCGTGCTCCCAGCCGATGACCGGCACGCCGTAGGGATGCGAGAGGTAGAGCGCGGCGTTCATCTGCTCGTCGAGCCGGGCGCTCGGGTTGTTGTCGACGCGCGAGCGACGCTCCTCGATGATCACCTGCCGCTCGGTGGCGACCTCATCGTTGGTGAGGCGCAGATGCGTCATGCGATCGGCCTCCATCTCCATCAGCGTCGGCAACTGCTCCTTGGCGATGCGCTGATGGTAGGCGGTGACGTCCTGGCCGGTGAAGGCGTTGTCCTGGCCGCCGAGCTTGGAGATGATCTTGGAGAAGTCGCCGACGGCGATCTTGTCGGTCGACTTGAACATCAGGTGCTCGAGGAAGTGGGCGATGCCCGAGACGCCCTTGGGCTCGTCGGCGGCGCCGACCTTGTACCAGACCATGTGGGTGACGACCGGAGCGCGGTGATCGGGAATCACCACGACGTCCATGCCGTTCGACAGCTTGAACTCGGAGGCGCGCGGTTCGGCGGAAGCGGTCTGTTGGGCAAATGCGAGCATGAGCAGGGCCATTGCTAAGAGTGTGGGACGGCTGGCGCCGAGCTTGAGCATCGATTGAACCCCGATTGATCCGGATGGGTGGCCGGAGGTGAACCGCTATCGCAGTCGGCTCGGCGAAACCGCGCATTGGCCGTCATCTTCGGGTTCGCACCCCCCATGTCAAATGACATCGTGTTCATCTGCCAGGCCGGCTTCCAAGGCCCGTGTTGCAGGGGGACGGGGAGCCATTTGCGCCGCGCGCTGGGGCGCTTGAACGCCCCCCGTATGTCGCCCATATGTTCTCTGTAAAACCAGCGCTCCTTCGGGGGCTGGGCCGACGGAGGCCAAGGTTAACACGGCTCCGGGGTACACGTGTTGAAGGTCGCTTAGGAAGGACCTTCGACGGATGTCGCGCATTTCCTGCTGTCGAGCCCGCTGCTTTTGGGTTTCGAGGAGATCGAACGCCTGATCGATCGCGCCAACAAAGGATCGGGCGACGGTTATCCCCCTTATAACGTCGAGCGCATCGGCGCAGCCAACGGCGAGGGCGAGACCCTTGCGCATCACGCTCGCCGTCGCCGGCTTTACGCGCGATCAACTCGAGATCACGCTGGCTGACAGTCAGTTGATCGTGCGCGGCAAGCAGACCGAGGAGAAGTCACGCGACTATCTCTATCGCGGCATCGCGGCGCGACAATTTACGCGCACGTTCGTGCTGGCGGAGGGAATTGAGGTAAGATCAGCTGACTTGTCCGATGGACTGCTCGCCATCGATCTGAAGCGCCTGGAGCCGGAGCGCCTGGTGCGGACGATCGAGATCAGCGACAGAAAATAAGATGCGTCAGCGTTGCATCGAGACAGCCACATCGCGCGTTTTAGCGGTGGGCGCAGATCCGGGATGCCGATACGCTCGCCGCCAGCATTCGGTTGGCGGCGCGCCGGGCCCGGCTTGCAGAAGGAGTTGCGTCATGACCGAAGCCAACAAGAATGTTAGACCCACGCAATGTCATGACCGAGCACGAGCTTGCCACTCTCGGCGGAGGCGTCGTCGCCTACATCAAGACGCTCACCACCGACGAAGCGAGCCGCATGTTCCCGGCCATCGAGGGGTTGCCCGCAGGGCATCAACCTGTTCTCGTTGCACGCGGCCGACGGCACCCCCTTGGCGCTTACCGACACGCGGCAGGCCGCGATCGGCCATGCCATCGACGATGACCTGGAGATCGCCAGCGTGCACTAATGCACTGCTGGCGCCCGCATCAAACGCGATCTGCGAGGCTCCGGCATCACGCCGGAGCCTTTTTAGTCCGCGGTGCGGCTCAGGTGCGGTAGCTGGCGAACTGGCCGCGCGCGCGGAAGCGCTCCAGATACGTCGGCACGATGGCGGCGACGCCGTGCGGGGCATGCGATGCCGAGGCCGGCAAGGGTGCGGCCTTCGCTCTTTGCCGCCGCGCTGACGATGTTGTCGCGCTGGAGCATGCGCACCTGATCCAGGGTGACGGGCCGCAGGCTGTTGGGCAGCGGCCAGGTGAGCAGCGCCTGCAGCTTGGCGAGCCAGAACGGCATCGCGCAGATAGCCGCGCGACCGGCCGGCCCACTCCTGCGTCAGGTCGAGCAGCTCGCGGAAGGAGAGCACCTCGGGACCGCCCGCCTCGTAGATCGTGCCGGGCTTGCCCGCACCGGCGGCGATGGCGGCGACGGCAGCGCGCCAGATCGCCGACGAACACCGGCTGAAAGCGCGTACGCCCGCCGCCGATGAGCGGCAGCAGCGGCGAGATGCGCGCCATGGCGGCGAAACGGTTGAAGAACTGGTCCTCGGGACCGAAGACGATCGACGGGCGCAGGATGACGGCGCCGGGGAACTCCTCCAGCACGGCCGCCTCGCCGTCTGCCTTGGAGCGCGCGTAGCGCGAGGGCGATTTGGGATCGGCGCCGATGGCCGAGATGTGCACGAGATGGCGCACGCCGGCCTCGCGCGCGGCCTTGGCGATGGCGCGCGGGCCCTCGACATGGATGGCGCGAAACGTCTGCTTGCCGCCGCTAGCGAGCACGCCGACGGCGTTGACGACGAACTTGGCGCCGTTCGACGGCCCGCTGCACCGACTGCGGGTAGCGCAGGTTGGCCTGCACGGGTGCGACCTGCCCGACGAGACCTGCCGGCTGCAGGAAGCCGGCGAGATCCGGGCGGCGCACGGCGGCGCGCACGCGCCAGCCCTGTTTGGCCAGCGCCGCCACGGCATAGCGGCCGACGAAGCCCGAGCCGCCGAAAACCGTCGCAATCCCCTGATCGTCGAGACGATCCGCCATCGCCGGTTCCTCCTCGGTCAGACGCCCGCCCGCGCCCTCTGATCGTCAGGAATACACGAGCGCAGCCCGCCTGGGAAGGATGCGCGCGGCCGCACGAGACATAATTGACAAGGGACGCGGCGCTCTCTAACTCATCGGCCCGTGCCCAGGTGGCGGAATTGGTAGACGCACCAGCTTCAGGTGCTGGCGCTCGCAAGGGCGTGGAGGTTCGAGTCCTCTCCTGGGCACCAGCCACTCGATCGAACCCCATCACGCCTCGTCCCTGCCGCGTGGGCGCCTTGCAGCGGCGACCCGAGGCCGGACCGATGAACCGAACCTAAAGCTTTCAGGCGTATAGGGGACGGCTGCCCATCGCAGCCCCGCAACGCCGAGCGCACTAGCCGAGGGCCCAGTACGATGGCTAAATCCTCCGTCACACTGCACAAGAACGATCTGCCGGCAGGCCTCTCGTTCGGTCCGAGCGTCGCCGTCGACACCGAGACCTTGGGCCTCAACGTCAATCGCGACCGCCTGTGCCTCGTTCAGCTCTCGTCCGGCGACGGCAGTGCGCATCTTGTGCAGTTCGACGGCAGCGACTACGCGGCGCCCAATCTCAAGGCCCTGCTGACCGACCCGGCAGTACTCAAGATCTTCCACTACGCGCGCTTCGACATCGCCGTCATCGAGAAGAACCTCGGCGTGGTGACGTCGCCTATCTACTGCACCAAGATCGCCTCCAAGCTGGTACGCACCTATACCGACCGGCACGGCCTCAAGGATTTGGTCGGCGAGCTTGTCGGCATCGAGCTATCGAAGCAGCAGCAGAGCTCGGACTGGGCATCGAGCGAGCTCTCCCAGCAACAGCTCGCCTACGCGGCATCGGACGTCCTGCATCTGCATGCCCTGAAGGCGAAGCTCGACGCCATGCTGGCGCGGGAGGGCCGCGCAGCGTTCGCCCAGGCGGCGTTCGGCTTCCTCAACACGCGCGCCAAGCTCGATCTGGCCGGCTTCGGCGAGGACGATATCTTCTCGCATTGAGGTTAGCGACGGCGGCATTTCAGCCGACGAGGGGCACCAGTCCCCCGGAACCGCTCGGACGCGGATACTTGCCGGCCTGCCAGTCCCAATATAACCCCAATTGACGGGGTATTTCCCGGTATCGGCCGCTAGCGTCCCGATTGCGAAGCTCGCCAGAGCGCGCTGCTGGGGTCGGGAGCGAGCTTCGCAATCATTGGGACACTAGAATCAAAGTTTCCTAGTGTGATTCAGATCGAGAAATTCGCTCGACACTTCGCCGCTGACGACGGCGAATTTCTCGATCATCACACTAGCCGGCAGCTACCGTAAACGGCATGGCAACGACCAGCAATTTCGGCACGGAGCAGGAGTGGGCTCAACCCGACCCCTTCGGCGGCACGACGGCCGCCGCCCGGGCCCGCAATCTCGTGCGCGCACGTCGCCATACGCGCATCGTCCGGGCCCTGCGTTTTTCGCTGCCCGGTGCAGCAGCGGGCGTCGTGGTTCTGTACTTTGCGATGATCATCGACACGACGGGGTGGGTCGGCGGCTTCCCTAAGTTGGAGATGCCGAGCATCCTTCCCGACAACCTGACCATGGATAATCCGAGCTACGAGGGGTTCAACAAGGACGGCGGTAAGTACATCGTCCGCGCCAAGACGGCCATCCAGGATCTCGTCAACACCGAATTCGTGCGCCTCAACGACATCACCGGCGACATGACCGACGCCAACAAATCGAAAACGAACCTGACGGCGGCGAAGGGCGAATTCAACACCAAGACCAATCAGCTCGAGCTGACCGGCGGCATCGACATCGTCGCCGACAGCGGCCTCAAAGCGAAGTTGTCGACGGCGACGATCCAGACCAACGAAAACATCATCACATCGAAGGAGCCTGTGGTCGTCGAGATGCCCTCCGGGACGATCCGCTCCAACGAGATGCGCATCCTCAGCAAGAGCCGCGAGATCGCCTTCGTCAACGACGTCAAGGCGCACCTCGTCCCGCCCAAGCCTGATGCTGCAGCCGAGAATGCGCCGACACCCGCCAAGCCGCCGGCGACGCCAATGTTCGGCGGCGGCGAAGGGCCGATCGATATCACCGCCAACCGCCTCGACGTCGACGATACCGACAAGACCGCCACCTTCACCGGCAACGTGAAGGCGCGTCAGGGCGATGCGGCCATGGCGACCGCGGCGCTCGAGGTGCAGTACGAGGGTGGCGAGACCGGCGCTGCCGGATCCACGAAGGCTGCGACCTCTCCGGGGGCCGGCACCAAGATCAAGCGTATCTTCTCCAAATCGCCCGTCGTCATGACGCGAGCGCCGCAGGACCGCGTCACCGGCTCCAGCTTCGACTACGACGCGGTCAAGCAGGTGGCGGTGGTCGACGGCGATGTCGAGATGACCTCTGGCGCCGACCGCAGGGCCACCGGCGACAGGGCTACGGTCGATCAGCAGGCCGATACCATTCTGCTGACCGGAAGCGTCGTCGCCATTCAGGGTCGCAATCAGTTGAAGGGCGAACGGCTGTTCGTCGAACGCGCAACGGGCCGCACGCAGCTTTCGTCCCCCGCCGCCGGTGAGAAGCCGGGACGCATCTCGACCCGCTTCTATCGCGGCGAGGAGAAGAAAGCACAAACCCCCAAGCAAAGGGTGCAACAGCTCGCCGACGAAGCCGCCAAAGCCGCGGCAACCGGTGCGGTGGGCGTGTTCAAGACCGACCCTTCGGCACCCATCGACGTGGAGGCAGGGCGCCTCGACGTCGACGATCGCGCCAAGCAGGCCGTCTTCAAGAGCGATGTCCGCGCCGTGCAGGCAGACTTCATCGTCCGCACTTCCGAGCTGCGCGCCTTCTATACCGGCGCCGCCGGGCTCGCCGAAGAGGACACCGCCGGCGACAAGAAAGCTCCGGCGGAGATCACGCGTATCGAGGCCCGCGGCGCGGTGATCGTCACATCCAAGAACGGGCAGAACGCCACAGGCGACTGGGCTGACTTCAACGTCAAGGAGAACCAGGTCGTGCTGGGTGGCGACGTCATCTTAACGCAGGGGAAGAACGTCGTACGCGGATCGAAGCTGACGATCGACATGCTGACCGGCGAGAGCGTCATTCACAACGACCCCGGCGCCGCATGGTCGGCGACGGCCGCGCCGACCGACAAGAAGGGGCAGGGCTTTACCATGCGTCCCGGCACCGCAGCCCGCCCCAGCGCAATTTTTTACCCTCGCGACAAAAAGGCGGACGAAAAGAAGCCTTCGGCCGCTGCTAGCGATCGTGCCGGCGCATCCGATCCCGATGGGGGCTGGAGCGCTCGAAGCCCGCGCGCTGAAGGTGAATAGCGGCCAATACGCAGATTGACAGGGCCCCCGATCGGCGCACCATGGCGCCGGAGGGCCACTTGCGGGCCCCCAACCGAGGTTTCCCCGACGTGTTGAAAATCCTTTCCTTCGGCAACAAGCGTGCGCCAGCGGAGCCCTACAACGAGTGGGAGGGTGAGGCACAGGGCTACGCTCAGCAGCGTGCGCCGAACGGCGCGCCGGAGCACCTCGGTGCCGAGGGCTGGCTGACCGTTCATCACGTGCGCAAGAGCTATAAGAAGCGCCTCGTCGTGCGCGGCGTGAGCCTCGCAGTGGGTCGCGGCGAATCCGTCGGCCTCCTCGGCCCCAACGGCGCCGGCAAAACCACCGTGTTCTACATGATCACCGGCCTCGTTCCTGCCGATGCCGGCAACATCACCATCGACGGCATGGATGTCACGCGGCTGCCGATGTACCGGCGGGCCCGCCTCGGCATCGGCTACCTGCCGCAGGAAGCCTCCATTTTCCGCGGGCTGACGGTCGAGAAGAACATTATGGCCGTGCTCGAGATCGTCGAGCCGTCGGCAAAGAAACGGCGCGAGAAGCTCGACAGCCTGCTCGAGGAATTCCGCATCACGCACCTTCGCAAGTCGCCGTCGATCGCGCTTTCCGGCGGCGAGCGGCGCCGTTGCGAGATAGCCCGCGCACTCGCCTCGGGCCCGTCATTCATGCTGCTGGACGAGCCCTTCGCTGGCATCGATCCCATCGCTGTCGGCGATATCCAGGAGTTGGTGCGGCATTTGACCGAGCGGGGCATCGGCGTGCTCATCACCGATCATAACGTCCGCGAAACCCTTAGCCTGATAGATCGGGCCTACATCATCTACGACGGTCAGGTTCTGACACAGGGTAAGCCTGAGGAAATCATAGCCAACGACGACGTGCGGCGTGTGTACCTCGGAGACATGTTCGTTAACGCGCGCTGACTAGACAGTACGCGCATCAGTAGCCGAGACACTGGACGCGCGCATGGCGCTTTCGACAAAGCTGGAGATGAGGCAAGGCCAGCAGCTGGTGATGACACCCCAGCTGCAGCAGGCCATTCGTCTACTTCAGCTGTCGAACATCGAGTTGACCCAGTACGTGGAGCAGGAGCTCGAGCGCAATCCACTCCTGGAAGCCGATGAAGGGCGCGAGGCGCCGCTCCGCCTCGATGCCTCCGAGCCCCCCGAATTCAGCAAGCCGGAGGAGACGTCGGCGGCGAGCGAGACGAACTTCGTCGACCTCGAAAAGCCGGTGGCCGATCCGGAAAGCACGTTCGACACCGAATACGACAACGTCTACCAGGACGGGGCGCCCGCCGATAACGCCAATGGGCAAGGCGGGGATTTCGGGCTGGGCGTCGCTGCGCCAGCGGTCCGGGGCATCCGGCGACGACGTCAACATCGAGGCCTTCCTGACGAACGACGTTTCGCTGCGCGAGCATTTGAGCGCGCAGGTTCCGCTCGTGCTCGTGGATCCTGTCGAGCGTCTGATCGGACAGTATCTCGTCGACATGGTCGATGAGGCGGGCTATCTGCCCGGCGCCGACCTCGCCGCCATCGCGGAAAAGCTGGGCGCGCCACTGGAGACGGTCGAAAAGGTTCTTGCCGCGCTGCAGTCGCTCGATCCGCCGGGCGTGTTCGCCCGCTCGCTTGCCGAGTGCCTGGCGCTGCAATTGAAAGAGCAGAACCGCTACGACCCGATCGTCAGCCGTTTCCTCGAAAACCTGCACCTGTTGGCCGGTCACAATTTCCCCGCCCTGCGCAAGGCCGTGGGCTGCGAAATGGACGAACTGCTGGAGATCATCGCCGAGATCAAGAAGCTCAATCCCAAGCCGGGCCTCAAGTTCGGCTCCGTGCAGGTGCAGCCGGTCGTGCCGGACGTGTTGATCCGCGGGGCGCCCGACGGATCCTGGATCATCGAGCTCAACACCGAGACGCTGCCGCGCGTGCTCGTCAACCGCAGCTATTTGACGACCGTTTCGAAGGCGACGGGATCGGCCGCCGACCGCAACTACCTGCTCGAATGCCTGCAGTCCGCCAACTGGCTGGTGAAGAGCCTCGACCAGCGGGCGCGCACGATCATGCGCGTCGCCGAAGAGATCGTGCGCCAGCAGGACGGCTTCTTCACGCACGGTGTCCAATACCTGCGACCGCTCAACCTGCGCACGGTCGCCGACGCCATATCGATGCATGAATCGACCGTGTCGCGCGTGACCTCCAACAAGTACATGGCGACGCCGCGCGGCATCTTCGAAATGAAATATTTCTTCACATCGGCCATCGCTTCGGCCGACGACGAGGGCGAGTCGCACTCGTCCGAGGCGGTGCGCCATCGCATCAAGCAGATGATCGACGGCGAAGCGCCGGCCAGCGTGCTGTCTGACGACAAGATCGTCGAACGGCTGAAATGCGACGGGATCGACATTGCCCGGCGCACGGTGGCCAAGTACCGCGAGGCGATGCGCATCCCCTCCTCGGTTCAGCGCCGGCGCGACAAGCGCCTCCTCGAGCGCGTCGGGGCGGCCGACTGAGCGGCGAGGCCGACGGGCAGGCGGACTTGTCTCGTCTTGCCGACTGCTCTATAGCCACCCCCGAGGCATTTGCCCCGGGCAAGTTGAACCTCAACAACTCTTACAGCTCAGGGCATGGCCCCGTTCTTGCACCGAAACGCCTGGGGACAACCCCGGGCGCGCTAGGGGCTGAAGGGCATTTTTCTACGAAGAGCACATGGCAAGGCCATTGCGAGGGCTAAAAATCCCGCAAAGCCGGTGCTTTAGCTGAGGAAGTCTGGCGGCGAACTGCAAATTTCCTGTGCAGCCGACCTTGCGAGTGCCATCTTTTTGGTTTCTCAACGGGGCGACCCACTTAGCGAGGGGATAACAGGCGCTAATGGACGCAGAGGGCACGTGCGGGGTCACGAGGGTAAAGGTAGAATTGGAAAAGTCGCCGGCGCTACGTGCAGCCCACGGGCACGCGGTCGCCGATGGTTCGCAACAGGTTGGAACAGGATTTGACGATGGATCTCTGTGACCTGCTGGCTCCCGACGGCATCATTGCGCCGCTCAAGGTAACGAGCAAAAAGCACGCCTTGCAGGAGTTGGCGACGATTGCGGCTGAGAGGACGGGCCTCGACTTCCGCGAGATCTTCAACACGCTGCTGCAACGCGAGCGTCTCGGCTCGACGGGTCTGGGCCGCGGCATCGCCGTGCCGCACGTCAAGCTCACCGGCCTGCGCAACATCCTGTGCGTGTTTGCGCGCCTCGAAGATCCCATCGACTATGAATCGCACGACGGCGAGCCGGTCGATCTCGTCTTCCTGCTGCTCGCTCCCGACCACGCCAGCGGCGATCATCTGAAAGCTCTGGCCAGCATCTCGCGCGTCGTGCGCGAGCCGTCGGTGCTCGACGCGCTGCGCAATGCCCCCGACGTCACGGGTCTGCGCGTCGCGCTCACGCGGCCGGTGCCATCACACGCTGCCTGACGAACGCGTCGGCGATCAGGGGATGACCGGGCAGCCCGTTGTCTGCCCGAGCACCAGCATGGCGCCCAGCGCGGCGCCGCCGACGATGATGCGCCACCAGCCGAACACCGCAAAGCCATGGCGGCTGACGTAGTCGAGCAGGTAGCGCACGACAATCACCGCGGCGATGAAGGCGGTGACAAATCCCAAGGCGATGTTGGCGATGTCGCCTGTCTGCAGGATCGACCAGTTCTTGTAGAGATCGTAGCTGAAGGCGCCGGCCATGGTCGGCATGGCGAGGAAGAATGAGAACTCCGCCGCCGAGCGCTTGTCGGTTCCCAGCAGCATGGCGCCGACGATGGTGGCGCCCGAGCGTGACACGCCGGGGATCATGGCAAGGCACTGCAGAAGCCCGATCTTGAAGGCGAGGGCGGGTGGAAAATCCATCGCGTTGTCGTAGCGGACGGCGAGCTGCATGCGATCGACGATCAGCAGCACGACGCCACCGACGATCAGCATGACGGCGATGAGCATCGGCGTCTCGAACAGCACCGTCTTGATGAAATCGTGCGCGAGGACGCCGATCACCGCCGCCGGCAGGAACGCCAGCAGCACGCTGAGGACGAAGCGGCGCGCGCGCGGATCGTACGGTATCGCCATGGCGATACGCGTCAGCTTGACGGAATAGACCGAGAGGATGGCGAGGATGGCACCGAGCTGGATCAAGACCTCGAAGGTCTTGCCCGGCGTGCAGATGCCGAGGAAATGCTCGGTGAGCAGCAGATGGCCGGTCGACGACACGGGAAGGAACTCGGTCAATCCTTCGATCAGGCCAAGCAGGATCACTTCCCAAATCGGCATCGGTGGCCCCGTGTGTGTTTGTGCGGCGGGTTTTTCTGTGCGGCGGCGAGGATTAGCAGGATTTACATACCCGCAGTGCCACTTCCGCGCCACACGGGGCGATTGTCTTATTGCTCCGCCCGCCTTAGGAGCGGTGCTGCGCCGACATCAAGAATAACAAACCGTCACATCAATCAATGCACACGCTGACCCAGTTCCGGCTTTGCCCTTTCTCGCGCGCCGTGCGCCTCGCGCTGGCCGAGCTGAACATCGACGTTGAGCTCGTCGATGAGCGCCCGTGGGAATGGCGGCCGGAGTTTCTCGCCCTTAACCCGGCCGGCGAGCTTCCCGTGCTGCAGGTGGAGGGGGAGGCGGCGCTGTGCGGCGTTTACGCCATCTCCGAATACCTGGCCGAGGGGACGGCGACCGCCGCTCCCGAGGGCGACGAGGTCGAAATCCTTCCCGCTGCTGCCCGGCGACCGCGCCCAGCGCGCGGAGACCCGCCGGCTGATCGACTGGTTCAACGGCAAGTTCAACCGCGAGGTGACGCACGAGTTGCTGCAGGAGAAGGTTTACGCACGCCTGCAGCCGGCTGCGGCAGCGACGCCCGATGTGGACTTCCTGCGCGCCATACGCAACAACCTGCGCTACCATATGAGCTATATCAGCTATCTGGCGGACCGCCGGCGCTGGCTGGCGGGCGAGGATCTGTCGTTCGCCGATCTCGCCGCCGCCGCGCATCTGTCGTCGGTCGACTATCTGGGCGAAGTGCCATGGGAGGAATACGCAGCCGCCAAGGTCTGGTACGCGCGCCTCAAGTCGCGGCGTGCGTTCCGTACGCTTTTGGCCGATCGCGTAGCCGGCGTGCAGCCCGCAGCGCACTACGCCAACCTCGATTTCTGACGGCCGTGCCGTGACCGCAGCGCTCAAGCAGATGCTGGTGCGCGAGGCGGCAGCGCTCGGCTTTGACGCCGTGCGCGTGACCTCGCCCGATGCCGCGCGCGCCGCCGGCGAGCGCCTTGGCGAATTTCTCGCCGCCGGCCGCCATGGGGACATGGAATGGATGGCGACGCACGCCGAGCGGCGGCGCAGCCCGCAAAGTCTGTGGCCCGATGTGCGCTCGATCGTCATGTTGGGCATGAGTTACGCACCCGAGACCAATCCGCTCGAGGCGTTGGATCATCCAATGCGCGGCGCCATCTCCGTCTACGCGCAGGGCAAGGACTACCACGACATCCTCAAGGGCAAGCTGAAGCAGCTCGCGTCGCGGCTCGCCGGCGAGAGCGGCTCAGAAGTCAAAGTCTTCGTCGACACCGCGCCGGTGATGGAAAAGCCGCTCGCCGCCGCCGCCGGCCTCGGCTGGCAGGGCAAGAACACCATGCTGGTCTCGCGCGAGCATGGCTCGTGGCTATTTCTCGGCGCCATCTTCACCACCGCCGATCTGCCGCTCGACGCCCCGGAGGAAGACCACTGCGGCAGTTGCCGTCGCTGCCTCGACGTCTGCCCGACGGCAGCATTCCCGGCGCCGTATCAGCTCGATGCGCGCCGCTGCCTCGCCTACCTGTCGATCGAGCACAAGGGACACATCCCTGCCGAGTTCCGCCGCCCGATGGGCAACCGCGTGTTCGGCTGCGACGACTGCCTCGCCGTGTGCCCGTGGAACAAGTTCGCCGCCGCAGCGCGCGAAGCCCGCTTTCACGCACGGGCGGAAACCGACAACCCGCCGCTCGCCGAGCTGCTGCAGCTCGACGATGCGAAGTTCCGCGCCCGCTTTGCCGGAACGCCGGTGAAGCGCACCGGACGCGACCGCTTTGTGCGCAACGTACTCATCGCCGCCGGCAACTCGGGCGACGCCAGCCTGCTGCCGCACATCGAGGCGCTGCTTGGCGATGCTTCGCCGCTGGTGCGCGCCATGTCCGTATGGGCGATGCGCCAACTCGCCGGCGACGGCATCGGCGAAGGCGTGCGCCGCAAGCACCTCGCCCGCGAGGGCGACAGCGATGTGCGCGCCGAATGGCACGCGGTAGCCGCAGTATGAGCCGCCTGTTCTGCTTCGGGCTCGGCTACACCGCGCAGCGCGTCGCGCAGCGCCTCGCCAGGCGGGGCTGGCGCGTGGCCGGGACGGCGCGAACAGCCGAGGGCGTCGAGAATATCGCAGCGCAAGGCTACGGCGCCTTCCTCTTCGATGGCTCTGGCCCAGGCGCTGGCGTTGCGGAGGAGCTGGCGCGCGCCACGCACGTGCTCGCCTCGGCGCCACCCGATGCCGACGGCGATCCCGTGCTGCGCCACTACGCCGGCGACCTCGCGCGGGCCCTATCGCTGGACTGGATGGGCTACCTATCTACGGTGGGCGTATACGGCGACAGCCAAGGCGCATGGATCGACGAGACGATGCCCGCCGAGCCCACATCGGCACGCGGGCGTCGCCGCATCGCCGCCGAGCAGGACTGGCTGGCGCTCGGCGCGCGCCGTTCGACCCGCACGCAAATCTTCCGCCTTGCCGGCATCTACGGTCCCGGACGCAGCGCCATCGACCGCCTGCGCGAGGGCAATGCGCACCGCGTCGTCAAGCCGGGTCAGGTCTTCAACCGTATCCATGTCGACGACATCGCCGCGGCGGTCATCGCAGGCATCGCTGGATGCGGCGCCGAGCAGATCTACAACGTCACCGACGACGAGCCAGCACCCCCGCAGGATGTCATCACCTTTGCCGCCGAGCTGTTGCACATGCCGCCACCGCCGGAGGTGCCCTTCGAGGACGCGCAGCTCTCGCCGATGGCGGCCAGCTTCTATGCCGACAACAAGCGCATCCGCAACGACCGCCTGCGGCAAGAGCTTGGCGTCGCTCTGCAATTCCCTACCTATCGGGAGGGCCTGCGCGCCATCTTCGCTGAACAACGAAATCGCTGACCTCCTCCACAGTTGTCCCAACTTGAACGGGCGCGTTCAGCCGCCGTTCAAGCGCGCCCCGCTTTATTGGCGAAATCCAGTCGCGCTTTTGCCGCGACATTGGGAGCGCCCCGGCTCCCGCACCGGATTTGATTGGCGAGGACGTTATGCGATCGGCAGCGAGTGGCCTCAGTCGTGGCGCGGCGTGCGCCGTGGCGTTGATGAGCTGGATGTATAGCCCCGAATTCGCCGCCGCAAACGACGACGCTGCGCATGCGCTAGCCGACAAGTTCTCGCGGGCCGGCGAAGAATCTAAGCGCAACGAGGAAGCCAAGGCCGCCAAAATACGCGCCAAAGCGCAGGCCGAGGCCAAGAAGCAGGCGGAGGCCGCTAAGAAGGCTGCCGCCGACCGGCGTGCTGCCGACGAAGCGGAGATGCTGCGTGCTGCCAAGGAGGAAGCCGAGGCACGTCGCGAGCACGATCAGGCGCGCGAAGAAAAGCTGATCGAGGCCGAGCGCCAAGCCGCGCGCGAAGACGCGCAGAAGCTCGCCGAGGAAGCCCAGAAGCAGAAAGCAGAGATGGAGCGTCAGGCGGAAGCCGAGCGCAGCGCCGAGGCGGCACGCCTGCAGCGCGAGGTCGAGGAGGCGCGTATCGCCGAAGAAAGGCGCCTCGATGAGGAGCGTCGCGTCGCTGCCGAGAAGCAGGCAGAAGCCGAGCGGCAAGCGGCACGCGAGGCGGAGGCGCGTCGCGTCGCTGGGGAAAAGAAGGCTGAAGAAGCGCGTGTCGCCGAGGCTAAGCGGCAAGCCGATGAGGCCGAGGCACGGCGCAAGTCGGAGGAAGCCCGCCTTGCCGAAATTAAGCGGCAAGCCGAGGAAGCCGAAGCCGCGCGCAAGGCCGAAGAGGCGCGCGTTGCCGAAGCGCAGCGGCGCGCAGAAGAAGAGCGCATAGCAGAGCGGAGCCGTCGCGCCGAGGAAGAGGCCCGCGTCGCCGAGCAACGCCGCATCAAGGAGTACGAGGACGCTCAGCAGCGCACCGCGTTGGAAATGGAGCGCGAGCGTGAAGCCCAGCGCATCGCGGATAAATTTCGCCTCGCCCGCGAGGCGCGCGAGCGCAACCACGAAGCCCGCTCAACTCTCGGTGGCCCGCGACCCGAGCTGGAGCCCTCGCCGTTTATCGACACGCCGGCGACCGCTCAGGCGACCTACCCGCAGCGCGTCACGGTACTCATCATCATGCAGCCGCGCCGGCACGGTTTCGGGGGACACCGCATGACCGCCAATCCTGTCCTCTGCGTCGGCAACGACTGCTATGTGAGCAACGGCGCCGCAGCCCCCGCCAGCGTCATGCGGCGCGCCAAGGCGCTCGGCCCCGGCAACACCCTCGGCCGCAACGCCGGCCCCTGCCGCAACCAGACCACCTGCGTGTTCCGCGGCATCACGCTGTCGGGTCCGATGACCGCCATCCAACCGGTGGACATGGGCTTCCTGCGGCACGACCGGCGCGAGACGCGCGCCATCGAGGCTGACCGGTCATGTGATGCGACCGGCGGGCAACTCGCCTGCGCCTCGGCGGTCGTCTCGACGGGCTATCGCGCCTGGATCATTCCGGAAGCGATCGCCGACAGGGCCGGAGCCCTGGCACTGGAACGTGCGCTCGACGACGGCCTGCCGGCCGCCCGCTCCGCCTCATACGGCGGTTGGGGCTCGACGGTTCATGCCTGGCCGACGAGGTAGCCGATCTCGCCGTTCGACGCCTGCCGCTTGCCCTCGAGGAAGTCGTAGACCTCGCGCGCATGTAGCGGCCGCCCGCTGCGATCGATGCTCCGCCGCTCCATCGCCTGCAGTTCCGCGAGCAGCGGCTCCGCCGTTCGATGCAGCATGGCCACCGCCTGGATGGTCGAGCGGCGCATGTTGGGCGGCACCTTCGGCACGACGTCGGCGATGAGATTTTTGGCGCGCGTCGACAGCTTTCCCGAAAGCTCGCCGAAATAGCCGATCATCTTGATCGGCAGATCCTCGCGGAAGCGATAGCCGTACTGCTCCATCCATAGGAACAAGCGGTCCATGAGCAGGTCCTGCAGGCGCAGTCGCGAGGTGACGCGGTAGTCCTGCCATTCGGCGACGAGGTCGAAATCCGGCTCGAGCTCGATGTCGGCCGGGGCGAACGTCTCCCTCGCGGTGACGCCGATGCGGTCGACGAAGTCGCGGTTCTTCATATCGAAGCGCGTCGAGAACGTCGGCAGCACCACTTTCTTTTCGCTCGCGAGAGCGAACGCCTTGCGCACCAGCTTGGAGCAGAACAGCTCGTTGTCGCCGTCAAGCTCCATGGTGAAATCGTACCAGATGTGCTTGCCGCCCTTCTCGCCCGAACGGCGCACGACGTCGTGGATCAGCGCGGCGGCCCGCGCAGCGAGCTGCTTGTCCCGGTGCCGAAACAAAACGCAACGACCGAGGCCGTGCGTCAGCGTGTAGGACAGCGGGTTGATCACCGACCCTTCCTCGATCAGCGCCTCGACCACCCAGTGCTTGCCGCTCTCGTCGGTATGCACGATGGCGAGATGGCTGAACTGGCTGTCGACGTCACCGATGCGAGCGATGGCGGCGCTGTTGTGATGCATGCCGCGCATCAGCAGCAGGTCGCCCGAGCGGAAGTCGACGTCTTGGCCGGTGTCGAAGGCAGGATTGAGCAGCGTGTTCATGTTCCGGCCGCTGAAGCCGCGCAACGTTTTCTCGCCGGGGCCGAGCTGCGCGTAGCGGATGTTGATCTCGCCCAGCATGTCGGTGGCGTAGCGCGCGATACGCAGCGCGTTGCGCAGCGCCCGCTGGCCGGCGAGCGTCAGGAAGCCGCGCGCATGCCAATCGGCCACTTGGTCGCGCAAGCCGCAAGCGCATGGCAAACACGGTGCGCGCAATGTCGGGTGCCGAGGCCACCAGCGTCTGCACATCGTAGCGCTCGAAGTTGATGTTGAACGTCGCGTCGTAGAGCTCGGTGAGATTGGCCGCCAGCTCCTTCGCCGTCGTCGCCGGTCGCGCCGCGACTTGCTCGACGGCCGCAAGGTCATCCTGCAGCCGCCGGTGGGGCGTGGTATTCAGCATCCGGTCCCTCCCCTATTCGTCCTTGGACCTCCTTAGCATGCCCGGGGATAGCGACGGATGCATGATGGCCACAGCGTGAAGGCCTAAGAGCGGGCGCCGACGAGCTTGACCGAGCTTGCCTGCGGGCCCATCGGGCCCTCGCTCGAGGCGCGCGTCACGTGCACGAGCGCGCCGACCTTGATGTGCTCGAAGGACCCATTGCCGACGACATCACTAGAGAAATACAGGTCGGGCGAATCCTTCACCTCGATGAAGCCGTAGTGCTGCTCGGGGAAGATGCGTACGACGATCCCGGTGTCGCCGACAGAGCCGTGCTGCTTCACCTCGCCCTTGCGGATGGCGGAGATCTGCTCGAGCTGGCGCTCGGCCGCCTCGAAAACGCGGTTTACGATGGCGGAGCGGTCACCCTTCAACTCGCGGCGATCCTGCTCCCCCTTGGCGATGACGGTATTGCGCCCCGGGATATCGATCTCGACGGCGATACCGAGCGGCAGCTTGCCGCTTTCGGGGCTGCGGTGCGGCACCTCGACGACGACGCGCGCTCCAGTAATGTGCGGGTGAAAGCGCTGCAGCCGCTCCACCCGCTCGCGGATCAGTGTCTCCAGCGATGCCGAGCTTTCCACGTTCTTGAAGGCAATCTGCAGGGGTCTTTCCATTCGTTCTCTCCGTTCGTGACGTCACGTAAGCCATCGAATTTCCGGTCGAGAGTAAGCCTCGGCTGGTGGCGAACCTTTGACATGCGTCATCGGCAACTGAACCGGATACTATTGGATTTTGGCTGATCTCCATTGATTGAGGGCCCTATGGGCGAACGCCGCAGGCGGCGAGAGGTTCACGCGCGGCGATGCCGCGCAGCACCGCTCGCTAGTCCGGATTTATGGGGCTGATGTTGTTGTTGAGCTGATCGGTGTTGACGCCCACATCGGCGGGATCGAACGTCGTCGGATCGTTCTCGATGCCGGGCTCGGGCGGCTTGGCATTCGGATCTGCCCAGCGCGGGCGGTAGCCCTGATCGGTATCGGCCGGCGCCGCGGCCGGCTTTTCGACCTCGACGCTGTTGTCTTTATTGGCCGGCGCTCCTGCGGCGGCGGGAAATGCGAATACGATCGTCAGGCAGGCGACGGAAAGGAGGAGAGTGCCCGCTTTCTTCATGGGGGGCTCACTTCTGTAAAAAGTCGGCCCCAGCTTTCCACGGACCGGCGCGGCTGTCGATGCCTCATTCGCGCGGGAGTAAGCGACCCGTTGCGAGCTCATCTATTTTGGTGAAAAGCAGCGACAAGTCCTGCGGTCTCGACAGACGGTGCTCGCCGTCGGGTATTTCGATCATTTCGGCCCAGCCGCCCTGCAATAGGCCGAGCAGCGCACGCGTGTGGCCGATGGGAACGGACGTATCGAGACGCCCCTGCAAGATGATCACTGGCCGCCCCGGATCGAAAGGTTTTTTGGCCATAAGGTGGCTGCGGCCCTCCTCGATGAGCGTGCGCGAGATGGCGTACGGCTCGCCATATTCGGAGGGCTGACGGAAGACCCCCGTGTCCTCAAGTTCGCGGCGCGCCTTGAGGTTGAATTGTTTCCACATCAGCTCTTCGGTCATGTCCCAGGCGGGCGCGATGAGCACGAGGCCGGCGATGCGCGCTGCCTCATCCGGCGCCACTGTGATCAGCCGGCGGAGCAACAGGAGGGCGATGTAGCCACCCATGCTGGAGCCGACGATGATCTGCTTACCGTGCGTGAGCCGGCGAAATACGGCCTCGGCTTCCTCCAGCCAGGCGCCTATGGTGCCTTCTTCGAAGGCGCCGCCCGATACGCCGTGTCCGGAGTAATCGAAGCGCGTGCAGCCGTAACCCCTCTCGCGCGCAAACACGGCGAGCTCTGTCGCCTTGGTGCTCGCCATGTCGGATTTATAACCCGGCAACCACAACAGCCCGATACCGTCCTCCGCGGCGCCATTGGCACGGTATGCGATACGCCGGGCGGGGACGACTTCGCCCGGCCCGACGTCGAGGAATTGCGGTTCGCTCTCACTCAATCTAAACAACCCTTTCGCCGCCGGAGGATAGTGCGTGGCCGAGAAGCGCCCGACCATACTGCAGATCATCCCCGAGCTCGATACCGGCGGGGCGGAGCTATCCACGATCGAGATCGCCGACGCAGTCCAGTCGGCGGGCGGACGCTGCATCGTGCTGACCGAGGGTGGCCGCCTGGTGCAACGCCTGCGCGACACTGGCGCCGAAGTGCAGTTCTTTCCCGCTGCGGTCAAGAGCCCTTGGCGTTTGCTGTGGAACGCGCACCGTATCGTCAATGTCATTGGCCGCGACGGGGTCGACCTGGTGCACGCCCGCAGCCGTGCGCCCGCCTGGAGCGCGCTCATCGCGGCTCGCCGCGCCGGCGTGCCGTTCGTCACGACCTACCATGGCGCCTATTCGGAGAAGTCGGACGCCAAGCGGCTGTATAACAGCGTGATGGCGCGCGGCGACGCGGTGATTGCCAACTCTCACTACACCTCCGACCTTATCCGCATGCGCTACGGCACGCCCCGCAACAAGGTGCATGTCATCTATCGCGGCGTCGACGGCCGGCTGTTCGATCCGGTCAACGTGGCACCCGAGCGCGTCGCCGCCGTGCGTGCCCGCTGGGGCATAGACGACAAGAAGCGCATCATCCTGCACGCCGCACGCCTGACGACATGGAAGGGCCAGAAGTTCGTCATCGAAGCGGCCGCGCTTTTGGCGCAACGGGCCGGGCTCGAAGACACCGTCTTTATCCTTGCCGGCGACGCGCAGCGGCGCAGTGCCTACAGGGCCGCATTGGCAGCGCAAATCCACGCTGCCGGGCTCGATGATCGCGTGCGCATCGTCGGCCACGAGGAAGACATGGCCGCCGCCTTCCGCGCCGCGCATGTCGCTGTCGTCGCCTCGGTCGAGCCGGAGGCGTTCGGCCGTGCCGCGACGGAAGCGCAGGTGATGGCGACGCCGGTGATCGCCACCGACATCGGCGCGCCGCCGGAGACCGTGCGCGGCCGCCCCGGCGTCTCGGCACATCGGGCTACCGGATGGCTGGTGCCACCCGCCGATCCGGTCCGCCTCGCCGAAGCGTTGGCGGAGGCGCTGGCCATGCCGCCCGACGAGCACGCCCGCATGGGCGCGCGCGCGAGAGAGCACGTGCTAAAGGCCTTCTCGCTGACGCAGATGAAGCAGCAGACCCTGCAGATCTACGACGCGCTGCTCGGCAGCAAGCTCGCCGACCCGAACTGGACCGGGCACTAGCGCGTCTTCTTCACCGACTTGTTTTTTCCAGAGCGGCCGTTCTTCGCGGCGGCGCGATCACTGCGCCCGTCGGCGATCGCCTGCTCGACGACAACCTCGCCGTAGCGCGGCAACGCGAACGAGGCGTTGTGCACGGCCGGCGTCCAATACCTCGTCGCGATGCCGCGCCGCTCCTGGCGCTTGGCCAGTTTTTTCTCGGCGATGTCGAGGTGCTCGTCCTCATCTGACGCCCAGTTGAGTGCGAAAGGGCCGCCGAAGTAGCAGGGCTGCGTGCAGAAATACGGCGCCACGCGGTCGAATAGCGCAGCGAAGGCGCGCGTCGTATCGCGCAGGTGATCGGGGAACAGGAACGGCAGACCGTTCTGGGTAACGAGGATGCCACCCTCCTTCAGGGCGTGCTTGCACGAGGCGAAGAACTCCGGGGTGTGCAGCACCGCCGAGGGGCCGATGGGCTCTGATGAATCAACAATGATGGCGTCGAAGCGCTCGTCAGTCTCGGCGACGAACTTGCGACCGTCGGCGATGACGACAACCGTGCGCTCATCGTCGAAGGTACTGCCGGGGATCTCGGGATAGTACCGGAGCGCGGTGTCGATCACTTCGCGGTCGATCTCGCACAGCATGGCCTTCTCGACGGTGGGGTGCTTCAAGACCTCGCGCATGACGCCCCCGTCACCGCCGCCGACGACCAGCACACGCTTGGGCTTGTCCAGCGCCATGAGCGGCACGTGCGCCATCATCTCGTGATAAATGAACTCGTCCGAGGTGGTGAGCTGACACACGCCGTCGAGCATCAGCACCGTGCCCCACGTCTTGTTCTTGAAGATGACCAGGTTCTGGTGGTCCGTTTTCACCTCGTGCAGCACCTCGTCGGCCTGCAAGCTCACGCGCCAATGGGGGTGAAACGTCTCTTCGACCCAGCGATCCATGTGTCTCCTCCGCGTAGCCGGCGCCAAGGAGGCGGAGGCCGGCGCCGAGGGAATAGCATGGGAGCAGGATTTTTCTACCGCCGATTGGCCGCGACTATTGCGGAGCGCGCGCGGCGTTGGAACGTAGGTGGGAAAGCGTCGCTTCGGTCGGCCAGCAGTCGACCTTGAGGCCTGCCGTCTTCTGGTAGGTGCCGACTTGGCGGCGCGTGTTGGAGCCGATCTTGCCGTCGATCTTGTCCATCGGATAGCCGAACTTCTGCAGCCGCTCCTGAATCTCCTTGACCTGCGCGGTGCGCGGCTGCGCCACCTGCGCCGCCGGCACATGGAAGCCGCCGGCCCCGGCAATGCGGTCGGCAAGGTCGCCCACGAACAGCGCGTAGAGGTCGGACGTGTTGTAGAGGCGGATGACCTTGAAGTTCTCGGTGGCGAGGAAGCCCGGCCCATAGGCGCCCGACGGCATCATCAGGTAGGCGCGGATATCCGCGTCCTCGGGGCGGAACGGTGTGCCGCCCGTACGCTCGAAGCCGAGTTTCTGCCACTCGCCGATGGTGCGCTCGCCGGGTGGTCCTTCGAGCGAGCAATCGCCACCCTTCGGCATGTGCACTTCGTAGCCCCAGCGTAGGCCGCGCACCCAGCCCTTGTTGGCGAGCTGACGCGCGGCCGAGCCGAGAGCGTCGGGGACGGAATCGAAGATGTCGGCCTTGCCGTCGCCGTCGCCGTCTTCCAGGTGCTTGAAATACTCGGTGGGCATGAACTGCGTCAGGCCCACGGCGCCGGCCCATGACGCCCGCATCTTGGCGCGCGGCACGCCCGCCTGCAGCATCTTGAGCGCAGCGATGATCTCGAGGCGAAACTCGTCCTTGCGGCGACCGGTATACGCCTGCGTCGCCAGCACGCGGATCGCATCGTGCGGGAGCTTGTGGCTGCCGTAGGCGGTTTCACGTCCCCAGATGGCGACCATGATGTAGCGGTCGACGCCGGTGTTCTTCTCGATGTTGAGGATATCCTTCTCGTGCTCCTTGAGGAACTTGCGCCCCTGCACGGCAAGCGAAGCGAGATACTTGGGATTGAGGTACTCGAGCGCCGATTTGGTGAACTCGGCCTGCCCGGCGCTGTCGTCGCGCTTGCGGCCAGAGATGATGAGGTCGGGCAGGGAAAGATCCGGCGTCAGCCCGCGGAAGGCGGCGTCGAAGGTTGCGCGCGACACACCCTGCGCTTCCGCTTCCGGCCACAGGCCTTCGAGGAAGTCGCGGAAGGGATCGGCGGCGACGACCGGTGCCACGACGGCCATAAGCAGGGCGACTGCGACGCCGGCCAGAGTTGCGGCACGCGAGCCGATACGACGGCTGCGCTTTGCCATGCTGCCAATCCTCACTCAGACCTCCCACAATGCTTAGCGGCGGCGCGCGTCATCGCACAGCGCCCTCGTCATCGCAATTTCCTGGCAAATTTGCGGCCCGTACGTGAATCGGGGCCTAACTCGCGTGCCTGAACTGCTGCAGATGCGCTTCCCACGCCAGCGCCTGCACCGTGATGGTCTCGAGGTTGTCGTGCTCGGGACGCCAGCCGAGCCGCACGCGGATCTTGTCCGAGGCGGCGACGATGGCCGCCGGGTCGCCGGCGCGGCGTGGCGACAGCCGCACCTCGAAGTCGGCACCCGAGGTACGCTTCACCGCGTCGATAACCTGCAGCACCGAGAAGCCCTTCGAGTAACCGCAGTTGAACACCTCCGATTCGCCGCCGTCGCGCAGATAGCGAAGCGCCGCCATATGTGCACGCACGAGGTCGGTGACGTGGATGTAGTCGCGAATGCAGGTGCCGTCGGGCGTCTCATAGTCGGTGCCGAACACCTCCATGTACGGCCGCTTGCCCAACGCCGTCTCGCACGCGACCTTGATGAGATGCGTGGCGTTCGGGGTCGATTGACCGGAGCGGCCGCGCGGGTCGGCGCCAGCGACGTTGAAGTAGCGTAGGGCCACGTAGCGGAAGTTGTGTGCCCGCGCCGTATCGGCAAGCATAATCTCGGTCATCAACTTCGACGATCCGTACGGCGACATGGGCGTCAGCGCGGCATCCTCGCGCACGGGGGTTTCCTTCGGCATGCCGTAGACTGCCGCCGTCGAGGAGAAGATAAAGTTCTCGATGCCCATCTCGACCGCGACCTCCATGAGGGCGCGCGACTTGACGGTGTTGTTGTGATAGTAGCCCAGCGGATCGACGACCGACTCCGGCACCACGATCGAGCCGGCAAAATGGATGATCGACTTCACGCCGTGTTTGCGCACGATGCTGCGGACGAGCTCCTGATCGCCGACGTCGCCGACGACGAGAGTGGCGTTGGCCGGCACCGCCCAGCGAAAGCCGGTCGACAGGTTGTCGAGGACGACGACGCTCTCGCCACTATCGAGGAGCTCGAGAACCATATGGCTGCCGATGTAACCGGCTCCGCCGGTAACGAGGATGGTCATCGCTGTTTAATGCCCTCAGACTACTGCGGCCCGCTGCGGCCCCCACTTTACCATCGCAAGGCCTTAACTTTGCATTGAATTGATCGTCAACCGGCGCCCGCAGTTCTGCTTTCTCCCTTCTCGCCATTCAAGATCCGCACCAGTTTCGGCCCACCCGTTCGGAGTTTCCCCCATGCCCGCCCCCCAGAAGCGTATCCGCAAGGCCGTGTTCCCCGTGGCGGGGCTCGGCACGCGCTTCTTGCCTGCGACCAAAGCCATCCCGAAGGAAATGCTTACCGTCGTCGATCGACCGGTTATTCAGCACGTGGTGGACGAGGCGCGTTCAGCCGGGATCGAGCATCTTGTGTTCGTGACCGGGCGCAACAAGCCATCGATCGAAGAGCACTTCGACCACGCCCCGGAACTCGAATCCACGCTCTCCGAGCGCGGCAAGACGAAAGAGCTGGAAGCGCTGCTCAAGGATCTGCCGGCGGCCGGCGCCACGAGTTTCACGCGCCAGCAGGCGCCGCTCGGCCTCGGGCACGCCGTGTGGTGTGCACGCGACCTCGTCGGCGACGAGCCGTTCGCCCTGCTGCTCCCCGACATGCTGCACCACGGCGGCAAGGGGTGCCTCGCCGAGATGATCGAGGCCTACAACGAGCACGGCGGCAACCACATCGCCGTATCGCCGGTGCCGGAGAGCGAGACCCACCAGTACGGCATCGTCGGCGTCGAAGATGCCAAGGCCAAGGTGTCGCGCATCACGCAGATGGTCGAGAAGCCCAAGCAGGGCACGGCGCCGTCCAACCTGCACATCACCGGACGCTACATCCTGCAGCCGGAAATCTTCGACATCCTCGCCACGCAGGAGCGCGGCGCCGGCGGCGAAATCCAGCTCACCGACGCGATGCTCGCCATGCAAAAGGCCGGCAAGCCCTACCACGCGGTGCGCTTTGACGGCACGATCTACGACACCGGCACCAAGATCGGCTTTCTGCTCGCCAATGTCGCCTACGGCTTGGAGCGGGACGACCTCGCACCGGCGTTGAAGGCCGGGATCGCCAAGCTGGTGTAGGGGCCGCGACGGCGACGGCCGTTAATGGCGCAAGCGTACGCCGGCCTGCACCTCGTCGACCTCGTAGCTGCTGAACGGTTGCGAGCTGTCGAAGATGCCGTGCTGGTAGCGCGTGAACAGCACCGCATAGCGGTTGACATAGTATTCGCCGCCAGCTGCCACGGTGACCTGGCTCTCGGTGATGTCGGCGCCGGTGAAGTCGCGAGTCATGAAACCGAGACCGGCAATGCCGACAAGCGATCGCGTGAAGCTGTGGCGCAGCTCCAGGCCGTAAACGCGCTCGAGCACGCCGCCCGAATCGACCGTCGTCGTTTCGGCAACGTCTGTGGCGGCGGTAAACTGCAACGTGGTCAGTGGCGTCGGCTGCCAGGTGAGGCCGGCATCGATGAGCAGCCCATCGGTGAGCGCCAGCTCCGGACTGTCCGGCGTCTGCCGTCCATAGCCGAGACTGATGCTGCCGCGCAGAATTTGGCCAATATCGCCGAACGACACACCCAGGCGGTAGCGCTCGCCGGTCGAGCTGCGGTTGATGCCGTCAGAGAAGGCCGCGATCTTGTATTCGCGTTGGTTGAAGGCGATGTCCGAGAAGACGAACAGGTACGGGGAGAATTCCCATTCCGGGCGCACCGCCTGATCGTAAAGCGTAAAGTTGCGGTCGGAGTTGTTCTGTATCTGCCCGGCAAACAGGTTGGTGCTGTAGCTGGTGTCGATCAAATTGCCGCGCAACTGCACCGAGAGCCGGTTGAAGCGATGATTGAAGGCGCCGCGCACGCGCGTGACGTTGATGTTCGGACGCGTGCCGGCCGACTCCGCGTTGATGGCCGAGCGGCTTTCCTGGGCTTCCTCATGCGCAATGAAGCCCTGTAAATTCGTGCGGCTGGTCACATCGAGGCGACCCAGACCTTCGACGAGATAGGCGCGATCGTCTTCCGTCGTGTAGCGATCGTGGAAGCTGAGGTCGCCGCTGGCGCGAAACTCGAGAGCATGGCGGCCCCAGGTTGATGCCAACCGCGCCGCCGGGCGAACCTCCAGCGCCGTGTCGCCGACGGCCACGGGCGAGGCAAAGATGTTGTTGTTGAAGTCGACGTCGGTCTCGATCGTCGTGAACAGCAGGAAGCTACCGATCCGCGTGCCAACCGGCGGGAATGGGTCGAGCGCGAAGCCCTGAAAGGTGCTGCCGCTGAACACCGGGTTGATTTCACCCGCAGCGAGCAGCAGCGGATCGAATGCACCGGGATCGCCGATGAATGCGCGCAAATCTTCCGGCGAGCGCATGTCGGCCTCGGTGATGTCCTCTTCGCCCTCGAGCGGGGCGATTGGTTCGCTGAGGTCGATCACGCCGTCCTGCGGGGCAGCCGCCTCGATGACGGGCACCGGGTCGCCATCCTGCGGGACGGCGAGGCGCGGCGGCCGCGTCTCATCCGTGCCATCGCCGCCGAGCGGGACGTCGTCGTTGTCCTCCTCGTCGCGGATCTGCTCGCCCGACTGATCCTGTTCGCCATCGCCGGCCGGGGCGGCCGCCTGCTCCGGGGCAGATTCGCCGGCCCCGAAGCGGCCATCGTCGAAGGCGCGCCGATCCTCCTCTTCGAGGGCGGAATCGGCGGGGAAGGACGGTCGAAGCTGCGGGCGGCGCGTATCGGCGCCGCGCGAAGGGGGATCGAGGATCTGGGCTGCGGCGGGCACAGGCTCGCGCACAAGCACAACGCCGAAAACGGCGAAGCCGAGTACGAGCCAGACGATCTTGCGCTCGCCAGTCAAAGGCGCTCCCATGAAGATTACTCGTCACGCGAACGCCGTTACGTACCCGTTGGACGCTAGGGCGCATCGGTTAACGGTCTGTTTAGTTTGTCGGCCGGGCCCTGGTTTCCCCGCCGCGGCGGCCCGAAAGCTGTCGGTTTGCGCCCGCGACGCATTGACAACATTGGACGATCGGCCCTCCCTTGATGTATCAAGGGACAGCAGTTCGCGCCGGACCGGGGGGTTAGAAGCCATGGCGGCAGCCGAAGGGCCATTGCGCAAATTCCGGCCTGTCGATGACGGTAAAAAGCTGAGCCGCCTTCCGGTTGCATCCGCACTGCGGACCCTCGACCTTGAATGCGAGGGGCTCAACCGGTTGCGCGAGGCCCTGACCGGGCCGATGAGCCGCGCGTTTGCCGATGCACTGCGCGTCCTGCGCAATGCCCGCGGGCGCGTTGTCGTCACCGGAATCGGCAAGAGCGGCCACGTCGGCCAGAAAATCGCCGCCACCTTCGCCTCGACGGGTCGTCCGGCCTTCTTCGTGCACCCGACGGAAGCCTCGCACGGCGATCTTGGTATGATCACGCCGGACGACGTGCTGTTGGCGCTGTCGTGGTCCGGCGAAACGGTCGAACTGAAGCCGCTGATCACCTACTCGCGGCGTCACAACGTGCCGCTCATCGCCATTACCTCGCGCGCTGATTCCGCCCTGGGCGAACACTCCGACATCGTGCTGGAGCTGCCGCGCGCGAAGGAGGCGTGCCCGCACGGCCTCGCCCCGACGACGTCGACCACCATGCAGCTCGCGCTCGGCGACTGCCTCGCCATGGCGCTGCTCGAGGCCAAAGGCTTTACGCCGCAGGAGTTCAAGACATTTCATCCGGGCGGGTCGCTTGGCGCCAGCCTCAAGTACGTCGCCGATGTCATGCACAAGGGCGAGCGCATGCCCATCGCGCGCGACACCGAGCCGATGAGTGCGGCTCTCGTGATCATGACGCAAAAGAGCTTGGGCTGCCTCGGCATCGTCGACGCCAAGGGCAAGCTGGTGGGTATCGTGACCGACGGCGACTTGCGCCGTCACATGGGCGAGAACCTCATTCGCCGGCGCGCCGCCGACATCATGACGCGCGCCCCCAAGACGGTGCGGCCGGGCATGCTCGCCTCCGCGGCGCTGGAGCTGATCAACGCCTCGCGCATCACGGCGCTGTTCGTCGTCGAGCGCGGCAAGCCGGTCGGCGTCCTGCACGTGCACGACCTGCTGCGCGCCGGCATCGCCTAGCCGCTGGGTTCTGCACCGATCAGGCAGGCTCGACCGTCAGCACGGTGCCCTTGCAGCCCGCCACGCGCACCTTGGCTCCGCGCGTCGCATCGGCGCCCTCGGCCGGCCAGATGCTGTCGGCCGCACGCACGCTGCCGCGGCAACCACCCTCGATGGGGTCGACCACCGTCACCACCTGGCCAATGAGTTGATCAGCGCGGCGATTGAGCTCGGGCTCGCTCGACGGTGTCCATAGCGCCCACTTCTGGTCGATGACCAAGTCGATGATCAGAAGCGCCAGTCCCAGCGTCAGCCAGATCCACCCGCCGGGGAATAGTTTGAAGATCGCATACGTGCCGTAAAGCGCGGCTGCTCCGCCGGCGATCGGCAGCGCGATGCTGACCAGCGCCGCGAGCCAGAGCAGGGCGCTTGGCCGTCTGTCTCGATCAGTTGAAGGCATGCTCGACCAGCAGGCATGTGCCGTTGGTCCCGGTGATCTTCACCCGCGAACCCTCAGGAGCATCGGCTCCTTGCGCATTCCATACCGTATCGCCGACCCGCACCTTGCCGCGTCCGTGGGAGATCGCCTCCTCGACCGTCACCACGCGACCGACATATTGCGCGGCGCGCGTGTTGAGATCGGGCTCATCGCTGGCTGTAACGTCCGGCCCGGCGTAGCGGCGCGCGAAGAAAACCGTGATGCAGGAGATGATGGCGAAGGTGATCAGCTGCCACTCCCAGGCGATGTCGACGGTGAGGCCAAGGGCGCCTACGAGCACCGCGGCGATTCCGAACCACACGAAGTGGACGCCCGGCACGATCGACTCGAGCGCGAACAGCGCGACGGCGACGATGAACCAGTTCCACGCGCCGAGGTTCCAGAAAAATTCCGACAATCCCATGGCCTACTCTCCAACGCGACGGGCTCAGCATAGCAAGAAGGGACGCGTCGCCGCCATTGCTATGCGCGAGGAACGCTGCCGCGCGGGGCCGGAGCAGGTTGACCCGCGGGTCCACCGCCGAACGCTTCGCCGGTAATCTGCGCCAGGCCGGCCAGCGATCCGATCACCGCGGACGCCTCGAGCGGCATCAAGATGACCTTCTGGTTCGGTGCCTTGGCCAGGCTTTCGAGGGCCTTCACATAGTTATTGGCGATGAAGTAGTTGATGGCCTGCACGTTGCCCTTCGAGATGGCGTCGGAGACGAGTTGCGTCGCCTTGGCTTCGGCTTCGGCTGAACGCTCACGCGCCTCGGCGTCGCGGAAGGCGGCTTCTTTGCGGCCTTCGGCTTCCAACACGACGGCCAGCTTCTCGCCCTCGGCGCGAAGGATCGCCGCCTGCCGCAAGCCTTCCGATTCGAGGATCTGCGCGCGCTTCTCGCGTTCGGCCTTCATCTGCCGCGCCATGCTGTCGACGAGGTCGCGCGGAGGGTCGATGTCCTTGATCTCGATGCGCGTGACCTTGATGCCCCAGGCTTCCGTCGCTTGGTCCAGGACCTGCAGCAGCCGCGCATTGATCTGATCGCGGTTGGACAACAGCTCGTCGAGATCCATCGAGCCCATGACCGTGCGGATGTTGGTCATGGTGAGGTTGACGATCGACGGCTCGAGCTGATCGACCTCGTAGGCGGCGCGGGCAGCGTTGATCACCTGAAAGAACGTCACGCCGTTGACCCGCACCATGGCGTTGTCACGCGTGATCACGTCCTGGCTGGGGATATCGAGCACCTGCTCCTTCATGTTCATGCGGTGGCCGACGCGCTCCATCACGGGAACGAGGATGTGCAGGCCGGGCTGCAGGGTGCGCGTATAGCGACCGAAGTTCTCGACCGTGTAGTTCATGCCCTGCGGGACGATCTTGACCGTCGACCAGAGTACGACGATGGCGAGGATGACGAGCAGCACGCCGAAGATTTCAAAGCCGCCGGAAAACGGGCTCATGATCTCAGGTTCCATTGATGTGACCCGTGGGTGAGGGATGAAACGCTGCCGCCAAGCTACGGCGGGGATGCAAAGATACGGTTAAAAAATAGTTCGGCAGCAGTTACTTATGGAACAGCATGAAGGTGCAGCTCGAACTTCGTCGCTCCGCGCAAGTTGGTGTTACACCCAGCCTTGCAGCTCACGGCGCACGACCGCCTCGATGACGCGGATGCCCTCGTCGCTGTCATTGAGCGCCGGCAGATAGGCGAACTTCTCGCCGCCGCCGCCCTCGAAATAGTGGCGGTTCTCGCCGTCGAGTTCCTCGAGCGTCTCGAGGCAATCGGCCGAGAATCCGGGCGCCACCAAGGCGATCCGTTTCACGCCTTCGGCGGCGAGGCGCTTCACGGTCTCGTCGGTGTAAGGCTGCAGCCAAGGATCGTTGCCGAACCGCGACTGGTACGTCGTCAGCCACTTGTCCTCCGGCCAGCCCAGCGCGGCGCGCAGCAACCGCGAGGTCTTCTGACACTGGCAATAGTACGGGTCGCCCGCTTGCAGGTAGGCCTGAGGCATCCCGTGGAAGGTGGCAATGACGACCTCAGGGGTGAAGTCGAGCTTGCCGAGGTCGCGCCGCATCGAGGATGCCAGCGCCTCGATGTACGCAGGGTCGTCGTGATAGCTCGGCGCGACGCGCACCGCCGGCTGCCAGCGCATCTGCATCAGCGTGCGGAAAGCCTGATCGGCGGCCGTCGCCGTCGTCGCTGCCGCGTACTGCGGGTAGAGCGGCACCAGCAGGATGCGATCGCATCCCTTCTCCATCAGCGCACGGATGCGGCTGTCAGTGGTCGGGTTGGCATAGCGCATGGCGAAGTCGACCTCGACGCGATCCGGCATGCCGAGCGCGGCGGCAAGCTTCTCGGCCTGCGCACGCGTGATCGTCTTGAGGGGGCCTTCGTTCCGCTCGTTGTTCCAGATGGTCTTGTAGTCCTTGCCTTTGCGGCCCGGGCGCACGGTGAGGATGATGAGGTTGAGGATCGGCCACCACTTCCAGCGCGGCACCTCGATGACGCGCTCGTCCGAAAGGAACTCCTTGAGGTAGCGGCGCATCGACCAGTAATCGGTGCCGTCGGGCGTGCCGAGATTGAGCAGCAGCACGCCGATGCGCCCGCACCGCACCTTCGGATGGTCGGCGGGCCGCTGGGCGGGATCGGGTTGGAACGCGGTGACGGGCTTGATCTCGTTCACGATTGGCTCGGCCTTCGGCTACCGGCGGGTGACGGCGCACCATAGCCAATACGACCGGCGGAAGCGAAGTCTCAAGCCTTCGCCTGAGCTTTGGCTTGCCCCTTGGCACCGGCCTTGTCCGCTCCCGGAAACCGGCGGCGCGGGGCGCTTTGGCGGCGAACGCGCTTTAGCGGCCGGTCGTCCGTCGCCTCATCCAGCTCATGCTCCTTAAGCGCCGCTGCCGCGTGCCAATAGGCACCGATGCTGCGCCGTAGCCGCTTGGGCGGCTCCGCGAACAGGCGATCGCCGCGCGGCCGAGCCGCCGCGCGCAGCTCCGCTTGACGCTGGCAAGCCGCCTTTTCGATCAAAGCCGCATGCTCACCGCTGATGGTCGGCGCCGCCTCCGAATGGACGAAAGCGACGAGCATGGCGAGGTCATGGTCGTCGCCGAGAAGTTGCGACAGCGTGCGCGCCTCACTCGCCCGGGCGCCGAGATATTCCGGCCAGGCGCGCGCCAGCAGCGTCATCTGCCGCCAGTGCGCCTGCGCGCCTTTGCGCCACTCGTGGAAGGCTTCGTCGGTGGGCTGGTGGTAAGCTTGCGCGAAAGCGCGGCGCGCCCTGCGGTATGACCTCTCCAGGCCGGCGCCGACAATATCGAAGCCGCTGCCCTCGATGTGCAGCTCTGCCAGCCGGTCGTTAGCTTCGGCGAGGCGATCCTGCGCCTCCTTCATGGATAGCGGCAGGCCCTCGCCGTTGGCCGCCGCGATGCAGGCGCGCAATCCGCCCATGAGACCTTTGCGTCCCATACCCGTCGCGCCCTCGAGCTTGTTGGCGGTCTCCAGCAGCACGTGGCGGTCGCGCGCGCCCGAAAGACTGAGGCCAATGTCACGCAGTTGAGCATTCTCGCGCCGGAACGCGTCGTCGCCTATTGCCAGACGGATGAGGCGCAGCAACGCCCGTAGGCGCTTCAGCGCCTTGCGCGTCTCGTGGACGGCGACCGCATGATCGCCTTTCTCCCCAAGCTGGGCTTGGGCGCGAGTGATCTGATCAACGGTTATGCGCCTGACGCCTTCCTCGAAAGGCTCACCAAGCTTGAAACGAAAGGCCATGCAGTTTCCGTGATCGGCTGTACGCGACGCGACTTAAGGTACGGAGCCGTTAGGACATTTGAAGCTACCCGAGGGGCGGGCGCAAGGCCGCGCACGCATGGCGGAAGCAGATACCTGCCCCTCAGTGGCGCGACTCACGCTTGGTCGCAGCCCACGCAAGCCACGATTCGATGCGGGCTACAGGGTGTTGGGCTGTCATAAAGTCGGTAATTACAGCAACACTGTCGGCGCCGGCCGCGACAACGCCGTCGGCACGCTCGGGCGTGATACCGCCGATGGCGACGAGCGGCAGCCGGCCGACGCGGGATCTCCACGTCGCGATACGCGATAGCCCTTGCGGCGCCCACTGCATGGCCTTGAGCTTGGTCTCGTAGATCGGGCCCAGTGCGACGTAGTCGGGCCCGATGGCTAGCGCGACATCGAGCTCCTCCTCGCTATGCGTGGAAACGCCGAGGCGCATGCCGGCGGCCTTGATGGCGGCGACATCGGCGGCGGCGAGATCCTCCTGACCGAGATGCACATAGTCGGCACCGGCGTTGATCGCCTCGCGCCAGTAGTCGTTGACGACGAGCCGGCAGCCGTGGCGGCGCGCGATCACAAGACTTTCATCGATCTGCCGGCGCACGCCATCGGCAGATACGCCTTTGATCCGCAATTGCAACGTGCGCACGCCGAGCGGGACGATGCGCGCTACCCAGGTTGCATCGGGCACGATCGGATAGAAGACATCGAGCCCGTGCCGCAGCGTCTTACTCATCGCCGCGCTTCAGATCGAAGAATGGCGTCCCGGCCACCGGCGTCGACGGCTGCGCCATGTCGCGCATGCCCATCAAGCCCGCTTCGAAGGCGGTGCGGCCGGCGTCGATCGCTTGGGCGAAGGCTTGCGCCATACGCACCGGATCGTCGGCTTTGGCGACGGCCGTGTTGAGCAGCACGCCGTCGAAGCCCATTTCCATGGCTTGTGCCGCATGCGAAGGCGCGCCGATGCCGGCGTCGATGATCAGCGGCGTATCGGGAAAATAGGCGCGCATGCTCTGCAGCGCATACGGGTTGGCGAGGCCGCGGCCGGTGCCGATCGGCGCGCCCCACGGCATCAACACCCGGCACCCTGCATTGAGCAGGCGCTCGGCGACCGACAGGTCCTCGGTGGTATACGGCAGCACCTTGAAGCCCTCGCCGTTGAGCACGGCGGCCGCCTCGGCGAGGCCGAACACATCGGGCTGCAGCGTGTCGTCGTTGGCGATGACTTCCAGCTTGATCCAATCGGTGCCGAACACCTCACGTGCCATGTGCGCCGTCGTCACTGCCTCCTTTACCGTGCGGCAGCCGGCCGTGTTGGGCAATACGCGCACGCCCAGCCCGCCGACCAGCTCGAGGAACCGCTCGCCCATGCGCCCGCGTGCCTGCTCGCGCCGCAGCGACACGGTGACGATGCCGGCGCCGGAAGCCTCCACCGCACTCGCCAGCACGTGTGGCGAAGGGTATTGCGCCGTGCCGATCAGCATGCGCGAGGGCAGCGCCGCGCCGTACAGCGTCAGTTGGCTCTTGGTGTTGGCCGCAGGTTCGGGCGCGTTCATGACCTCATCCGCCGTGCCGGGCCGAAACGATCTCGATATGGTCGTCGAGAAACAGATGCGTCGATGCCCGCGCCCGCTCGGGCACGAAAGTGCCGTTGCGCGCCGTGGCTACACGCGCGTCCGCCAGGCCGCGCTCAGCGACCAAGTCGGCAAGCGTCACCGCCCCCGTCATGACGGCTTCGCCGTTGACGACCAGTGTGCGCACCTCAACTCGATTTCCAGCCGCCAATTCTGCGCTCCCGCAATGGGTTGGCACGTGCCACTCATCTACTGCAATTCGCCAGGCGAACCAAATGCCGGGGCTATCCGGCGACGAGCAACTCCGACATGCGCCCGTTCTCAATATAGTCGGCCACGGCCCGCGCCAGTACCGGCGCCAGAAGAAAACCGTGCCGGTAGGCGCCGTTTACGAAGATGCGCCGGCCGCCGTCGCGCACCACAGCACGTGGCACATTGTCGGGGAATGCCGGCCGCACGCCGACGCCGAGATCGATGACCTCCGCTTCGGCGAATGCCGGATGCACGGCAAAGGCGCCGCCGAGCAGTTCGAGCGCGGAGCGGACGCTGACAGGCCCCGCATCCTCGGTCTCAATCAGCGTTGCGCCGATCATGAAGAGACCGTCGCCCCATGGCACGACATAAAGCGGCACGCGCGGATGCAGGAGTTGCACCGGACGCTGCAGTGACACCTCGTGGGAGCGGATCAACAAACGCTCGCCGCGCACGCCGCGCAGGTTTGGCAGGGCATCGCGCGCCGCGAGGCCCCGGCAGTCGATGACCGTCTCTCCGTCCACCGGCGCGGCGCCTTCCCCGAAAGCAATCTCGACACCCGCCTGCTGCACTTCGGCGAGCATGAACGCGAGCGCCGCCGGCGCCGGCATGTGCGCCTCATCGGGAAAGTAGAGCGCCGAGGTGAAGCGTCCGGCAAGGTCCGGCTCCATGGCGCCGAGCTCGTTGGCGTCGATCAGGCGATGGCTCTGCGTGCGCCGTGCAAAGCGTTCGAAGTCGCCGCGCTCGCGCGTGGCGGCAACGACGAGGCTGCCGTTCGATTTCAGCGCCGGATAGAAGTTGCGCCACAGCGCGACGCCCTCGCGGCCGAACTGGCGCAGCATGGCCGGCGCCGTCTCCGCCTCGCGCTCGGGCGCCAGCATAACGGCCGCATAGAGGCTCGCCGCATCGGTGAACGGCTCGGCGCTCGCCTCGACGAGACGCACGCGATGACCGGCGCGGGCAAGCGTCAGTGCCTGCCAGAGACCAAGAATTCCGGCGCCGAGCACCGTGATGGAACGCGTGTTGGCGGGCATGCTGCTTGTCTGTCGGGTGTGTGCGGACGCCCCACCGTTCGCATGTTGCGTCGACGCGCTCAATCCCTAGGCTTCAATCGCCGAGCGCCGCGCCCTCGCGGCGGGCGTCCGCGGCGCCTTCGAGGTGTCCATTGCGCCGCGTGACGATATGGATGCCGGAGTTCATCAACGACGGCACGATGCGGTGGCCGAGCGGACGCAGCGTGAAGGCGAGCGGCACCGCCGGCCAGTCGAGCTCGATCTCGAAACCGCTGCCTTGGCTGCCGAAGTTGATGAGATCAGCGGCCTGTTGCGCATCGAGCCCCCAGTCGAGCAGCCCGATCAGCGTCTTGACGACGTAAAGGATGATGCGGCTGCCGCCGGGCGAGCCGAGCACGGCCTCGACGTTGCGCGTGCCGTCGAACACAATGGTCGGCGCCATGGAGCTGCGTGGCCGCTTGCCGGGCGCTACGGCATTGGCGACCGGTTGGCCCGCCGCATCCACCGGCACGAAGGAAAAGTCCGTCAGCTCGTTGTTGAGCAGAAAGCCGGCTGCCCAGTTGTGGGAGCCAAAACCGCCCTCGATGGTCGTCGTCATGGACACGGCATTGCCTTCGCCATCGATGATCGAGATGTGGCTGGTGCCGGCGCGCTCGACCGTCGCATCGACGCCGAACGATTGCCGCTTGAGGCCGGGAGGCTCGCCGGCTTTCGGCTTGTCGGCGGCACGCTGCGGGTCGATCAGCGAGCGGCGCTGGCCGATATACGCGTCATCGAGCAGGCCGTCGGGAATCGCGACGAAGTCGGGATCGCCGATGTACTTGTTGCGGTCGGCGTAGGCGAGCTTCTGCGCTTCGGTGATGAGGTGCAGGGCGCCGGCACCCAGCGCCGCGTTCGCGCCTTTGCCGAGATCGAACGGCTCTATCAGCTTCAGTGTCTGGGCGACGGTCGGGCCGCCCGACGAAGGGGGCCCGACACCGCAGACCTCGTGGCCCCGGTAGGTGACGCACAGCGGCGCACGCTCTTTCACCGTATAGCTCTTGAGATCATCGAGCGTCATGCCGCCGGGCGCGATCGGCGCCGCTGCCACCGCATCGACGATCGCCTGCGCGATCGGACCCTCGTAGAACGCATCGGCGCCGCCCGCAGCAATGGCACGCAGCGTCGCCGCGAACTCCGGGTTCTTCAGATGATGCCCCATGGGCAGGGCGCTGCCGCCTTGCGTGAAGAAGTAGCGGCGCGCCGCCGGCACGAAACTCGCCGCGCCGTCGAGGCGCAGGAGAAAATGCAGCCGTTGCGATATTTCGAAGCCATGCTCGGCGGCGCGGATGGCCGGCTCGAACAATCTGGCCCACGGCAGTTTGCCGTACCGCTTGTGTACATCTTCGAGCAGGCGCACGAGACCGGGCACGCCGATGCTTAGCCCCGACAGCACCGCGTCGTTGAACGGCATCGGCTTGCCGTTGACGAGAAAGCGATCCGGCCGCGCCGACGCTGGTGCCGTCTCGCGGCCGTCGTAGACCTTCAGCTCTGCCTTCGCCTTGTCCCAGTAGAGAATGAACGCGCCGCCGCCGAGACCGCTCGACTGCGGCTCGACGATGTTGAGCACGAGCTGGGTGGCGATCGCCGCATCGATGGCCGAGCCGCCGGCACGCAGCATCTCGCGCCCCGCTTCGGCGGCAATCGCGTTGGCCGCTGACACCATATGCCGATTGGCCCTCGCCAGCGCATGCGTCTGCGACCCCGTCGACGCCTCGGGCTGGCTGCGCGGATCCAGCAGTTGTGCCGCCGCAGGCATCGCCGACAGCAGGGCAAACACCACGGCGACCGCAGCGGCGCATTTGGAAAGGCGAATTGAGGGTGAAAGCATGGATGCCCGCTTGGTGTGTCGCTTCTTTATCAACTTCATGCACTGTGCTTGTCGAGGACAGACCGTGAGGAACGCATGCTTGCCGCACCACGCTTGTTGACGCCCGCCCTACTTGCAATTGCCGTCGTCGGCGCCTTGATTGCGAGCCCGCGGCCCGGACAAGGCCGCGATCAGGTGCTGTCTCTGTTAAGCACGAGCCAGACGGTCCTTGGGCAGCCCATCGTCTATCCGACGGAGGAACCAGCCAAAGTCGCCGCCGCCATCGTCACCATGCAGCCGGGCGAGGAGACGGGATGGCACCAGCATGACGTGCCGATGTTCGGCTATGTGCTCGAGGGCGAGGTGACGGTCGACTACGGGGCCAAGGGTACGCATGTCTACCGACAGGGCGATGCCTTGGTCGAGGCGATCGACGTGCCGCACAATGGCCGCAACACCGGCAAGGGCGAAGCGCGCATCCTGTCGGTGTTCATGGGCGCCGAAGGCGTGCCCAATACCGAGATGCTTCCGCAGCATCCGGCGACCGCCGCGCCTCAGTGAAAATCGCGCGACTTGGGGATGATGCGTGCGTTGCGCGGATGCGTGGCCCAGCGCGGGTGCCCGTTCTGCAAGCCTGACTGCTCCGAGCGGATATCGGGATGGCGCACGTGGTCGCCATTGGCGATCGGCGTTTTCATGTCGCTGGCCTCTTCCGACAGGAGCTGCAGCCAGTCGCTGCGATCCTCGAGCTTGGCGGAGACGACGTGGATGATGTCCTCGTGCCGCTGGATGCGCCCATGAATGACGATGAGGCGAGCGCCCATCACCTCCTTGCGGAAGCGCTCGAGCGTCTTCGGCCACACCACCGAGTTGGCGATTCCCGTTTCGTCCTCGATGGTCATGAACACGACGCCCTTGGCCGAGCCGGGGCGCTGGCGGACGAGAACGACGCCGGCGACGGAAACGTAGGTGCCGTCCTTGACGCCGCGCAGGTCATCGCAGGCAAGCACGCGGCGCGCCGCAAAACGCGAGCGCAGAAAGCTCATTGGGTGCGCCTTCAACGACAGGCGCAGCGTCTGGTAGTCGTTGACGACGTGCTCCGACAAACGCATCTCGGGGAGCTGCACGAACGGCTCGGCGGCGGCTTCGCGCGTCTCGCTCCAGGCAAACAGCGGCAGCGGCTCGGCGGCGCCCAACGCCTTGACGTCCCATAGTGCCTGGCGGCGATCGAGGCCCGTCTTGGCGAAGCCAAGCTCCGCTTGGACGGAGCGGAAGGCATCCGCCGCCGCCAGCTTTTCCAGGCTGATCAACCGCAGCCGCGCCCGCGCCCACAGGTCGTGCACGTCCCGGTAGGACGGACTGTAGTGCTTGGCGCCATCCAGAGCGCGGGGAGAGGATGCGCGGGCGGCAACGAGCTTTTTGACCTCGTCCTCCTGCAAGCCGTCGATCTGGCGCAGCCCGAGACGCAGGGCCGGGCGCGCATCCGCGCCGCCGGCTTCCAGCGTGCAGTCCCAATCGGAGAGATTGACGTCGGCTTCTCGCGCCTCGACGGCGTGCTCGCGCGCATCGCGCACGATCTGCGCCGGCGCATAAAAGCCCATCGGCTGCGAGTTCAGGAGCGCCGCCGCGAACGCCGCCGGATGGTGGCACTTGATCCACGACGAGACGTAGACGAGGTGGGCGAAGCTCGCCGCGTGGCTCTCGGGAAAGCCATACTCGCCGAAGCCCTTGATCTGGTTGAAGCAGCGCTGCGCGAAATCCCTGTCGTAGCCGCGCGCCGCCATGCGCGAAACCATCTTCTCCTCCAAGAGCCCGATGGTGCCGCGGCGGCGGAAGGTCGCCATCGCCTTGCGCAACTCGTTCACCTCCGAGTCGGAGAACTTGGCGGCGACCATCGCGATGCGCATCGCCTGCTCCTGGAACAGCGGCACGCCCTTGGTCTTGCCGAGGATGTCTTTCAGCTCGTCCTTGTCGCCATGCGCGGGCGATGGCGAGGGATAGTATTCAGCCTCGACGCCGTCGCGGCGGCGCAGGTAGGGATGCACCATGTCGCCCTGGATGGGCCCCGGGCGGACGATCGCCACCTCGATGACGAGATCGTAGAAGGTGCGCGGCTTCAGGCGCGGCAGCATGTTCATCTGCGCGCGGCTTTCCACCTGGAAGACGCCGATGGAATCCGCCCTGCACAGCATGTCGTAGACGTTCGCTGTCCTCGCGCGGCACGGAGGCGAGGGTCAGCGTCTTGCCCTCATGCAGCTTGATGAGGTCGAAGGCCTTGCGGATGCAGGTGAGCATGCCGAGCGCCAGCACGTCGACCTTCAACAGGCCGAGCGCGGCGATGTCGTCCTTGTCCCATTCGATGAAGGTGCGGTCGTCCATCGCCGCGTTGCCGACCGGCACGACCTCGATGAGCGGCCCGCGCGTCAAGCACGAAGCCGCCGACGTGCTGCGACAGATGGCGCGGAAAGCCCATCAGCTCGTGCGCCAGCTCCAGCACCGTTGCAAGCAGGGGATCGGTGGGATCGAGCCCCGCCGCGCGCACATGCTTCTCCGGTAACTCGCCACCGCTGGTCGTCCCCCACACCATGCCGGCGAGAGCTGCGACCGTATCCTCGGACAAGCCCATCGCCTTGCCGACGTCGCGCACCGCCGAGCGCGCGCGATAGGAGATGACGGTAGCGGCGAGCCCGGCGCGGTCGCGGCCATAGCGCGCGTAGATGTACTGGATCACCTCCTCGCGCCGCTCGTGCTCGAAGTCGACGTCGATGTCGGGCGGCTCGCGGCGCTCGGGCGACACGAAGCGATCGAACAGCACGTCGATCTCGGTGGGGTTCACCGCGGTGATGGCGAGGCAATAGCAGACGACGGAGTTGGCGGCCGAGCCGCGCCCCTGGCAGAGGATGTCCTTGGAGCGGGCGAAGTGGACGATGTCGCGCACGGTGAGGAAGTACTGGGCGTAGCGGAGCGTGTCGATGAGCTGCAGCTCGCGCACGATGAGAGCGCGCACCTTCTCCGGGATGCCGTCGGGGAAGCGCCAGTGGGCGCCTTCCCAGGCGAGCTCTTCCAGATGCGCCTGCGGTGTCTTGCCGGGCGGCGTCGGCTCGTCGGGGTATTCGTAGACGAGCTCGTCGAGGTTGAACGTGCACGCCGCGGCGATCTCCAGCGTGCGTTCGAGCGCTTCCTCGTGGCCGCGAAACAGGCGCGCCATTTCCAGCGGCCGTTTGAGATGGCGCTCGGCGTTGGCTTCCAGCTTGAGGCCGGCCTCGCGGATCGTCGTCTTCTCGCGCACGCAGGAGAGTACGTCCTGCAGCGGGCGGCGGTGCGGCGCGTGGTAGAGCACGTCGCCGGTAGCAACGAGCGGCGTGCCGCAACGCGTTGCTAGCGCGGCGAGCGCCGCGATGCGCGCCCGATCATCGCCGCGATAGGTGTGGCTCGCCGCCAAGTACAGGGCCGCCCCGCCCAGGGCCTCCTTGATGCGCCGCAGCTCATCCTCGAAACGTTACATCCCCTCTCCCCATGCCCTCTTGCATGGGGAGAGGGTTAGGGTGAGGGGCAGCTGCTTGCGCCAATGTTCTGCACCCTCACCCCAGCCCTCTCCCCGCAAGGGGGGAGAGAGGGGAGTCTCGCGGGAAGGGGATGATGGCGGCGGTGGGGGGAGTGTCCGTCGTAGCGGGCCCGGATGCGCGCCAGTCCCGATCGTCGGGGGCGAGGGCGATGAAGATCTGGCCCTCGGCATGCTGGGCGACATCGTCGAGATAGAGGGTGCAGGCGCCCTTCTTGGCGCGCATCTGCCCCAAGGACAGCAAGCGTGACAGCCGCCCGTACGCCTGCCGGTCGCGCGGCAGGCACAACAGGCTCGGCGCATCCTGGAGATCGAGGCGCGCGCCGACGATCAACTTGAGACCCAGCTCCTTCGCCGCCAAATGCGCGCGCACGACGCCCGACAACGTGTTGCGGTCGGTGACGGCAATCGCCGCTAGCCCCAGCGCGTGCGCCTGCGCCACCAGTTCCTCGCCGTGCGAAGCCCCGCGCAGGAACGAGAAGTTGGTCGTCACCTGCAGCTCGGCATAGCGCGGCGGTGTGGGCTTTTTCGCCATGCCGCTACCCGAACAGCCCGTGCAGGAACCAGCGCGGCAGCTCCTCGTCGCGGCCGTAGAGGCCCTCGCGATACACCCAGTAGCCCGCGCCTCCCTCGTCCTCGAGGCGGTAGTAATCGCGCGTGCCGCTCTTCTTCGCGGCGATTTCGTCCCACCATTCCGGCGCGATGCGCTGCGGGCCTTGCGCCTTGACGATGCGCCGCTCGACCCGGCGCCACACGAAGCTTGCCGGCGGCCCTTCCGGCACCTCGGCGACGACGCCGATCGGCTCGGGGCGCTGCAGCAGCAGCGGCGGG
Source organism: uncultured Alphaproteobacteria bacterium (assembly GCA_963812795.1). GTDB lineage: Bacteria > Pseudomonadota > Alphaproteobacteria > Rhizobiales > Hyphomicrobiaceae > Hyphomicrobium_A. The sequence continues at coordinate 286,830 of CAWEWG010000017.1, read as the reverse complement.
CGCACAGGTCCCGACGGCGGTGGCCAGGCAAGGTCTTGCGCGGGCGCGAGCGCGGTGACGTGCGCCTCGGCTCGCTCGGGGATGTGGCTGGCGCGCGGCTCGATACGGCTGATGCGCTGCGGACCCAAGCGGTTGGCGAGACGATCGACGAGCTGCGTGGCATCGCTGCGCACCCCGCCTTGCAGGCGTGGCGCCAAGGCGCCCTGCTGCGCGCCGGGCTTCTCCGCCTGCACGGCGGCCAGCACCATGACGTCGACACCGAAGCCGGCATCGATGGCCGCCAGCTTCTCGCCGAGCAGTGCCGTCATGTGCTCGGGCACCCAGGACGGCGCGCTGAGGCCGGCACGCACTTCGGCGACGCTGCCGTCGGCGCGGTACAGCGACAGGCAGAGGCGCCGCGCGCCCAATCCGCGCCCGCTCAAGTGTGCGCATAGCTCCTGCGTCAGGACGGCCGTCTCCGCTTCGAGCTGCTCGGCAGAGATGAGCGGGTCGGGCCAGGAGCGCTGCACGAACAGGGCGGGCGGCTCGGTGAGTGGGCGGCGCGGCTCGGGACGCACGCCCAAAGCCTGATCGAGACGCGTCAGCACCGCCTCGACGCCCTTGGCGGAGCGAAAACGGCGCTGCAGGGCGGGCCGCGGCAGCCGGTAGAGCTCGCCGATGCGGCGCAGGCCGAGGCGCTTCAGCAGCAGCACGGTTTCCGGCGCCAGGCGCAAGGCTCCGATGGGCAGCGCCGCAAGCCGCGCCTCGGCTTTTCCGGTCGGGGCGATCGCCGTCGAGGGCGCGAAGCGGGCGAGCGCATGCGCGGCGCCAAGGGTGTCGGCGAGGCCGGCGCGCGCGGTCAGGCCGAAGCGTGTCAGCCGGGCGATGAGGTCTTCCAGGAGCTGCTCTTCGCCGCCGTAGAGATGGGCGACACCGGTGATGTCGATCCATAGGCCGTCATCGCCGTCGATGTTGCGATTGGGTCCGTAACGCCCGCACCAGCGGGCAAGACGCCGCAGCGCCGTGCGATCGCGGCGCTTATCGGCCGGCTGCGTCGGCAGACCTGGAAAGGCCGCGCGCGCGTCCGCCAGCGCCTGGCCGATGCGCACGCCTTCCTTCGCCGCGCGCACGTTGACGGCGGTGATGCGAATGCCGTGCGTACCCGCCTCGACTAAAGCGAGCGGCGCATCATCAGGAACCAACGATGGCTGCGCGCGGCGCATCCGCTCGATGGGCCACAGCGGCAGCCACACGGAAACGATGCGTTTCATCCGACCATTCCAACAGGTGAGGCACCAGCTCGCGCGTCAGCGGGCGGTGCCGACAACGTTCCAAAGTGACGCCGTAGCGGAGTGCGCCGGGGGCGGCCGCGTCGAAGGGTTGCACAGCGCTTCCCCGCGCCCCGACGCGCCAGCGCGTGGCCGTCGACCCGGCCGGGGAGAGGCGCGGATCGGTGATGAGCAGGCACGGCGTCAAATGCTCCGCTGCGGCGAGGCTAAGGCGACGGGCTGCCGTCAGCTCGGCTTCGCCCAAAACGCCGACGACGAGAGCCAGGCTCTGCGAGCGCAGACCTTCCTCCATGGCCCACAACGCATCGGCGGGTCGCGGCGTCTCGGCGAACAGCCACGCCGAAGGCTCGAGGCCGAGGGCGGCAAAGCCGTGTCCGTACGGGACACCGATCTCGCGGGCAAAGACGGACGGCCAGCACCACAGGATGCGCGGCGGCGTGGCAGCAGACTTTTCGATGCTCTGCAGCCGCCGCACGGCGAGGCGCAGCGCAAAGCCGAGCGCCGCCGCCCAACCTCCCGCCGCAGGGCCTCCGGTCAGCGGCTCGGCTTTCACCTCGTGCAGGGAAGCGGCATCGAGGCCGCGGCTGAGACGATCGTCGACCTCGGCAGCGCCGAGCGTCCACAAGGATTGGGGCTGCGCGGAAAGCGCCGACGAAGATGAGGCGATGAAAGAGGGACCGCGCTCGATGGCGGTGATGCGATGGCGCAGCTCGGCGAGCACGCCGGCCTTGCTGCCTTTGCCTTGCAGAGGCCCGCCCTCCGGAACGGCGAGGAGGGACTCGCCGTTCCGGTTCGGGCAAGAGCACCTAGGCCCAACGCTACGCAACCCGTTACGCGGACACGCACTGGGGCCTGGCTCTGACCGCGAGATCCGTGGCAGACGGCCGGACGGTGGGGTGGGGGATGGGGCCGTCTGGTCCACGGGAACGCTCTCGCTACAACCGAGGCGACGGCAGCTCGAATGCCGTCGCGTTCGTTTTTTGTTCTAGTCGAGGCGTCGGCTCAGGTCAAGATCAAAAAGAGAACATATGTGGACATTTAGGGGTTGCAGCGCCAGCAAATCCGCGGATGTTTTTCCACAGCTCTGCACTTGCAAAACGACGAATCGGAGTTGCGCGCGACGGGCATGCCGCACTGCCACATGCAAAGCCCCTGCAAATACAGGCCCTTTCCAGTGCATGCAGGGAACAACGCCCGCAAAAATCAGCAAACCGCCGGCAAATGGTGCGATACGGTATCAGGTGTGGCCGTCATGCTCTGCCGCGCGAAAGTGGGATTGTTATATACCCTACATTCACCATATCGCCTCAAGCTCCCAGCGAGCTAAACGATAACCCGGAGCCAGTCAGTAATGCCCCCTCGCGGTCTGATGAGTTCTTTTGCCTTCGCAGCCCTTGCCGCCACCGCCTCGCTTCTGGCGACGCCGCAGGCGCAAGCCCAGGGTCTGTTCGAGTTCCTTTGGGGCGGCGGACAGGAATGGGGTGGCAGCAAGCAGAACGTGTCATTCGACGCGAAATATACCCCGGGCCAGATCATCGTCAGCTTCGGTGACCGCCGCCTGTACCTGATCACCAAGTCGGGCCAGGCGATGAGCTATCCGATCGCCGTGCCGCGCGAGCAGAGCCGCTGGCAGGGCGCCACCACCGTCACCGACAAGCGGATGAACCCGTCTTGGCGTCCGACGCCCGAGATGCTGCGCGAAAATCCCAAACTGCCGCTGTGGGTGCCGGGTGGCCACCGTATGAACCCGCTCGGCGTGCGCGCCATGTATCTGGGATCGAGCCTCTACCGCATTCACGGCACCGACGCGCCGTGGACCATCGGCCAAGCCGTCTCCAAGGGCTGCATCCGCATGCTCAATGAAGACGTACAGGATCTCTATCCGCGCGTACCCGTCGGCACCAAAGTCACCGTGACGTGGCAGCGCTTTGGCTCGCAAGCCGTCGCCTCCGGCGACGAGCCCGCGCCGTTCAGCCCGCTGGCTTCCTCCGGCGCCGCCTACAAGTCGCCGGGCGCTCGCCCGATCCGCCAGCTCACGCCGTCGGCGGATGCCGAGGTCGCGCACAATGTCGATCCCGCCGCCGACGACCAGGCACTGGCGGCCGCTGCCGAGAAACCGATAGAGCCCAAGCCGGTCAAGAAGGCCGAGGTTCACAAGAAGCACGAGGCCGCTCCGGCTGCTGCTCCCGCTACTTCACATGCCGACGCCGTGGCCATCGCCGAGAAGGCGGCCGCCACCGCCGCCAAGGCGGCTGAGGCGGCTCGCGCCGCCGCCGAAGCTGCCAAGAAGGCTGCCGAGGACGCCAAGAATGCGCAGTCGGGCGAGCCGGGCAAGCGCGCCGCGCTCTAAGCGAACGCACCAGTCATGACAGGTGATAAGGGCAGCGGCATCGCTGCCCTTTCGCTTTTGTGCGGCCGAACTTCCCACCTAAAAGCAGGCTTCACGTCGCCGGTGCCAGGCACCCCTTCAGCCCGGCGGCCAGATTGCGCATCAGCGTGAAGTAGAGCTGCGGTCCCGGTGTCAGATTGGTGCCCTCGGGGTCGAGCGTGCCGGAGCGGGCCTGCGTCCCCTCCGTCAGCGCAGCGACAAGGCGCGGTTGAAACCACGGCTCTGCAAACACGCACACGGCGCCGAGCGAGCGGATTTTTTGGCGCAGCTCGGCAAGCCGCTTGGCGCTCGGCTGAACATTGGGGCTGACGGTGATGGAGCCCACCGCGTCGAGATCGAAGCTGTCGTCGAAATATTGATAGGCATCGTGGAAGACGACGAACGGGCGCTCGCGTAGCGGCGTCGTCTCCTTCTCGAGCTCCACCGTCAGGGCGTCGATCTCGGCGGCGAGGCGCTCGGCATTGGCCGTGAAGCGCGCCGCGTGCTCGGGATAGCGCTCCGCCAGCACGACGCCGACGTAGAGCCCGATCGCCTTGGCATTGGCGGGCGCCAGCCAAATGTGGCTGTCACCGCCGATCCCAGCGTCTTTATGTGCTTCCGCGTCGTGGTCGTGGCGATCGCGCTCGAAGGTGCCCGTCGTCCGCTGGGTCAACAGCCGCACGCCCGGTGCCTCGGCGAGGGTTATAAGTCGCACGCCGACGGGCAACGACCGCACGATCTTGCCGGTGAAAGGCTCCAACCGCTCCGAAACACGGATGAACACGCCAGCGTTGGCGATGGCGCGGATGTGCGAAGGCTTCAACGAGAAGCTGTGCGGTGACGCTGAACCGTCAACCAGAAGCGTCGGCTCGGCGACCCCCTGCATGACCTGCGACACCAACGAATGGATCGGCTTTATGGTGACGACGACATCGATAGTCTCGGCCGATAACGGGCCCGGCGCCCAAGCCGACCCGAGCAGCAAGCCAAGAACAACGCCGCGGATGGCCCGTCCTAGCGTCCATGGGGCGCCCGACATTCTGTGAAGTCCGTTAGGTTGGGTGATGTGATAATATCCGCCGCAAGCTAGTGCAGCTTGTCTCATCACGCAACCGCCACGTTCCTGCTACATCCAGGCGACCACGCGTCGACTAAATCGCACAGGCCAATGCCGGGAAAATTCGATTTGCGCGCCACACAACTCCTCCCCGCTCTCACCGCCGCAATCGCCGGGCTGGTACTCGCCGCCGGCACTGCGCAGGCGCATCCCCACGTGTGGGTGACGATGAAGGAGACCGTGCTCTACGATAAGGGCACGATCACCGGCCTGCAGCAGGCGTGGACGTTCGACGAACTGTACACGCAGCAGGCGATCGAAGGTCTCGATAAGAACGGCGACGGCAAATACGACCGCGATGAGCTGAAGGAGCTTGCCCAAGTCAACATCGATGGCCTGAAGGAGTTCAGCTATTTCACCTTCGCCAAGCTCGGTGACACCGAACTGAAGTTCAAGCCGCCGATCGACTACTGGCTCGACTACTCCGACAAGGGCATCCTGACGCTGCACTTCACGTTGCCGCTCGAGCAACCGGTCTCCGCCGCGGTACCCGGGTTCAATTTCGCGGTGTTCGATTCGAGCTACTTCATCGCCTTCGAATTCGCCGAAGCCGATCCTGTCAAGCTGGGCGCCAACGCGCCCGCCGGCTGCAAGACGACGATCCACGAACCGTCCGAGGACGCCGACACGCAGAAGCTCAATGACGCGTTCGCCGGCGCCATGAGCCAAGAGGGCGCGTCAACCTCGGTCCGGCGGAAAGACCGTGGCCATCGAGTGCGCCCGGTCATAAATCCTATTTAAGCTCATGTGGTTGAGCGTGCGTGCAGCGGCCGGGCTTGGGGCCTTTCCGGTTGTAAATCCTGCCCTGATCGGCTTTGATGCGCGACGCTTTGCCGAGGGGAGAGCTCGATGGACCGGCGTGAATTCCTGAAATCGACGGCCGCCGCGGCCGCCGGCGCCACCACCGCGACAGCCGCCGCCGAGACGGCGCTCGCTGCCCCGGCACTGTCCCAGGGCCGCCAGCAGCTCAGGCTCGCCATGCCGTGGGCAGACGCCGTCGCGGGCCCCGCCGACCAAGGCGCATCGGCTCTGCCAGCGGATCGCCCAGGCGACCGGGGGACGCCTGCGCATCGCTCCGAGCTTCGAGGTCGCCGACGGCCTCGCCGCAGTGCGCGCCGGTGATGCCGACATCTGTTTCGCCAGCGCCCATGACAACGTTGAAGTGCACCGCGGCTTTGCCTATTTCGCCGGTTTGCCTGGCGAGCGCGGGCTCAGCCCCGCAACATCTGCAGACATGGATTTCACTCGGCGGTGGCCAGGCCCTGTGGGATGAGTTGGCCGCCGACCTCGGCATCAAGCCACTGCTCGCTGCCCATACCGGCTCACGCAGCTACCTTGTCGCCACGGAACGTATCGACTCCATGTCCGCCCTCGCGGGCCGCAAGGCGCATGTTGCGGGTCTCGCGCGCGACGTGGCCCGCGGCCTAGGGCTCGAGCCCGTCAGCATCGCGCCCGGGCAGCTTTCGGGCGCGTTGCGGCGCGGCGAAATTCTCGCTGCCGAATGCGGCGGCGCCATCATCGCTATGCGTTGGGCCTGCCCGCCGCCGCAGCATATTGCGGCGGGGACCAGCATCCATCGCAACGGCACGGCGCTATCGCTCGCCATCCGCCGCGATCCTGTGGGAGCGCCTTCCCGGCGTCCGAGCAGGCAGCCCTGCCGCCGCAGCAGCAGCCGAATACCAGCTTTCGCTGGCCGAGGAGGAAGCCCATCGGCATATGCTCTACCCCGAGCCACCGGCGGAGCGCACCTGGCCGCTCGCTGCCGAACTTTCGCACGCCATCCGCCGCGTCGCCGATGCGGTCGTAGCGCATGCCGCCGGCGCCGACGCCCGAATCACGGCGTATCAACGACAGCTACGCCGCCTTCCGGCAATCCGTGCCGGTAGGCATGGACACCCCGGTGGCCTGACGACCGTCAGTTTTTGGGGCGCGTGCCCATAACGAACGGTGTCTAATTCACCGCCAACGTATATTCTGCCCGCCGAGACGGAGGGGCGCCGTCCTGCAGCCGGGGGCATTAGACAGATACAGGATTGTTTCTCTTTCCCATGAACATGACATCGATTCCGTCGTTGGCCGACGCGGGACAGCACGAGCCAACCGACGATCAGATGCAGCAGATCCGCGAGCTGCTGATCGGCGACGCCGTGCGTCGCTCCTCCGTGCGCGCCGATCTCATTGAAGCGCGCCTCAAAGATCTGGAAGCGGAGATGGCGCGTCGGTTCGATGCGCTCTCCGCGCAGGTGGAAGCGCTCGCCAAAGATCTCGCCGCCGATCGAAGAACGGCCTTCGACGAGCTAGCCCATGGCGTTGCCGATCTCGGCGAACGCATCCGGCACCTGTCGCAACGCTAGCGCCGCGGGCAGCACGAGCTTCCGCCAAAGGTGTCCGATGGCCCAAGATATGACACGCCTGAAGGAGCTGCTGTTCGACCGCGAGGCGCGGGCGATCACCGATCTCACCGCGCGCATGGATGCCGTCTTCGAGCGCATCGGGCTCGCAGGAGCGTTTTACCGCCAGCGTCGCCTCGGTGCTCGACGAGGCGCTCGCGCGCGCCGAGGTCGAGAAGCACACGCAAGTCGCCGGCGCCATCGCGCCGCTCGTCGTCAGCACCATCCGCACCGAGATCCGCAATAGCCAAGACGAGCTCGCCGAAGCGCTCTATCCCGGCCATGGGCCGCATGGTGAAGGACTACGTCGTCAGCGCGTTCCGCGATCTCGCCGATGAGATCAACCGGCGTATCGAGCAGAACCGCTTCATGCTACGCGCCCGCAGCTTGCTGACCGGGCGCCCCGTTGCCGAGCTGGCGATGGCGTATGCGCCGCCGCCGAAAGTCGAGGAAATCTATCTGGTACGCCGCGGCTCCGGCGAGCTGGTGGGCCGCTGGCCAGTCGCCGGAAATCCCCGTGATCACACCCGCAGTGGCGTACTCGCCGCCATCAATGAGGTTGCGACCGACGCGTTCATCGCCGAAGAGGCGAGCCTGCGGCGCCTCGATCTTGGATCCTCGCTCGTCTACATGCGCGCCTCCCCGGCACATCTTCTGTTCGTTCGTTGCAGCGGATCGGCGCCGCGCCGCGCTCGAGCGTGATGATCGACGCACATTTCATCGGCACGATCGAAAAGCTCCGTCCAATTATTACGGCCGGACCGCCAAGCGATCCCGAAGGGTCAGCGGCGCCTGTGAATGCCCTTTTGGCTTCGCTCGCCGCCGACCTCGATGCCGCGTTCGCCGCGGGCCGCGCGACCAAGCTACGCGGGGTATCACCGGCCGCGCTGATGTTCTGGGGGCTGGTGCTGTTGTTGCTCGGCTGGGGAGGCTGGACGGCCTATTCGGCCTGGCAGACGGCGCGCACGCGCAATATCGCCGAGCGCGTGATTGCCGAGGACGGCGCACTGCGCGGCTTTCCCGTGCATGTCGCCATCGCCGACAACGGGGCCGGGTAACATTGCTCGGCCTGGTGCCGAAGCCGGGCGATGCGCTGCTGGCAACACGCCGGCTGCGCGACGCGCTGCCCGCTTCCGCCATCACCGATCAGACGGCCTCGCTTCCGGGCGGGCTCGCGGAAGCGCGCGCGCAGATCGGCGAGCTATCGGCACAGATCGCCAGGCTGACCACCGCGGCGCAAGCGACGAACACCACGATTGCCGCCTTGGCAGTGGAGCTGAAACGAAGCCGCGAGGACTCACATCAGCGGATCGCGGAGTCGGACGCACAATCCAAGGCCCGTCTCGGCGCGCTGCAGGCCGAAGTCGCCCGGCTAAGCCAGCCGACGCCGGATCAGCGCCTGGCGCAGTGGATGCGGCAGCAACGCAATTTTCTTCGACCAAAGATACCGACTACCGCGACGATCGCCGCGCCGCCGCCGCGCTCGATGCGCTGGCCGCCCTGATGCAACAGACACAGGCGTTCGTCCGCGTCGTCGGCCATACGGACGAGAAGGGTGGGCAAACGCACAATTCGCCATTGTCGTTCGCCCGCGCCGCCAAGGTGCTCGATGAGTTGACGCGGCGCGGCGTACCGGCCGAGAGGCTGGTCGCCGTCGGCCGCAACGACGTCGCCAACCTCGCGCCGTCCATCGGCGACGCCAGCCCAAACCGTCGTGTCGAGTTCGAGATCGGCTTCAAGCGGCGAGACCAAGCAATGAACCGGCGCAAAATCATGCTGCTGGGCGATATCGGCGTCGGCAAGTCGTCGATCGTGCGCCGTCTGGTGTTCGACGAGTTCGATCACAACTACAAACCGACGCTGGGAGTCGACGTCTACAGCTGCGAGATCGCGCCCGATTCCGCCGCCGACGGCCCTCCCGCCAAGTTCGTCGTCTGGGATACGGATGGCAACTTCGGCGACAGCATCCTTTCGCTCGTCTATATTCGTCAGGCGGCGGCAGCGCTCGTCGTCGGCGATCTTACGCGCCGCTCGACGATCGACACGATGCTCGAGCTCGGCCGAAATTTTCTGCAGGCAATGCCCGGCCGCTATTGCGGCTTTCTGCTCAACAAAAGCGATATGAGCGGCGATGAGGCCGCGCTGCCCCCGGAGCTCGCCCGTTCCGCCATCCCCACGCTGCGCACCAGCGCCAAGACCGGAGAGAACGTCAAGAATGCCTTCCTCGCAGCAGCAGACGCGGTTCGCCGCCGCGGACTTTGAAAGCGAGACCGCCGTTCGCGAGCGACTGCACGCCGGCGACTTGCTGGCGGCACGTGGCGCCTTTGGAATGGTATGGATCGATCACGACCTGATCGTACGGCGCCGCTTCGGCACGCTCGCTGATTTCGTGGCGGTGGACGTGCCGCTGGTCGACTCCATTCCTGCCGTGCTCGGACTCGAGGACGACCTTGCCTCGCTCAGCCACGACCCTGACGAGGTGCTGCGCCTCCCGAATGTCTCGCTGATCTCCGCCGCCGGCGCCGGACCCCGCCTGTCGCTCGCGTTCTATCCCTTGGAGCACCAGTATCTGCTGGTCATCTCGCATGCCGCGTCGGGCGGCAACCTGGAAATCGAGCTCAGCCGGCAGGTCCGCGCCCGCCTCATGGCCGAGGCGGCGGTCGTCGCTAAATCGCACGAACTGACGCTCGCCAACGCCGAGCTGCGCATCGCCAATGCCAAGCTCGAGCAATTCGCTTTGATTGTCGCCCACGACCTGAACGCACCGATGCGCGCGCTGTCGCACATGGCCGAGGAGATCGAGGAGGCGGTTGTCGGCGGAGACGCACCAGCCAGCCGTACCAAACTGGAAGAGCTGCGCCGGCAAATCGGCCGATTGTCGTCGATGCTCTCGGGATTGCTGAGCTATTCGAGCGCCGGACCGCGCGAGCTGGCCATTGAGCAGGTCGACGTCGGAGCCATGGTCGCCGACATCGTACGCTCGCTGCCGCAGCGGCGGATGCAGATAGACATGCGTGGGAGCTGGCCGCGCTTGGAAACCTTCGCCGCCCCGCTCGACCTCGTCTTGCGCAACCTGATCGACAACGCCGTCAAGCATCACGACCGAGACGCCGGGCGTATCCTCCTGACGTGCATCGACCATCCGACGGCGTTGGAAATCCTCGTCACCGACGATGGGCCCGGAATCCCCAAAGAGCACCGCGAGAGCATTTTCCTGCCCTTCCGCAACCTTTCCGGGAACGGCAAGGGCATGGGACTCGCCATCGTGCAGAAGATGGTTGCGGCGGCGCAGGGCTCAATCCGCGTCCGCGACAACACCGACCAGACGAGGGGTGTAACGTTTATCGTGCATTGGCCGAAGTAGGTGCGGGAACTTTTAAAATGTACAACTCTCACTATATCGCACATGGGCGGACTGGCCGCCCTCTAGCGCATGTTGGGTCAATGCTGCCCGATAAGACAACGCTCGGCTCGAACCGCCTGTCGCATTCCGAGGCCGGCAACGAGCTTGCCAAGAAAGACCGGTCGACGGGCAGCGGCCACCTTGCCAAGCGCTCCGATCTCGCGAGCGCCCGCGCCAAGCAAGAGCAACCCATCGAGATTCTGATCGTCGACGACGAGCCGCTCGATGCCGAACGGTTGACGGCAACGCTGCACGTGCTCTTCGGCTACCAGGTGCAGATCCGCTGGGCACGCTCGCTCGACGACGCCATCAAGAGCCTCGCCGAACGTCTGCCGACCCTCACCTTCCTCGACGATATCCTGAAGCCGTCCGACGATGCGTTCCTGTCGATCCCCGAGCTGCGACGGGCGGGTTATGACGGACCCATCATCGTCGTCAGCGGCGCCGTCACGCAGGCCCGCCGCTCGCGCCTTATTGCCGGCGGAGCCAGCGATGTCATTCACAAGGATGACGTCGACAGCGTGCGGCTCGCCGAGGCGGTTGACCGCTCACGCGCATCTAATCCGAGACGGCCTCGTTAAAATGGCTTACTACTGCGGTCACCTGTCGCAGTCGGCGTGCTGTCAAGATTCTGCTGCACCTCTCTGTCTCATGTTCAGCTTGGTCACTCACCGTGAGGGGTAGTTATGCTGAAGACACACGTCCTCGTCGTTTGCGCAACAGTATTGGCAAGCTCGATAGCGTTCGCTGGAGAAGTCAAATTGCCGCCGGAAGTTACGCCGGCTCTGCGCGCTGCTTGCGAGAGTGATGTGCGCCGCATCGGGTGCGTCGATGCCACGCCGACCTATTCCGAGGTGAAGCGCTGCGTCATCGCCAAGTACGGTCAGCTCGGTGAACGCTGCAAGGTCGAGTTGGCGTCAGCTGGTTATTCAGGACCGTCGAACGTGCCGAAATCCGGCGTCAAAGCCGATTCCATCAAAGCCGCTTCCGCCAAACCCGTTTCTATCAAGACCCTTTTTAATTGGTGACAGCGGCCCACGGGCCCGCGATCAGGCCGCCTTGGCGGTCGCGGGCCGGACGGTTTCCGACAGATAGTCCATTGCCGCAGCCACTCCGGCCTTCTCGTGCGGCACGTCGGCGAGTTCCAGCCCCATCTCCACGCCCGCAAGCGCGCCGAGCACCGTCAGCTCGTTGGTGTAGCCGAGATGGCCAATGCGGAAGGCTTTGCCGGCCAGCTTGTTGAGACCGGTGCCCAGCGACATGTTGAAGTTCTCCAGCACCAGCTTGCGGTAGGCGTCAGCGTTGTGCCCATCCGGCATGGTGACGGCAGTGACTGCCGGCGAATGCGAGCGCGGATCGCGGCACCACGTCTCGAGGCCCCAGCCGCGCACGGCGCGGCGCGTCGCCTCGGCAAGCCGCTCATGGCGCGCAAACACGTTGTCGAGGCCTTCCTCGTGCAGCATGGCGATCGCTTCGGCGAGCCCATAGAGCTGCCCGATGGCGGGCGTGTAGGGGAACGTACCGGACGCGTTGATGGCGATCATGTCCTCCCAATTCCAATAGGAGCGCGGCAGCGCCGCCTTCTTGGACGCAGCGAGCGCCTTCTGGCTGATGGCCGTGAACGACAGACCCGGGGGCAGCATCAAGCCCTTCTGCGAACCTGAAACGGCGACGTCGACGCCCCACTCGTCGTGGCGGAAATCCATGGCCGCGAGGGAGGAGACGGCATCCACCATCAGCAGGGCCGGATGCTTGGCGCCATCAATGGCTTTGCGGATTTCGTCGATCCACGTGCGCGCACCCGTCGAGGTCTCGTTGTGCACCACGCACACGGCCTTGATGTCGTGCCCCTTGTCCTTCTTGAGGCGCGCTTCAACGGCATTGGCGTCGGCGCCGCCGTGCCAATCGGTCGGAATCACCTCCGGCTTGAGGCCGAGGCGTTCGGCCATGTTGCGCCACAGGACGGCGAACTGGCCGGTCTCGATAATGAGAACCTTGTCGCCCGGCGACAGCGTGTTGACGAAGCCGGCCTCCCACGCGCCCGTCCCAGAGGACGGATAAATGATGACCGGGTTGGTCGTCTTGAAGATCGTCTTGACGTCAGCCAGCAGCTTCAGGCCGAACTCGCCGAAGGTCGGGCCGCGATGATCGAGCATCTGCCGCGACATGGCATTGAGGATCCGCTCCGGAACCGGCGTCGGTCCGGGGATCTGCAGAAAATGCCGGCCGGTCTGATTGGCCATCGTCTTTTCCCTCGCAAATGCTCAACGCATCTCGCAGTAATCCCTCGCGCGCCCCACTCCCGGTCGAAACCGAGCACGAGGCACCCCAGGGGGTATTCTTTTGTCGGCGAAGGCAGCAGCTATAGGTAGTAAAACGAAGGGCCGTCAAGCCATCTACACGGGGATTGAGCAGAATGAGGGCGCCCGCTAGGGATGCCTGAACCGCGCATCTGTGGACCTGTGGCCAAGGCGCCGCACGCCGTCGCCGCAGATGCTGCAAATGGTCCTTCGGACCCGACCGAAAGTATGAGCCGCCACCGAATGCCGGACCCGACAACGCTGACGGCCACCGCTGCCGCGGATGCCATCCGCAAGGGTGAACTCTCCGCCGAGACGCTTGTGCGTGCCTGCCTGCAGCGCATCGCCGCGCGCGAGGACGATGTGCAGGCCTGGGCGCACGTCGATCCCGAACTCGCCCTCGCCCAAGCGCGCGAAGCCGACGCCGCCCTGCACGCGGGGGAAGCAACGGGCGCGCTGCATGGGGTGCCGGTCGGCGTCAAAGACATTTTCGATACCGCCGACATGCCGACCGAGAACGGCTCGCCGATTTTCGCTGGGCGGCGCCCCGAGCGCGATGCGACGTGCGTCGCCGCGTTGCGCGATGCCGGCGCCGTCATCATGGGCAAGACGGTGACGACGGAGCTCGCACTGCTGACGCCGGCAAAGACGCGAAACCCGCGCAATCTCGCCCACACCCCGGGCGGCTCGTCAGCAGGCTCGGCCGCCGCCGTCGCCGACCACATGGTCCCCGCCGCGCTCGGCAGCCAGACGGCCGGCTCCATCGTGCGGCCGGCTTCTTTCTGCGGCGTCTACGGCTTCAAGCCGACGCTCGGCCTCGTGCCGCGCGCGGGCGTGCTGATGCAATCGCACACGCTGGATACGGTCGGCCTCTACGCGCGCTCTATCGAGGATCTCGCGCTCATCACCGACTGCATGACGGCCTTCGAAGGCGACGACGCGACGAGCTTCCGCCGCAGCCGCCCAGGCCTGCTCGGCACGGCGCGCTCCAAGCCGCCGATGCCGCCGCGGCTGGCATTCGTCAAAACGCCTTTCTGGTGCGACGCCGACGCTGAGATGCGCGCCGCGCTCGAAGACTATGCGGACGGCCTCGGGGAGCGTGCCGTCGAGATCGATATCCCGGTGCTCGCCGACGCCATCGAATGGCAGCGCATCGTCCAACTTGCAGAGAATGCGCACTACTACGGCCCGCTGCTGCAACAGGCGCCGGAACTCATCTCGCCGGGCCTGACGCAGCGCCTCGAAGCCGGCCTCGCCATCGACGCGCAGGAATACCTGCGCGCCATCACCGGCCGCGAGCCGGCCTATCGCGCCGTGGCTGCCGCACTCAAGGGCTTCAGCGCCGTGCTCACGCCTGCGGCGCTCGGGCCCGCCCCTGAAGGTCACTCAGCCACGGGCAGCCCGATCATGAACGGGCTGTGGACCTATCTCGGCATGCCGACCGTTTCACTGCCGCTGCTCGAGGCGAAGGGGCTGCCGGTCGGCGTGCAACTCGTCGGCCTGCGCCACGACGACGGGCGGCTGTTGCGCACAGCCCGCTGGCTGGCGGGCGAGATTGCTGCCTGAACCCGCAATCGTAGTGGCGCGGAACTAGATCAGACCGTCGGCGGCCACGGCGCCCAAGGGAACGGCTTGGCGTCGCTGGCACATGCCAGAAAACGCGCTGCATCGGCCAACCAGCGCGCCAGCGAATTGCCGAACTGGGCAATCTGGCTATTGGCCTCGCCGGCGAACAGGAGCCAAAGGAACTGCGCGATCGCCGTCACGCACAGCAGCGTCTGGGCGACGCCGAAGGCGAGCACGAGCAGCAGCATGTAAAGTCCGCGCATCCAAACGGCGCTGTCGGCGAACCTGGAGCTGCGCGGCTCGGCTGTCTGCTCGCCTGTCGTCTGCACGCGGGTAGTCGGCTCGATCGGTTCCATGGAAGTGCTCCTCCTTGCGCGGCCCCGCCTCCCCAAGCGCTCCGCACCGTTTCACACCATCCCCCGAGCTTGCTCGTCGGCTTTCACATTTTGTCTCTACCGCTCCAGGCTAGCGCGTTGGAGCGCCAAACGCCATCCGAAGCCTCGCGTCGGGGGATTGCGCTGCGCGAGCTGACCTGGAGCCAAGCACGCGAGAAGTCAGAGCGGCACCAAAGAGATTGAGATAAGCACCGCATTTCTTCTTCGTTCCGCAGCGGTGAGGCCATCACTAGCTTCCTGACGTGCAGATGCACCGGGGGGCGTATCATGAAGCTCGAATTGAACAGGCCGTCGTGGGGACGGCTCCTAGCCGCATCGGCGGGATTTCTCGCTGGCGCGATGGCGCTTTCGCCGGCTTCGGCGACGGAAGGATATTTTCAGAACGGTTATGGCGCGCGGCAGAAGGCGCTCGCCGGCGCCGGCGCTGCAGATAGCCGTGACGCGACGGCCGCCGCTCTCAATCCGGCCGGTCTCGTGCATGTGGGGAACGAAGCGAGCATTGCTGCCTCGCTGTTCAGCCCACGCCGCGAAGTGGAAAGCCCAGCGTTTGGGGGAACGGTCGAGAGCGGCAGCGACTTCTTCGTCGTACCCAACCTTGCAGCGAGCTACCGATTCGCGCCCAACCCGTTCGTGGACGTCGTCGGCTTCACCGTCTACGGCAACGGCGGCATGAATACGGATTGGCCGAGCTACCCGAACTTTGGCAATGGTATCTTCGGCGGGGGCAAGCTGGGCGTCGATCTGCAGCAGGCGTTGATTTCGCTCGCCTTCGCCAAGCAGCTGGGACCGGTGGCGGTCGGCATTGCGCCCATACTGGCGCGCCAGCAGTTCAAAGCCCGCGGCTTAGGTGGGTTCGGCATAACCCAGAACGACACCGACGTCTCGTGGGGCGGTGGCGTGCGCGGCGGGATCGAGGTGTCGCTATCACCGGCCTTGCGGTTGGGTGTGGCCGCTTCCTCGCGCATCTGGACGCAGGATTTCGACAAGTACTCCGGTCTTTTCGCCGAGCAGGGCGGCTTCGATATTCCTCCAAGCTTGCAGGCCGGCATCGCCTACGACCTCGCGCCCAACTTGACGCTGCTCGCAGATTACAGGCACATCTGGTTCGGCTCGGTGAAGTCCATCGCCAATCCGTCCACTAATGCCGCGCCTTTCGGGGCTGACAACGGTCCAGGCTTCGGCTGGGATGATGTCGACGTCCTGAAACTCGGCGTTGAATGGCGCACCTCGCCCGATCTCACGCTGCGCGCCGGCTACGCGTATGCGACGAATGCCATCTCCGCGCGCGACGTGCAGCTCAATATTCTTGCGCCGGCGGTCGTGCAGCATCACATCACGGCTGGCCTCGAATACCAGCTGCGCAAGAACTGGTCGGTTGAGCTCGCCGGCCTCTATGCGCCAGAGGGCGAGCAGAGCGGCTACTTCCTCAACGGGGTGACACCGCTCGAGCTTCGCATGCACCAGTACGAAGCGACCGTCGGCTTTAAGTACAAATGGGACGAGGCACCGGCGCCATTGAAGTAGCAGACTGATAGCGCGATGCTCCGGCATCGGGTTGGAGGTTGAAACCGATGGCGATTACTCCGTTCACACCTATCGAATCAACGATCGGCGGCGCGCTGATCGGCGTCTCCGCCGTCATCTTGATGCTGTTCCTCGGCCGCGTTGCCGGCATCAGCGGGATCGTCGGCCGACTGTTGCCGCCCTATAGGGAGCCAGGCATTGCCGGCGCGGCAGCATTTCTCGCCGGGCTGATCGCGGCCCCCGCCGTTTATGCGGCCGCGACGGGGCTTCATGTCCATCAGACGGTCTCGAGCAACCTTCCGGTGCTGGCGGGTGCGGGCCTGCTCGTCGGCTTCGGAGCGATCCTCGGCGGCGGCTGCACCAGCGGCCACGGCGTGTGCGGCCTATCTCGCCTTTCGGTGCGTTCCCTCGTCGCCACGGTAACGTTCATGGCGACGGCGTTTGCGACCGTGTTCATCTTCCGTCATCTGCTGACGGGAGTGCCGTGACATGCGCATTTTGATCAGTGCCATCGCGGGACTCGTGTTCGGACTGGGGCTCATCATCTCGGGGATGTCGGATCCGGCCAAGGTGCAGAACTTCCTTGATCTGTTCGGCACCTGGGATCCGAGCCTCGCGTTCGTGATGGCGGGCGCCATCGCCGTCACGTTCGCCGGCTACCGGCTCGCATTCGGGCGAGGCAGACCGCTCTTAACGGATGCATTCTCGTTGCCCACGAAGGCGGCCATCGATTCCCCACTCGTCATCGGCGCGGCCCTGTTCGGGGTCGGCTGGGGACTTTCGGGCTTCTGCCCAGGGCCGGCTATCGTGTCGCTACCGCTGCTCGCCACCGGCACGCTGGTGTTCGTCCCGGCCATGCTGGTGGGAATGCTGTTGGCCCGTGCACTGCGGTCCCGGCATGGCGCTGGCATCGCGTCCGCAAAAACCACGAACGGCTGAACTCAAGCATCAAAAGCAAAGGGCCCGGCGAAGTCACCGGGCCCCGATCGAAAGCACGGCCTGAAGTCTCAGGCGAGCTTGAACGGCATGTCCTTGCCGGCGAAGAAGGCGTCGATGTTGTCGAGGGCCTCATAGCCCATCTGATTGCGCGCCTCGATCGCCGCCGAACCCAGATGCGGGAACAGGAACGTGTTGGGCAGGTCGTAGTAGCCCTCGTTGATCTTCGGCTCGCCGGCGAAGACATCGAGGCCGGCATAAGCGAGCCGGCCCGACTTCAAGGCCGCGATCAGGTCCTCGTCCTTGACGAGGTCGCCGCGCGCGGTGTTCACGACGATGGCGCCCTGCGGCAGCTTCTCGATCACGTCCTTGTTGAAGAAGTAGCGCGTCTCCGGCGTCGACGGCGCGTTGATGGAGAAGAACTGCGATATCTTCAAGAGGCTGTCGAGGCTGTCGTGGTACGTGGCGTTGTACTTCGCCTCGACCTCGGGCTTGGCTCGGTAGATGTCGTAGTAGTGGATTTCCATGTCGAAGCCGCGGGCGCGCTGCGCCAGAGCCTGGCCGATCTTGCCGAACCCGTAGATGCCGAGCTTCTTGTTATCGAGCCGCTGGCCGACGAGCTGCAGCGGCTGCCAACCCGGCCAGGAGCGCGAGCGGAGCATGCGCTCGCCCTCGGCGGCGCGTCGCGCCGATCCCAAAAGCAGCAGCATGGCGATCTCGGCCGTCGCCACCGTGACGCCATGCGGGGCGTTGCCGACCTTGATGCCGCGCGTCTTGCAGGCTTCGAGATCGATGTGATCGAAGCCGATGGAGAACGTCGAGATGCACTTGATGTTCTCGGGCACGCGGTCGATGACGGCCTTGGGACACTTCTCGTTAAGCGTCAGCAGGATGGCGTCGACGGACTTGGCCGTCTCCAGCATCTCGTCGACGGTGATCTTGGGGTTATCGCCATGGGCGATGACGTCGTAGGTCTCCCGGGCGCGCGCCATGACGGCCTCCGGCAGAGGCCAGGTGATCAGGATTTTCTTCTTGCTCATGGGCGGTACCCCCCGGAATTGCGAACATGGTCGAGACCTAGTGCGGACTTGGCCGCGATCCATGCCGCAATGAGGGCCCCCTGACAAGCGCGGCGATACGACCGGCAACTCTTTATTCACCAAGCCCGGGGAAACTCGGCGCTGCCCGGCGAAGGGGCCGCAGCCGCGGTCCGCGGGCCCCTTTTCGCCCGCGTGTGGGAGCACGCCGTCATGCTGAGAGTTCTCGTCATCACGCTCGCCTTGCTAGCGGGTGCGAAAATCTGGGCCCAGGACCGGCTTTATCGCGACGGGGCGCAGGAAGCGCTCATTAGCGCCTTCCGCGAGCGGGCCATTGCCGCCTGCCAGAGCGAGCAGATTTTCCGCGCCGGAACCGGCGGCCCGCTGTGGACGCGGCCCGACTTCCGTCGATGTCGTCATCGGCCGCTCCAACGTCGATGTGCGCATCTGGCAACTGCGCAGCGCGCGATGGCCGGCGCGCTTCAAGCATCCCCACGTGGTGCTGACGCTGGCCGGCGGCGAAACACCGCCGACCTGCGAATACGACGTCATCGAAGGCCGCGCCTACGTCACCCAGATGTAGACGCGAAACGGGCGCCCCGGTGACCGAGGCGCCCGCGCGGGAGACGCTCGAAACTCAGCGTTGCAATCAGTAATGGATCTTCATGCCGCCGTAGGCCACGAGCGGTGGTGCCGGGGTAATCGTGCGCGGGTTGGTGAAGAAGTCATCGCCCGTCGCCGGGTTGGCTTCCGAGGCCTCGTTCGCCGCTTCGAGGTTGAAGAAGTTGCCGAACAGGCCGTACTGCGAGTTGAACAGGTTGTAGATTAGGCCGTAGAGCTGGACGTTCTCGGTCACGTCGTAGAACGTGTGCAGGTCGACCTTGGCGTATCCGGCCAGCGGCGCGTTGAGGTTGGCTTCGTCGCCATAGAAGAACTGGCTGGAGGCGGCCACGAGGTCAGCGCCGAATTTCCACTGCGGCGTGATCAGATAGTCGAAGCCCGTCTTGAAGCGGCTGAGCGGAACGCCCGGGATGCTGTCGCCCGAGTTGACCTGAAGACAGTTGGGCTCATCGTCGGACGGCGGAGAGCCGGGGCCGTCCGCGCACTCGAACGCCAGAGGGATTGTTCGGGCGAGGGCAGGATAAAGGAGCTCTGGAACGTGGCGTGGACGAACGCGTAGTTGGCATAAACCATCCAGCGGTCGTCCGTGTACCGGCCACCGATTTCGACGCCCTGCCGCAGCGTGTCGCCCACGTTGTCGAAGTAGCCGCGACCGGAGATCTCGTCGGCGATCTGATAGATGTCGTCGCTGTTGAGGGCGCGGAACAGGCCGGCGCTCCACTCGAAGCGCTCGTTGCTAACGCCCTGCATCCTGCCGCGCAGGCCGAGCTCCCAGGTGTGCGAGACGACCTGATCGAGCGGCGGATCGGCGGTGAGGAAGCTTTCCAGCAAGACATGGGAAGTTCGGATCCGAGCAGGCGAGCTCGGCCGGCGTCGGCGCGCGGTTGGCCTCCGCATAGCTGGCATAGAGCGTCGAGCCCGGGATTCAGCAGGTACGTGCCGCCGACCATCGGGTTGAAGCGCTGGAAGGTGTTGTCGCCGTTGAGCTGCGGTGCGGTGCCGGTGTCGTCCATGAATCTGCACGCGGGCGAAGTTATAGCGGCCGCCCACGGTCAGTGCGAGATCGCTCGTCAGGTCGACCGTGTCGGAGAAGTAGACGCCGTAGTAGTCGTTGAGCGTCGTCAGGTCGCGCGGCGACACCTCGCTCGGCGCGACCAGCAAGATGCCGAGGCTGTTGACGACGAACTTCGGGTCGAACGAGCCGAGCGTCGACGTGGCGCCGTAGCCGACGTTGCCGCGGTCGTAGCTGGCGCCGATGAGGAACTGGTTCTTGTAGCCGGCGATGTAGTCCTTGTTCACCGCCTGCCCGGCGAAGCCGAAGCTGTTGGCGAGCTGCGAGGTCTGGTCGAGCGAGCCGAGCGGGTCGGCGATGTCCGAGGGGATCGAGCCGTCGGGGTTGACGCCGGGGCCGACGCCGACCGAGCTGATCATCGTCGTCGCCCTCGAGGCAGAGGATCGTCGGCGATCGCCGTCGCACTCCTCGGCCTCGGAGATGTTGCCGTCGATGTGCGACTGCTTGAACCAGCGATAATAGCCGACGCCCTGCAGCGACCAGGTCGGCGAGACCTCGATGTTGCCGTTGGCCGAGATCATCGCCACCTGGTTCTTGGTGGTCTGCGGCGAGGTGAAGGTGTTCGCCCAGTTGAGATCGAGGAGCTGCACGGGCGCGGCGGCGGTGACGCCGACGTAGTTGGCGGCGCCGGTGAAGTTCAGGTGGAACTCGGTACCGTCGCCCTTGGCACCGACGTCGGCGTACATGCGGCGGATGCGCGAAGCGGAGAAGTCGCGGTAGCCGTTGTCGTGAATGCCCTCGAGGGCCATGAAGCCGCCCCACGATCCGCTGTTGCCGCCGACGGCCAGGCCGCCTTGGTAGCGACCGAACGAGCCGCCCATGACGTTGAGCTCGGCACCCTGGAAGTTGAAGCCGTCGCGCATCATGATCGTCAGCGCGCCACCGAGAGCGTTGAGACCGAACACCGGGTTGGCGCCGATGATGGTCATGCCGCTGATGGCGTTGTCGGGCAGGAAGTCGTAGTTGACGATATCGCCGAAGCTCTCGTTGATGCGCACGCCGTTCTGATAGACGGCGAGGCCCTGCGGCACGCCGTTGACCGGCGATGATTCAAAACCGCGGAACTGCAGGTTGCGCTGGAACACGTTGCCCTGCGCGTCGCCGAGGATGACGCCGGGCACGGTCTGCTGCAGCACCTCAGGTGCGTAGGTGTAGCCCGTGCGGTTGAAGTCCTCGGCGCTGCCGCGGCCCACGGCGCCGGGGAACTTGCCGATCGGTATCGAGCTGCCCTCGACCGGCGACATCTGCACCGTGCCGCTGTCGATGCCGCCTTCGCCGGGCTGGTAAGTCGCCGGCGTATCGAGTTGCGGCGGCGGCTCGGCGGCCGGCGGGGCCGGCGCTGGAGCGGCTACCTGCTTCTTCGGCGGCGCCTTCTTGGCGGCGGCCTTCGGAGCCGGTTGCGCCTTCTTCTGAATGACATCGACGGGCGGCAGCTGGTTCGCAGACGGCGGAGCCGGCGTCGGCGGGGCTGCCGCGTTGGGAGCGGTGCTCGGAGCCGCGGCGCCCGGAGTGTGGTCGTCGTCGTGCCTGGGGTCGTGGTCGTGCCGGGTGTTGTGGCGCTGCCAGGCGAAGGTTGCGTCTGCGGCGTGGTTTGCTGCGCGACGACGGGAAGGAGAAACCAGCGCTGTCACTCCGGCCGCTCGTACCAGCCGCAAAAGACCCCTGCCGTACATGTCGCCCCCCAGCGCTCGATTTGCTCTTTCCGCCTTTACTCCCGCAAAACTCCACCAACACGCCGTCGGGCATTCGCGTTATATGTTTTCGGGAATTTTTCCCGATTTTTTCTTGATTTGCCCCGCGACTCACTTTGTCGCACCCAAAGAATTGGGTAATGCGGCAATCACCACGTCAAGCGCGGCGCGGGGGTGTAACTGTGTATCGCCGATGAAAAGTGGCGCGCACGCCACGCACAGGTCATGCACAACTCGCCAACGGCAAAGGCCCTCCTCACGGGGTGAGAAGGGCCTCGGCAGTCGGTGCGGCGAGGTTCGCCGCATCGTGGGTCAGTTGGTCGAGGGATCAGAACTTGATCTTCACGCCGCCGTAGGCCAGCCACAGGCGGGGCCGGAGTGATCGATTTGTTATTACCGTCCGCATAGGTCCCGAAGTAATTGACCGGCAGGCCCTGCGCCACGCCTGCGTTGCGAGACGCCTCCCGACCAAAATATCCACCGAACAGGCCGTAACGGCTGTCAAAGACGTTGTCGACCATGCCGAAGATCTGGAAGTTCGGCGTGACGTCGTACGACGTACGCAGATCGAGCTTGGCATAGCCGTCGAGCTTTTCGCCGGTCTTGCCCTCGTCGCCGAAGTACACTTGGTCGCTGACGGCCACGACATCGCCGCCGAAGCTCCACTGTTGGGTCAGCCAGTAGTCGGCACCGATCTTGAAGCGATGACGCGGGATGCCGGGCAGCCGATCACCAGGATTTACCTGGATGCAGATCGCGGCATCATCGTCAGCGGGGTCCGGAGGATCGCCGTTATCACATTGGAATGAGCCGCCGGTGAAATTGTCGGGCGACGACAAGACGTTGGCCGTCCGGAAGGTGGCATCGATGAACGCGTAGTTGGCGTACACCTGCAGCCACTTTTCGGTATAGACCGCGCCGAGTTCCACGCCCTGGCGCAGGGTATCACCGGCGTTCTGGAAGTACCCGCGGCCCTGTGCGTTGGAGATCGGAATAATGTCGTCCGTATTCTCCGTGCGGAACAGGCCGGCTGTCCAGTCGAGACGCTGACTGCCGCCGAACGAAGCCAGGTTGCCGCGCAGACCGAGTTCGAAGGTGTGCGACACGACCTGCTTGAGCGGCGGGTCGGACGTCAGGAAGCTCTCGATCAAGCACGGTGCATCGGGATCGGCGCAGGCAAGCTCGGCCGCCGTGGGCGCACGGTTGGCCTCCGAGTAGCCGCCGTACAGGGTCAATCCGGGCAGCAGATTGTACGTAGCTCCGATGGTCGGATTGAAGCGGTAATACTTATTCACTCCGGTAAGCTTGTCGGGCTCGCCGGCGATCGGGTTCTGGTTCTCGATTTCGATGCGGGCGTAGTTCCAACGGCCGCCCAAGGTGAGCGACAGATCCTTGGTCAGATCGGTCGTGTTGGCGAAAAAGGCGCCGACATAGTCGTTGGTCGTCGTAAGCACTCTCGGAGTGAAGTCGCCTCCCGACAGAAAGATGCGGTTGGGGAATTGGTGCGCGACGAAGTTGACCGGCGGGGCGAAGTAGGCGAGTTCGCTATTGGCCGTGTAGTCGACGGAGCCGTGATCATAGCTGGTACCGATCACGAACTGGTTGGGTAGGCCGAAGATCGGAGTCTTTTCCACGGCCTGCACGGTGCCGCCGAAGCTCTCGGCGCTCTGGCTGGTGCGGTCGATCGTACCGCAGAGACCTGCGCGTACGGCCCTGCAAACCGGGATCGGCTACGTCGAGACCACCACGCGATTCCGGAGCGCCGTTGAATAGAACAAGCGTACCGTCCTCGTCGCAGTAAAAACCACCGCAACCTTCAAGATCGGCGATATTTCCATCGTCGTGCTTCTGATCAAACCAGCGATAGTAGCCGACGCCAGCGAACGACAGAGTGGAGGTCGCTTTGACGACGCCGTTAGCTGACAACATAGTCACTTCGTTCTGCGTGGTCTGCGGCGACGTGAAGGTTTGATCCCAGCCGAGTGCAAGAAGCTGGTAGGGGACTGCCGCGGTGACCCCCACATCGATTATCCGCATGCGTTACATTCAAGTGGAACTCGTTGCCGTCGCCTCTGACACCGATATCTCCGTAGTAGCGGCGGATCGACGCCTCGGAGAAGTTACGGAAACCCTCGTCCTCGATGAGCTGGCCGGAAGCGAATGCCGCCCAGTTACCGCGAACGAGCGCCGACCGCAACGCCGCCTTCCTTGTGACCGAAGGAGCCGAAGCGCGTGTCGATTTCGACGCCCTGGAAGTTGAAGCCGTCGCGCATGACGATGCCGACGGCGCCACCGAGAGCGTTGAGGCCATAGATTGGATTGGCGCCGAGGATCGAGATCCCGGCTATCGCGTTGTCGGGCAGGAAGTCCCAGTTGACGATGTCACCGAAGCTTTCGTTGATGCGCACGCCGTTCTGGTAGACGGCGAGACCCTGCGCTTGGCCGTTCACCGGCGAGGCGTCGAAGCCGCGATACTGCAGGCTGCGCTGATAGGAGTTGCCCTGCTGGTCAGTGATGATCACGCCGGGCACGGTGTTCTGCAGGACCTCAGGGACCGAGGTTTCCTTGAACTTGGCAATATCGGCCTGGGAGGCGCGACCGACGGCGGCTGGATACTTCGAGATCGGGATCTCGCTGCCGGCCACCGGCGACATGTTGACGGTGCCGCTGTCGATGCCACCAGTGCCGGGCACCGGCTCGGCCGTCTGCACCGGCTCGACCGGAGCCGGCTGCGGCGTTGGGGTCACGACCTGCTTCTTCTTCGGCACGCTCTTCTTCTGCGCGGCCTTGGGCGCGGCGGCCTTCTTCTGGATGACGTCGACCGGAGGCAGCTCGGAAGCGGCCGGCGGCGCCGGCTGGGGCGGCGCGGCGCCCCCTGCATCCTGCGCTATGGCTGGCGCAGCTGTTAGAGAAAAAAGGCAAAATACACACGCAAACGCAGACGCGAAACGCATCACCGTTACTCCCCCAGTAGTACGCGAGGTGACTGACACCACCGACTTCGAGCCGGTGAGGCTTCCTTGCGAACTGCCACCGTTCGCGGGCCTCGATCCGGTAATCGGCTCCTTCAAACTTTCCCATTGACGGGATTATTTTTTGAAGTCGGCCGTAATTAACTCACCTAAAAGAATGCCGTGCCGCATAACGGTCAAGGTTCGACCAACGCGCTACACTATAACGCCACCTCGGTGTGTCTCTTGCGCATCGAATTCGGGAATAGTTCCCGATGCTTGGTTGAATACTTCCCGATCACGACGTCTTGTTTTTCCGTGTTTGACAGGGCTCGTATGCGCAGTGTTACTTCACCAAACGGCGAGGGGGACGAAACTCGCTGCCGGCTGCGACTTACCGCCGCCGATCACGCCCCCCGAGACCGGCAAAAATCGGAGCTGACTCGCGCGAATTGCGCAGTGTTCGGCCGGAGTGGGAGAGAAAATATGCGCAAGCCGCATGCGCCGTAGCTGCGGACGGGAACGCCGTCGATCGTGCCGCGCTCACCTGAGCGCACGTCCAACGCCAAGCCCTTGCTGACATGGGCATTGTTCGTCGCCCCATATGTCACCGAGCAAGCGAATGAACTGGTTGCGTCCTGTGAGTGCAATGATCTTGAAAACCCTCTTTGCCGCTGTCGCGGCCTGCCTTTTCGCCGTCGTCGCCCACGCCCAAGACAATCCCGCCGCCAACGCGCCGGCACAGCCCGAGAGCAGCGAGGCCATCACCCTCGAGCTCAACAAGCTCGAGAAATCCGACAAGGGCTGCCGCGCCTATGTCGTCGTCACCAATCCGACGACGACGGCGTATGAGGCCTTCAAGCTCGACCTCGTCATGTTCCAGGCGGATGGCATCGTCGGACGGCGCTTCGCCCTCGATCTAGCGCCCGTGCGTCCCGACAAACGATCGGTGAAGCTGTTCGATCTCGACGGAGCGCAGTGCGATAGCATCGGCAGCTTCCTTATCAATGACGTCATGGACTGCCGCACATCATCGGGGCCAGCCACCGACTGTCTGGCGCGCCTCAAGGTCAAGTCGCTGACCAAGGTCGAAATTTCTAAGTAGGGGTACTTCCTTGGAACCGAACATCGCAGTCGAAGGCCGCGACTTCTCGATCATCAGCCTCATCATGCACGCCGATCCGTTCGTGCAGGCGATCATGCTTGTGCTCGCCATATGCTCGGTGCTGTGCTGGGCGCTGATCTTCGAAAAAGCGATCCGCCTCACGATCCTGAAGCGCCAGGTCCGCCAGCTTGCTAGCCAGGCCGCTGCCGGGCGATTGGCGTCCGATCGCGGACGCGGCATCGTCGGCGCCGTGCAGGCCGCAGCGCAGGGTGAATGGGCCGACGGTGTCGCTCGCGGCGAGAGCCGCAATGAACTGCGCGCGCGCATCGAGCGCTCCATGCGCTCGGCCCTCAAGACCGAGATGCGGCGCATCGAGACCGGCCTGCCGTTCCTCGCCACCGTCGGCTCCGCCTCGCCCTTCATCGGACTGCTCGGCACCGTGTGGGGCATCATGAACAGCTTCACCGCCATCGCCCAGGCGAAGGATACGAGCCTCGCCGTCGTCGCTCCCGGCATCGCCGAGGCACTGTTCGCGACGGCACTCGGTCTCGCCGCCGCCATCCCGGCCGTGGTCGCCTACAATCAGATCACCGTGTCGCTCGGCCGCTCGGGAGAGAAGGCCGGCACCAGCATTGCAACGCTGGCGCGCGCCATCGCTCGCGGGCAGAGCGAAGGTCCGGTTCGCCTCGAAGGAGTTGGATAGATGGGCATGGCAGCGCCATCGTCCGGCGGTGGCTTCGACGACGACGAGATGGAGGACTACAAGCCTCTCGCGGAGATCAACGTCACGCCGTTCGTCGACGTGATGCTCGTGCTGCTCATCGTCTTCATGGTCGCCGCGCCGCTGATGGTCCAGGGCGTGCCGGTCGACTTGCCGAAGACGTCGGCGACGAAGCTCGAGAAGGTGCGCAAGCCGATGGTCGTCACGCTGGCGCCCGACGGCAATCTGTACATTCGCGACGAGCAGATCGACCGGGCCAGTCTCGTCAATCGCCTCATCGCCTTGCGCTCGCAGGAAGGCGATACGGTCGTGTATGTGCGCGCCGACCGCACGATCCCATATGGCGAAGTGATGGAATTGCTGGGCCGCGTCGGCGAAACCGGCTATCAGCGCGTCTCTCTCCTGTCGCAGCCGTCGCCCAAAGCCGCTCCGTAACTCACCCGCGATTGATAAAGATGCTCCGCTTCGTCACCATATTCCTCTCGCTCGCACTGCACGCGGCACTGTTCCTGCCGCTGATGAGCTTTGGCGGCGGGGCAGCGCTGGAAGCCGGCACCGGCGACGATCAGGTCGTCGTCGAGCAGGGCATCGCGCTCGAGGGCCTCGCCAAGTTCGGCGAAGCCGAGGAAATGGTCGAGACGATCGACATTCCGCCGATCCAGGCGGCGGAAGTTCCCCAGCCGGTCGAAGAGATCAAGCCGGAGCTGACCGACGTCGTCACCTCGACGGAAGGCAAGCACGAAGAACAGGTGATGTCGGAGGAGCCCAAGCCCGTCGAGGAGGAGCGTCCGCAAGAGATGCCGGTCGAGGAGCAGGCGCCGCAGGTGGCGACCCTCATCGAGCAGAGCTCGGGCGCCGCACAGGAAGGCGGCGACACCACGCAGCGTCTCGCCTACCTCGGGCAGGTGCGCAAGACGCTTGAGCGCAGCAAGGTCAATCCGCGTTCGACCATTTCGGGAACCGTGCTAATCAAGTTCACCGTCGGCCCGAAGGGAGAGCTACTTTCGCGCATCGTCCAGCAGAGCTCGGGCTCCAAGATCCTCGACGACGCGGCCATGGCGGCACTCGACCGCGCCGCGCCGTTTCCGCCCCTGCCGCAGGAAATCGCCAGCGGACCGCTGGAAGTGCAAGTACCTTTCCGCTTCATCACTCGCTGATTGCCGCCCTCGACGTGCCGGCGCGACACGCTGCTAAACGCTTTGTTCGTTCCAGGAACAGACGGCGTTTAACCATTAGTTAGTCGCAGCCGACTAGCTTCGTCCGCGGTAGCAATAAGCAAATCCAGCGATGTTCAGCGGGCCGTTCGCCAACAAAAAGTCTGCCTCCCTGATGAACGAGTACGCTTCGCTGTTGGGCGACGCGGTACTTCGCCATCGCGCGCGCGTTGCCGAGCGCTCTGCCCGCGTCGAGGCCGAGCTGGCCAGCAAGGTCAAATCCGAGTTCATCGCCAACATGAGCCACGAGCTGCGCACGCCGCTCAACGCCATTATCGGATTCTCCAAGCTCCTCTCCGAGCAAGACCAGCGGCAGCTCTCGGGCAAAGAAGTCGCCGACTACGCCAATCTCATTCACGATGCCGCCGGCCACCTGCTCGCCGTCATCAACAACATCCTCGATATCTCGAAGATCCAGAGCGGCAAATGCATCATGGATCCGCACGACGTGAACCTCGGCGAGGTGCTCGGGGCCTCCGCCTCCTCGTTCCGGCTCATGGCCGAGAATGCCGGCGTGCTGCTCGATGAACGCATCGACCCTGACCTACCGCCAATCAGCGGCGACGGCGTCCGCCTGCGCCAGGTGTTCACCAACCTCATCTCCAACGCGCTGAAGTTCACGCACGACGGCGGCACGGTGGGGGTAAGCGCCGAGCCCCGCGGCAGTATCGTGCTCGTGACCGTGCGCGACACCGGCGTCGGCATGACGCCGGAGGAGATCTCCGTGGCGTTGACGCCCTTCGGTCAAGTCGACGCCAGCCACGCCCGCTGGCGCGAAGGCACGGGCCTCGGGCTGCCAATCGCCCGCGCGCTCGTGCAACTGCACGGCGGCGAGCTCAGTATAAGAAGCGAAAAGGGCAAAGGCACTGCAGTCGAAGTGCGCATTCCCAGTCTCGTTGCCGACGCCCGTGACGGCGCGATCTACCAGGAGCGTGCATTGTGAGCGACGCAGCAGACATGCAATTGGCAATGCCCGGCGCCGCACGCATGGGGGGAGGCGACAAATCGCTGGGCCGCATCGTCTCGGTGACCGGCTCCAAGGCCATCGTGCTGCTCGACAGCCCAAAGGACGGCCGGGGACGCCCTGCCGAGAAGCCCGACATGGGCACGCTGATGGCCATCGATACCGCCAACACCGTCGTGT
The DNA here is from genome assembly GCA_963812795.1 of uncultured Alphaproteobacteria bacterium. Classification (GTDB taxonomy): domain Bacteria; phylum Pseudomonadota; class Alphaproteobacteria; order Rhizobiales; family Hyphomicrobiaceae; genus Hyphomicrobium_A. The sequence goes on along the minus strand of CAWEWG010000017.1, from coordinate 258,007 downwards.
TGGCCATCGTCTCGGCCCTGAGCGTGCCGGTCCCGGCGCACCGTGAAGACGATACGGAAATCTGGATCGCCGAGCTCGGCCTCGTCGGCGAGCTCTGGCGCGACAAGACCGGCCAAGCGACCATCTTCGCCCGCGGCGTCACCACTTATCCCTCGCTCGGCGATCGCGTACGCGTTGCCTCCAAGGCCGAGCTCGGCGCCGCCTTCTGCGGCGAGCCGAGCCGCTCGGTGCGCGTCGGCTGCATTCGCCAGGACAGCACCATCCCGGCGATGCTCCGCGTCGACGAGTTGCTCGGCAAGCACCTCGCCATCCTCGGCACCACCGGCACGGGCAAGTCGTGCACCACGGCGCTCATCCTGCGCTCGATTTTGGAGCGCAATCCGGCGGCGCATATCGTGCTGCTTGATCCGCACAACGAGTACGCCACTGCGTTCAGCGATTGGGCCGAGGTCATCAGCCCGCGCAACATGCAGCTCCCGTTCTGGCTCCTCAACTTCGAGGAAGTGGTCGAGGTGCTGATCACCGACCCGTCGCGCAAGGCCGAGATCGAGATCCTGCAGGAGCTCATCCCCATCGCCAAGGCGCGCTATAGCGCCGGCCGCGCTCGCGAGAACCAGCCGATGCGCCGCCCACTGCCCGAGCAGGCGCGCTTCACCGTCGACACGCCGGTTCCCTACCGCGTCTCCGACCTAACCGGCCTCATCGACGAGCGCATGGGCAAGCTGGAGAACAAGAGGGACCTATCGCCGTACCGGCAACTGCGCACCCGCATCGATTCCATCTCGCAGGATGGCCGCTACGCCTTCATGTTCGGCTCGCTCACCGTTTACGACGGCATGACGCAGGTGCTGAGCCGCATCTTCCGCGTTCCCGTCAACAACAAGCCGATCACCATCGTCGAGCTGACCGGCCTGCCGACGGAGATCATCAACGTCGTCGTCTCGGTTCTAGCGCGCATGACCTTCGACTTCGCCCATTGGAGCGAGGGGAAGGTGCCGTTGACGCTGGTGTGCGAGGAAGCGCACCGCTACGTCCCCGCATCCGACCATCTCGGCTTCGAGCCGTGCAAACGCGCCATCGCCAAAATCGCCAAGGAGGGCCGCAAGTACGGCGTTGCTCTGTGCATCGTCTCGCAGCGTCCCTCCGAGGTCGATCCGACGATCTTGTCCCAGTGCAACACCGTGTTCGCGCTGCGCATGTCGAACGATCGCGACCAGGAAATCGTCAACTCGGCGATCACCGACACGGGCTCGGGCTTGCTGGAGTTCCTGCCGTCGCTCGGTCAGCGCGAAGCGCTCGCCTTCGGCGACGGCGTCGCCCTGCCGGTGCGCATCAAGTTCGACGAGCTGCCGGCGCACTGCTTGCCGCGCTCGACAACCGCGCGCTTCACGGAGCATTGGCAGCGCTCGGTTGGCGACGAAGGCTTCCTCGAGCAGGTCGTCGAGAAATGGCGCACGTCCGACATCAGCGCCGGCGGCGAACTCGGTCACCATCCGGCGTTCATCGGCGACCCCTTCACCCCCGACACGGTCGCAACGCCGTCGCCGGAAGCGATGCCGCGTCGCGAGCCGGACCTTTCGCGTCCCGTGCCGCCGACGCCCGGCGCCGGATACGGCTCGCCGCGTCCTGCCAACATGCAACCGGCACGGCCGACCGCCGGCTTGCGCAAGGACGGCGCCCAGCCGCCAGCGCCATCCGAGACGGCGATCGAGGAAAAGGATGTGCCGGGCTCGGCGCTGAAATCCCTGCGCGACCGGCTCATCCAACGCCAGCGCTAGTCGCGCGGTCAGCGTGCCGGCGGCTCATGCGAACGCAAGGAAACGACCCGCCGAGGCGCGCTCTCGGGCTCGGTGACCGGCACCGGGGGCGTAGCGGAGAGCATCTGCCCGTAGCGCCGCCAGCTTATCGGTATGGTCGCCAGATAAGCGAGGCAGGCACCTGTCAGGGTCCCGAACGGGTAAGTGATCAACAGAGCGACGAAACCGATCACCAGCATGAACAGCGGCAGCACGTACTCGCGTGAAATGCGCTCGCCCAGCAGCTTTCCGGAAAAGGTCGGGATCGTCGATACCATCATGAAGGCAATCAGCAGCGTATAGACGAGCACCACGTCGAGCATGAGCGGATTGGTGCGCACGCCCACGAAGCCGAGATGCTCGATATAGACGGGTAGCAGCACCACGATCGCCGCGGCCGGCGTTGGCATGCCGCTGAAGTAGGCCGACTGCCACTTAGGTTTGTCCTCGTCGAGGGAGATGTTGAACCGCGCCAGACGCAGCGCCGAGGCGAGCGCGAAGATCATCACGCATATCCAGCCAAGGCTTTTGAGGTCGCCGAGGCCCCAGGTGAAGATCAGGAACGCGGGGGCGACGCCGAAATTGACGAAGTCGGCGAGACTGTCGAGCTCCGCCCCGAAGCGCGAGGACGCCTTCAACAGGCGGGCAACGCGTCCGTCGACGCCATCGAGCATAGCGGCAAACACGATCGCGCCCAGCGCCAGCTCGTAGCGCCCCTCGATCGACATGCGGATGGAGGTCAGGCCGGCGCACAGCGCCAGCAGCGTAAAGAAGTTCGGCACCAGCATGCGCACAGGCACGCGCTGATGACGGAACATCGGTGCGCGGCGGCGCCGGCGCGTCTCGCGCTCTAGTCTGGGGAGAATGGGATCCATGCCGAATGCGCTGCCGACGCCCTTCTTGTGGTCGCGATATGCCCTGCGCCAGTGTCTCACCTTGACCATCGTTAGCTCCGCCTTGCGAGGCGCTCCGGTTCCGCCGATGTGAGATCCGCGAGCACCGTCTCACCGCCATTGGCCAGCTGTCCGACGGCGACGAGCGCGTGCTTGCCCGGCGGCAGATAAACGTCGACGCGCGAGCCGAACCTGATCAGCCCCAGCCGCTCGCCGACCCCGACGGAATCCCCCTCGTGCACGAAGGGCACGATGCGGCGGGCGATCAGCCCGGCGATCTGCACGACGCCGATCTCGGTTCCGTCGGTCTTCTGAATGATCATGACGCGCCGCTCGTTCTCGTCGCTAGCCTTATCGGAGGCAGCGTTAAGAAAGGCGCCGGGGACGTAGATCGAGCGCACGATGCGGCCGGAGACCGGCGCCCGGGTGATATGCACATCGAGCACGCTGAGGAAGGTGGAGATGCGCACCCGCGGCTCCGGCCCGAGCCCCGTCTCGGTCGGCGGCACGACGCTTTCGATGGCGGCGATGCGCCCGTCGGCGGGTGCGATGATCAGTCCCTCGCGCAAGGGCGTGACGCGGTCGGGATCGCGGAAGAAGTAGGCGATGTAGAGCGCGGCGATGACGAACACCCACGCCAATGGCGGCCAAACGAGGAAGAAGATCAGCGCCAGACCGGCGGCAATGGCGATGAACTTGTGACCGTCGCGGTTCACCGGCGCGAGGCAGTCGATGATCGTATCGACGATGCCGTGGCGGTTCGACACTAGCTGCTCCTTCGAGTGATTGGCCTGCGGGCCCGGCGCGTCGCCGCGATGCGCGATGGTGGCTACGGCTACTATTCTAGGGGAATGGAGACGAACCTGTGACCGCCCTTGGCGTCCTCGATCTCCAGCATCATCGACTTGCGATTGCTCTTCTTGACGCTTTCGATGCGCTTCGCGACGTCCTGCGGGCTGAGCACCGGCTGGTTTGCCGCCTGCACGATGACGTCGCCGGGCTTGATCGAACTGGCGGCGGGGCTCTTGGGATCGACGGCGTCGACTAACGCGCCCTTCATACGGGCGTCGAGGCCGTACTTTGAACGCAGCGCGTCGGTGAGCGCCGACAGCTTCAATCCGAGGACCTGCTTATCCGAGCCCGCCGGGGCATCGCCGCCGTCGAGCGCCTTCTCTTCTTCCTCCGACAGGCGCCCCACAGTGACCTGCAGCGTCTTTTTCTCGCCCTTACGGAGGATGTCGACCGGCACCGTCTTGTCGATGGGAGCCCGCGCGACGAGACGCGGCAGGCTGCGCATGTTCGTCACGTCCTCGTTGTCGAACCTCATAATGACGTCGCCTGCCTCGACGCCGCCCTTCGCCGCCGGACCGTCAGGCGTGATGGCGGCAACGAGCGCGCCGGCGTTCTCCGCGATACCCAGCGCCGAGGCGATTTCGCCCGACACTGACTGGATCTTCACCCCCAGCCAACCGCGCCGCACTTCGCGATACTGGCTCAGTTGCCGCACGACGGGCGCCACCGTGTCCGCGGGCACGGCGAAGCCGATGCCGATGGAGCCGCCGGTCGGCGAGATGATCGCCGTGTTCACGCCGACGACCTCGCCGTCCATGTTGAACAGCGGGCCGCCCGAGTTGCCTTTGTTGATCGAGGCGTCGGTCTGCAGATAGTCGTCGTAGGGGCCGGAATTGATATTGCGCGCCTTGGCCGAGATGATGCCGACGGTGACGCTGCCACCGAGGCCGAACGGGTTGCCGATGGCCAGCACCCAATCGCCGACGCGGATCGCCGCCGAGGAGCCGAACTTCACCTCCTTAAGAGGCGTCTTCGGCGTCACCTTCAAAAGCGCGATGTCGGTCTTGGTGTCCTTGCCCAGCAGTTCGGCCTTTAGCTTCGAGCCGTCGTGCAGGTTGATCTGGATCTCCTCGGCGCCGTCGATGACGTGGTTGTTGGTGACGATGATGCCTTCCTTGCCATCGACGATGAAGCCGGAACCGAGCGACGACACCATGCGGTCGGAGCCCGAGCGACCGTTACGGTTGTCGAAGAACTCGTCGAAGTACTCGTGATACGGCGAGCCCTTCGGCACGCTCGGCAGCGGCAGCCCCTGCGGCCCCTTCACCGCCTGGCTGGTGGAGATGTTGACGACTGCCTCGATCAACTCCTCGGCAACCGGGGCGACCGATTGCGGACCGCGGGTCTGCGCCAACGCCGGAAGCGCGCCAAGCAGCGTGCCGCAGACCAGGGCGACACGGAGTAACAGTGCGCGCTCAAATCCGACGGGAGTGCTGTGCCCGCGCCGGCCGCACGCGATCATCGCCTGCATTCTTTTGTTTTCTCCTGCCGGCCGGAGCACCGGCCAACCAACACCCGCACGAGCCATCCGCCATTGATAACGAGCGGTCGCGGCAAGTGGATGGCAAGCCGGGACGGCTGTCAACGCGGCCTCTCGTGTCCGATTCCGCCGTTCGCCAAAGCTGGTCGCTGGGTCGGGAGCGAACTTCGGAATCATAGGGACACTAGAAGCTTAGGCTTACTCAACCGCGGACAATCCAGACGAGCGCGAGACCTGCCAGCACCGAACTCCAGCCGGCAATGCGCAGGGTGTTCGGCGGTACGGATGCGGCGGCTTCCAGCAGCCGCGCCGCCAGATTGGGAACGAGGGCCCAGAGCAGGCCCTCGATCACCAAGACGAGCCCCAATCCAACGACGAGATCGCTCATTGCCGGGGCGGCTGCACCGGAGTTGCCGGCGCCTGCGATTTGCCATGCGGATCGCCGAAATACTTGAAGAAGTCCGAGTCCGGCGAGATGAGCAGCCGCGTTTCGCCCGACTTGAGGCCTTTCTCATAAGCCTGCATCGAGCGGTAGAACTCGAAGAACTCCGGATCGCGGGTATAGGCGTCGGCGTAGATCTTGTTGCGATCGGCGTCGCCGCCGCCGCGCATCTCTTCGCCCTTGCGCGTCGCTTCCGCCAGAATGACGACCGCTTCGCGATCGGCGGTCGCCTTGATTCTGTTGGCTTCGGCCGTGCCTTGCGCGCGGAACTCCGCCGCCTCGCGCTGGCGTTCGGCGCGCATGCGGTCGAACACGCTCTTGGAGTTCTGCTCGGGCAGGTCGGCACGCTTGATGCGCACGTCCACGACCTCCAAACCGAAGTCGTTGCCTTCTTTGTTGACCTGCTTGGCAATGCGCGACATCAGCTCTTCGCGCTTGTCGCGCACGACGTCCTGGAAGGTCGAGGAGCCGAGCACGCGTCGCATGGCAGAATCAATAATCGGGCCAAGGCGCGACTTCACCCCCTCCTCGTATCGCAGCGTCTGGTAGAACTTCAGCGGGTCGACGATCTTGTAGCGGGCGAAGCTGTCGACGACGAGACGCTTCTGGTCGGAGGCGGTGACCTCCTGCGGCAGGCTATCGAGATCGAGAATGCGCTTGTCGTAGATCTCGACCGCGTCGACGAGCGGGACCTTCCAGTAGAGGCCGGGCTGCTTCACTTCGCGCTTGGGCTCACCGAAGCGCAGAACGAGCGCCTGCTCGTTCTGGTGCACGATGTAGGCCGACGAATAGACCGCCACGGCTGCTAGGCCGACGGCGATGATGAGCAAGGCGAGGGCTGCGCGCATGATCAGTTGCCTCCCTCGGTGGTCGTGCTGGGACGGTTCTGCAGCCTATCGAGTGGTAGATACGGCACGACGGAGGAACCCTTGCTATCGAGGATGATCTTGTCGGTACCGCCGAGCACCCGTTCCATGGTCTCGAGGAACATGCGTCGGCGCGTAACCTCCGGGGCGTTCTTGTACTGGTCGTAGACCTGCAGGAAGCGCGAGGTCTGACCGGTGGCGTCATTCACCACCTGCTGCTTGTAGCCCTCGGCGGCCTGCAAGGTGCGCTCCGCTTCGCCGCGCGCCTCCGGCACCACCTTGTTGAAGTAGGCATAGGCTTCGTTCTGCAGCCGCTCCTTGTCGGCACGCGCCGCCTGCACGTCGCGGAAGGCATCGATCACCTCGCCCGGCGGATCGACTTTCTGCAACTGCACCTGGTCGATCTGGATGCCGGCGCCGTAGCTGTCGAGAATCCGCTCCATCAGCGCTTGCACGGCTTCCTCGGTCTTCTGCCGCTCCTGCGTCAGGATCGGCTGAATGTTGGACTGGCCGACGACCTCGCGCATGGCGCTCTCGGCCACTTCCTTCACGGTGCTGTCCGGGTTCTGAATGTTGAAAAGGTACTTTTCGGCATCCTTGATGCGCCAGAAGACGACGAAGTCGATGTCGACGATGTTCTCGTCGCCGGTCAGCATCAGGCTTTCGGCACGCTGGTCGCGCACGCCGCTGTTGAGACGTCCCGAAGAGACGCGCCCGACCTCGATGATGTTCTGGCGCGTCACCTTCGGCAACAACACCTCATTGATCGGATACGGCCAGCGGAAATGCAGCCCCGGCGGATACTGCTCGATGAATTTGCCAAAGCGCATGACGACGCCGAGTTCGTCCGGATTGACGCGGAAGGTGAAGGCCTGCCAGGCGATCACGGCGCAGGCGACGGCCGCGACGAGAACCAGCAGCGGGCCGGGTACGCCGCCGCCGTGCATGACCTGCTTGACCTTGTCCTGCCCCCTTTTCAACATCTCCTCCAGATCGGGTGGCTGACCGCCGCCGCTGGGGCCCTGACCCCACGGGCCGCCGCCGTTGCCGCCGCCGCTCTTCCAGCCGCCGCCGCCACTCTGATTATTCCAGGGCATTTATAGAGGTCCTTCAGTGCTTTAGGGGGTGCCGCCACGTGCGGCGGAAGCATCGCCCGAGAGTTGGGATCGCGTCCCTTATCCTCGGCGTGAAAGCTGGTGATCGCTTATAGGACAGGGTGTCCCTGCAGCGCAAACGCGCTGCATAGATTTGGTGCCTCTGGCTGGCGTTCAAGCGCCGCGGCGCCGGCAATGTTTAACCTTGGCGGCGCTCGAGCACGATGAGCGAGGAACTGCAGTCGTCCTGGGGTCCGCGCGGCAGCGCCTCGCGCGATACCTCCAGCCATTCTCCCCAGTCGATTTCCGGGAAGAAGGCGTCGCCCGTCGGGCTGGCGTGCACCTCCGTCTTGTAGATGCGATGGGCGAGTGGCAGCGCCGCTTCGAACACCGCCGTGCCGCCGATCACGGCGATCTCACTAACGCCGCGCTGGATGGCGCATTCGCGCGCTGCTTCGAGGGCGGCTACGAAGTCGTGGGCGATAATGGTGCCGGCCGGGCGATAGTCGGCGTCTCGCGTAATGACGATGTTGTCGCGCCCGTCGAGCGGCTTCTTCAGCGACTGGAACGTGCGCCGCCCCATGATCAGCGGCTTGCCCATGGTGAGGCGCCGGAACGTCTTCAGATCGGCGGAGATGCGCCACGGCAGCGTTCCGTCGCGTCCGATGACACCATTCTCGGCAACCGCGACGACGAGCGAGATGATCATGCCGCCACCTTACGCCGCGACATCGGCTTGATGTGTGGGTGCGGGTCGTAGCCGACAAGCTTGAAGTCGCTCGTACTTGAACTTGAAGATCGACTTCACCGAAGGATCGATCTGCATGCGCGGCAGCGCGCGCGGCGTGCGGCTCAACTGCTCGTCGGCCTGATCGAGATGGTTGAGGTAAAGGTGCGCGTCGCCAAGCGTGTGCACGAACTCGCCGGGCTTCAGTCCCGTCACCTGCGCCATCATCATCGTCAGCAGCGCGTAGCTTGCGATGTTGAACGGCACGCCGAGGAACACGTCGGCCGAGCGCTGGTAGAGCTGGCAGGAGAGCCGGCCATCGGCGACGTAGAACTGGAACAGGCAGTGGCACGGCGCCAGTGCCATGTCGGGGATGTCGGCCGGATTCCACGCCGAGACGATCATGCGGCGGCTGTCGGGATTGGTTTTCAGCGTCTCCACGATCTCGGTGATCTGATCGATGGTGCGTCCATCAGGGGCTGCCCAGGACCGCCACTGCTTGCCATACACGGGTCCGAGGTCGCCGTGCTCGTCGGCCCACTCGTCCCATATGCGCACGCCGTTGTCGGTGAGGTAGGCGGTGTTGGTATCGCCGGCGAGGAACCAGATCAGCTCGTGAATGATCGACTTCACGTGCAGCTTCTTCGTCGTCACCAGCGGAAAGCCGTCGGCGAGGTCGAAGCGCATCTGATGGCCGAACACCGACAGCGTACCGGTGCCGGTACGGTCGGTCTTGCGGACGCCGTGGTCGCGCACGCGGCGCATCAGGTCGAGGTACTGCTGCATGACTCTAATATAGGGCGATTCCGCCCCGTGCGATGCCTCAAGGGCGCTGGCCCTACGCCGGAGGCGGCAGGGTGACGAAGTAGAGCACCAGCCCGATCACCGTATTGTATACGGCGTGGCAGAACATGGGTGCCCACAGGCTCCCGGTGCGTACCAGCAGCCAGGAGAAATAGAGGCCGATGGCGAACACCTCGATCAGCCCGAAGATCGAGTAGCCGACGTGCAGCATCGTCCAAAAGAATGCCGTCAGGATGCTGGTGCCGACGAGGCCGAGACGCGATTTGGCGAGGCCGGAAAACAAGAACCCGCGGAACAGCAGCTCTTCCGATAGCGGCGCGCCGATGCCGATGGCGACAAGCGCAAAAATCGCCATTTTGCCCTGGAGAAGATCGGAAAACATGCGCAGGTCGCCGATCACCACGTCCGGACGCAGCCACATCAGCAGGGCCGTCCACACGCCGGTGAGCCCGAACAAGGGAATGAGCGACAGGACGAGAACTCCCCATCCGCCGCGCGGAGCTCGCAGCGCCAACGTCTCGGCGCGATTGGAGGCGAAGAAGCCGGCAAACAGGATCGTAAAAACGATCATGGTAATCTGCTGGGCGTAGAGCCCTGCCATGATCACGCTATGCGGCAGTTCGGCCGGCACAAGGGCCGCGTCGGGCGACAAGACTATGGCCATGACGATCGAGCCGACCGCACCCAGCGCGGCGGCGAGGCCGAAGATCAGAAGCCCGGCGGGCAGCACGGCCCAGGCCGGCCAGTTGGTGCGCGGCACGTAGGCGGGCTCAGGCGCGAACGCCGTCGTCTCGATCGATGGGACTGTCAGGTTGCGGCTCCCCGAATTGACGCCATTCCCTATCCCTGCGGCGCCTGCACTGTCATTGCCGCCCTATAGCACAGCCTTCAACGCGGCCGACTTTCCTAATTTATCCCCGCTCTGTGCGCCCGCCGCGAAGGCATGCTTACCCGACGCTTGCCACGCACGTCGCCGGTATCCGCACATGCCGCGGACGAGACAGGCTTTTTTTCTGTCGCATCTACCTCTATATTCACCGGGCCGGATTCGTCCGGCTATGGCGATAAACGCGGTCGTAATAAGCCGTTCGGACCCGGGGGCAGTACCCGGCGCCTCCACCACATGCCCGTGCGAGCACCAACGTGCACCTTTCGCGGCGCGGGCATCTGATGGGGGCGAACTAGGATCGACGAAGGTGTAAAGGGCTTAGCTTTTGCTCGGCATGGTTCCGCCGTTATCGGGCCGTTCAGAATAGTTGCCAATGACAACTATGCTGAGGCTGCTCTCGCTGCGTAATGCGGCGCGATTAGCCTGAACTTGAAGTCCTTATCCTTAGCCGGATAAGGCGCGGTTCGGAGGGCACCGGGCAACAGAAGCCCTCCACTTTACCTCGAGCCGGGGGAACGTTAGCGGCACGAGACGACCCGGGGACCAATAAGCGAGACCGATGGCGGCCGAGCCGACGATTGATTACGAGGCCTTAGCCCAGGATGCCATGCGTGGCGTCGTGCGCACGGTGCTCACGCAGGCGGCCAAGCAGGGCTTGCCGGGCGATCACCATTTCTATGTCTCCTTCGATACGAGCGCCTCCGGCGTCGTGTTGTCGAAGCGGCTGAAGGACAAGTATCCGGCCGAGATGACCATCGTGCTGCAGCACCGCTTCTGGGATCTGTCGGTGTCCGACGACGGCTTCGAGGTGAAGCTCACGTTCGACGGCATCCCCGAGCGTCTGGTTGTTCCCTTCGCCGCCATCCGCGTCTTCTTCGATCCCAGCGTCCGTTACGGCCTGCAGTTCGAGGATCCGAACATCGAGCCGGAGGCCGGCGAAAGCATGAGCCAGCGGTTTGCCGGGCGCACGCCCGAGCGGGCCAACGGCGGACGCGCCACGCTGCGCTCGACGGCGCCGAAAAAGCCGCGCGTGCCGCGCAAGGCCAAGAGCGAACCCACCGCACCGCAGCCGGTCGCTGCGGCTCCGGTTCAGCCCGCGTCGCCGGCACCGGCGCAACTGAAGCAGCCGCCGGCAGCCGTACCGCCCGCTGCCAAGGACGGCGACGACAAGCCCAAGCAGGACAACGGCGGCGCGCAGATCGTGCGCCTCGACGCCTTCCGCAAGAAGTAAGCGGCACCGTCTCACCGCAATTCGTTTTTCGACGTCGACGCGGATATCTGCGCGGCCGTCTTTGCATGCCCAGCCCGCTTTGCTCACGGACAGCGCTTGCCGTGTTCCGCGGGAAACGCCGCGCATACGCTGCGCGTGATAGCCGTCGCTGTTTGAATCTGAGCGAGCAACGGAATAGCCCATGCGCCACGAGCTGCATGCCGTCGTCGAGGATGCATACGGAATTTTCGGCGACTATCGCATTCGCCACTCGCTCAGCGTCTGCCACTGCAATTCATGCATGAGCGTCGAGCACGAGCGCGAGCTGCTGAAGACCCGCTGCGCGAAATTCCTGCTGGCCTACTAGCCGAGTATACCGGCTCGGCGCATAGCTGGGACGATGGTTCGGTGGCGCGCGAGATGCGCTATTTCCTGCCGCGCTACTTCGATCTCATCGCGCAAAACGATCCTCCGGACAACTGCGGCATCGACATCTGTCTGAGGCGCCTTGCCCAGGCGGACTGGCGCGCCAAGTGGCCCGAGCGCGAATGCGCGATCATCGACCGCTTTTTCGCAGAGCTGATGCGCGACTGCGTGGAGCGGACAGAGCTGGTTCGCTGGCCGGTCGGCTGGCGCCTGGCGTTCGATCTTGCCGACGTCTTGACGCTTGTCGTCAGTGCTCACGGCGATATCGACAACGTGCTCGCGGTCTGGGACGCCGCGCCCGATCCAGCGGCCGCGATTCACATGGCGGCGCTGCGCGAAGACGTCCTTCACCACACGGCGCGTACGCACTTCCACTCGCCGTATCTCGACGAGTTTCCAGAAGCGGCCGACAAGATCGGCGCATTCCTCATGCGGCCACAGACGATCCCGCGCATCGAGGCCACGTTCTTCATGGTTACCGATCCGCGCCTGCAGCAGCTCTTGTCGGACGCAATCCATCTCGCGTGATTTGTTACGGCCTCGCGCAAAAATAAAGCCGGTAACGCCCGTGATCAGCCTGCCGAAGACCTCTGCGTAACCGAAACCCACGGAGAGAAACCCCATGAACAAGATCATCCTTTGCGCGCTCGCGCTCGCCGCTTCCGCCTCGCTCGCTTTCGCCGCCGAGGACGGCAGCCTTACCACCAAGGCCATGAAGGATCAGCCGGGCACGTCGGGCGGTTCGACCGCTAATCCGACCGCCGTGCCGGAAACCGGCGCCGCTACGCAAAAGGCGATGAAGGATCAGCCCGGAACCATGGGCGGCAGCACCGACATGCCGACCGCGAAGCCCGATAGCGGCAGCCTTTCCGAGAAGGCGATGAAGGACCAGCCCGGCACCAAGTAATCGCCGGCACCCCTAGCAGAGTTACTGCCGGCGGTGCCATGCGCACCGCCGGCGTGATCCGCCGAACGCCTAGCTCTCGACGAACGATTTGAGGCGATTGAGCGCGTCGTCCCACTGCTGGGCGATGCGGTCGAGGTAGGCGCGCGCATCATCGATCGGCCGCGGCTGCAGCTCGAACAGCGACTGTCGGCCGACACGCTTGCTGCGCACGACGCCGGCGTCTTCCAACACACGCAGGTGCTTGGTCACCGCCTGGCGGGTAAGGTGCGTCCCCTCGGTGAGCCGCCCGATCGACTGCGGCTCGCCGCTGAGCAGCTTGCCCAGCACTGCGAGCCGCGTTTCGTCCCCGAGCGCCGCGAAGACCGTGGCGCGCGTTTTGAGGGCGGCGAGCTTGCTAGGCCGCTTGTCGGACATGGCTCGCAATATTCCTCATCTGCTCTTCCCAGCCGCCGTCGTTCATGCGGAAGGCTTCGTCGCGCCGGTTCGCGGGGATCTTGTCGAATCCGCTCTCGACGACGCGTAGCAGCGTTCCGTTCGCGGTCGGCTCGAGCGTGAACTCGACCAGCGTCGACGGCTCCTGCGAATAGTCGACGAGATCGACGGCATTGGGATGCCAGGTGAACGAGAATAGCCGCTCGGGTTGCATCTTCTGCACCACGACTTCCATCCGCACGTGCTCGTAGCCCGGATAGGTGATCTGTCCGCCCGCCGGCTTACCCGGCACGAACGGCCCTTCGAGCCGCACACGGAACCACGTGCCGAACTCGCGATGATCGGTGAGCGCTTTCCACACGCGCGCTATCGGCGCCTTGATCTCGACGGTCTTTTCGATGCGGTCTGTCATACGCAACCTCCTGGTTGCGTATAGATGTAACCCTGATCACCGCATTGCGCAACCTTTTTGTTGCGCTTTACTAGTCGCGATCCGGCGCTCCCGGCGGAAAGAAGGCGCGATAGGGCCGCGCCTCGTCGACAGCGCGGGCGAACGACGGGCGCGCCAGTAGACGCCGGCGATAGTCGCGCAGATTGGCGAGCTCGTGTGGGATGGGATGAACCCAGTCGGCGTAGAATAGCGACGGGGCGGCGGCGCAGTCGGCCATGCTGAATTCATCGCCCGCTGCCCACGCGCGTCCCGCCAGGATGCGGTCCAGCCAAGCGTAGGCGCGGTCGAGCATGCCGGCGGCCTCCTGCACGCCGGTGGCGTCGCGGTCACTCTCCGGGCGGATGCGGTCGAACACGAACTTCTGCATTTGCCCCATGATGTAGTTGTCGAACGCACGGTCGAGCGTGCGCACCTCGAGCGCCGCCTTCGCATCGGCGGGGATCAGTGGCACCGGCCCGGGGTGATACAGGCCGAGGTATTCGATGATGACGCTGCTCTCCAGCACGACGCGCTCGCCATCGACGAGGACGGGCATCCGGCGCATGGGAGACAGCTTGGCGAACTCGACAAGAGTGCGCTTCTCGCTGGGCTCCAGCATGCGGAACGTGAACGGCACGTCGTTCTCGTAGAGCGCGATTAGCACTTTCTGACAGTAGGACGAGAATGGATGCGCGTAGAGTTGTAGCGTCATGACGTCTCCTTTGCGCTCAAGTGTTTGGCGACAACGATATGGTCAGCGCAGCTTTGATCGGGACCGGCGCCATAGCCATCGACCGATATAGGAAATCGACGATATAGGAAATTGTGGATGAGAAGCTTGCCCATGCGCTCCAACTCCTCGCCTTCCGCGAGCTATTGCAGCGGTCCGAGGAAGGCATTGCATCCAACGTGCTCGCCGATCGGCTGAAACGCCTCGTCGAGGCTGGCCTGCTCACCCGCCGCAACGACCCGACCCACAAGCAGAAGGCGATCTATTCGCTCGCCGAGCCGGCCATCGCGCTGGTGCCCTTGCTCGCGCAGATGGGCGCGTGGGGCTGCAGCTTTACGCCCGCGTCCGAGGAGCTGTCCGTCCGCGCCCGTCTGCTGTCGGAAGGTGGCCCACGTCTCTGGGATGCCTTCATGCGCGAGCTCCGCGCCCTGCACACCGGTGGGTTGCGGCCGCGGCGCTCCGTGCTCGCCGAGCTACAGTCGGCCTACGAGAAGGTGGCCGCGAAACACCGCGCACGGCCCGCGTCGTAGGCCGATCTTCTTTATCCTGATGAACGCATACATTTAACCAATCCCTTTCACACCCCTTTAGAGGCGGCCATGCGAAGAAGGCTGCTCATACCCGCAATTTCATTGCCCCATGAGCCTTTTCACGCGCATTGCGTCATCTCTCGGCATCAAGCAGCGCCTCCTTATTCTGGTGCTGCTGGCGGTCGCCCCGCTGGTCGCGCTCATCGTCTGGGATGCGGCCGCAGATCGTCGCGCCACCATCGTCCAGGCCGGTGCCGCAGCGCAGCAATCGGCGCGCATCGCCGCGCTGCGCCAGGCAGGCGTTCTCAACGAGGCCATGACGCTCACCGAGACCATGCGTTCTATCCCGACGATAACCATCGAGGGGGGCGACGCATGTCGCGAGCAACTCAGACGACTGCGGGCAAAGCACCCGAGTCTCAACAACATCGGCGTGCTGCGCGCCGACGGTGTCATCGTCTGCCATTCGTTGTTGAACGCGCCCAAGAAAGTCTTGTTTCCAGGAGTCCTGGACGAGGCCTTGCGCAAAGGCGCCCCCGAAATTTACGTGAGCCATTTTTTGCAGGGCCCAGTCAGCGGGCGTCCCGAGATCCTCGTAGCCCGTCCCCTGTTATCGGCTGCGGGGACCAAGTCAGGCATCGTCTACGTAAGCATAGACCTCCAGGCGTTCTCTGAACTCGCAGACCGGATCTCCGGGCACGACAAGCGGGTCTTGATGGTGATCGAGCGCGATACCGGAACCGTCCTCGCCCGCTCGGCCGCCAGTGGGCTGCGCCTCGGCGCCAGCTTCCCCGACGACACGTTGCTACAGGCTATGCGCGACAGCCCCAGCGGCGGGCACGTGGTCGGCAACCTTAATGGTGCCAGCGAGGTTTTCGGCTTCGCACCGCTTCCCGGTGCCGAGACATCCGGCGCCATGGTTGTCGTCGGCGCGCCGCGCGACCACGTCCTTGCCAACGTAAATCGACAAACGCTCCGCAGCTTCGCTTTCGCCCTCGCCGCAGTAACCTTTGCCATCTGCACCGCCTGGCTTCTCGGCTACCTCAGCCAAGTGCGCCCCGCCAGGCAGCTTGCCAAAACTGCCGAGCGCATCGGCGAAGGCGACCTTAACGCGCGCGCGGCGCTCGAGCCCTGGCAGGCGCCGGAGTTCCGCCGGCTCGCAGATACGCTCGATGAGATGGCCGAGCGTCTGCAACTCACCAACGAAGCGTTCAAGGCGAGCGAGGCGCGCTACAAGCTGTTGGCCGAGAACACCGCCGACGTCGTGACTTACATCGATAGCAGCGGGGTTCGCACCTATGCCTCGCCGTCCTGTCAGGCCCTGCTCGGCTATAGTCCGCGGGACCTCATCGGTGGCGACCCCATCGATCTTGCGCACCCGCACGATCGTCCGCAGCTCGCCATGATGCTCGAAGCGCTGCAGCTCGGCGCCGAGTTTCCAGCGCTGCAATACCGCGCCCGTAAGCGCGACGGAACGTACGTGTGGGTCGAGATCATGGGGCGCGCGCTCGGCGGCAACCGCGGCGCGATGCTGTCGTTGCGCGACGTCTCGCGACGCAAGTCGGCGGAGGACCGTCTCGAAGAAGCCAACCGCAATCTGCAGATGCTCGCCTCGACCGACGGGCTCACGGGCCTCGCCAACCGTCGCTCGTTCGACAAGGCGTTGAAGCGTGAGCTCGCACGCTGCGGCCGTGACGGACTGCCGCTCGCGCTGCTACTAGTCGACGTCGACCACTTCAAGCGCTACAACGACAGCTACGGCCACCAGGAGGGCGATGAATGCCTGAAGCGGCTGAGCCACCTTCTCCGCGGCATGGCGCGCCGTCCCGGCGACGTCGCCGCTCGCTATGGGGGAGAAGAGTTCGCCGTCATCCTGCCGAATACCGCGGCAGACGGCGGGCTACATTTTGCCGAGAGCCTGCGCACGTCGGTGGAGCAGCTCAACATATCCCACTGCCGCAGCAGCTACGGCATCGTCACCGTCAGCATCGGGATCGCCTGCGAAACCCCCCTCTCGGGAGCCGACAGCGCCATCCTGCAACATGCCGACGCCGCGCTGTATTCGGCCAAGGCGGGGGGACGCAATCGGGCCGAAGTATTCACCGGCGCGACCCCGGACATGACGCAGCGCTACGGAGCCTGACCATCGCCGGCGCGACGCCGACGCCGGCGCGCGCGCCTGAAGCGGACACCTCATACGGATGCGCACGCCCGAAGTACCGGGCCACGTCATACCGATGGACGCGTGCCTCGCGTCCCAAGCGCCGCTCCGGGCGCCCTCGCCGCCGCTCTCGCTCGACCACGTAGCTTTGAGCTGACCGGTACGACACCGTCAGGCTTTGACGTGCCGCTCGAAGAAGCGGAGCAGCGACTGGTCCACCTTCGCCGGCTGCTCCTCGCAGACGAAATGCCCACCGGCTACCGCATGCCCTTCCACGCGCTCGGCCCACTCGCCCCACTGTTTTAGGGGCTGGGTCCGGGCGAGGCCGAACTCCTCCGACCAGATGACGAGCAACGGCGCCTTGATCAACTTGTTGCCGCGGTCGGCCTCGTCGTGCGCCCGATCCACCTCCCAACCGGCGCGGTAGTCCTCGCAACTCGCATGAATCGCAGCAGGCTTGGAAAAGCAGGCGACGTAGTCGGCGAGGCTCGCCGCATCGAAGACGAAGCCCTTGCCAGCCCAACTTTCCAGCGTGTGCGTCAAGTAGAATTCCGGATGGCCACCGATCAGCGTCTCGGGCAGGGGGCGCGGCCGCGCCAGAAAGTACCAGTGGTACATGCGCATCGCGGCTTCGGCATCGGCGCCCGCCCAGACGTCGGCCGTCGGCACGATGTCGAGAACGGCGAGCGCACACACGACGTCGGGATAATCGAGCGCCAGGCGATAGCCGACGCGTCCGCCGCGGTCGTGCCCGGCGACCGCGAAACGATCGAAGCCGAGCGCGCGCATCGTTGCGATCTGATCGAGCGCCATGGCACGCTTGGAATAGGTGATGTGCGATGCACCGCCGTCCGGCTTGTCGGAGCGGCCGTAGCCGCGCAGGTCCGGCACCACCACCGTGAAGCGCTTGGCCAGCAACGGCGTGATCGCCTTCCACATGACGCGCGTTTGCGGATAGCCGTGCAGCAGCAGCAAGGGCGGACCCGAGCCGCCGACGAGCGCGTCGATCTCGAGCCCAGCGCCGGGCAGGCGACGGCGCTCGAAGCGGTCGATCATTCCTTCGGGTAGTGGCCGCGCGTCCATCGAACTACGAGTAATCATTGCGGAGGTTAAGATACACGATTGCCGCAAAAGTTCCGGTCAGCGTCTCCAGATCGGGCATGGCAGCACAACGGGCCGAGCACATGCCGGTTCCGAGAGATTTCGAACCCTGAGTTCGCCCTCTCGAAGCCGTATGGCTACGTTGACCTCATCGACCGGGCAGCACCTTGCTCGGTCGATTCCGCCGTAACGTATAAGTGGAAATCTTGCTTCGTCGTGAGGTCGTACCGGCGTTGCATGGCCCGGACGATTCCCGCGCACAACGATTGCTCCGCGATCGTCAAATCGCCAGATACGCTCGCTGCCCAACCGCAAGGATGTTGGCGGGACGGCGCAACATCTATGCGGCGCAGCGACGGATAGAAGGGTTGGTCGCGAAGCTTGTCGTGCAACCAAATTTCGAGATCTGACAAATAAATTTCGTACTGCATAATGCAATCCTCTGGCGGCATCATGAAAGGCCCCTGGAGATTCATTGGTTCCGGCGCCCGGCGCGGGACATGCCGCCAGGGGAAATATTCGATTAAGGCACACTCGATAGTTGGATTTGATCTACCCGCCTGGCTATCGCCGCGGTACCGAGCCGAGTAGAATGGTGGCATGGAAGAGACCGTCATCGACCGCGCGGCCATGGGCCGACTTGCCAAGGCGTTGGCCTTCATCTGCAGCCCCGATCACCCGACGACGCTCGCGCTTCAGGCGGCAGCGGACAGTGGCTCGGAGAAGGACATCAAAGCAGCACGCGCGGCGTTCCTCAAGCTGAAGCCTGCGGATCGGCGCTCTGCCCTCGCCATGCTGCGCGACTGATGGCATCCGCCATCCCATCGCCGTGCACTACGTGCGGGGCCTGCTGCTCCTACTCCGCCGACTGGCCACGCTTTACGCTCGAGGATGATGAGGCCATCGCGCGCATCCCGAGCGAGCTCGTGTCCGCCGCCATGAGCGGCATGCGCTGCGTCGGCGACCGCTGCTGCGCGCTCGTCGGCGAGGTTGGCGTCGCCACCTCTTGCAGCATCTACGCCCACAGGCCGGATGTTTGCCGGGCATGCCAGCCCGGCGACGACGCGTGCACGATGGCGCGCCAGCGCTTCGGCTTCCCGCCGCTCGCTGCCTAGCTCAGGCGCGCCGTTGATTTCCCACAGCTCAACATCAATGTCCGCGGCCACCTTGGTTGGAGTCGCACCGTTCCATTGGCGGGGCAGTCGTCGACCAGCCGTCCTTGGTCACCGTCACGACGTACCGCCGGCAATGGGGTGCGGCGCCAGGCACGAAGTGGACCTGAAATAGCGCCAGTTCAGGCTTGCGTTGCCGGGGCCAAACGTAGACGGCGTTGTCGGCGGTCTTTGCCAAGGCGGTCTGAATGGCGGTCCCTGCATTGCGATAGTCGGTCGGTGAGAGCCGTGCCAACAGGACCCGCGAAAGATCGGGGTGGAGACCGACCGCAACCGCACGCTTCTGGTAAGGGTCGGAGGGGTCGGGGGTTGGCGCTGGCAGCGGCTCCGCTTCTGCCGATGCGATCGCGCCTGTGGTCAGTGGCGACGCTGCCTTGGTACCTTCACCCGGAGCATCCACGATCTCACTCGCGGCCGGGAGCGGCGCATCGATGGTGGGCAACGCCGGCGTCGGCGTGGTGCCGGCCGTCGGCAGCAGCGGTGGCATCGGCGGTGCGGGCAGCTGTGCCGACCCCGGCCCAGCTCGGTAGCCCATCGAGGACGAAACCGCGGCGACCCCCGCCGACAGTCGGTCTGGTAGGTTTGGCTGATAGCGCAGGAGCGCCCAACCGCCGCCGAGCGCGACGAGAATGACTATGAAGCTCGACAGCATGCTGCTGTCACCGGCGCGGGCCCTTGGCGGGCAAATTCTCTCGCCCGGATCGAGCTCGCCAAGCGTGAGCACTTCCTCGAAATCGGAAGCCGAAGTGTCTAGTTGCGAACGCCAACTGGGCACTGGCATGGCTACCCCCCTGGTAGATACCGGTCCCGCTACAGCCTAAGCGTCAGCAGACTCAGGCAAAAAAATGGCCATGTGCCGATGGGCAGCCACAAACCTACGCCTCCCGGCGCTTCTATCGCCGCTGCCAAGTGCCTGCTGCCCGCTGCCGCGCCGCGTGCTATTGCGGCTCAGCAAGACATTTGCGCGCAACCGGACCCCCCTCGCATGACCACCAAGAAAACCCGCACCGAGACCGACACCTTTGGCCCCGTCGAGGTCGACGCCGACAAATACTGGGGCGCGCAGGCGCAGCGCTCGCTCGGCAATTTCAAGATCGGCTGGGAGCGCCAGCCGCTGGCGATCGTGCGGGCGCTCGGCATCGTCAAGCGCGCCGCCGCCGAGACCAACATGGCGCTCGGCCGTCTCGACAAGAATGTCGGCGGAGCCATCGTCAAGGCGGCGCAGGAGGTGATGGAGGGCAAGCTCGACGATCACTTCCCACTCGTCGTCTGGCAGACGGGGTCCGGCACGCAGTCGAATATGAACGCCAACGAGGTGATCTCCAACCGCGCCATCGAGATGCTGAGCGGCGAGAAAGGCTCCAAGAAGCCCGTGCATCCGAACGATCACGTCAACATGAGCCAGTCGTCGAACGACACGTACCCGACGGCCATGCACATTGCTTGCGCCGAGGAGATCGTGCACCGGCTGATCCCGGCGCTGCAAAAGCTGCGCAACGCGCTGAACGACAAGTCGCAAGCGTGGAAAGATATCGTCAAGATCGGCCGCACGCACACGCAGGATGCAACGCCGCTGACGCTCGGTCAGGAGTTCGGCGGCTATACGCAGCAGGTCGAGAACGGCATCAAGCGCATCGAGCAGACGCTGCCGTCGCTGATGGAGTTGGCGCAGGGCGGCACCGCCGTCGGCACCGGCCTCAACGCGCCGAAGGGTTTCGCCGAGATGATCGCGGAGCGCATCGCCGCCATCACGCAGATGCCGTTCAAAACCGCGCCCAACAAGTTCGAAGCGCTCGCAGCGCACGACGCCATGGTGTTCTCCCACGGCGCCATCAACACGCTAGCCGGCTCTCTGTTCAAGATTGCCAACGATATTCGCCTGCTCGGGTCGGGACCGCGCTCTGGACTCGGCGAGTTGTCGCTGCCGGAGAACGAGCCCGGCTCCTCGATCATGCCGGGAAAGGTCAATCCGACCCAGTGCGAGGCGCTGACCCAGGTGTGCATCCAGATCTTCGGCAACAACGCCTCCATCACCTTCGCCGGCAGCCAGGGGCATTTCGAGCTCAACGTCTACAATCCGGTCATGGCGTACAACTTCCTGCAGTCGGTCCGGCTGATGGCTGACGCGGCCACGAGCTTCACCGATAACTGCGTCGTCGGCATCGAGGCACGCACCGACAACATCAAGGCCGGGCTTGATCGCTCGTTAATGCTGGTCACCGCGCTAGCGCCCAAGATCGGCTATGACGCAGCCGCCAAGATTGCCAAGACGGCGCACAAGAACGGCACGACCCTGCGCCAGGAAGCCGTCGGCGGAGGCTATGTGACCGACAAGGAGTTCGACGAGATCGTCGATCCGCGCAAAATGCTGGCCCCCGACTGACGCTTGGCTCGCCTGATTGGCCGGCGAATGCCTCCGGGGCAGAATGCGCATATGGAATGCGCATTGTCATGCGCATGGGAGGTTATCGATGCGGGAAGATGCCAAGCCGTACCGCCCTGGTCCGCGCAAAAGCAGCGGCCCCAAAAAGAAGAAGGCGGTCAATCTGACGATCGACGCCGAGTTGCTGGCCGAGGCGAGGGCAGCCGGCACCAACCTTTCGAGCGTGCTCGAAACGGCGCTGAAAGAGCAGCTCAAGCAGGAGCGTTGGCAGAAATGGCGCGAGGATAACCGCGCCGCCATCGAGGCCAGCAACGCCCAGCTCGAACGCGACGGACTATGGTCCGACCGATATCGTGACTGGTGATGCGCCAGTTCGACATCTGCAAGCTCAGACCAACCCAGCCCGGCGCCGGAGGACCAGAACTCGTCGTCATCCTGCAAAGCGACCTGCTGTCGGAGCTGGGCACGCGCGTGGTCGCCCCGGTTGTTAAGGAGCGTGAGCTGCCGCCCATAGGCCGATTGCGACCGATCATTACCCACCGAGGTCGCAGATACCGTATTGTCGTCGACCAGATCAACGTCGTCGGCGTACGCAATGTCGGCGATGTCGTCGGGTCGGCACAATCGGCCGACTACGATATCGGACGCGCCATCAACGGCGTCTTTATGGGGTTCTGAGCGATGAGCGCAGAGATCATCAGCCTGAAGCGGGCCCGTAAGGCGAAGCAGCGCCGCGCGGCGGCGACACGCGCCGAGCAGAACCGCGCCAAGTTCGGACGCACCAAGGCGGAGCGGCAGGCGACCGGGGCCGAGCGGGATCTGGAAGCGCGCCGGCTCGAGGCAGCGCGCCGTCAGCGCGGCGGCGACGATGAGCCGGCTCAGTGACGTCCGCCGACGATATGCGCGCCCGGACGCCGCCCAGCACGCGACCGCTGAAACGCTCGTTTGCCATCAAAGGCCATCGCACCTCGATCTCGATGGAGGCGCCGTTCTGGGAGGCACTGCAGCACGCCGCCACGCTGGAGCACACCTCGCTCGCCGGGCTCGTCGCCGGCATCGACGCAACGCGCGGCGAAGCCGGCCTGTCGAGCGCCGTGCGCGTGTGGATCCTCGATTATTTCCGCCGGCGCTCGCTGCCAACGCCGCGCTAGATACGCGTCAACGTCAGTTCGCGTTGTTTAAGTTGCGCAGCACCTGGTCGCGAACCTGCAACTGTTGCTCGCGTGGGGAGCGCTGCCGGTAGGCTCCTGTCGGCGGTGCTCCCGGGGCGACACTACCCGCGGGTGGAGCCGCCGCCGGATCGACCGGCGGTGTTACATATTGTGCTTCCTGCCCCGGTGCCGGGGGCACGACGACGCCGGGCGCGCTGGCGCTGCTCGGCGGAATGGCGGGCACCGCCCCAGTAGCAGGGGGCGCGGCGGGATCGAGCGGCGGCGCATTCGTGGCAGACGGCTGCGGCTGCGGCGCGACCGGCACCACGGCAGCCGGCGCGGGAGCTTGCGGCGCGGGCACAACGCTGCCCTGGTCCGACTCGAGCGCACGGCGGCGCTCCTCGTCGCGGCGCGCTCGTTCCATATCGGCGTTGCGCAGGCGCTCGAGCTGATCGGCATCGAGCTCCATCTTGCGAATGGCAAGCTCGCGCTCCAGCGGTTCGGCGGTGATGCGCGATTTAAGCGCCCAGGCATTGGCCAGCGGGCCGGTGTAGACGACGCCCACGCTCGGGAGCGCGCCGCCGCGCGCCCTGTCGGCCTGCACCACGTCCGGCGCTTTCGGCTCGGCCAGCCAGGCGCTATCGACGACGAGCGAAGCGAGATCGATGGTCGTTTCGACCTTGGTGGCGCCGGCATCCGATTCGATGGTGACAAGCGCCAGCTTGGCGGCGCCGTCGGCAATTTCGATGGGGATGGTGCGTGGCCCGACCGGCACCGCGCTGGCGTCGATTTGCGCGCGCAGTGCGGTGACGAGTTGCTCGCCACTTCCGCCCGCCTGCCCCGACAGCACGGCTTCCGACGTTGCTACGACGGCCAGCGGTGTCGGCGCATGCATGGTGACGTCGCCGAGCTTCAGCTCGCCCTTACCGGCGGCAACCGAGACCAGAGCCCCAGGCGTCGAGGCGCGTCCGGAGAAATCGAGCGACAACGAGGCTAGCGCGTCCTTGGACGGCGGCGCCGTCGGCGCGGCACTAGCGGTCGGGCGGTTGAGGTTCATGTCGTTGATGCGCAGATCACCTGTGAGGCTGGCGCCACCCGGCGCGCGTTCGAGCGCCAGCTTGCTCACGAGCTCGCCGCCGAGCACCTTGCCTTCGAGCTTGGTGACCGCAATTTTGCCAGGTCCGAGCTCGATCTCGGCGCGCGCATTTGGCACCACCATGCCATCGGTCAGTGTTAGCGTGCCGAAGCCCACGTCGAGCTTGCCCTCGATGCCGTCGAGGGCGCTGAAATCGAACCCATGCTCTGGCCAGATGGTCTTGCCGGCGGTCAGCGGCTCGGCCCCCGGCACTTCCGCCACTTGCTTGCGATCGAGCGCCAGACCAAGCAACCCCTGCACGGTCGCGGCGTCGACGTCGATCTGCCCGGTAACGATGGCCGGTCCTTCGCTCGGGTAGGAAAGCGCCACACTGCCGTCGACGCGGCTGCCGCCGACAGTGAGCTGCTGCGGCTTCAATTCGATCGCATGATTGGCGGACGCAAGCTTGATGGTGCCGACGATGGGCGTTTCGCTCAACGCCGCGCCCGAGCCGAGACCGGCCACGGCCATGACGTCGCTCACGCCGCGGGCGGAAACGCGCAGCTCCCCATCGAGTTCCGCGACCGCCTTCCTCCGGCATGACCACGCGGCCGTCGTAGCCGAAGAAGAGTGCGGGCGCCTTGGCGGCGGCCGAGGTCGTCATGCCTTTTGCCGGCGTACCTACGGCTTTGAGAAAGATCTCGCCCGCCTGCGGCGCCGTGACGGGCGTTGGTGCATTGGATGTGCGCGCGCCGAGCCCGTTGACGACCGATGACACGTCCGGGCTGTCGATTGTCGCGGTGATGTCGGCCGGCGCGTTGCGCCAGTTGCCGAGACCGCCGTCGAGCAGAGCCGTGAGCACCAAGCGGCCGGTGCTCTGCACGCTGCCGTCGGCGGCGACGTCGGCCGCGCCAGGCTGCCGCTCGCCCAGCCGCACGGTGCCGGCGAGACGCATCGGCGCCAGGGTCGCGAAGCTGTCGGCCTGCTGCCGGCTCGCGTCAGAAAGATCGAAGAGCTGCACGAGAGTGCTGTAGGCTTCCTTGCTCGGCGTGCTGAAAACCCATTGCAGCGCACCGCGCGGGGCCTTCGTCGCATCGGCAACGTCGCCCTCGATCTCGAGCCGCAGGCCGTCGGCAGTGACGAACTTGCAGGCGCGAACGACGAGGCGGCCTTGCTCGATACCGACATCGAGGTCCACATCGCGCAGCTTGCCGCGGTCGGTGATCATCTCACCGGCGCGCAGGCGTAGGTGCAGATCGGTCGTCGCCGTATCGAGCCAGGCGAACGGCGGCTTTGACAGCGCAGCGGTCTCGACCTTGGCTCCTTCCAGCACGCCCTTCAGGCCGCTGACGGCCGCCGGCCAGAGCTGGGCCGCGTCAACTTCGCCACCGTCGAGGACGATGGAAAAGCGCTGCCGACCCTTCATGCCGTAGTGGACCTCGCCGGTGATCGGCCGTCCGGCGATCTCGGCGCCGGCCGCGGTAAGCGCGATACCGTTCTCACTCATTTCGAGGCGCCCTTGCAGCGAGAACGGCCCCTCGTTGCGCACCGCTTCCGCCAGCGCTTTGTCCTTTGCGGCCCAATCGAGGAAACGAAGCAGGCTCGCGCCGTGCAGCGTCAGATCGCCGTGGAATGCTTTGCCGGTCGCCGCATCGGCGACGGCACCGTCGAGCGCGAGCTTGGCGCCGCCGGGCAGGCCGGCGCGCAGATTATTGAGCAACAGCGTGCCCTGAGCACGCGCCACCTCGAGCTTGATGCCGCTCACGGCCTCGCCGCCAAGGCTGGCCTGATCGAGATCGAACGTCACCTTGCTGTCGGCGTTCTTGGGCAGCGCCTCCATCATGGCGAGTATGAAGTTACGCGCCGTGTTGAACGGGCTGCCGGACCCCTCTGCGGATTTGGCCACACGGTCGAGATCGAGCCAGCGCGAGGAGAGCCCCATCTCGACGTTCAGTGCCTCGGTCCACGTTGCCGATGCCGAGCCACTGATGAGCTGCGGCTGCCCCACGTGCTCGAAGGCGAGCGCGATATCGTCGAGGCGCAACCCCTTTGCGTCGCCGGCGACGCGTGCCTTGAAATTCATCAGCGGCACTTCTGCCTTGCCGCCGGCGCCTGTCGGCGATGTCGGCGCCGTGGCGACCGGCAGCTCGCCGGCCGGGAGCGCGAGCTTCGCCGTCACCTCGCCGGCAACGCGCGGGCGGTTCTTGAGATCATCGAGGCGGCCGTCGACCGAATAGACGTTGGCGCTGCCGGAAGTATCGCGCACGATGGCCTTGAAGCGAATGCCGCCATCGGCCTCAGTGGCACCCGTTGAGATGCGCACATCGCGGTCGGTGCCCTGGAACTTCGTCAGGCCCTTGAATGCGAACGGACCATCGATGGACTTTGCCTTCAGCTCGCCGTTCAATCCGTCCAGCTCGGCAAAGCCGATGCCCTTGGGACCGTGGAAGGCGATGACGCCGCCGACGATTTTGACCGACTGCAGGCTTACACCGGCCGGCACGAACGGAAGCGCCCCGGGAGCGATAGAAAAGCCCCGCCAATTGCCGCTGCCCTCGGCGTCGACGGCAAGACGCAGCACGGGCTTCTCGAGCACGATCTCGTTGGCCTCGATGATGCCCTTCAGAAGTGGCGGCGCCGAAAGCCGCATGGTGAAGCTGTCGGCGCGGAAGAACGGCTCGCCGGTCGAGCCCGTCGGGTCGGCAATGCGCAGCTTTTCGAAGCTGACGTAGGGAGAGGGCAGGAAGCGCACGTTAACGTCGCCGCCGACGCGGACCTCGCGGCCGAGGATGCGCGTCGCCTCTTCCTCGAACACTCCGCGGTAGCCGTTCCAGTCGACGAAGTAGGGGACGCCGAACAGCGCTGCCAAGGCGAGCGAGATCAGCCCCGCGATGTAAAGAAGCCCGTTGCTCATCTAGCCTTCCAGAAACCCGAGCGGCATGCCAAGCGGCGGCGCCGCCATCTCGGTCTCGATTGTCGAGCCGATGACACAAGCGGGCCAAATGCCCCCGTTGTCCGCCCTCAGACCGGTTCGCGCGCACACTAGCTTATTCGCTATCCCATGTCTGGATCACCATCCAGAGACCATTTCACGGCGTCACAACAAAAAAATGGCGCCAGCACGCCCAATATTAACAGCCTCGCGACGCGGAATATCGGAGCCGCGCACCCCATATCTGGTGTGGGTGGCGACCCCGCAACCGTTGCCCCTCAGGGCCCGGTGCTATAGTTCGGAAACGATGGTGCAAAGCCGAAAACATTTGGCGAACGCGGCTCCTGACGGCGACGCGGACGAGCCGCCGTTCGATCTGCCACAGGCCGCGCCCGAGCCGCCGCGCGCGCCCAGCCCGAGCGCATCCGACGCGCCGCCATCCGATTTGCCGTCGGCACCCGCGCGGCAACCGATCTCGGCGCGCGCGCTGCAAGGCTCGGCGCCAACACCGACCTCGGTCGCCCCCTATCTCGATGGCCTCAACCCGGAGCAGCGTGCGGCGGTCGAAGCGCTTGACGGCCCCGTCCTCGTTCTTGCCGGCGCCGGCACCGGCAAGACGCGCGTGCTGACGACGCGCATCGCCCACATTCTCGCCTCGCGCCGCGCCTTCCCCGGGCAGATCCTTTCCGTCACCTTCACCAACAAAGCCGCGCGCGAGATGAAGGAGCGCATAGGCAATCTCGTCGGCGGCGCCGTCGAAGGCATGCCGTGGCTCGGCACCTTCCACTCCATCGGCGTCAAGATCCTGCGCCGCCACGCCGAGCTCGTCGGCCTCAAGTCGGGCTTCACCATCCTCGATACCGACGACCAGATCCGTCTCTTGAAGCAGGTGATCGAAGCGGAAGGCCTCGACAAGGACCGCTGGCCGGCGCGGCAACTGGCCTCGCTCATCGATAGCTGGAAGAACCGCGGGCTGACTCCCGACAAGGTGCCGGCGGGCGAAGCCTTCGGCTTTGCGTCCGGCAAGGGCGCGCAGCTCTATGCCGCTTACCAGCGCCGCCTGAAAGAGTTGAATGCCTGCGACTTCGGCGATCTGCTGCTCGAGAACCTGCGGCTGTTCCTCGACAACCCGGACGTGCTCGCCGACTACCAGCGCCGCTTCAAGTTCATTCTTGTCGACGAGTACCAGGACACCAACGTCGCCCAGTACCTGTGGCTGCGGTTGCTCGCCCAGGGCTCGCCCAACATCTGCTGCGTCGGCGACGACGACCAGTCGATCTACGGCTGGCGCGGCGCCGAGGTCGACAACATCCTGCGCTTCGAGAAGGATTTCCCCGGCGCGCGCGTCATTCGCCTGGAGCGCAACTATCGCTCCACTGGGCACATCCTCGCGGCCGCCTCGGGTCTCATCGCCGCCAACCAGGGGCGGCTCGGCAAGACGCTGTTCACCGATGGCGAGCCGGGCGCCAAGGTCACCGTGTCCGCAGTCTGGGACGACGAGGAGGAAGCGCGCACCATCGGCGACGACATCGAGGCGATGCAGAAGCGCTCCAATCAGCCCCTCAACGAGGTGGCGATCCTGGTGCGCGCCTCGTTCCAGATGCGCGCCTTCGAAGACCGCTTCATCACCATGGGGCTCCCCTACCGCGTCATCGGCGGACCACGCTTTTACGAGCGTCAGGAAATCAAGGACGCCATCGCCTATCTCGAGATCGCCGCCAACCCCGCCAACGACCTGAAGTTCGAGCGCATCATCAACGTGCCCAAGCGCGGGCTCGGGGACACGTCGGTGAAACGCGTGCACGAGCTGGGTCGGGCGCGCTCGATCCCGATGTATCAGGCGGCGCAGTTGATCATCGAGACCGAGGAGCTGCCAGGCAAGGCGCGCAAGTCGCTGGCCGACCTCATCGCCAGCTTCGAGCGCTGGCGCAGCCACATCGGCCACATGAAACACACCGAGCTCGCCGAGCTGATCTTGGACGAATCCGGCTACACGGCGATGTGGCAGGCGGACAAGAGCCCGCAAGCGCAGTCGCGGTTGGAGAACTTGAAAGAGCTCGTGCGCTTCATGCACGAGTTCGACACCCTCGAAGGCTTCCTCGAGCACGTCAGCCTGGTCATGGATACCGAGCAGGCGGGCGACGGCCAGAAGGTGTCGGTGATGACGCTGCACGCCGCCAAGGGCCTGGAGTTCGAGGTCGTGTTCCTCCCCGGCTGGGAGGAAGGGCTGTTCCCGCATCAGCGCAGCCTCGATGAAAGCGGTCAGGCCGGACTCGAGGAAGAACGCCGGCTCGCCTACGTCGGCATCACCCGGGCGCGTCGCATCGCCAAGGTTTCGTTCGCGCAGAACCGCCGCAACCGCGGGCTCTACCAGTCGGCGCTGCCGTCGCGCTTCGTCGACGAGTTGCCCGAGGCGCACGTCGAGGTGAGCGAGCCGAAGATGCCGTTCGGCGGCGCCTACCAGAACTTCGGCGGCACCTTCGGGCGCGGCGGCTATGGCCGCAGCCGCTTCGACGACGCGGCGCCCTTCGAGGGCGCGTACGATACGCCCGGCTGGCAGCGTGCGCAGGAGCGCACCAAGGAACAGAAGAAGTGGAGCCCGGCGGACCAGCGCAAGGCGCGCGGACCCGTGACCATCGAGGGAGAGCTGGTTGCCGCGTCGAGCGAGAGCGCCAGCTACAAGCGCGGGGAGCGCGTGCTGCACCAGAAGTTCGGCGTCGGCACGATCACCGATGTCGATGGCAACAAGCTGACCATTGAGTTCGACGAGGCCGGCCGCAAGCGCGTCGTCGACAGCTTCGTCGACCGCGCTTAATCCGCTCCAGCGATCACAGGTGTCATCCTCGGGCTTGTCCCGAGGACCCATGTTTCAGCAGACGCGACGCTCAAATGCGTTTGCTGCGGGGGCGACGCTTCGCGCATCGCTCAGAGCAAGCGGAGAGTTGGGTCCTCGGGACAAGCCCGAGGATGACAGTTGAAGGCGGCGGCGTTTCAGTTCGCTTGCGGCTCGACGCCTTCCTGCAACCCGAGCACGTGTCCGGCAAGGTAGAGCGAGCCGCAGATGAGGATGCGCTTCGGCCCCTGCTCGTAAGCATCGGTGCGCTTCAGCGCCGTCGCGACGTCGGCGACGCTTTCGGCTCTCAGGCCGACCTCGCGCGCGGTCGCCGCCAGCGTCTCGGGCGCGTGCGGCGCCTCGTGGGCGCCGGGGATGGGCACGGTGACGACGTGGCTCGCCAGCCCGCGGAAGGCGGACAGGAATCCGCCGGCGTCCTTCAAGCCCATCATGCCGACGACAAGATGCAGCGGCTTGGGCGACCGCTCCTCGAGGTCGGCCATGGTCTGCGCCAGCGCCCGCCCGGCCGCGGGGTTGTGGCCGCCGTCGAGCCACAGCTCGGAGCCCGATTTGAGCAGCGACGGCAGCGGGCCGGAATCGAGCCGGTGCATGCGTGCCGGCCAGCGCACCGACGTCAGTCCCTGCTCGATGGCCTGCTCGTCGATACCAAGTTGCGGCAGATCGGCGGCCAGCCGCAAGGCAGCGGCGACGGCGGTGCCCGCGTTGACCACCTGATGGCGGCCGACGAGGCCCGGTAGCGGTAGGTCGAGCAGCAATTCCTCCAGCTGCACCACGAGACGGCCGCGCTGCTCGTAGGCGTCGAAATGCTCGCCCCACACGATCAGCGGCGCGCCAAGCCGCAGCGCCTCGGCACGGATGACGTCCTCGGCCTCCGGCTCCTGCTGAGAAACAACGGCCGGCACCCCAGCGCGCAGAATGCCGGCTTTCTCGGCCGCGATCTTCGGCAACGTGGCGCCGAGCTTCTCGGCATGGTCGAGCGAGATGGGCGTGATGACGTCGAGCACCGGGCGGTCGACGACGTTGGTCGCATCGAGGCGGCCGCCGAGGCCGACCTCGAGCAGCAGCACGTCGGCGGGGTTCTCGGCAAAGGCAAGGAAGGCGGCCGCCGTGGTGATCTCGAACTGGGTGACGTCGTCGCTGCCGTTGGTGGCCTGTGTGCGCGTCAGCACATCGACCAGCGTCTCTTCACCGATCGGTGCCGCTCTGCCGCTCGGGCCGGGAAGCTCGATACGCTCGTGAAAGCGCACGAGATGCGGCGACGTATAGACGTGCACGCGCGCACCGGCGGCCTCGATGATCGCTTTCAGGTAGGCGGTGACGGAGCCCTTGCCGTTGGTGCCGGCAATGTGCACGACCGGCGGCAGCTTCTTGTGCGGATCGCCCAGCTTGCCGAGCAGCCGCTCGACACGGCCGAGCGACAGGTCGATCAGCTGTGGGTGCAACAGCTTCATCTCGGCGAGGAGCTTGGCGCTCGTCGGCATGCGGCCCTCCCGCCGTTAGGCTCTGTTCGGACCGACCGGCTGGGCAAGCGTCTCGCGCCCGCCGATCGAGGACCGCGCGGGACACCGCGATGGAACTGTGGCGGACATCAGTGCTGTCTGTCTTTGGGAAGCGAGCGCGTCGACGGCGGCGTGTCGTCGTCGCCGCGAGGCTTGTCACGGTGCTCGTGGTGCGTCGCCTCGAAGCGCTGCTCGGGCGCGAGAATCTCCGCCTCGATCGGCTGGCCGGAGCCGTTGCGCGTGTCGATCAGCTTGGCATCGACCGGGCTGCCGTTGGCATAATGCGAACTGCCGTTGAGCTTCTTGGTTTCATGCTTCACGGCGGGTGCGCGCATCAACAAAAGGCACACGCGCGACAGCGTCTCGCGCATCTTGTGGCGATGCACGACCATGTCGATCATGCCGTGCGCCAGCAGGTATTCGGCGCGCTGGAACCCCTCGGGAAGCTGCTCGCGGATGGTCTGCTGGATGACGCGCGGACCGGCAAAGCAGATGAGCGCGCCCGGCTCGGCAATGTGGATGTCGCCCAACATCGCGTAGGACGCGGTGACGCCGCCAGTGGTCGGATCGGTGAGCACCACGATGTACGGCAGACGCGCCTCGCGCAGGCGCTGCACGGCGATGGTCGTGCGCGGCATCTGCATCAGCGACAGGATGCCTTCCTGCATGCGCGCGCCGCCGGAAGCGGCAAAAAGGATGAAGGGCGTCTTCTTTTCGACCGCGCGCAGCATGCCGGTAATGACGCCTTCTCCCGCCGCCATGCCGAGCGAGCCGGCCATGAAGCGGAAGTCCTGCGCCGCGGCCACGATATCCTGGCCGTCGAGCTTGCCCTCGGCGACCAGAACCGCGTCGTCGAGCTCGGTGTTCGCCTTGGCATCCTTGAGACGTTCGGAGTAGCGGCGGCCGTCGCGGAATTTCAGCGGGTCGTGCGGAACCGGCGGCGTCGGAACTTTCGTGTAGTGGCCGCCGTCGAAGAGGTGCTGTAGCCGCACGTCCGCGGCCATGCGCATATGATAGTTCGACCCCGGCACCACGAACTGGTTCGCCTCGAGATCCTTGTAGAACACCATCTGCCCGCTCTCGGGGCACTTCACCCAGAGATTGTCCGGGACCTCGCGCTTCGTTGTCAGGAAGCTGCGGATCTTTGGCCGGACGATATTGTTGATCCAGTTCACGCTCTAGGCCTCTCGACAGCTTGGCCGGGTCCGACGGCGACGCTTGCCTTGTCAGTATTGGTCCAGGTCCGCATTGGATCCTAAACCACCTAATATGGCGCTTTCAGACGCCCTGCCGCACTGCGGCAATTAAAGCGGTTAACTGCGGCTTTCGGCTGCTGGGCTCAGGCGGCCCGCAGCGCGGCAGCCAATGAGCCGACCAAATCTAGGACAGCCGGAACCGTCTTGCTAGTTGAGCGGCCGTTGGCGTCGAGACTTTTCTCGATGGCACCAACCAGCGCCGAGCCGACCACGACAGCATCGGCGACCTTGCCCAGCGCTTGCGCTTGCTCAGGGCTTTTTACGCCAAAACCGACGGCAACGGGAAGGGCTGTTGATTTTTTAATTCGCCGAACCTGAGTGTGAACGCTGTTAACATCGGGGGCTGCGGCACCCGTTATGCCGGTGATGGACACATAGTAGAGGAAGCCGGAGGTGTTCCGCAGCACCGCAGGTAGGCGCTTGGCATCCGTCGTTGGCGTCGCCAGACGAATGAAATTGAGCCCCGCCGCGGTCGCCGGGAGGCACAGCTCCTCATCGGCCTCGGGCGGCAGATCGACGACGATCAGCCCATCAACGCCGGCAGCGATGGCGTCGGCAACGAAGGCCTCGTTCGGATAGACGTAGATCGGGTTGTAATAGCCCATGAGCACGATGGGCGTCTCGTCGTCGACTTTGCGGAAATCGGCGACCATCGCCAGGGTCTCCCGCATCTTTTGCCCTGCCTGCAACGCTCGCAGCGATGCCGCCTGAATAGCCGGGCCGTCGGCCATCGGGTCTGAGAACGGCATGCCCACCTCGATGAGATCAGCGCCGGCCTTGGGTAGACCGGCGAGGATTTTTTTCGAGGTCTCCAGGTCGGGATCGCCAGCGGTGATGAAGGTGACGAGGCCGGGGCGGCCGTCACGCTTCAGCTCGGCGAAGCGACGATCGATGCGCGTCTCTGTGGTCATGCGAAGTGGAATTCCGCGTCGGTAATGGGGTGAGTGAGCTTCAGATTTTCATGCCGAGATGGCTGGCGACGGCGAACACGTCCTTGTCGCCGCGACCGCACATGTTCATCACCAAGAGGTTGTCCTTTGGCAATGTCGGCGCCAGCTTGGTGACATAGGCGAGCGCATGTGCCGGCTCCAGCGCCGGAATGATGCCCTCGAGCCGCGCGCAAAGCTGGAAAGCTTCGAGCGCTTCCTTGTCGGTCGCCGGCACGTAGTTCACGCGACCGGTGTCCTTCAGCCAGGCATGCTCGGGACCGACGCCCGGATAGTCGAGGCCGGCCGAGATGGAGTGCCCTTCAAGGATTTGGCCTTCGGCATCCTGCAAGAGGTAGGTGCGGTTGCCGTGCAGCACGCCGGGACGTCCGCCGGTCATCGAGGCCGCGTGTCCGTTGGCGACTTCCAGACCGTGGCCGGCGGCTTCGACGCCGTAGATCTTCACGCCTTCCTCATCGAGGAACGGATGGAACAAGCCGATCGCATTCGAACCGCCGCCGATGCAAGCGACGAGCGTGTCCGGCAGCCGGCCCTCGGCCTCCTGCATCTGCTCGCGCACTTCCTTGCCAATGATCGACTGGAAGTCGCGCACCATTTCCGGATAGGGGTGCGGCCCCGCCGCAGTGCCGATGATGTAATAGGTGTCGTGCACGTTGGTGACCCAATCGCGCAGCGCCTCGTTCATTGCGTCCTTCAGCGTGCCGGCACCGCTGGTGACCGGATTGACCTTCGCCTGCAGCATATGCATGCGCACGACGTTGGGCTTCTGGCGCTCGACGTCGGTGGCACCCATGAAGATTTCGCACGGCAGGCCGAAGCGCGCGCACACCGTCGCCACCGCGACGCCGTGCTGACCGGCACCCGTCTCGGCGATTATGCGCGTCTTGCCCATGCGCATCGCCAGCAAAATCTGCCCGAGGCAATTGTTGATCTTGTGGCTGCCGGTGTGATTGAGCTCGTCGCGCTTGAAGTAGATTTTGGCGCCGCCGAGATGCTCCGTTAGCCGCTCGGCGAAGTAGAGCGGGCTCGGGCGACCGGAATAGTGCTTGTTGAGATGCGTGAGCTGAGCGTGGAATTGCGGATCCGCCTTGGCGTCCTCATACGCTTTCTGCAGGTCGAGGATCAGCGGCATCAGCGTTTCGGCGACGAAGCGGCCGCCGAACACGCCGAAATGGCCGCGCTCGTCGGGACCACCGCGGAAGGTGTTGAGCTTGGCGTCCTTCGCCTTTTTCGTCGCCATCGCCATGATGATCCTTTGCGGCCGGTCGTCTTCGCTATAGGCCGTCGTTAGGGGTCTGCTTAGCGGTCTTTGCCGCGTGAATAAAGCGGCGGATGAGGTCGGGGTCCTTCTCGCCCGGCCGGCTCTCGACGCCGGAGGAAACATCGACGGCGCGCGCGCCGGTGAGGCGGATCGCTTCGGCAACGTTGCCGGGGTCGAGGCCGCCGGCGAGCATGTAGTCGAGGCGCCTTTCGAGGCCGGCGAGCGCCTGCCAGTCGAAGGCGACGCCGTTTCCCCCGGGCAGGGCGCAGGCGTCTCTTGCGACGCCTTGGCATCGAACAGAATGCGGTCGGCGCTGCCCACGTAGGCGAGCGCCGCCTGCACGTCCTGTACGCCGGCAACTGCAACCGCCTTCATCACCGGGCGGCCGAAGCGCTGCGCGATCTCGGCGACGCGCGCCGGCGTCTCCGCGCCGTGCAACTGCACGATGTCGGGGGCGACCGCCTCGACGACCTCGGCCAGCAGCGCGTCGTCCGGGTCGACGAGCAGCGCCACGACCTTTGCCTTGCCGCGCGCCTTGTCGGCAAGCATGCGTGCTGCTTGCGGCAGGATGTTGCGCGGGCTGCGCGCGAAAAAGACGAAGCCCACGTAGTCGGCGCCACCGGCGAGCGCGGCATCGAGCGCCGCCTCGTCGCGTAGTCCGCAGATTTTGACTTCGATGCTCATCGCTCTCGCCGGATCGGCCAGCTCGCATGCAACTAAGTTGACATATAGTGCCGACACGCCCCGCGTGTCGTGCTCCGTGGCTGCCGAAATGCGCGGGGCGCCGATTTAAGTGCCGGTTGCGGCCAACTGCTTGGGCTTGTTGACCCGCGTCCCGGCCGTGGCATCGCGCTCTCGCGTCAGGCGATCGGCCTCGGCATGCCAGCGTGCTGCGGCTCTGCCCTGGTGACGGGCATTGCGGCGCCATTGCGCCTGGCTGAGCCACATGGCCGTGCCGCCCAGCAGGACACCGAGCAGCAGGGTGATGAACAAGTAGGCATAGAACGGCAGCGCCAACGAAACGACCGGCGTCTCGGGGCGGAACGGGTCGAGGACGAGGCGTACCTCATGCCGATTGACCACGGCTAGGGTAACGAGCAGAAGCCCCGCCGGAAACGCTATGAGCAGCCAGACGATGCGTCTCAGCACGATGCTCGGCCTCGTGAACAGCTAGTGGCTTTCCTTGCCGCGGTTGAGCCTATCGCGCAGCTCTTTACCGGTCTTGAAGAACGGCACGAACTTTTCGGCGACGGACACCGACTTGCCGGTGCGCGGGTTGCGCCCCTGGCGGGCGGCGCGATGCTTAACGGTGAAGGCGCCGAAGCCGCGCAGCTCGACGCGGTCGCCGCGCGACAGCGCCTCGACGATCTCGTCGAAGACGACTTTGACGATGCGCTCGACGTCGCGATGGTAAAGATGAGGGTTGGTATTCGCGATCTTATGGATCAACTCGGATTTAATCATCGCTCGCCCCGCCGCAAATGACTGTAATCTATTACTTTTCCGAAGGGTGCCAAACGGAGACCAACCCGTCAAGGCCGAGACCCGACAGTGAGGGGTCCCTGGCCAGCATTTGACCTAAGTAGGTGTGGTTGAAAAAGCTCGCTGCGGCAGCGCCGATAGAGCTGAAAAATCCAAGCGAGGCCGTGGTCTGCGGCTTCCAATCGACCACTTTCAGGCTTTTGTCGATGTTGCGCTTGCTGCGCAGCCACTCGACCGCCTCTTCCTCCCCGCCGATGGAATCGACCAACTTAAGCTGGACGGCCTCGCGCCCGGTGAACACGCGGCCCCGGGTCAGCCCGGGGATCTGCTCGGCCTTGATACCCCGGCGCTGCTCGACGAGGCCGAGGAACCAGCGATAGCCCTCGTCGATCATCGTCTGCGTGACCTTGGCGCCCTCCTGGCTGAGGGGCTCGAAGGGCGACGGTACGGCCTTGAGGTCGCCGCTCTTGATCTCGTTGAACTTGACACCGAGCTTGTCGAGCGCCTGGCTCACTTCCGGCCACTGGATGAGGACGCCCACCGAGCCGGTGATGGTGTTGGCACGGGTGACGATGTGATCGGTACCGAGGCCGACGATGTATCCGGCCGAGGCGGCGACGGTGCCGAACTGGGCGACCACCGGCTTCTTCTTGGCGACCTCGCGCAACGCTGCAAACAGCGCTTCGCCGCCGGTCGTCGTGCCGCCCGGGCTGTTGACGAAGACGAGCAGCGCGGCGGCGTTGTCGGCGTCGGCGATGCGCTTCAAGAGCTCGAGCTGCTGGCGATCCTCGGTGATCGTGCCCTCGATGGCGACGCGGGCGATCTGCTTGGGGCCGAACGAGGAGAGATTGTCGCCGCTGACGCCGAAGGCGAACAGCGCCGCTACCACGGCCGCGACGGCCAGGGTCCGCCATACTGCGAGGCGGCGGCGCAGGCGGCGCCGGTCCAGCACAGTGTCGATCTCAACCGTCATGGTCGTCTCCGGCCGCGTAGCTCAGAAATCTTGTACGCTGGCGACGTTAGGCAAGGTTTGCGCAACCGACAAGAGAGGCGTGGAGAGAGCCTTGCCAATATGCTAGCGCGGCAGGGTTTGTCGCCCCGCCGCGCCTGAGTTGTCGTGACCGCCGACATAAGCCCGCGGCTTATTCCTTGTCGTCCGTCTTCTCGTCCTCGGCGTCGTCGTTCTCGCGCTTGCGGATGGCGGCCTTGAAGATGTCGCCCAGCGAAGCACCCGAGTCCGTCGACCCATACTGGGCCACGGCCTGCTTCTCCTCGGCGATCTCCAGGGCCTTGATCGACAGCGACAGACGGCGGGCGGCCTTGTCGGCACTGGTGACGAAGGCGTCGACCTTGTCGCCCACGTTGAAGCGCTCGGGGCGCTGCTCGGAGCGGTCGCGCGACAAGTCGGAGCGCTTGATGAAGGCGGTGAGCTCGCCGTCGGCGGTCTTCACCTCGATGCCGTTCTCCTGCACAGCCACGACGTTGCAGGTGACGGTATCGCCCTTCTTGTACTTCGCCAGCGTGTCGATCGGATCGCCGCCGAGCTGCTTGATGCCGAGCGAGATGCGCTCCTTGGCGCTGTCGACGTCGAGCACCACGGCTTTGACGTTGTCGCCCTTCTTGTAGTCCTTGATCACCTCATCGCCGGGCTTCGACCAATCGAGGTCCGACAGATGCACCATGCCATCGACGCCGCCATCGAGACCGATGAACAGCCCGAACTCGGTGATGTTGCGGATCGGACCCTCGACCTCGGTACCCTTGGGATGCACGGCGAGGAACGACTCCCACGGATTGTCCTGGGTCTGCTTGAGGCCGAGCGAGATGCGGCGCTTGTTGGCGTCCACCTCGAGCACCTGAACTTCCACCTGCTGGCTGGTCGAGACGATCTTGCCGGGGTGGATGTTCTTTTTGGTCCAGCTCATCTCCGAGACGTGGATCAGGCCTTCGACGCCCGGCTCCAGCTCGACGAAGGCGCCGTAGTCGGCGATGTTCGTCACCGTGCCCTTGACGCGGGCGCCCACCGGATACTTGGCCTCGATCGACTGCCACGGATCGGCTTGCAGCTGTTTCATGCCGAGCGAGATGCGCTGCGTCTCGGGATTGATGCGGATGATCTGCACCTTCACCGTGTCGCCGACGTTGAGGATCTCCGAGGGGTGGTTGACGCGGCGCCAGGCCATGTCGGTGACGTGCAGCAGGCCGTCGATGCCGCCGAGGTCAATGAAGGCGCCGTAGTCGGTGATGTTCTTGACGAGACCGTCGATCACCTGGCCCTCCTCGAGGCGGGCGACGATGTCGGCGCGCTGCTCGGCGCGCGTCTCCTCGAGCACCGAGCGGCGCGAGACGACGATGTTACCGCGGCGACGGTCCATCTTGAGGATCTGGAAGGACTGCGGCTGATGCATCAGCGGGCCGATGTCGCGCACGGGGCGGATGTCGACCTGCGAGCCAGGAAGGAAGGCGACGGCGCCGTCGAGGTCGACCGTGAAGCCGCCCTTGACCTTGTTGAAGATGACGCCCGAGACTTTCTCGTTTTTCTCGAACATCTTCTCGAGGCGGGTCCAGCTCTCCTCGCGGCGGGCCTTGTCGCGCGACAGCACGGCTTCACCGAGCGCATTCTCGACGCGCTCCAGGTAAACCTCGACCTCATCGCCGATCTTCAGGTCGGCCTTGCCGCCGACGGCAAACTCACGCAGCGCCACGCGGCCTTCGGTCTTCAGGCCCACGTCGATGACGGCAAGATCCTTCTCGATGCCGACGATCTTGCCTTTGACGACGCTGCCTTCGAACAGGTCCTCCTTGGCGAGACTTTCGGCGAGCAGCGCGGCGAACTCGTCGCGCGAGGGGCTGAAGTCCTTGGACACGGCGGCTTGCGACATGCGGTGATAGCTCCTGAATTGTTGATCGGGCCGGTGAGGCCCCTAGCGATGTCAGATGCGGCACGAGTACCTTCGCCACGACGAGCGCGCGCGAACGGTCCTTGCCGGCGGTGTGTTTGAGTTCGTCCGCTGTGATGGGCTCTCTGCCCTGCCAATATGGAATTGGATGCCCGTTTCGGGCGTCCTATTGGCCGATCTTCCTCTTGATCAATCCGACAGCGGCGTCGAATGCCGCCTCTATATCCAAGTCCGAGGTATCGAGCAAGTCGGCGTCGGCGGCCGGCCGCATTGGGGCGCTACCGCGCGAGGCGTCGCGCTCGTCCCGGCGCTGAATATCGGCCAGGATATCCTCGAAAGTGACCGGCTCTGCCCGCGCCTGGCACTCGATAAAACGGCGTTTGGCCCGCACCTCGGTGCGGGCGGTGACGTAGATCTTGGCGTCGGCATGGGGGCAGACGACGGTGCCGATATCGCGGCCGTCGAGCACCGCGCCGCCGGGCGTGCCGGCAAAGGCTCGCTGATAGACCAGCAGAGCGGTGCGAACCTGCGGAATGCGGGCGACGATCGACGCGGCATCGCCGGCCTGCGGCGTGCGCAGGCCCTGGTCGCCGAGGGTGGCGGGATCGAGGCCGCGCGCCACCACCAGCCCCGCCCATGGATCATCGAGGCGATAGCCACGGACGGCGACATCGCGGGCGACGGCACGATAAAGCAAGCCCGTATCGAGGCACGGCAGACGCCAATGATCGGCGATGCGCTTGGCGAGAGTGCCTTTTCCCGACGCTGCCGGACCATCGATGGCAATGATCATCGTGCGCGTCCTGCCGGTTCCGAAAAGTGTGCGCCTAGCCCCTGCATCAGCGTGACGAATTCGGGGAAGCTCGTGGCCACCATGCGCGTGTCGTCGACCGTCACGGGCTCGCGGCTAGCCAGACCCATGGTGAGAAAAGCCATGCTGATGCGGTGGTCGAGGTGCGTTGAGACAGTGCCGCCACCGCGCACTTGGCCTGCGCCACTCACCGAAAGGGTATCTCCTTCGGCGCGCGCGATGATGCCGTTGGCCGTCAATCCGGCAATGGTGGCCGCCAGCCTATCGCTTTCCTTCACCTTCAGCTCGGCCAGGCCGTCCATGCGCGTCTCGCCATCGGCGAAGGCGGCGACGACGGCGAGGATCGGATACTCGTCGATCATGCTCGGCGCGCGATGCGCCGCGACACGCACGCCGGCGAGCTTGGCGTAGCGCACGCGGACGTCGGCGACGGGTTCTCCCGCCTGCTCGCGCGCGTTCATGAACGCGACGTCGGCCCCCATCTCGCGCAGTACCTCGTAGAAGCCGACGCGCGTCGGGTTGACGAGCACACCCTCGAGAGTGATGTCCGAGCCCACCACCAGCGCGGCAGCGGCAGCGAGGAATGCCGCCGAGCTCGGGTCAGCGGGAACGGCGACGTCGCGTCCCTGCAGCTCGGCCTCGCCCTTGACGGTGATGCGCGTCCTGCCGCCGCTCATCGCGATCCCCACCTCGGCGCCGAAGTGGCGCAGCATGCGCTCCGTGTGATCGCGCGTAGCCTCAGCCTCGATCACCGAAGTTTCGCCGGCGGCATGCAAGCCGGCAAGCAGCACCGCGCTTTTGACCTGCGCCGAAGGCACCGGCAGCTCATATTCTATGGGGACGAGATTGGCCGACCCGCGCGCAATGAGCGGCAGCCGATCGCGACCGCCCTCGATTTCCATACCCATCTGCTGCAGCGGCGTGAGCACGCGGCCCATCGGCCGGCGACTGAGCGAGGTGTCGCCGATTATCTCCACTGTCATGTCGTGGCCGGCGATGACGCCGAGCATCAACCGCGTGCCGGTGCCGGAGTTGCCGAAATCGAGTGGCGCGGACGGCTGGCGCAGCCCGCCGACACCGCGGCCGGTGACGTGCCAAGCATTGCCCACCTTGTCGATCGGGGCGCCCAGCGCCTGCAGGGCCTTGGCGGTGTCGAGCACGTCTTCGGCCTCGAGCAGCCCGGTGAGCCGCGTGACGCCAGTGGCCAAAGCACCGAGCATCAGCGCGCGATGCGAGATCGACTTATCGCCGGGTACGCGCACGCGCCCGCGCAGCGGGCCGCTCGCATGAGCGACCAACGGTCGGGTGGCGATGGAGGTGGCTGCGGACACGCGAATCTTGCTCCAGCGCCGCCGATACAGGCGGCACGGCTCGGGTTTGCGAGGGGATAGAGCCGACGCGTCGGCGCCCTGTCAACGCCGACACATCAACGCGGGCCGGCCGCGCATAGCTTTGTTTTTGACAAGCCCCGAGCCATGTGGCAGATCGCGGAAAACCCCCTCACCCCACACAAGGTTGGCTCATGGCGACCAATAAAGAACGCGGGACCAAGCGGACCTGCCAGAACGGCGAGTGCGGCGCCCGTTTTTACGACCTCAATCGCAACCCCATCCTGTGCCCGATCTGCGGATCGAAGTACGCCATTGCTCATTCGCCGTCGGCGGCCGCCGCCGTTGCGCAAGAGGAGCGGGCTCAGCGCAAGCTGAAGAAAGTTGAGTTCGAGCCCGCCCCCGCCGAGGCCGAAGCCGAGGAGGCGATTGCCGACGTCGAGACCGAGGAGGCCGATGACGCGGCCCCCGGCGCGGCCGACGAGACATTCCTCGAGGAAGAGGAAGAGGACGGTGGCGACGTTTCCACAATTATCGGTCCGGTCGAGGGGGAAGAGGAGCGCTGAACAGCGCTTCCCTCGGGGCATGCCTGAGTTTTCCAAGGCCTCGGCAACGGTCGCCAGCCTACCTAAATCGCTGATAATTTGAGACTTGAGTTTTGGGGGCGATCAGCCTAATGAAGCCGCTCCGTACGGCTCGGCAGGCCCATAGTGTCGCCCTTTCGCCGTATCTGGGGCCATAGCTCAGCTGGGAGAGCGCTTGCATGGCATGCAAGAGGTCAGCGGTTCGATCCCGCTTGGCTCCACCAACCTTCTGACAGTAAAATCAGGCCTAGCTCGCGGCCGGCTCGCGGGAAAAATCTGGAACGGTCAAAGCAACTCGGCGTTCTAAATGCCTAAGCGGAGGCTAACATGCACGAGCAAGCCAAGACGCCGGAGCATCTTTCGAAGGAAGAGTTGGAACAGGAGCTCGACACGGCCCTGAGGCAGACTTTTCCGGCCAGCGACCCCATCGCCGTCGGCGACCCGACGGCGATTGAGCCCGAACGGCCCATTGACCGCAAGCCTGCTCTGCTCGACAAGGAGCTGGTTCGCGAACTGGCGAAGAACGTATCCGCAAAACTGAAAACGTGAGGACTTAAAGTGGCTCAGGGCACCGTGAAGTGGTTCAACTCGCAAAAAGGCTTCGGCTTCATTCAGCCGGATGGCGGCGGCAACGATGTGTTCGTGCACATCAGCGCCGTTGAGCGCGCTGGACTGAGCAACCTAAATGAGAATCAGAAGGTCTCCTTCGAGACCGAGACGGGCCGCAATGGCAAGGCGTCCGCAGTCAACCTGAAGCTGCTCTGACACCATCGACGGATACGCCCTTCCCTCATCGGGGTGGGCTATCCGTCAATGCCGTGCCTTGAAGGCACGGCGCTTTGGCGTCGAGCCCCCCGGTTCCGCTCCTACGTGTGCGGCTACCGCTAGACCCGCCGCGGCAGCTCGCTGAGCTCCCGGCGGGCCGGTAGATTGCGCGCCTCCGCATCGACGATGAACCTGGCGGTGATCTGCACCGCCTCGTCGACGACGCGGGCGCAACTTTCCGCCGTGATCCACTCCGTCATCTCCTGATCGAGGACGAGGCGCATATCCCCGTCGACCACCCAGGATCCGACGTGCTGTCGGCTGGCCGCTCCATTTTTGGTGTGGGCGACGAGAATCTCGTCGCCCTTGGAAATGAAGAACCAGGTCGGAAGTGGCTCGGCGTTGAGGCGCTGCGCCAACGCTTGCAGCACCGCGCGGCCCACCTCCCGGCGCGTCGTGGAGTTCCTCGGCTTCCCGGCGTCTTTTCTCCCGCTCAGTAGAGAGCGCCTCGGCCAAAGTCGTCATGTTCTCTCCCCTTTAATCGACATCATCCCGGAGTTGGCCCGGTGTTTCGTAGCGGCCGGCATCGCCGTTGGCGCGCGAGCGCTCGATCGCCTCTGCGTCGAGTACCGGCATCAATTCGCTCGCATCCTTTGTCAGTTTTACGCGGCCGTCGAACTCGGCGCCTTCGGCGATCGACAGCTTCTGATGCGTGATGTCGCCCTCGACCTGGGCGGTGGCCTGCAGTCTGACGCTGACGGCGCGGATGGAGCCGCGTACGCCGCCGCGCACCTCGATGTGCTCGGCGCAGACCATGCCGACGACGGAGCCTTCCTCGGTGATGACCACCTGCTTGCCGTGCACGTTGCCGCGCACGTCACCGTCGACCTGCAGCTTATTGGCAGAAATGATGGTGATGCGGTCGCCGAGAATGGTGAGGTCGGTGCCGATTACGGAGGTGCCACTGGGCGCAGACGCCGCTTTCTCGAACGGAGAGGGAGAAATTCGCGCCGCCGTCGCGGCAGCCCCCAACGAAGCGGGGCCGGGCTTGGGCGGGAGCGGAAGCGGGTTGTTCTTGGCGTCGGTATTGAACACGAGGTCACCTCCTGCGCGCTACAAAAGCGCGTACTGCATGGCCAGACTTGGTGCGTTTCCCCGCTGAGCGCATAGGCACACACATCCGCGGCGATTTTTTGTCGAGACCAAGTCGAGCTTCGTCACGCCACCCGATCGCCTTACAAACGCCCTGCCGGCTCCGCAGCGTTCGACAGATCAACGGAGCGCGAAAATGAACAAGCATTCCCTCGTCGAACAGACGCTCGACACCATCCAGCGCACGGCGATGAAGATTGCGGCGCTGCCCACAGGCGCGCGTGATGAGGCGCTGGACGTCGCGCATCGCGCCTACGCCAACGCCATGCACGACCTGGGGCAGGACAACGTCGCGGCTGGTCGCTGGGTGGAGACGGTGATGACCAGCGTTCGCATGCTCGTCGCCGAGATCGATCGCGACGCCGCCGGCGGCGCCGCCGACGCGACAAAGATCCGCTCAAAACTGCGGGCGCTGTGGTCCGGCAACGAAAGCTATCGTTGATCGAACGCGCGCAAAGGTTCACTATCGGTGTCCGTTGAGCGTGGGTACCGGCAATGCGTCCGAACCGACAGCAGGCTTTTCGCACCGATGCCGCCGCCAAGCTCGATCAGCTCGAGCTCGTCGCGGCGCTTCTGGAACGCGACGCCACCAACAACCGCGCCTTCATCAACGAGATCAACTCGGCATATTCGCGTCGGGCCGCAGGCCGGACGCACAAGCGCCTTCTCAAGCTGCGCGCCATCGCCCGCAGCACCCAATCGACAACCGTTCGAGTTGTCTCAGCCACGATGGCCATCGCCCGCAGCCGGCAGGTGCGCGCGGCCGTCCATGCGGTCGTTGCGTTCGCCATAGACTTCGCAGTCGTCCTGTCGGTCGCCAGCGCCGCGGTAATAATCCTCACTGCAGCATTCCTGCTGACCGCCCCGCCGGTCTGAAGCCGGGCAAGCAGGTTCCCTACCTGCCGATACCCACGCCACCAAGCCCGCCAACACCGGGGACCGATACGCCCAGGCCACCGCCCGTCGAACCGTTCGATCGAACGCGAGGCGTGGGGTCGGCGCCAACGGTGCCGCCGAATGAGCTTTCGAACGAGCCACCGACCGAATGCTCGCCCGCAAGCGGCTTGGCGTCGAGCTTCTGCTTGGCTTTGGCGAGCGCATCGGGATCAACGTCGACCGATGTATCATCGGTTGGCACCCCGAGTTCGAGCGTAGCTGGAGCACCGAGTTGCGATCCGCCAAGGACAACTGGCCGATAGACGGCAACAGTCCCCTTAGCGCCCGCCGCCACTTG
The DNA here is from genome assembly GCA_963812795.1 of uncultured Alphaproteobacteria bacterium. Classification (GTDB taxonomy): domain Bacteria; phylum Pseudomonadota; class Alphaproteobacteria; order Rhizobiales; family Hyphomicrobiaceae; genus Hyphomicrobium_A. The sequence goes on along the minus strand of CAWEWG010000017.1, from coordinate 213,451 downwards.
TTCGGCAGCTGAATTGGCGGGCACCAACGCCGCCGGAGCGATGCTGGTGTTGGCAGCAGCAGCTATGCGGCCGACCTCGATGCTTTGATTGACGATGCGGCCGTCGACCATTGCATAGTTCGTGACGCGGCTCGTCGCCACGAGGAGATCGGCGTTGCCCGCGAGGGGTGCGCGATGGCGGCCGACATCGACGGCAACGAAGCTGGGCTCGGAAACGAATATCCACGCCTCCGCCTCAGGCCCCGACTTGGCACGGCGATAGTCGTCGTGGCGCGGGCCCCATTCCGGTGGCATCGGTGCCCAGCCGACATGACCGCCGCCGTAGCGCCAATCAACCCAGGCCGGTCCCCACTCCGAACCCGGAACCCATACCCAACCGTAGTCCGACGTGAGCGCCCAGCGGCCGTAGTGATAGGTGGCCCAGCCGTATGGCTCGCGCGAATCCCAATACCAGCCGTAGTCGGAGGTCCATACCCAGCGGCCGTGAGTGTAAGGGTGCCAGTCGGGGGTACCACTGTCGGGAACCCAGACGATGCCGTAGATGCGGTGATCGACCCATTTGCCGTACGGCGCGAGGTCATCGTGGAAGAAGGCCGCCATCTCGCTCGCGTCGGCGCGCGGAGCGGCCTCGGAATACTGGCCGCCTGAAACGACGCTTGCGACCGTCAGCAGCACTCCCGCAATCAGCGTGCGTAGCAGGCCCATGAACACCTCCAATGCATGGGCATGGAGGTGGAAGACGCATTTGGCTCAAAATATGGCACCGAGCATCATATGCTCGCGGCTAGCCGCGCTCGTAGACGGCGGCGCAGACGCGGTCGTCCTCGAGCTTCTTGGCGAGATCGGTGGCGCCGCCCGGCGCCTTGCCCGCCTGATGGTCGATGTGGCGCTGCTCGCACCACCGCCAGCGCGGATCGTCGCGCGAGGTGACCGGGTTCGCCGCTTTCTCGATGGAGCCGGTGTCGATCTTCTCCGGCTCCTCCTTGCGGGCGACGGCCTTCTCGACCTTGGCGCGGCGGTAGTGCTTTTGCACCGCGCCAGTCCTCAAAGTGTCGGTGGCGCAACCGGCCAGCATCAGCGATCCGAGGATGCCGATCACGTACCAGGTCAATCGATTGGTCGCCAACATGGACCCGCCTCCCATCGGCTGCTCACGGTCGAGCCGTTCCTCGCAGCGCATCCCTCCGGCTATCTGATTTGCGGCGGCGCCAACAGGTTGCGCGGCCCGGACGGCCTCGCCGACACGATTTTGATGTGCAAATCCTGATTCGTGCGGCAGCGAAGCACGCATCGGCAGCTCGCAAGTGCGAGACGAGTTCGCCGCGCCGCGGACGAATTGTGTAGCCACCTCAGGGGCAAATCAGCGAAGCTCCAAGCCCGCGGTACACGGAGGAAGTCGAGTGCGTGCGTATGGGCGCTACAAGGAGACGCCATGTCACGCAAACGGACACGCACCTTTGAAGCCTACAGCGACAGCGCGATCACCTGGTTCTTCGTCGGCCTATTGCTGATTGCCGCCATCGCCGCCGTGCTGGGCCAGATGGATATCGGCTGAAGGCCAAGGACGGCACGTAGGGCCGCCCTCGCAAAATCCCGTTACGGCAGGGTTACCAGCGCCGCCCGGCATGGAACGGCGGCGCATGGGCATGCGCTATTGACGAATTGGCGAGGTCCGCACACTACGTTCGCACGCCGACGAAGAACGCGCGCAGCCTTGTGAAACGACCATTTGCGGAGAGCAGCATGAACCAGGACCCGATCGCCGATACGAAATCCAAGCTCGACGACCTCGAGCTGCGCATTCATGCGGCGAAGTCCTCACTGGGCGCACGCGGTGAGCTCGATGCAGAGGCGCACAAGGAATGGAAGGCGATGGTCGACAAGCACGCCGATATCCGCCGCAAGCTCGACGCGCATCCCGCGCACCCGGCCGGCGTCGCCGAGGGTCTGCGCTTCGACGTCGACATTCTGCGCGGCTCGTTCGAAACGTGGGTGGCCAAGGTCGAGCGCCAATACGACAAGTGAGCTCGTCGCTGCTGCGCTCGCAAGGCTCGGTCTGCAGGCAAAAAAATACGGCGGCCGATTTCTCGACCACCGTATCGGTACCGCAAAAAATCGACAGCGTTAGATGATGTCGATCTCGGCCGGCATGTAGGACGTGACCTCGAGGCCAACGACCTGCTCGCTCACCTGCGGCTTGTTCCAAGTCTTCATGAGTGTTTCCTCCTTGAACGGAGGGCGAAAGCGGCCGCTCCCGTCCCCCCGCGACGGATATAAGTTGCCGCACCCAGGGCCGCAACCGAATTCTTGGGGTTTTGGATATGGATATGGGCGTTTCCTCGCCCATTCCCGCGCGCCGCAGCGCAGCAAGAGGAACCGTCCGAGCAAGGTCGAAGGCTATTGGCCCTCGGTCCCGTCTTCCTGGTTCCACTTCTTGATCGCCGTCAGCACCGACTTGCGGCATGGGCCGAGCGGCCCCTCGACCATCGAGACCTCTTCGCCGCGGCGCATCGGATCATCGTAATTCTTCTCGCAGTATGCGGCCTGCTGCTTCTCAAGCTCCTCACGCGACAGCTGCTTGGCGGCGTCGTGATCCTTGATGTCGGCGATCTGCGTCGGGGCCGGTGCCTCGCCCGGCGTCGGCAGACGGTCGAGCGATGGCGGCACGACCAGTGGCGCCCGCTCGGCGATCTTGGGATCGCCCTTCGGCTTGGCGTCGTTGAGGCCGACGGCGTCGAAGATGCCGCCGTTCAACTGCACGTCATCCGACGAGCAGCCGGCAGCGAGAAGCGCGGCGCAGCAGGCGGCGATGACCGGCAGGATTGAACTGGCAGGACGTGATCTCGGCGGCATTTCTTCCCCCGTGGCGCCCCTGTCCCGCATCTTCCGCTGCGGCAGCGCTCAGTGCTAATCCCCTGCGCTACAACGGCTTTGCGGCGTCTTTGCGACTCGCCATCAGGGAGTCATACAGCAGGCCAAGGACCCCGGCAACAATGGCCACGTCGGCGATGTTAAAGACATACCAGTAGAACCCGAAGGCGTGCAGGGAGAAAAAGTCGGCAACTCCGCCGATTAGCACCCGGTCTATGGCGTTGCCGATGGCCCCACCCATGATGAGGCCGAGCGAGACGGCCAGCAGGCGTCCGGTGGCCCCGCGGGCCAGCCAGATCCATAGCGCCAGCGTCGCCGCTAGCCCGAAAGCCGCCAGCATGATCTGGCCCGTGTAGCTCTCCTGGTCGAACATCGAATAGCTGATGCCGATGTTCTTCACGAACACCAGGTCGAGGAAGGGCGCGACGGCGACGCGCCCCCGCTCCTCGATATTGTAGACCTCGAGCATCCACCACTTGTGCGCCTGGTCGAGCACCAGCGTGACGAGGAATACGGCGAGGCCGAGCCGCGAGTACGGCCCCCAGAGCCAGCTACGGATGCCGGCGTTTTCGGTCGTCATGCGATTTCCTTCGCGCGCTGGTCGAACTCGCGTACGGCGGCGGCATCGCGCGGCGACAGGTCGGGAAAGTCGGGATCGGCGCCGACATCGGCGAGGATGCGCCACGAGCGCGCGCACTTCTTGCCTTCGGCACGCTTCGGCACGACGCCGACACCTGGCACATCGGGCAATGTGAAGGCGCCCTCGGGCGGCGACTTGGCGATGAGGCGCGCAGCGCTGGTGATGGACACTTCCTCCAGCTCGACGCCCTCGAGCGCCCGCAGCATCGCGCGGTCGGCGACATACACATCGGGCGCCGCCTCGAGGCTCGAGCCGATGCGCTTGGCCGCGCGCTCCAGCTCCAGCGCGCCGGTGACGACACGACGCACGTCGCGCACCAGCTCCCATTTCTTGGCCAGCTCGTCGTTACGCCAGGCCTTGTCGAGCTCGGGGAACGTTTCGAGGTGCACCGAGCCCTCACGTCCCGGCTGCCGCGCCAGCCACGCCTCCTCTGCCGTGAACGACAGGATGGGCGCCAGCCAGGCGAGAAGGGCCTTGAAGATCTCGTCGATGACGGTGAGCGCGGCGCGCCGCTTCACGCTGGAATAGGGCTCGCAATAGAGCGCGTCCTTGCGGATGTCGAAGTAGAATGCCGACAGCTCGGTGTTCATGAACTGCGACAGCACGGAAACCACCTTGCGGTAGTCATACGTCTGGTAGGCGGCGCGCACCTCGACGTCCAGCTCCGTCAGCCGATGCAGCATCAGCCGCTCCAGCTCGAACTCGTTCATGTCCTTGAACTTGACGCGCTCGCCGGGATCCAGATGGGCGAGTGCACCGAGCATCCAGCGCAAGGTGTTGCGCAGCTTGCGGTACATCTCGACGAAGTTCTTGAGGATGTCGGGTCCGATGCGCAGGTCGTCCGAGTAATCCGACGCCGCTACCCACAGGCGCAGGATGTCGGCGCCGGACGACTTCATCACCTCCTGCGGGGCGACGACGTTGCCGAGCGACTTCGACATCTTCTGCCCCTTCTCGTCGAGGACGAAGCCGTGCGTCAGCACGACGTCGAAGGGCGCACGTGCACGCGTGCCGCAGGATTCGAGCAGCGACGACTGGAACCAGCCGCGATGCTGGTCGGAGCCTTCGAGGTACATGACCCGATCCTTGCCGCCGTCGCGCACGCGCTTGACGCCGGCGAGTGTCGGGAAGTGCGCCGGGTCCTCCAGCGTGAAGGCGTGCGTCGAGCCCGAATCGAACCACACATCGAGAATGTCGCGCACCTGCTCCCATGTCGCCGGCATCGTCGACGAGCCCGGTCAGGAAGCGCTCCGCGGCGCCGTCCTCGAACCACACGTCGGCGCCCTTCTCTGCGAACGCCTGCGTGACGCGAAGGATCAGCTCCTTCGACTTGGCGAACTTGGCCGACGGGATCACCTCGCCCGTCTCCTTGTTGCGGAAGACGGTGATCGGCACGCCCCAGGCGCGCTGGCGCGACACGACCCAGTCGGGGCGCCCCTCGACCATGCCGAGGATGCGGTTCTCGCCCGATTGCGGCACCCATTCCGTCTCATCGATCGCTTTCACCGCGAGCTGTCGCAGCGTCTGGTTGCCGCTCTTGGGGATGCCCTTGACGGGCTTGTCCATGGCGATGAACCACTGCGGCGTGTTGCGGAAGATGACCGGCTTCTTCGAGCGCCACGAGTGCGGATACTGGTGCTTCAGACGACCGCGGGCGATCAGCGCGCCGGCATCGGCGAGCGCCTTGATGACGGCGTCGTTGGCGTCGCCCTTGTCGCCCTTGGCGTTGAGCACGCGTTTGCCCTCGAAGCCCGGCGCGTCCTTGGTGAAGACGCCTTCAGCATCGACGGTGAACGGGATCGTGGTGTCGATGCCGCGCTCTTTCAGCTTGGCGGCGCTCGACATCCAAATGTTGTAGTCGTCGGCGCCGTGGCTCGGCGCCGTGTGCACGAAGCCGGTGCCCGTGTCGTCGGTGACGTGATCGCCGTCGAGCAGCGGCACTTTGAAATCGTAGCCGAGCGCCGCAGAGCGGATGCGCAGCGACGACTTCCAGCCCCGTCGAGTGGCCATCAACTCGGAACTCGATTGCACCTTATGCGAATGACGACTTTCGCTGCCTTCATCACTTCGTCGAGCGAGTTTGTCTGCGAGGATGATCTTTTCGCCCGCCTTCGCCCAATTGCCTTCAGGAGCCTCGGTCACTTCGAAGAGCCCGTAGGTGATCTTGCGAGGAGAAGGAGATGGCGCGGTTGCCGGGGATCGTCCAAGGCGTTGTCGTCCAGATGACGATCGACGCGTCCATCAACTTGTCCAGCCTGGCCGAACCGCTGGCCTCAGCTTGTGTGACCGGAAACTTCACCCAGATCATGTCGGACTGGTAGTCCTGGTACTCGACCTCGGCCTCGGCCAGCGCCGTCTTCTCGACCACCGACCACATCACCGGCTTCGACCCGCGATACAGCGTGCCGTTCATGGCGAACTTCATGATCTCGCCGGCGATGATCGCCTCGGCCGCGTAGTCCATCGTCTTGTAGGGATGCGCCCAGTCGCCGACGACGCCGAGGCGCTTGAACTCCTCGCGCTGCACGTCGATCCAATGCGCTGCAAACTCGCGGCACTCGGCGCGGAACTCGTTGATCGGCACCGCGTCCTTGTTGCGGCCCTTGGCGCGATAGTTCTCCTCGATCTTCCACTCGATCGGCAGGCCGTGGCAGTCCCAGCCCGGCACGTAGTTGGAATCGAAGCCGAGCATGCCCTGCGATTTGACGACGAGATCCTTGAGGATCTTGTTGAGCGCATGTCCGATGTGGATGTTGCCGTTGGCGTAGGGCGGGCCGTCGTGCAGCAGGAACTTGGCGCGGTTGCGCCCCTTCTGGCGCAGGCGCTCGTAGAGGTTCATCTCCGCCCAGCGCTGCAACAGGCGCGGCTCGAGGTCGGGCAGGCCGGCGCGCATGGGAAAGTCGGTCTGCGGCAGGAACAGCGTCTTGCTCCAGTCGCGCCCCTCGGAGCCGGCGGGAATGGCAGCCTCGGCCTGCACCGGTGCCGGGACACCGTCAGCGGGCTTGTGCTTCGCTTTGGCGGCGCTCTTGCCGCCGTTGTCTTTCGCCATTTCAATTCTCGCCGGTTTCAAGCGCGGGTTCTAGCAACATGCCCCGCGCTTATCCAGGAGCCTGCGGTCCGGGCAGCGCCGAAGATTAGCCGGCGGCCAGGATGTCGCGGGCGCGGGCAACGTCGTCCTGCATCTGGGCAATCAGCGCCTCGCTGGAATCGAACTTGCGGTCGGCGCGGATGAAGTCGACGAACTCCACCTCGATCTCCTGGCCGTAGAGATCGCCGTCGAAGTCGAACAGGAAGACCTCCAGCACCGGCATGCCGTCGTCGTAAGTGGGGCGGGTGCCGAGGTAGGCGGCGGCGTCATGGCGTTCGCCGCCGGTATGCACGCGCACCGCGTAGATGCCGTGGCCCAGCGCCGTGCCGCGCGGCAGCGGGATGTTGGCGGTTGGGAAGCCGAGTCCCGTGCCGCGCTTGGCGCCCCCGACGACATTCCCGACGACCTGCCATGCTCGACCGAGCAGGCGCGCCGCGCCTTTGACGTCGCCTTGCGCCAGTCGCAGACGGATGGCGCTGGAGGAGAACACTTCGCCGTCCTCGGCCACCGGCGGGATGATGGTGATGCCGAAGCCGGAGCGCGCCGCCGCCGCCTGCATCGTCTCCGGCGTGCCGCCGCGATTCTTGCCGAAGAAGAAGTCATGGCCGATGACGACGTGGCGGGCGCCGAGGCCGTCGACGATGACGCGATCGACGAAGGCATCCGCCGACAAGGCGGCCAGGGCGCCATCGAAGGGCAGCACAACGGCGACATCGAGCCCGAGCTGCTCGAAGATCGCCAGCTTCTGCGCCAGCGGCGTCAGATGAAAGTGCGGCTCCTCCGGATGGAAGAACTCGCGTGGATGCGGCTCGAAGACGAGGGCGCCGGCGGGGGCGCCGAGCTCGCGGCCGATCGCCGACGCGGCACGCAGCAGCGCCTGGTGCCCGCGATGCACGCCGTCGAAGTTGCCGATGGCGAGCACCGCACCGCGCGCTCCGACCGGCACATCCTTGTAGCCGTGAACGAGGAGCATTCCCTCTCCGCGTGAGCTGGGGACAGTCAGTCGATCAGGTCGGTCGCGCGGGAACCATGAGCACGGCCTCGCCCTGCACCACGGGCTTGCCGTTGACGGTGCACACGCACTCGAACTTGGCGCGCTTCTTCTCGGGTACCAGCTCGGCCACCTTCACGGTGGTGACGACGGTATCGCCGATCTTGACCGGCGCCTTGAAGTTCAGCGTCTGCGAAATGTAGATGGCGCCCGGGCCCGGGAGTTGCATGCCGAACACCGCCGAGATGTACGCGGCCGACAACATGCCGTGGGCGATGCGCTCCTTGAACATGGTCTTGGCGGCGTAGTCGGCGTCGATATGCACGGGATTGTGGTCGCCGGACACGTCGGCGAACGCGGCGATGACATCGGCCGTCACCGTGTTGCTTATGCTCGCTTCTTGGCCGACGCTAAGATCCTCGAAATAAACGCTCTTTGGCGTCTCGCCCATCGTTCAGCCCTTCCCGAGTCTTCGCCGCTGCGGTCGGCGGCGACACTATCCGCGCATGGCCCCCGCGGCAACATCGGCGCTCTTATGGGCAAGCTCAACCAAAGGGCCATCGGCGGGTTGCACGCCGGGGGCGGAGCGAGCTATAAGGCGCGCAATTCCCCAGTTGCCCCAAAATACTTGGCCCTGCGGACCGACGCAGCAAGCCGGAGGTTAAGCCCCCATGAGCGATCGCAAGCCCCTGATGCCCAAGGCGACGGCCGTTTGGCTCGTCTCGAACACGTCGCTGACGTTCGAGCAGATCGCCGCTTTCTGCGGTCTGCACGTGCTGGAGGTGAAAGGCATCGCCGACGGCGACGTAGCGCAGGGCATCAAGGGCCTCGACCCGGTCACCTCGGGCCAGTTGACGCGCGAAGCCATCGAGGAGGCCGAGCGCGAACCCTCTCGCGACCTGCATCTCGCGGAGCCGAAGGTCATCGTCCCCGAAACGCCGAGCCGCAAAGGCCCGCGCTACACGCCCGTGTCGCGCCGTCAGGACCGTCCCAACGCCGTCCTGTGGCTGCTGCGCAATCACCCGGAGCTGAAGGACAGCCAGATCATGCGCCTCGTCGGCACCACCAAGCCGACCATCACGCAAATCCGCGAACGCTCGCATTGGAACGCGCCCAACCTCACCCCGCAGGATCCCGTTACCCTCGGGCTCTGCTCGCAGATCGACCTCGACGCCGAGGTGAAGAAGGCGGCGCGTCGCCTCGACCGCAAGGACAAGACAGGAGCCGAGCGGGCCGGCACGCTGCTGCCGACCGAGGAGACGACGCAGCCGCCGCCCGAGCGCAAGGTCGAGATCATGCAGCCGCGGCACGAGGAGGCGCGTGAGGAGACCGAGCAGGAGGAGCAGGCTCGCGTCTTCGCCAAGCTGAAGGAGCTGTCCGGCGGCGAACGCTCCGACGACGATGGCGACAAGGGCTGAGCAATCGTCCGCGGGCCGACCGGGCCTAGTCAGCCAGTATGCTCAGGGCAGCGCATGCCGCCCACCCCACGCGACGCCACTTTCCGGCGCGCTATTCCAGTGCCCACGGCACCAGGATCAGTAGCATCAGCAAGATCCATAGTGCGATCGTTTGCTGCTTGAGTTCGCTCATGGCCATCTCCCTGGCCCACCCCCGCGTGCGGCAAGATTAGCCGCTAAAAGCACGCCGCAACAGATAGCCCACCACAGATTCTGGAGGATTGGTGCGCTTCGGGCGCTCACCGATTGGGCAGTCGACATCGGCGTTGCCCGACATGCCGGCTTTCGCTAGCGTTTTGCCGACACTGCGGATATTTCGCTGCAGACCCTTTCCTCGAGCGCCGGCCGCACATGCCCACTAATCCCTACAACGAGCACCTCGACAAAAACCCGGCCAACTACCAGCCGCTGACGCCCCTCCAATTCCTGCAGCGCGCGGCGCTGGTCTTCCCCAACCACACCGCCATCATCCACGGCAACCAGCGCTTCACGTACGCGCAGTTTTACGAGCGTTGCCGCCGGCTGGCGTCGGGGCTGATAGCGCGCGGCATCGGTCCGGGCGACACGGTGTCGGTGCTGCTCGCCAACACGCCGCCGATGCTCGAGGCGCACTACGGCGTGCCCATGATCGGCGCCGTGCTGCACACCATCAACACCCGGCTCGACGCTGCGATCGTCGCCTTCCAGCTCGACCACGGAAATTCCAAGCTGCTGATCACCGACCGCGAGTTCGCCCCGCTGTCGAAGGCGGCCCTGGTGCTGGCGCAGGCCAAACCCGCCATCGTCGACTACAACGACCCCGAGTTTCCGCAGACCGGCGAGCAACTTTCGGCCGACGACTACGAGGCGGTGCTCGCCTCCGGCGACCCTGAGTTCGTCTGGCGGATGCCGTCCGACGAATGGGACGCCATCGCGCTCAACTACACATCCGGCACCACGGGCAATCCGAAGGGCGTCGTCTACCATCACCGCGGCGCCGCGCTCATGTGCTACGCCAACAACATCGAAGCCGGCATGGGCCAGCATCCCGTCTATCTGTGGACGCTGCCCATGTTCCACTGCAACGGCTGGTGCTTCCCGTGGTCGCTGTCGGTCGTCGCCGGCACGCACGTGTGCCTGCGGTGGGTGCGCGCCAAGGCCATGTACGACGCGATCGCCGAGCATCGCGTTACGCCATCTCTCCGGCGCCCCCATCGTCATGTCGACGCTGCTCAACGCGACGCCGGAAGAAAAGCGCCCCATCAGCCATCGCGTCTCGGTCAATCACGCGGCAGCGCCGCCGCCGCAAGCGGTGCTCGACGCCATGACGGCGGCGGGCTTCCACCTGACGCACCTCTACGGGCTGACGGAGACCTACGGCCCGGCGACGGTGAACGAGTGGAACCGCGACTGGAACGATCTCGACGCCGAAGGTCGCGCCTTCCTGCGCACGCGCCAGGGCGTGCGCTACGTGGCGCTGGAAGACCTCACCGTCCTCGACCCGCTGACGATGACGCGCGTGCCCGCCGACGGGACCACGATCGGCGAAGTGATGTTCCGCGGCAATATCGTCATGAAGGGCTACCTGAAGAACCCCGCGGCGACTGACGAAGCGTTCGAGGGCGGCTGGTTCCACTCCGGCGACCTCGGCGTCCTCTATCCGGACGGCTACATCCAGCTCAAGGACCGGTCGAAGGACATCATCATCTCCGGCGGCGAGAACATCTCCTCCATCGAGGTGGAGGACGTGCTCTACAAGCACCCGTCTGTCGCCTACTGCGCGGTGGTCGCCAAGCCGGACGAGAAGTGGGGCGAGACGCCATGCGCCTTCATTGAGCTGCGCCCGGGCATGACGGCGACCGCCGATGAACTGCTCGCATGGTCGCGCGATCGGCTGGCGCGTTACAAGGTGCCGCGCCACATCGTCTTCGCCGAGGTGCCGCGCACCTCGACCGGGAAGATCCAGAAGTTCAAGCTGCGCGAGATGGCAAAAAACGCATGAGCAGCGAGCACCGCATGCGGCGCGCTCGCTGAAGTCTGTGAGGGAGTAATTCGCCGCTTCGGCATGCACCGGGAAAATTCGGCCACGCTCACAACTACGGCATTGGCGAGGGAGGGGAGGCGGGCGACTGTGCTCGCCTCACCGCTCAGATCGAGGCACCTAGTGGCGCGTCTCGCTTGCGCTCAGGCGGACGATCTCGTCCTTGAGCTTGAGTTTTTCGAGTTTCAATCTGTGGATTTCCAGGTCATCCGATCCAGGTCGGGAGACCTCTGCTTCAATCTTACGCTCGAGAAGTTTGTGCTTCTCAGTTAGCTCTGCGAGGTGAGCTACAAGCGCCATCATGGTCCTCCATGAGATGTTGAAGAGACGCTTGAGGGTGACAGAACATCGGCGCCTTGTCCAATACGGTTCGGCGCTATTGATCGCGATATTTTTTATGAAAACTGGAACCTTGGTTCAGTTGCGCTTATGGCTGCGGCCGCCGCTTCGCTAGGCAGTTGCTATGCGCGGCGGCAATGCCTATCGCTTGCCATATACGGTGAACAAGACGATAGTCCGCGCGCTCGCGCGGCGTTCAAGAGGGGCATTGACCGGTCGGCCAATGAAGCGCATCGACGAGAGAGAGCTCCGAGATGAACTCGTCAAGCTCCGGGCGGAGCACCGCGAGCTCGACGACCAGATCATTTTGCTCGAAGACTCCGCAACCGCCGACCAGTTGCTGGTCAAACGCCTGAAGAAGAAGAAGCTCGCCATCAAGGACCGGATGACGGCGATCGAGGATCAGCTCCTCCCCGACATCATCGCCTGACAGCGGCGACCAGAACACCTGGCAGGCCTGCCACAAACCGCTTGTATTGGGCGGTCCTCTCCTGTAATCCCCCGCTTTCTTTCGGCCCCGCCGAAGCTAAAGTCGCAGCAAAAAATGAGCACCGGGAAAGCCGTCGTCGGCATCATCATGGGCAGCCAGTCGGACTGGCCGACGCTCAAGAAGGCCGCCGACATCCTCGATGAGTTGCAGGTTCCCTTCGAGACCCGCATCGTCTCCGCGCACCGCACCCCGGAGCGCCTCTATGAGTATGCCAAGTCGGCCAAGTCGCGCGGCCTGAAGGTGATCATCGCCGGCGCCGGCGGGGCCGCACACCTTCCCGGCATGACAGCCTCGCTGACACCGCTGCCGGTTTTGGGCGTTCCCATCGCCACCACGGCCCTCGGCGGTGAGGACAGCCTTTACTCCATCGTGCAGATGCCAGCCGGCGTGCCGGTCGGTACGCTCGCCATCGGCGAAGCCGGCGCCACCAATGCCGGTCTCTTGGCGGCGCAGATCCTCGCCATCGCCGATGCGCAGCTTTTGCAGCGCCTCGAAGCTCACCGGGCGGCGCGCACCGCCAAGGTCGCGGTCGAGCCCAAGGATGCGTGAGGCTCTGAAGCCGGGTTCAACCATCGGCATTCTCGGCGCCGGACAACTCGGCCGCATGCTCGCCGCTGCCGCCTCGCAGCTTGGCTTCAAGTGCCGTATCTATAGCGACGTACCGGGGCCCGCTTCCGACGTCGCCGTATCGACCACCATCGGCCCCTACGAAGACTTGGATAAAATTGCCCGGTTCGCGGCCGAGACCGACGTCGTCACCTACGAATTCGAGAACGTGCCGGTGGAGGCCGCCGCCGCCGTGGACCGCGTGCGCCCGGTGCGTCCCGGCCTCAAGGCCCTGGAAGTGGCGCAGGACCGCCTCAGGGAAAAGCAGTTCGCCGCCTCGCTCGGCATCCCGCTGGCGCCTTTTGCACCGATTGAAACGTCGGACGATTTCGCCACCGCTATGGCCACCGTTGGCGTTCCGTCGATCCTCAAGACACGGCGCTTCGGCTATGACGGCAAAGGCCAAGCGTGGCTGCGGACCGATAACTGCCTGCCCCGCGCCTTCGAGATCATCGGCGAAGCCCCGGCGACGCTTGAGGCGCTCGTGCGCTTCAAGTGCGAGGTCTCGGTGCTGCTCGTGCGGGGTCTCGACGGCGAAAAGCGCTTTTACGACATCCCCACCAATCACCACGACGGCGGTATTCTGCGCACATCGACCGTGCCGTGCGCGCTGCCGGCCGCGCATCAGGCGCGCGCCCGCGACATCGCCGGCAAGATTGCCGATGCGCTCGGCTACGTTGGCGTGATCGGCGTCGAGATGTTCTACGTTGGCGAGGGGCCAGAGCCGCTGCTGCTCAACGAGTTCGCCCCGCGCGTGCATAACTCCGGTCACTGGACGATGGACGGCTGCGCCGTGGGGCAGTTCGAGAATCACATCCGCGCCGTCGCCGGCTGGCCCTTGGGTGCGACGGAGCGGCATTCCGACTGCCAGATGACCAATCTCATCGGCGATGATGTGGCGGCCTGGCCGCAATTGGCCGCCGAATCCGGCGCCTGCCTGCACCTTTACGGGAAGAACGAAGCTCGTGCGGGGCGCAAAATGGGGCACGTCAACCGGCTGTCGCCCCTCGGCAAAGGCCGCTGAGCGGGCGCCGGAATTGTCCGCATGGACATTTTAACCGGCTTTTGCTAGTGATCCCGCCATCCTCAACGGCAAACGGGATGCCGGCGGTTCAGCCGCCGCACCGGATGTCGCGTTTTTCATTGGTGGCAACCAGGCAAAGGAAGCAACCGCTTGCAGGTTCTCGTCCGCGACAACAACGTCGATCAGGCTCTCAAGGCGCTCAAGAAGAAGATGCAGCGCGAGGGCATTTTCCGGGAAATGAAGCTCCGCAACTATTTCGAGAAGCCCTCCGAGCGTAAGGCTCGCGAGAAGGCCGAAGCTGTGCGCCGCGCGCGCAAGCTGGCCCGCAAGCGCGCCCAGCGCGAAGGCCTGCTGCCCGGCAAGGCGCCGACAACGCCGACGACCGCCGCCGGTCCGCGCCGCTAAGCTAAACCTCTTCCGATGAATTCGCGATGCGCCCTGAGCGATGAACTCACGGGCGCATTTGCTGTTGCGCGGGGACGCGCGCCGGCGTTCGGGCGCGCAAGGCATCGACCCAGCGGAACAACTCATCGTACGAGCCGAAGAGGTGATGATCGGAATGCCCCGCGCGCGGGAAGGTAACGATCTCCTTCGGCGCGTTGGCGGCGGCATACACCGCCTTGCCCATCTCGACCGGGATGACCTGGTCGTCCTCGCCGTGCATGACGAGCAGCGGCGCCGTCACCTGCGGCAGGAAGCGCATCGTCTCGTAGCGATCGAACATGAACGGGCGTACTGGCAGGTACGGGTACGACACTTCCGCTACGTCGACGATCGACGTATAGGGCGCATCGAGCACGAGGCCGCCCACCTCTTTTTCCGCTGCCACCTGCACGGCGACGCCCGAACCCAGCGATTCCCCGTAGACGATGATGTCGTGCGGGGCGACGCCGGCCTTGCGCAACTCCTCGTAGGCGAGCTTGGCATCGGCGACGTTGGCACTCTCGCTCGGCCGTCCCGTCGAGCCGCCGTAGCCGCGATAGCTGAGGAACATCACGCCCCAGCCGCGCGCCAGGAAGCGGCGCACGCGCTCGGACCGATTGCCGAGGTTGCCGGCGTTGCCGTGGAAATAGAGCACCGTCGGGCGCCCCGGAGCCGCCGGCGCGAACCAGGAGACGAGCTGCTCGCCGTCGGGGGTGGCGATGACACGCTCTTCGACGCCCGGAAGATTGTAGCTAGCCGGCGCGATCCGCTGCGGGTCGGGGAAGTAGGTCAGCCGGCGCTGAAAGAAAAATGCGGCGAGGGCCACGACCGCGTAGAGCGTCGCCAACCCCAACACTAGTTTCAGGATCAGCTGCATGCTTTACGGTCGTTGCGGCGAGACGCCGTTCCCTGTGTGCGCACCCCGGAGCAACATAGACCGCCAAGTCTCCCGACGCGAAACCGACCGGTGCGATTGCTTTACTCGAACACCTCGGGAAGGGCCGAGCCGAAGCGCGGAATCCCGTGGCGACCCCAATCTTTAGGGCATGAATACAACAACTTAAATACCGATCGCGACGTGCGGATCGACGTACGGCAGTCCCAGCGCCTCGGCCACCGCCCGATAGGTGATCTTGCCTTCACAGACGTTGAGGCCGGCGAGGAGATGCGGGTCCGAGCGCAGCGCCGCCACGGTGCCCTTGTTGGCCAGCGCCAGCACGAAGGGGAGCGTGGCGTTGTTGAGCGCGAAGGTCGAGGTGCGCGCCACCGCACCCGGCATGTTGGCGACACAATAGTGCACGACGCCGTGTGTCACGTAGGTTGGATTGGTGTGCGTCGTCGGATGCGAAGTTTCTGCAAAGCCACCTTGGTCGATCGAGACGTCGACGATGACCGAGCCGCGTTTCATGGCTTTGACCAGCTTCTCGCTGATCAGCTTGGGCGCCGCCGCGCCGGGGACGAGCACCGCGCCGACGACGAGATCGGCCTGCAGCACGTAGTCTTCAATCGCCTGGCGCGTCGAGAAGATGGTGTTGACCGAGGCGCCGAACCGCTGGTCGAGCGCGTAGAGCCGCTCGATGTTGATGTCGATGCAGGTCACCGCAGCTTCTAGCCCGATGGCCATGCGCACGGCGTTGACGCCCGACACGCCGCCGCCGATGACGACGACATTGGCCGGTGCGACGCCGGCCGAGCCGCCAAGCAGCATGCCGCGTCCGCCCTGCTCCATCTCCAGGCAATGCGCACCGGCCTGGATCGACATGCGCCCGGCCACCTCGCTCATCGGCGACAGCAGCGGCAGTCCGCCGAGCGGACCCGTCACGGTCTCATAGGCGATGGCCGTCACCCCCGAGCGCAGCAGGTCTTTGGCCTGGTGGGGATCGGGCGCCAGATGCAGGTAGGTGAAAAGCGTCTGGCCCTGGCGCAGCATGGCGCGCTCCGCCGCCAGCGGCTCCTTCACCTTGACGACCATGTCGGCGACGTCGAACACCTCCGCGGCATCGGCAAGGATAGTTGCGCCGACGCGGCGATAGTCGTCGTCGGCGATGCCCATGCGCTCGGCGGCGCCCGCCTGCACGAACACCTGATGTCCGTGGGCGATGAGCTCGCGCGCGCTCGCCGGCACCAAGCCGACGCGGTACTCGTGGACCTTGACCTCTTTCGGCACCCCGACGCGCATGCTGGCTCCTTGCAGAAGTGTCTGGCACTCAGGGTATTGGCAGGCACCGCGATGGCAACCCGTGAAGTGCATCTGTCCCGCAGAAACCGCGCCGGAGGTTTGCGCCGACTTAAGGCGCCCCGAGCGGTCGGCTTAGCCACCAAGATTTATTGATAGGTAATCTCCAGCTTAGTTCCCGCGGGACAAAGCCGCGCACGCCCACACCATTCTAACCGTGTCGCGCGTATGGATTTTCGTCGGCTTTCAGTCCACGCTAGATTGCAACCCCTGCCCTAGTTCCACTGCGAAAGGACAAGCATGACCCGCCTGTGCCTCGTGATGCTCCTCGTCGCCTCGCCGGTAGTTTCGCTTGCTCCTTTGTCGCACCACCACAGCGCGCTCGCGCAGGCCGCCGAGGTGTCCTCGAAAGAGGCCTTCGAAGCAGCCAAGGAGCTCGGCACGGCCGAGGCGTGGAACGCCTTCCTGGAAAGCTACCCCTCCGGTTTTCACGCCGACCTCGCACGCGCGTATCTGAAAAAGCTGGGCGCGCCTGCGCCAAAAGCGGAGACAGCGAAGGAACCGAAGAAGCCGGATGCGCCGCCCCCCAAGACGGAGGAGGCGAAAAAGCCAGCTCCGGCGAAAAAGCCGGTGGCGAGCGAGGACCAGGACGGCGATGGCCATTCCTCCATTGCCGGGAAGGACGGCGACACCAAGAAGAGCGCCGACGCGAGCGACGACGCACCGCCGCCGTCTTTCGCCGGCGGTCCGGCCATCGCCCGCAGCGCCAAGTTCTTGGGCTTTCCGGAGAAGTTCAACCGCTACTACACCGACCCCGATTGGAAGCCGTCGCGCATTTTGTACGTGAGCCCCGACGGCAGCGGCGATGGCGCCAGCCGCGACACGCCCATGGCCGTCGAAGCGGCGATGGCCGAGGCCGCTCCCGGCACCGAGGTCTATTTCCTGCGCGGTGACTACCAGGGCTGCTTCGAAGTGACCGGCAGCGGCACGTATGATGAGCCGATCGTGCTTTACGGCGAGCGCAACAAGGACAAGTCGCTCGGCGTCTCCGTCAAGTGCTGCTCCAGCGGGCGGCAAACCTGCTTCAACTTCGAGAACGCCGACTACATCGCCATCGACGGCTTCGAGGTCGTCGGCGGAAAGTTTGGCGTGCGCGTCGTCGGCGCCGGCTACGGCGCGACCGAAAAATCGCGCGGCATCGCAGTGCTCAACTGCAAGGGCCACGATCAGTTGAGGGATCCGTTCTTCTCCGGCCAGTCGGACTGGGCCGTGTGGGAAGGCAATCTTGCCTACGGCGCCAAGAAGGACGACGGCCACGGCATCTATCTGAGCAACGGCGGCGACTGGAACATCGTCCGCTTCAACGAGACGTACGGCAACTCCTCGAGCGACTTCCAGATCAACGCCGACCCGACGTCCACCTGCAAGGAGGTCGGCATCCCCTTCGACGACCCGCGCTGCGACGCCTACGCCGGCACGGATGGCGGCGGTCAGGGCGCCAGCGACTACTTCCTCATCGACGGCAACTATTTCCACCACAGCAAAGTCGGGCCGAACTTCACCAGCGTCCGCCGCAGCGTCGTCCGCAACAACATTTTCGGGCCGCAGGAACGCCACAACGTCAGCTTCTGGCAGGAAACCGACAACCCCAAGCTCGGCTCCAGCGAGAACAAGATCCTGCACAATCTGTTCATCACCACCGAGCGGCACGGCGTGAAGTTCGAGAACAGCTCGACCAACAACGAGTTCGTCAACAACATCGTGCTCGGAATTCAGGTGAACGACGGCGAAGCGCGGGGCAATCCCGCGGCACTGCTGATGGAGGTCGACGAGGCGTCGCGCAACAACGCCTATCGCGGCAATTTCTACGTCGCGGGCAAGTTCGAAGGCTACGAGCCCAACGGCGACGAAACCTCCGAGCAGGAGTTCCAATCGGGCTGGTTCGCCAAGTTCCCCGTCGGAGCAAAAGATAAGGTGAGCGGCTTCAAGCCGACCGCCGAGGCGCCGTTTCTCGGCAAAGGGACGCGGTCGGACGATGCGCCGAGCGACCGCAACGGGACCGAGCGCGGCGACGAGGTCGACCTCGGCCCTATCCAATCTCGCTGATCGTCGCAGTTAGCCGCCGAGCTTCTTGAGGTAGGCGCGCGCCAGCTTGGCGTGAAAGCCGTCGGGATAGTTGGCGATAAACGCCTCCCAGGCTTCGACTGTGCCGAGCTCCTTGGCCGCCTCGAACGCGTCCTTGGCGGAAACGTCGGCGCTGGCCGCGGGCGGGGCCTCGTCGGCACTCTCCGCAGCCTCCGGCTCGGGCGGCGGATCGGCACGCGCCTTCACCTTTTTTGCCGGAGGAGGCTCCTCGCGCGGTGCCGGCGGGCCCTGCTCTTCACCACTTTCGGCCGCCGCCGCAGATTCACCGACGTCGGCGCCGAGGTTGCTGCCGTCGCTGGCTTTGCCTGCTGCTGGGCTGTCGGCCTGCAGGCGGAAATCACCCTTGTCGGGAGCGACGAACATCGGGTCGGCCGGCGCGATGTTCCCGGCGCCGAAGGTGACCTTGATGCTGCCGTCACCGTATTTGGTATCGACTATCGAATGGTCGACGCTGCCCTTCAGCTGCTTGCAGCCGCTGCCGCAGCCGACGGCGAAATCCTGCCCCGGCGCATTGCCCCAGAAGATCGCGTTGGTGACAGTGTGGGAATCGGGCGCAACCCCTTCATAGGTGTCGATGAAAAAGCCGATACCGGGTCCCTCGCAGTTAACGCCGAGCGCGCCGACATTGGTGATGTGATCGAACCGCGCGATGGTCGGCGCCGAGCCTCCCGATCCGCCGTCGAGGAGGATGTTGCCGCCGCAGTTCCTGTCGTAGATCTCGTGCGAGGCGATGCACGTCGCCCCGTCGTCGCAGAAGAAGCCGCCGCCCCCGTCGCCGGCGCGATTGCCGCGATAGACGTTCCAGCTCAGGGTCGCCGTCGTCAGCTGGTTGCCCTGCGTAAAGGCGCCGACGTAGAGCCCGCCGCCCCACTGGGTCACGCTGTTGTTGGTGAACACGTTGCCGGTGATGCTGAGCGTGTTGCCGAAGAGGTAGAACGCGCCGCCGTGCGAGGCGCCGGGCTCGGTCCCCGCATTGCTGTCGACGAGGTTGCTCTCGATCGTGACCGTGTTCTCGTTCTTGGCGTCGTTGAGGAACAGCGCGCCGCCGCGGCCGCAGGAATTCTTCTCGAATACGTTGCCCTTGATCGTGCCCGAGACGTTGTTGAGCGCGAAGCCGGCGCCGGCGAGGGTTTGGTCGGCGCACATGTTGTCGTGGATGTAGTTGTTGGTGACGTCGAAGCGCTGCGACTCGTAGAACTCGCGGACGATCGCCTGCGAATAGCCGCTGATGTCGAAGCCGTCGATCGCTGTCAGCTTTCCTTGCGGGCCCGGATCCTCGATGCGGATGAACGAGCCGCCGTCGCCCTTGGCCTTGCTGACGTGCTCGGCGCTGTCGCGCACCTTGAACTCGCTGCCGCGCTGAAAGCCGCCGGCGAGCGTGAAGTATTTCTCGCCGGGCGCAATCTGCTCGGCGTAGGTGCCTTCGGCGACGCAGATGACGGCGCCCGCCTCGGCAGCCGCCACCGCGGCGGCGATTGTCTTATGCGGGGATTGCGCCGTGCCCTCGCTGCCGTCGGACGCAGCATCGACGAAGACGGTGCAATCAGGGATCGCAGTGGCGCGAGCGACCCTGACAGCCGCATCGGCTTCGGCGATCGACGCACCTGCAATGGTAGCGCCGAGCAGCACTGCTCGGGCGATGGCCCTGTATCTCATCCGAATGTGGCCGCGAGCCAATGCTCGCCGGCTCCCTGTTCGCTAGCCCGCTGCCAAGCGGCGCAGCTCTTCCGCCGCGATTTGCACGGTGGATTCGATCTGCTCGTCCGTGTGGGCGCTGGTGATGAAAAACCGCAGGCGCGCTGCCTTCAGCGGCACGGCCGGATAAATGATCGGCAATACGTTTACCCCGCGCGCCAGCATGCGGTCGGTGATGCGGCCGGCTTTGATGATGTCGCCGACCATGATGGGGACGATGGCGTACCCTTCGCTGGTCACCGTATCCAGACCACGCGCCTTTGCGGCACGCAGGAAATGGGCACCGTTGGCGCGCACGCGTGCGACGCGCTCAGGCTCGGCATTCATCAATTTGATGGCTGCCAGCGCCGCTGCGGCCACGGGCGGTGACATGCCGACCGAGTACACACACCCGCTGGCGCGGAACTTGAGCGTGTGCACCAGTTCGTAGCTACCGGCGATGTAGCCGCCGCATCCGGCCAGCGCCTTGCTGAGGGTTCCCATCCAGATATCGACATGCCGCGGCTCGACGCCGAAGTGCTCGGCGATGCCGCGCCCGCGTGCACCGAGGACGCCAAGCGCATGCGCCTCGTCGACCATCAGCCAGGCGCCGTAGCGCTGCTTCAGCTCGATGAGCCTCGGCAGATCGGGGAGGTCTCCATCCATCGAGTAGAGGCCCTCGACGACGATGAGCGCGTTGCGGCTCGCCCGGCGATGCGTGCGCAGCAGCTGCTCCAAGTTGTCGAGATCGTTGTGACGGAAGGCGAAAGCGGTGGCCTTCGACAGCTTGATACCCGTCAGCAGGCTGTTGTGCGCCAACTCGTCGTAGAGGATGAGGTCGCTCGAATCGAGCAGCGTGCTGATCGTCGATACGTTGGTCGCGTGACCGCTGACAAACGCGACCGCATCCTCAGTTTCGTAGAGATCGGCGAGCGCTGCCTCCAACTCGCGGTGCAGGGGGCGTTCCCCGGCAACGATGCGACTGGCCGAGACGGACGTGCCATGCTCGTCGATCGCCGCCTTCGCCGCGGCGACCACCTCCGGATGCCCGTTCAGTCCGAGGTAGTCGTAGGACGCGAAGGTCACATAGTCCTGACCGTCGATGGTGGTAATGGCGCCGCGACTACGGTCGTGGCAGCGATAGAACGGATCCGTGAAGTTGAAACGGTCGGCGATCGAGCGATGCTTGATGATCGAGGTATAGGCAGGCAGCTCGGAGAACTCTTGCGAGGCCGGAAACGCCTCAGGATCATTCTTTAGCGCGCGCCGACGCGCGCGGCTGCTCCCCACCCCGGAGAGCAGATCGCCGAAGAACCATTTGATATTCAGTCCAGCTAAGACCAGTGCGCGGGTCGCGGCGTTGTCACTTTGCTGCTCGTCCCCACTCGTGCCGACATCGGTATTGCGAACGTCCAAGTGGGTTCTCCTCACGCACGATGCGCCCTATTTCAACATTTAGAGCATCGGGTGAAAGGCGTATACCTCGTTGGATGTTCCAGGAACGATCCGTCGAGATATCTCGCTGCCGCGGGAAGCCCTCGAGGCGAGCCGGAAACCTGTGCGGCCTTGCGCCTCATCGGTTCAGAGCATGGCCGCCCCGACGGCCATGAGCTTGGCAGACGTCATCCGGGAGCCGGGGTAGCTGGGGCATCGCCGGCAGACCGCGCCAGCGCACCTCGACCCCACGCGACCAACCATCCTGCTGACGAACATCGGCGAATTGCTCCCGGCGGCGACGAGGCGCCCGCGCGGACGTGTGCTCCGCCTGCGGGTGGTCTAAGTTGGAATTGTCAAATCGTGGCCCTCGAAGCATCACTGCCAGTGGCGTCCTTGCTCCAATCCATTCCCTCGCAGCGGTGGCATTATGCCGAGAAGCCCGACCATCGAGATCACATATTGCAGACTGTGCGGCTGGGGCCTGAGAGCCGGCTGGATGGCGCAGGAGCTCCTGACGACTTTTGCCGAGGAGCTGGGCTCCGTCACGCTCACCCCGGATGTAACGGGCGGCGTCTTCGAGGTTCGCGTTGACAACGACCTCGTCTGGTCGCGCAAAGAGATGGGGCGCCTTCCCGATATCAAGGAGCTAAAGCGGCTGGTTCGTGATCGAGTCGCCCCCGACCGCTCCCTGGGACACACCGACCGGGCACAGTGATTTCGGCTGCCCGCCGGGGACACCGCACGCGGTCAGCGGTACATCGCGTCGCGATCATTGAGCTGACGCTTGCAGATCTCTCGCCACTTGCTGGGCGAGATGTGCGTGCCCGCATCCCATGTGGCGATGCATTGCGCGAGTGCATCATCGCCAGCTGGCGATTTCGCTTGCGAGGCATCGGCAGGAACCGCGGGCGCGGCCCCGTCGGGTCTATAAGCCCGCGTTCCCTTGCGCGCGACCGGCTCGACGACCGGGGCCACGTCCGACCGTAACGGCGCGATGGCGGTAGCCGCAAAAGCGGCGTCGCCGGCTTGCGCCGCGCAGAGCATCACGAGGAGCGAACGCGCAAAGGGCATGCCGGGAATATAGCACTTTTGCCGTCGGCTCAGAAGACGGCGCAACAGCATGGTGAAACAATAGGCAACGGGCGCCGATGTGCCCGGCATCCCGCGCAACGACGCCGTTCAGTTTGCGCCGGCCTCCTCGCCGAGCACGAATTTTAGCAGGCCTGCAATGTCGTTCGAGGTGGCATCCGCCTCGATCCCGAGCTTCTCGGTTGGCAGGTTGAACCGGTTCACCCAGTAGGTCGGATAGCCAAAGCTCTTGGCGCCGTAGGCATCCCAACCGCCGAAGGCGGCGAAGGCGACCTCCCCCTTCTGCAGCCCGAGGTGCTGCATGCCGAGCGCGTAGGCCCGCGGGTCGGGCTTGTAGGTGCCGTTGACCTCGGTACTCAGCAGCTCGTCGAAGACGTCGACAATGCCGGCGCGTTCGGCATTTTCGCGCAGCATGCGGTCGGAAAAGTTGGCGATGGTGATGATACGCACGCCGGCGGCCTTGAGCTTGCGCAGTGCCGCGATGCTGTCGGGCCAGGGCTGCAGCGAAAGATAGGCGCCGAGCAGACGCTGGCGAACTTCGGCCGACAGCGCGAGCTTCATCGCCTCGGCTGTGTAGACGAGCGCATCCTCGGTGACCTTGAAGAAGTCCGCGTGCCGGTTGGTGATGGAACGCAGGAAGCCGTATTCGAACTGCTTCGCCCGCCATGCCTTGGTGAACGCCTCGCCCTTGCCGGGATACGCCTTCTCGACTTCGGGGATCACTGAATTCGGGATTGAAGATGACGAAGTAGTCGAAGGCGACAGCCTTGAAGCGCGGTGCCGCCTTTGCATCGGTGGCGAAGGCGAACAGCAGGGCAGCAAGGGTCGCGCATATCGTCAGATGGCTACGAGGCATTGGTGAACCTTATGCGACAGGGAAGTGCCCGCGGAGCGCGAAGCGCATGTTCGAGTACGCCCTATCGCTGCCAGTCGTTTCACCGGCCGACTGCAAAATGCGCGTCTGTTGCACCGCTGAAACACTTGCCGCGGCCGCGCTGGATTAGCGAGCAGCGATGGATTGCCACAACTTCCCGGCCCGCGTTGACGGCCCACAAACAGCCGATACCCGCATTTGTATCAATGCCGAAAAATAGTTTTGAACACTGAGCGTCTATGGTCGGCGAATGGATCTCACCCTACCCACTACCGCCGTCATACTTGGCTTCGCACTGGCTGTGGCCAGTGCGCTGCTGCTGATTTCGTGGCTACAGCACAGAACCCGCCCAGCGCTCGGGTTGTGGGGGGCTGCCTTCGCGTTGGCCTGCATCGCAATCGGCCTCATAGGCGCGCGCGGGCACATTCCAAACCTCTTTTCGATCGTCGTCGCGAACGCTTTCCTTGCGGTTGCCTACGGCGTGATGTGGAGTGCGGCTCGCAAGTTCGACGGGCGCCGGCTGCTCGTGGCTGCGTCGCTGGCGGGCGCCGCAGTGTGGCTCGCGGCGATGCTGATCCCGGCCTGGTATGCCTCGCCGGCCGCGCGCGCCTCGTTGATCATGCTCATCGGCATTACCTACACGTTGCTCACCGCATTCGAGCTTTGGCGTGCGCGCGAGGACGGGCTGAAGTCGCGCCGGCTGGCGGTCGCTTTGCTTGTGTTGCACGCGGCGTCCTTGCCGCTGCGCGTGCCGCTGGTCGCGGGATGGGTCGCCGCCCCGCCGGCCAGAGCCCACCTGCTCACCTTTATACTTCTCGAATCCATGCTGCTGGCCATGGCCGGCGCCTATCTGTTCGGCAGTCTCGTCCGCGAGAGGATCGCGTCGGGCTACAAACATGCGGCGTCGGTCGATCCTCTCACGGGCGTCGCCAATCGGCGCGCCTTCCTGCACCAAGGGGGCCGCTTGCTACAGCGCACGCGTGCGGACGGCAGCGTCCATTCCCTGCTGCTGTTCGATTTGGATCAGTTCAAGACCATCAACGATGAGTTCGGACACGCCGCAGGAGATGCGGTGCTCGTCACGTTTTGCAGCATATCCACCGCCCAGTTGCGACCCGGCGACCTATTTGGCCGCATCGGTGGCGAGGAATTCGCCTGCTTGCTCGTCGGTGCCAGCACGGCGGACGCGATGATAGTCGCCGAGCGGATCCGTTTCGCATTCGAAGCAGCAGAGCACGTGAGCGGCAAGCGCAGCTTCGGTGCCACGGTGAGCGTAGGGCTCGCCGCCGGCTCCAATGAGCATCCCGACCTGCCGTCACTATTGCTCAGCGCCGACCGGGCGCTTTATCGCGCCAAGAAGGACGGCAGAAATCGCGTGGTGGAGGAGGAGCCTTCGCACGTCGACCAGCAGCCGGTGTTCGGCTCTCACCGCGCCTGATCATCGAGGAAGAGAGCAGCAGTCGGCGGCGGCGGCTCAGTGCGCCAGCGCCTTGACGATCTCTTCCGTCATCTTCTTGGCATCGCCCAGCACCATCACGGTGTTGTCGTTGTAGAAGAGCGGATTGTCGATGCCGGCATAGCCCGACGCGAGCGAGCGCTTGTTGAACAGCACCGTGCCCGCCTTCCACGCCTGCAGCACCGGCATGCCGTAGATGGGCGAGGTCTTGTCCGTCTCGGCGGCCGGATTGACGACGTCGTTGGCGCCGATGACGTAGACGACGTCGGCCTGCGGCATCTCCGAGTTGATGTCTTCCAACTCGAACACCTCGTCGTAAGGCACGTTGGCCTCGGCGAGCAGAACGTTCATGTGGCCCGGCATGCGGCCGGCAACCGGATGGATGGCGTACTTGACCTCGACGCCGGCCTTCTTGAGCTGGTCGCCCATCTCGCGCAGGGCGTGCTGCGCCTGGGCAACGGCCATGCCGTAGCCCGGCACGATGATCACCTTGGCGGCGTTCTTCATCACGTAGGCGGCGTCCTCGGCCGAGCCGAGCTTGAC
The DNA here is from genome assembly GCA_963812795.1 of uncultured Alphaproteobacteria bacterium. Classification (GTDB taxonomy): domain Bacteria; phylum Pseudomonadota; class Alphaproteobacteria; order Rhizobiales; family Hyphomicrobiaceae; genus Hyphomicrobium_A. The sequence continues at coordinate 188,108 of CAWEWG010000017.1, read as the reverse complement.
CGGCTTCTGCTCGCCGCCGCCGGCTGGCCCCGCCACCTCGCCGCCGAAGCCGCCGAGGATGACCGAGATGAAGCTGCGGTTCATCCCCTTGCACATGATGTACGACAGGATGGCGCCGGACGAGCCGACGAGCGCGCCGGTGATGATGAGCGCGATGTTCGACAGCGTGAAGCCGATGCCGGCAGCCGCCCAACCCGAGTACGAGTTGAGCATCGACACGACGACCGGCATGTCGGCGCCGCCGATGGGAATGATGATCAGGACGCCGAACAGCATCGCCGTCAGCGCGATGGCCCAGAACAGCAGCGGATTGCCGCCCGACAGGCAGAACAGGTAGATGAGATAGATGAGGCCGCCGAACAGCGCCAGGTTGATGAGATGGCGCAGCGGCAGGATGATCGGCTTGCCGGACATCTTGCCCGACAGCTTCAAGAAGGCGATGACCGAGCCGGTGAAGGTGATGGCGCCGATGGCGACGCCGAGCGACATCTCGATGAGGCTGGCGAAGTGGACGGCGCCCGGCTCGCCGATGCCGAACGCGCTCGGCGCATACAGCGCCGCGGCGGCGACGAATACGGCGGCGAGGCCGACGAGCGAGTGGAAAGCGGCGACCAGCTCCGGCATGGCCGTCATGGCGATACGCCGCGCCGTCACCGCGCCGACGAGGCCGCCGACGCCGAGACCGATGCCGAGCAGGATCCAAGTGAGCGGCAGCTGCGGATTGGCGACCGCCAGGGTCGTTCCCATGGCGATGAGCATGCCGAGCATGCCGGCGTAGTTGCCGCGCCGCGACGTGGCGGGGCTCGACAGGCCGCGCAGGGCGAGAATGAAGAGGATGCCGGAGGCGAGGTAGAGCCCGGCGACGAGATTGGGCGTCAACATTGCACTCTTCCCCCGTGGGCGCTCAGGCTCGTCACCGCTTGTCGCCCTTCTTCTTGTACATGGCGAGCATGCGCTGCGTGACGAGGAAGCCGCCGAAGATGTTGACGGAGGCCATCGCCAGCGCCAGCACGCCGAACGTCTTGGAGGCGAGCGTTTCGCCGCTCATGAAGCCCTCGACGGCGCCGTGCTCGACGGCGACGGCCAGCAGTGCGCCGACGACGATCACCGAGGAGATGGCGTTGGTCACGGCCATCAGCGGCGTGTGCAGGGCCGGCGTGACGCTCCACACGACGTAGTAGCCGACGAAGATGGACATCACGAACACCATCAGCTCGTAGACGACCGGATCGATGGGACCACCGACGCCCGCGGCGGCCAGCGCCTGCGTCGGCAGCAGTGCCGCTACGGCCAGCGCCATGGCGGCAGCGAAACACTTCTCCCTCCCCCTGTGGGGGAGGGTTGGGGTGGGGGGTGTCCACACCATCGGACGTGTTGCACCACCCCCTCCCCGGCCCTCCCCCATCAAGGGGGAGGGAGGGATGTTTGTTAGCCTTGCGGGAGTTGCGATCGGTCATCTCAGGTCGCTCCCTGCAGGCTCGGGTGCACGATCTTGCCGTCGCGCGCGATGAGCGTGCCCTTGACGATCTCGTCGTCCCAGTTGACGGCCAGCGTCTTCTCTTTCTTGTCGATCAGCGTCTCGATGAACGCATAGAGGTTCTTGGCGTAGAGGCTCGAGGCGTTGACGGAGATGGTGCCGGCGAGATTGAGCGGGCCGAAGATGCGCACGCCGTTATGGTCGACGATCTGTCCCGGCTGCGTCAGCTCGCAGTTGCCGCCGCGCTCGGCGGCAAGGTCGACGATCACCGAGCCGGGTTTCATGCTCTCGACCATGGCGCGGGTGATAAGGCGCGGCGCCGGACGGCCGGGAATGAGCGCGGTGGTGATGACGATGTCCTGGTTCTTGATGTGGGCGGCGACGAGCTCGGCCTGCTTGGCCTGATACTCTGCCGACATCGGCTTGGCGTAGCCCGCCGCGGTCTGCGCCTGCTTGAACTCCTCGTCCTCGACGGCGATGAACTTGCCGCCGAGCGAAGCGACCTGCTCCTTCGAAGCCGGCCGCACGTCGGTGGCCGAGACCTGCGCCCCGAGCCGACGCGCCGTGGCGATTGCTTGCAATCCCGCGACGCCGGCGCCCATGACGAACACCCTGGCGGCGGGAACCGTACCGGCCGCCGTCATCATCATCGGCATCGCCTGCTGGAACATCGCCGCGGCGTCGACCACCGCCTTGTAGCCGGCGAGGTTGGCCTGCGAGGACAGCACGTCCATCGACTGCGCGCGCGTGATGCGCGGCATGAACTCCATGGTGAACAGCGAGGCGTTGGTGCCCGCCAGCGCCTGTAGCGCCGCGCGGTCGCCGTAAGGATCGAGCATGGCGATGACGAGCGCGCCCGGCTTCAGCCCCGCGAGGTCGGGGGCGGCAGGACGGCGTACTTTCAAGAGGATGTCGGCATCCCGCAGCGCCTCGGCCGCGGTGGGCGCGATCTCGGCACCTTGCGCGCGCAGCGCTTCATCGGAGAAGCGTGAGCGGGTGCCGGCGCCCGCCTCGACCTTCACCTTGGCGCCGAGGGCAACGAGCTTCTTGACCGTCTCGGGCGAGACCGCAACGCGCGGCTCGTCCGCAGCTTCGGCCGTGACCGCAATGGTGACCATGCACTCGTCCGATCGCGTGGAGGTTTCTCACACCGCCGGGCCCGAGCGCCCCGTCACCGGCGCCGAGCATCCAGCGCGCGGCGCGTTTTCCTTAGACCAGGAAGTAGGCCATGCCGGCCAGCAACACGACCAGGAAGGCGATCGACAACTTGGTGAAGCGGATAAAGCTCTTATAGGTCTGTTCGGCTTGGCCGTAGTCCATTTGCGGATTGCCGCCAGACAAATCGATCGCCACCGTGCCCCTCCCTCGGGTTTTATTGGTCCTTGGTTTCCCTCCTACCTCAACCCTGGCCGGCTATCAAGCTACGAGCGGAGCTCGGTGGCGCTTCGCATGGCGCCTGTGCCGATCAGGCCGGCAGGGGGACGCCGGTGGCGGTAAAGGCGTGGGCCTGGCGGTCGGCGACCCTCGCCAGGTCGAAATCCTCGATCAGCTCGTTATAGAGCCGGAACCAGTTCTGCCTGGCGCCGAGGTGCAGGAAGACCCCGCCGAGACCGATGGCCGCGCGGTCCATGAAGACGAACTCGCGCGGCACCGCCACAGGCCCTTTTTCGCGCAGGATGCGGTGCACGCTGAACGCCTCTTTGCGCCCGTACTCTCCGGGGGTCGTGCCTTCGGCGATGGCGCGCTCGCGGTCATCCAGCAGCGGCCCGTAGATGAAGCGCGCCCACATGGTAAGGGCTTCGATCAGATCGTCCGACAGGCCGCGGAAGCCCCATGTCTCGAACGCATGCGCGCGCCGATCGCGGTTGTCGGTGAGCAGCCCCTGGTAGAGGTCGATGACGCCGCCGACAAAGCGCGGCGCGAAGCTGCGGATGCAGCCGTAGTCGAGCAGGTTGATGCCGGCGGGGCGGCTGGCGTCCTCGAAGATCGTGTAGTTGCCGAGATGAGGGTCGCCGTGAATGACGCCGTAATGGCTGAACGGGAACCACCAGGCGCGGAACATGGCTTGCGCGATGGCATTGCGATGCTCGAGCGGCGCTGACTTGTAGTCGAGAAGCGGGCTGCCTTGCAGCCAGGTCATCGTGAGCAGGCGCTTCGTCGACAGCTCGGGGAGAATTTCCGGCACGCGGATGCGCGGCTCGGCGGCGAAGATGTGGGCATAAAGCCTGGTGTGGCGCGCCTCCAGCTCGTAGTCGAGCTCCTCGCGCAGCCGCGCCGCGATCTCCTTGAGGATTTCGCCCGTCTCGACGGCCGGGTTCATGCGCGCGTGAATGGCAAACACGGCCCTCAGCTGCACGAGGTCGGCTTCGACCGCCGAGGGCATGTCCGGATACTGCAGCTTGACGGCGAGCGCGCGTCCATCGTGCGCCGTGGCGCGGTGCACTTGGCCGAGCGAAGCGGAGGCGGCAGCGGTCGTATCGAAGGCGGCAAAGCGCGAAGCCCAATCGGGGCCGAGCTCGGCCTGCATGCGGCGCTTGGCGAACGCCGGCCCCATCGCGGGCGCCGCCGACTGTAGCTGTGAGAGCTCCTGCGCGTATTCGGCGGGCAGCACCTCGGGGATGGTGGAAAGAAGCTGCGCCACCTTCATCAGCGGGCCCTTGAGGCCGCCGAGCGCGGCGGCGAGGTCCGCCGCCCCGCGGGCGCGATCGTGCTCGCCGCCGAACAGGCGCTCGCCGGCGACGCGCGCGGCGACGGCACCGACATTGGCGCCGACCTTCACGTAACGCGCGGCACGTGCCGAGAAGCGGTTTTCCTCGTTGGTCATGCAGACCGATATCGGGACGCGCATGCGAGACGGCAAGTCGTGCCGAAGGCGCGCAAGGTTAGGCGGTCGACGTCAGACCGCAACCTGGGTACCCACCTCGACCACGCGATCGGTCGGTATCTGGAAGTAGGTCGTCGCGTCCTGGGCGCTGCGCGCCAGCGCCACGAACAATTTGTCCTGCCAGAGCGGCATTTCGGATTTCGACGTGGTTTTCAAGTTGCGACGCGACAGGAAGAACGAGGTGGCACCGATGTCGATATTGAGGTCCTTGCGGCGGCAGACCTCGAGGATCTTCGGCACGCTCGGCGTTTCCATGAAGCCGTAGCGCGCGACGACGCGGATGAAGGTGTCGGTGACCCGGTCGACGGAGACGCGCTCGTAGCGCGGCACGCGGGGCACCTCCTCGGTGCGGATGGACAGGATGATGTTGCGCTCGTGCAGGACGCGGTTGTGCTTCAGGTTGTGCATGAGCGCGGTGGGCGCCGCCGTCGGATCGGCGGTGAAGAACACGGCAGTCCCCGGCACCCGATGCGGCGGCTTGGCCTCGAGCTTGCGCAGCAGCCAGTCGAGATCGGCTTCGTTCTTGCGCGTCTGCTTGGAAAGCAGCCGCGACCCGCGCACCCACGTGACCATGATGAGGCCGATGCAGGCGGCAAGCAGCAGCGGCACCCAGCCGCCCTCGAACACCTTGAGGAAGTTCGCCGTGAGGAACACCTGCTCGAGCAGCAGCAGCGGAATAAGGATCAGCGCTGTCTGCCACAGCGGCCACTTCCAGTAGCGCCACACGACGAAGAAGGCGAGCAGCGTGTCGATGACCATCGCCGCCGTCACCGACACGCCATATGCGGAAGCGAGGTTCGACGAGGAACGGAAGGCGAAGACGACGAGTAGCACGCCGACGAGCAGCATCCAGTTGATGCGCGGCAGATAGATTTGACCGGAAATCGCTTCCGACGTGTGGATGATGCCGAGACGCGGCAGCAGCCCGAGCTGGATCGCCTGGCGCGTCAGCGAGAAGGCGCCCGTTATGACGGCCTGGCTGGCAATGATGGTAGCGACGGTCGCCAGGATCACCATCGGGATCAGCGCCCAGTCCGGATAGAGCAGGTAGAACGGATTTTCCAGCGCCGCCGGATTGGCCAGCACGAGAGCGCCCTGGCCGTAGTAGTTGAGCAGCAGAGCCGGCAGGATGAGCGAGAACCAAGCGACCTGAATGGGCTTGCGGCCGAAGTGGCCGAGGTCGGCGTAAAGCGCTTCGGCACCGGTGACGGCAAGAAACACAAGGCCGAGCACGGCGAGACCGATGAGGCCATGCTTCATGAGGAAGCGGAAGCCGTACCAGGGGTTGAGCGAGACGAAGACGTCGGGGTTGTCGAAAATATGGATGAGGCCGCCGGCGGCGAGGGCGACGAACCACACGACGGTGATGGGGCCGAAGTATTTGGCGATGTGCGCCGTGCCGCGCGACTGCATGGCAAACAGGCCGACAAGGATGATGACCGATAGCGGCAGCACGTACTGACCGAAGGCCGGCGAGACGAGCTTCAAGCCTTCGACCGCCGACAGCACCGAAATGGCGGGCGTGATGACGGCGTCGCCGTAGAAGAACGATGCGCCGGCGATGCCGAGGCCCATGATGACGGGCGTCGATCGCTTGGCGACGGACTGGCCCAGCGCCATGAGGGCGAACATGCCGCCTTCGCCCTTATTGTCGGCGCGCAGCAGGATCAGCACGTATTTCAGGGTGACGACGAGCAGCAGGGCCCAGGTGATCAGCGACAGCACGCCGAACACGGCTTCGCGACCGGCGAAGCTCGACGCCTTGGCCGCATTCACGGCTTCGCGGAACGCGTACAGCGGGCTCGTACCGATGTCGCCGTAGACGACGCCGATCGAGCCGATGACGAGCGCGGCAAACTTCTGATTGGGGACGCCGTCATGCGCACCCTGGTCGGCGCCCTTGGCCACCGACTGCGATTGTGCCACGTCGGCACCTCACATTGAGCTGGCTGCACTGCAGCAAATGGCGGGCGCTTCTAACCTTAAAGCCGCTTGAGGGAAAGCCCCTAAGCCGGCCAGCCCCCACTTCTAAGCCTGGACACTAACCCAAGAATTTGAAGCGAGAGCAAAGGGCGGCAGCCGGCCCCCCGGTCCCGTTCGCACGTTTATTGCCGTGCGGTAAGCTGCCGCGCCTTTATGGGTGGATTGCCGCCGCCGATCAAGCGGCCCCATCGGCTGCGGCGAGCTCGTCGATCATGCCTTCGATGACCTTCAGGCCCTTGTTCCAGAACTCGGGCTTCGACGCATCGAGGCCGAACGGCGCCAGCAGCTCCGAGTGGTGCTTGGAGCCTCCGGCTTTCAGCATGTCGAAATATTTGTTCACGAATCCGGGGTGGGCCTCGTCGTAGAGGCCGTACAGCGAATTCACCAGGCAATCGCCGAAGGCATACGCGTAGACGTAGAACGGCGAGTGGACGAAGTGCGGCACATAGGCCCAGAACACCTCGTAGCCGGGCTTCAGCTCGATCGCCGGACCAAGGCTCTCTGACTGCGTCTCCAGCCAGATGGCGCCGAGCTGGTCGGGCGTCAGCTCGCCCTGCCGGCGCGCCTCGTGCAGCTTGCGCTCGAAAGTGTAGAACGCCACCTGCCGCACCACGGTGTTGAGCATATCCTCGACCTTGCCGGCGATGAGCGCCTTGCGCTCCTTCGCATCGTGCGTCTCCTTCAGCAGTGCCTTGAAGGTCAGCATCTCGCCGAACACGGAGGCCGTCTCGGCGAGCGTCAGCGGCGTCGGCGCCAGCAGCGCCCCTTGCGGCCGCGCCAACATCTGGTGGACGCCGTGGCCCAGCTCGTGGGCGAGGGTCATCACGTCGCGCGGCTTCCCGAGATAGTTGAGCAGCACGTACGGATGCACTGACGGCACGGTCGCCGCGGCAAAAGCGCCGGGCGCCTTGCCGGGACGCGCCGGCGCATCGATCCAGTTGTTGTCGAAGAACTCGCCGGCCACCGCCGACATCTCCGGCGCGAAGTCGTTGTAGGCGCCGAGCACGAGACGCTGCGCGTCGTTCCACGCAAACGTGCGCTCCGGCCGCTCGGGCAGCGGCGCGTTGCGATCCCAATGCGACAGGCGCTCCTTGCCGAGCCACTTCGCCTTCATTTTGTAGTAGCGGTGCGATAGCCGCGGGTAGGCGGCGCGCACGCTGGAGACGAGCGCATCGACCACCTCGGGCCTCGACCTGGTTGGCGAGATGGCGGCTGTCGGCGACGTCCTTGAAGCCGCGCCAGCGGTCGGAGATCTCCTTGTCCTTGGCGAGGGTATTGGTGATCAGCGTGAATAGCCGCACGTTGTCCTTGAATACCTTGGCAAGCGCATCGGCCGCTGCGCCGCGCTTTTTCTCGTCCGGGCTCGACAGCAGGTTGAGCGTCATCTCCAGCGCCAGCGGCTCGGGCTCGCCGGCGACGGGGAAGCGCAGCGCCGCGATGGTCTCGTTGAACAGGCGGTTGAAGGCGCTCCCCGACGTCTGGCCCTTCTCGTGGAACAGCCGCTCGAGCTTTTCCTCGAGCTGGTAGGGCTTCTCCTTGCGGACGTTGTCGATCCACGGCTTGTAGCGGCCAAGGCGCGGGCTCTTCAGCGCCTGCGCCATCACCGCTTCGTCGATCTGGTTCAGCTCCAGATCGAAGAAGATGACCTCGGTCGAGATGGCCGTGAGTTTCTCGGAGACGTCGCCATAGAACTTGGCGCGCTCGGGGTCGGCCTGATTGCCGGCGTAGTAGAGCCCGGCATAGGAGCCGAGCCGCCCCATTAGCTCGACGAAGCGCTCGAACTCCTCGATGGCGCGCGCCAGCACGCCGCCGTCGGCGGCCAGCCCGACGAGCTTGCCGTGATAGGCCTCCTTGATGCGGCGCGCCTCGGCAGCGGCAGCGTCCAGATCGCGGGCAATCTCAGGCGCCGTCGGAGATGAATAGAGATCGGCGAGGTTCCACTCCGGCATCGGCCCCAGCGCCGCGGCCGCTTCCGCCGCCGCGCCGTCGGGCGGGATGAAATTGCGTTGCAGATCGTTGCCGCGGGCGTCGGATCGCATCAGTTGCTCCAATGTGACGAGGTAAATCGGGGGTTTGCACTGCTGCGCCGGCAGGCAGCGCGCGTGGCTCGCGAGACGCGCTGTGCCCAAAAAAGGCTCAACCTGGGCTCCATCGCAACAGCTTATTTACCCTTGTTGGGCAGTCTTGCCTTGTTGAGTGAGCTACCGGTGGCCGAGTGTCCAATCCTGGAGCAATTCGGGGGGTCCGACCGGGGCAGGTCCGTTCAGGTTGAGTTCGAGTGCCTCATGGTCAAGAGTCTTTTAGTCGTCGACGACGATCCCACGCAGCGCCGCATTCTCGAAGAAACGATCAAGCGCCTGGGCTTCGGTACTAAGACCGCCGGCTCGGGCGAGCAAGCCCTGCAGATCCTCGAAGGGCCTGAGCGCGGCGATATCTCGCTCGTACTTCTCGATCTTGTGATGGGCGGCCTCGATGGCATGGCCGTGCTCGACAAGCTCAACGGCAAGCCGGGCGTTCCTCCAATCATCGTGCAGACGGCGCACGGCTCGATCGAAGCCGCCATCAACGCTATGCGCGCCGGTGCCGTCGACTTCGTGGTCAAGCCGGTGTCGCCCGAGCGCCTGGAAGTCTCGATCAAGAGCGCGCTGAAGATCGAAGCGCTGGCCGGCGAGATCAGCCGCATCAAGAAGAAGGTCGAAGGCACGCTGACGTTCGCCGACCTCGTCGTGCGCGGCGAAGGCATGGAGCGCGTCGTGGCGCTCGGCAAACGCACGGCTGCCTCCAACATTCCGGTGCTCATCGAAGGCGAGTCGGGCGTCGGCAAGGAGCTGATCGCCCGCGCCATCCAGGGCGAGTGCGAGCGCGCCGGCAAGCCGTTCGTCGTCGTCAACTGCGGCGCCATCCCCGAGAACCTCGTCGAGAGCACCCTGTTCGGGCACGAGAAGGGCTCCTTCACCGGCGCTGTCGACAGGCGCGTCGGCAAGTTCCAGGAAGCCGACGGCGGCACGCTGTTCCTCGATGAGGTCGGCGAATTGCCTCTTGAGGCGCAGGTGAAGCTGCTGCGCGCGCTGCAGGACGGCGAGATCGATCCGGTCGGCTCGAAAAAGTCGGTCAACGTCAACTTCCGGCTGATCTCGGCGACCAACCGCAACATGATCCAGCTCGTGCGCGAGGGTAAGTTCCGCGAGGATCTCTACTACCGCCTCAACGTGTTCCCGATCTGGGTGCCGCCGCTGCGCGAGCGCCTCGGCGACGTTGCCGAGCTGGCGCAGCACTTCATGGCGCGCTTTGCCGCCGAGGAAGGCAAGCGCATCAGCGGCATCAGCGACGATGCGCTGCGCCTCATCAAGAGCTACCCCTGGCCCGGCAACGTGCGTCAGCTCGAGAACGCGGTGTTCCGCGCCGTCGTGCTGGCCGACGGCACCGAGCTCACCGTCGCCGAGTTCCCGCAGATCGCTGCCCATGTCACGGGCTTCGACACGGCGGTGCCGGCAGCTCCCGCCCCGGCGCCAAGGGCCGGCTCGTTCAAGGGCCCGGCGCTGCTGGGTGCCGAGGACATCATCCCGCAGACGATGGAAATCCGCGCCAACGGCGCCGACAGCGCACTCGGCATCCCCGTCGTCAACGAGGGCGGCGACATCCGCCCGCTCGACGAGATCGAGGCCGACATGATCCGCCTCGCCCTCGGCCGCTATCGCGGGCACATGACGGAGGTCGCCAAGCGCCTGAAGATCGGCCGCTCGACGCTCTACCGCAAAATGCAGGAATACGGTCTCGAGCCGCGCGCCTAACTAGGCGGGAGGCTCCCGACTGAAAGCACGCCGCGCTACCTTCGGGCAGCGCGGCGTCCTTGTTTATATCTTGATACTCGACCACATGCTGGCCAAGGACGCCGAGACTGAGTGGGTGTTTGACAGGAGACCAAGATGCTTCCTTTGCCCAGATCGATTTTCCTTGGCGTCTGGTCCTTGCCCCTCGCATTAAGCATGAGCATCTCGGCACGCGCTGAAATGGACGCGGGATGCGTTCAACGGATGCTGGCACAGCAGAGTCAAAAGGTGCAGCTGTGCAGGGACAAGTTTGAAGGAGAGCATAGGGAGCTCTGCGAAGCCGCCGCTCAGCAGGAGCACCTGAGGAAGGTGAAAGTCTGCGCTTTCCGAGAGAAGGCTCCGGCGCCCGGCTCGCAATAGCGTAGGCGCCCACGTCTCGATCGCGTGCGCATAAAATTCCGCCAGCCCATTTCGAAAGACCCGGGCGTCCATGCGAAGCATGGCTCCGCCATGACGATGCGATCCGGGGAAGATGGTTGGTCGGCGTCCGTGTCTGGGTGGGGCGGCAATGGCTGCTTCCAACAAGACAACTTTAGAGGGCCAGAACCGCCCCGCTCCCCGGACACATCACCTCGGGCTTGGCGCCGCGAGTGGCGCTGCTACGCGCGCTGCAAAAGCCACGAAATTGCCGGTGGATGCCAAGATGACGAACGCGTGACGTCGCAATTGCGCAACAGTCGTCGCGCAGCTTTGGGCCCTTGGGCCGCAGGCCATACGCGCCGGTGGCTAGTGCATCGCGGCTCGGCTAGCGTGCCGCGGGTACAAGTGGAGGCGAAGATGTTGCGTTGGCGTCCGTTGGCTCTGGGCATGGCCTCGAGCCTTATTTTTGTGGCTGCGGCCGAAGCCCAGCAGGCAAAATCGCCGCGCGTCGCCACCGCCGAGCCGCTCCCCGCCGTTGCGCCCGCAGTTGCCCCGCCGCCCGCGCCGCAAGATCCCCTCGGCATCGCGCTCCAGCAGAAACTGACCGCCACGACCAAAGGCCGCGCCGACGAAGCCGAGGCGCAGGATCGCGCCGCCCTCGCTGCCTTCTACGCCGGCCGCGTCTATGCGCCGGTCTGGGTCTCGAGCAATGGGCTGAGTGCCAAAGCCGCCGCCGCCATCGCCGAGTTCGGCAAAGCCAATGACTGGGGCCTCGAGCCCGCCGATTTCCCGGCCCCCCTGGTCACCACGCCGGCCGGCGATGCGCCGTCGCCGGATGCGCTCGCTGGTGCCGAACTTGCCATGTCGCTCACGGCGCTGAAGTACGCACGCTATGCGCGCGGCGGCCGCATCGCCGATCCGGCGACGCAGCTCAGCTCCTACCTCGATCGCAAGCCGCAGTTGCTGGAGCCGAAAACGGTGATCGAGCAGCTCGCCGCTGCCGGCGAGGCCGACGCCTACTTGCGCAAGCTGCACCCGCAGCAGCCGGAGTTCGAGAAGCTGCGGCAGAAACTCATCGAGATGCGCACCGCGTCGGCGGCGACGGCCGTCGAGATGCTGCCGAACGGGCCGCAGCTCGTGCCCGGGCGCAGCGATCCGCAGATCGCCATTCTGCGCCGCCGCCTGAAAGTGCCGATGCCGGCTGCCACCGCCGACAAGCCGGCCGACGAGAGCTTCTACGACGACGCCTTGAAGGCGGCCGTCATGGCCTTCCAGAAGGAAAGCGGGACGCTGCCTGACGGCATCGTCGGCAACGCCACGCGCGCGCTGCTCAACGACGTGGAGGTCCTCAGCCCCGCCAAGCTGATCGCCAACATGGAAGAGTGGCGGTGGATGCCGGAGGACCGCGGCGACCTTTACGTCACCGTCAACATCCCCGAGTTCACGCTGCGCATCGTCAAGAGCGGCGCCGTCATCCACACCGAGCGGGTCATCACCGGCCTCGTCGACAAGCAGACGCCGGTGTTCTCCGAGACGATGAAGTCGATCGCCTTCCAGCCGCGCTGGAACGTGCCGAACTCCATCAAAGTCAACGAGCTCTATCCGAGCCTGGCACGCGGCGGCACCTCGTTCCGCCGACAGGGCCTGCGTCTGTCGCGCAATGGCCGCGACATCGACCCTGAGAGCGTCGACTGGAGCTCGACCGACATCCGCACTTACGACGTCTACCAGCCGCCGGGCGCCAGCAACGTGCTTGGCGAATTGAAGTTCAACTTTCCCAACAAGCACACCGTCTACATGCACGACACCAACGCCCGGCATCTGTTCGAGGAGGCAAGTCGGCCGTTCAGCCACGGGTGCATGCGCGTACGCGACCCGCGGCGCATGGCGGAGATCCTGCTGTCCGAGGACAAGGGCTGGGATTCAGCGCACATCGCCGACCTGATCGCCAATGGGCCGCCGAACAACGAGGTGCCGATCGAGCGCAAGATCGGCGTGCACATCACCTACTTCACCGCCTGGGTCGACGAGCAGGGCGCGCTGCAGACAGCGCGTGACGTCTACGGCCACGAGAAGCGCATCACGCAGGCGCTTAGCGGTGAGTGGGCGCAAATCGCCAAGGGGCCGAACCATCTCGCCCCGGTGCGTGCGCCGCAGGCGGTGAGCTACAGCGGCGGCTTCGGCAGCGTCGGCGATTTCATCAGCCAAGCGCTCGGCGGCTTCTGACCGCAGCGTCAGATTCGCCGCGTGGCGCCAATGGCTTAGGTGCGCTCCGTGCCCAGATGTTGCCGCATCGGAGCCCCCTTGTGCCCCCATTCGAGGACTACCAAGCCATCAGCCGTGGTTACCAACCGTTAATGGTTGGGCATTAACCCTTAGGGAACGTGAATGCCGGTCGCATACCGGGATGCCCGTAAGCCGCTTCGCGCAGGGCTACCACGACCGGTCAGGGCACGGGGTGGCACGTTGGTATTGCGTAACAGAGCTATCCTCGGCGGCCTGGCCGCTGTCATTCTGGGCATGAGCGCCGGCTCGCCCCACGTCGTCGCGGCCTTCGGCTCGACGCGGACCATCTCGTTCTTCCACATCCACACCAAGGAAACGCTGACCATCACCTACAAGAAGGATGGGCAGTACGACCGCGAAGCTCTCAAGAAGATCGACTGGCTGATGCGCGACTGGCGTCTCAACAAGTCGGTCGAGATGGACCCCAAGACCATCGATCTGCTGTGGGAGATGCACACCGAGCTCGGCAGCAAGGAGCCGATCCACATCATCTGCGGCCACCGCTCGGAAGCGACAAACGAAATGCTGCGCAAGACGCGCGGCGGCCAGGCGAAGAAAAGCAAGCACATGACGGGACAGGCGATCGACGCCGCCTTCCCCGATATTCCACTGAAGCAGCTTCGCTGGTCGGCGGCCATCCGCGAGGTCGGCGGCATTGGCTACTATCCGACGTCGGGCATCCCCTTCGTGCACGTCGACACCGGCCCGGTGCGCGCCTGGCCGCGGTTGCCGCGCAGCGAGCTGGCGCTGCTGTTCCCCGACGGCAGGACCAAGCATCACCCTGCCGACGGTGGGGAGCTGACGCGCGACGACGTGCGCCGCGCCCGCGCCAACACGGATGTCGCCAAGCAGGTCGCCGCCTACTTTGATCTGCGCACCCGTCCCAAATCGCCGGTCGAGATCGCCCAGGCCGAGGCCGGCATCGCGCCGCCGGCGCCGACACTGAGGTCGCCGCCGACGCAGGTCGCGCGCCCGGCGCCGGAAGCGCGCATCGCCGCGTTCGAAACGGAAGTATTCGAGGCAACGCCGATGGAAGCGCCGGTGCTCGTGCAAGCGCCGCGGCTGGCAACGCCGCCGCCCTCCGACGCCGAGCGCGGCCGTCTCAATCAGCTCGTCACGCTCGCGTCGCTGAGCCCGACCGACGTTCCCGCGCAGCGCCTGCAGACCGCCGACGCCGATCGCTACTTGCTCGACCAGCTCGTCGACACGGCTTCCGTCGAGACGCCGGCACCCGCGCCGCGCTCGCAGGCTGCGGCCATGTCCCGAAGGAAACGCAGGTCGCCTCGCTCGACCCCGCCGCAGGGCTCGATGCGCGCACCCCGGTCCGACGACGAATGCGCCTGCGGAAGGCTGGGCGCCGGCCCCGGAGTTCGACGAAGACCACCCCGAGGAGCTGTCGTATCGCCCGTTCCCGATCGCTCCGCTGCTGACCCAGTCGGCATCGGCCGACGACGAGGCGCTGGTCAAGATCGTGCATCCCAACCTCGAGCGCACTCTTGATCTGCTCGACGACAGGCAGATCGTCCTGCCGATGCGGCTGCGGCCCGGCGATCAGGTATCCGGGATGCTATGGGCCCAGCAGTTCCAGGGCAGCGCCGTCGACTTCCGCGCGCATGAGACCGATCCTGCCGGCGCGGCGGCCAGCGGCCTCACCTCGCGCCAAGTCAAGACGACGGGGCGTTGAGCGGCCGCGTATGCTTCGGGTTCTTGCGGCCCGGCGGCACGCAGCCCTTCGACCAGGCCACCTTGATGAGACGCCCGAGCTCGCGGAAATCGTTGGCGCGCGGCGACGTTGCGCGCCAGGCAAGGCCAACTGTGCGATAGGGCTCCGGCTCAACGAAGCGCGTGAGGCCGATGTCGCGGCCGCGGATTTCGACGTTGAGGCACATCTCCGGCAGCAGCGTGATGCCGTAGCCTGCCGCCACCATCTCGACGATGGTCGACAGGCTGGAGACGCCGAAGGTGTTGACGGTCGAGACCTGTTGCAGGCTGCAGTAGGTCAGCGCCTGCTCGCGCAGGCAGTGGCCTTCCTCGAGCAGCAGCAGGCGCTCGTGCTCGATGAGATCCCTGGTGGCGCGCACGCGGCTCGACAGCCGGCGCGACTGCGGTAGCGCCAGGAGGAAGCGATCGTCGAACAGCGCCATCGTCTCGATCTCGACCTGCACCATCGGCAGGGCGAGCAGCAGCACGTCGAGCTTGCCGTCGATGAGCTCCTGCGTGAGCGGCAGCGTCTGGGTTTCGCGCACGTGCAGCTCGAGATGCGGGTATCCCTCGCGAATGAGCGGCAACAGCGGCGGCAGCATATAGGGCGCGATCGAAGGGATGACGCCGAGGCGCAGCGAGCCGGACAGCACATTTTTGCAGTGCTGCGCGAACTCGACCATCTCGTGGACGTCGCCGAGGATGCGGGCGGCGCGGGCGGCGATCTCGCGGCCCTTGTCGGAAAGCAGCACGCCCGAGCGCGTGC
Organism: uncultured Alphaproteobacteria bacterium; assembly: GCA_963812795.1. Lineage (GTDB taxonomy): Bacteria > Pseudomonadota > Alphaproteobacteria > Rhizobiales > Hyphomicrobiaceae > Hyphomicrobium_A. The sequence continues at coordinate 172,821 of CAWEWG010000017.1, read as the reverse complement.
GTTCCACCAGCATGAGGCCGAGTTGCTCCTCGAGCTCGTGAATCTGCATGGAAAGGGCGGGCTGGGTGACGGCGCAGGACTCCGCGGCGCGGCCAAAATGCTGCTCGCGGGCCAGCGCGTCGAAGTAGCGGAGCTGTTTGAGCGTCACATGCGGGGGCATAAGAAACTCTGATCCAACAGCGAACAATATACGATTAGAGCTTATGCCTCCGGCTGTCTATACAGGAGCGAGAATTTCGGGCGCATCCCTTCCAGGAATGGCTGCGCCCACCAGGACCGGCGGGGCAGGGGCAACCCTTCCCCTCAGCCGTGGGCGCCTCGGCCGAGCGCCGAATCGGGCCGAGGCGCTCTCTTTTTCACGATCGAACTTGCGTAGCCGTTCGCGCCGTGCCCGCCGAGCAGCGCGCGCGCTATGCTCACTCGGCGGCGATCATCGCCTCGACAGCGGCATCGTGTGAGCTGCCATTGAGTTGTTCCAGCATGCCGAGCGCGTGCAGATAGACTTCGAGGACCGCGTCTTCTTCCTGCCGCTCGGTGGCGCTCTTTTTGCGCAACCGCACGACCTGGCGCAGGACTTTGACGTCGAAGCCGAGGCCTTTGGCCTCCAGGAACTTGTCGCGGATGTCGCCGGCGAGCGCCTTTTTTTCTTCCTCGAGCCGTTCGATCTGCTCGACGAGCTGACGCAACTGCTTCTGCGCCGAAACCTGTAGCGTCGTCATCGCTCTTCTCCCCGTCGTAGTGATGAGAGGAGACGCTATCGGCGCCGCCTTGCCGCTTCAAGGCGAGGCCGCGAACCATCCAGAGGAATCTTGGTTGCGACGTGCGGCGCGCGCGTCACAGTCGGCGTAAGGGACTGGCGCCTATGGCTTATGACCCGAATCGAATTTGGCGAGAGCCACCCGCGCGGCGGGCAAAGCTTACGTCTGGTAGCGCTGCTGCCATTCCTTGTACGGCATGCCGTAGACGATCTGGCGCGCCGCGTCCTTGCCGAGATCGAGTCCGCGCTCGGCCGCCGCCTCCTGATACCAGTTCGACAAGCAGTTGCGGCAGAACCCGGCGAGATTCATCAGGTCGATGTTCTGCACGTCGGTGCGCTCGCGCAAATGTGCAACGAGCCGGCGAAACGCAGCGGCCTCGAGCTCCGTTGCGGTCGCCCGGTCGATGTCGGTCATGCAGGGTTCCTTTCCGCGGGGCTCGTGAACGGCGGCGTGGCTTCGGTGTCGGTGTGCGAGCCGAAATACTGCACGCGATGCATCGCTTCGCGAATGTCGTTGCGCGCAAACACGGTCTGCACGGCGGCGGCCAAGCGCTCGCCCCAGGCGCGCTGCCCTTCCGCCGAGCGAATGAGATCCTGGCGCACCTCGACGATGGTATGCGCGAGACCGCGCCGCGTGCCGTGCTGCCACATGCAGTCGCCGGCGAGCTTGCCGTCGTAGGGCTCGTTTTCGCCGACGGCGATGCCGCCCTCGGCGCGCAGCGCTTCGAGCAACGGCACGGAGAAACGATAGTCGCGATCCCACAGGATAGCCGCATGCCAGGGTCGCGGCGTGCCTTTCCAGCTTTCGGTGAAGCTGTGCACCGACAGGAGTACCGGCGGCACACCGGCGGCGACGCATTGCTCGATCAGGCTGTCGATGCGCAAGTGGTAGGGCTCGTAGAAATGCCGCACGCGCCGATCGCGCTCCTTTTCGTCGACGTGGCGGTTGCCCGGCACGACCGCGCCGTCGGAGATGCGCATGATGAGCGTCGGATCGTCGAGCCCGCGATTGGGATCGATCAGCAGCCGCGAGAAACGCGTAGAGATGGCCGGCGCACCCAGTTTCTGGGCGAGGATCCGTGTGACAGCCTCGGCGCCGATGTCGTAGGCGATATGGCGTTCCAACTGGTCGGCCGGCAGCCCCAGCGTGCCGTAGGTGTCCGGGATGGCGTTGCGGGCGTGATCGCACAGCAGAAGCAGGCCGGCGTCGCGCCGGCCGGGGATCACTTCGTAGCTGTCGGTGACGAGGGGGTCGATGAGCGAGAATGCCTCGCTCCCGTTGGAATCTGGCATACCGCTGATATAGCTTCTCGATCGAGCCAAGACCACCCGCGTCGGCGCGCCGCTTGACGCCCCCAACGCGATTGCGCAAACCAACGCCCTGGGCGGGGAGCCGGAAACAGCAATGGCCGCACTCGATGTTTCGGCGAATGTAGCTGACACCGAGGGTAACGGCCGGAGCAAGGCCTCGCCCTGTTCATTCCTCTTGCCCGCCTCGGCTCATCCGCAATGCCGCCAAGTTCCTGGAAAACAACACTCGCGCCCGCTTTTTCCGGGCGAATGGCGATCGTGCACGCGCGCTCCCTTCGACTACACGAGGCTATCCGACGCCCGCTCGATGGCGAAGGCAAGCCGGCGCTGCGGCCGTTCCCCGGTGGTCCCCGGAACCGTTCGAATTGCATAGGGGACGGGAGCGAACCGGCGTGTTGGCTGAGCGAGCGAGATGGTTTTGGCGGAGGGCGCGGCAGCATGTCGCCGCAGTGCTGATGCTGCCCATATTCGCCATTCCCGGGAGCAGCGCCCACGCCGACCTGAAGCTGTGCAATTCGACGTCGAGCCGCGTCGGCGTGGCGATCGGCTACCAGGATGCCACCGGCTGGGCTACCGAGGGATGGTGGAACATTGCCTCGCAGACCTGCGAGACGCTGCTCAAGGGAGCCGTCCCGAGCCGCTTTATTTACGTTCACGCCCTAGACTATGATCGCGGCGGCGAATGGGTCGGCACCAACTTCATGTGTACCGACGAGAAGTCGTTCGCTATCCGCGGTGTACAGGATTGTCAGCAGCGCGGCTTCAAACGCACCGGCTTCTTTGAAGTTGACACCGGCGAGTTGCAGGAGTGGACCATCCGCCTCACCGACCCCGAGGCGAGTGAAAAATGAGACGTCAACGACGGGTTAAGGTCGTCGCGACCTTGGGCCCTGCCTCGTCCGCAACGGAAATGATCGAGCGCCTGTTCCTGGCGGGCGTCGACGTGTTCCGCATCAACATGAGCCATTCCTCGCACGAGACGGCGCGCGCGCTGCAGAACTCCGTGCGTTGGGTGGCCAAGCGCCACCGCCATCCCATCGGTATCCTCGCAGACCTGCAAGGCCCGAAGTTCCGCGTCGGCGAGTTCGCCGGCGGGCGCGTGTTTGTCAACGACGGCGCCATATTCCGCTTCGACCGCACCGACAAGCCCGGTTCATCCGAGGGCGTGTTCCTGCCGCATCCGCAGATCTTCGCCGCCGTCGAGCCAGGGCACATGCTGCTGCTCGACGACGGCAAGCTGCGCATGCGCGTCATCGAGAAGAAGAACAACTCGATCGCCGCCGAGGTTCTGGTCGGCGGCGCTCTGTCGAGCCGCAAGGGCATCAGCCTGCCCGATACCGTGCTGCCCATTGGTCCGCTGACCGAAAAGGACCGCGCCGACCTCGCTCACATCCTGAAGATCGGCGTCGACTGGATCGCACTTTCGTTCCTGCAGCGCGGCGAGGACATCTACGACGTGCGCAAGCTGGTCGGCGATCGCGCCGCCATCCTGGCCAAGATCGAGAAGCCGTCGGCCATCGCCGATCTCGACGCGATTATCGCCGCGGCAGACGGACTGATGGTGGCGCGCGGCGATCTCGGCGTCGAAATGCCGGTCGAGCGTGTGCCTGGGCTGCAGAAGCAGATCACGCGCAAGGCGCGCGCGGCCGGCAAACCCGTCGTCGTTGCGACGCAGATGCTCGAAAGCATGATTTCTTCGCCGGTGCCGACCCGCGCCGAGGTGTCCGACGTGGCGACCGCCGTGTTCGACGGTGCCGACGCGGTGATGCTGTCGGCCGAATCTGCCATTGGGCAGTTCCCGCTCGAGGCGATCCAGATGATGGACCGGATCGCCATCGAGGTGGAAGCCGACCCGAGCTACGACGCCATCATCCACGCCACGCATATTAAGCCCCAGGCGACCGGCGCCGACGCCATCGCCTCGGCAGCGCACGCCATCGCCGATACCGTGAGGCTGGCAGCCATCGTCTGCTACACGGCGACCGGCTCGACGGCGCTGCGAGTCACGCGCGAACGACCGGGGCTGCCCATCATGGGACTGACGCCGGTGGAAGCGACCGCACGCCGCCTGTCGCTGGTGTGGGGGATCCAGTCGGTGCTGACCGGCGATCCGGCGACGCTGACCGACATGGTGAGCAAGGCTTGCCGCATCGCCTTCGACGAGGGCTTCGTGAAGCCCAACGACGGCATTCTGATCACCGCCGGCGTACCGTTCGGCTCACCCGGCGCCACCAACATGATCCGCATCGCCTTCGTCGACGAGAACGGCGCTCCGGTGGCCGAAGTGCGCTAGGCTGCGTAGGCCTTTGCCTAGATCCCCTGGCCTTCGATTTCGACCGACAGCTCCTCGACCGCTTGCTTGGCGCCTTCCTGGAAGGGATTGATCTTGAGCAACTGCCTGTAGGCCTGCAGCGCGCTTTTCTTCTGACCGGTATCGCGAAGGATGCGCGCCAGCCCCTCCAGCGCCTTGAAGTGGTTGGGCTCGAGGGCGAGCGCGCGGCGCAGGTCGCCGGCGGCGCCCTCGAAATTGTTCTGCAGGAAGTAGACGTAGGCGCGCCGGTTCCATCCTTCGGCGTAAGCCGGGGCCAGCTCAACCACGGCATCGAGGAGCTGCAGCGCCAGGTCGTTCTTCTGCTCGTTGATGGCCTTGGCCGAGCGGCCCATCAACAGGCCTATCGTGTCGCTGCCCGACTGCAGCCAAAGGCCCTCGATCGTCTCGGCAATGGGAGCGGCTTCGGTCGCGTCCTGCGTCTTGGCAAGATGCGTGTAGAGCTCGGCGAGCAGCGCGTCGCGATCCTGCGGCACGGGCTTGGCGGCTTGCGGCTTTGGCTTGGCGCCCGGGAACACGGCACCCGGGGGCGCCGGCACGGGCGGGAGGTTGTTATGGGGGGCGGGCAGCTCGCCGGGCTTGCGGCCCTCGCTCCCCGGCGCCTGAGGCGAAGGAGCATCCTGGGCCGAAGACGGTGTCGCCGCGGCAACGAGGCTAGTGGCGGCGGCAAGCAGCAAGGCAAAGCGAGGCGTCATTTTGCGCATCCCCAGAACATAGGATGCGCCTAGGGAAGCGTCAAAGCGTGGCGACAGTGCGCCTTAGCCCTGACGCGCCTTGAAGCGCTTCTGCACCTTGTTGATAATATAGACCTTGCCCTTGCGACGGACGAGGCGGTTGGCGCGATGACGACCGCGCAACGATTTCAACGAGTTCCGGACTTTCATCTCAACACCGATGGCAAATGATGGTGGGCGCGACAGGGATCGAACCTGTGACCCCTACGATGTCAACGTAGTGCTCTACCGCTGAGCTACGCGCCCCAGAGGCGCGGTTCTATTCGGTCGCCCCCGCCGAGGTCAACAGCTGATTGAGTTTGCCGGTTTTAGGCGACTTTAGGCCGCCAACAGCCGGTCGACCTCGCGCACGAGATCCTTGAGGTGGAAGGGTTTGGAGAGCACCCGGGCATCCTTGGGAGCGGCGGTGTCGCTGTTGAGGATCACGGCCGCAAAGCCGGTGATGAACATGATCTTGAGGTCGGGGTCGAGCTCGCTGGCGCGGCGGGCCAGCTCGATGCCGTCCATCTTCGGCATGACGATATCGGTGAGCAGCAGAGTGAACGGCTCGGATTTCAGCCGCTCGAACGCTTCTTCGCCATTGGGGAAGGCGATGACGTCGTAACCCGCCTTTTTCAGCGCCCGCACCAAGAATCCCCGCATCGAATCGTCGTCTTCGGCGAGCAGAATGCGTGAGATCGTTACGCTTGATGGCTTTGCGGTCATGGCTACTCTGAGACTATCCGTTCGACGCGTTGGCCGGCGGCGGGCGCCGCCCCGACTGTGCTGCCACTATGGTAAATGGCGCGTGAAGCATGCTGCGGCAAGCCGTGCTGAGCTGCGCTTTTCTTGCCGACGAGTTTTCAGCTTACCGTCCCCCGGTGGACATATTGAGACGACGTTGGCAAAGTGAGCAAGGGCGATGGAGTGCATTGAGACGCATTGTCCCGGCGGTGCGTTTTTTTAGTGCCCCGCTGCAGTGAGGCGAGCCAGATTGAGCCGCCGTCCCGCGTCAGCTCACGCAACGGCTTCAACGAGAGAGCCATCGCAAAAAGCATGCCCGCGCGCGACATCCCCCCGGTTCCTCCCGAGCTTCTGCCCCCTTATGTCGTCAGCGCGCCCGAGACGCAGAGCGCACCGTTCGTGTTTTGCTCCCCTCATTCCGGGCGCGTTTACCCTTCGAGCTTCGTCGAGCTGTCGCGACTTAGCCCGTTATCCCTTCGCAAATCCGAAGATTGCTTCGTCGATGATCTATTCTCGCCCGTGGCAGCAGCTGGCGCGCCGCTGATCGCCGCACGGTTTCCGCGCGCATTCCTCGACGTCAATCGCGAACCGTACGAGCTCGATCCCGAGCTGTTCCTCGAGCCGCTGCCCGATTTCGCCAACACGCAGTCGGTGCGCGTCGCCGGCGGTCTCGGCACCATCGCGCGCATTGTCGCCGACGGCGAAGAGATCTATCGCCACAAGCTGCCGCTCGCCTCGGGCATCGCACGGGTCGAGCAACTCTACATCCCGTTTCACGCCGCGCTATGCGACCTGATCGAGACAACGCGCAGACGTTTCGGCTACGCCATCCTGATCGACTGCCACTCGATGCCTTCGGCCTCCATGGCGCCGGCCGGTGGCCCGCGGCCCGACGTCGTGCTCGGCGACCGTTTTGGCGCTTCGGCCGATTGCAAGATCACGCGCTTCCTCAAAGACGCCTTGGGCGGCCTCGGCTACGAGGTGCACATGAACCGCCCCTATGCGGGCGGCTACATCACCGAGCACTACGGCCGGCCGGCCCGCGACGTGCATGCCGTGCAGATCGAGATCAACCGCGGGCTCTATTTGGATGAGCTGACGCTACGTCCCACGGCAGGCTTCGAGGAATTGCGCGCGGACCTGCAAAGCCTGGCGGGTTCCCTTTTCTACGACTTGCCGGCGCTGCTCGAGCGTCGCGCCGCGGCCGAATGAGCCACGCGCAGGGCGCAATGCTTCCTCGCGCAAGGATGGCCAAGCTATGCAGAGCGCACATGCTGCAGCGCAAAAAATTCGCGCCACCCGAGAGCGAGGCAACCGCTAAAATCTCGTTGCGAGCGTAAATGGAGAACGGGAAAGCGGCTTGGCGGCGCTTTTTAGAAGCGCGCTAGGCAAGAAAAAAGGGCCGTTCGGGTCAACGAACGGCCCAAGTCTAGGGAGGAAACGCCCAAGGAGGGCTACGACATACGGGCCGGGCCCGCGATGTCGCATCGCAAAAGCTACTGGTGCAGCGCACCATTTTCAAATGCATTTTTTGCAGAGCTGCTCTGCCAAAAGCAGGGGCTCGGCACGCCTGGGCTTCTACCATGAAAAAAGGCCGTTCGGAGGACGAACGGCCCAAGTCTAGGGAGGAAACGCCCAAGTGGGCTGACGGTAGCCTGGATCAACCAACGCTACCGCGCTATCGAGGTATGAGCCGGTTCGGCGTATGCATCAACCGATGACAGCCATTCTCACGCTCATTGCCGTTAATCTGTCACAAGCGCGCAACACATAGTGGCGGAAAGCCACAATAAGCAAATCATGTAGGCTGCAAATGACCGCGTTATGCCCAGAATGAGCCCGCATCTACTCGATCACGTCTTCGGGCCAGCGGATGTAATACTGTGACAGATCAGCACCGCCTGCCTTATGCCGACCTCATCGCATTCGCCCATGGTCTTGCCGACGCCTCCGGAGAGGTGATCCGCCCATATTTCCGGCAGCCCCTGGACGTGACCAACAAAGCCGCTTCCGGTTTCGACCCGGTCACCGAAGCCGACAAGGCGGCGGAGCGCATCATCGCCGAGGCCGTTGCGGCGCGCTGGCCCGATCACGGCTTCGTCGGTGAGGAGCACGGAACGACGCAGCCTGAGGCGCGGCTTCGCTGGGTCGTCGACCCGATCGACGGAACCCGCGCCTTCATCATGGGCTGGCCGATGTGGGGCACCCTCATCGGGCTGCTCGATGGGGCGACGCCCGTGCTGGGCATGATGGACCAGCCGTTCACGCGCGAGCGCTATTGGTCCGCCGGGGCGGCATCGTACATGCGGGTGGGGGACGCGGCGCCGAAGCCCATCAAGACCCGCGCGTGCCCGAAGCTCTCTGAGGCGATCCTGTCGACGACGCATCCCGATCTTTTCGAGGATGGCGCCGAAGCGGAAAGCTTCGCGCGGTTGACGTCGCAGGTACGCATGACCCGCTACGGCGGCGACTGCTACGGCTATTGTCTGCTGGCGGCAGGATTCGCCGACCTCGTCGTCGAGGCCGGCTTGAAGCCGTTCGACATCGTCGCCCTCATCCCCATCATCGAGAACGCCGGCGGGCGCGTTACCACGTGGGACGGCAAGCCGGCGACGCAGGGCGGTCGCATCGTGGCCGCCGGCGACCTGCGCCTGCATGAGCAGGCAGTCAAAGCCCTATCGGGTTGAGCGGCGCGTCAGGCGACCTTTACGTCGACGCCGAGGTAGGCGTCGAAAGCGGCCCAAAAGCGGGTGCGCACGGCATCGTTCTCCTGCAGGATCTCATGCTGCGATCCGGGCATCAGGATGCAGGAGGAAACCTTGGCGCGCACGGCAAAGTCCTCGACGGCGCGCGTGGACACGACGGTGTCGTTGGCGGCGGCGAACATCAACAGCGGAACGTTGATACGCGCTGGAAAGTCGGCCGCGCCAAGTTGCCGGCAGGAGCGCAGGGCGGCCCGCAGCCAGCCCACGGTGGGCGAGCCAAGGCCGAGCGAGGGCGCCAGATCCAGAACCGCCTTGGTGCGTAGCCAGCGTTCGTAGTCCGTAGTCAGCGAGTTGCCTTCGAACTTGTAGGTCGATGTCAGCTCGTCGGAGCCGCCGACGACGTACGCCGTCGACATGCCGAGAAGCGAAGCGGCCTCGGCGTAGATCATGGCCCGCGACGAGGCGATGCCGAGGCTGCTTTCCGATATCGCGATCATCGGCGCCGACAGCACGATGCGCTCGAACCACAAGCCGGGCATCGTCGCATTGCGCAACAAGATGTTGCCGCCCATGGAATGCCCCAGCCCGATGAACGGAGGCGGGCAGTCCGGCAGCACGATGTCCTTCATGAAGCGGATGAGGTCGCGGTCGTATTCCCAGAAGCCGCGCACGTGGCCCTTGCGCGGGTTCGACAGCATGCGTTGCGAGCCGCCCTGGCCGCGCCAGTCCATCGTAGCGATGGCAAAGCCGCGGCGACGCAGGTCGGCGATGACCTCGAAGTACTTCTCGATGAATTCGGCGCGGCCACCGAACAGGCACACGGTCCCGCGGCGCGGCATCCGCGTCGCGTCCCAGCGCGCGTAGCGGAGCTCGGCGCCGTCGTACCCGCGAAACGACCCCACGGTTCCGCCGCTCGGAACCGGGTTCTTGGCGAGCGAAACTAGCTGCATCGAGCCCTCTCAGCCGTTGGCCAACTCTTCGCCGCCATCATACAGACGGCGAAGAGCAGCGCCACGGTGGCAGCTGAGGGCTGTGAGCTTTGCTCAGTAGTACGGGCGCGCCGCCCAGTAGCGCGGCGGCCCATCGGCGAAGCGACCGTAACGGCGCCCGAAGATCGGTTTGGCGTCGACCACCTCGCCGGTGCAACGGTCGATGGTGAGGTCGAACAGCCTTCCGGAAGGACGCCGCGCCTTGACGAGCACCACGCTGTCGCGGGGCTCGATAGCATGGAAACCGCGCCAGCCGGCCGCGCGCAGCCGATCGCGGGCGATTTCGCGCGGAATGCAGCGGTCGCGACCGGCATAGGCCGGCGGGGGATACGGAGGCTCGAAATCGTCCGGGATGTCCGCGTATTGCTCCGGCGGGGGCGGACCTTCGCCGTAGCCTTCGTAAGGTGGCTCGTAGAGGTCGGCGGCGCCGGCGGGAAGCGCAAATACAGCTAGTGACACGGCAAGCGCAGATGCCGCGGCAAGACGGACGTACGCTGGCATTGGGAACTCCTCGTAACCGGGGTTGTGGCTACTTCCAAAAGCCCGGCGAGGATGATGGTTCCAACATGAACCGCACCTGAAGACCCGGTCGTTTTCCGTTGCAGTGGAGCAACTTGGAAGACGCGTTCGGTTACGGGGACGGGGCTTGAACGCCATCGGCGGGCGCCTAGATAAAGCCTGCGCACGCCCCTTGCGGGGTGCGCAGTCAAGGAACGCCTGGCCGATCCGGCAGGCGCACCGCATGTCGCTCAATCATGGAGGATATGTTCATGCGACAGTTCGATTTTGCTCCCCTGTATCGCTCAACGGTCGGCTTCGACCGCCTCGCCCAGCTCATGGACAGCGTTGGCGGCGTCGATGCCGACGGATACCCGCCCTACAACATCGAGCGCCTGGGCGATAACGAGTACCGCATCACCATGGCGGTGGCGGGTTTCGCCAAGGAAGAATTCAAGATCGAAGTGAAAGAGGCGACGCTCGTCGTCACCGGCGAAAAGAAGCCCGAGGATAAGCAGCGGGTCTTCCTGCACCGTGGGATCGCCGCGCGCAGCTTCGAGCGCCGGTTCCAACTCGCCGATCACGTCGAGGTCAAGGGCGCGGACTTTAGCGACGGCCTTCTGCACATCGACCTCGTGCGCAATTTGCCCGAGCGTATGAAGCCGCGCACGATTGCCATCGGCTCGGCTGCTCCTAGGCAGATCGAGGCGACCGCGTAAGCGCCAGGCGCCACGCCGTGAACCAGGGCGGTCGCCGTACCAACGGCGGCCGCTTTTCGATGTCGGGCGACGGCCGGGAAAACCGGTGTGTTGGGCGCTTGTGCGCGCAGCGGAAATCTGCGAAGCTCGGCTGAAAGGTCAGTACTCCTGTCCTTTATGATCGGAAGCCGGGGACGCAGCGGGGCGCACCCTGGCCGAAGCCATGAGCGGCAGGAGCGAGCGAGGTTCGTCCAAATGCGCCAGTAGGCCGGCCGGCAAGCGGGCTGGCGCATCGGCGCCGCACCGCGGCAGCAAGTGCCGTCAAACCGCTCCGCTTCGTTCTGACGTTCTTGACTAACGCCACCTGAGGTCGATCAATCGGGCTCTCGTGGCTCCGCCGCACCGTCCGATTTGAGCAAAAGCGCGCTGCAGCGTCCCGCACCGAGGTCGCAGTATGACGAAGAGCCAAGACAAGAGCGAAGCCGACGTGTTCGAAGGCTTCGAGGCGCCCGGGCCGCAGGGGCTTTACGACCCGGCGTACGAGCACGATTCGTGCGGCGTCGGCTTCATCGCCGACCTGAAGGGCCGCAAGTCGCACCAGATCGTTTCGGACGCGCTGAAGATTCTCGCCAACCTCGAGCACCGCGGGGCCGTGGGCGCCGACCCGCTGGCCGGCGACGGCGCCGGCATGCTCATTCAGATCCCGCACGACTTCCTCAAGGAGGAGTGCAAGAAGCTCGGCTTCAACCTGCCGCCGCCCGGCCGCTACGCCGTCGGTCACATCTTCATGCCGCGCGACGAGCGCCTGCGCACCCACTGCGAGCGCGTGTGGAAGCGCGTCGTCAAAGAGGAGGGCCTCGAGCTACTTGGCTGGCGCTCGGTGCCGACCGACAATTCGTCGCTGTCGGCGATGGTGAAGGACACCGAGCCGGTGCACCGGCAGGTGTTCATCGGGCGCCCGTCGACCTTCCTCGATCAGGAAGACTTCGAGCGCGCGCTCTTTCTGACGCGCAAGATCGTCTCCAACTCGATCGTGGAGGCCTACAAGAGCCGCGACATCGGCCACTACACCGTGTCGCTGTCGAGCCGCACGCTCGTCTACAAGGGCATGTTCCTGTCGTATCAGGTGAAGGCCTACTACACGGACCTGTCCGACCCGCGGTTCGTGTCGGCGATGGCGCTCGTGCACCAGCGCTTCTCCACCAACACCTTCCCGTCGTGGAAGCTGGCGCACCCCTATCGCTTCGTTGCCCACAACGGCGAGATCAACACGCTGCGGGGCAACGTCAACTGGATGGCGGCGCGCGAGGCGTCGGTGTCCTCGCCGCTCTATGGCAATGACATCACCAAGCTGTGGCCGATTTCCTACGAAGGCCAATCGGATACCGCCTGCTTCGACAACGCGCTCGAGTTTCTTGTCATGGGCGGATACTCGCTGACGCACGCGGCGATGATGCTCATCCCCGAGGCGTGGGCCGGCAACCCGCTGATGGACCGCAAGCGGCGCGCCTTCTACGAGTATCACGCCTGCCTCATGGAGCCGTGGGACGGCCCGGCCGCCATGTGCTTCTCCGACGGCCGCCAGATCGGCGCCACGCTCGACCGCAATGGCCTGCGGCCGGCACGATACTTCGTGACCAGGGACGGCCTCGTCGTCATGTCCTCGGAAGCCGGCGTGCTGCCGGTGCCGGAGGAAACGATCGTGCAGAAGTGGCGTCTGCAGCCGGGCAAGATGCTGCTCATCGACCTCGAGAAGGGACGCATCGTCTCCGACGAGGAGCTGAAGACCGAGATCGCCGCCAGCAATCCCTACGAGACGTGGCTGAAGCGCACGCAGATTCTCGTTTCCGACCTGCCGCTGACGAAGAAGCGCGACGCGGGAAAGAAGTCGAACGTCAGCCTGCTCGATTTGCAGCAGTCGTTCGGCTACACGCAGGAAAGCATCAAGCTGCTGATGACGCCAATGGCGGAGAGCGGCCAGGAGGCGGTCGGCTCCATGGGCACCGACACGCCGATCTCGGCGCTGTCGTCAAAGTCGAAGCTGCTGCACACCTACTTCAAGCAGAACTTCGCCCAGGTCACCAACCCGCCCATCGACTCGATCCGCGAGGAGCTCGTGATGAGCCTCGTGTCGTTCATCGGTCCGCGGCCGAACATCCTCGATCTGGAAGGCACCTCGAAGCAGAAGCGGCTCGAGGTGTATCAGCCGATCCTCACCAACGAGGATCTGGAGCGCATCCGGCAGATCGGCGAGGTCAAGGACAACGAGTTCTCCTCGATCACGCTCGACATCACCTATGCGGCCGAGAAGGGCGCGTCGGGGATGGCGCCGGCGCTCGACTGCGTATGCGCCGAAGCCGAGGAGGCCGTGCGCTCGAAGGAATACAACATCATCATCCTGTCCGACCGCGCCGTCGGCCCGGACCGCGTTCCTATTCCTTCGCTGCTCGCAACGTCGGCCGTGCACCATCACCTGATCAAGCAGGGCCTGCGCACGTCCGTCGGTCTCGTGGTCGAGACGGGCGAGGCCAATGAGGTGCACCAGTTCTGCACGCTGGCCGGCTATGGCGCCGAGGCGATCAATCCCTATCTCGCCTTCGAGACGCTGGAGCAGATGCTGCCCGACCTCGACGAGGACGTGACGGCGGAGGAGGTCAAGAAGCGCTACATCAAGGCCATCGGCAAGGCCATCCTCAAGGTCATGGCCAAGATGGGCATCTCGACCTATCAGTCGTACTGCGGCGCGCAGATCTTCGACGCCGTCGGCCTGCGCACCAGCTTCGTGCGGAAGTACTTCACCGGCACGCACACGCAGATCGAGGGCATCGGCCTGCGCGAGGTGGCGCAAGAAACGGTCGATCGTCACGCGGCCGCCTTTGGCAACGTACCGGTTCTCGACAACGAGCTCGATGTAGGCGGCGAGTATGCCTATCGCGTGCGCGGGGAAGCGCACGTGTGGCGTGCCGGCGTCGTCGCCGACCTGCAGCATGCGGTGCGTGGCAATCTGCCCGAGAAGTACCGCTCGTTCGCCAAGCAGGTCAACGATCAGTCCGAGCAGCTGATGACCATGCGCGGCATGTTCCGCATCCGCTCGGCGGACGCGCTCGGCCGCAAGCCGGTGCCGATCGAGGAGGTCGAGCCGGCGTCGGAGATCGTCAAGCGATTTTCCACCGGCGCCATGAGCTACGGCTCGATCAGCCGCGAGGCGCATACGACGCTCGCCATCGCTATGAACCGCATCGGCGGCAAGTCGAACACCGGCGAAGGCGGCGAGGAGACCGACCGCTTCAAGCCGCTGCCCAATGGCGATTCCATGCGCTCGGCGATCAAGCAGGTCGCCTCGGGACGCTTTGGCGTCACGACGGAGTATCTCGTCAACTCCGACATGATCCAGATCAAGATGGCGCAGGGTGCCAAGCCCGGCGAAGGCGGCCAGCTACCGGGCCACAAGGTCGACGCGACCATCGCCAAGGTGCGCCATTCGACCCCGGGCGTCGGCCTCATCTCGCCGCCGCCGCACCACGACATCTACTCGATCGAGGATCTGGCGCAGCTCATCTTCGACCTGAAGAACGTCAACCCCAAGGGTTGGGTTTCGGTGAAGCTCGTCTCCGAGGTCGGCGTCGGCACCGTGGCAACCGGCGTCGCCAAGGCGCGCGCCGATCACGTGACCATCTCCGGCTTCGAGGGTGGCACCGGCGCCTCACCGCTGACCTCGATCAAGCACGCCGGCTCGCCCTGGGAAATCGGCCTTGCCGAGACGCACCAGACGCTGGTTCTCAACCGCCTGCGCAGCCGTATCTCCGTGCAGGTCGACGGCGGTGTGCGCACCGGCCGCGACGTGATCGTCGGTGCGCTGCTGGGGGCGGACGAGTTCGGCTTCTCCACCGCGCCGCTCATCGCCGCCGGCTGCATCATGATGCGCAAGTGCCATCTCAACACCTGCCCGGTCGGCGTGGCGACGCAAGACCCGGTGCTGCGCGCCAAGTTCCAGGGCAAGCCCGAGCACGTGATCAACTACTTCTTCTTCGTCGCCGAAGAGGTGCGCGAGTACATGGCCGCGCTCGGCGTGCGCAAATTCCACGAGTTGATCGGCCAGACCGACGCTTTGGATAAGGACCGCGCCATCGAGCACTGGAAGGCGAAGGGTCTCGATTTTTCGAAGATCTTCTACAAGCCGCGCATGCCCAAATCGGTGGGCATCTATCGTACGGACGACCAGAACCACGGCCTCGACAAGGTGCTCGACAACAAGCTGATCGCGCTGTGCGAGCCGGCGCTAAAGTCGAAAAAGCCGGTGAAGGCCGAGCTGCCGATCGTCAACGTCGACCGCAGCACCGGCGCCATGCTGTCGGGCGAGGTGGCTCGCCGCTACGGCCACACCGGCCTGCCCGAGGACACCATCTGGCTGACGCTGACCGGCACGGCCGGGCAGAGCTTCGGCGCCTGGACGGCGCGCGGCGTGACACTCGACCTCGTCGGCGAAGGCAACGACTACGTCGGCAAAGGCTTGTCGGGTGGCAAGATCATTGTGCGCCCCAACGCCATATCGAGCATCAAGCCGGAAGAAAGCATCATCGTCGGCAACACCGTGCTGTACGGTGCCATCAACGGCGAGTGCTACTTCCGCGGCATCGCCGGCGAGCGGTTCGCGGTGCGCAACTCGGGCGCCACGGCCGTCGTCGAGGGCACCGGCGATCACGGCTGCGAATACATGACCGGCGGCGTCGTCGTCGTGCTCGGTCCGACCGGCCGCAACTTCGCAGCCGGCATGTCGGGCGGCATTGCCTACGTGCTCGATGAGCACGGCGACTTCGAGCAGAAGTGCAACATGGCCATGGTCGAGCTCGAGCCGGTCGAGGCCGAGGAAGAGCTGATGCGGCGGCTGATGGGTCAGCAAGGCGACCTCGAGAGCCACGGCCTCGTCGACGTCATGAACGACATGACCAAGCACGACGCCGAGCGGCTCTATGCGCTCGTCGCGCGGCATGCGCACTACACCAACTCGGCGAAGGCGAAAGCCATCCTCGGCGACTGGCGTACGTACATGCCGAAGTTCAGGAAGGTCATGCCGA
Source organism: uncultured Alphaproteobacteria bacterium (assembly GCA_963812795.1). Classification (GTDB taxonomy): domain Bacteria; phylum Pseudomonadota; class Alphaproteobacteria; order Rhizobiales; family Hyphomicrobiaceae; genus Hyphomicrobium_A. The sequence continues at coordinate 157,002 of CAWEWG010000017.1, read as the reverse complement.
TCGAGTACCGCAAGGCGCTGGTGCTGATGGGCAAGGAGCAGGCGGCCGACAAGGATGGCCTCGACAAGATCGAGATCGGCCTGAAAGTAGCCAAGGCTTGAAGGATTTCGCCTCTTCATGAAATGATGGGCGGGACAACAGCGGCAGGGCCGGCAGGCTCTCTCGCCGCTGATAGGGAATTGGAATGGGCAAGGTTACTGGCTTTCTCGAATTCAAGCGTGCCGAGCGCAAGTACGCGCCCGTCACGGAGCGCGTGAAGCATTTCCGCGAATTCGTGCAGGCCCTAAGCGAGGAGGAGACCAAGGTCCAGGCAGCCCGCTGCATGGATTGCGGCATCCCCTATTGTCACACCGGCTGCCCGGTGAACAACCAGATCCCCGACTGGAACGACCTCGTATTCCATTCCGACTGGAAGCAGGCGGCGCAAAATCTGCACTCGACCAACAACTTCCCCGAGGTGACGGGCCGCGTGTGCCCGGCGCCGTGCGAAGCCTCGTGCACGCTCAACATCGACGACGTGCCGGTCGCCATCAAGACGATCGAGTGCGCCATCGCCGATCGCGCCTTCGATGAGGGCTGGATCGCGCCCCAGCCGCCGGAGAGGAAGACCGGCAAGCGCATCGCCATCGTCGGCTCCGGTCCTGCCGGCATGGCCGCGGCGCAGCAGCTCGCCCGCGCCGGCCATGACGTGCACGTCTATGAGAAGAACGCCAAGCCGGGCGGCCTGCTGCGCTACGGCATCCCCGACTTCAAGATGGAGAAGGGGGTCATCGACCGGCGCGTGAAGCAGATGGAAGCGGAGGGCGTCACCTTCCATTGCAACGCCCACGTCGGCAACAACGTTTCTGCCGCCGAGCTCGAAGCCGAGTACGACGCGCTGCTGATGGCCGGCGGCTCCGAGCACCCGTTCGACTTCTTCGCGCGCTCGTCCGGCCGCGATCTCGACGGCATCCACTACGCCATGGATTTCCTGCCGCAGCAGAACCGCCGCGTCGCCGGCGAGACGCCGCCGGCGATCACCGACGCCAAGGAGATCTTGGCGAAGGACAAGCACGTCATCGTCATCGGCGGCGGCGACACCGGCTCGGACTGCATCGGCACGTCGTTCCGTCAGGGCGCCAAGTCGGTGACGCAGCTCGAGATCATGCCGATGCCGCCGGCGCGCGAGAACAAGGCGATGTCGTGGCCCAACTGGCCGCTCAAGCTGCGCATCTCCACGCAGCCAGGCCGAAGGCGCCAACGTCGAATACTCGGTTTCGACCACCGGCTTCTCCGGCGAGGGCGGCAAGGTGAAGAAGCTGCACTACGTGCAGGTCGACAGCAAGATGCAGCCGGTGCCCGGCACTGACGCTGCGCTCGACGCCGACCTCGTGCTGTTCGCCATGGGCTTTTCCGGCCCGGTCGAGGACGACGTCGTCAAGGAGCTGACGCTGCCCGTCGTTGCCGCGCGGACGCTTCAAGGGCCTCGACGCGAACGAGCGCGACTACCGCGTTCCCGGCGCGGCCGAAGGTGTTCGCCGCCGGCGACATCCGCCGCGGGCAGTCGCTGGTCGTCTGGGCGATCCGCGAAGGACGCCAGGCGGCGCAATCGATCGACAAATTCCTGATGGGCAAGAGCACGCTGCCGCGCTGACCGATCATCGAGTAGCCGTCCCTTGTCACCCGGGACGAGATCCCGGGACGACACTTGTTGGCACGCTTGCCTAGACCGCCAAATTCAACTCGCGGTCCCGTACGTTCGCGCGCTGCAATGATCAATAGCCGCTGTCGTATGACGGCTTGGGCTTGCGCTTTGCCGGCTTGGCCGGCTCCTCGGCCGGTGCCTCTTCGGCATCCGCGACAGTGATCGTCCCCTTCATGCTCGGATGGATTGAGCAGATGTAGTTGATGGTGCCGGGAGTATCGAAGCTCTGCGTTGGCGGATCAGTGGCATCGAAGGTGCCGGTGTCGGTGAAGGCATCCCCTTCGCCCGCGGGAACCAATTGATGCGGGACCTCTGCGTCTACCGCCATCCAAGTGATCGACTGCCCCGGCTTGATCTCGACGTTGGGCTCGGAGAACACGAACTTGCCGCCGGCATTCTTGACGATCTCGATCGTCTTCTTGTCGTCGGCGGCGGGAGCCGACTGTTGGGAAAGCACGAGACTGGTTACAGACAGACCGACCGACAACCCTAGGAGAAACAATTTCCTACCCATGACAAACCCCTTTGTGGACGCAAGATACTAGCGGCTCACCTCATCGTGGGCTGGGAGCGGCGCCATCCGGCATCGGCGGCGGCTCGCTGCGCATCTCGGCCGTCGTCTGCTGACGCGGCCAGGCGAAGTCGTCGGCACGGCCGGGCTTGGAAGGAAGGCGCTCGCCCTTTTCCAAGACGCGGAAGTAAGGGCTCTGCGTCGGCGACATGCGGCGGCGGCTGCCGTCGGAACCCCGCGGCGGCACGATAGAGCTCATCACCGTCAGGCCGCCGGGAATCTGATCGATGAGCACGTCGCCCATCTGCGCCGCCTTGTCGTCGCTCTGCTTGCGCGTGACGAGCGCAACCACCGAGGCGGGGATGGCCGGACGCACGATCTCGATGGTCACGATCTGCTCGGTGCCTTCGGCTCCCGCCACCTTGACGTCGACCTTGCCCGTCTCGAGCTTTTGATCGCGTGCGCCGTCGGCCCCGGCCGCGTTGGCGGCCGAAGCGGCAACGCCGCCGCCACCCTTGGCCGATTTCGCCTGCGCCTGCGCGCGCTCGCTCTCCGCCTTGAGGCGAACCTTCTCGGGATTGACGCGTGACTGCTCGGCGGGATCGCCGGCAAGTGGGATGGAGCGCTCGGTGCGCGCCTGGGCGATGTCGCGCTTGAGCTCGCGCTCGACGAAATGCGCCAGCTTCAGATATCCGGCCTGCGTGAAGTGCACGCCGTCGCTGTCGCGCAGGCGGCGCACCTTGCCGGTGATGTCCGGTCCCCAGTCGCTGTAGCCGCCGCTCTCGTCGATGAAGCTTGCGTAGGCATCGATGTAGCGCACGCCATTCATGTAGGCGCGCTCGCGGATGACATCGTTCATGCGCTGCGCACGCTCGTTGTCCTGCCAGCGCCGCATGTTCGGCAGACCGACCCAGTACACGGCGCGATTGTTCTTCTTCAGAAGTTTCATCAGCCGGTCGACGCGCGCGCCGAACTCGCCGCGCCATTCGTCGTTCTCGGCGTCGGAAGACCGCCGGCGATTGAGGCTGTAGCGATCCTGCGCGCCGAGCATGACGATGGCGATGTGGCTCGGATCGGTGCTGAACGTCTGCTCGAGCTGGGCGAGCTCGGACGACGAGGCGTTGCGCATCAGACCGGCGAGGTCATAGCGCTTGCGCGTAATGGAGACGCCGGGACCGGTCGTAAAGGCTTCGACGAGGCCGCTGAGCAATCCCTCTGCGAGCCAGTCGCCGACGACCTGCACCTGGTACACATCGTTGTCGGGGAATGGCGTGATGAAGCTGCCGCCGAGGCCCTGATCCTGCGCGGACGCAGGCACGACCCGCACGAGCAGAAGCGCCGAAAGAGCCAAGGTGAGAAGGGCGCGAACCAAGTCGATCGTTCCCTGCGCTAAAGCCGGTCGCCGCCGAATCCTTTGGGCGACGCAGCGGCATTGTCGCCACTGCGTCGCCCAAGGACAAGGCGGAAACGTGACCGGAAAGGCGGGAGGGCCAGTCGGCGGGCTTAACTAAGCCGCGCGCTTCGGACCGCTTCACGCCTTTCAACCGCACCGGCGCTTGCTTAGAGCGCGCGGCCTGCCACTTCAGGTCTTCCAGCTCCGAGCCGCGGTGGTGAGTTCTCACCACGACGTCACGGGCGCCGAAGGCTTCGCGCAGGACCTCGATGCACTTCTGCGGCTGAGCCTCTCCACACATGAAGACGTCGAGGGCCGCATAATCGGCCTCGGGCCAACTGTGGATGGAGATGTGGCTCTCCGAAAGAACGGCAACGCCCGACACGCCACCATTGGGCGTGAAGTGATGCAGATGGATATGCAGCAGGGTTGCGCCCGCTACCTCCACGCACCGCTTGAGCGTGCCTTGGATGTGCTCGATATCATCCAGACGACGGGCACCGAACAGATCCACCAGAAGGTGGGTGCCGGCATAGCGCAGCCCGTCGCGCTCGATGAAAAAGTCCTTCCTGTCGTCATGCGCAACTTGCGCATCAGTCTTGTTCGTGCGCCACTTGCGCAGCAACACGACGATCTTCCTCTTGGGCGGTGCTTGAACGAGTTCAAGTCCATCCCCAATTGGAAGAGGGTGTCATTAAAGGCCATATGACCCTCCCCAACCAGCAGATAGAGGTGACCCGTCCGCTCCTTACCTTTGGGGTTTCTGGAAAACCTCGACCTTAAGGGCAGGTGGACGAACGGAGAGGGGTCATATGAGGCACACCCCCCCCCTACGCAAGAAAAATTTGGCCCTCGGGGAAAATAATTTCTGCCGCGCGTCCGGCGGGATTCACTCGGCGTTTGCTGTGCGGGCCGTTGGCGGCCGTTTCTGACGCCGCTGCGACAATCGCGCAAAGAGCCGCGCGCTACTCTTTTCCGAACAGGTTATCGAGCAGCTTCTGCGCCTTCGACGGCTTGCCGCCTTCGCCCTCGCCGAACAGATCCTGCACGATCTCGCCGGCGTCTCTTGCCTTTCAGCTGCTTGCCGATCTGCTTCACCGCATCGACCGTGCCGGGCGCGTTGATGGCGCCGGCAATGTCGGGCGAGATGTCGGGATGCTCCCACGAGCCGGTAATGTGCACCGGCACCTCGATGCCCGCAGCATTGGCTTCGCCGCCGTCGCCGCCGAGGTTGGCGACGAGCTTCGGACGCACCGTGTAGTCGAGGCTGCGCTGCGGCAGGTCGACGGTGCCGTCGCCGGCGGCATGCAGATGCTGGCTGTCGAGCTTCAGATCCTGGTTGGTGGCGATGCCGTTGGCGATGACGAAGGTTCCCGTCAGCCGGCGGAAATCCGTCTTCTTCGCGGGATCGGAGGCGAAGTTGGGGATACTGCCCTCCGATAGCTCGTTCAGCGCACCGCCAAGATCGAAGCCGATCACCGCGCCGTCGCCCAGGGCCACGTTCGCGGTACCGTTCAGTGATTGCACCATCGCCGCCTCTGTGGCGCCGCGGCCCGATACCTTCCAAGCCACATCGGCGTTGCCGGCAAGCCAGTCGACCTGCGCGGAATCTCGCAAGAGCGGCCTTGCGGCGATGCCCGACAGCGAAACGTCGGCGGTGAACGCGGGCTCGCCGGACGATGCATCGAGCGTGACAATGCCGTGGCCGCTGCCGTCGTAGAGACGCAGGTCGGTCAGCGTCACCTTTGCCACCTGATCCTTGACGCCGACAGTCACCTCGGCGCCGTCGATGCGCGTGCCCCCGTAAGTGACGTCGGTCAGCGCGACGCGTGCGTCGACATCGGCAAGGCCCAGCGCCTTGATGTCGATCGGCTCCGTGCTCCAGCCGGCGCGCTGCGTGTAGCCCTTCACTTGCGGACCGCCAGGCCGGTTCAGCAAATCCTCGATCGAGTTGGGGTCGGCCGGAGCCGGGGCTGAGTCGGCACCATCGAGGCTCAGCGGCGACGGCGCCGGAACGGCGGTATTGCTGCCCCTGCCCGCCCGAATATCGGCACCAAGCGGCAGCTCGGCAACGTTCAGACCCGAAATCTTGAGGTCGGCGGCGACGTGCGGCCGCGACCCGGCGCGCTCCTCGAAGCCGACGGTGCCGCTCGCCGTCGTGCCGCCGGCTTTCAGCCTGACGTCCGACAGGTGCACGCTCCGCTCCGTGGCGCTGAGGTGCGCCGTGAACGCGACCTCGCCCTTGCCAGCCTCCGGCGACAGATCGTTGCCCCACCAATGGGCCAGCGCGGCGAGCGACGGTGAACTCGCCGCGAGCGTGCCTTCGCCATTGGTTGGTCCGACCGTCCCGTCGTAGCTGAACGTCAACGGCATTCCGGTGACCGTCAGCGCCAGCTTGGCCGGTCTTTGCTCGGCGACGTCCTGCGGCGTCGTCAAAGTGGTCTTGAACTCGAACGTCTCGCCTTCCGCTACGAGGCTACCGCTGCCTTGCAGCGGCTGGTCCAGAGCGGCGAGAGAGAATTGCGCGTTGAGGCCGTCGAAGTGCCCCCAGGCGCCATTGCGCTCGTCGTTGTAGCGCACGGCGCCGTTGGTGATGCGGATGTCGTCGATCGATAGCGCCGCGACCTCGCGCGACTGGGCGGCGGCCGGACTGATGATCAAATCTGCAAGCCATCGCGCTGCGGGAAGCGCCCGCGAACCGCACCGGCAGATCGACGCCGGCCATGTCCCAGCTACGGCGGCCGTCGGTGTCGACGCGCAATGAAAAGACAGGCTCGTTCAATTCCAGGCGGTCGACGACGATCTCCTGGCGCAGCAGCGGCAGCAGCCGCACGCCCACATCGAAGTTCGCGGCCTTCAGCAGCGGCTCGCCGCCCATGCCGGGCGGCGCTGAAAGCGACACGCCGCTCAGGCGCAGGCCGAGCGAGGGGAAGACTGTAAACGAGGCGCCGTCGCCGATGATGAGATCGCGGCCCGTTTCGGCCTTCACGCGCGCGATGATCTCGCGGCGAATGTAGTCCGTGGGCGGCGACATGACGAAGAAGGTGGCGGCGCCGACGCCGAGGCACAGCAGAGCCACGCCGCCATAGAGCAAGATGCTCGTCAGCGCCGCGGAGCGGCGCGGCGGCTGTTCCTGCCGTCGATCGCCTCCGACGCCGAGCTGCGGTGCCGGCGATCGCCCTGCGGGTGGCGAATCACGCCGTTGATTTGGAGGCTGGCCCCTGCCGGGCGGCCGCGTGTTGGTCATGTCGCCCTCGAATGGCTCCTTTGCACTTGCGGCCGGAACCAGGTCGCTCCCACGCTAAATGGAGGCATTGCAACCCATATTAAAGGCCGTTTCCGGTGCGTTGCAGCAGGCCAGCGGTAATACGGGGCAGTCTGGGGGCTGCGGCAACTCGGCCGCATGCATCCATAGGAAGTGTCTGAAAGGGAACAGCATCGCCTAAGAAGTCTTATATGATGGGCTTGGCTCTTAAAGCAGCGTGGTAATTTGTAGTCGATGCCTTGACCCTATCCTAGGCTCGTATTGCACCTGCAGTCTGCTGCGGCGCAGCATAAAAGGAACGGCGATGCACTATTACGCATATGAATTCGCCCACTCCGTTCTGTCCCCGATGCGCTTTGGCGTAAGCGGGGTGCGCAGCATGCTCGACTGGCCGTTCAATCCGATCGCCAACACCCCCTATGGCCGCCACCTCGCCGCAGCGTGCGAGCTGTTCGAGAACGTAACGCGCCGCTACGGCAAGCCCGAGTTTGGACTGAAGACGACCCGCGTCGGCGGCGTTGAGGTCGGCGTACGCGAGCAGGTGGTCGCGTCGACGCCGTTCGGTCGCCTCCTCCATTTCAAGCGCGACGAGACCGCGCTCACCGGCAAACGCTACGATCCCAAGGTGCTCATCGTGGCACCGATGTCGGGGCACTACGCGACGCTGCTGCGCGGCACCGTCAAGGCGATGCTGCCCGATCATGAGACGTACATCACCGACTGGAACGACGCGCGCGACATCCCGCTCGCCATGGGACGCTTCGATCTCGACGACTTCATCGATCACGTCATCGAGTTCATTCGCGTGCTCGGCACCGACGTGCACATCATCGGCGTCTGTCAGCCGGCCGTGCCCGTGCTCGCCGCCGTGGCGCACATGGCCTCGATCGACGACCCGTTCCAGCCCGCATCCATGACGCTGATGGGCGGCCCGATCGACACGCGCCGCAATCCGACAGGCGTCAACAAGCTCGCCGAAGGCAAATCGATCGAGTGGTTCGAGAGCAACGTCGTCAGCACGGTGCCCTTCCCGCATACCGGGTTCATGCGCCCTGTTTATCCGGGCTTCATGCAGCTCACGGGTTTCATGACCATGAATCTCGAGCGGCACATGAACGCGCACGTCGACCTGTTCAACAATCTCGTCAAAGGCGACTGCGACAGCGTCAAGCAGCACCAGGACTTCTACGACGAGTATCTCGCCGTGATGGATCTGACCGCCGAGTTCTACCTGCAGACGGTCAAGACCGTGTTCCAGGAGCACGCACTGCCGCGAGGCACGATGATGCATCGCGGCGTGCGCGTCGATTGCTCGGCCATTCAGGACACCGCCCTGATGACGGTCGAGGGCGAGCGTGACGACATCTGCGGCATCGGCCAGACGCAGGCGGCGCACGACCTGTGCACCAACATCCCCGAGGACCAGAAGGTGCACTACATGCAGGAGGGCGTCGGCCACTACGGCGTCTTCAATGGCACCCGCTGGCGCACCGAAATCCAGCCGCGTATCCGCGAGTTCATCCGCACCATCGAGTACGAGCGCGGCGACCTACCCACGGGACGCACGGCGCGCCGCATGCACCACCCGTCGGTCGCCGTCTCGCCGGTGTGACAGGGTTAGCGAGACCTTAGTCACTCTCTGGCAGTCTCCGGCGCGCGCTAATCCGGAGACGCCCATGGGACGTCCGCTATCTGCCGCCCTTGCGATTACGGTATTGGCCCTCTCTCACGGCGCCTTGGCGGCTGACGAAGACCTCGAAATCACCTTCAACGACCACTGCCGCGAGTGTCACTCCTTCCTCAAGGGCGACAACCGGCTGGGGCCCAGCCTCTACGGCGTCGTCGGCCGCAAGGCGGGCGTTGAGCCAGGCTACGGCTATACGCAATCGCTGAAGGATTCCGGCGTCACCTGGGACGAGCCGACGCTCGACAAATGGATCGCCGATCCCGGCGCGGTCATCCCCGGCAACGGCATGAGCCCGCCTTATGGCGGCGTCGCCGATGCGGAGATCCGCAAGCGCATCATCGCCTTCCTGAAGACGCTGGCGCCAAAAACAAACGGCGGCCCGTAAGGACCGCCGTTGCCCCGTCGAAGACGGAAATCGACAGTTAGATGATGTCGATCTCGGCAGGCATGTAAGAAGTGACCTCGAGGCCAACTTCCTGCTCGCGCACTGCCGGCTTGGTCCAAACCTTCATGGTTTTTTCCTCCTCTAGCGACCGGACAACCAATTCATCCGGCCTATAGCGACTATGTAGGCACTCGCCTGCATAAGCGCCAATCGCATTTCCTTGGCTGCGATATAAGCGCGGCTGATAAGCGTTACAATGCTCAGTAGCGCGTCAGTGCGCGGCTTCCCAGTTGTCGGCGGCCTTGGCGTCGACGTGGATCGGCACCGCCAGCGCAATGACCGGAAGCGCTGCCCCTTCCATCACTTTCTTGACCGTGCGCAAGGCGTTGGGAACTTCCGCTTCGCCGACTTCGAAGACCAGTTCGTCGTGGACTTGCAGCAGCATGCGCGCCGACTTCAAGCCTTCGGCTTCGAGCGCTTGCGGCATGCGCACCATGGCGCGACGGATGATGTCGGCGGCCGAACCCTGGATGGGCGCGTTGATCGCCGCGCGCTCCAGATTTCCGCGCACACCCGGATTCTTGGTGTTGATCTCCGGATAGTGGATGCGCCGCCCGAACACCGTCTCGACGAAGCCGCGCTCGTGCGCGCGCTTTTTCGTCTGGTCCATGTAGGCGCGGATGCCGGGGAAGCGCTCGAAGTAGGTCTTGATGTAGGCGCCCGCCTCGTCCTTGGGGATGCCGAGCTGGTTGGCGAGGCCGAACGCCGAGATGCCGTAAATGATGCCGAAGTTGATCGCCTTGGCGCGGCGACGCACCTCGGCCGGCATGCCCTCCACCGGCACGCCAAACATCTCCGACGCCGTCATGGCATGAATGTCGAGACCCTCGTCGAAGGCTTTACGTAGCTGTGGGATATCGGCCATGTGCGCCAGCACGCGCAGCTCGATCTGACTGTAGTCGGCGGAGATCAGCTTCTTGCCCGGCGCGGCGACGAAGGCCGTACGGATCTCGCGGCCCTCCTTGGTGCGGATGGGGATGTTCTGCAGGTTCGGCTCCGACGAAGCGAGGCGGCCCGTGGTGGTGGCGCCCAGTGCATAGGAGGTATGGATGCGTCCCGTGCCGCCGTGCACATAGGCCGGCAGCGCGTCGGTGTAGGTCGAGCGCAGCTTGGTCAACTGCCGCCACTCGAGCATGGTGTTGATCAGGCGCCGCGCGTCGTCGGGCAGCTCCTCGTTGGCGGCGAGGTCGTCGAGCAGGCCGGCGCGTGTCTCCCACTGGCCGCTCTTGGTACGCTTGCCGCCGGGAAGCTGCAGGCGGTCGAACAGCAGTTCGCCGAGCTGGCGCGGCGAGCCGAGGTTGAACTTGTGGCCGACGAGGCGATTGACCTCCTCCTCGAGCCGCGCGACGCCCTGCGCGAACGTGGATGACAGCCGCGAAAGGATCGCACCGTCGACGAGGATGCCGGCCGCGCTCCATCTCCGCGATGACGGGGATGAGCGGCCTTTCCAGCGTCTCGTAGACGGTCGTCACGCGCTCCGCGGCGAGGCGCGGCTTCAGCACCATCCACAGCCGCAGCGTGACGTCGGCGTCCTCGGCGGCATACTCGGTCGCCTTGTCGAGCGGGGCCTGACCGAAGGTCCGTTCCGACTTCTTCTTGCCGGGTACGTGCGCCATCAACTGATCGAATGTCATGCACGCATGGCCGAGATGGCGCATGGCGAGGTCATCCATGCCGTGCCCGCCCTTGCCGGCATCGAGCGCGTACGACATCAGCATGGTGTCGTCGATGGGCGCGACCTTGATGCCATGCTGGGCGAGGACGTTGAGATCGTACTTGATGTTCTGACCGATCTTGAGGATCGAGGGCTCTTCCAGCAGCGGCTTCAGCAGCGCCAGCGCTTCGGCAATCGGGACCTGCACGATCCCGTCGTGCGAACCGAAGTCGAAGCTTTCGGAGCTGGCCCGATGGCTGAGCGGCACGTAGCACGCCTCGCCCGGCGCGATGGCCATGGAGAAGCCGACGAGCTCGGCGACCATCGGATCGATCGACGTCGTCTCGGTGTCGAAAGCGACGCGGCCGGCCGCGTACGCCTTCATGATCCAGGCTTCGAGGTGGTCGCGCGTGACGACCGTTTCGTACTTCGAGCGGTCAAACGGCGCCTTGGCCGCCGCGGCAGCCTCGGCGGCGCCGGCAGCCGGAGACTCCGAAACGACCGGCTCGCTCTGAGCTTTTTCGACCCCGGGCGCAGCGCGACCCTTGGTCGGCACCGTGGCGCCGACGGAAACGTCGACCGGCGCCGGTGGCTCGGCGCCCAGGCCCTCGGCGATGCGACGCGTCAGGGTATTGAACTCCATGACGCGCAGGAAGCCGAGCAGGTCCGGCGGATCGGGATCGCGCACGCCCAGCGCTTCGGCCGGGATCATGTCCGGCACGTCGTCCTTGAGGCGCACGAGCTCGCGCGACACACGCGCCTGGTCGGCGAACTCGATCAGCTTCTCGCGCCGCTTCGGCTGCTTGATCTCGCCGGCGCGCGCCAGCAGCGCATCGAGATCGCCGTATTCCTTGATCAGCTCCGCCGCCGTCTTGACGCCGATGCCCGGCACGCCGGGGACGTTATCGGTCGAATCGCCGGCCAGCGATTGCACGTCGACGACCTTTTCAGGCGGCACGCCAAACTTCTCGATCACCTCGTCGCGGCCGATCTTCTTGCCCTTCATAGCGTCGAGCATGACGACGCCGGGCCGCACGAGCTGCATCAGATCCTTGTCGGAGGAGACGATGGTCACGTCGCCGCCGGCATCGACGATCTCGCGCGCGTAGCTGGCGATGAGGTCGTCCGCCTCAAAGCCGTTTTGCTCGATGCAGGCGACGTTGAACGCCTTCACTGCGTCGCGGATGAGCGCGAACTGCGGAACGAGCTCTTCCGGTGGGGGCGGACGGTGTGCCTTGTAGTCCTCGTAGATCTCCTTGCGGAAGGTCTTCTCCGACGCGTCGAAGATGACGGCGAAATGGGTCGGCGCCTCGGCCGCCTTTGTCTCGCGCAAGAGCTTCCACAGCATAGCGCAGAACCCGTGCACGGCACCGACCGGCAGCCCGTCCGACGGCCGCGTCAACGGCGGCAACGCGTGGAAGGCGCGGAAGATGTAGCCCGAGCCGTCGACGAGGTAGACGTGGCTGCCCTTGGCGATGGGCGTCGCCTCGCCCGCGGGCACGGTCGACGTCGTGGCCATCTTGGCTTTGCTTTTCGCTTCGCTCATTGAGGATTCTTGCTGTCCGGGTGTGGCGCCGGACTATAGGCGTTGCGCGCGGCGCGGTCAGCCCGCCGGCAGCACTGATATGGGGACGATCGGCACGCCGAAAAACAGGCGCCGCCGCCGCGCGAGGCTTAATTGCGGGGCCGAGCCGAATGCGCTATCAAAGCGCCCTCTAAGCACCCGTAGCTCAGCTGGATAGAGCGCTGCCCTCCGAAGGCAGAGGCCAGGGGTTCGAATCCCTTCGGGTGCGCCAACCGACCCCCCTCAAAACATCGATTTTACTGGGTTTTCCGAGCTCCTCGGAGGCAAATCGATGTCAAAGGGCCGTTCGGTGTCCAACACGGTGTCCAACATTCGTGCGGACAACCCTCCTCCCCCCATTCATCTGACGGGGTTTCAGGGCCTGCGAAATCCACGGACACTTTCCACCGTCGTCGGCAGTCAAATTCGCGGCAGTGAAGCTGCGACTGGCGACACATCGGGCCAGGACGGTGGGCATGGTTGAGACGCTGGAAAGATGCAGCTACGCGCCGAGCCGGCGGGGTGGGTTCTGGGTCTACATCCGACGCGTTCCGAAGGCCTTCGCGCCCTACGATGGCAGGGGCGTCGTCAAGCTGAGCACCGGGATCCGCATCGCCGACGACCCCAAGGGCGTGCGGGCAGCCACGGCTGTCTGCTCCGCCTCGCCGAGGGCGACGCCCCCACCTCTTCGGGCAACTCGAGGGCGCAGGTCACCGACATGTCGGCAGGCTGCCGCCTCACCAACCCCAACAGGTTATCGAACATTTCCGGCGCCTTGCATCCCGAACGTTGCGGTGGCTCCGGCCGCGGAGGCGAGAACTCAATTGCTACGGCGGGGTCGCTGACTGCGAACCTCCTCACGCGACCTCGGGCAGATTGGGAGAAGCCTGCGGGCTCCCGCATTTGCTCTTCGAGTTGCGGAGCGTTGGGTAAAGGGAAGCTCTGCATGAGCGCCTCCGAAATGCGCAACTGGCCGGGTTTCAATTGTAGACATTTCACAGTTCGCATTTTCAGTATACGGGAGGTTTCCAGGATGCAGACGAAGGGGCTCCGCCAAAATAGGCATATCGCGAAGAGAAGCAGTCGCCGGAGCAGCTGCTGCAGGCCTTCCTTTACCGCAGGCATCACAAGTCCGTTCGTACGGGCACGTTCACGAGTCAACCGGCCTCGCCGGTTCGCAGGGCCGCGCACGACTCGATCCCGACGAACCACTCGTCAAGTCATTGAAGGACGCTGACGCAACTCTTCAAGATGGACGCCATCAGGAGATGCACGTCGACGGGGGGACGGTGTCGCAGATGTTTCTCTATCCTCCATCCCTCGACATGGCAGCAATCATCAAAACTTTCACTGCGAAGGTGCGACCAGCGGCTTACATCATCCGCAATGGTCGAGTCAGTCCTGAACCCGAGGAGGTAGAGCGCGGGACGCTGTCAATCGCCGGTCGCGCCATCACCACGATGATCGCAAGCAATGCCGTCGGAGAACTCTATCGGATCTATACGACCACGCAGCGCGACCATATTGCTTTCAACCTGGCTTTGATCGAGGACGACTTCACGGAGCCCTATAAGTTGCGCTTTGACCGCGGGTACATGAGCAAGCTGTTTGCCCACGGCAGAGCGAAAGGTGTCGCCGGCTATGCTTGGCAGACAACTCCTCCCGGCTTTTCACCGACGTCACGGTGAAATTTACGTTTCATCATGGCCCATCACGTCCGCGGCCCGATGTCTGCTGGCGAGATGGAATGACGCGGCCGTTGGGCGTGCTATCGTTCCAACCAGTAGGCCCTCGGGTTTGTGCCCGCGCCATCGGGATTTATAGCCGTGCATCAGGCCGTCATCGCCGCAACGGGACTCTACATTCCCCCGCTCAGCATTTCGAACACCGAACTCGTCGAAACCTTCAACGCCTACGTTGAGTCCTTCAACGCCGATAACGCCGACCTCATCGGCGCCGGCAGCATCGCAGCTCTGGTGCCCTCTTCCGCAGAGTTCATCGAGAAGGCCTCCGGTATCAAGTCACGCCACGTGATGAACAAGACGGGTATCCTCGACCCCGCCGTCATGCGCCCCATCTTGCCCGAACGCTCCAACGATGAGATCTCCATCCTTGCCCAAATGGCCACCGCCGCGGCCAAGGACGCACTTCAGAGCTGGGGCAAGCCGGCTGCCGAAATCGGCGCGGTGATTTGTGCGGCCTCAAACATGCAGCGTGCCTATCCGGCCATGGCCATTGAGGTTCAGAAGGCCCTCGGCATCGATGGCTTCGCTTTCGACATGAACGTGGCTTGCTCGTCAGCCACCTTTGGCATCAAGACCGCAAGCGACTTCATCGCCACCGGCTCGACCAAGTCGGTGCTGATGGTCAATCCCGAGATCTGCTCCGGTCACCTGAACTTCACCGACCGCGACTGCCACTTCATCTTCGGCGATGCTGCGACCGCTGTTATCCTGGAAGACGCCTCGCAGGCCAGCGGCGGCTGGGACATCCTGGGCACGAGACTGAAGACCGTGTTCTCCAACAACATTCGCAACAATTTCGGATTCCTGAACCGCGCGGCTCCGGAAGGTATTGGCGCCAAGGACAAGCTGTTCGTTCAGGAAGGCCGCAAAGTGTACCGCGAGGTGGTGCCGATGGTCTGCGAGATGATTCTCGATCACGCGAGCGACATCGGCTTCGATCCGCAGCGCCTCAAGCGGCTTTGGCTGCACCAGGCCAATATCAACATGAACGAAATGATCGGTCGCAAGGTTCTGGGCCGCGAGCCCGCGCCAGGCGAGAACGTCATCATTCTCGACACTTTCGCCAACACCAGCTCGGCCGGCTCGATCATCGCCTTCCACACGGCCAATGATGACTTCGCTGCTGGCGACACGGGACTAATCTGCAGCTTCGGCGCTGGCTATTCGATCGGCACGGTGTTCGTCAGGAAGCGATAGGGAGATAACAACGAAAAGGGTGAGCGGCGATGGCGTCTATTCGCAAGGAGATCGAAACCAAGGCGCGACCAGAAGACGTGTGGGCGGCAATTCGCGATATCGGCGCGTTGCACACGCGTTTGGTGCCCGGATTTGTCATTGCCACTCGCCTCGAGCCCGGGGCTCGCGTCGTGACCTTCGGCAATGGCATGGAGGTCCGCGAGCCGATCGTCGATCTTGATGATGCGGCGCGACGGCTGGTCTGGTCCGCAGTGGGGGCTGGAATGTCGCATTACAACGCGTCGGTTCAGGTCTTTGCCGGAGCGAACGAAGGCAGTCGCGTTGTATGGATTGCCGATCTCCTGCCGCACGATATGAAAGGCCAGATCGAGGTCATGATCGAACAGGGCATGGCCGTCATGAAGACGACTTTGGACGCGCTGGCTCGCGCAAAATGATCGCGCGGCCCTCCGAAGGCATAGGCCAGGGGTTCGATGCCGTTCGGGTGCGCCAAACCCGGCGAATCTACGATTGCCTGCGATCCACTACGCTCGGCGCTCGCGACGCAGCCCCGAAGTTGTGTTCCGGGGCTGCGCTGCAGTGGCGTCAGGATCTGGAGCGGCGTCAGCGGTGTCCGTGGCCGTGTCCGCCGTGGCCATGACCGTGACCGTGGAAGCCGCCGCCGCCGATGCCGAAGCCCAGGATGACGGGTGGGCCCGGTTCGTAGGCGTACACATCATCATCCGCGTACTCGTCGTCGAGCTCGTCGTAGTCAGAGACGTAACGGCAGACTTCCTCCCCGTCTTCAATCCAGCATCGACGGTAGTCCACTTTTTCCACCTGCGATTTCGCTTCGTGCCCCGTCGTGCTGAACGGCGCGGCGGAAGCAACGCCCGTGGTTGCGAGCAGAGCCAATGCGCTTAGCGCAATACGTGATTTTGCTCGTGCCATGTTCATCTCCCGAGGTGGTTTGAGTTGGGGGCGGAACTCACAAATGCCGACGATGTTCCGCAGACAGCTCGGGAGCTTGAGCAACACAGACCTTCGCACCGAGCATCACGCTATCGAGCGCATGCGCAAGCGCAGCCGGTTCGGCATCGTCAAGAGGTGATGTCAACGCGCAGCTAGCCGCGGGCGGGACGCCGGCGCTCGTTGAACCAGGCCCGGTACTCCGTCATCTTGCCGCGCTGTGCACCAGGCGCCCGTCGCTTGCACGTCGCAGCTTCCTCGCTGCCGTCCGCAGCGCCCCAGCGCAGCTCGGCGCAATCATTGATGTTGTAGGCCATCTCCAGCGCCGCCGTGCGATCGACCACGTCCTTCAGAGCCAGCGTCCAGGCGGAACCGTCCGTGCGCGCATAGGAGAACTTGCGTGCCGCCAGCTCCGTGGCGAGCACGCCCTCCATCTCGGCTTTCACGTCGGCGATGCTCTTGCCCGCCGGCATCGCGTAGCGTTCGGGGCGGCGCCCGACGCGCTCGGGAAAGCCGCGCACCACGTCGATGGCGATCAGCAGGCGCAGATCGCGTGACGGTGTGGCGAAGTCCTCCCAGGCACCGGTCGTCTCGAAGATCGATGGGCCATCGGGCATGGCCACCTCGGCGCCACCGCCGGTCTGGTACTTGCGGCCGTTCTCCACCGATGTGACGCGGGCGTTCACCTGCTCCTCGAGCGAGGTGATTGCCTCCTTCATGGCGCGCAGCGGATCGAGCGGCGCCGGCGACATCACGTCGTCCATGCGATCGTAGAATGCCTCGATGTCGAGTTTGCTCTGCTCGAGCGAGAAATCGCCGTAGTCGGGATCCTTGGCGATCTCCTCGTTGCTGAGGCGGCGCAGGCCGCTCTTGCCGGAGACGATGGGCCGGAAGCGCTTGAAGCCGGGGCCACCGAGGCCGGGATCCTGCGCAAAGAGGAAATTGCCGCGCCAGAAGCGCTTGCGGGCGACGGTGCCGTCAGGCTGACCGTCGACGGCAAGGAAGACGCCGGCGCCGGCGTCGGACTGCGCGATGCGCTTGGAGATGACGAGCACGTGCCCGTAGGGATCGGCGTAGATGGTGCCGGGCCGCAGCGTCTCCTGTTTCAGGGTCACGGGATAGTAGTCGCTGTCGTCGTCGTCGGCCGCCGTGCGGCCCGCACCCGAATGCACGCCGTTGGCGACCGTCTGGCGCAAATAGAAGCCAAATCCGGGCACCAGACCGGCCGGCCGCTGCGGCATGCGTTGTGCCGCGGCGCGGGCGCGCGCCGCTGGCGGCGGCTCGAACATGCCGAAGAAGCCGCCACCACCGCCGCCGGAGAAGGCAACGGTCTGATCGGGCAGCGGAGCCGGCGGCGGCTCCTCTTTCTGGATGTTCCACCACGCCGGGCATTGCGGAGGCTTGCCGCCACCGCCGCGCGTGCATTTCGAATAGCCGAACGGCAATCCCATCTTGAATGCGAAGTAGCCGCGCAGGAAATAGGGGAGGTCGGCGCAGTCGGGCTTTATTACGAGCTTCTTCTGGTCCTCGCCGAGGCCAAGGTGGTTGAACAGCAAGTTGCGATTGGGGTCGCGCAGCACTTCGTGCAACGCCGGCCACGACAGCTGCTCGCTTTGTGGCGCGTCGAACAATTTCTCGATCCACGCCGAATAGAGGTTCTCGGTGTTGCGGTTCCACGTGTCGCGCAACGGCCAGACGCTTTTCGCGCTGCCTCGCGGCGCACCTGAAGGGTTACGCTGTACGGCGATTTCGCGCGTGATCGTCGCGCATTCCGTCGTGTCCCCGTCACGCGCCAGCTTGGCCTGCCACTTTCCGACCGAAGGCGACGCCACCTCGGCGACCCAGAAGTACGGAGGGCCACCGCGCCGCTCACGCGTTGCCATCGCCACTTTTCCGTCGGGAGCGATGAGCGACAGTTCACCCTGCAACGGCCCTTCGGCAGCGAAGACGACACGCAGGGGCGCGCCCTTCCACGGTGCCATCGGCGAAGTCAGGACGGTGAGCTGGGCTGCTTCCTCACAGCGGGTCGGCGGAGCATCGCTCTGTGCGCTGGCACCCGAGGCTACAAATGCATTCGCGACCAGCAACAGTGCTGTCGTGGCGGCGGCAATTTGGCGTTCAGGAAACAATGGGGGCCCCCAGGCGCTCCGCGTCGGCAATGCAAGCTTATTGTGAAAGCTTTGGCCGAGATCATGGCAAAATTTATCGCCTCGGGAAACTTCGGTAACGGTCGCGCTTTCGAGGGGGCCAAGCGACCCGGGCATAACGAAAAACCGAGCATTTCGGCCGGGTGACACGACTTTCGCATGGCACGAGCGGCCCCCGCGGACGAGTAAGGATCTCCCCCGACCACGGCGCGGCCCGCTCAACCCGGCGAAACTTCCACCTTCCATTGCCACGCAACACACGGAAACCCACAAGCCGTTGATGCTATATCCGTGGATCGTCGAATTGCGAACGATCGCGCCGGAGCCCGAGGCCCAATCGGCTATTTCGCCACCGGCGAACCGCAGCGCCGTTCGTCGCTTGCCAGAGGACGCCCCCGATGCGCCTGCCACGGACACTCTGTCTGAGCCTCGTCCTCGCCTTCGCCCATACAGCCGTACGAGCCGGCGACGACCCCTGGCCCGACATTCACGCCGGCGTATTCGAAGGACGCGCCATAGCTGAGAACGACGGCGCCGTGGCGCTCTACGCCCCCGAGCAGGCCGAGGACGCGGCGATCGTGCCGATCGCCATTCATCTGCCGCCGGGCATCGCCAACGAGGCGAAGGCGATCACCCTCATCATCGATCGCAACCCGGCACCGGTGGCCGCGACCTTCCGCTTCGGCGATGCCTTCATCGCCAACGCCGCCGTCGGCGAGCGCAAGCTGATGACGCGCGTTCGCATCGACAATTTCTCCAAAGTGCGCGCCATCCTCGAGACGAAAGACGGCAAGCTGCATATGGCGACCAAGTTCGTCAGGGCCGCCGGTGGCTGCTCGGCGCCCGCTTCGAAGGATGCCGATGCGGCTCTCGCCAGCCTCGGTCGGGTTGTGGTGAAGACAATCGCCGATACGGCGCGCGAGCCGAGCTGGCGCGAAGGCATCGTGATGATCCGTCACCCCAACTTCACCGGCATGCAGATGGATATCGTCTCGCGCGGCTATACGCCGGCGCGCTACGTCGACCTCGTTGAGGTGACGCGCGGCTGCTGCGCATGGAGGGCGGCATTTCCATCTCGGAGGATCCTAACCTCCGCTTCAACTACGACGCCGCCGACACAGACGCCCTGGAAGTGCGCGCGAAGGACAGCAACGGCACGCATTTCGCCGGCAAGTCGCTTCCCAGCGGTTCATAACAACTCACGAACGCGCGTTTTCACTTCATAAACCACGGTAGCGGCTAACCCGCGGCCGCACCTTCGGCGTGCACAGAAGCATTCACTCATCCGAACTAACGCTGGCGAGAGGAGAGACCGCAACCCAGGCGAGGATGCGCCATGCCCGAAGCGCCCGCGACGCGCAATCATCGAATTGAGGGAGGCTTTGACGCCAACCTTGACTTTCCGTTCGACGATGCAGCCTGGACGGCATTTGCCCGCTCGACGGCTTGTAGCATCACGAGCTACACGGATCTCGATGTGCTGACGACAGCGCTGCGGCAGCAGCTGTTCGAATTCTCCTATCTTCCCTCGTCCAACTGCTTCTTTCTGCGCGACGCGCCCTATCGCGGCATCGTCAGCGCCATGACGCCGATCACCAAGCGCGCAGCGCAAAGCAGCGTCTTCGTCGTTGCCAAGGAGAACCCCGCCACGAGCTGGCACGACCTGCGCGGCAAACGGCTCGGCTATATCAACACCTACTGCACGACGAGCTACTTCTCGCCCTCGGTCCTGCTCGGCCGCGAGGGACTGGTGCTCAAGGATTTCTTTAATGCCTTTCCCGTTGCAGCGTGGCAGGGGCAGATCGACGCCGTCCTCTCTGGCGGCATCGACGCGACAATGGTCTACGAGGACGTCTGGCTCGCACAGCCGAGCAATGCCGAACGCACGAAGATATTGGCCCGCCTCGACGACCTGCCGACGCCGCCATTCATCGTCCGCACGAACGTGGATGAAACACTCGTCGACCAGATGAAGCAGACGCTGCTCGGGCTCCCCGCCCACGGCAAAGATGCCCTCTATGCAGGCTTCGCTGAATTCCAGGACGCGCGCATGCAGCGCTGGTTCGCGGACCTCGCGGCGCTGCCGGGGCTCGCCCACGCCGCCTAACACACTCCTTCACCGCAATGAAAATGGGGCCGATGCAGTTTGTCTGCACCGGCCCCAAGTGGCTCGCGGGCTTAGACCCTTTGGAGGAAGCGCTAAGGCAGCGAGAAGACCGTGAGCGAGCCGCCCAGAGCGGTGTACTGAGAAAGACCCGCGTAGCCGCCGACGGCACCGAGGCCATCGGTGGGATTGGTGAGGCCCGCGGCTAGGCCGATGCCGGCCCAGCCACCGACGCCCGAGTAGACGCCGACGTATTGCTTGCCCTTGTGGCCATAGGTGAAGACGTTGCCGATGATGCCGGACGGCGTGCGGAACCTGTAGAGTTCCTTACCGGTCTTCTGATCGACAGCCTTTAGGTAGCCTTCCAGCGTGCCGTAGAACACGACGCCGCCCGCTGTCGCGAGTGCACCCGACCACACCGAAAACTTCTCCGGGATCGACCAGACGATCTTACCCTTCGAAGCGTCCCAGGCGATGAAGTTGCCAAGGTGCTTGTCGCCCTGCGGCGGGTACATCGACAGCGTCGCCCCAACGTAGGGCTGGCCGGCGACGTACTCCACCTTGAAGGGCTCGTAGTCCATGGCGACGTGGTTGGTCGGCACGTAGAACAGCTTGGTCAGCGGCGAGTAGGCGGCCGGCTGCTGATCCTTGGTGCCGAGCGCGGCCGGAACAACGTTGGTGGTGTTGGTGTCCTGGCCGTTGAGGAACGTTGAGTACTTGGCGACGACCGTCGGTCGTCCGTAGCGCTCGCTCTTGGGATCGAGATCGACGCCACTCGACCAATTGACGGCCGGATCGAACTTCTCGGCCACGAGCGGAATGCCGCTTTCGCGGTCGATCGTGTAGCCGAAACCGTTGCGATCGAAGTGCACGAGCACGTTGTGCCGCTTGCCCTTCACCTCGACGTCATCGACCAGGATCGACTCGTTGATGCCGTCGTAGTCCCACTCGTCGAACGGCGTGAGCTGGTAGGCCCAGGCGGCGACGCCCGTCTGCGGATTGCGCGCGATGATCGACAACGTCCACTTCTGGTCGATTGGCTTGCCGTCCGGACCGGCGCGCTGCACCGGGTTCCAGGTGGATGGGTTAGCGGTGCCGTAATAGAAGAGGTTGAGCTTCGGATCCCAGGAGAACCATCCCCAGGCGGAGCCGCCACCGATCTTCCACTGCTCGCCGTTCCACGTCTTGAGCGAACTGTCCTTGCCGACCGGCTTGCCGAGCGACTTCGTCTTCTCCGGATCGAAGAGGATTTGATCGTCGGGTCCAATCGTATAAGCGCGCCAGGCACGCGAACCGTCAGCCAAGCTGTAGGCGGTGACATAGCCCTGCACGCCGAACTCGGCGCCGGAGATGCCGACGATCACCTTGTCGCCGATGACGATGGGAGCGTTGGTGCCGGTCTCGCCGCGCTTAACGTCGCCGTTGACGGTCTTCCACAGTTCCTTTCCGGACTTGGCGTCGAGCGCCACCAGGGTGGTGTCCGCCTGATAAAGGAAGATCTTGCCCTCGGCGTAGGCTACGCCGCGGTTGACCGTGTCACAGCACATGATCGGAATGACCGACGGGTCCTGCTTGGGCTCGTACTTCCAGATGATCTTGTTCTCGTCGTTGAGATCCAGTGCGTAGACGATGTTGGGGAAGGGCGTATGGGCGTAAAGCGTATCGCCGATAACCAGCGGCGAGCCTTCATGTCCGCGCAGCACGCCTGTCGAGAACGTCCAGGCGACCTTCAGATCCTTGACGTTGGTGGTGTTGATCTGATCGAGCTTCGAATAGCGCTGCAGCGTGTAGTCGCCGCTCTGCGAGGCCCAATTGTTCGGGTCGCTTGTGAGTTTCAACACGTCATCATTTGCCATCGCCGTGCTGCTGAGAGCCATTGCGGCGAGTAGCGCGATAGGAACCGCACCACGCATTGTCTTTCTCCTCCACTTGCGGACTTGCCGTCCTTCAGCCGAGACATTTTGTCGTGCTCGGCGGGAAGAATGAGAACATCACCTCGGGCAATGGCGAACGAAGATGATCTGCTTAACTTTCCAAAATAAGCAAATCCGTTTTCGCCACATGCCCGAGTTGCTCCCCGTTGTGTCGATCAGGTTTTGGCGTAGCGGCCCGCGCGCCGGCAGGTCCACTTCATGATCTTCCAGCCGGGATGTTCGCCGACCCACTTCGCCATTTGCGGCGGCGCCTGCATCAGGCACTGCATCGGCGTGAGATTCTCCGCCGAGTACGCCAACCCCACGTCCTTGCAACTGTCTGGCTGGTCGACGAGGCAGGCGAGTAGAACGAGTTCGATCATGTTGACACCTTCGTTGGATCGGCTTGCATCCAGGCGTCATCCCTTTTTCGTTTCTTATTGGCAGCGCTTCGGCACGGCTCGAATGCTAGCGGTCGCCGGAACGCCGGGGACAAGTCAGTCCCCGGCGGTGGCAGTGACCATGCAGCAACGAACTGTTTGGAGGAGCGGCTTCGAGCTAGCGGGCGCGCATCGATACCGGGCGCCGCGCGGGCATACACATCCGTCCCATCAGCTCAATGCTGACGTGCAGAACGGTCCAGATGCTGAGCGTGGCGAGCGACATTTGCAGCCTTCGAGCTTCGAGTGCACCACGAGGCTAGGATGCGCGCTTGTCCAGCCAAACCAAATTAATCAGCAAACGTTATTCCCCGTGCTGAATTAGCGCCTCCGAACCCACTGCATAGTGCGGCTCCCGCCTTCGATGGCGGGCCGAATTGCGGCACTACGGAATTGGGAGAATTGGCGCGGGGAAGTGATGCGACAACTTGCATGGGCGATCATGTCTGCCGGGATGGCGGCTGGCTCCGCGCATGCACAGCAGGTGGAAGCCGTTCGCTACGATTGGAGCGGCTTCTATATCGGCGCGCACCTCGGCGGCGGCCTGCAGCTCTCGGACGTTGCCGACCCATTCGGGCCATCGCTCTACGGCGACACCGTGCGCGCGCCCGGTCCCATCGCCGGCGGGCAGGCGGGCTACAATTGGCAACTCGGCCGGACGCTGCTCGGAATTGAAGCGGACGTTAGCTGGGCTGACTTCTTCGGCACCAATACGTGTTTCGCCTATTCCGGCTTCTACGTGAGCGCCAACTGCGTCGCCGACGCAGATGCGCTCGGCACGCTATCGGGGCGCCTCGGCTGGATCTTGGGTGCGGACGGCGGGACGTTGCTCTACGGCAAAGCCGGCGGTGCGTGGATGAGCGGCGACGTGAGATCCACGACCAACGCAGAAGCTGGCACGCCCACCACGTCCAGCGGCACTTCCCGCTTCGGCTGGATGCTGGGTGCGGGTGCTGAGCGCATGCTGTCGCGTCAGTGGTCGGTGAAGGCCGAGTACGACTACTTGAGATTTGGCGAAAGCGGGCTGGCGACACCTGGCGGCTTCCTGCAGACCGTGCCGAGCCCCGATCCCACCACTTTGATTCCCGTGGCGTCGACGGGTACGAATTTCTCACAGGATACGCATCTCCTCAAAGTCGGGCTGAACTATCGCCTCGGCGGCGGATCGGCGGCGGCTGATGACGTTGTCGAGGCGCCGACGACGACCCTCGCCGGCACGACGCTCGAGATCGGCGCGCGTTATGTTTACGGATGGGGCCGCTTCCAGAAGGATCTCGGCATCCCAGGCGAAGGACTGTCGTCACTCGCCTCGCGCCTCACCTATTCCGGCATGAATACTACCGGCGGCGAGCTGTTTGCGCGTGCCGACCTGCCGAACGGTTTGGTCGCCAAGGGCTTCATTGGCTCGGGCAACGGTGGCGGTAGCCTCAACGACGAAGATTGGGGCCTCAGCGGGCCGCCGTTCACCGTCTTCGTGCCCTATTCAAACACCTGGTCGAAGGTCGATGACGAGATCCGTTACGGAGTGATCGACGCGGGCTACGACGTCTGGCGCGACCGACAAGCTCGCGTGACGCCATTCATCGGCTACAGCCAGTTCCACCAGTACATGCAGGGTTACGGTTGCGTGCAGCTGGCCAACCCCAACTCCGACTGCGGCACACCGGTCCCGGTTTCGGTGTTCGCCATCGCCGAGGATGATACTTGGCATGCTCTGCGCCTGGGTGTCGCCGCCGACGTGCAGATCGTTCCCGGCCTGACGCTCACCGCCGACGCTGCCTACCTGCCCTACGTACGCATCAACGGCGTCGACGATCACGTCCTGCGCACGCTGCTCTCACCGGAATGGGCGAACGGCACGGGCGCGCAATTGGAGCTCATTCTCGCGTACGCCATCACCGACCAATTGAAGATCGGGATCGGCGGTCGCTATTGGAACATGTGGACCGACAGCGGGACGGTCGACTTCGGGGGTGACGGCACACTGGTTCCCATGCGCTTCTCCGTCGAGCAAGCGGCGCTGCTCTTCCAAGGCTCACTCAGTTTCAACAGCGAGCCCTAACACGCAAATCCACAGGACATTCTGCAACCAGCGTACTTTCGGGGGGCCACATGGAAAAGCTATCGCGCCGCGACGTGCTCGTGGCGACGGCGGCTGGCGGATTGATCACCGCCGCGGGAACAGCGCAAGCGGCCACGTTCGGCAACCCCGACGAGCCGCCGCAGGGCGCCATCAACACGCTGAACAATCCCTCCAGCACCACGGTGATCGGCCCGAACAATCCCGCCATCTCCGGACAGTTCCCGGCCGCGCTATCGCCGCCCGCGACGGACGTCGGCGGCCTGCCGCTGTTCTGGGCCTCGTTCAACAACGCCCCGCGCCGCATTCAGGATGGTGGCTGGGCCCGCCAAGTGGCTGACGCATACACCGCGCACCATGGTCGCGCAGACGCTGAAGGTCGATCCCGAGGCGATCGGCCGCTTCCCGCAAGGCAAGCCTGTGATCCTGCCGGTTTGACGCGGCACTGCAGCCTTTTAGCCTGCCGCTTTCTGCAGCGGCCCCGCCCCCGCGTCGGCGGCATCGAAGAAGACGAGCGAAGAGCCCGGCTGCGCCTTGGCGCGGTACATGGCGACGTCGGCCAAACGCAGCACTTTCTCAACGGACTGGCCGTCGCGCGGACAGAGGGCGGCGCCAATGGCGACACCGACCGTGTGCTGCGCGCCTCCCGCGCTGACGCCGCCGTTCAGCGCGTCGATGAAGCGGTTGCCGATGGTTCGCGCCGTATGCTCATCGACATTGCGTGACAGCACGGCAAATTCGTCCCCGCCGAGGCGCGCGAAAACGTCGTTGCCGCGCGCAACGCGGCGAAAGCGTTCGACCACCGCCTGCAGCACCTCGTCGCCGACCGCGTGGCCATAGCGGTCATTGACGCATTTGAAGTCGTTGAGGTCGAGCAGGAAGATGGCATGCGAGCAGCCCGCGACAGGCGGGACTTTCATCGCCAGATCCAGCGCCTCAAGCAACACGCGGCGGTTCGGCAGATTGGTCAGCGGATCCTGGTTGGCGAGCGCGCGCAGCTCGCGCATCTCACTCGCCAGCACCTCGGGACTCGACGGTGTCGCTGCGTTGTTCCTCGAAGCGCCGGGAAATGAATATCCAGACGCACAACGCGCCGAGGCAGCCCAACGCCACGGCCTCGGCCGGAGAAATCTCGCGGCGCGGGTCGGCGAGAGATTCAATGAAGCCGAAGATGTCGTATTGCTGCGCCATCAGCACGGCGAACAGCATGATCGCGCAGAGGACCGTGAAGTCACGCAAGCTCGACCACGGATGCTTGGCGATGATTTGCACGAGCGCCCTCGGACCAGCAGAGTTCACGACGCACCCCATAAAAAGCGAACGCGGAAGCCTAGCCTCCGCGCTCTTCAGGAACCGTTAAGTGACAAGGTTGCGCAACCGTTCGCAACTCTGGTGAATGACCTACTGCTGTGCCGCCGCGCGCCAGCCCGCTGCAACGGCTTCAGCTTCGCTGCAGAACCAGCGCTCGCCTTTCATTTCCTCGACCTTCACCTTCCCATACCAGGGGCTCCACGGCATGTGATAGATGTGGCCGTGGTCCGTGACATTGCCCTTGATGGCGCAGCCCTTGGGCGCTTGCTGCTCGGCACCGGCCCAGCGCTTTTCTCGATAGACCCACGCAGGTTCGGCTTCGCCCTGCCAGATGCCGGCACGCGCGATGCGGGCTGCGGCTTCCTCCTTCACGTAAGTTTGCGAATACTTGACGAACGCCCAAGCCAGGCCTTCACGCACCATCTCCGCGTTGATGTCGCGGCCATCGACGAAGCAGATGCCGAGCATGCGGTCGTACTTGTCAGTGCCGCGGCTTTCGCAGCTCACGCGTCGCTTGGCGATGAGCTTCGCCAACCGGTCGGCGGCAGCGGTGCCGCAACTCCAAGAGCCGATGAGGCGGCGACCGCAGGTCTGCCCAGCTTCGGGAGCGTCGATGCCTTCGAGCCGAACGTGGCGGCCATCGATCTCGATCGTATCGCCATCGATGACCCGGGCGAGGCCCGCCAGCTCGCCGCCGACGCTAGTCGCGCGCGCCGCGGTGTTATGCGCGGGCATTAAAGACAGAAAGCCAAGTGCAATGACGCCGGCCAGCGCAGACGCCACCGGGCGGCGGGAGAGCCAATGGGGGATCGAATCAGACATGACGCGACTAATGACTGAGTTGCGTGGCGTACCCCCGGCCAAATCATGGAGCCGCTATACAACCGCACACACATTTACGGCGAGGCTCCGCCATACTGCGGAGGGCCATAAAAAGCTTCGGGCGCCGCAACGCGTTGCGACGCCCGTCCATTCGAGCAAGACCGATAATCGCCGATCAACGGCGCCGGAAGTTCCCGGCTCCGCCCGGTCGCTGCGCGGGCGGTGGGCCCGAACCCGCGCGTACGTCCTTGTGGCGGAAGTTGATGCGACCCTTGGTGAGATCGTAGGGCGTCATCTCGATGGTGACGCGATCGCCCGCGAGAATACGAATGCGGTTCTTCTTCATACGGCCGGACGTATAGGCGACAACCTCGTGTCCATTGTCGAGCTTCACGCGGCAGCGGGCGTCGGGAAGCACCTCCGCCACCACGCCTTCGAACTCGAGCATTTCTTCTTTCGCCATTACTGTCCTTGCTAGCCGACGCCGCGAGCGCTGAGCTTCGCGAAACGCCGATGCTACAAATGGTAGGGGAGCAGACGCGCCTGCTCCCCAAAGCGGAATGTTCCGCGGTTCCTAGAGCGGACGCAGGTTGACTGCTGCGACCTTGCCGTTACGGCCCGTCTCGGTCTCGTAAGCGATCTTCTGTCCCTCACGAAGTGTCGAGAGACCAGCGCGCTCAACAGCCGAAATGTGCACGAAGACGTCGTTACCGCCTTCATCCGGCTGGATGAAGCCGTAACCCTTCTGGCCGTTGAACCACTTCACAGTGCCGTTTGCCATCAAGTGCCTCCAGAGCAATTAGGCAATCTCCTTCGACGGAATGACGAAGGACATCAAATCGCGCGATGGAGACGTCCAGTGTCGGCGCAGTGCACCGCCGTAGAGTAAACCAAGGCGTGTTCGATCGGCCCTATATGGACCGACCTATTGCGAAAGGCAAGGCAGCGATGGGCCTCCGGCGAGGACGCTCAGGCCACTGATAACGGCGGCTTTTATGGCTGCAAAGAGCCGTGATTCTCTAGACTTGTCGGGGCATCCCGAAGAGCCGCTCGCAGCTCCCGGTGCGGGGCAGGCGCTGCCAGATCGCGGCAATTTTACGGCGGAGCGGAAGTGACAACCGCTGCCACTTCCGCTCCGACGAAGGCACGTGACTGACAAAGATAAAGTGCCAGGCCGGCGTGGCCTGACACCTTGTGTTGCGTATCCCTCGCGCGGCTCATTTGCCGTGCGAGGGACGCACGTGCTTCAGCGGTAGATCGTGGCGTAGCCGCCCGTGTATTGGCCGGTGCCGCGATCGCCGTACGAGTAGCCACTTTCGTAAGACGCCTCACGAGCGTATCGGCGCGATCGGCCGGAGGAGCGCGAGCCCTCGTAGGAAGCGCGCGAGTATTCGCCGTCGTAGCGCGAAGAGCCCTGAGCGGAGCGACGATTGCTGCCGCCGCTGCGGCTCGCATACTTGCGCCCACCGGCCAGCGAGACGAAGTGCTGCCCGATGTCGATGTGAATATGGCTCATGTCCGGGTACGTCATCGTACCGCCCGTCTTGTGATTGGCGACGAGCCAATTGATGATCGCACCTTTGCGGCTGCCGGCATCGAAGTCGACGGCATTGCCGCTGGCATGGCGAGAGATGCGGCCCGAGCCGGCGATGCGCGCACCCGGACGGCAGGTCGAGATGACCTTCACCGGTCCAAATCGCGCCTCGACCTGGTCGAGCAGTTCATGCGCCGGCTTAGAGAGGCATTTGCGAGGTGCGCCCTTGTCGTCGGCGACGCGAGGAACATTCTTCGCTTCTGGGCGCCCCCAGTTCGGGGCCTTGGCGGGTTCGCCGTAGGTCCGGCCGTCGAAGCCGTAGTACGGAGCGGCCTGGGCCGGATTGAAGGATAGAACGAGCGCAACGCCGATCGCTGCGGTTGAGAGCCGCTTGATCATGATCACTCCTGGTATGTCAAAGATTCTCGGGGCGGCCGATCGCGGGCGCGACCCCATTCCACATTCGCAGCTCGATCTGCATCGACGGCCGCACACAGCCAGCCGCCGAGTTCACGAGCCTGCGCAGTCCCCGGTAACCAACTCGCCTGTCATCGAGCGGCTTCGTAGTGGTCACCACGTGAAGATGACCGTGCCGGGTTGGGAGCTACTCTGCCACGCGGTGTGGTGACATTTGGGCAAGGTTAACGTGCTGCGGCGATGCGCCGTACCTCCCGAAAAGCGATGAGGCGCCGGTCCTGCAACCGACGCCTCGGCAAAGTGCTTGCGTGTGGCCGATTGGCTAACGCAGGTAAGGGCAAACGCGCTCGTCGCCGTAGCGATCTATGTACGTTCCCGTACGCGGATCGAAGCCGCGGAAATCGCGGTCGCAGCGCCGCATGTCGCGATCGTCGGCGCGCCCTTCGCTGATGGCGGTGGCGATCAATGCGCCGGCAATAATTCCGCCGAACAGCGCACCAGGCCCCCAGCCGCGGCGGCCGACGAGCGTGACACCATCGGTGGATTTGCTGATCGTCGTCTTGCCGCACGGGCGCGGCCACCGCTTGCGTGAGCGGCAGCATCGGGGCCACGAGGCTCGCGCACACCAGCGCGGCAATGGTCGTGTTCATTCGTTTCACGATTGTCTCCCTTCTTGAATATAGAGCTCCGGCTGCCCTGCCGGATCGAGGCGGAGGCGCCGCGGGTAGAGCGCAGGCGCGTCGCACAAGTGTGCGCATGTTCCGTATTGCAGATGGCGCGGTGGAGGCGAGAGCGCGGCAATGGCGTGGCTCAGGACGCCAGAAGGCGGATTTTTCGCCTCCGACGCGCTCTGGACGCCAGCCCCCGAAGTTCGCTCGGCCTAGTTCTCGTCCATCTTCAGGGCGGCGATGAAGGCTTCCTGGGGAATGTCGACGCTGCCGAACTGGCGCATCTTTTTCTTACCCTTCTTCTGCTTCTCGAGCAGCTTGCGCTTTCTCGTGATGTCGCCGCCGTAGCACTTGGCGATCACGTCCTTGCGCAGCGCGCTGATGGTTTCGCGCGCGATGACCTTGCCGCCGATGGCTGCCTGAATCGGGATCTTGAAGAGGTGCGGGCGAATAAGCTCTTTGAGCTTCTCGCACATCGATCGCCCGCGACTTTCCGCGCGGGTGCGATGCACGATCATGGACAGCGCATCGACCGGCTCCTCATTGACCAGGACCGAAAGCTTCACGAGCTCGTTCTGCTCGTAGCCTTTGATCTGGTAGTCGAACGAGGCATAGCCTTTGCTGATCGACTTCAGGCGATCGTAGAAATCGAACACCACCTCGTTGAGCGGCAGCTCGTAGACGAGCATGGCGCGATTGCCTGCGTAGGTGAGATCCTTCTGCCGCCCGCGGCGGTCCTGGCAAAGCTTCAGGATGCCGCCGAGATACTCGTCCGGCACCATGATCGTCGCCTTGATCCACGGCTCCTCGATTCGCTCGATGCGCGTCGTCTCCGGCATGTCGGCCGGATTGTGCATTTCGAGCATCGTGCCGTCGGTGAGGTAGATGTTGTAGATGACGCTCGGGGCGGTGGTGATGAGGTCGAGATTGAATTCCCGCTCCAGGCGCTCGGTGATGATTTCGAGGTGCAACAGCCCGAGGAAGCCGCAGCGGAAACCGAGGCCAAGCGCGGCCGAGGTCTCCATCTCGAAGGAAAAGCTCGCATCATTGAGGCGCAGTCTGCCCATGGCATCGCGTAAGTCGGCGAAGTCGGCGGCGTCGACTGGGAACAGTCCGCAGAACACGACCGGCTGCGCCGGCTTGAAGCCAGGCAGCGGCTCGGTGGTCGGGTTGCGCGCATCGGTGACCGTATCGCCGACGCGCGTGTCGGCCACTTCCTTGATGGCCGCGGTGAAGAAACCGACCTCGCCGGGACCCAGCGCGTCCATCATCTGCTGCTTGGGACGAAATACGCCGACGCGCTCGATCTGATAGCTGGCGGCAGTCGACATAAGCGTGATCTTCTGACCCTTGCGCAGCATGCCGTCGATGATGCGCACGAGGACGACGACGCCGAGATAGGCGTCGTACCAACTGTCGATCAGCAGCGCCTTGAGCTGCTTGTCAGGATCGCCCTGCGGGGGCGGCAGCCGCTCGACGATTGCCTCCAGAACCGCTTCGACGTTTTGGCCGGTCTTGGCGGAGATCGGGATGGCGTCGGAGGCATCGAGGCCGATCACGTCCTCGATCTGCTGCTTCACGCGGTCACTGTCCGCCGCCGGCAGGTCGACCTTGTTGAGGACGGGCAGGATCTCGAGATTGTTGTCGAGCGCCTGGTAGACGTTGGCCAGCGTCTGCGCCTCGACACCCTGGCTCGCGTCGACGACCAGCACGGCGCCCTCGCAGGCGGCGAGGCAGCGCGACACCTCGTAGGCGAAGTCCACGTGACCCGGCGTGTCCATCAGGTTGAGCTGATAGAGCTTGCCGTCCTTGGCCTTGTAGTCGAGGCGCACGGTCTGCGCCTTGATGGTGATGCCGCGCTCGCGCTCGATGTCCATCGAGTCGAGGATCTGCTCCTTCATGTCCCGGTCGGCGACGTTGCCGCACAACTGGATGAGCCGATCCGAGAGGGTCGACTTTCCGTGGTCAATGTGGGCGATGATGGAGAAATTGCGGATCAGGGAGGGTGCGGTCATGGCGCGCTAGATAGCACCGCCCCCGCGCCCTAGAAAGGGGCAGTGGCTTGAGGAAACGTCCCTTTTCCGAACGTGGCCGAAAATACCGCACAGGCACCGGCTTCCTGCGTCTTGACGCGGCCACATCGAGCGGCATTGAGTACCCGCAATAACCGTAAAAACGCCGAAGGACGCGCAATGCACGTAATGAAATTCTGCGCGGCTGCCGCCGCCGCCATTCTATTCACCGTTACCGCGCCCGGCATTGCCACCGCACAGATCGAAGCCTCGCCCGCCTTCCGGGACGACAAGCCAAAGCGTGCGCCGCGTCGCAAGGCACAGCCAAAGCCGCTTCCTGACCCGGCAGCGGCCGCGCCATCGGAAACGGCTCCGACAACGGCAACGGCCCCCGCTGGCGCATCGACACAGCCGGCTCCGCCGGAGAGCGTGACGGAAGCGAATGCGCCGAGCGACGTCGCGCCGATCGATCCGGCTCCGTCCGACGCTGCGCCGGCGCCGCCGGCGACGGCCGCCGTGCCCGCCCCCGAGGCTCCCGCAACGACACCACCTACCGCGGAGGCGCCGCTGCGCCGACGCCCCCCGCCGAGGCGCCTGCCGCTGACCCGTCGACGACCACTCAGGCGCAGGCCGCGGCGCCCGCACCCGGCGTCTCCTCGCACGCCACACACCCGCAGAAGCGCCCACCCTATCCGCCGGCGAAGGAGAACTGCCGCAATACCGAGAACTTCGAAGCGTGGAAGGCGCGCTTCCGCAAGGAGGCGGCGGCGCGCGGCGTCAGCCGCCAGTCGATCGGCATCGTCGACGAGATTCCACTCAGCACGCATATCATCGGGCGCGATCGCAAGCAGGGCGCCATCTTCGTCATGACCTTCCTCGACTTCCAGAACAAGCTGGCGACGCAGAACCGCGTGCAGTCGAGCAAGCGCAAGGTCACCGAGCATCGCGCCACGTTCGAGCGCGCGAAAGCGGAATTCGGCGTGCCCGCTTCGGTCGTCACCGGCTTCTGGGCGCTGGAGAGCGACTTCGGCGCGGGCATGGGGAAGCTCCCCATTCTGCCGTCCCTCGTCGCCCTCGCCTACGACTGCCGGCGCAGCGAGATGTTCACCGAGGAGCTGATCGCGGCGCTGCAGATCATGGACCGCGGCGACATGAGCCCATCCGGCATGATCGGCTCGTGGGCCGGCGAGATCGGGCAGACGCAATTCCTGCCCACCCGCTACCTCGACTACGCCATCGACTATGACGGCGACGGGCGCATCAACTTGTTCTCCAACGACGACGACGTCATCGGCTCGACCGCCAACTACATGAAGAACTTGGGTTGGCGGCCGGACGAGCCGTGGATCGAGGAAGTGCGCGTGACCAAGGATCTGCCGTGGGACAAGGCCGATCTCGCGATCAAGCTGCCGCGCTCGCAGTGGGCCGACTGGGGCATCCAGTATCCCGATGGAGGCGCCGTACCGGCTGACGCCATGACGGCGTCGCTACTGCTGCCCATGGGGCGCAACGGGCCTGCATTCCTCGCCTACCCGAATTTCGATATCTACACGGAGTGGAACAACTCGCTGAGCTACGCGACGACCGCCGCCTATCTCGCCACGCGTATTGACGGCGCCGGCGCCATGGGGCGCGGGCGGGGCGACACCAACGGTCTCGATGCGGCGGGCACCAAGGAGCTGCAGCAGATCCTTGCCAGTCGCGGCTACGACGTCGGTAAGATCGACGGCCTCGCCGGCGCCAAGACGCGCGCCGCCGTGAAGGACATGCAGATCAAGCTTGGCATGCCGGCGGATTCTTACGCGACGCCGGAGCTGCTTGGCGCGCTGCGCAGCGGCGGCTGATCCGAGCGAAGCGACCGCTGCGCCGGGATCCAGCGGATGCTCGTCGAAGACACCCAAGGTGTCTTCGACACTCTTTGTGCTGAGTCCCGGATAGCCTCCGCGTCATACCGCTCCGGCTTCCGGGATGACAGCGCGAGGACATCAGTGCAGCTTGACGACCGGCTCGGTGCGCCGCGTCAGCATGCGCGACAAGGTGTCGAGGATCACCTTGCCGGGCCCGTGCAGCGCCATCTCGTGCATCTTGTAGAGCGAGCGGTACATCAGGCGCGCGAACAGCCCCTCGACGAACAGGTTGCGCCCGCCGATGAAGCCCATCAAGCTGCCGACGGTCGAATACTCGCCGAGCGACACGAGCGAGCCGAAGTCGCGATATTTGAATGGCCGCAGCGGCTCGCCGCGCAGTTTGCGCAGTATTTCCGTGTACAGGTGCGAGGCCTCCTGGTGCGCGGCCTGCGCGCGCGGTGGAACCGGCGTGCTAGCCCCCTTGGGCACCAGATACGCACAATCGCCGAAGGCGAAAATGTTGGGGTCGCGCGTCGTCTGCAGCGTGTCGGTGACGACGAGCTGATTTGATCGACTGACCTCGAGCCCGTCGAGCTTTGCCAGCACATCGGGGCCTTTGACGCCGGCGGCCCACACGACGAGCTCCGACGGGATGAAGCTGCCGTCGGAAAGCTTGACGCCCTCGGCCGTCACCGCTGTGACCGGCAAGCCGGTACGGATCTCCACATGCAGGTCGAGCAACGCCTTGGTAACCGCCTCCGAGATGCGCTCGGGCAGCGCCGGCAGGATGCGCGGCGCCGCCTCGATGAGCGAAATCTCGATGTCCTTCTCGGGATCGATCTTGTCGAGGCCGAAGGCGACGACGCCCCGCGTCGTCTGATGCAGCTCCGCGGCGAGCTCCGTCCCGGTCGCGCCGGCGCCGATGATGGCGACGTGCAGCTGCCCTGGGCGGATCGGCTCGGGTTGCGCATAGGCGCGCACGCAGGCGTTGATCAGGCGGCGATTGAAGCGTTCGGCCTCCTCGGGCGTGTCGAGCATGATGGCGTACTCGTTGACGCCCGGCGTGCCGAAGTCGTTGCCGACGCAGCCGATGGCGATGATCAGCGTATCGTAGCGGAACGACCGCACCGGCGTGATCTGCCGGCCTTCCTCGTCAAAGGTGGCAGCGAGGTAGACGAGCTGCTTCTTGCGGTCGATGCCGGTCATCTCTCCGTAACGGAACTGGAAACCATGCCAATACCCTTGCGCCTGGTATTCGACCTCGTGACGCGACACATCCATGCTGCCGGCGGCGATCTCGTGCAGCAGCGGCTTCCACACGTGCGTACGCGCCCTCTCGATGAGCGAGATCTGCGCCTTTTTCTTGCGGCCGAGCTTATCGCCAAGACGTGTTGCCAGCTCCAAGCCACCGGCGCCACCGCCGACGATGATAATGTGCGGCACGTCGCTGGTGTCGCCGACGGGCATTACCCTCGTCGCCGCGGGGGCGGTCGTCGTCTCGTTCATCGCAAGCGCCTCATGCCGATGGGAAACTATGGGCCGACGCGCTTATAGCATCGCGTAACGCCGGGCACGCAACGTCGCGCTGCGCTGAAGAAGTGCAGCATTGCCGCGGCGGCATATCGTCAGTGCACCGGCGCAGTCTAAGGGGTGGGAGCGGCTGGCGTTTCTGGAGTGGGGGCGGGAGCCGGCGTGGCTTCTGAAGCCGGCGCAGCGGCTTCCGGCGTCGCGAACGGCAGGTCCGCAAACACGAAGGTGTAGGCCAGCGCGGCCAGTATGCAGGCGATGAAGCCGAAGATCAGAAGCTTGCGATTGTCCATCGGTGCATATCCCTCGCCATGCGCGCGAGCCGAGTATGCGCGCGCGACCAAGAAGCACGCAATAGACTTGAAAAATTGCTAAGCGAGGCGCCCTAGGAGCGGATCTCGCCGCCGGTCGCCGCCTTTACCGCTGCCGCCACCTTCTGCGCGACGGCCTCGATGTCCTTGTCGGTCAACGTCTCTGACGTCGGTTGCAGCGTCACTTCGACGGCCAGGGACTTCTTGCCTTCCTCGGCGAGCGCACCGCCCTCGAACACGTCGAAGACCTGGACGTCGCTGATCAGCGCCTTGTCGGCGCCGGCGGCGGCGCGCACGACATCGCCGGCCGCAACATCACGATCGAGCACGAAGGCGAAGTCGCGACGCACGGGCAGCAGGTCGGCAGCCTCGAGGCGAGGCTTGGCGCGGCTCTTCGCCTTTTGCGCCGGCAAAGCGTCGAGGAACACTTCGAATGCGGCGACGGGCGCGGCGACGTCGAGCGCTTTCAGCGCCGCCGGATGCACCTCTCCGAAGTGCGCCAGGATGGTCTTCGGTCCGAGCCGCAGCGTGCCGGAGCGACCAGGGTGGTACCAGGCGGGCGCGTCGCGCGTGACTTGAGCCTTGGCAGCATCGACGCCGAGCGCGGCGAGCACCGCGACGGCGTCGGCCTTGGCATCGAATACGTCGACATCCTTCGCGGCCCCGTCCCAGTGCCGTCCGCTGCCGCCGAGTTTGGCGGTGCCCGCACGCACGCCAGCAGCCGAGAGATACTGATCCTCCGGTCGCTCGCCGCGATAGGCCTGGCCCAGCTCGAACAGTGCAGCGTCGGCGAAACCGCGGTTGCGATTGCGCGTCAATGCCGTCAGCAGGCCGGGGAGCAAGCCAGGCCGCATCGACGACATTTCGGTCGAAATGGGATTGGCGAGCTCGAGGCCCGCAGCTCCGCCGCCGAAGGATTTCGCTTCGCCGGCCGGGATGAATGACCACGTGATCGCTTCCACGAGGCCGCGGGCAGCGAGCGTGCGGCGGGCGCGGCGGGCGCGCTTTTGGCGCTCGGTCAGCACGGCGCGGGCGACGCCTGCCGGCCGCGGCAGCGGCGTCGACGGCACGCGATCGAGACCGGCAATGCGCACGACCTCCTCGACGAGGTCGGCGGCGCCATGAAGATCCGGACGCCACGAGGGCGTCGTCACGGTGATGACGCTGCCTTTTCCGAGGACATCGCAACCGAGCGCTTCCAGGATCGATCTGATCTCGCTGTCTGGCAGTTCGAGCCCCGCCAGCTTCGCGACCCGCCCGGTGTCGAAGGAGATGCTGTGGCGGCCGTCCGGCGCCTTACCGGCGACTGTCGCTTTGGACGGTTTGCCCCCGCAGATCTTGAGGATCATCTGCGTTGCCAGATCGAGGCCGGGAAGCACGGATTGGGGATCGACGCCGCGCTCGAAGCGGTAGCGCGCGTCGGTCACGAGGCCGGTCTTGCGGCCCGTTTGCGCCGTGCGTGCCGGATCGAAGTAGGCGCTTTCGATCAGCACGTTGACCGTCTGATCCGTCGAGCCCGAGGCTTCGCCGCCGATGACACCGCCAAGACCCAGCGGGCGGGTGTCGTCGGCGATGACGCACATGCTGGTGTCGACGCTGTGCTCCTTGCCATCGAGCCCGAGGAACGTCTCGCCGGACTTGCCGAGACGGGCCCGCACCGCGCCCTTCAGCTTGTCGGCATCGTAGACGTGCAGCGGCCGACCGCGATCCTGGCTGATGTAGTTCGTCACGTCGACCAGCGCATTTATCGGCCGCAGACCGACCGCCTTGAGGCGCGTTTGCAGCCAGGCGGGCGACGGGCCGTTGGTCACGCCCTTGATGCAGCGCGCCGCGAACACGGGACAGGCGTCGCTCGTATCCTTGGAGAACTCGAGCTTGATCTCGATGGGACACGGGTCGGCCCCTTCGACGCCCGAGATGGCCTTCTCCGGCTTCAGGGTGCCGAGGCCCGCAGCGGCGAGATCGCGTGCGATGCCGCGCACGCCTGTGCAATCCGGCCGGTTCGGCGTCAGCTTCACCTCGAACACCGGGTCGGCGAGACCCATGGTCTCGACGTAGCGCTCGCCGACGTGGCTCGCCATATCGGCGGGCAGCTCGATGATGCCGGCGGCTTCCGCGGAAAGCTCCAGCTCCGCCGCCGAGCACATCATCCCGTTCGATACGACGCCGCGCACCGGCTTTTTCTCGAGCGTGATCTTCGAGCCGGGAATGTAGGTGCCGAGCGGCGCAAAAACGCCGACGAGGCCCACACGCGCGTTCGGCGCGCCGCATACCACCTCGAGCAGCGGAGCACCCTTCTCCACCTCGACCTGGATCACCTGCAGCTTGTCGGCGTTGGGGTGCTTGCCGGCTTTGACGATGCGCGCAACTTTGAAAGCGCCGAGCTTCTCGGCCGGATCGTCGACGCCCTCGACCTCCAGACCGATCGCCGACAGGCGCGTCGCGATCTCATCGACCGTCGCCTTGGTCTTCAGGTGATCCTTCAGCCAGGACAGCGTGAATTTCATCGCGACATCCTAACCCGAAAGCCCACCGGACAACGTCGGCACGTCGAGCACCGAGAAGCCGTAGTGGCGCAGCCAGCGCAGATCGCCGGAGAAGAAGGCGCGCAGGTCGGTCAGCCCGTACTTGAGCATGGCGATGCGGTCGAGGCCCATGCCGAAGGCGAAGCCCTGGTACTTTTCGGGATCGAGGCCGCAGTTGCGCAGCACGTTGGGATGCACCATTCCGCAGCCGAGGATCTCCAGCCACTGGCCCGGCTTGCCGATCGCCTCGGCGCCGATGTCGACTTCCATCGACGGCTCGGTGAACGGGAAGTGCGAGGCACGGAAGCGCATCTTCACCTCGTCGACTTCGAAGAACGCCTTGCAGAACTCTTCCAGCACCCACTTGAGGTGACCCATGTGGGTCGTCTCGTCGATGACGAGGCCCTCGATCTGATGGAACATCGGCGTATGCGTCTGGTCGCTGTCGCTGCGATAGACCCGGCCCGGCGCGATGATACGTATCGGCGGCTTCTGCGCCAGCATCGTACGGATCTGCACCGGGCTCGTGTGCGTGCGCAGCACGAGGCGCGAGCCATCTTCCTTCGGACGGAGGTAGAACGTGTCGTGCTCCTGCCGCGCCGGGTGCTCGGGCGGAATGTTGAGCTTGGTGAAGTTGAGATCGTCGCTCTCGATGTCGGGACCTTCGGCCACGGCAAAGCCCATGTCGGCGAAGATCTCGACGCATTCGTCGTAGACTTGGCTGACGGGATGGATGCGGCCATCGGCAACCGGGCCGAGCCGAACTGGCAGCGTGACGTCGGCGCGCTCGCTGGCGAGCCGCTGCGACAGGGCCGCGCCTTCCAGCGCAACCTTGCGCGCCTCAAGCGCCTCCGTGACGCGCGCTTTCAGCTCGTTGACCGACTGGCCGAAGGCCTTGCGCTCGTCCGGGGGCAGCGAGCCGAGCGTCTGCATCAGCTCGCCGATGCGGCCCTTCTTGCCAAGCACGTTGATGCGCGCCTGCTCGATGGCGGCGAGATCACCCGCGCTGGCAATCGCGTTCTGCAGCTCCCGCTCTAGCGCATCGAGATCGGTGCCTGACGCTGTCTTGCTCATGGTGACAGCTCTCAACGATTGTCATCCTCGGCTTTATGCCGAGGATCCACATCTGCCCTTGCTCCGGTGCCAGCCGAAAGGTGGATCCTCGGGGTCATGCCGAAGGCATGCTTTCAGCATGGCCCGAGGATGACAACTGGGGCAGCCGGCCAACGGATTAAGCCGCTGCCTTCTCCGCCTGCTGCACGGCCTTGGCGGCCGCATCGGCCAGCGCCTTGAACCCGGCAGCATCCGTCACCGCGAGATCGGCGAGCACCTTGCGGTCGATCGTGATGCCGGCCTTGTTGAGGCCGTCGATAAATCGACCGTAGGTCATGCCGTGCTCGCGCACCGCCGCGTTGATGCGCTGGATCCACAGAGCGCGGAAGGTGCGCTTCTTGGCCTTGCGATCACGATACTGGTACTGCATGGCCTTTTCGACGGCCTGCTTGGCGACGCGGATCGTATTCTTGCGACGACCATAATAGCCCTTCGCGAGCTTCAGAATTTTCTTGTGTTTGGCATGGGCGGTAACACCGCGCTTGACGCGTGCCATGGGACTGCTCCGTTAGATGACGTTGTTCGAATGCTGGCGAGCCAACGCTCCGCTCAGCGGGCGTAGGGCATGTACTTCTTGACGATCTTGGCGTCAGAGTCGTTCAGCACCATGGTGCCGCGCGCGTCGCGAATGAACTTCGCCGTGCGCTTGATCATGCCGTGGCGCTTGCCCTGGGCTGCAGCTCTCACCTTGCCCGTTCCCGTCATCTTGAAGCGCTTCTTGGCGCCGCTCTTGGTCTTCATCTTGGGCATTTGGCTCGATCCTTTCATCAACTTGCGGCTGGCCCTAATTCACGTGCGGCACGTGG
This sequence comes from uncultured Alphaproteobacteria bacterium, assembly GCA_963812795.1. GTDB lineage: Bacteria > Pseudomonadota > Alphaproteobacteria > Rhizobiales > Hyphomicrobiaceae > Hyphomicrobium_A. The sequence continues at coordinate 117,332 of CAWEWG010000017.1, read as the reverse complement.
CCGTCCGGAAACGTCCCTTGCGGGAGGAGCTTGCCTATTGAGGCTGTCAAAGCAAAAAAGCCGCCACGGCATGCCCCGCCGGGCGGCTTCGGCGCCCTTATACGGGCACAGATTTAAAACAGCAAGCGGTCTCCGGATCGGTTAATCCGCCGACTTCTCGCACACCCTGACCCCGGCGCTATCCGGATAGCAGAAGTCGCGGGCGCAATCGCAGGTCTCGTCGCTGCTGCCGCCGTCGGCGGGTGGCGGCTCTTTGCAGATGTTCTCCCCCGACGGAACCTCGCAGCGGAAGCGGATGATGGGCGCCGGCGCTGCAGGCGCGACGACCGGTGGGGCCGCCTCAGGTGCCACCCGTGGTGCCATCGGAGGCGGGGGCATTGCGGGAGCCGAGCGAAGCTCCGGCATCACCGGCCTCAGTCCGGCACCACCACCGGTGCCGCCACCGGTGCCGCCACCGGTGCCACCACCGCCGGTCCGCACCTCGGGGACAACGCGCTGCGCCAGCGCCGGCGCGATGTCGCTCGTGGCCGCCAAAACACCAAGCGCGACCCCCGCCAAATGCCGGAGACCGCGCCCATAGTGCGTCGGAGCAATTTTCATCGGCACCGTCCACCTCAACGAGGGCACCGGCGCCGAGAAGAACCGGCTACCTTGGCGCCAGCACCATGACCATCTGCCGGCCCTCGAGGCGCGGCTCGGATTCCACCTTGGCGATCGGCTCGAGGTCGCCCTTCACGCGCTGCAGCACTTCCATGCCGAGCTGCTGATGCGCCATCTCGCGACCGCGGAAGCGCAGGGTTACCTTCACCTTGTCGCCCTCTTCGAAGAACCGTTTGATCGAGCGCATCTTCACGTCGTAGTCGTGATCGTCGATGGCGGGGCGCATCTTGATCTCTTTGATCTCGACGATCTTCTGATGCTTGCGGGCTTCGGCCGCCTTCTTCTGCGCCTGATACTTGTATTTGCCGTAGTCGAGTATCTTGCAGACGGGCGGGTCAGCCTCGGGCGATATCTCTACGAGGTCGAGCCCGGCCTTGACGGCCCGCTCGAGTGCATCGACGTGGGTCACCACGCCTACGTTCTGCCCGGTCTCGTCAATCAGTCGTACTTCGCGGGCGCGGATCGCATCGTTGATCCGGGGGCCTGATGGCTCGCGCTCGGGCGCGGCTCGCATTGGTCGGCGGATGTTGTCTCTCCTTGTGTGACTTCGCTGGAAAGTCTGACTTCTGCACGTAAAGCCGGCCGACCGACCTCGGTCAACCGGCACAGATGCCTATCGCAATAGGCCGAAACATCGAAAAGAAACGCCATCAAGTCAAGGTGTGGCATGGGGAGATGCGGCCACAACCCACGCAAAACAGCGTGCAAACGAAGCATCAGCCGCGGTTCAGGCCCTTCTTGCCGAGCTCCTCGAGATACTGCCCCCAGCGCATGTCTTTCTCGCGGCCGAGTTGCTGCAAATAGGTCCAGGTGAATAGGCCGGTGTCGTGCCCGTCATCGAAGGCGATGCGGATGGCGTAATTGCCCACCGGGCGCAGTTCCTTGATTTTGACGTTGCGCTTGCCGCCAACCGTGACGCGCTGGTCGGCCGAATGGCCCTGCACCTCGGCCGACGGGCTCATGACGCGCAGCAGCTCGGCGGTGAACTCGTACCTCGACTTGCAGGCGAACTCGACGGTGAGGCCGGAGCCGCCGCCCGTAGTCTCCAGACGGGGCGGCCGCACCGCGTTCCGCTTCGCCGTCTCCAGCTCATCCCAGGTGCGCTTGGCGATGTCGCGAAAGATCTGCGCGTGCTGGCTGTCGGGCAGCGTCGCCGTGATCGGCTGGCCGGTGTCGGAACGCAGGCGGACATCCATATCGAGCGGCACAGCGCCGAGAAACGGCACGCCGAGCCGCTGTGCTTCCGCCTCGGCACCGCCATGCCCGAAGATATCGGAGCTCTCCCCGCACTTGGGGCAGATGAACGTGCTCATGTTCTCGACGATGCCAAGTACGGGAACGCCGACCTTGCGGAACATCGCTAGCCCCTTGCGCGCGTCGATGAGCGCCAGATCCTGCGGCGTCGAGACGATCACGGCGCCCGACAACGGCACCTGTTGCGCCATGGTCAATTGCACGTCGCCGGTACCCGGCGGCATGTCGATGATGAGCACGTCGAGGTCGCCGTCCTCGCCCCAGGCGACATCGCGCAGCATCTGATTGAGGGCGCCGACGACCATCGGCCCGCGCCAGATGACCGGCGTTTCCTCGTCGACCATGAAGCCCATCGACATAACCTTCAGACCGTGGCCCTGCATCGGCTTGAGGGTTTTGCCCTTAATCACTTGCGGCTGGCCTTTGAGACCCAGAAGGCGTGGCTGCGACGGACCGTAGATGTCGGCATCGAGTATGCCGACCTTCTTGCCGGCGGCCTGCAGACCGAGGGCGAGGTTGACGGCAACCGTCGACTTGCCGACGCCGCCCTTGCCGGAGGCGACGGCAATCAGGATTTTGACCCCGGGCACCTCCGCCATCGGCTTGGGACCGGTCCCCGGCTGCGCTGCCGCGGGTGGCGCGGCGTGGCTATGGGCGTGCGCGTGGCCGTGATCGTGCGCATGTTCGTGCGAACCGTTGCCCGTCGCAGCCTTGGCCCGTGCCTGCGCCACGCGGGGGCTCTCCGGCGGACGTGCCGAGGCCCCGGCAGGTCCGCCGCGCGCTGCCTCCGCCGTCAGAACGGCGGTCACGCCGGACACGCCGGGAACCTTGCCGACAACTGTCTCAGCCGCCTTACGCAGTGGCTCGAGCTCCTCGGCGCGGGCTGCAGGAACGGTGATGGAGAAATAGACGCGATCGTCCTTGACCAGGATCTCCGAGACGAGACCCAGGTCGACGATATTGCCTTCCAGATCAGGTCCCTTGATGCGGCGCAGCTCATCGAGAACTAGCGGCTTCGAGACGGACATTAGTGGCTCCTGGGGCGGGCGACGGCGATTGCTCATCGGCCGGGCGCGGATACTGTCAGAGGCCGTACTGGAAGTCACGGCCTGCCCTCGATATAGGAAGCGGTAACCCGCCAGGGCAGGGCCACCAACATGCCAGGCGGGATCGAGGGGAGGAACGTATGCAATATCTGCTGGCGGTCAGCCGCTGGATCGATACGGCTACGCGTCTGATCGGGCAATGGGTGGCATGGCTGATCGTGGTCGCGGCGCTGGTCAGTGCCGGTAACGCCCTCGTCCGCAAGCTCTTCGACATCAGCTCGAACGCGTGGCTCGAATTGCAGTGGTGGCTGTTCGCCGCCGTCTTCCTGCTTGCGGCGCCCTGGACGCTGGCGCTCAACGAGCACATCCGCATCGACATCGTGAACGAGCGCTTTCCGCGCTGGCTGCGTCAGCTCATCGAAGTCATCGGCCACGTTTTCTTCCTGCTGCCGGTGGCGGCGATCGTCGCCTATACCTCGTGGGACTTCTTCCTCACCTCCTTTGACCAGAACGAGGGCTCGTCGAACTACGGGGGCCTGCCGCAGTGGCCGGTGAAATTCCTCATACCCCTCGCGTTTGCGCTGCTGTTCCTGCAGGGCGTGTCCGAGCTGATCAAGCGCTGCGCCATCATCAACGGCGATCTACCCGACGATAAGCTTGACGGCGGTCATCCCGCCACGCGTAGCGCCGGCCACCTCCAGGTGCCATCCATCGCAGGCGATCCTTCCGCCGGACCGAAGAGCTAGACGGGCGGAGGGGACATGCTCGAGCTCATCGCGGAGAACCTGGCGCCAATCATGTTCTTGGCGCTTATCGGCTTCCTGCTGCTCGGCTACCCAGTCGCCTTCTCTCTCGCCGCCGTTGGCCTAATCTTCTTCGTCGTCGGCGTCGAGCTGGCGCCGTACTCGGAAGGCGCCATCAACCTTTCGTGGCCGCTGCTCTACACGCTGCCGGAGCGCATCTTCGGCGTGATGACCAACGACACCCTGCTCGCCATCCCGTTCTTCGCCTTCATGGGCCTGATCCTCGAGCGCTCCGGCATGGCCGAGGATCTGCTCGAAACAGTCGGACAGCTCTTCGGCACGGTGCGCGGCGGTCTCGCCTATGCGGTGATCTTCGTCGGCGCGCTGCTGGCGGCCACCACCGGCGTCGTTGCCGCCTCGGTCATCTCGATGGGTCTCATCTCGCTGCCGATCATGCTGCGCTACGGCTACGATGCGCGCTTTGCAAGCGGCACCATCGCCGCCTCCGGCACGCTGGCGCAGATCATTCCGCCGTCGCTGGTGCTCATCGTGTTGGCGGACCAGCTCGGTCGCTCGGTCGGCGACATGTATACCGGCGCTCTGGTGCCGGGGCTGATGCTCGCGGGCTTCTACGCGCTGTTCGCCTTCTTCGTATCGTTGATCTGGAAAGACGCGGCGCCGGGCCTGCCGCCGGAAGCTATCGTGCATCGCGAGCCGGACGGATCGCGCGGCTACGGATCGCTGATCGTGCTCACTGGCGTTTGCGGCGCGATCGCCTGGCTGCTGATGCGGCGGACGACGTATGCCGGGGGCGACTTCATCATTCTGACGCTGGCTCTCGCCGTGAGCCTGGCAATATTCGTCGCCGCCTTGAACTGGCTGTCGCGGCGATTGCACGGCCCCCGGCTCCTGTCGGCGCTCGCTGAGCAGGTGGTGTTCGTGATGGTACCGCCGCTGCTGCTCATCTTTCTCGTTCTCGGCACCATTTTCATCGGCATCGCCACGCCGACCGAGGGCGGCGCCATGGGCGCCGTCGGTGCCATGCTGCTGGCGTTCGGCAAACGTCTGAGCGACGGCAACCCGCAACGCTTCAGCTTCGACATCGTGCGCTCGGCGACGCAGGCGACGGCGAAGCTCTCCGCGTTCGTGATGTTTATCCTTATCGGCGCGCGCATCTTCTCGCTCACCTTCTATGGCGTGAACGGCCACCTGTGGGTCGAGCACCTGCTCGTCTCGCTGCCCGGCGGCGAAGTCGGCTTCCTCATCTTCGTCAACGTGCTCGTGTTCTTCCTCGCCTTCTTCCTCGACTTCTTCGAGCTCGCCTTCATCATCGTGCCGCTGCTGGCGCCTGTCGCCCAGACGCTCGGCATCGACCTGATTTGGTTCGGCGTCATCCTCGCCGTGAACATGCAGACGAGCTTCATGCATCCGCCGTTCGGCTTCGCGCTGTTCTATCTGCGCTCGGTGGCGCCGCGCACCTCGTACGTCGACAAGATGACGAAGCGTGTGATGCCGCCGGTGACGAGCGGGCAGATCTACTGGGGCGCGGTGCCCTTCGTCGTCATTCAGCTCATCATGGTCGGACTGCTCATCGCCTTCCCGGGCCTCGTGCGCCACGATTCCCTGCCGACGCCGGGCGTGCAGCGGCCGGCGGCCGACGGTGGCACGCCGTCATTCAAGAACCGTGGCTTCTCGCTTTCGCCTTATCCGCCGGCAATCCCCGGCGCGCCGCCGCCGATCACCACCGGCCCCGGCGCCCCGACGCTCGACATGTCAGCGCCGCCGGTGATCGTGAAGCCGTAACGGCCAGCACACGTTGAGAACTGAATTCTCCGTGAGCGAATGAAGGACGTTACCGGCTTAGCCAAAACGTGGCATAACTGTTTAGTTGTGCTGCCGAGAGAATAAGAAGCCTTCGTTGGGGGGACGTCCTTGCAAGGAACGCAACACCCTGCCGCATCGCACCACCTACCGTGGTTTCTGACGGCACCCGGCGAGTCCGACATCCTGTTCACGATCACCACAATCATGGTGCTGCTCATCGTGTTCGGGCTGGGCGTCGTCTTCTTCCGGCTGCACTCGCTGCCCGAGCGCCTCGGCCACAAGAAGCTCCAGTTCGAGATCGTCGCCGTCCTCTGCCTGCTGTCGCTGTTCACGCACATCCACCTCTTCTGGGTGCTGGCACTGCTGCTGGCGCTCGTCGACCTCCCCGATTTCCAGACGCCGATGCGGAGCATGGCGGACTCGCTCGGCCGCTTGGCCGACGATGGCAAATCGGAGACCCCGCAACCCGCGCCAAAACCTGCGCCGCCCGCCGAGCCGGGAGCCTAGGCCATGCTGGAAGTCGCCCTCTGCTCTCTGTTCACGATCCTGCCCGACTATCTCTTCCGGCGTTACTGGCAGCGCCGGCAACATCACGATGTACTCGATCTGGTACGAGCTGCGGTGGGGGCTCACCGCCTGCCTGATGCTGACGGTCGTGCTGATCACCGTCATCTTCTACTACCACCCCTCGACCACCACGCGCGGCGCCGCTGTTCCGCACGGTGGCGATCCTGCCGGAGACAAACGGGCGCGTGAGCGAGATCTTCGTCAAGTGGCGCGACAAGATCGAGAAGGGCGCCCCGATCTTCAAACTCGACAGCACCAAGCAGGAGGCCGACCTCGAGCTGGCGAAGCGCCGGATCGTCGAGGTGGACGCGGCGATGGTCATGGCGCAGGCCGACATCGCCGCCGCCGAAGGCAAGATCATCGAGGCCAAGGGCGCGCTGCAGCAGGCGCAGGATGAGCTCGACACCAAACAGGAGCTCAGGCAGCGCAATGCCGGCGTCGTAGCGGAGCGCGAGATCGAGCGGCTCACCGTCATGCTGGACGGGCGCAAGGGTGCGGTTGCCGGCGCCGATGCCGCCAAGCAGGCGGCCGAGACGCGCCTGTCGACGCTGCTGCCGGCGCAAAAGGCCAGCGCCGATGCCGCCCTCAAGCAGGCCCAGGTCGAGCTCGACAAGACCGTCGTCTACGCCGGCGTCTCGGGCCTGGTCGAGCAGTTCACGCTGCGCGTCGGCGACATCGTCAACCCGTTCATGCGGCCGGCGGGCCTGCTGATCCCCGCGGAAGCCGGGCGCCAACAACTGACGGCCGGCTTCAATCAGATCGAAGCGCAAGTGATGCAGGTCGGCATGGCGGCGGAAGTCACCTGCGCCTCGAAGCCGATGGTCATCATTCCCATGGTCGTCACCGGCGTGCAGGACTACATCGCTGCGGGTCAATTCCGCACCGGCGATCAGTTGATCGACGTGCAGCAATTGGCGAAGCCCGGCACGCTCCTGGTATTTCTGGAGCCGCTGTACGAAGGCGGGCTCGACGGCGTGACACCGGGCTCGAGCTGCATCGCCAATGCCTACACGAACAATCACGACCGGCTGGAGAAGGAGGATCTCGGCTTCTTCCACAGCCTATTTCTGCACATGGTCGACACGGTCGGTGTCGTGCACGCTCTCATTCTACGCGCCCAAGCCTTGCTGCTGCCGGTCAGGACGCTCGTCCTTCAGGGGCACTGACGCCGACTAGCTCTGCGGAGTGGAATGAATGGCGTCGGCCGACAGTGAAAAACTCCGCAGCATCGGAATTTCCATTATCGCCGTCGGCGTCGTCATCACTGGGCTGGTGCTGGGGCGCTCGTTCCTCATCCCGCTGGCCATTGCCGTCCTCTTGTGGAACCTGCTCGAAGCGCTCATCGACGGCTTCCGGCGTGTCGGCATCGGCCGCGTGCGGCTTCCGCGCTCCATCGCGGCATTGCTCGCGATCGCCGCGGTGGGTCTTCTCGTCTACCTGATCGTCAACATTCTCCTCGCTCAGGGCGGCGCTGTCGCAGAGGCGTGGCCGCGCTACGGGGAGCGATTGAAGTCCATTGCTGCGGATCTGGCGCTGTGGCTCGGTCCCGATTACTCGGCGAAGGCCAGGGAGCTGATCGGGAGGGTCGATCTGACGAGGCACGCGGCCGGTCTCTTTGTCACCGCGCAGTCGTTGCTCCTCAACGCTATCCTCATCATCCTCTACGTCGGCTTCCTGATGGGCGAGCGGCGCTATGTGAGCCAGAAGATCGCCGCGCTATTTCCGAACGCAGGGCAGGCGCGCGACACCGACCAGATGCTGTCGGCGATCTCCGGCGGCATCCGTCGTTACATCTGGATCAAGACGCTCATCAGCATTCTCACCGCGTTCCTGAGCTACGCGGTTCTTCGGGGTCTGGGCGTCGACTTCGCCGAGACATGGGCGCTGCTGATCTTCTTCCTCAACTACATTCCCAACATCGGCTCAGTGATCGGCGTGATCTTCCCGACGGTGCTGGCGCTGGTGCAGTTCGACACGCTGGTGCCGTTCTTCAGCATCGCCATCGGCCTCACGGCGATTCAGCTGATCATCGGCAATGTCGTCGACCCCATGCTTACCGGCCGGTCGCTCAACATGAGCTCGTTCGCCATTGTTCTGCTGCTCGCCTTCTGGGGAACGATCTGGGGCATCGTCGGCATGTTCCTGTGCGTGCCGATCATGATGCTCATGATGATCGTCTGCGCCAACGTGCCGAGCTGGCGTTGGGTGGCGATCCTGCTGTCCAAGGACGGCCGCATCGAAACGCCAACACCATCCGCTGCGTGACGTTGCTACACCAGACCCTTGCGCTGCTGGATCATCATGTACGTGTCGTACGTGTGCTCGGCGAGCTGAAACCATAGATAGTCCTCGCCGCGGATCGCGATCATCGCCTCGTAGACTTTCTTGAAGTCGGCGTTCTTGGCGCAGATCTCGGTGAAAACCTCGTTCGAAGCTTTGAAGCACGCATCGAGCACCGCCTCCGAGAACGGGCGCGGCTCGGCGCCGCCGATGGCGAGACGGCGCAATGCCGGCGGGTTCACGATGTCGTAGCGCGCCATCATGCTGGTGTTCGCGATCGACGACGCCGCACGGATCATCGCCTGGTAGTTCTTGGGTAGTGCGTTCCACTTATCGAGGTTGATGAAGAAGTGCAGCATCGCCTGCCCCTCCCACCATCCCGGGTAGTAGTAGTACTTGGCGACCTTGGAGAAGCCGAGCTTCTCGTCGTCGTAAGGGCCGACCCATTCTGCGGCATCGATCGTGCCCTTTTCGAGCGCGGGATAGATGTCGCCGCCGGCGATCTGCTGCGGCACCGCGCCGAGCCGCGAGATCACGGCGCCGGCTAGTCCGCCGATGCGCATCTTCAATCCGCGCCAATCCTCGGGCGAATTGATCTCGCGCCGATACCAGCCACCCATCTGCGTGCCGGTATTGCCGCCGGGGAACGCATGGATCTTGTAGCGCGCGTAGAACTCGTTGAAGAGATCGATGCCCCCGGCTTGGTACATCCAGGCGTTCTGCATGCGGTAGTTGAGGCCGAACGGCAACGCGGTGCCGATGGCAAAGGTCGGATCCTTGCCCCAGTAATAGTAGGAGGCCGTATGGCAGGCTTCGACGCTGCCGTTGGAGACGGCGTCGGCGGCGCCGAGGCCGGGCACGATTTCTGTCGGCGCGAACACGCGCACGCGGAAATTTCCGTCCGACATCTCGAGCAGCGCCTTGGCGAAGGTCTCGGCGGCGCCGAAAATCGTATCGAGCGACTTCGGGAAGCTCGACACCAGTCGCCACTCGATGGTCGGCTTGGTCTGGGCGATGGCCGGCGCGGCAACGCCCGCACCGGCGGCCCCCGCCGCCGCCGTCTTCAGAAACTTGCGGCGGTTCACGTTGTCCGTCACGTACGCTTCTCCTATCCCCGAGCCAGGGCCCGTTATATCCCGCTGGCCGATGCGGCCACAACGATCGCGGATAGCGATGCTTGCAGGCGCCTCTTCGCAGGCCTAAATCGCACTTATGCGTACGAGTGAAATCGACAACGAGGTGACGGGCGTGCTGCTAGCGGGCGGCCGCTCATCGCGCATGGGCGGGCGCGAGAAGGCGCTGCTCGACATCGGCGGCCAGCCCATGCTTCTGCACGTGCTGGCCCGACTGCGCCCGCAGGTCGGCCGCATCGTCATCAATGCTAACGGCGATCCCGCTCGGTTCTCCGGCCATTGCCTGCCGGTCGTGCCCGACAGCATCGAGGGGTACGCGGGTCCGCTGGCAGGCCTGCACGCGGGCATCGAGTGGGCGAAAGCCGAGACGCCGGAGGCCGAATTCATCGCCAGCGTCCCCGTCGACTGCCCGTTTCTGCCACTCGACCTCGTCGCTCGCCTCAAGGCAGCGCTGATTGCAAAGGGAGCCCCGTGTGCCATCGCCGCGTCGAACGGCGAGCGCCACCCGGTCGCCGGGCTGTGGCGGGTGCAGCTTGCCGGGGCACTCGCCGAATCCCTCAAAAAGAATGTGCGCGCGCTGCATCGCTTCGCCGACTCGCAAGGCAGCGCCGTCGCCGACTTCGGCCCGGCGCTCATCGGCGACGCGCACATCGATCCGTTCTTCAACGTCAACGCTCCGGCGGATCTGGAGAGGGCGCGTGGGCTGTTCGCCAGCGAGAGCGCGCGTGGCTAAGGTTCCCGTGCTCATCGGCATCGTCGGCTGGAAAAACTCCGGCAAGACTACCCTCGTGGAGCGTCTCATCCCGCTGCTCAGTCAGCGCGGACTGAAAGTGGCGACCGTCAAGCATACGCACCACGACCTCCGCCCCCGCGACGGCTGGACGGACGGGGAGCGGCACGCGCGCGCCGGCGCTATCCAGACCATCGTGGTCGCGCCCACCACCTGGGAGGCTTCCGGGCATCGGCAGGAAGGCGCCCCCCCGCGTTCGCCGACCTCGTACACCAGCTCGACGGCGCCGACGTGGCACTCGTCGAAGGATACAAAAGTGCGCCGATCGCCAAGATCGAAGTGCGGCGGCGCGCCTCGTCCACCCAGGATCCCCTAGCCGCGCACGACGAACTCGTCGTAGCTGTCGTCTCCGACCATGTCACCGACGCCGGTGGGCTGCCGTTGTTCGATCTCGACGACGTCGAAGGCATCGCCGCCTTCATCGCGGGCCGCGTCGCGTGAGCCACCGGGGACGCGCGGCCCCATGGGCGCGCCACTTGCGGCGGATATATCCGACGGCGAGGATCAGCAGAACGACGCCAACGGCAAGCCACAGGGCCCAATGCGTCGCGAAGGAGCGGGCGACTTCCGGCTGCAAACTTTCCTGCGGCACCGGCACCAGTCGCCCGGCCCGATCGGCGGTCGTGTCCTCGCTCCCCAGCCCCAGCGGCGCGCCGGCGCCGAGCCCGGCACCGGCTCTCGCGGCCAGCCACGCAACAAGGTCTACGAGCGTATGCATCTCCGTACCTTCCGCGCTGTCCGCCTGCGCAGAGGCAGCGCGCGACCCGCCAGGAAGGCCATACGATCAGCACGCGCACCCAAGGTGCCTCGCCAATCGCCACAAAAAGCCTTGAACCCCTGGCGCCGGTCGCTAGCTTACGGGCAACCACGCTACCATCTATCGATGGTAAGCTGGGCCGTCGCATCGTCACTAGGAGCATGCCTCAATCCGTGGGTGATCACATCCCAACGCAGCCGCTGCCGGCCCTCGTCGACCGCTACGGCCGCTCGATCACCTACCTGAGGGTGTCGGTGACCGATCGGTGCGACTTCCGGTGTGTCTATTGCATGTCCGAGCACATGAGCTTTCTGCCGCGGCGGGAGCTGCTGACACTCGAGGAGCTGGATCGCATTTGCTCGGCATTCGTGAGCCGTGGTGTGCGCAAGCTGCGCATCACCGGCGGCGAACCACTCGTGCGCAAGAACATCATGTGGCTGTTCCAGGCGCTGTCGCGGCACCTCGGGGCCGGCCAGCTTGACGAGCTGACGGTGACGACCAACGGCAGCCAGTTGAAGCGCTTTGCTTCAGATCTCAAGAGCGCCGGCGTCGAGCGCATCAATGTCTCCCTCGATACGCTCAAGCCCGACCGCTTTCGGGCCATCACCCGCTGGGGCGATTTCTCGACCGTGATGCAGGGCCTCGACGCCGCCGATGCCGCCGGCCTCAAGGTCAAAATCAATGCCGTCGCCCTCAAGGGCACCAACGAGGACGAGATCGACGATCTCATCTCCTTCGCTCACGGCCGCGGCTACGACCTGACGCTGATCGAGACCATGCCTCTGGGCGAGATCGACGGCGCCCGCCACGACCAATATCTGCCGCTGTCCATCGTGCGCGCGCGCCTGCTCGACCGCTGGACGCTGGAGGACATCCCGCATCGCACTGGCGGCCCGGCCCGCTACGTGCGCGTCGCCGAGACCGGCGGCCGTCTCGGGTTCATCACGCCGATGACGCATAACTTCTGCGAGAGCTGCAACCGCGTCCGCCTCACTTGCACTGGGACGCTGTTCATGTGCCTCGGGCAGGAAGACTCCGTCGACCTGCGCGAGCCGCTGCGCGCCGGTCCCAGCGACGCGGCCCTGCAGGCGGCCATCGACGAGGCCATGCTGCTGAAGCCGAAAGGCCACGACTTCGTCATCGATCGTCGTGCGGGACGCCCGGCCGTCGCGCGTCACATGAGCGTTACCGGCGGATAGTCTGCTAAGCTCCCGTCGCCCGTGGGTGGCGGGAGGGGAGCACGTGTCAAAATACGGCTTGGGTCTCATTCGCGCCGCGCGTCTGACGCGGCGTCAGCTCATTGTCTTCGCGCTCGTCTCCGCGATTCTCAATGGCCTCGTCACCGCGTTCGTCGGCACCTGGCTGGCGCAGACGTATGCTACCCAGCAGAACCGCCGCAAATCGGTCGAGTCCCTCGCTCACCTCATCTACGAACGGCGAACGCGCGCCGGCATGGTCGTCTCTTCCATGCGCCGCAACGCGCCGATGGACGAGGTGCAGTTCCGCAAGCGGGCCTACGATGAAGCCTATGTCGAGTGGAACAAGAACATCCTGCTCAACCTGTTCGTCATCCGCGAGGTCGGGGGCGCCATGAAATTCGCCGCGCTCGAGAGGATGTTCGAGGACGAGCTGGTCGCCTCCATGGCCGATGTCGACCGCTGCCTAACCAAGGCCTACGACCGCAAGCTCGCCGGCGAGGACGTCGTGCCCATGCTGGATGCTTGCCACATGACGCAGATGCACCAGTTCATTCTCGATTGCGGGGCGACGTTCACCGACGAGCTGTACAAGCTCACGCGCCTGTCGTTCTCGCCGTTCCCCAATGCCAAGGCCGAACGCAAGCGGCTGGCGGAGATCAACATCAAGGCCAATTGCACGCGGGCCACCGAACCACCGACTGCGCCCGCGCCGACCGCGCCGTTGACGGGTACGCTGCCGTCAACCCTTCCAGCCGCGCCATTGCCAACGACGACGCCATCCGCTCCCGCGGCGGCACGGCAATAGCCGCTAGCCGAGCAGCTTGCGCACGCTGACGCGCACGTCCTCGAGCGAAAATGGTTTCGACAGCACCGCCACCTTGGAGCTTTTCAGCGCTTTGGCGCGGTCGAGCTGCTCGGCGAAGCCGGACATCAACAGGATGCGCAGATTCGGCTGCTTCAGCGCGCGCTGCGCCAGCGCCACGCCATCGAGCAGCGGCATCTCGACATCGCTGACCAGCACGTCGAATTTCTGCGCGCCCGATCCTTCGACGGCCTCCAGCGCCTCGCTGCCGTCCTGCGTGACATGGACGCTATGCCCGTCAGCCTCCAGCGCGCGTTTGACGAGATCGCGCGTTGCCGCATCGTCGTCGGCAAGCAGTATCCTGGCCATCTCCGCCCCCTTGTTTGCCTACTGCCGTACGACGCGGCCGACGAACGGCAGCTCGCGATAGCGGTGCGCCACGTCCATGCCGTAGCCGACCACGAACTCGTTCGGGCAGAGGAACGCGTAGTAGTCGGGCTCGAGATTGACGGCGCGCGGCAACTGTTTGTCGAGCAGCACGCAGGTGCGGATGCTGGCAGCACCGCGCGCGGCGATCAGATCCTTGGCGAATGCGAGAGTGCGGCCCGAGTCCAGAACATCGTCGACGATGAGGACGTTACGGCCCCGCACGTCGAGGTCCATGTCGCGCAGAATCGAGACCTGACCGGACGAAATCCTGGCCTTCTTGTAGCTGGATAGGGTCATGAAATCGACTTCCGGGGTCAGCCGCACCCTGTGCAGGGCGCGGATCAAATCGGCGGCAAACACGAAGCTGCCTTTCAGAATGGCGACGACGAGTAGATTCTCGAGCTTCGCACCGGCGATTTCTTGCGCCAGCTCGTTGAGGCGCCCGGCGATGGCCTCGGGGGTGAAGATGACCTCAAGATCGGGGTCAACTGTCGTCGTCGTGTCGTTCATGACCACTGTTCCAAACCGCTTTGATCTCATGCCCGGGGAGGATAGCAGGACATTGCGTCCCCGCGGCAATCCCGCCATAACGTGATTAGCCCGTATGCACGGCCGTCTGCACACGAACCCGCCACATTCGTACCCGATTGATCGCCGGTTCCCGCGTATTTCGTGACCTTGGGAGCCTGCCGCCTCATGCTGCAACCCGCTGGCTGAAATCTGTGATTTGTCTGTCGAACATCGCGCTCGCCTACGAGCAGGGGCCGAACATTCTGTCGGAAGTGAACTTCCATCTGCGTCCGGGCTCGTTCCACTTCCTCACCGGGCCGTCGGGTGCCGGCAAGACGTCGCTGCTGCGCCTTCTCTTCATGTCGCGGCACCCGACAAGTGGGCATATCCATCTGTTCAATCAGGACGTCAGCCGCATATCGACCGCGAAGCGCGCGCAATTGCGCCGCCGCATCGGCATCGTGTTCCAGGATTTCCGCCTCCTCGACCATCTCACCACGTGGGAGAACGTGGCGCTGCCGTTGCGCGTCGTCGGCAAGCGACTTGCCGACTACCGCGAGGATGTCACCGATTTATTGCAGTGGGTCGGTCTTGGCGACCGCATGCATGCCTATCCGTCCATTCTCTCTGGCGGAGAGAAGCAGCGCGCTGCTATCGCCCGTGCCGTCATCGGCAAGCCGGAGCTGCTGCTCGCCGACGAGCCGACCGGAAACGTCGACCCGCAAATGGCGCGCCGCCTGCTGCGCCTCTTCATCGAGCTCAATCGCCTCGGCACCTCCGTGCTGATTGCGACCCATGACCATCAACTGATGCGGCAGTTCAAGGCGCCGCGGCTGGAGCTGCACGACGGTCATGTCCGGATCGTATGACAGGCCGCCAGGCCGCCGAGATCAGACGACGTCGCAGACGGCGACCAACTTCGATCTCTATGACACGGTGCTGACGGGACCGTCAGGACCAGATCAGAGCTATGCTTACGAGTCGCCGACCATCGACGTGCAGGACGACCCGCCTCCCGTGCGCAAGTTCGCGCCCTCGCGCAATCGCAAGTCGAAGAGCGAGCCGTCGAGCACTCCGGTGGTGCCGCCGGATTCGGTCACCGGCCGCTCGCTGACGCTCGTCATCTCCATCATGTGCTTCCTCGCCTGCCTGACGGCCGGCGCCGTTTACATGATCAACGAGTCCGCCAGCGCCTGGCTGAAGGACATCGCCAGCGAGGTCACCGCGCAGATCGAACCGCGCGACGGGATGGATGTCGACAAGACAGTGCGCGACGCCGAGACCTTCTTGCGCAACGCCAAGGGCATCTCCCGCGCCAGCGCCCTCAGCCTTGAGGATTCCTCGAAGCTGCTGGAGCCGTGGCTCGGCCAATCCGATGTGCTCGCCGCGCTTCCCGTCCCGCGCCTCATCGCCATCGAGATCGACCGCAACGCGCCGCCCAATATCGAGGAGCTAAGGGCCGAGTTGACGAAGCAGTTCCCATCCGCATCGCTCGATGACCACCGCCGCTGGCAGCAGCAGATCCGCACCGTCACTCGCTCGTTTGCGCTCGGGGGCCTCGGCATCCTCCTGCTGGTTTGCGCCGCAACGACCGCGGTCATCGTTTCCGCCACCCGCTCCGCCCTCGCCTCCAACCGCGAGATCGTCGAGGTGCTGCATTTCGTCGGCGCCACCGACCGGTACATCGCCCGCGAATTCGAGCGCCACTTCCTGCGCCTTGGCATTCGCGCCGGCTTGGTGGGAGCCGTATGCGCCATGATCGTCTTCCTCGGCATGCCGACGGTCATGCAGATGCTCGGGGGCGGCGCTTCGACGACATCCGAAATGCACAGGCTGATCGGCACCAGCGGCCTCGACGCCACCGGCTACCTGCTACTGGGCGCCGTCGTCGTAACGATTTCGGCGTTGTGTATGTTGACCTCCCGATTTGGCGTATTCCGCATCCTGAATTCCAAGCCCTAGTACTGCGCTAGCGCAGCATGAGTTGCCGGGACACACACTGTTGCCGGAATTGCGAAGGACCTGTCGCAACCGCTATCAAATCGGTTAGTGTGCTCCGACGCTGGAGCGCGCAAGAGCGTCGGGACCAAGAACTTAGGCGGCAGCTTCCGCGATGAGCAGCTTGCGGCGAGTGATAATCCTTTCGGCGGGAGCGATGTTGTCGCTGCTGATCCTCGGCTTTGTCCTTTTTGCCAGCGTCGTTACTCGCCTCCCCGCGGAAAATAATCCGCACGCGGACGGCATCGTCGTCCTGACCGGCGAGGGACGCCGCATCGCGGAGGGCGCCCGCTTGCTGGATGAGGGTCGCGCTCAGCGCATGCTGATCTCGGGCGTTTTCCGCCGCACCGGAAAGAAGGCTCTGCTGGAGATTTCCGGCCTCGCCGAAGACAAGTTCGACTGCTGCGTCGATGTCGGGTACGCGGCTCTCGATACGGCCGGCAATGCCGATGAAACACGCGCCTGGGCCACCTCGCACGGCTACGACAGTCTCATCGTCGTCACCGCCAGCTACCACATGCCGCGCAGCCTCGCCGAGCTGTCGCTGGCGCTGCCCACGGCGCGTCTCGTGCCCCACCCGGTAATGCCCAACAACTTCCCGCCGACGCGCTGGTGGCTGCATGCCTCCGTGACGCGGACGCTGATCGCCGAATACTTCAAATTCTTGCCGACTGCGGCACACCTGACGATGGCGAAACTCTTCCGCTCGACGCAGTCGAGCTCGGTTGCCGAGGTGCCGGCCGAGCACTCGGCCGCAGGGATCTTCTGACCGTTGTCCCTGGCGCTCATACGTTCGCTCGTCTTCGCACTGCTCTTTTATGTCAGCACGGCGGTGTTCGTCATCGGCGGCTCGTTCCTGCTGTTCGGGCCACGCCGATACGCCATGGCCGGGCTCAAGGCGCACGCCCTGGTCTCCCTCTGGCTCCTGCGCACGATCGTCGGCACGCGCATGGAGGTGCGCGGTCGCGAGAAGCTGCCTAAGCCGCCCTATCTCGTCGCTTCCAAGCATCAATCGGCGTGGGACACCTTCGCGCTGATCCCTATCTTCACCGACCCTGCCCTGGTGATGAAGTGGGAGCTGACCCTCATTCCCTTCTATGGCTGGTTCTCGCGCAAGTTCGAGCACGTGTTCGTCAAACGCGACCGCGGCCCGGCGGCGCTGCGGCGGCTGGTACGCGATGCCCAGGACCGCGCCAAGGCTGGCCGCGAGGTGTTGATTTTTCCGGAGGGCACCCGCCGCGCGCCGGGGGCCGAGCCGGACTACAAGCCGGGGGCCGTCGCCCTTTACGAGGGACTTGGGCTGCCATGTGTGCCAATGGCGCTCAACTCCGGGCTCTACTGGCCGCGGCGCCAGCTCATTCGTTATCCCGGCACGATCATCGTCGAGATCCTCGATCCGCTGCCCGCAGGGCTGCCGCGCGCCGAGTTCAAAGCCGAGTTGCAGCAACGCATAGAGGGCGCTGCGAGCCGTTTGATCCTCGAGGCCGCGCGCTCTCCCAATCCGCCGCCTATCCCGGCCGAGACTGTGGCGCGGGCTGAGCGCGCGTTGGCATAGCCGCTAACATTGGCCGCGACGTCCTGCGCCTACCTGCCGAACAACAGCTTCTCCGGCGGCCTCACGCTCAATTTTTGACGCCGACCGAGCCGAGCCTTGAGTTGAGTCCGACAAGCAATGGACGACGTTTTAACAAATTAATCAACGAATTGCGTCAATCGGCTCAGTTCACTCGGAACTGCGCGGATAAGTACGCGATCGATGCGCGCCCCAAAAGTAAAAGCGCCGCCCGATGGGCGACGCATTCACTTCCGACATCGCAATAATCAGTCGATTGCGGAAAACTGAACCTAATTCCACAACTACTTTTTCTTGGCAGCCGCCCTAGGCTTTGCTGCGGCTGCTTTCGGCTTCCGCTGAATGACAGCGGTCTTCGCCTTGGCGGAGGCCGGAGCAACGTAGTTACCGGTGGGGCGCGCCTTCCCGGCGGCCTTGGTGGAAGCTTTAGCCATGTCGAACCTCATCGATTTGGATTTCGAACGTAAGCGTCGCAACCACGCGCAATCTACTGAGCAGCACGAACCCGAAATGTGGTGCTGCGAATGCGGCTGTATCACATTCTATCAATGGTCGAGCGGAGCCATTCAGTGCGCCGCCTGCAAAGTTGTGCAGAACGGCATCGAGGCACCTTCCCTGCCTTCGGGCTGACCGTTTCGGCGCTGCCGGCCGGGTTGCACCGCCAAGAACTTATGGGGAACTTAATAGGAACATTTTATTGACTTTGCGCCTCTTCGACCCCATATTTGTGGGCCGATCAGCAGGACGCGCCGATGCCTGACGAAGCCGAATTCTCCGCCCCCATTTCGCGTGAAATATGGGACCTCAAGTACCGCCTGAAGAGCACGGACGGCGGCAAAGCCGATTCGTCGCTGGACGACACTTTCTGGCGCGTGGCGCGTGCCGCCGCCACGGCCGAGAAGGGCGGCAAGAAGGCCCGCGAGAAGTGGGCCAAGCGCTTCCACGGCGCCATGTCCGACCTCGGCTTCCTGCCGGCAGGCCGTATCCTCGCCGGCGCCGGTACGGGGCGCTCCGTCACCCTCTTCAACTGCTTCGTGCTCGGCACGATCGACGACGACCTCAGCGCCATCTTCGCTAACGTCAAGGATGCCGCGCTGACCATGCAGCAGGGCGGCGGCATCGGGCATGATTTCTCAACGCTACGCCCCAAGGGGGCGCCCGTCGCCTCCATCGGCGCCGACGCCTCGGGCCCGGTCAGCTTCATGGAGGTGTGGGACGCGATGTGCCGCACCATCATGTCGGCCGGCAGCCGCCGCGGCGCCATGATGGGCACCTTGCGCTGCGACCACCCCGACATCGAAGCCTTCATCGAAGCCAAGTCGGAGCCCGGGCGGCTGCGAAATTTCAATCTGTCGGTGCTCGTCACCGACGACTTCCTCGCCGCCGTGCGGGCCGACTCTCCGTGGGACCTGAAGTTCGGCGGCAAGGTCTACCGCACCGTGCCGGCGCGCGCCCTGTGGGAGCGCATCATGCGCGCAACCTACGACTACGCCGAGCCGGGGGTCGTCTTCATCGACCGTATCAATGCCCGCAACAACCTCAACTACTGCGAACAGATCCACGCCACCAACCCTTGTGGTGAACAGCCGTTGCCGCCGTATGGCGCCTGCCTGCTTGGCTCGATCAACCTGGCACGATTGATCGAGCATCCGTTCACCAGCGGCGCCACCCTCGACCGGGCCAAGCTCGAAGAGCGGGTCAAAGTGGCCGTGCGCTTCCTCGACAATGTCATCGACATTTCAAATTACCCGCTCGAGGCGCAACGCCGGGAAGCGCAGGCCAAGCGGCGCATCGGCCTTGGCATCACCGGACTGGCCGACGCGCTCATCTTCGCCGGCGTCCGCTACGGAACGCCGGAGGCGGCGCGGCTCGCCGGTAGCTGGATGGCGATCATCCAGAACGCCGCCTACGCGGCAAGCGCCGAGCTCGCCGCCGAGAAGGGCACCTTCCCGCTGTATGACGCCAAGCGCTTCCTCGCCAGCCCCAACGTGGCGGCCCTCGATGCCCCCGTGCGCGAGGCGATCCGCCGTCATGGCGTACGCAACGGCTGCCTCACCTCTATCGCGCCGACGGGAACAATCTCGCTGCTGGCCGGCAACGTATCGAGCGGCATCGAGCCGGTGTTCGACTACCGCTACTCGCGTCGGCTCCTCGCCCGGGACGGCACGACGCACGAGCAGACGGTCGAGGACTACGCGCATGCGCAGTTCCGCCGCCAGTTCGGCAGCGCGGTGCCGCTGCCCGAAACATTCGTCCGCGCCGGCGATCTCAAACCGGCCGAGCACCTCGCCATGCAGGCGGCGATGCAGCCGAACGTCGACAGCGCCATCTCCAAGACCATCAATTGTCCCGAGGACATCGCCTTCGAGGCGTTCAAGGACGTCTACCTCGAAGCCCACGCGCTCGGGCTCAAGGGTTGCACCACCTACCGTCCGAACCCCGTCACCGGGGCGGTCCTGGCTCCCGTTGCCGAGCCCGACAAGGCACCGGCCAAGGCCGCGCGGCCCGCCCTTGTCGAGGTCGTGCCCACCCCCGAGCGTGCCGGGGTCGTCTACATGGCGCCGCCGCTCGAGCGCGAGGGCGTGCTCGCCGGCTACACCTACAAGCTCAAGTGGCCGGGCAGCGATCACGCCATCTACGTGACCATCAACGACATCGAGCAGAATGTTCATGCCGGAGGCGTCACTACGAAACGACGGCGCCCGTTCGAAATCTTCATCAACACGCGCAATCTCGAGCACTACGCGTGGACGGTGGCGCTGACGCGCATGATCAGCGCCGTCTTCCGCCGCGGCGGCGACGTCACCTTTGTCGCCGACGAGTTGAAAGGCGTTTTCGATCCGCAAGGCGGCCACTGGGTCGCGGGCCGCTACGTTCCGAGCTTGCTCGCCGCCATCGGCGAGGTCATCGAGACGCACATGCGGCGCACCGGCTTCCTGCAAAAAGACGAGATGCTGCCCGTTGACCAAGTGCAGCGGCAGGAGGACGCGGCGGCGCAGTCCGGCGGTGTCGTCCGACGGCCCGCGCGCATTAAGCTTTGTCCACGTTGCTCTTCGGTCGACTACGTGCAGCGCGAAGGTTGTTGGGTGTGCGACGCGTGCGGCTTTTCCCGCTGCGGCTGAGCATTAGTGCGTCGGTGCCGTTGGTGTTTTTCGTGCGTGTTGAGACTTCGCAACAGCTCGCAACGTTGCGTTCACTCTGCCCAAAAATCACTGACATGGAGCCACAATTCGGCTCGAAACCGGGGGCATCGTTAAGCAATGAACCATAGGCTGGCACGAAAGAAGAAAAGCGTCGAACAGAGCGTGGGCCGCGAGGCCGTCAAGGGATCTGCAGTAATGGTCGCGCGTATCATTGAGCTCGCCGTGTACCGGGCGCAGCGTACACTCGCCCTCGAAGAGCTGGCCGAGCGTACCGCCCGAGCGAACGAAACGACCCGCTTCCACTTCTGGACCGGCGCTTCCGGCAAGCGGTACGTCCACAGCGTCTACGACCTGCTCGATTGCCCGCCCATGCCGGCCGTCAACTTCGTGCTGGTGCACCGCACCGCCAACGGTCGCGCCGAGGCGCTGTCGATCGGCCGCGTCAATCACGGCGCTCCCTCGCTCAACCTCGCCGAGATCCGCCAGCGCGGCGCCGAGCTGGGCGCCGACGAGGTGCACGTGCACATGCTTGCCGACAACGCCAAGCTCGGCAAGCTCGTCGAGTTCGATCTGCGCACCGGCCAGGTCGAGGCCGACTTCGCACGCTTGGCCGGCAGCAGCGCCAACTAACCACGCGCCGCACCTGCTCCACTTCCTCGGCTCAATCCTTGCGCGTGCTCAGCACCGTGCGATAGCAGAACCGCCGCGCGTCCTCGGCCTTCAGCCGCCGCGCTCGCGCCGGATGCCTTCCGAACACCCTCACCATCGCTGCCGCGCTCGCCCGCGCGTGCCCGTTGTCGTCGTCGCGCGCGGCGTAGCTGCCGACCAGCGCCCAGCAGCCGCTCCAGCTCGCGCTCGCGAATGCCGAGCTGATTGAGATGCGCCAGCGTGCTCGCCAGGTAGTCGATGTTGTTGCCCGAACGCCCGACGGCGCCGCGGATGAAGTGCGCCTGCTTGGCGAGCGCAAGCTGACCGGCGTAGCTTGGATGCGCACGCTCGACGAGGAACGTCAGCGCCATCACCTCTGGATGCTCGCCGGAGAGAAGCGTCACCGGCACCAGCGCTTCGCGATAGACGCTGGCCACCTGCTCGCGCTCACGCAGATAGCGCAGCGTCCCGCGCGCGTTGGCGGCGGAAACGCGAAAAGCGATGCCCTTCGCACACGCCGCCGCGATCCAGCCCCAGCACCAGCCCGGGGCGGCGCGCGGAGCCGCGATGAAAGCGCGAATAGATGCAGAAGCTGCGGCGCCAGCCGACGAGGCGCGCATGCACGACTTCCTCGGCGGCAAAGCCAGGCCGCCACATCAACGAGCCGTAGGCGAAGATCCAGAGGTCGTGCGTGTCTGCCATCGCTATTTGCGCGTGCCGCTTCCTTTCGCCGGAGCATCTGCCTGGGCGGCGGCCGTGCGGCCGAAGTCCGGCGCCGACGTATCCTGGCCGGCGGCGATAATCCCACGGCGAACTGTGCGCGCGTCCGAGAAGCGCCGGAACAGCGTGTCGCCGTCGGCGCTTTCGATGGCACTCCGCAATTCCAGCAGGTCATCGGAGAAGCGGCGCAGCATCTCCATCACCGCTTCCTTGTTGTTGAGGAACACATCGCGCCACATGGTCGGGTCGGACGCGGCGATGCGGGTGAAATCGCGGAAACCGCCGGCGGAGAACTTGATGACCTCCTTCTCGGTCACGCGTTCCAAGTGCTCGGCCGTGTTGACGATGTTGTAGGCGATGAGATGCGGCAGATGACTGGTGATGGCCAGCACCATGTCGTGATGCGGCGCGCTCATGATCTCGACCTTGGCGCCCAGCGCGACCCAGAACTCCTTCAGCTTCTCGATTGCCGCAGCATCAGTGCCGGGCTCCGGCGTCAGGATGGTCCAGCGTCCTTCGAACAGCTCGGCAAAGCCCGCCTCGGGACCCGACTGCTCGGTGCCGGCAATCGGATGGCCGGGCACGAAATGCACGCCCGCCGGCACGTGCGGAGCCATGTCGCGCACGACCGCCGCCTTCACGGAGCCGACGTCGGTGAGGATGGCGCCTGGACGCAGATGCGGGGCGATCTCCGCCGCCAGCGGCCCGCAGGCGCCGACCGGCACGCTGAGGATCACGAGATCGGCGCCCTGTGCCGCCTCCGCCGCGGTTTCGTAACCCTTGTGGATGAGCCCGAGCTTCAGCGCCGTCTCCAGCGTCGCCTTGGTGCGCGCACTACCGACGATCTCCTTGGCGAGCCCCTGTCGCTGCATGGCGTGGCTGATCGACGAGCCGATCAGGCCGATGCCGATCAGCGCCACGCGCTCGAACATTGCCTTGCTCATACGGGTTGCCCCCCGACGAAATCGGCGAGCGCCGCGACGACCGCCTTGTTGTCGGCCTCCGTGCCTATGGTGACGCGCAGGCAGTGGGGAAGGCCGTAGCCGGCGACCTTGCGCACGATTATGCCGCGCGCCTTGAGAAACTTGTCGGCCGCCTCGGCACCGTTTGCCTCGCCCTTGGGGAAGTGCACGAGGATGAAATTGGCGACGCTCGGCGTCACCGGGAGACCGAGCTTGCCGATCTCCGCAGCCAGCCACGGCATCCACCGCTCGTTGTGGGCAACCGCGGCTTCCTCGTGCGTCTTGTCGGCAATCGCCGCCGCGCCAGCCGCCATCGCCGGCACTGACACGTTGAACGGTCCACGAATACGGTTCAGCACGTCTGCCACCGCTTCCGGGCAATACGCCCAACCAAGGCGCAGCCCAGCGAGCCCGTGGATCTTGGAGAACGTGCGCGTCATCACCGTATTTTGCGTCGTCGCCACAAGCTCGATCCCGGCCTCGTAGTCGTTGCGCTTCACGTACTCGGCGTAGGCGGCGTCGAGCACCAGGAGCACGTTGGCCGGCAGCTGCGCCCGCAGCGAGCGGACCTCGTCGAAGGAGATGTAGGTCCCCGTCGGATTATTGGGGTTGGCAAGGAACACGACCTTGGTGCGCTCCGTCACGCGGCTGAGGATCTCACCGACATCGGTGCGCAAATTGGTTTCCGGAGCGACGACGGGCGTCGCGCCGTTGGCCAGCACGATGATGCGATAGAGGAGGAAGCCGTGCTCGGTGAAGATCGCCTCATCGCCGACGCCGAGGTAGGCGTGCGCCAGCATCGTCAGGATCTCGTCGGAGCCGGCGCCGCAAACGATGCGGTCGGGGTTCAACCCGTAGCGGGCCGCGATCGCAGCCCGCAGTAGAGTTGCCGATCCATCGGGATAGCGCTCCAATGAGCCGGCGACATCCTTGAACGCGGCGAGCGCCTTGGGGCTTGGCCCCAACGGCGTTTCGTTGGACGACAGCTTTATCGGCTTCATCCCGGCGGGAAGCTTGCTCTCGCCCGGAACGTAAGCGTCGATTTCCAGAATGCCCGGCTTGGGCCGGGGAATGGCGGTAGCCATGAGGGCGTCGTCCGGATTGCTTAGGGCCTGGGTTTCCAGGCGCGGCAAGTGATACAGACGCCGGCAATGGAACGCAAAGGCTGGAAGCGATTACAGCGTCAGCCAAAGCCGATAACCGGGGCGTATGCGAGCCGCCACTTGACGGCGCCACGCCCGTACCGATATTCCCTTGGACACCTCGTGGTGATTTGGCCGGCCGGCTTGCAACCACGTTAAATAATTCGCTAAAAAGGGCCGCGCGCACCCGGTTAATGGATGAGCGGCCTCAGGGCCTGCAATCCGGCCGGGTTTTTTGTTGCCCTCGCATTGTGCGCGGGCAGGGAGCGCGCATCAGTGATGCCAGTGCATCCGACCTTGGCGGTGGAAACTGACGGTGGGCAGAACCTGCGGCTCGTCGAGGCGAACTCGCCGTCGAGCAAGGTGCTGCGCCTTCCCGAGAGCGAGCCGCTGCGACTTGCCTGCGACCAGCTCCTGGCCCCGATCTCCATTGCCTATGAGACCTACGGCGCGCTCAACGCCGCCAAGTCGAATGCCATCCTCATTTGCCATGCGCTGACCGGCGACCAATACGTCGCCTCGGAGCATCCGGTGACCAAGAAGCCTGGCTGGTGGTCGACGATGATCGGCCCCGGCAAGCCGATCGACACCGACCGCTATTTCGTTATCTGCCCCAACATCCTCGGCGGCTGCATGGGCTCGACCGGGCCCGCCTCCATCGACCCGCACACCGGCAAGCCGTACGGGCTGAATTTTCCCGTCATCACCATCGGCGACATGGTCAATGCGCAGGTGCGCCTCATCGACCATCTCGGCATCGATCAACTGTTCTGCGTCGTCGGCGGCTCGATGGGCGGCATGCAGGTGCTCGAGTGGGCGGCAAGCCATACCGAGCGGGTGTTCTCCGCCGTGCCCATCGCCACGGCCGCCTGGCACTCCTCGCAGAACATCGCCTTCCACGAGGTCGGCCGTCAGGCTGTGATGGCCGATCCCGACTGGTGCGGCGGCGACTATCACTCGTTCGGCAAGGTGCCGCGCAACGGCCTGTCCGTTGCGCGCATGGCGGCGCACATCACCTACTTGTCGGAAGACGCGCTGCACCGGAAGTTCGGCCGCAATCTGCAGGAGCGCTCGAAGCTCACGTTCTCGTTCAACGCCGACTTCCAAGTGGAGAGCTATCTGCGCCACCAGGGCTCGACGTTCGTCGACCGCTTCGATGCCAACAGCTATCTCTACATCACGCGGGCGATGGACTATTTCGACCTCGCCGCCGAGCGCGGCGACGTGCTCGCCAACGCCTTCCGCGGAACCAAAACGCGCTTTTGCATCGTCTCGTTCACCAGCGACTGGTTGTATCCGACGCGCGAGAGCCGCGAGATCGTGCACGCGCTCAACGCTGTCGCTGCCAACGTCTCTTTCGTCGAGATCGACAGCAACAACGGACACGATGCCTTCCTGCTGGAGGAGCCGGAGTTCTTTGCCACCGTGCGGGGCTTCCTCAGCGCGGCGGGCGTCAAGCGCGGACTAAAGGTATAAGGCCGCCATGCAGAAGATCGTTTCCCACGGACCGGGCGCGCACCGCGTCGACCACCTGCTCATCGCCGAAATGGTCGAGCCGGGGTCGCGCGTGCTCGACGTCGGCTGCGGCGACGGCGCCCTGCTGCAGCTCCTGACCGAGACCAAGTCGATCGACGGGCGCGGCGTCGAGCTGTCGCGCGAGCGCGTCAATGCCTGCGTGATGCGCGGCCTGTCGGTGATCCAAGGGGACGCCGACCGCGACCTCGCCGACTACCCCGATCAGGCCTTCGACTACGCCATCCTCAGCCTGACGATCCAGGCGACCCGCTTTCCCAAGACGGTGCTCGAGAACCTCCTGCGCATCGGCCGCCGGGCCATCGTGTCGTTCCCGAACTTCGGTCACTGGCGCATCCGCACCGAGCTTTTGTTCTCCGGACGCATGCCGCAGACGCGCAATCTTCCGGAGCCCTGGTACACCAGCCCGGACGCGCACCTGTGCACCATCCGGGATTTCGCCGATCTCGTCGCCCTGGTCGATGCCAAGGTCGAGGAGGCCGTGGCGTTCAATACCTCGGGGCAACGGCTGCCGATCCGGCACTCCATCGCGCTGCAGAACCTTCTTGGCGAGAAGGCCGTGTTCCTGCTGCGCAAGCAGGTCGCCGCCTAGGGCCGCGTTACTGCGCGGTTTCGCCGTACCTCAGTGTTTCCGGCGATTTCTTGACACCCCCAGGGGCCGTCACTATGGTGCGCCGCGTTGATAAAACCCGCCGTCAAGGTAGCTTCGAACCCGCAATCGGGCCGGTAAAAAGCCATGTCATCCGAAGGGAAGGGCCCCGGCCCGGGACGTGGCGAAATCAGCCCCGAGCAGGCCGAAGCATTTCGCAGACGCTCCGATGCGATTGGGAAGCGGCTCGATCAGGTAAAGGCGCAGCGCGCCCCAGCCCAATCGGTCGATGCGCGTGCTCGCGGGGAGGCGTTCGCCCGGGCCTTTCGCTTCGTCGGCGAGCTTCTGGTCGGCGTCGGCGTGGGCGGTTTTATCGGTTGGCTTCTCGACCGGCAATTCGGCACGCGGCCGTGGTTGCTGGTCTTGTTTGTCATCATGGGATTTGTCGCCGGACTTATGAACGTGGTCCGGGCGGCACAGAAAGCGCAAGCCGACATGGCCGCGTCGCTGGCTGCGATGCCGTCCGTTGCGGACGATGACGAAGACGACAGGTAGGGGATCTGACCTTGGCGGCGGAAGGCGCGAATGGGGCGGCACACCACAGCCCCATGGAACAGTTCGAGATCAAGCGGCTCATCCCGATCGATCTGTTCGGGGTCGACGCCTGGTTCACCAACGCATCCCTGTTCATGGTCATCGCGGTGGCGCTGATCACCGCTTTCCTGATCTTCGCCATGGGCCGCCGCCAGCTCGTACCGGGACGCCTGCAATCGATGGCCGAGCTCAGCTACGAGTACATCGCCAATATGGTGCGCGAGAACCTGGGCGAGGAAGGCATGAAGTACTTCCCCTGGGTGTTCACCATCTTCATGTTCATCCTGACGCTCAACCTATTGGGCATGATCCCGCACTCGTTCACGGTAACGAGCCACATCATAGTGACGTTCGCCTTCGCGCTGATGGTGTGGCTCGTCGTCACCCTCATCGGCTTCTGGCGCCATGGTGTCCGCTTCCTGCGGCTCTTCGTGCCGTCTGGCGTGCCGTGGTGGCTGCTGCCGATCATCGTGCCGATCGAGCTCATTTCCTATTTCATCCGCCCCATCAGCCATTCAGTTCGTCTGTTCGCCAACATGATGGCCGGACATACGATGCTGAAGGTGTTTGCCGGCTTCGTCGTCGGCCTCGGCGGGCTCGGCGGCTGGGCGCCCTTCGCCTTCGTAGTCGCCTTCACCGGCCTGGAGGTCGTGGTGGCCTTCCTGCAGGCACTGATCTTCACGGTGCTGACCTGCATCTATCTCAACGATGCGGTTCACATGCATCACTAAGCAACGCGTGACGAAGCGATCGCCTGAACAAACAAATACGCATTCCAACAAGGAGACACGACGATGGAAGTAGAAGCAGCAAAGATGATCGGCGCCGGCCTTGCCTGCAGCGCTCTGATCGGCGCCGGCATCGGCATCGGCAATATTTTCGGCAACTATGTTTCGGGCGCCCTGCGCAATCCGTCGGCCGCCCCGGCCAGTTCACGAACGTTCTGATCGGCTTCGCGCTTGCGGAAGCGACCGGCCTGTTCGGCCTGCTGATCGCGCTGATCATCCTGTTCGGCTGATCGGCAACGAGCTGGCCCGGAGGAGGTGACCATGATTGCAGGCATCCCGGCGTTCGTCGTGGCGGCAGCCGCCGCAGCGACGGACGAGAAAAAGTCGGGGCTGCCGCAGCTCAATGCGACCGACTTCTCGCCCCAGCTCATCTGGTTGGCGCTGACGTTCGTCGTTCTTTACTTGATCTCGCCCGCGTGGCCCTGCCGCGCATCGGCGAGGTGCTGAATGAGCGGCGCGATCGCATGCAGCGCGACCTCGACGCCGCCGAGCGATTCAAGACCGACACGGACGCGGCGCTCGCCGACTACGAGAAGGCATTGAGCGACGCGCACGGGAAGGCGTCGGCGATGGCCAAGGATATGCGCGACAAGCTCGCCGCAGAATCCGAACAAGGAGCGCGCGCAGGTGGAAGGCGAGCTTGCCGCGAAGCTTACCGAAGCCGAGGGTCGCATTGCCAACACCAAGACCAAGGCACTGCAGAGCGTCAACGACATCGCGGCCGAGACGGCCAGCGCGGTCGTCGGCAAGTTGCTCGGCGAGGTGGTGAGCCCCGCCGAGGTCAAGAAGGTGCTGCAGCCCGCGGCCGAGTGAGGATATCGATGCTATTTGATCCGGCCGATCCAGTTTTTTGGGTGATGATCGCGTTCTTCGTGTTCATCGGCGCGCTCGTCTATTACCGGGTCCCCGGGATGATCGGGAAAGCCCTCGACGCTCGCGCCGATGCCATCCGCAAGGAGCTGGACGAGGCCCGCCGCCTTCGCAACGAGGCGCAGGCGCTGCTTGCCGACTATCAGCGCAAGAGCCGCGAAGCGGAGAACGAGGCTAAAGAAATCCTCGAGCAAGCCAAGCGCGAGGCCGAAGCGCTGACCGCGCAGACGCGCCAGGCGCTGGCGGAAACGCTCGAGCGCCGCACCAAGTCGGCCGAGGATAAGATCGCTCGCGCCGAAGCGCAGGCCGTTGCCGAGGTGCGTTCCTCGGCCGTCGACAGCGCCATTGCGGCGGCGGAGAAGATCCTCAAGTCTCGCGCTTCGTCGGCCGAGACGGCTGCCAAGCTGGTCGAGCAAGGCATTCGCGACCTCGGCGGCAAACTGAACTGAGACGGCCGAGAGCGCCGACACCGAACGCCCCGGCGCGCAACAAGCGCTCATACATCAAGCCTGACGATCCGTGGATCTCGGGATAATCCGGGGATGATACCTTGGCGGCCGCGCTGCGCTAGCCGGCGCCTTGGGCCTTCTGGTCGAAGCCGACGAAGAGCTCGAACTCGCCCGGGCGCGTCCCCTCGGGAATGTCGAAGGTCACCGTGCGCACGGTGGAGAAGTAGCCGATCGGGTTGTCGACGGCGACGGTCGTGTCGACGCTCACCGTGTCGCTCGTCACCTTGGCACGCTTGGCATCTGTGACGGTCACGTTGATCGGCAAGCGAACGCTGCCGGCGTGCCCGCGCGGCCCAAGCAGCACGCGGCCCGAGAAGCCGTAGCGCACCGTCACGCGGCCGGGCTCAACCTGGCACTCGCGCGCCGTCTTGGTGATCTCGCCGCGATGCATGATGGCGAGGCCATCGCCGGCGCGTCCGTCCTCGTAGATCGTCAAATGGCCGCCGTGCGGCGACACGCTGAGGCGCGGACAACCGTGGGCAACCTCGCCGACGGAGGCGCTCGATGAACCGGAATCCTGCTTGGCCGCGGAGAGCAGTTGCTCCTCGTTGACGGCCGGCGGGGTGGAGCTTTGCGACGAGGAGCTGCCGAAAACGCTGGAGCCGAGACCGGAGGTGATCGACGACAAGCCGCAACCGGACGCGAGCATGGTTAACAGTCCACAGGCGCAGACGCATGCGGTCGCGCGCACAGCTCTTGTCGCGGCATGCCTCATCGCGCCCCGGCCCGACCCCTCGTTGGCCTCTTCAATGCCGCAGGCGCCCAAACCCCTAGGCCGGCAGCGGAGGCTTCCTGTATTGTCCGTGGTCAAGCCTAGCACCCCCAACGAACCCCGACCAAGCGCATTGCGTCGCAAAACGTTTGGAGTAGACAGGGAAAGCAATGTCCGTCGCCCCCCCACAAGTGCGCCCTTCCCGGCCGCCCCTCACCGTTTACCTTGCGGCCCCGCGCGGGTTCTGCGCCGGCGTCGACCGGGCCATCCAGATTGTCGAACTGGCTTTGGCCAAATATGGCGCCCCCGTCTACGTGCGCCATGAGATTGTTCACAATCGATTTGTCGTTGATTCCCTGAAGGCCAAAGGTGCCGTTTTTGTGGAAGAATTGGACGACATACCAGAGACGGACCAACCCGTGATCTTTTCGGCACACGGGGTCGCCAAAGCGGTCCCGGCGGCCGCCAAGCAGCGCAACATGTTCGTGCTCGATGCCACGTGCCCGCTCGTCTTCAAGGTGCATATCGAGGCCGCCCGGCACCACGAGGAGGGCCTGGAAATCCTGCTCATCGGCCATGCCGGCCACCCGGAAGTCGTCGGCACCATGGGCCAGCTTCCCGATGGGGCCGTCGCGCTGATCGAGACGGCTGCAGATGCCTACGCTTTCGAGCCGCGTG
The DNA here is from genome assembly GCA_963812795.1 of uncultured Alphaproteobacteria bacterium. Taxonomy (GTDB): domain Bacteria; phylum Pseudomonadota; class Alphaproteobacteria; order Rhizobiales; family Hyphomicrobiaceae; genus Hyphomicrobium_A. Next base: position 86,879 of record CAWEWG010000017.1, on the reverse strand, counting down.
ATTCGAAAAAGCTCGCTTTCGTGACGCAAACCACACTGTCGGTCGACGACACGGCGGCGATCGTGGCGGTGCTGCGCAGCCGCTTCCCGAACATCATCGGCCCGCACAAGGAAGACATCTGCTACGCGACGACGAATCGCCAGGCGGCGGTAAAAGCCATTGCCCCGAAGATCGGCTGCTTGCTCGTCGTCGGCAGCCCGCAAAGCTCCAATTCGTTGCGTCTGGTCGAAGTGGCCGAGCGTGCCGGCTGCTCACTCGCCCGGCTGATCGAAGGTGCCCGCGAGATTCCCTGGGCCGAGATCGAAGGGTTCGAAGCCGTCGGCGTCACCGCCGGCGCCTCGGCGCCCGAAACGCTCGTGGAGGAGGTCATCGATGCCTTTCGCGCGCGCTTCGAGGTGAAGCTCGAGACGGTCACCACGGCGCTCGAGCGCATCGCCTTCAACGTTCCCCGCGAGTTGCGTCCCGCCGCTCCCGTCTCCTGACGCTCGCTCGAAAGTCCATCAAATATGGCCGTCTATACCGAAGTCAGCGACGAGGAGCTGGCGAGCTTCATCGCCAGCTATGACCTCGGCGAATTGCTCTCCTTCAAGGGCATCGCCGAGGGCGTCGAGAACACCAACTACATCGTGCACACGACGAAGGGCCCCTTCATCCTGACGCTGTACGAAAAGCGCGTCGAGGCCGGCGACTTGCCCTTCTACCTGGGACTGATGGAGCACCTCGCCGAGCACGGCGTCACCTGCCCGACGCCGGTGCGCGATCCCGAAGGACGCAACCTACGCCAGCTCGCCGGACGCCCCGCTGCGCTCGTCACCTTCCTCGAGGGGTTTTGGGTGCGCCGGCCCACGGCCGCACACTGCGCCGCAGTGGGCCGCGCGCTGGCGGAGCTGCATCTCGGCGGCGCCGGGTTCGGCTTGCGCCGCGCCAACGCCCTCGGCCTTTCCGGCTGGCGCCCGCTCTATAATCGCTTCTCCGCCCACGCCGGCGATATCTCGCCCGACCTCGCGCCGCTGGTGGACGGCGAGCTGACGTTTCTCGAGGCCAACTGGCCGAAGGGCCTGCCCGAAGGCGTTATCCACGCCGACTTGTTTCCCGATAACGTGTTCTTCCTCGGCGGCCGGCTGAGCGGCCTCATCGACTTCTACTTCGCCTGCAACGATGCGCTGGCCTACGACATTGCCGTCAGTCTCAACGCCTGGTGCTTTGAGAAAGACATGTCGTTCAACATCACCAAGGGGCAGGCCTTCTTGCGCGGATACGAGGAAGTGCGGGCTATCACCCCGGCAGAGCGTGCGGCGATGCCGACGCTGGCGCGCGGAGCGGCACTGCGCTTTCTGCTCACGCGTGCCTACGACTGGCTGAACACGCCGAAGGACGCGCTCGTCAGCCCGAAGAATCCGGCCGAGTACGTGCGTCGGCTCCGCTTTCACCAGGGCGTACGCTCCATCGCCGAGTACGGGCTGGGCGAGGCCGGCAAATGAGCGAGCGCCAAACGGTGGTCATCTATACGGACGGCGCCTGCTCGGGGAATCCAGGCCCGGGCGGCTGGGGCGCCATCCTCACCTACGGCGATCAAAGCAAGGAGATCTCCGGCGGCGAAGCCTTGACGACCAACAACCGCATGGAGCTGATGGCGGCGATCTCGGCGCTGGAAGCCTTGAAGCGGCCGAGCCGCGTCGAACTGCACACCGACAGCGTCTACGTGAAAAACGGCATCACCGCCTGGATCCACGGCTGGAAGAAGAACGGCTGGCGCACGGCCGACAAGAAGCCGGTGAAGAATGCCGAGTTATGGCAGCGCCTCGACGAGGCGCGGCGCGTCCATGACATCGACTGGCGCTGGATCAAGGGACACGCCGGGCACGCCGAGAACGAGCGCGCCGACGAGCTGGCGCGCATGGGCATGGCCGAGTTCAAGACCGCACGCAAAGGCGGCGGCTGAGCCGGCGTATATTGAGAACTAGCCGAGCGAACGGTCGATCATCGAGCACAACGTCTCGGCGCTCGACTTGTCGTGCTCGGGCGGCGAATCCTCGACGTTGAGCACCTTGACCACGCCGTTATCGACCAGCATGGCGTACCGCTTGGAGCGCAGCCCGAGGCCGAAGCCGGACAGGTCGATGTCGAGCCCAAGCGCCTTGGCAAAGTCGCCGTTGCCATCGGCCAGCATGACGATCTTGCCGGCGGCGCCCGTATCCTTGGCGAACTGCGTCAGCACGAAGATGTCGTTGACGGCGGTGCAGGCGATGACGTCGATCCCCTTGCCCTTCAGCTCGTCAACGCGGGAGACGAAGCCCGGCATATGCTGCTGCTGGCACGTCGGCGTGTAGGCGCCCGGCACCGCGAACAACGCCACCTTCTTGCCCGCGAAAATATCGGCAGTCGACTTCTTGGCAGGTCCGTCCGCCGTCATCACCATGAAGCCGGTATCCGGCAGCTTGTCCCCGACCTTGATCGTCATTGGCTGACCTCGTTTTGCTTGGACTGCATTCCGACAACGATAGCGCACGCGAAGCGTTCGCTCACTGAAGGGGGAAAGTGGCCTCCGACTGGCCCTTGTCCGAGATGATGGTTGCCGTCAGTTGCTGGCCTTTCAGCGCAGCAATATCCGTATCCTTTGAGAGATCGACCTCGAAGGTCACTCCGCCCTTGCCGTCGTCGGTTATCTTCTTCGGCAACGGCACATAAAGGCCGCCGGGCGCCTCGACGAACGCATCGGCATGCTCGGCGCCGCCGGGGAACTCCGTCTCCAGCAGCAGGCGCGGCTTATCTCCCGACAGTTCAGCGACGACGTTCTTCAGGATTGGATCCGTTTCGCGCCGTGCGTCTTTCGGTGCTGGCACGCGGCCCATCGCGTCCATCAACGCCTCGGACGCCACCTCGTTGGCGCCGGGCGCAATGCTGAGGGCCAGTTCCGCCTGTGCCGGTATGCAGATGTCCTTGCACACCCCGTAGTCGAAGGCGAGGCGCACATCGATCGGCTTGCCCGCATCCTTCGGCTTGAGGCGCACGGGAAATACCACCGTGCCCTTGTATCCGATGGTGTCGCCGGATTTGTCAGTGAACCGCTTAGGCGCCGGATAAAGCACCTGCGCACTTTCGAGATTGGCCGATTTCGACCAATCGAACGAGGGGGCAACGCCCCCGGCCTCGCCGGGATAGCGCCAGTAGGTCTTCCATCCTTCGGGCAATTGCAGCTCGATGCCGGCCATGCCGCCGCCGCCGTCGATGAGGCGTGTGCGCGAGCTGTGGCCTTCGACCCAATCGGATGCACCGGTCTCGGCCCTGAGTGCCGGCGGGGCCAGCAGCATGAGCGTGGCGACCACGAGCACCGGCAAGCATGTGAATTTGCGCATGGGGTTTCCGCGAGATCCTTCCGCAGGCGTCCTGCTCAGCGTTGTAGCGGCTGGCGACGGCGCCGCAAGCGACGTCTACCTGAACAAATGATTGCCGTTGCCCTATTTGCAAGCGCCGGCGATCGTCTATGGCGCCATTTGACGACTTCACACGTCGCCAGCCGACGCGTTAAAGTTCACCGATGAAGATTGCTCGCCCCGGTCAGCGCCGCGCCTCCGAAGGCTATCTCGACGGCCAGCTCCTGATTGCCATGCCGGTCATGTCGGATCCGCGCTTTGCGCGCTCCGTCATCTACCTGTGCGCACATTCGGAAGATGGGGCGATGGGCCTCATCATCAACCAGCGCGCCTCGCACATCTCCTTCCCTGATCTGCTCGAGCGACTGGGGATCGAAACGGCGGAAAACGAGGATGGCGTCAGCGATGACACCGGCACCGTATCCATCCATGTCGGCGGACCGGTCGAGACCGGGCGCGGCTTCGTGCTGCACAGCGCCGACTATTTTGTCGACGATTCGACGCTGCCCATTGAGGACGGCGTCTGCCTCACCGCCACGATCGACATCCTCAAGGCCATAGCATCAGGCAGCGGCCCCAACCGGGCAATCCTCGCGCTCGGCTACGCTGGCTGGTCGCCAGGACAGCTCGAGAGCGAGATCCAGGCGAACGGCTGGCTCAATTGCCCGGCCGATCCCGATCTCATCTTCGATACAAATCTCGAGGCCAAGTACGCGCGCGCACTCGCCAAGATCGGCATCGATCCTTCACATCTCGTGAGCGACGCAGGCCACGCCTGAGGCCGGCGCCGGCTCAGCCCTCTCGGCGCGGCATCCCAGGTAATTGACCTGCCGCCTGCGCCTGATGCTCGCGCTCCTCGTCGTCGGGACGCGGCGGCCAGGGCATGCCGGCGAGCTTCGCAAGACTTTCGGCCATCGCCGGCGGCAGCCCGGAGAAGTCGGGCCCCGGCCGACGCGCGGCCGGCTTAGCGCCATTTCCGGTACCGTTGCCACTACCGTTCGCGCCGGTGTGCGACGGCGGCGGCGCGTGCCTTGGCGGCAGCGGGCGGGCGTGCGGCACGCCGGAACTCGGCTGCGCCGGCTCCATACGCAGTACTTCCGGCGCCAAAGCTTGGTTCTGCAGGGCCGCGAGCAACGGATTGGGCTCCGAGGGCTCGCCATGCTCGGGCGGCATAGGCTGCATGGCGTGCTCGCCCAAGGGCGCCATGGGATCGTCGAAGCCGTTGAACAGCGAATGTGTGCCATTGCCGGCGTGCTCGGGCGGAGGAGCGAACTCCGGCGCCGGAGCATAGTGCTCCGCCTGCGGCGGCGGGCTGAATTGGTCCATCAGCGAGGGCGGTGGCGGAGGGCCTTGATCCAAGACGCCCGGCGGTGGCAGGCCATCGAGCAAAGAATGCTCGGCCGGTCCTGCGAACTGGGGCGGCGCCGTGAACTGCGGCGGGGATAGCGGCGCAAACTGATGCATGTGGTGTGGCGAGCCCGAGAACCCGTCCACCTGATCCTGATGCATAGGCAAATGCTGCTCGGGTCCGGGCGCAAAGTCGGGCGGCATAGGCGGTGGCAGGGCCGGTATGCCCGGCTCGTCCCGCAGGCCTTCATCGTGATGCATCGGCAGGAACGGCGGAGGCGGCGGCCCGACTTGCGCCGACGTCCGGCCGTTGAACTGCATGGGCGCCGAGGGGCGCGGACGCGGCCGCAGCGTGCTGTTCGGCAACGTGCTGGGCGGCGCCGGTGGGCGACCGCTCGCCTCGGGCGGCAAGTGCGGCGCCGCACCGTTACCCTTCGCGGCAACCGCGGCCGGCTTCTTGTCGCGCTGCTTGCCCTTGGGCTTGGCGCGGAAAAGCCCGCGCGGGCGCAGCTTGTGCTCGGCGGTGCGCACCATCTTGAGAAGCTGCAGCACGTCGCGATCCGACATCGGCTCGCCGTAGTAGAAGCCCTGCGCGTACCCGCAGTTGATCGAGCGCAGGAAGCCGACGTCCTCGGCCGTCTCGACGCCTTCGGCGACGACGCTCTTGCCGAGCTCGTGCCCGAGCGCCACGATCGAGCGCACGATTGCCGATCCGGCACCGCCGCTGTCGCCGCTGGCCTGCACCAGAGCGCGATCGATCTTGATGGTGTCGAACGGGAAGCGCTGCAGATAGGCGAGCGACGAATATCCCGTGCCGAAATCGTCGAGCGCCAGCTGCGCGCCGGCGCCGCGCAGCCACTCGAGGATTTCGGTCGCCTGCTCGGGGTTCTCCATCACCAGGCTCTCGGTAATCTCGAGGCGCAACGAGCCCTTGGGCACGATGTTGCGGCCGAGGATATGGCGGATCTCCTGGATGAGGTTCTGACGGAATATCTGCCGGCTCGAGATGTTGACGGATACGAACAGAGGGCGCTCCTCGCGCGGCAGCTCACGCTGCCAGCGCGCTGCCTCGTGAGCGGCGCGCAAGAGGACGTGCGAGCCGAGGCGAACGATGAGATCCGACTGCTCGGCGATGGGGATGAAGTCGTCCGGGCTCATTAGGCCGCGCTTGGGATGCTCCCAGCGGACCAGCGCCTCGAAGCCGGCCAGCTCCTCGGTCGGCAGGTAGATGATCGGCTGATAGAGGACCTTGATCTGGTTCTTCGCCAGCGCCTTGCGCAAGTCGCTCTCCAGCGCGACGCGGTCGTCGCGGTCGGCGCGCATCTCCGGACGGAAGATCTCGATGCGGTCGGCGCCGCCGCGCTTGGCACGGTACATGGCGATCTCGGCCTCCTTGTAGAGGTCGAGGTGACTGGGGGTCTCGCCATCGTAGACGGCGATGCCGATAGATCCGGTCAGCACAATCTCCTGCCCGGCGATCTTGATCGGGGCGCGCAGCGAACGCCGTACGCGCTCGGCGAGGCCGGCGAGATCCTGCGGGCTCTGCTCGGTGACGAGCAGGATGGCGAACTGGTCACCACCGACGCGGGCGAGGGTGTCGTGCGGCGCGAGGTGGCTCTGCAGGCGGCGTGCCACGGTGAGCAGCAGGCTGTCGCCGACCACGAGGCCGAAGGAGACGTTGACGCTCTTGAACTTGTCGATGTCGATGAATACGACGCTCGGCCGCACGCCGTTCTCGGACTTGGCGCGACTGGCGGCGACACCGAGCCGGTCGAGCACGAGCTCGCGGTTGGGAAGTCCCGTGAGGCTGTCGTGCACGGCGTCGTGCAACAGGCGCTCGTGCGCGCGCTTGGCATCCGTGACGTCGCGTACGAGGCCAACGCAGCGCATGGCGCGGGCATCGGCGTTGGGTACGCTCGCCGCTTCCAGCTCGAACCAGCGGTAGCTGTTGTCGGCGTGGCGCATGCGGAAGTCGGTGCGGATGCGCGCCCAGGTGCGCTCCTGCACCGACCACAGGATCATGCGGAAACGCTCGCGGTCGGTGGGATGCAAGTGCTTGATGAAGTCGTCGACCTTGGTGCACAGCTCGCCGGTATTGAGGCCCAGTGAAGCTTCGATGGCCGGGCTGACCTTCACCTCGTCCCGGCGCGCGTTCCATTCCCACACCGCCGAGCCGGCGCCGTCGACCGCCAGAGCCCGCAATTGCAGCTCGCTTGGCGCGGCGCCGAACAGCGGCTCCAACGAGCGGAAGGCGAACTGCGTGACGGTGAAGCCGATGAGAATGAGGATGAGGACTAGTCCGGCGACGAGGCCGAGCACGGCGGCGTCCCCGGACAGGCGCCCGGTGAGCACCATCGAGGCGCCGAAGATCCAGATGAGGAACAATATCCACGTCGGGATCAGCGACAGGGCGCGGTCCTGTCCGCGCAGTGCGAGGAACAGGGCGAAGGCGCCACCGACGCCACCGATCACCAGGAACGACATGCGCGCGAAGGTCGAGGCGAGGCGCGGATCGATGACCGCCACCGCCACAAGAGTTAGCTGCGCGATGATCCACACGGTGAACAGCATGCGTATGAGGCCGTGCCAAAACGCGATGCGCAGGAACACCGAGACGAAGATGACCAAGCTCGCCGCGACGGCGGATTTGCTCGCCGCTCGATAGACGGCGTTGTCCTCCGGGCGAAGCTGGAACAGCTTATGGAAAAAGCCGAAGTCGACGCACAGGTAGGCCAGCACGCACCAGGCGACGAGGGCAGCGCTCGGGAAAATCGCCTTGTGATTGGCAGCGAAGATCGCCGTTAGGAAGATGGCGAGCAGGCCGGTGAGGCCCAGCATGATGCCGTTGAAGAGCAGCCGATCGCGCGAATAAAGCTCGTAGTCGATCGGCTTCCAAAGATACAGCCGGGCGAAGCGGTCGGAAGCCAGCTCGGCGATGTAGGTGACGGTTTGTCCCGGCTCGATGGTGATGCGGAAGATATCGGCACGGTCACTCTTGATGCGCTCGGGGATGTAGCCCATCGACGGCGTCACCGCCTCGATGCGCTGCGCGTCGAGATCGGGCCATACCGCGCCCGAGCCGATGATGCTGTAGCGCTCGGCGGTCAACCAGCGTTCCACCGGCTTGTCGGTCGGATTGGTCAGCGCGAAAACCACCCAATTGGGGTTCGTGCCGGGCGTCTTGGCGGTGACGGAAATACGGCCCGTCATGCCGTCGGCCGCCGGCGCCGTCTCGACCTGCAGGCTGTCGCCGCGCGCGTCGTAGAACTCACCCAGCGTCGTCACCTCGACGCGATCCTGGTCGGGCTCGATGACGATCGGCTTCAGGGCGAACGCGCGGTCCGGCAGCACGATCAGCAACGCCACGACGGCGAGCACGAGATAAGCTACGGCGCGGATGCCACAGTTGCGCGCGGGCGCGAATCTCGGGGGGCGCCAGCTCATGCCGAGGCTGCCTCTATACCGGCGGCGCGAGCGTCGTCGAAGAGCAAGGCGTGGAGCACGTGGTCTTCCCACGTACCGTTGATCTTCAGCAAGCGGCGCGCGAATCCTTCGCGGCGGAAGCCGTTGCGCTCCAGCACGCGGACGGAGGCTGCGTTGGTGGGCATCGTTGCCGCCTCGAGCCGGTGCAGATGCAGCGCATCGAACCCAAAGCCTACGGTAGCGCGCACCGCTTCCGTCATGAGGCCGCGGCGCACGAAAGGCTTGCCCAGCCAGTAGCCGAGAACAGCCGCCTGGGTGACGCCGCGACGCACGTTCGACAGCGTCAGGCCGCCGAGGAGCTGGTCGTCCGTGTCGGAGAAAATGAGAAACGCGTAGCCGAGATCCTCGCGCGCTTCGCGTTGGTAGTGACGCACGCGGCGGCGAAAGGCGCTGCGTGATAGCTCGTCACGCTGCCAAACGGGCTCCCAGGGCGTCAGGTGATCGCGACTCATGGCGCGCAGCTCGGCCCAGGGACCGTAGTCGCCCATCAGCGGGGCGCGCAGCCACACGCCGTGCCCGCGCAGGGTAACGGCGCTGTCATGCCCGGTAGAGGATCGCAGGAATGCCATCGGCATTTCCCCCCGAAGCTAGCCCCGCATCAATTCGACTGCCCGCTCGGCGAACTTGCGCGAGCGCCGCCCGCTGCCGACAACGGATACGGAAGCATCACTCGCCGCCAACCCGGCCGCGAAGCCGCGCGCATCTTCCGCCGTCACCGCATCGACCTTGTCCATCAACTCGCCGTTCGTCAGGACCCGACTATGGGTTAGCACGTGCCGCGCCATCTGCTCTGCCCTCGCCGACGAGCTTTCCAAGCTCATCAACAGCCCAGCCTTGAGCTGCGCCTTGGAGCGTGCCAATTCGGTGGCGTCGGGGACTTTCTCCGCCGCGCGCTTCAGTTCCGCGCCGATGACGTCGATGAGCTGGCCCATCAGTCCCGTTCCCGTTGCCGCGTGGATGGCGAACAGCCCTGCATCACGTAATCCCCACGCGGTCGAGTAGATCGCGTAGCAGAGGCCGCGCTTCTCGCGCACCTCCTGAAATAGTCGGGACGACATGCCCCCGCCGAACAGCCCCGAGAACACCTGAGCCGTGAAGAAGGCATCTTCCGTGTACGAGGGACTGGGAAAGCCGATGAGGAGATGGCTCTGCTCGAATGGCTTCTCCGAAACGCGTACGCCACCGACGTACTTGGCCGGCCGTTCCCCCGTTGTTCGCCGCTCGTCAGTCAGCCCTCCGAATAGGGCTTCAGCGTGGCGGACGACATTTGCATGACGGACCGCGCCGGCGCCCGAAATCACCATGTTTCCAGGGCCGTAGCGGCGCCCCAGAAAGCGCTTTAGATCGCTGGCGGTGAAGCTGCCTACGCTGAATGGGGTGCCGAGGATCGGCCGGCCCACCGGCTGCTGTGGAAAAGCGGCGTCGTGCAGCAGGTCGTAGCCGATGTCGTCGGGGCTATCGCGGGTGGCGGCGATCTCCTGCAGAATCACCTGCCGCTCGCCCTCCAGCTCCGGACGCCCGAACGCCGAGTTCTGCAGGATGTCGGCGATGAGGCCGAGCGCCACGCCGTCATCACCCTTGAGGACGCGGGCGAAATAGGCCGTCGTCTCCATGCTGGTGGCGGCGTTGAGCTCGCCGCCGACCTCCTCGATCTCCTCGGCGATCTGCTGAGCGCTGCGCCGGCGCGTGCCCTTGAACGCCATGTGCTCGAGAAAGTGCGAGATGCCGTGCTCGCGGTCGGTCTCGTGGCGAGCGCCGGTGCCCACCCACAGTCCCAGCGAGACGGTTTCCAGATTGCGCATGTTGTCGGTGACGACCCGAAGGCCATTCTTGAGCGTCGTCAGCTCGACGGTCATCCGCGGCCCTCCAGGACCGCGCGCGTCAGGGATTCGACGTGCGCCTCCGCGGCACCGATGTCGTTGTCGATGGTGGTGAAGCGCTCCTTCGCCGTCATCAGGCCTTCGAGGCGCTCGGGGAGTAGCGGCCGCGCGCCGGTTATCGCTTGCATTGCGTCGGGGAACTTCGCCGGGTGGGCGGTGGACAGGACGATTTGCGGCACGCCGCTGTCGTCGAGCTCCTGCTCGGCGGCGACGATGGCGCAGGCGGTGTGCGGGTCGGCGAGGTAGTCGCACGCGGCTTTGGTGCGCACGATGGCATCGGCGACATCGGCTTCGCTGGCTGCGTGCGCGGCGAAGTCGCGGCGCATCACCTCGCCGAGGGAGCCGAGATCGAAGCTGTTCGTTTCCTTCAGGGCGCGCATCTTGGCGCGGATCAGCGGCGCGTCGCGGCCCGAGGCCTCGAACAGGTAACGCTCGAAGTTGGAGGAAATCTGGATGTCCATCGACGGCGAGGTGGTGGCGATGACCCCGCGCATTTCGTAGCTGCCGCCGTGCAAGGTACGCGGCAGGATGTCGTTGACGTTGGAAGCGATGACCAGTTTCTCGATCGGCAGGCCCATGCGCTTGGCCACGTAGCCAGCGAAGATGTCGCCGAAGTTGCCGGTCGGCACGACGAACGACACCCGCCGATACGGTGCGCCGAGGGCAACTGCTGCGACGAAGTAGTACGTCACCTGCCCGGCGATGCGCGCCCAGTTGATGGAGTTGACGCCGGCCAGGTTGACGCGATCGCGGAAGCCGTGATCGTTGAACATGGCCTTCACGAGCGCCTGACAGTCGTCGAACGTCCCACGCACGGAGATGGCGTGCACGTTGTCTTCGGTCGGCGTCGTCATCATGCGCCGCTGCACGGCGGAAACCCGCCCCTCAGGAAAGAGGATCGCCACATCGACGCGCGGCGAGCCGCGGAACGCTTCGATGGCGGCGCCGCCCGTATCGCCCGAGGTGGCGCCGATGATCGTCGCCCGCTGCCCACGCTCCGCCAGCACGCGATCCATGAGGCGCGCCAGCAACTGCATGGCGACGTCCTTGAATGCCAGCGTCGGACCATGGAAGAGCTCGAGGATCCAGCGGTTGGTCCCCACCTGCACCAGGGGCGTCACCGCCGGGTGACCGAAGCGAGCATACGCTTCGGTGGTCATGCGGCGCAGCTCTTCGCGGGAGATCGCCCCGCCGGTAAACGGGTGGATGACCTCCACTGCCACATCGGCGAACGGCATGCCGGCGAACGAGGCAATCGTCTCCGGCGTCAGCGTCGGCCATGCCTGCGGGACATAGAGACCACCGTCACGCGCCAGCCCGGCCAGCACGACGTCCTCGAACCCCAGCGGGGGCGCCTCACCTCGGGTTGAGATGTAGTTCAACGCGTCGTTCTCCAGGAAGCAGATTTGCCGTGCACCCTAGTGCCCGGCTGGAGGCCCTACAAGCAAGCGGGGGCGGCAGTTCGCCCCTCCGCACAAGCTTGTTGCGATTAACCCCAACGCATTGGTCGGGACGCCTATTTTGGTCGCGTTTGGCGCCAGCGGGTGGCCGCGAAGGCGATGAATACGGCGACCAGAGTTCCGGCGAGGCCATACCATGTCAGCGCGTACTCGAGATGACGGTTGGGCAGCTCGAGGCGGGTGACGCCGCCCTTCGGCCAGCCGCCCGGCGCCGCCGGTTCGGCTTCCGCGTCGACGACATACTTGTGCACGCGCGGTGCGTCGGCGCCGAGTGTCGCTGCCATGGCGTCGATGTCGCGCCAGTACCAGATGTTGCGGGCAGGATCATTGGCTGGAACGAACATCGTTTGCTCATCGGCATGGCGCAGCAGACCGGTGAAGGTCACGTCGCCGGCAACCTGGCCGGCAGCGCGTTTGCCGGCATCCTTCAGGTCGTTGGGCACGAAGCCGCGATTGACGAGGACGATGCTTCCGTCGGCAAGGCGAAGGGGCGCGATGACATGAAATCCTGGTCCGTATTTGTCATCCAGCGCGTAGAGGTGGATCTCGCGGTCGTTCAGCAATTGGCCTTCCACCTTGACCCGCGTGTACTCGACATCGCCGCCCAGGCTCGCCCGCTCCTCGGCCAGCGCCAGGGTCACGGGAGTTGCGTGCTGGCGCTCGGCGATAGAGCCGATCAGTCCCTGCTTCCAATCGAGGCGGCGCATCTGCCAATTGCCCAGCGCAACGAGGAACGCGAAACCGGCGAGTGCCGCGAGGGCCGGCCATAGCAGGCGCGTTTCCCGGATGGCTCTCAGCATGTCAGGCGGCGCTCCCGCATGCCGGCGTCGAGCAAAGATCAATCACGGGCGATGCGTCCTTCCTCGGCCTTGTTGCGGTACTGCAGGGCGATGAGCATCGATTTGAGGAAACGCAGGACGACGAGGGCAATGAGCGGTGTCACCAGGCCCCACAGCGCGACGTGCACCCAGACGGACGGCTCGTAGGTGAACTCGACGTAGAGCGCGAGGCCCAGGATGACAAAGCCGAGGATGAAGATGGCGAATACCGCCGGCCCGTCGCCCGTATCGATGAAGCGGTAGTCGAGGCCGCAGCGGTCGCACGCCGGCCGCATCTCGAGCACGTTCTTGAATAGCTTGCCCTCGCCGCAGCGCGGGCAGCGGGCGAATACCGCTGCGTAAAGAGGCGAGACGGATTTGTGCTCCGGCACGCGACGCTCCTCGACGGCGTTGGACGGACCCCGACAATAGCACGGGGCGGCACGATGGCCGCCCCGGCGTATTCTCGCTGCGACGAAGCGACCAGCCGGCCGCTCCGCCTTATACCGATTGCCCGGCTTAGTGGCCGGCGCCGGCCGGAGCGGCGGCGCCTGCGCCCCACACGTAGATGGCGGCGAACAGGAACAGCCAGACGACGTCGACGAAGTGCCAGTACCAGGCAGCCGCCTCGAAGCCGAAGTGCAGCCTCGGCGTGAAGGCGCCCTTCAGAGCGCGAATGAGGCAGACGAGCAGGAAGATGGTGCCGATCAGCACGTGCGCACCGTGGAAGCCCGTCGCCATGAAGAACGTCGAGCCGTAGATGTGGCCGGCGTAGCTGAAGGCAGCGTGCTGATACTCGTAGGCCTGGAAGAAGGTGAACGTGGCACCGAGGACCACGGTGAGGATCAGACCGAGCACCAGCCCGCGACGATCGTTCTTCAGGAGCGCATGGTGCGCCCAGGTTACCGTCACACCCGACGTCAGCAGGATGAGCGTGTTGAGCAGCGGGATGCCCCACGGATCGAACGTGTGCTGGAAGATTCCCGGCGTCGGCTGGCCGCTGGCGGGGATCGTCACGCCCGTGCCCTCGACCGGCACCGGCGGCCAATGGCCGCCGAGCAGCTGGTCGCGCATGACCTGACCAACGACATTCGTGCTGTTCAACAGGTCATGGACGCTGCCGGGGAACAGAGCGACGTCGAAGTAGGCCCAGAACCAGGCGACGAAGAACATCACCTCCGAGGCGATGAACAGGATCATGCCGTAGCGGAAGTGCAGCTGTACGACCGGGGTGTGGTCGCCATGCGCGCCCTCGCGAGCAACATCACGCCACCAGAAGTAGGCGCTGGCCACGATGCCGGCGGCACCGACGGCGAACACCCATGGTCCGGAGATGCCGAACAGGCCGGCGCCCTCGCTCATGGAGCGCATCCAGATGACCGCACCGATCATCAACATGAGTGCGAAAACCGAAGCGATCACCGGCCAGGGGCTCGGATTTACGAGATGGTAGTCGTGGTGCTTGGCGTGCGTCGCGGCCATTGTCTTGTCTCTCCCGTGGTCCCCGTTGGTGCTCCCGATCCGTCGTCTTTAGGCTGCCGTTCTTGCGGAGCGGGAGCCTTGCCGCTGCGCCTCAGGACCGGTCCTCAGGTGCAGCGCCGGATATTCAATTCTTCATCCGCCCTTGCCCGAGCTCGCTGCCGCCGCCTGTCCTGCCTTCTTCTTCGGCTCAGCCAGCGGATAGAAGGCGTAGGACAGCGTCAGCTCGGAAAGATTCCTGGTCTCCTCGTCGGTGACGAACGCCGGATCGACGAAGAACGAAACTGCCATTTCGATCGATTGCCCCGGCTCCAGTCGCTGCTCGGTGAAGCAGAAGCACTGCACCTTGTTGAAGTGCGTGCCGACACTGTCGGGGGTGACGTTGAAAACCGCCGTGCCCGTCGTCGGCTTATCGGAGTTGTTGGTGGCCTTGTAAAAGGCGAGCGTGTTCTCACCGACCTTCACCTCGAGCGAGGATTGCATCGGCTCGAACGTCCACGGCAGCTCGGCGGCCGTGTTGGCGTCGAAGTGCACCTTCACCACGCGATCGAGCACGATGTCGGAGGCCTTATCGGCCTTTTGCGTGGTGCCCTGAAATCCGGTCACCTGGCAGTAGAGGCGATAGAGCGGCACGGCCGCAAACGACAGCCCGGCCATCGACAGCACCAAGAGGGCGCAGACGGCGGCAACGGCGCCGTGCCCCTTTGAGGCTGGCGGCCTGTGCTCTCGATGCTGGTCGAACTCGCTCATGGGATGTGGCGCCTCAGATCGGCCGGTTCATCACGTTGCCGCCGAGGCGGATGATCGTCGCCACGTAGAAGAGCGCGACGAGCGCCGCGAGCGCGAGGCCGATGGCGATCGAGCGCATGCGCTGACGCCGCCGTTGCTCCTTCTCGTCCTCGTTCATTCCGCTCATAACCAACGCCACCGTTCGATCCTCACGCCATCAGCCGGGTTACGGCGTGCTCGCCGAGGATCACTGCAAACAGGAGAAACAGATAAAGGATCGAGAACGCAAACAGCTGTTTGGCCGCCCGATCGGCGTCACGCCCCTCGGTGATCTTGCGCACGCGCCAGGCCAGATAAAGGAAGACGGCGCCGAGCACGGCCGAGCTCACCCCATAGACAACGCCGGCAAGGCCGACGGCCGACGGCAACATGGCCAGCGGCACCAGCACAAGCGAATAGAGCCAGATCTGGCGGCGCGTCTCGGTGGGACCGGCGACGACCGGAAGCATCGGCACGCCGACACGCTCGTAGTCGCGGCAGCGGTATAGCGCCAACGCCCAGAAGTGCGGCGGGGTCCACACGAAGATGATGAGGAACATCAGCACGCTTTCCATGCTGACGTTGCCGGTGACGGCGGCCCAGCCGATCATTGGCGGGAAGGAGCCGGCGGCGCCGCCGATGACGATGTTCTGCGGCGTCAACCGCTTCAGCCACATGGTGTAGATGAAGAGATAAAAGCCGATGGTGATGGCGAGCAGGAGCCCCGCCGTCCAATTGACGAGGACACCGAGCGTCAGGATCGAGAAGACCGACAGGACGGAACCGAAGTTCAAGGCTTCGTCCGCGGTCAAGCGTCCGCGCGGAATGGGACGCGCCGCCGTGCGCGCCATGCGCGCGTCGATGTCGGCGTCGTACCACATGTTGAGCGCGCCGGCTGCGCCGGCACCGATGGCGATGGCGAGCAGCGCAATGACGCCGAGCACGGGATGGATGGTGCCGGGGGCCGCGATCATGCCGGTCAGCGCCGTGAACACGACCAGCGACATGACACGCGGCTTCAGCAGCTCGATGAAGTCGCCGATGCCCGACCCCGTTACGGGGCCGATCTGGCCGCTGCTGGTCTCTGCGCTCGTCCCTTGCATCTCACTCGACCCTTGGCCTCGCATCGGCCTCCCATCTAAGGAGGACCTGCTCGGCCTTGCCGGATGCTCGATCGGCCGAATGGAGCTGGCGCGATCGGCGATCCGGGATTTCGCCTCTTTCAGTGCAACGGGCGGAACCTAGTGCCCCGCCCGTATCGTTCGTGCATATGCCCTGCGCCTCAGTGGTGATGAGTGGCTTGAATGCGCGGCAGCGTCTCGTAGGAGTGGAAGTTCGGCGGCGACGGCAGCGTCCACTCGAGCGTCGTGGCGCCGGCACCCCAAGGGTTGTCACCCGCCACGCGGCGGCCCATGAAGGCGACCAGCACACCGATGAGGAACACGATCGTGCCCAGCGCGGTCATGTAGGCGCCCGCCGACGACACGCCGTTCCAGAACGCGAATGCGTCCGGATAGTCGACGTAGCGGCGCGGCATGCCCGAAAGGCCGAGGAAGTGCTGCGGGAAGAACAGGACGTTGGCGCCGATGAAGGTCAGCCAGAAGTGCACCTTGCCCAGCGCCTCGTTGTACATGTAGCCCGACATCTTGGGGAACCAGTAGTACCAGCCCGCGAAGATGGCGAAGACGGCGCCGAGCGAGAGCACGTAGTGGAAGTGCGCGACGACGTAGTAGGTGTCGTGCAGCGCGCGGTCGACGCCGGCGTTGGAGAGCATGACGCCGGTCACGCCACCCACGGTGAAGAGGAAGATGAAGCCGAGCGCCCACAGCATGGGCACCTTGAACTGGATCGAGCCGCCCCACATGGTGGCGATCCAGGAGAAGATTTTCACGCCCGTCGGCACCGCGATCACCATCGTGGCGAACACGAAGTAGGCCTGCGTGTTCACGCTGATGCCGGCGGCATACATGTGGTGCGCCCACACGATGAAGCCGACGAGGCCGATGGCGACCATGGCGTAGGCCATGCCGAGGTATCCGAACACCGGCTTCTTCGAGAAGGTCGACACGACGTGGCTGATCATGCCGAAGCCGGGCAGGATGAGAATGTAGACCTCGGGGTGTCCGAAGAACCAGAACAGATGCTGGTAGAGAAGCGGGTCACCGCCGCCCTGCGGATTGAAGAACGAGGTGCCGAAGTTGCGATCGGTGAGCAGCATGGTGATGGCGCCGGCCAGCACGGGCAGCGACAGCAACAACAGGAAGGCAGTCACCAGCACCGACCATACGAACAGCGGCATCTTGTGCAGCGTCATGCCGGGCGCGCGCATATTGAAGATGGTGGTGATGAAGTTGATGGCGCCAAGGATCGACGACGCACCGGCGAGATGCAGCGCGAGGATGGCGAAGTCCATGGCCGGACCCGGATGCCCCGAGGTCGAAAGCGGCGCATAGACCGTCCAGCCGGCACCGACGCCGAGACCGCCGGGTGGTCCTTCGACGAACAGCGAAATGAGCAGCAGCGTCAGCGCCGCCGGCAGCAGCCAGAACGAGACGTTGTTCATGCGCGGGAAGGCCATGTCCGGCGCGCCGATCATCAGCGGCACGAACCAGTTGCCGAAACCGCCGATCATCGCAGGCATCACCATGAAGAACACCATGATGAGGCCGTGACCCGTGACGAACACGTTGTACATGTGGCCGTCGGCGAAATACTGCAGCCCCGGCTCCTGCAGCTCGAGGCGCATGGCGACCGACAGGGCGCCGCCGATCAGGCCGCTGATAATGGCGAATACCAAGTACATCGTTCCGATGTCCTTGTGATTCGTCGAGAACAGCCAGCGCCCCAGCCCCGTGGGTGTGTGGTCGTGGCTGTCATGCGCTGTGTGTGTCGTGCTTCCCATTGTGCGTTCGCCCTGTCACTCGGTGTTTTGTTGCCGGTCGCCCGGAGCTGCTGTCGGATGCGCCTCGCGCGTGCTCACTTGGCCTGAGCCGGATCGCCCGCCTTGGCGAACTGGCGCACGCCGGCTTGCTCGAGAGCTGCCTGGCGTACGATGCCCTTGGCCTTCTCCAACAGATCCTTCTTCTGCTGGTTGAGCTGCTTGCGCTTTTCCTTGTCTTTCTCGGCGCCGGCGGCTTTGCCGATTTCGTTCGCCTGCTTCATGGTGTCGGTCCAGGAGGCGAACACCTCTTCCTTCACGACGCGCACGCCGATCGGCATGAAGGCGTGATCCTTGCCGCACAGCTCCGAGCACTGGCCGTAGAAGATGCCTTCGACGGTCGGCTTGAACCACGTGGAGGTGATGCGTCCGGGAACTGCGTCGACCTTCGAGCCGAAGGAAGGAACGGTCCAGTCGTGAATGACGCCGTCTGGCGCCGCCGTAATCAGGACCGTGACGACCTTGTTGAGCGGAACGATAACCTCGTTGTCGACCGCAAGGTTGCGCGGCGCCGGCAGGTTCTGGTCGATCAGCGCCTGGCGCGACTCATCATCCAGCATGCGGGTCTCGAACGTGATGTCGAGCTCCGGATAGGAGTGCTCCCAATACCAAGTGTAGCCCGTGGCCTTCAGGGTCACGTCCGACTTCGGGTAGCTGTACTGGAGATTGAGGAGGCGGAAGGAGGGAATGGCGATGGCGACGAGGATGAGGATCGGGATGACCGTCCAAGCCACCTCGAGAACCGTGTTGTGCGTCACTGTCGACGGCGTCGGATTGGCGCGCTCTGAGAAGCGGTAGATCACGTAGAGCATCAGCAGCATGACGAAGACGGTGATCGCCACGATGATGATATTGACGAAGTCGTAGACCTTGTGGATTTCCTCGGCCACCGGCGACGCGGCGCCCTGAAAGCCCATTTCGCCCGGCGACGGCTGGCCCATGCCGGCCCACGCAAACGAAGCTCCGAGCAACAGCATTGCAAGTGCTGCGGCAGGTGCCGAGCAAAGCAGTCGTCTCAACATTCATCCGCTCCCAAGTGCTGCTCGGCTCGTTGGCCGAGTCCCTCCCCACGACAGGCGCTGCTCTTTTGAACAGTTCGCCCGCACACACCGCGCTGATGCCGAAGCCACCGAGCGCAGGACGCACGTCCCCAAGTCAACTAAGAGCACAATCGACTTCCGTGCCTCAAGTCAAGCTTAATGCGGCATTTCCACGCGTTGTGGCATCGCTAAACAATCGCCTCGCATATGCGTGCAACCTGGCGCGCTTCGGGTACAAACTTTGGCCGGATTCCGGGAACACCACGAAGACTTCGCCTTGCCTTCCACAATGTGCGCGTCGAGCCCGACGCCGGGGCAGATTTCAGGAGCAGCGCGTGCCGAACATTGGATCGCCTGACGGCGAATTTTGCCGCAGCGCACTCGGCTCGGCCGCGTCCTCTGCGCGATGGGTTACGAAGCGATTTGCGGCGTGCCTGCTGTTGCTGGCGGCGACTATTCCCGCCGCGGCGCAGGAGGGAACGGTCAAAGGGCAGCACGGCGATTGGCAAATCGTCTGCAAGGATCCGCCACCCGGCGCCAAGAACGAGGTGTGCGCCTTGGTGCAGAGCGTCACCGCCGAGGACAAGGACAACATCGGTTTAACCGTCTACTTCCAGAAGTTCTCCAATGGTACGCGCGTTTTGCGCGTGTTCGCGCCACTCGGCATCCTGCTGCCGCCCGGCCTCGGATTGAAGATCGACGACAAGGATGTGGGGCATGCGCCCTTTTTGCGCTGCCACACGTTCGCCTGCTACGCGCAGGTGGTGGTCGAGGATCCGCTGATCGAGCAGTTGAAGAACGGCAAGACGGCCATCTTCATCATCTTCCAGGCGGAAGAAGCGGGCATCGGCATTCCGATCTCGCTCGCCGGATTCAAGGAAGCCTTGGTTGATCTGAAATAGTCAGGCGCCGCGGCCCGGCACCGGCTTGTCCGGTACGGCCGACCGGCCTCGTCCGGGGCGCGCCGCAAGCGCCGCCGGGTTGGATACCGCAGTTCGCTATTTCCGACCTAAGCCGCCTTGCGCTCACGCGAGCGGCCGCTCTGCTGCTCCTTCGCCTCAGGGAAGGCGATGTAATCGTGTGCGTTGTTGAGCGCCTCGTCGGTCAGCGCCGCTAAGTTTGGCGGGACGCAAGCCGCGAGCGCGTTGGTCACGCGCCCCACGCTCTGCGTGTAGTCCTCGTAAGCGGCGCGCCAGAACTGAGTTTGGAGGTTGAACAGATCCTGCGGCGTGCGGCACTGGGCGGCCGTAGCCGGGATCTGCATGTAGGCCTGGGCCCGCCGGTTGGCAAAACCGAGCACCTCGAGCTGTGTGCGTGCCAAGCCCTTGAAGAAGGGATCGTAGGCCTGCCCCAAGCTTTCGAGGCCACCGAAGAACATCTGAAAAGCATTGTGTGCAGGGGATTTGCCGTTCGCATGCGAATTCGACGCATGAGCAACCATTGTACGTCCTCCCTAGGTGCGGACGGCCTGATTGCGGCGGGGGAGCCGGGGCTTGGAGGCCGTCTCCGTTGAGGGTTTGAAGCAACCCTACTAACGAAATCTTAGCAGTCAAAACCGTGCACAGGATGACAGAAAACACTTCTATGCACAGACGTTAATCACCGTCGTCGCGGAAACGTTATCCGGCATCGAAGCAACCGGGGACTGCGACGACATTAAATGACGTTGACTTCAAGTTGTAGATAAGGCCTCATATGGTTAATCCACTGCTTTATTTTCTTCCGTTCTATATCTGTTCTGCGTCGGGCGTATGTTGCTCAGAGAATTTCCCGTTTGGCCTACGCGGGCGATCGCAGTCGCCCTGATAGCAGTTGCCTCACTTGCACCCGCCCGCGCCGATCCCGCCGCTCACGGATGGCGGGAGGTCTGGGGCGGCGCCGACGCCTCGGCGCACGTCTGGCTGATCTACTCGGGTATGACCGTCGCCCCGCATAGCGATATCTTCAGCGACGGCCTGCGGCTGCGCATCGCCGCAGGCTACGGCGGCTATACCTACGTTGGGCAACGGCGCAGCCAACTGGTGTCGTTCACGGCCGAAACCGCCTTTGGCGAAGCCCTGGTCGGCTATCTGAAGCGCCTCGGTCCGTTGACCGCCAAGGCCTTCGTCGGCGTCGCCGCCATCGAGCACGACGTACAGCCGTTCGACCCGGAGAATCCCGTGCAAGGGCAAGAGGTTGGGCCAAAGTTGGCGGCTGAGTTCTGGCTCAATATCGGCAGCTCCGGCTGGTCTTCCCTCGACCTCTCCTGGACCAGCGCGCATCAAACCTCCGCCGCCCGCCTGCGCAGCGGCTATCGCGTCTTCGGGGATGTCTCCCTCGGTCTGGAAGGCGGCATCAACGCCAACGATCTTGGCGAGGATGCGCGGGCCGGCCTGTTTGCGCGCTATGCCTGGAATGGCGGAGAGGTGTCCCTCTCTGGCGGCTTTTCGGGCCGCTTCCTGGACGAGGCGCAGTCGCTCGAGGATCCCTACGCGACCGCCAATCTGTTGACCCAGTTCTGAGTGCCGGAGCGGCCGCCAGAGCACGCCGGGTTCGGTAATCAGCGCTGTCTTGTCACCACCGTTACAGCCGCCATCAACCCGCCACGATAGAGTGCAAACAAAACGGTCGTTCGTTTTGTTTCGTGCCATTTCCGGGCACGCCTTTAGAAACTCTGTTTCGGTCGGCTCGATGCCCAAGCTCAAACCCGCCACGCAACGCGCTCGTCGCGAGCACATCCTCGATGCCGCCGAGGTCTGCTTTGCGCGCGCGGGCTTTCACCGCACGACCATGCAGGACATCTGCAAGGAGGCGCTGATCAGCCCCGGTGCGCTCTACGTTTACTTCAATTCGAAGGAAGACCTGATCGCCGGTCTCGCCGAGCGCGACCGCTCCGACTTTGCCGAACGCTTCGCCGACCTGTCGGCATCGACCGATCTCATGCTGTCGCTGTCGGAGCTCGGCAACCACTACTTCGACGAGGAGCCGGCCCACAAGCGGACGATGTGCCTCGAGATCGGACTGGAATCCACGCGCAATCCGAAGGTCGGGGAGATCTATCGCTCGGTCGACCGCTATGTGCACGGCAGCTTCGAGAAGCTGTTCGCGGCGCTGCAAGCGGAAGGCCGCATCGCTCCCGACGTGGACATTCCTACGCTGACGAAGCTGTTCTCGGTGATCGGCGACGGCATGTTCATGCGCCGCGCACTCGATCCAACATTCGACGCCAAGGGGCTCGTTCCCGCCGTCATGGCGCTCATAGGCAAGCTGCTCAACGTCCAGCCGAAACCTGAACCGAACGAAAAAGACAAGGACGCGGAGCCGAAGCCATGAAGCGATTTTTCCTTATTCTCGTGGTGCTCGGCGTCATTGCCGGCGGCGGCATGTTCGTCGTCCCCCACGTTGCCCCGCAACTCATCCCCTCCTGGAGCGGCGACAGCCGTGCAGAACTAAACCACGGCGAGCCCAAGCAAGAGGCGGCGCTGCCGCCGGCTGTGTCGATCATCAAGGCGACGCCGTCCGACTTCACCGAAATGGTCACCGTCTCCGGTTCGCTCGTTCCGCGCGATGAGATCCTGGTGGCGCCGGAGGTGGAAGGCTTTCGCGTGCTCGAGTTGAAGGTCGACGAGGGTGACCGGGTGAAGAAGGGCGACGTTCTCGCCATCCTCGTGCAGGAATCACTCGACGCGCAGTTGGCTCAGAAAGAAGCCATGTTGGCGCGGTGGGAGGCTGCAATTTCGCAGTCTGAAAGCCAGATCGCCGACATGACGGCGAAACTCGCCGAGGCGCGGGCCAACTTCGAGCGCGCCAAGCCGCTGAAGAATTCCGGCTACATGTCGGGCACGTCGTTCGATCAGCGCGAGGCAGCCGCTAAGAGTGCCGAGGCGCAATTGGCGGCCGCGCGCGGCGGCTTGCAGCTCGCCCGGGCCGAAAAGGCGCAGGTCGAAGCGCAACGGCGCGAGCTGTTGTGGAAGCGCACGAATACCGACGTTAAGGCGCCCGCCGACGGTCTCATCAGCCGACGTACGGCGCGCATCGGTGGCATGCATACCGGCGCCGGCGAGCCGATGTTCCGCATCGTTGCGCGCAGCGAGGTGGAGCTCGACGCCGAGGTCATCGAGACCGAGCTGGCCAAGGTGACGACCGGCAAGAAGGCGCGCGTCAATGTCGCCGGCGTCGGCGATGTCGAAGGCACGGTGCGGCTCGTTTCGCCGGAAGTCGACAAGCTGACGCGCCTCGGGCGCGTGCGCATCTTCCTCGGCGATGATGCTCGGCTGCGCATCGGATCGTTCGCGCGCGGCGCCATCGAGACGGGGCAGAGCCACGGCATCGGCGTGCCCTCGTCGGCCGTCGTGTTCGACCACGGCGGCGCCTTCGTGCAGATCGTGCTCGATGGCCGCGTCGTGCGCCGCAACGTCAAGCCCGGATTGATTGCCCGCGGCCTCGTCGAGGTGAAGGAGGGGCTCTCCGAAGGCGATATCGTCGTTGCCCGTGCCGGCACCTTCTTGCGCGACGGCGACGCCGTGCGCACCGTGGGTCCTGATCCCAAGATCAGCGAGGCGAGATAATGCGCCTCAATATCTCGGCATGGTCGATCCGTCGGCCGGTGCCGGCGATCGTGCTGTTCTCGGTGCTGACGCTGCTCGGCGTCATCAGCTTCATGACGCTGCCGGTCACGCGCTTTCCCAACATCGACATTCCGCTCGTCTCGATCACGGTCGTCCAGTCGGGCGCCGCGCCGGCCGAGCTGGAGAGCCAGGTCACCAAGGAGGTCGAGGACGCCGTCGCCAACATAACCGGCGTCAAGCACATCATGTCGACGGTCACCGACGGCATGTCGACGACGGTCATGGAGTTCCGCCTCGAGATCAACCAGGATCGCGCCCTCAACGACGTCAAGGACGCCATCGACAAGATCCGCCTCGATCTTCCGCGCGACATCAACGAGCCGATCGTCCAGCGCATCGACGTCGAAGGCCAGTCGATCCTCACGTTCGCGGCCTCCTCGCCGGGCATGACGCTTGAGCAGCTTTCCTGGCATGTCGACGACGTCATCAAGCGCCAGTTGCAGGGCCAGAAGGGCGTCGGCCGCGTCGAGCGCTACGGCGGCGTCGATCGCGAGATACGCATCCTGCTCGATCCGGACCGCCTGCTCGCCTTCGGCATCACTGCCGCCGAGGTGAATACCCAGGTACGCGCCACCAACGTCGATATGGGCGGCGGCCGCGGCGAGGTCGGCGGCCAGGAGCAAGCCATCCGCACGTTGGCCGGCGCACGAAAAGTCGAGGAGCTTGCCGAGACCAAGATTTCCGATTCCAGGCGGCCGGCACGTGCGCCTGTCCGATCTCGGCCAGGTTATCGACGACGCCAGCGAGCAGCGCTCGTTTGCGCGGCTCAACGGCGAACCTGTGGTCACTTTCTCGGTGTTCCGCTCGAAGGGCTCGAGCGAGCTTTCGGTTGCCGACGTGGTCAACGCCAAGGTGGCGGAGCTCGGCAAGCAATATCCCGACGTCCGCGTGACCAAGATCGACGACGCCGTCGCCTACACGCGCGGCAACTACACGTCGGCCATGGAGACGCTGATTGAAGGCGCCGTGCTGGCGGTGCTTGTCGTGCTCGTCTTCCTGCGCAACATGCGCGCTACGCTGATCGCCGCCGTCGCCCTGCCGCTGTCGGCCATTCCGACTTTCTGGGCGATGGAGCTGCTCGGCTTCTCGCTCAACCTCGTCAGCCTGCTCGGCATCACGCTCGTCACCGGCATCCTGGTCGACGACGCCATCGTCGAGATCGAAAACATCGTGCGCCACATGCGCACCGGCAAATCGCCCTATCGTGCCGCCGTCGAGGCCGCCGACGAGATCGGCCTCGCGGTCATCGCCATCTCGCTGACCATCGTCGCCATCTTTTCTCCCGTATCGTTCATGGGCGGCATCGCCGGTCAATACTTCCGCCAGTTCGGCCTGACGGTCGCGATCGCCGTGCTGATCTCCCTGCTTGTCGCGCGCCTCATCACGCCGATGATGGCGGCCTACCTCATGCGTCCGGTTCCCGAAAAGCATGAGGGCGACGGGCTCGTCATGCGCGCCTATCTCGCCTTCCTGCGCGCCACCCTCAAAGTCCGCTATCTCACGCTCGTCGCCGGCCTCGGCCTGTTCGCCGGCTCGATCTATGCCACGAGCCTGCTGCCGACCGGCTTCATGCCCGACGAGGACATGTCGCGCGTCGTCGTGTCGGTGGAATTGCCGCCGGGGGCGACACTCGAGGATACGCGCGTCACCACCGATCAGATGGTCAAGACCCTCAAGACGATCCCAGAGGTAACGAGCGTATTCGTGCTCGGCGGCAGCACGCCTACGGGCGGCCTCGAAGTGCGCAAAGCGTCGCTGTTCGTCAATCTGGTGCCGAAGACCGAGCGCGCCCTGCCGCAGAAGGCGATCAAGACGATCATCTCCGACAAGCTCGCCGAAATTCCCGACACGCGCGCCTGGTACGTCAACGAGCGCGGCGAGCGCGAACTTTCCTTCTCGATGCTGTCGCACAACGGCGAAGAGCTGAACGATGCGGTGCGCAAACTCGAAGGCGCCCTGCGTCAGGTGCCCGGCTTCAAGAACGTTGCCGCCGACGCCTCGATCGACCGGCCGGAGCTGCGCGTCGTGCCGAAGTTCGATGTCGCCGCACGCCTCGGCGTCGCTCCCAGCAAGATCGCCGAGACGATCCGCGTCGCCACCATCGGCGACACCGACGCCAACCTCGCCAAGTTCAACGCCGGCGACCGCCTGGTGCCCATCCGCGTGCAGATCGCCGAGGACGCGCGCACCGACATGCAGCGGCTGCAGAACCTGCGCGTCACCAACGCCACCAACGTCGCCATCCCGCTGGCCGCCGTCGCCGACGTCACCTTCGGGCGCGGGCCGAGCTCGATCAGCCGTTACGACCGCGAGCGGCGCGCCGTCATCGGCGTCGATCTTGAATTGCGCTATGCCATGAGCAGCGCGCGCGAGACGTTTATGAAGGTCGTCGACGAGCAGAAGCTGCCTGCCGGCGTACGCTTGCAGCCGTCCGGCGACGCGGAAATCCAGGACGAGGTGGCGACCGGCTTCATGACCGCCATGGGCACCGGATTGATGATCGTGTTCGGCGTGCTCGTGCTGCTGTTCGGCAGCGTGGCGCAGCCGATCACCATTCTCCTGTCGCTGCCCCTGTCGTTCGGCGGTGTCGTCCTGGCGCTGCTGGCCACCAACAACTCGGTGAGCATGCCGGTCTACATCGGCCTCTTGATGCTGATGGGCATCGTCACCAAGAACGCCATCATGCTCGTCGACTTCGCCGTCGAGGAGGTGGCGCGGGGCGTGCCACGCTTCGATGCGGTGATCGACGCCGGCCGCAAACGCGCGCGTCCCATCGTCATGACCACGCTCGCCATGGTCGCCGGCATGGTGCCCAGCGCCATGGCCTTCGGCGATGGTGGCGAGTTCCGCGCGCCCATGGCCATCGCGGTGATTGGCGGCCTGCTGGTGTCGACGGTGCTGTCGCTGGTCTTCGTGCCGTCGTTCTTCACGGTGATGGACGACGTCGGCCGCTTCGTGTGGTGGATCTTCGGCCGCTTCATCGGTCCGACCGACGAGTTGCCCGAGTACCTCGCCGAAACGGCGCACACCCGCCCGGCTGCGACGGCCCCCGCGCCCGCCGAGTAGCCGGCGCGCTGTTCTCGCGCGCGCCGGTCGGCGCCGAGGGATGTCAAAGAGCGAGGGAGCGCGGGCGCCAAACGACCGCCATCCTAATTTCAATCCGGCAGCCTTGTCATGGCGAAGCCGTGCTCCGCACGGACGCCCGCGTGCGGTGCTCTGTCAGTGCCGAGGTGCTGTCACATCGTCGGACGCCGGTGCTCCAGGAAAAAGCGTAGCATCTCTTCCGTGGCGTTCGGCCCAGCGGGACTTGTGTACGAACCGGCCGGACTTCCGCCCGACCACGCGTGCCCCGCTCCGTGAAGCTCCCACAGCTCCAGCACGCTCTGGCCTTCTGCGTCGTGCTGTACAGAATGTGAGTACCCATCTCCAGAAGCCGTGTTCTTGCGGACGGTGGTCCCGGAGAATTGATTGTCAGCGGTCGCCCGCGCGATCACCTTTGTCCCGTTGCAGGGGTGGACAGTTTTATCTAGATCGCCGTGAAAAACGATGGTTGGCATCAAGCGCGTGCTAGCGCGCGGAGCATCCACACTCTTGATGCTCGCTTGGCCGCGCATAGCGGCGAAGGCGGACGGCAGATCACGTGCTGAGCCGCAAGCCAAGCCCGAGTGCACACCGACCGCCGCGTAGAGATCCGGATAGGCTTCACCCATGATTGCCGCCGCAGCGCCGCCCGCGGACAATCCCGCAACATAGACGCGTCGTGGATCGATGTTGTGATCCTTCATGATCTGTCGCGTGATGCCGGCGATGAGAGCGGGCTCGCCCTGGTCGCGGGCCTGGTCGCTCGACCTGAACCAGTTCCAACATTTCGAGGCGTTGGCGGCTTGCGGCTGCTCGGGATAGACGACGAAACACCCGCGAACTTCGGCTGCGAAGTTCATGCGCGTACCTGCCGCGAAATCATCAGCCGATTGCGTGCACCCATGCAGCATGACGATCAGCGGGTTTGGCGCGTCGCTTTGGCGGCCGGGGATGTAGAGCTTGTACGATCGGCTACCGACGGCATTCGAGAACGAGCCGCTGATGTAGCAGCCGGCACTGGGCGCGATATCAGCAGGCCGCGGATTGCGCGCACGCCCCAGCCCCCGCAGCTTTATCTTCCAGTCCTGCGGTAAGAGGGCCAGCGTGTCCAATCGCCCTGTCGCCGCAGCTGAACGGTCTGACATCGCATCTCCAACGATCTCGCCGTCAATGATCGGCGGCGTCAGGCGTGCGGCGGACGACCGCTGTGGTGTAGCGTACTCGGCCGCGTCACCTCCAAGCGCGCGCTGCAGGAGCGATACGGCCTCTGCCAACTGTCCGGCCCGTGTGAGACGCGTCGCCTCTAACATCTGCGCTTGATCGAGAGCTTTCATGTTCGCCATTTCTCCGGATTTGCGGCGATTGCTGCGCCGGCGCTTGCATCACTGGCGCATGCGGTCCGCCAGAGCGGCCTTGACCTCGGCGCTCGCATGTAGGGCGCCAAGGACTGTGAGGGATGCAATCGTTGCGCGCGCAAGCTGCGGTGATACGTCAGGTGCTATCGTCAGAAGGCCGAGCACTCGCACATGCAGCTGCTCGCCAGCAGCCCGGACTGCTTCGAGCTGCTCGCGGGTGAAGTGGCGCAAGCCGAGGTCGAGGGTGTTGCGCGTCACCGATTGTTTGACGACGTCGGCGTGCCGCTCGAGCTGATTGCGAATGGCGGTACGAATGAAGTCGGTTCTGTTCGAGTAGAACCCTTCGTTCACCATCAGATCGATCTGTCCTAGGTCCACGTACCCGAGGTTGATGGTGATCTTCTCGGAGTCCGGCCCGCGCGGGCGCAGCTCCTGGACATTATTCTTCGGCATCTGCGACCATCCGTGGACCATCCCCATGGATGGTAGATGGGCACGGCGTTGAGCGATTCAAGGGGGCTTCTAGAAACTAGGCCGCCGCACGTTTGCTCTCCTGGCCCTGAGCCGACGTCGCCGGCCATGCTGCGGCGTCCGAAACGCCATGAACGCCGCGTGCTCGCTTCACACGCGCAGCTGCTGCGTCCCGATCGGGCAAGGCTCGCGTGGCGGCGGCTTCAGGAGCGGGCATAAAAAGCGGGCGCACCGATGAGGATGCGCCCGCTTCAAACTCGGTGATGTTCCGCAGCGGCCTACTTGGTCGAGGCCGTGGCGTCGTGCTTGAAGAACACGTCGACGCGCATGCCGGTCAGCAACGGCGGCAGACCGTCGAGGTCGACCATCGCCTCCAGCACCTCGACGTCGTTCGGGCGGCGCGGGCCGCGCGAGACGATGTTGGGCTGCGACAGCGACTGGGCGATGGAGCCGACGCGGCCCTCGAAGTCCTGATCGGGGTAGGCGTCGGCGCGGACGACGACGCGCTGGCCGATGTGGATCTTGGCCGCATCGCGCTCTTCGACCTCGGCGCGCACCTTCATGGCGCTGAGGTCGCCAAAGACGACCAGGGTGTTTTCCGGCGACGGAGCAGCGACCTCGCCTTCCTTAGCCATGACATTGAGCACGGTACCGTCGAACGGCGCACGCACGCGCGTGTGCTCGACACCGAGCTCGGCCCCGGTCAGCTCGGCGCGGGCGACGGACAACGCCGCCTCCAGCCGCGTCGGCAGCGGCATGCCGGACTTGGCGTTCACCGCGGCCAGATCGGCGCGCTCGTCGGCCAGCTTCTTGTTGGCGTCAGTGAGCTTGCCGCGCGACTTGTCGACGTCATCGTCGTTGCCATTGTTGTTGCGCTTCTTTTCGAGCGCGTCGTCGAATTCCTGCTGGGCGCCGAATACGGCGCGCTCGGCGGAAGCGACGTCATCCTCGGCGTTGCGGCGCTCGAGCTGGAGGCCACGGGCGTCCTCTTCGTTGCGCTCGCGAACGCGCACCTGAGCTTCGGCATGGGCGCCGGCAACCTTGGTGAGCGCGTCGTCGTCGTCGAGACGAACGAGCAGATCGCCAGCCTTCACGCGGTCGTTGAGACCGGCGCCGACATCGACGATGCGGCCGCCAACCTCGGCGGTGATGCGCACTTCGCCGCTCTTGGGCTCGACGCGACCGGTGGCCGAGGCGGCCCAGGTCGGCTTGATCGCCGTCGCGGCGTTGCCGTTCTTCGACTTGGCGCCGTCGGTGCTGGCGGTTGCCTGCGTGGTCTTCTCCTCGGCGACCGGGCCCCAGCTCACGCTGTTGACGTAGAAGCCTACGGCGATGGCCAGGATGCCGGCGATGCCGAGAGTGACGACTGTGGGGTTGACCTTAAGCATGGGCCTTCCGTCTCTTTGTAAGATCTGCAATTTCCGGGGCGTCGAGGCCCTCAGGACGGCGCTCTTCGCCGACGATACGTCCGTCTTCAATGCGCACGACGCGGTCCGCGTAGCTCAGCGTGCGCGGGTCGTGCGTAACCGCCAGAACACTGCGGTGTTGTTCCTTGGCAATGCGCGCCAGTAGCGCCATCACCGCATGGCCGTTCTCGCCGTCGAGCGCGGCCGTCGGCTCGTCGGCGAGCACGATGGAGGGCGAGGAGGCGATGGCGCGGGCGACGGCGACACGCTGCTGCTCACCGCCCGAGAGATTGCCGGGATAGCTCTTGAGGCGATAGGCGAGGCCGACGTCGCGCAGCACCTCTTCGGAGCGGTTGGCGGCGGCAAAGCCCTTCTGTCCGCGCACGTCGAGCGAAATGCGCACGTTCTCCAGCGCCGTCAGCGTCGGGAACAGGTTGTAGGACTGGAAGATGAAGCCCATGTGCTTGCGCCGCAGGGAGGCCAGCTCTTCGGCGTTCAGCCTGTCTGTGCTGACGCCGGCGATGCGCAGGGTGCCCGACGTCGGCGTCAGGATGCAGCCGAGGATCGACAGTAACGTCGTCTTGCCGCTGCCCGACGGCCCCATCAGCAGCGTCAGCTCGCCCGGAACCAGCGTCAGGCTGGCGCCCTTGACGGCGCGTACCATGCCGGCGCCCGACCCGAGGTCCTTGACGATGTCGATGGCTTCGAGGACTGGCTCTTGGCTCACGGACTCTGTCATTTGTTGAATACCGTTGCTGGATCGATCTTGGTCACCTTGACGATCGCCGAGAGTGCCGAGATGGCGCACATGCCGACGGTCAACGCGAACAGCCAGAAAGCCAGGCCCGGCGTCATTACCATCGGCAAGGCCGTATTGCGACTAAGCACCAGAATGGTCAGGGCGATCGAAATGCCGAGGGCGTAGCCGACGACGGCGCTGATTCCGGCCTGGGCGAGGATAACCCGGTGAATATATCCCGATGATGAACCTAGTGCACGCAAGGTGGCAAACTCGCCCAAGTGGTCCTTTGTGCTGGAATATAGGGTCTGCGCCACGATGACGGTACCGACGAGGCTGCCAAGCAGGGCGCCACCGATCAGGGCGACGCCGGCGCCGGTCCGGAACAGCCACTGCTTGAGGCTGCGATCGCGGAACTCGGCCTGGGTCAGCACCTCGGCGCCTTCCAGGCGGCCCTGCAGATCCTGGCGCACCTTCTCGATGTTGGCGCCGGGCTGCGTCTGCACGAGGTAGAACGTGACGCCATCGCTATCGGGGAAGATGCTGCGAGCGCGGTTGAGCGTCGTGTAGGTGTAGGGCGACTGCACGAACGAGCGGACGCCGTCGGTCAGGGCGCGCACGCGGATGCGGCTGTTGATCACCTGCGCCGTGTCGCCGATGCCCTTGATGCCGAGCTCGTTGAAGTAGGTGCGATCGACGGCGACGGCCTCCGGGGCCTTGATGTCTTCCCACGTGCCATCGACGAGATTGATGGGCGCCAGGCCGCCGTCTTCGGCGTCGGTGCCGACGATCACGACACGCGTCGATCCGCCTTCGGGCTTGCGCCACTCGGCGAAGCGCACGATGAGCGGGATCACGGCTTTGACGCCCGGCGTCGCCAGCGCCTGATGCCGCTCGCGCGGGGTGAGCAGCATGCCGCCGTCCTCAAAGCTCTTGGCTCCGTAGACGGTGATCCACAGATCGGCCTTGGCGGCATCGATGTTGGCCGTGATCATGTTGCTGGCGCCGAGGTAGAGACCGAGCTGCACGGCAACGAGCACGATGGAAAAGAGAATGCCGACCAGCGTGACCGCAAGTCGAATGCGGTCGTGAAACAGATTTCGGAAGGCAAGCGTCAAGATCATTGATCGGTTCCGCACTGTGTTGGGCGAGATCGGCCTAACGCCGACAGCGCGGCTCACGCCGCTGGTAGCCCTCGAACTTGGCCTCGTAAAGGCAAACCCGTGCTTAAGAGTTGCCTAAGCATAACGCGAAATCCGCTCCATTTAGAAACGAGCGTGAATAGCGCACTCACGGAGCGTTAACGCGAAGTGGTCAATAAAGGGGTAAGATCGAGCGATCAAGGAAAGCTCTTAGTTACCTTTGGTGGCCCGAGCTTCGCGGCCCATCTGGTCGCCTGACCAGTTTTCGCCGCTTTCAAAGCCTAATGCGAGATCAATACCTCGCACAATATTGGTGATGCCACCATGCGTCATGATCTTCATGCAGCCAAGACCCCGAATTACTGGCCCGCTGCGGTCGCTTGTGGGCTGGCGCTCGGCCTCAGCGCAACCTTGGCCGAGGCTGCCCCGCCCATCGAAATGGGCGTCTGGATCAATCACACAGGCAAAGGTGCCGTTGAAATCCGCCCCTGCGGCGCCTCCGGCGCCAGCGCCAATCGCCTGTGCGGTTTCATCGTCTGGCTGAAAGAGCCGAACAAGAGAAGCGGCGAGCCGTTGACCGACGGTCACAATCCTGACGCGGCCAAACGGCGGCGTACGATTTGCGGCCTGCCGGTTCTCGGCTCCCTGCAGCGCGTCAGCGGCGGCTGGGACAACGGCTGGGTCTACGACCCGGAGCAGGGCTCGCAGTTCGACGCGGCCATCGAGCTCGCCTCGCGCGATCGGCTCGTCCTCACCGGCTACAAGGGCGTGAAATTCTTTTCCAAGTCGTTCACGTGGCGGCGCGCGCCCGCCGACCTGCCACGCTGCGACCAGCCGCGCGAGGCACGCGCGACACCGAACGATGTGCGCCCTGCCGCTGCCAAGACGGCCGCCGCGCAAGCGCCGCAGCTCAAGGTGCCTCGCCCCGTTCCCGCCGTGCGGCCGGAGGCGGTCGAGTAGAGCTTCGCTCCGGACCAGCGCAGTGCGCATTAAAAAAGCCCGGCCAATGGCCGGGCTTTTTGCATTCGTGCCGCGAGACGGTGGCCGTCAGGCAGGAGTGCCGCGGTTCTCGCTGCGGCCATGGTTCTGCTGCGTGCCTTCGGTGGCCGCGACAACGGCCTCCTCGGTGCGCAGCTTGTCGAGACGCCCAGTCAGACGTTCGGCGAATTCCTTGACGCGATCCATGACGATCGGACGCTGACGATCGAGCGTGACCATGTGGTAGCAGTCGTCGAGCACGCAGGTCTCGACGATGCCGGCCAGCTTGCGCTGCAGCATCAGGGCATTGCTCAGATCGCTCTGATCGTCGTTGCGCGGGTGGAACACCAGCGCGTGCTGCTTGATCAGGCCGAGCAGCGGCTTGACGTTGCGCACCAGCCGGCGGAACTCGAGCACGAGACCGCCGCCGCGGGCGAACAAGTCCTCGATCGAATCCGTCTCCGACTGCACGCTGTCGAGGATGAAGCTGCGCAGGCGGTCGTCCTTGATGCCGTGCGGCGCGCGTGCACGGAATTTGAATAGGCGCGCCGACCACTTCTGCTGCACCAGACGGAAGAGGCTGAAGTACCACGGAATAGCCCAGCCGTTCGGCCAGAAGGTCGGCGAGAACAGCATCAGGCCATGGATCTTCTCGGGGCGAAGCGCAGTGAGGCGCAGCGCCAGCATGCTGCCGGCGGAGATGCCGCCTACGATAATGGCGTCGCACTGCTGGGTGAGCTCATCGTGGGCTCGCTCGAGCGCCGCATACCAATCCTGCCAGGTCGACAGGCCTGACACGTCGGTGCCGCCGGCGAGGCCGGGAAGCAGCGGGCAGTACACCGTGTAGCCGAGCTGAGCCAGCGTGTGGGCAACGAACTTCAGCTCGATAGGCGAGCCGCCGAGGCTATGGACGAGCAACACGCCATTGCGCCCGCCCGGGACGTAGATGCTACCCCAAGCCGCCTTCATTTTCTCGCTGTTTTTCATTTCTTTAACTGAACCCGCTCGCATACTAGACGAAGTCAATCATTCCCTAACAAACTCCGGCCGCGCGAGCTTCCCGCGCTACCTGAGCATGTCGTTGAAACTCTCTCTTTTTCGTTTCCTCGATGAGGCACCGACCGGTCAAATTCGGCACGGAGCTCGTAAGGGGAAGCCGCATTGAAAGAGATCTCGTACCCGCACAGCACGAGATGCGATGGAGGTGTCTCACTGACCGGATCGGCCGCGAAGTTCGATTAGGCACCTTGCCGCAGCCCATCCCGCTCTCCCTCGCCGCCCCGTCCATCGGTGTCACGCTCCGCCTGTTGCAACGAGGAGCCGGTGGACCGGCGGACGCATTGAACGGGGATCTGTCCGGAATGGATTGGGGCCAGACGGTGACGCAAACGTGTCGGCTCCCTCGCTACTCCGGCGGGCGCCGGAGAACTCGAGATGCCCAGGGGTCGAAACTTGACACTCTTGCTGCACGGCGGCCCAACGCCTTGAAAAATACGCCGCTTCTCAAATCAACTTATGGAACTAAGTGTACCCGCGTTCTCGTTTTCTGCGAATTACCGCAATCGAAACATTGTTAATCGTTCAACCCCATGTTGTACCGCCGCCACAATTAAGTCCGGAGCTGGGCAATTAATCAGTGCTAAGCACAATTGTAGTGCATGTGCCACGCAGGCGGCAACTCCTCGGGCGCATGTCCTGCATCAGTGAAAGAATTTGTGATCCCGCTGCGGCGAGAGACCACCCGCGAGAATGCGCGCGCGGCGCGAGGACGACCACCGGTTCCCTCCTCCCGATCCGCTGAATCTGCCGCCGCCGCTGGCGCTGTCACCGTGCGAGCGCAATCGACACCCCATAGTCCAGGTGATTAGATGATCATGCGCAGCCGCCGGAGGGGAGCGGCGGCGGACCGAAGGACAATGCCGCGTTGCTCGCCCACGTACGTCGCCTGATCGCCCACCTTCTGGCGCTCGCCATTGCCGTAGGACAGGTCGCGCCGGCCTTTGCCCAGCCGCTCGCCAAGGCCGACTACGAAGCCTGCCAGGCACGCGATGAAGCCGCCTTCAGGACGGCCATCCAGGGCATCTCGATCCGCGCTCTGCAGACCGGCATTGCCAATGTCGATTATCGGGCCGCGGTCGGTGATCAGTGGCGCCGCATCGGCATGGACCAGATCATCGACGACCGCGTCGATCTGGCCGTCGAGGAGGTCCGCAAGGAGACGAGCTGGGCAAACCTGCTGCAGTCGCTCGCCAACCAGCAGAAGGCGCAGGAGTTGGCGACCGCCGTCGCCGAACGCGTCTATCGCTCCGACGCCATCAAGGCGGCGCTCGAACAACTTGGCCGTCGGCGTCGGCAACGAGATCGGCAAGCAGATGGAGTTCGCCAGCCAGGATGTGGCCGAGCCGGCGCTCGCCTGCCTCAAGGCCTTCGTCGGCGCCCGCTACGGCGAGACCGCCGCGCGCGCCGTGATCGGCGGCGACGCCGGCAAGGGCATTGCCATCGACCCCGACAAGGGCGCCGCGGAAATGTCGTCGAGCGCCGTGCTGCGCGAGTCGAGCGGCGGCATCGCCGGCGCCGCGGTGCTGCTCATGCGGCGTCAGCTCGCCAACATGGCGGCACGGGTCGGCCAGCGCATCGTCGGCAGCGTCCTCGCCCGCCTCGTCTCGGTCGTCGCCGGCGGCATCGGCATCGTGCTCATCGCCAAGGACATCTGGGATCTGCGCAACGGCGTGCTGCCGATCATCGCCACGGAGATGAAGTCGAAGGAGAACAAGGACAAGGTTCAGGAGGAGCTGGCGAAGACATTCGCCGAGCAGATCTCCGGCCACATCCAGGAAATCGGCGCGGCGACAGCCGACCGCGTGATCGAGATCTGGCGCGAATTCCGCACCGCCCACGCCGAGGCCCTCGGCCTCGCCGAGCGCAATCCGAAGTTCAAAGCCTTCGTCGACTCGCTGCAGCCGGCAGCGCTGCCGCGTCTCGATGAGGTGGTCGCGCTGCTACTGGCCGGCGAAGGCGAAGCCGGCATCCTGCGGCGGCTCGACGACGGCACGCTCAGCACGGCCATCAACAAGCTGCCGGCGCCGGCGATGGACATTGCGCGCGAGACACGCTCGGTCGACGCCGGCATCAAGTGGGCCGCCCTCGCTGGCGACGACCTACCGAAGGTAGTGGAGCTCAGCCTCTACCGCCGCACGCAGCCCGATCAGTTGAGCCGGGCGTCGCTGCAACGCCTGCTGGCGCTCGAGGATCAGCTCGCCATCGTGCGCCTCGCTTCCATCGACCGTGCAGCGCGCGATACGCTGTTCGAGCTGAACGATGCCGACCTCAAGAACCTGGCGCGCAGCTTGACCGAGGACGAGCTGTCGAGCTTGTCGCGCTATCTCACCGGACTGCAGAAGGAACCGCGCGAGCGCGTGCTGCGGGCCGTTGCCGCCAACCCGGCGCAGATCCACTCCCTGTCGTCGGACCGCGTGCGGCAAGCTGTCGTCGCCAGCACCGACCAGTCGGCGGCCGTCTCCATGATGCTGCGCAGCGGCGGCGGCCTCGATCCCGGCGTGATCGCAAACGATGTGCGCCTCGTCGCCGACGGCCGCGTCAGCCCGATCCTGCTGTGGGAAAAGCACCCGCTGGCGATCGTCGGGTTGGTCCTCGTCGTGCTCCTCGTGCTGCTGCTGTTGCGCCGGCTGCTGTTCACGCGCCCGCGGACCAAGGTTGCCGCCTGACCGGCCGGCAATTCCCCAACCATCCCCAGTACATCCGGGCATCAGAGTGCCAGACCGAGTTGCCCCTGCTATAAGCCGACGGGGGCCAGCCAAATCGGCGTCGGCTCAGGGGAGCGCCTTGCGAGGCGTTAAGCGGATCGCATGGCGACAAATCGCACGGCATCGAGGGGAGTAGAGACGATGGGACTCAAAGCGCCTGGCATCGTGACGTTCATGCTGTCCGTCATTCTGACGGTTACCGTTCTGATCATTAAGTTCTTCGGGGCGCAGGTTCCGTTCATCACCGGCAACGAATTCTGGGCCCTGCTGCTGGCGCAGATTATCCTTGTCTTCGGCTGCATCATGCGCGGTCTTTAGAACCGTCCTTAGAACCTAACTAGCATAAGCCGTTTTGTGTGCGTTTCTGTCGCGCGGCATCCAGCGCTCTGGTGTTGGTGTGTTCGATGGACGAACTCTCGCGCCATGAAATGGAAACTTGATCAATTTAAATCATACGCCGACCGCATGCGCCGTTCCTCGCGCGAGATCATCATCGCCGCGGTGCTGACGGTGGCGGCGTTTGCGTTCTTGCTGGCCGCAATGTTCGGAGGAGCCGTTGGCGACAACCTCAAGGTAGGTACCGTCGCCTCGGAAGAAACGGCTATCAAATAAGATCCGCCGCGGGACGTCTGCGGCGGCTACTTTGCGGCATCGATGCGTGTTGCAGCCACCAGGCCGCGCACCGAATTGCCGAGATAGATCGCGTCGGCCGATTGAAGATCGGCGAGCGTCAGCACGGCTTCCTCGACCTTCCCTTCAGCCAGCAACTCCGCCCGCAGCGTACCTGGCAGCAACCCGGCGCCGAGCTGCGGCGTCAGCAGCTTGCCGTCCCGCTCGATGAAGATCGTGGTGCGGCTGCCCTCGGCAAGCTCGCCGCGCTCGTTGAGATAGATGACCTCGTCGGTGCCGAGGCGGTCGGCATATTCCTGCCACTCGCGATCGTAGAGCTCGCGCCGCGTCGTCTTGTGGAACAGGAAAAGGTCGGCGCTGTCGACGCGCGATGACGAGACGGCAAAGCGCATCGTCGCGTTGGGATCGGCAGGCGGCAGCGGAGTCGTCGCTACCGTCAGCTTTCCGTCCTCGGCGAGCAGCAGGCGCACGCGCAAGCGGCCATCCTTACCGGCGACGGCATCCTGCAGAGCCTGGCGCACGCGGACCTCGTCGTAGACGTAGGCAAAGTAGCGCGCCGACGTCGCCAGCCGCTCGATGTGACGCTCGAGCAGCACCAAGCCGCCCGCAGCCTTGTCGAACAGCATCGTCTCGATCAGCTCGAAGCGCTTCACCGGATCGGTGAGGAATTTCATCTTCAACAGGCACTCGGCATATTCCTTCGGGCCCTGGCTATCGAAGACGACGCCCGAGCCAATGCCCATCTCGCCGTCGGCGTTGCGGAAGATGACGGCGGTGCGGATCGCCACGTTGAACAGCGACCGGCCGCCGGGCGAGATGTAGCCGATGGCGCCGCAGTAGACACCGCGCGGCTCGGATTCGAGCTGGCGGATCAGCTCCTGGGCGCGGATCTTGGGGGCGCCGACGATGGAGCCGGGCGGGAAGATGCCGCGCAGCAGCTCCGCCGTGTCGACACCCTTTTTCAGCGTGGCGCGCACGCCGGACGTCATCTGGTGCAGCGTCTTGTAGGTCTCGACGGTGAACAGGTCGGTGACGTCGACGCTGCCGATCTCGGCGATGCGCCCGATGTCGTTGCGCATCAGATCGACGATCATCAGATTCTCGGCGCGCTGCTTGACGTCCTCCGCCAACTGCTTGCGGGCCACGGCGTCGGCTTCCAGCGTGCCGGCGCGCGGCGCCGTTCCCTTCATCGGCCGCGTGAACACCGTGCGGCCGTCCTGCTCGATGAACAGCTCCGGCGACGCCGACAGCACCGTCACCTCGCCCGTATCGACGATGCCGCCATAGGCGACGCGCTGCTTCTGGCGCAGGTCGAGGAAGAACGTCAGCGGCGAGCCGGCGAGCTTGAAGCGCGCCTTGAACGTGAGGTTGAGCTGGTAAATGTCGCCGGCGCGGATTTTCTCGATCACCTCGGCGAAGCGCTCGAGATATTGCGCCTCGTTCCAGCTCAGCTTGACGTCGGTGAAGGAGAAGTCGCCCGAGCGCGTGTGCGTCGCCAGCCAGTGCTCGACCTCGGCGCTCGTCATTTCGGCCGGCGCCTTGTAGAGGCCGATCCACAAAAGCGGGACGTTGCGCTTTTCCGGCATGAGCGCGGAAAGCTTCGGCTCCAGCACGTAGCCGAGCTCGTAGGCGAAGAAGCCGGCGGCGTGCAGCCCGGAGGCGACGCCGTCCTCGATGCGCTTCAACGCGGCCGGCACTTCCTCCGGCGTCCACGCGGCGATGATGTCCTGCGGCTCGGAGAACAACAGCGACGGCGGCCCCGAGCCCGAGTTGTTGTCGAGCAGGACGAACGTCTCGGAGAGCGCCGCTGCCTCTTCGGTCGGAAGCTCGGGCCCCTCGCGCCTGCGGTCGGCTGCCATCATTGGCCCTTGTACCCCGCGAGGGCGTAGAACGTCACATGCCGTTGCGCGTTGTCGCCGGCGGGCAGCATGCGGTCGCCGACCTTATCAGCGCTGGCGAACGATTTGAGGGCAGGCGGCGGTTCATCGTCGACGCGCACGAGGAGCACCGGAGACGGCGTCGCGGCGGTGAACGGCCGCGTCATCTCGAAGTGATCGTGCGGCGCCCCCGGGCGCCAGGCAAGGATGGGCGTCGGCTCATCGCGCAGGTAGTAGAGCAGCTCGGCGGTCACCGAACGGTCATCTGACAGCACCGCTGCATACGGCTTGCCGGCGGCAGCCGCCTTTGTCAGCTCGGCGCGCGTCGCCTCCGCCAGATCGTGCCATCCCAGCGTGCGCGCGAACGGATCGGTCTTCAGCGGCAGCGGCACCTGCCCGGCGGTCGCGGTGCCGAACACGATCAGCGCCAGCATGACGGCGTGTACGATGAAGGAGGCCTTCAGCCAGCCCCAGGCGCCATCGCGCACCATGTTGGCGATGACCAGCACGGTTGCGGCGACGTAGGCGGTGGCGGCCCAGTTGGCGTGCGCGCGCGATAGAAACGCCTGCACCAGAATGACGGCGATGATCGGCACCGAGAACGCCAGCAGCAGCCGGTCGGCCTCGGGCGGGCGCGCGCTGCGCCATCGCCAGACGATGACGAGGAAGGCGCCGAACAGGATCGGGCCAAAGACGCCGAACTGCGCGCCGAAGAACTCCAGCGCCTTGCCCGGGTGGAGCATGGAGCCACCCCAGTTGGCGTTGGCGGCCGTGTGCGACAGGGTCGCGAAGCTGTGGCTGTAGTTCCAGGCGAGGTTCGGCGCGAT
Source organism: uncultured Alphaproteobacteria bacterium (assembly GCA_963812795.1). Classification (GTDB taxonomy): domain Bacteria; phylum Pseudomonadota; class Alphaproteobacteria; order Rhizobiales; family Hyphomicrobiaceae; genus Hyphomicrobium_A. The sequence goes on along the minus strand of CAWEWG010000017.1, from coordinate 47,415 downwards.
CATCAATAGACCGATGGCCAGCGCCACATAGAGCCGCCATTCGCGCAGTACCCGGCGCCGCTCGGGGGTCAGCAGCAGGTACACGGCGGCGCACGGGATGAACCACACCATGGCGTACTTGGCGTTGAGACCGGCCCCGAAGGCGGCGCCGAGCAGTAGCGCCGGCCACACGTCGTCGGTCTCGATCAGCGCCGAGAAGCCGACGAGAGCCAGCGCCCAGCACAGCAGCAGCGGCACGTCGGTGGAAATCAGCCCGGCGGAAAGCGAGACGCCCGGCAGCGTGGCGAAGGCCAAGGCGCTGAGCGCGCCGATACGCGCGTCATAGAGGCGCCGGCCGAGCCAGAACACGGTGAGCGCCGTTGCCGTATGCAAAAGCGGCGAAGGCAGACGCACGCACGCTTCGCCGGCACCGCACGCCGTCGTCGCCGCACCGATGATCCAGGCGATGAGCGGCGGCTTGGAGAAATACCCCAGCGCCGGATCCTCGCTCCACGCCCAGTACTGCGCCTCGTCGAAGAACAGATCGGTGCCGTTCGTGTACAGCGCGACGACGCGCAAGCACAAAAGCGCGGCGAGGCCCGCCAGGAGCACCGAGAACCAGTTGACGTCGCGGCTGCTCGTGCCGGGGCCGGGAGAGACTGACATGCGCGCGCACTCTGCAAGTGTGCTTGTTGCAAGGGAAGCTCGGCGCAACGGCCGCCGCGTCATTTACTAGGTTGGGAGAGCGGCGTGAAGATGCCGCCGCCTTGGAGGCGGCGCTAGCAGCGTCGCAAGGATGGGGTGTTACTCGTACCAGGGATCGTAGCTGGCAGAGAGCACCTGGCTGCCATTGTGCCGCACTGTGCAGGCCGACGCCGGCCAGACGGGGGCTGTCGGGGCAATGACGGTCATCGGCCCGCTCCATTCGGTCGGGGCCAATTCCCTTAATGCATAGCCTGGAAAGGCCCCGGCCCTGGTCCGCACCTCGCCGATCTCCGCGCCGGCAGCGATTGAGCTGCAGCGTGCAGCGAAGCTGCGCTCCTCGTGGATCTGCGCGCCCACGCCCAGCGCTGCAACGATCGCGCTCGGACCCAATATCACTGCGGCCAGCAAAATTGCCTTGTTCATGGCTGCCCGGATCTGCCTCGTGCTCTTGCGGTGCGGCGGCTTCGGCACGGCATTTACTAGCTTGGAAGACCGCGCTGAAGACTGGTATCATTACGGCCACTTACGGAGTATCTAGGGGCGTCGCGGCGAGTCCTGAGGGACAGGGGTGCTTGATGCGCGTCACCGTCGTAATTCCCGCCTTGAACGAGGCCGGCAACATCGGGCGCCTGGTCGAAGAGACCTACGCGGCCGTGCCCAGCCAGCGCCTCGCCGAGCTGATCGTTGTCGACGACGCCAGCGACGACAGCACGCCCGTCGAGATCAAGGCACTCATCGATTCCGGCAAATACCCCGGGTTGCGCTACCTGCGGCATGAACGCCGCAGCGGGCAGAGCTGCGCCCTGCGCTCGGGTGTGCTGGCGGCCACGAGCCCCATTATCGCCACCATGGACGGCGACGGGCAGAACGACCCGCGCGATATTCCGCGATTGTTGGAAATCATCGCCCTGCCGGGGCAGAGCGGCCCGGCCTTGGTCAACGGCTGGCGCAAGGATCGCAAGGACACCGGATCGAAGCGGTGGGCCTCGCGCTCGGCCAACTGGATCCGCGATTCCGTCTTGAAGGACGACTGCCCCGATACCGGCTGCGGCATCAAGGTCTACTGGCGCGAAGTGTTCTTGCGACTGCCGTTTTTCACCAGTATGCACCGCTACATGCCGGCGTTGTTTCAGACGTACGGTTACGAGGTCGCCTACGTCCCGGTCAACGACCGTCCGCGGTTGGCGGGGATCTCGAAGTACAACAACCTCAATCGGGCGCTCGTCGGTCTCTACGACCTCGTCGGCGTCACGTGGCTCAGGCGGCGCACGAAGGTGCCGCGCATCGTTGACCGGCATCCGGAGACGCATCCCGTGACCGACATCGCCATGCGGCTGAAGCCGGTGAACGACGACAGCGCGCGGGCAAGCGCCGGCGACAAAAGCTGATCATCGCCAAACATTCGCATCGGGGCACACACCATGGATCATCTGCACAACCTCGTTGCGCTGTTCGCCCAATGGTGGGCGTCGACGCCGGTCACCGAGAAGGCCTGGCTCGGCGTCGGCTTCCTCGCCCAGCTCATGTTCTCCATGCGCTTCATCGTGCAGTGGATCGCCAGCGAGCGCGCGCGCCGCTCCATCGTGCCTGAGACGTTCTGGTATTTCAGCCTGTTCGGCGGCGCCATGCTGCTCGCCTATGCCATCTACCGCCTCGACCCGGTGTTCATGCTCGGGCAGGCGATGGGCCTCATCATCTACAGCCGCAACATCTACTTCATCCGCACGACGCATAAGAGCGAAGCCACCGCCGCCGCGACGACGGCGGCGACCTGACGGCTCACTTCGAGTCGCGAGGAGCGGCCGTCCTTCCGCCCGGCGTAGGTCTCCAGCCAGCGCACGGCGACGAGAATGATGGCGGCGAAGACGGTCGCCATCACGGCAAGGATGCCGTAACCGACGCCGCAGGCGACGCCGATGGCGCCGGCCAGCCACATGCCCGCACCCGTCGTCAGTCCCTTCACGTCGCCCTGCGAGCGGAAGATGGCGCCCGCTGCAAGGAAGGCGACGCCCGCCGTCACCGCCTCGATGACGCGGATCGGATCAGTGTTCTGGCCGGCCGACTTCGCGCAGCACGCCCGCGTGGATCTCCATGGTGATGATGGTGAACAGCGCCGCCGCCAGCGCCGTCAGCATGTGGGTGCGCAGGCCGGCTGGGCGCGCCATCTGCTCGCGCTCGAAACCGATCACGGCGCCGAGGGCGACGGCGAGCAACAAGCGGGCGGCGATGACGCCCTCCGAAAGGGTCGTGTTGTCGGGATCGAACATCCGCCGTTGCCTCGTTGAAAACGACCGCGCCGAGGCCCATTTCCATGGCTGCGCTGCCCGGCCTCACCCGCCAAAACGTCAAAGCGAGACAAAGGTTGCGGAGGTTGGGGACGGTGGGCTTCACAGGCGCGGGATTTGTGTTATACCGCGCCATCGAAGCCGCTCGGTGACGGGCGGCTTTTGTCGTCGGCGCTTCCTAGCGCGACGGCTGCCTCCTGCAGACTTGGCTACTTTGCCTGGCTTGGAGGCTCGTTAGGTGACGCGGGGTGGAGCAGCCCGGTAGCTCGTCAGGCTCATAACCTGAAGGTCGTAGGTTCAAATCCTACCCCCGCAACCAACGAAAACTCCTTATATTTCAACGATATGAAAACGGGCTCTAGCCCCATTTTCTAGCCCCATGCGACGTCGTCTGCTTAAATGCGCCGAGGAACACGCGATGGCGCGCTGACCTTCGTCGGCGCTGACGCTCAGCGCACCGTGTCGGCCAAACGGGCGATGGGCGGTTTGTCCCAATAGGGAGTCGACAGGAATCTAGACTTGCAAGAAGCCTGGATTAAGCGACGAGAAGTCGTGATCCTGAGGCATGGATCTCAACTGCGAGACGTCGACCCGATTAGGGGGAGATCTCGGGATGCGGCGCATGCTTCACCCGAGCAAGCCAGTTTAAGGACTGCGAATTTGGCTCAGAATTTCAATGTCCAGTTGAATTAGCGCGTTATCCGCGGCGGATCTGCCTTTCGACGCGTGGTTGCGCGTCTCCCTCGCCCCGCCACTCGAGCGCGTCTACACCAGGTTCGGACGTTCACTCCCTGCAGGCCTCCCCCGTATCGGGGATGGGCTAGCTTCGAGCTCACGCACATACAGCGCTCGACCGCGCGCTCCCAATTGCGCGGTTACGCCAGGACCGATCCGAACTGCTCGTATTGCGTTCGACGGAATTCGGTCCTGGCGGTTTTTTTGGGGATCCGCATGTTAGCTAACAGCGTCCGCTTTGGGTCAGAAGCGGACATAGACACAAGTCGCTGCGAACGTCCGCTTTGGGCCAAAAGCGGACATTGTATGTTCAAGCGCCGTACGTCAGCTTGGGGTCAGAAGCGGACATCGACCGCGTCGCTGCGAACTTTCAGCTTTGGGCCAGGAGCGGAAGTTCTTCTTGACGGCTGTAGTCCGCTCAAAATGTAGAAGCGGACATCTACGACTGCACCGCAGCAACTGGATCTTGACTCGGAACACCTCGGTTCAAGCTGAGCAGCGATGCATTGAGGAGTGGCGTCATGTTCCGTTTGTTGATTTCCGCGCTTGTGTTGCTTTCGGCATCAGCAGGTGGCCGCACCGTCGAGCGCCGCGCCGTTGAGGCCGTTAATTGGGGTATGCCAGCGGTCAATACCGACTTGATAATTCAGGAGATGCTGACCAAAACAACCGGCAAAGTGAATCAGGTTGTTTACTGGTCGCGCCCGCTCCACTGGCACAATCAATTACTGACCCCCAATCCGGATTCGATTTATATTCTGGCCTTCTTCAACACCAAGGATGTTGGACCCGTTGTGCTGGATATTCCGGCTGCCGGGGATGAGGGGTCGCTGAATGTAAACATCGTCGATATCTGGCAAGTGCCTTTGGAGGACGCCGGTCCGTCCGGTGCCGACAAAGGCAAAGGCGGCAAGTATTTGTTGCTGCCTCCGGAATACAAAGAGCCAGTTCCGCAAGGCTACCTTGTTCTGCGGCCAGCGACCTTCACGACTTACGCGCTGCTGCGCTCAAACCTGAAAAGCCATGGCGCTGCCGACGTCGCCAAATCAGTCGCCTACGCCAAAAGTTGAGATAGATGGCGTCCTTTCTCGGATTGCCGCCCCACGTCGTCGCTGCCGAAATCAATCGCTGGACCGGATCGACTTCGCCCTTGGCCCCGAAAGCGTGGCTGGTATCGGTCAATGTCGTACCCAGAACGCTGAGGGCTTCGCGCACCTTCTTCTGGCTGACCGGGTCCCATTTGGGGGTTTCGAATTTGCCTGGACCACCTGGCTGATCGATCTTGAGCGCATCTTGCAACGCATGAACCTTCTTTAGGTCCTCCGGCTCGGCGGGATCGACGAGAGTGCGCACCCCAACGATCATGTAACGCGTTCCCACTTGCTCCTTGGTGAACGTCATCTCGACCGGCGCATAGAACGTTTTCGAATATTGATCCTCATCGACGATCTGCATCGACATGAACCGCTTGCCTGGGTCGGGCAGGGTGACTGTTGCTGGCCCAGCATCGAGATCGACCACAACGGCCGAGTAGAGGGTGCCCCTGTTCATCCGAATGATGGTCTGGGCATCGATCGATGCTACGGCGCGATGATGCTCGAATTTGCCGAAGCCACCCTCTTTGAGAGCGACCGCGCCGAAATAGAGGTCGCTCTCCGCTCGAATGAAGTTTTCGACGGTGACCGGTACCGTCTCCTCCGCAAAGGAGTTGGGTGAAACCGCAATGGCTGCGAAAAACGCCGCAGCCACCGTAAAGAGAAGACGACGGGCTTTCATGGCCTAGTTCACCTTCTCGACGTCGGGCAACTTCCACGCTTTTTCGAAGAACGCCTTGGTCGGGGCATACGCGCGGAACATGACGTCGAACGGCCGTTTGGGGTCAGTCGGAATCCAGTTGGACTTCTTTACCTGCGGGAGCTGCCGGACCCAGATACACATCCACTGACCCGTCAGGATTCTTTTGCATATCGGCAATCTGTGAAGAGCGGCTGGCGCGCGTCATGTTGCGTATCAGCGCATGCGTTTGGCGGTCGTAAGCAGTCAACGACCAATACTGCTCCACCAGCAGATCGCTTGGCACAGTCAGACGGTAGGTCTTGCTCCCGTCAAACGCATTGCCGTCTTTGTCTTTGATGGCGATGAGATAGAACTGACCGGCTCCAAGGTGCTTGAGGGCAATGAAGACGTAGGTATACGCGAGCCCCCGCGCATCAACGGGGTACCGGTTCGGGTCATTAAAATCGGCTTTAATCGCTTCAGACATTTCCGGACTGGCCGGAAACATCCATCGTCCCCCCTCGTAGAAGTGCGGGAAACCTGTTTCGTACTCGGCGTCCAGCCAGACCTGCGCTTCCTTGATACCGGCTTCCAGTGCGGCTTGTGTTTTCGCATCGGGATTGAACGGTTTTCCTTTTTCAATACCGATGGACCTCATTGCGCGGTCGCGACTGAGCCAGGGTTCGTTTTGCACGATACGGTCGAGTGACACGAAGAAGCTGCCGTCATAGGGGATGGTTCGCATCAAATACCACGTCAGCCGCATCTGTAAAAACGGTGGGCTGTGGTGATGCTGCTTGGGAGAGCGGATAGACCTTGATTTTTTCCCCATCAAAGAATGACGGCAAGACCGTCTACAAACTCCACGTCCCGGTCGTGCCGGTCGACGGCTTTTGGTCGGTCAGCCTCTACAACGGGGAAGGATACTTTCAGAAGAACGACCTGAATGCCTACTCGCTCAACAACATCACGTCGAAGAAGAACGGCGACGGATCGGTGGATATCCAGTTCGGCGGATGCGACGGACAGATCCCGAACTGCCTTCCCATCATGCAGGGCTGGAACTACACGGTTCGGCTCTATCGTGCGCGAACAGAGATTCTCGACGGCACCTGGAAGTTTCCCGAGCCGCAGCCCGCTGGATAAGGACTTATTGTCCGCTTTGAGTCAGTAGGCGGAAGTCCGACATTGCGTTGCCGACTTCCGCAATGGGTCAGAAGCGGACATCGAGCGTGTCGCTGCGAATGTCCGCTTTGGGCCATAAGCAGACATTGGCTTGCCTGGCGGTTGCAATGGGGCGCCAACCGGCGTTGTGCCCGCCCTCCTTATTCAACAGGTCACCTAGACCGCGGGGCGCCTGTTCAACGGGTAACGCTGGCTGACATAGAGGTCTCGGATCTGCGCCAAGTTAAAGCGCTCGCCGTCAACTTCCATAGCGGTCCCGCGCTGCATTTGATCGGAAAGTTCTTCGATCGTGAATCGGATGGCATCCGCGCTGCGTTCGAAGCGACGATAACCAACCGGCCCAGTTCGCGCGCCCCGCGCGCTGCCAGAGTAAACCTCGGCCAGCGCGTCGTAATCAAAACTGCTCATCGAACATTGTCGTCTTTCTTGGGCGCAGCCGTGGGTTCATCGGTGGGCACAGGGCCGACGGTTTCCCGGCGCGGCTTCTCCAGCGGGGCTGCCCCCTTGCTCCGGATCGCTATCAACTTTTGGTTTTTCACCCATGTTCTGTTCCTCTTGCGAGGCAAGCAACGGGCCGCCGCACATATCCTATTTTGATGCCTGATAGAGCTAGCGCGGGGCCCGAAAGCCCCGCGCCAACCTCACGGCGATGAGCCTTTTTACTTCGTTGGAGTGCGATCAGACGTGCCGGTTGGGGTCTGACCAGCATCTGTTCCAGCCGCACCGGTTCCGGTCGCGCCCGGGCTACGGTCGGGAGCTGCTGTTTCCGGAGTGCGATCCGAAGTCTTGCTGCCCGTTCCATCGCTAGCGCCACTGGCGGCAGAACTTTGGTGACATGCCTTGGTCATCGCATCCCACTTCATATCCAGAGTCTTGTCGCAATCGGCTTTTGTCATTGGTACTGCTGGCGCGTCGGCGGCGAATGCCGGAGCTATGAAGGCGGCCGTAGCGAGCAGCGCGATAAGCGTTTTCATTACACTCTCCTCGGGTGCATTTTTTTGGTTCAATATTTTCTGCTTAGCCCCCAGAAACGCGCGATTGCTCCGAATGGTTCCTGAGAGAGGCCATACATGTAAGCGCACGCCTTACGCGTCACCGAGGCGGTGACGATGCGACTGGATGAAGTCAAACGGTACTCGCTCGATACGGAACAGCGATCGAGGGCGACGAACTGCGAGCCATCAAACGGTACCTCGCGCAGCGTGAGGACCGCCTGTTTTGGCTATTCGTCTCCGAGCGCGGTCAGCCGATGACGCGCCAGGCAGTCAACTATGTGATCCGGGCAGCGGGCGAGCGAGCGGGCTTGGACGTGTCTGGCCGCACATGCAGCGGCATAGCGCAAGCTACGCGCTCAGCAACAAGGGACACGACTTCCGCTTGTTGCAAGACTTAGGGGGCATCGCGATCCGCGGCAAACGTCCCATTAACACACGGACGGCTAGTCGACGGTTTGAGGGTCTGCGGAGTGGCAGGCGCAAGCAGCGCCTGGGGGCACCGCTAACCAGCGGTTGCTGCTCAGTCGTTGCCGTCCAGATCGCTGACAGCGTCGGCAACCGCGCGGTCTGCTTTGTTGCCCTGCTTCGCTAGCTCCTCAGCGTCGGGGGCCGTGTCTTTTCTAGGCGTCGTACCGGCCTTCTCCGGCTGTTGAGCCTGACGCTGACCGGCTTCGGGACGTATTCCGTGCTCTGCCATAAAGCTCTCCTCTGACTGGATCGGCCTGTGTGACGCGAAGAGTGGAGACCTTTGCGATGGCGCCTTTAGTACGCGTCAAGAAGCACCGCCCGGCGTCGTGGCGACAGCCTCATCCCTCGCCAACGCTGTCGCGAGGTCATCGGGATGCACTTCCACCACCTGCCTTGAGATAAGCGCGGCATTCGTGCCGGGCAGCTCGATTGTTGTCATGGTCCGCCGATGAGCGACGAAGGACAGCCCCTCGATTTGTTCGCTCGTATCCGAAATTTCGTAGGTGCCCGGCGGATAAGTCCCTTCAACACCAACCAGTGAAAATGGATGTGCGAACGTCACGGACCTATGTTTCGTCGTTTCCATCATGCGAACAGCTACAGCAGCTACTGGATCGGCGCCTGTGTCGGTCGCGGCTCGCTGGTCGGGCTTGGCATTGGGGCCACCACCGCGGTCTCAGGTGTCGGCTGCGCCGTGACAGTCTGCAGGGCAGGCCGCGGATTAAGACCCACGATACCGAAGCTGTGAGGAAACACGACCGCCATAAGGACAACGGCGGCGATGCAGGCTGCAATCAAAGGAAGCCAACTAGTCCTGCTTTGGGCCGGCCGAAGCTGATCATCCAGTGGAAGGGGTGGGTTGTTGTAGACGGCCATTAGAACCTCCTGGGGTTACCAAGCGAACTGTCGATGTACGCAAAAGGTTCCGCAGTTATGCCCATTTTGTTCTGCAAGGCGTTCGCCCTCTCACACGCGCGCGCCCGCTTATTGCTACTGCGGGCTCCCTCCCCCTTACTGTTACCCGTTCGGAAGAGGAGCGCTCCATGGCGAACAAAGACGAGCCGCACGAGATCGAAAAAATAATCGCCAAGCGAAATTTAGCGGATGCCAAGAAAGCTACAGCCGCTGCTGATGCGAAGCGGGAGACCCAGGAATTGGCAACCCGGGTGAAAGAGGCGTTCCTTGCCGCTCAGACATCCCTTCTCGCCGAGATCAAGAAAGCGAACGAAGCAATCAAGCGAGGCGGGCGAACTGAGGAATTTCGGTTTGCGCCCAACCAACAGCCGGGCAATGGCAACCTGCTGACGGCCAATCTGACACTAAGCGACGGTTCCGGGTCTCTGCGAGAATACGTGATTACCGTTGACGCCATCGATGGGAAGATCGCAGTGCGAGGCGGAGGGGTGACGCTCCAGCAGACTCTAACCAACGTCCTTCAAGTGAAGGACGAGGATTGGTCTCGATTTCTGAGCAGCATGTACGAAAGCAACATGCGGTAAGCCGACGTGCTTGACTGGAAGGGGCCTAGACGGTGTGGTCCCAACCCTGCCGTCCAGGCTTCCGAGCCCGGTGAATACGCAAGGGCGGACCGCAGGATGCTTTCGACGACAGTCTCAGGCAGGTCGCAAAGACGCGACAGTCACCGCCGCATCGAGTTCGAGCATCCGCTTGCCAAGTCGCCTTAATTCGACGGTGCGAGAGGTAATACCCGCTTCCATTTCGACGCGGTCGGCGGGATCCACATTCCTGGCGCCCAGCATCCCGTGTAGTTCGGTTATGGACCTTTCGATCACGCGAAACTCGTCACTGACCCGGCGCTGCTCAACAAGCAGAGGTCCGATTTCGAAATTGGAGATGGTGTCACCGAGGATCAGCCTTTCCATCGCTGCCACCAGCGCACCCTCAGCGGCCGGCTTGGCAATATGCAGGGCTCCCGCACAGGCTCCTGTGACCGTGTTGAACCCGCTGTACATCAAAAAAGGGATGCCACGCTCTTTCAGGCGCGCGCAAAGCAGCGAGCTATCGCCATCGGGAAGCGCGTGATCGAGGATGGCGCCGGACAAACCGTCATGCTCCACGAGGATGACGGCGTGCTTGAGCGTGTTGGTCGTGGTCAACGCGGCGCCGGTAGCTTCGAACTCTTGCGTGATGTCCATGACAATCAGAGGCTCATCCTCGACGATGAGGATTGAGCGCCCCTCGAGAGACGGGCGTTGCATACGATTTCCGATGGCGCGGCTAAGCGCAAGCTGCCAGAGGCAGTGCGACCTTCGGCGGTCGCTTATGTCCCGAGCTGTCGATCAATCCTCACACGCGCAACAAGACGCGATGATCGACTAGGGGAGGCAAAGCCCGCAGAGCTGGGGCGGGCTCGGTGCTGCGTGAGCAGTAGTTAAACCAACTGTACGACAGTTCGTTGCGCGGCATGGTCGCTTAGTTACCGAGAGCCTTATTTTGGAATAACTCCCACCGACCACGGTTCGCCTCGCGCCACGTCGCCGTCTTGACCTTTATCCAGCCGACGTTCTTGCCTGAGACGTACTGCTGGGTGGCCTTCTTTGACACGATGCCCTCAAGCCCCTGCTTGGTAGCGACCGCCAGCAGCTTCTCCGCGTTGGCAAATTCATCTGAGTACCGCAACACATGATCGTCGGCTTTGATGAGCAGCTGTCGCAGCATTGCCTTGCGGTCGATAAGAGCGCGCTTTCGTTCCCTGTAGCCGTTCAATTCCAGCAGGTCGAAGCACCACGCACACAGATGGCCGGCGCGGCCTTCCATCAATGCGTTGAAGTCGGGCTTGCCGTCGCCGTCGCATACGACGATCTCGGCATCGATGATCGCTGATCGTGCCGGCAGGCTCAGCAGGCTGTCGCGGATTGTGGGGAAGCGTCGGGTATAGTCGTGGCCATTGCGGGTGAAGATCACCACCTCATCGCCGCACTTGTGCAGTTGAGCACGCCAGCCGTCGAATTTGACCTCGTGAAGCCAGCCGCCATCGCTGGGCGGAGCGGACTTCAAAACAGGTGCGGAGGGTGTAATAAACCGAGCGTTCTTTGGCACGTAGCACATGTGGTATCGCCGGCCGAAACCTTCAATAGAAGGCTTTGCGTGGTCGATACTAGGAACCTTCCATCGACAACTAGCTTAGTGCAGGCTGTGCCCGCCCGCAGGGGCGGAATGGGCCCGGCACCGGGGGTCGTCGTGCTGGCGTCGCGGAGCAGCACTGAGCGCCTACACGCAAAAAAAGGTCCATACTGCACCGGCGTGGCCCGCTCCCTGCGCGAGGGTGTTCAGCCTCACTGGTCAACGGAGGTTCAAATGACGGATAGCGTTTACAAGGTCGTTACGCTGATCGGGTCCAGCACAGAATCCTGGGAAAGTGCGGCCAAGGCAGCCGTAGAGGCAGCATCGCATTCCTTGCGTGAGCTCCGCATAGCGGAAGTCGTTAAGCAGGACTTGGTGATCACGGATGGCAAGGTGGAAGCCTACCGGACAAAGGTCCGAGTATCCTTCAAATATGAGGGCAACGAGTAACACACACAGCCGGCGACGCCATCAGCCAAGGCTGGTCACACTTGCTTCGAGGCGAAGTCTGCTTTGGGTCAGAAGCGGACATCGAGCGTATCGCTGCGAACGTCTGCTTTGGGCCAGAAGGGACATCGAGCTTATCGAGGCGCATGTCAGGGCAGCAGCTGACTTCCCGGGTTGGCTTGGAGTTCCAGCGGACGTGGGGGCGCGGCGCGTCAGCCCCTGCCGGTGTGACTTGCCATTCGAAGCGGTGCTACTGTTCGGCGGCTAGTTAACGCTCCAGTTATGGTTCCCCGAGCAGCTACCGTTCAAGGCATGGGGTATCATGATGATGCATCAGTGGGTTTGGAGGGATATAATTCCGCAGCCGTGGATCGCGGTGTGCGAGGCTAGAGCCTTATGCGAATCCTACAAGCCTCCCTCCTTCTGTTATGCGTCCTTTCTTGGCTTGGCTTTGTGGCGGCAGCTTTGCGCCCCCCCGACGCGGTCCCATGTTGCTATAGGATTAGTAACTCAATTGGTAGCTGCATGAGACTTGCGCAGTTGCGGTCGGAGTGCCGGATGGCTCGCCCGAACAGAAATAGGCAGACAGGACACTGGTGTGCGCGTGGGGGGCCATTCGCTTGCGACTATGATCGCGCCGCCGACAAGAGACAGGACGGCAAGCTTCGTCATGAACAGAAGATGACTCGCGCTGGCTGAACCGTAGCTCAGCAGGGTCTAGCCGGTCTGGCGTCAACGTGCGCCCGGACGATTTTTCTGAATGATTGCAGCGATGATCAGGCCGAACGTAACGAGCCGCGCAAGGTAGTAGAACGGCTCAAGTTCATCACCCGGGTGGCTCAAGGCGAGTGCGACGCGTGTTACCGCGTCGAATGCAAACGCTGCGGCGAAGAACAGGAACAGCGGATCGCGCGTGTGCGACCAGAAGCGTAGGAAAAAGAGCGTCGCCACCAGCGAGGCCATGGCGACGGCGCCCATCAACATGGGATAGAGGTCCGCGTCCATTATTTAGTATCCCAGATCAGACCGTAGAGCAGCACCGTCATGGCAATGAGCGCCAAGGACACGCGGAGGATGGATAGATCGATGTGCGGCACGATGATCTTGTCGACGACCAGCATCAAGTTATTCAAGGTCAGACCGACAAAGCAGAGCCCGCTCCACAGCAGCAAGCGATTGCCGCCGCGCCGGTAGGCCTGCAGTAGGAGAATGGCGCACGTGGCAGCAGCGACGGCGCACAAGCCGAAAATAACGGGACCCATCCGTTACCGATCCTTTCGCAATTTGAAGGCCGCCGCAAATGCGCGGGCGGCCGACGGCTTCGCGTGGACGAGGTTAGTCACCGGGATGAGGTGACTGGCATAAAGGACCGCAAGCCGTTCGACGATGGCGCGCTGGTGCGGGGCCTCCCCGTTGAACCAATAGGTTCCGTCTTTGCAGCCAGCCAGTCCATCGTCGCACAGCTGCTGCAGCACCTGCGCGGCCTGATCAGTGTCAATATAGAGGTGGGCCGCGACACCGGTAGCGGTCCATTCGACGTGTGGCTGGTGCAGCAACAGAAGCAGCGCTTCTAGTTGCGCTATGGAATCGATGTGCCGCTGGATGAAGCCACGGACGTCAGGCGGGATCAGCTCATCGGCCATGCCACCCCTTTTTTTGGCGCGTTGGTGGCTCTCATTAAGCGACCGAGCCGACCAAATCCACCCTGAAGAGTAGCTGGTTCGCTACACGCGGGGGGTAGCAGCTCGCCAATGGCGTTTCCAGTAGTGGCACGCGTTCAGGCTGCCCGTTCTGCCCTCGGCTCATGTCCGCTTTGGGTCAGAAGCCGACATCGCGATGAGCGCCCTGCATGTCCGCTTAGGGCCAGAAGCGGAGGTCGACGATTAGTGCGCTGCCTCTGCTTTGAGCCACCAAGCAGACACACCCGCTACGCGGCCGCAATCGGAGAGGCGTCGTTAGGGAAAACCGCGCGAGCGTCCGCGACGAATATAGCGCGCAGCTTGTCCCAGAAATTTCCGCCAAGCACGAACAAGCTTGCGATCAGCATGCCGTCCATAAGGATGTCCACCCACGGGCGATTTGCGGCGCTTTCCGGCGCGATGTGGCTAGTCCAGGTTTCGAGTAAGCCTTGCAGGAATGGCAAGCAGAACATCACGAGACCGATCCGGTAACGCATCCGACTGACGTCGGTCGCCGGGGTGAGGTTGTGCGAAAGCTTGGCCTTCAACTCCTGGAAGCCCGGCTTGCCCATCACGACGATGGCGAGCAGCAAGATACCCTTGTTCGCAGTTACGATCCCGGCAGTGGTCGCGGCCATGGTGCCCACAGACATCCCGAGGGCAGCTTCGATCGGGATCAGAAGCCATGCCAAAGCCATCAGCGCGAGCAGGGCGAGGCCGGCCTTGAAGCGCCATCCCCCGCTGGTGGGGATTTCGTTGATTCCCATATCAACCTCCCCCGTTGGTAGTGACTTTCGGTCATGGCGAAGCGCAAGCCTTCGGCTGCTTTCTATCGGTAGGTCACTTGGGCGGGGAGAAAGAAGTGCCACAACGCGGCACGAGGCGCACCATCGGATCGCTGACCTAAGCCCCTCCCGCGAGTTACGGCTTGATATCTGGCGAGCGACCGCTCGAATGGCTGCCGAGAGTGCCGACGGATTCGAATGTCAGCTTTGGGTCCGAGGCGGACATCGTCGCGGCGACGGCGGTTCGCTTGTTTGGGCCAAAAGCTGACCTTGCGGTCTGTTGCCTAAGTGCGATGAGAAGAGGCCGCGACTATCGAACCACAGACGACTCTGCAATCGGCTATCTGATGGTTGGTCAATTCGGTCTGTGTTCGTGCTGACACCTCCGTCGGTGACCGCGGCTGTAAGCTGGAACAGCCAGGAGCAACTGCCTCAAACCACCTGGTGATCGGTCTACCGGTGGCATGAGCGGTCCATCAAAGGCACACACGAAAAATGCACTCCCGGCGCTGTGTTTACTTGCGCCCCTCAGGCCAACTCGCTTGCGCGCCTCCGGCACCCCTGGCTGCCGCATCAGCTGCTCCTTAGGCACTTGCCGTTGTAGCGCTTTCCGTGACGCGCGCCACGGGCGCTGACGTTGCCCGGCTACGACGCGTTACGCGGCTTCGCCGTGGCGTGTTGACGTCCGCTATGGGTCCGTAGCGGACGTCGAGCGTGTCGCTGCGAACGTCCGCTTTGAGCCAGAAGAAGCGGACATCCGCGGGTTTGCCTTCACTAAGGTGACCACGTTTGCTGCTGCCCAGGCGGCATTTTTGCCGTAACGTGGGCTTCCTGTGCGCGAGTCCATTTATCGGCTCGGAAAACGAAACTGTCGCGCCAGAAGCGGCACTCCATGATCATTCGCGACCCTGAAAAGCTTTTCGATGAGCTCTGGGAAACCTTTAACAACAGGTATCCCTTCTTCGAGCTGAGAGGCGTTGACTGGAAGCAGCAATACGACAAACACCGACCACGAGTCACCGCTGGGACCAGTGACGAGGACCTGTTCCATATTTTCTGCCAGATGCTCGACCCTTTGGATGATGGACATGTCGAGCTGAAAGCTAAGCTCGGCAAGAAGGGCAAACGCACCTTCACCGCGGAGAAGAAGCCGCGCTTCTATCAGGAGTTCACGCCGGCTCAGATCAAGGCGCTCTTTGCGACGACAGAGAAAACACTTCTCGCCAACGGATTCGGGCGCCTTGAGGACACGGCCGCCTGGATGCTTAGGTACTGCCGGTCTCAGACCGTCGGCTACATCCGGATCCTCGAGTTGGAGGGTGTGAAGGAGGGCAAGTTGAAGACGGCTTTGGACACGATTGCCGTCGACTTCAAGGACCTCCAGGGCTTCATCATCGACATCCGCGATAACCCCGGCGGCGACGACAGTACCGCCATCACGATCATCAATCGGTTTTGCGACCGCGAGAGAGTGGCCTTCTACAGGCGAACGAAGATCGGTCCCGGCGATGATGCCTTCAAGCCGTTGAAGACCTTTCACATCAAGCCGGAGGGCGACGCTCAGTTCACCGGACCGATCGTGCTGTTGACCTGCGATGCGGTCTACAGTGGCGGCGAGGCTTTCGCGTTGGCCATAAAGCAGCTGCCCCATGTTACGATTTTGGGCGATCATACCAACGGTATATTTTCCTACCAGTTGGAGAAGAAACTCGCCAACGGCTGGGAGTACTGTCTCTCGTACCAGGAATACCTGTCGCCTGACATGATCTGTTACGAGGCCAAAGGGGTGCCGGCCGACATCGTGCTCCTGAACAGCACCGCCGACATCGAGAACGGCATCGATCCGTTGATCACCCGCGCGCTTGAGCTGCTGACGTCGAAACAGCCGGCGGCGTAGGGTGCCTCGCGCTTCTCGGACAGTGGAGGGCGAGAGCAGCGCTGCTACGAGGGACGTCAATCGCGTAGGCGCGAAATCGCTCCGCCCCGCCGTTAGCTCGCGGCGCATCGATGACGCGCAGGCCGGCAGTCAGATCGAACCGGAACGCGTCTAGGCCAAATGGCAGGCCCTCGCCAATCGATTTGAGGGCCGCTTCTTTGAGCGTCCAGAGTTGTAAAAAGGTGCGGGCGCCAGCCATTCCGGCGCCCTTGACTGCCTTGGCCTCGGCCGGCGAGAAATACTTCTGCGCGAGCTTGTCCGCTTCGACGCTCTCCGTCTCATCTTCGATATCTACACCGGTGCCGTGCGTCGAAGACCACGCGCCGAGGAAGCCGTGCCAGCACGATGAAAAACTGAACCAACACCTCGGCTGTTCGGCGAGGTAAGGACGCCCTTTTACGGTTGTGGAGAATTCCATCTGTGCTAAGGGCCGCGGAGAGCCTGTCGCGAGGGCGCCGCAGTAGCGGCGAAACGCCCGTTGCTGCAAGAAGCGCGCTCTTAGGTCCGCTGTCAGAAATGCATCCGCTTTGGCCCGCTCGAGTTCGGAGAGCACGCACGCACAACGCTCCGTAAAGCCGGGATCATGCAAGGCGGCCATAAACAGAACTGTGACCATAGGGCTCGCCGACGCCGGCGTGCACCGGCGCGCGTGGCCGGAGAAGAAGTCTATGACCTGGTTGCTGAGGTCGCGTCTCATCCTTCCCCCCCCGGAAGCGGATTAACAACCACAGCGGCGCGCTGACCGAATGTTGGCTTCCGGGCGGGCCCCGCGTCGGTACCAGCGGTAAGGACGGGCTCGACCGGGCTGCCATGATACGTGGCCGTGTGCAGATCCATCTCCTTGAGGACCAGCGAGAGCGGCAATACCGTCGTGTGCGGCTCGATAACCACCCCGCTCATGATCGTTGCACCAGCCGAAATGGCGCAGCCTTGCTGGATGTGCGTCTGCTTCACCTTAAGCATCATATTTTCAAAGGTGTGGAACTGTAGAAATCCCCCGACGACACAATCGCTGTCGAAATTTACGGCGTTCCAGTCCGAGCACTGCATGGGTTCAGCCACGATGGTACGCGGTCCGATCTTACAGCCCATTCGGCGCAAAATCGGGTTGGCCAAAATCGTGCCGGCGAAGAAGTTCAGCGGTCCTTGACACCAGACGAAGAAGCAGTCTTGCGCGAAAAAGTAGGCGAAGTGCCGCCATGACCAGAAGGCGGTCGCGTGATTGACGCCCCATTCGCCGACGAGAACCTGCTTGATCGTGACGCTGAGCATGATCAGACCGGTTTCTGTGAGCAACAGGGCGGCAAGCGCTCCGAAGATTGGGTCGACGCCAAGCCGCATCGAACAGATGAAGAGCGCTGCAAAGATCACGCCTTCGGTAACCCGCAACATCCCGATGCTGAAGAAGTCGTTGAGCAGTACTCGAGTGAGAAAGAGCGCAAAGGTTGGAGGCTGGTGGGTCGCATTTTCGGTTTCGAACGAGGCGCTCGCAAACTTCACCGGCGGGTTTCCGGCCACCGTTATAGGCTCGCCGAGTTGTGATCGCATTTGTCGCCGGAAGCCTATGTCGCTGCATGGCGTAGACACGCCGAGGAGGAAGTTCGTCGGCAACTGGCCGTACTCCGCCACGCAGTTGTTGCCGCTGAAAAAATTCCGCGGCATGTCGAGAGGGCGCAGCACGAGGTGTTCGCCGCCATAGTCGAGCATGTTCGTGAAACAGCCATTCGACCAGAACACCTGTGCGTCGGCGCTGGCGGCCTCCGGGACTAAATTGAACATGACGTCGCATTCGGAGGCGCCAAGACGTGAAAAGCGCATTCCGGCCAGCGCACGTAGATATTGCCCGGTGATCGTCCAGGTCCACAGGCCCTGGATGGCATTGAGCTTGCGCATTCGATACATGAGAAGCGCGCCGCTAAAACCGCGCGCACTGTGCAGCCCCCGCGAGCTAGCCGTACAACGAATGAAGAGGCACCCTAGAAATGAGGTCACGACAATGGTGAGCCAGGCCGTAACGAACGTGTAGAGGGTCAGATAGCCAACAATTTCGTACAGCGGCGTCACGCGGAAGTAGCTGCTTGTCAGGTCCGCATCGGCGAGGGGCGTGAAATCCCGGGCGAACCACATAAGCACGGCGGCGGGCACCACGCTGATCGCGCAGAACACGACAATCTGCATCAGGACGTTGCAGCTCTCCAGCAGCCAGACAGTATGATAAGCCCGACAGTCGCGCGCCGTGCGTCGTAGCTGCGTGCAGCGGCCGGCGAGACGCGCCGGGGCACCCTCCCAGATTTCCTGCGCGCCGACGTCCTGCATGATCGGCGTGAATGGGGTGATCCAGCTGCCCCGGCCCACAGTCACGTTGTTGGCGACGAAGGCGCGCATTCCGATCTTGCATCCACTTTCAAGACGGATCGGACCGACGAACAAGGTCTGACCCATCCATCTCGTCGTTTGCACATAGGCACCCGTCTGGATGGCGACGTTGTCGCCGACGGTGAGCAGGTCCAGGGGGCCTGACAAATATGCATCGGACGCGCATTGAAGGTTTTCGCCGACGGTCGCGCCGAGCTGACGTAACGCGAACGCCATGATCGGCGCGCTGCGATAGATCGCGCCTAGGGGCAGCAGGACAAGGCCTTCCATTCGGCCAATGCACCAGACCTTCAAGTGCAACCTGCTCCACTTCGGGTAGGCGCCCGGCGTCACGTTGTTACGGCGGGCGTCGCCCCAGAGAACAAGTTTGATCGCCATGACCCAGAGCAGTGTGGCAAAGGGCAGGAGAAGACTGAGGAGGTACAGGCCAACGCCGGCGGCGATGAATGTCGAAACGCCGGCGGTCGCAAAGTAGCTGCCGATTTCCACGCTGCTTAAGACGCCGATGAAGGTCAGCAACCCCGGCAAATATAGCAGCGTGGCGAAGAGGATCTGCAGGATCGTAAAGCGTTCGACCGACAGTACCTTCGCCGCAGTTTCATCCGGCGTAGCGATGGGTCGGGCTGGATGAGCGGCGACGGACGCCGCCGCGGCGGTCGCCCGAACCTGTCGCGCGTGGGCCGCCACCTTGCGTGCTGTATTGCAGTCGGTTAGCAGCGCGCGCACCGAGACCGGCCAACCAGCAGCCTGCAAGTTGAGCGCCAGACGCGCGATGACGATGGAATGCCCGCCGGCCTCGGCGAACCCGTCGTCCCACCCGATGGGCTTCTCGAAAACGGACCTGCAAATCGCCAGCACGTCCTCGGCGCCGAACTCTTCCTGCACTCCGACGGTTTGTGGCACCGCTGTAGCAAGCCCCATCTCCGTCCTGTCGGACTCGACGACGCCGCGCAGCTGCGAGAGGTCCGGCAGGCGCGTGCGGTCGATCTTTCCAGACACCTCTTTCATGACGAACTTTTCGACGAGGAAGATGCTGCTCGGCACCGAAGGCGCCGGAAGCAGCCCGGCCAGCGTCGCGGTCACCTCCGCCGCCCACTCCGCGGGCGCGGGCGCCACCACCGAAATCTCACCTCCTAAGATCGACGGTGCCAGGACGAAGGCAACTAGCGCCTCGTTCTGATAGTCGAGTACGGCGGCCTCGATCTCGGTGAAGCGCGTCTGCAGGATGTCCTCGACGGCTTGGGCTTCGACGCGGTGTCCGCGCACCTTGAGTTGCGCGTCGATTCTGCCGAGGAAATGAACACGCTGTGTGCGGCTCTCGATTCGGCACCTGTCGCCGGTGCGGTAGAGGCGGCCGAACTTAGGGTGGGTGATGAACTTCTGCGCCGTTTGCTCCGGCAGGTTGCGATACCCGCGCGCGAGGTGGACGCCGCCGATGCAAAGCTCGCCGATCTCCCCGTGGCGCAGCGGTCGGAGGCTGCCGATTTCGAGAATGACGTAGGTGACGTTGGCGAACGGTGAGCCAATGGTGATCTGCTCGCCGGGCCGCAGACTCTGTCTACTTGTGTCGGTGCTCGCTTCTGTCGGGCCGTATGTATTGATGATCTGACGTCTGCACCGGGTCCACGGCTCCACCAGCGCGCTTGGAAAGGCTTCGCCGGCCGGCACAATGTAGCGGCAAAGCGGATATGGCAGATCCAGTTCGGGGCTGGGCGTGAGGGTGGAAAGCAGCACCGGCGGACAGAAGAGCAGCGTGACCTCGGCCTCGCGGAGCACGGGAATAAGGTCGGGGCCGGAGCGGATCTCCTCTTTGGTCAGCATGACGACGGCGCAGCCCGCCACCCAGGCGCTGTACATTTCGGAAATGCTGCCGTCGTAGCCGAGTGAGGAGGTGAGCGAGCTCGCGTCCATGCCGGGGATGAGCGCGAAATAGTCGGCGTAGGTGAGGGCGAGGTTGACATAGCCGGCATGGGCGCACTCGACGCCCTTGGGCATCCCCGTTGTCCCGCTGGTATAGAAGATCGTCGCGAGCCGTTGCGATGGGTCATCCATCCACGACGGTGGTATTCTTTCGGGTGCCCGTTCGGGCAACGTCAGGACGTTAAGCGTCGGCACGCCGCGGAAGTTGTCCGAGCCGCGCGTTAGGACGACCACCGGCTGCGCGTCGTTGATCATGTGCGAGGTAAGCGCGTCGGGCAGCGTGGTATCGAGCACCACCAGGGTACCTCCGGCACGCAGCACACCGAGGTGGGCGGCGACGATGTGCCAGCTGTCCTGCGGCATGGCGACGGCCACAACCTGGTCGGGACCGGTCAGAAACGGAGCAACCGCCGCCGCCATATTCTCCGCATGTGCGTCCAGCTCAGCGAAGGTAAGCGACGCTCCGCAGTGGGGGATCTGCAGCGCCGTAAGAAGGGGATACTTCGCGGCGGAACGACTGAAAACCTCAGTGAGCCACCGGATGCCTTGTTGGTGCGGAACGTTGGCATAGGGGCGGGGACCGAAAACATCCGTCAAACTGTACGGACACGTGTCCCGCGGCTCCTGCGCACCCTGCTTCAATGCCCGCAGGTACTGCCTCCACGTCGCAAACGTCAGAATGAAGACGACTGCCAGTAGGGTCGCTGCAAGTGCCAAAACTCTTCCTCACCTGCCGTATACCTGACCTCTGACGTATCTGGGCTTGTTGCACTCCAGCAGTCAAACCCACTGCGGAGAGCCCCCCACCTTTTTCAATCGAAGTACCGCTGCAGCGTGCCGCGACGCCGGATGTCCAGCGTGACGCAATGTGGTCCTCCGCCTAAAAGCTTGGAATGCCGCAGTTTCAGCGGGATGACATCAAGGCCGTGCTTCTCGAGCAGCTTGATGAGCGATGGCTGATTGCGGTCCACGACAACCAGATTCGGATTGATGCTGAAGGCGTTCATATCGATCCAGTCGCTGCCGATGCTCCTGGAGATGTAGTCGGCATCGTGTCGGTCGGTGTTCTCCATCGGCGGACTGTAGATGACTTCCCACTGCTTCAAGACAGGAGGCAGCGTCTCGTCATTCAGGCGACCGGGGTTGCACAGGACCAGGCCCGGCCGCAAAGCCACGATTGTCGAGTTGATGTGGCTGCCGAAATATACGTCCTTGAGGAAGTGGATCCGGTATTTGTCTCCGAGAATCCCCTGCAGCCAGTGCCCCCCCATCTCGTTACCGGTCGCGCTCACGAGATAAATTAAATCCTCGCCGAAGCGCAGGATGTTTGCCGCGTCGAAGGCAGGCTCGTCGTTGCGCGGCGTGGGCTTCTCAAGGTCCACTCCTTCGAACAGGGAGTCGAGGAGCATTGGCTGGGGGGCGCTGTACCACCGCGCCCCCGCTTTCATGTACTCGATCAGCAGGCGGCGATAGCTGAAGGTCTCTTGTGCGCGGCTGCGGATGACGTTAGGCGTCTCGATGATCTGGTCGCCGATGACCAGCATAATATCGCGCGGGCAGTAGTTGTAGTACCCCTGGGATTCCCAATTGATGGTCGAGAATGTCGCTTCGTGGGCCCAGGTATCGGGCCGCTGCACCGTCACGCCGGCCTTCTCCAATATCTGCGCGAACTCGTTCAGGTCCTCATCCGTCTCTTCAATGATCCTTTGCGGAAATGGTCCGCGCGGAATGTCGGCGAGTGGTCGGTCGGGAAACTCCGCCAGCTGGGTGCTGAGGTCCGGCGTCGGATAGCGCGCCTTCAACGGATTGCCGACGATGACTTCCTCGAGCGGATCCCACTCGTTGCAGCTCCAGACACGTGACATGTGGCCCCCCGGTATTGCGAAACCTCGCCGGTTCCGATGATGATTGTCGTCAACTTGTTTTGCGCGGAAGGCCGGCCGTATTGGCCTCCCAGATGCTGCTCATTACCACCGAATGGAATTGCTGAAGAAGTCAGGCATCGCCAGCGCGGTGCCCGACGCCACGGATTCCTGCAGGATGAAATCGGCAACAGCGATGTCGAGAACGCCCAGGCCGAACGGCGAGAAGATGCGCGCCTTGCTGATGTCCAGCTGGACCCTGCCGTCGAGGACATCAACCAACGTGCCGCCGATGAAATCCCTGTTGCCGCGCGCCAACTCCGTCAGATGCAGCGACGTGTTGGCCTTAAGGCAGTGCTCGATATCGTCAACGATGTTTTGCGAGGCGAGGATGACGTTGACAGAGATATCGCGCAGCGAGAGGTGAAGCACGGTGGGGGCGTGCGCGAGCAGCTTTTCATCGGCGAGGTAGGGCTCGAGTGCGGTGGTCGTGAAAAGGACGAGGGATGCGTCCCGGAGAGCACCTTCCAGACTGCTCTGCAACTCCGTCTCAAAGCCATGCTCATCGCGCAGCCACTTTGCGAATTGCTCGGCTTCCTTGCGATCCACGTCATACAAGCTTATTTTTCGGAACTTCCAATCGCGAAATAGCAACCACTCAACCGTGCTACGGGCGATTATGCCCGTACCGATAACGCTTAAAGTGCCCGCGAAGGGGACTGGCGCAAGGTGCTCGGCCGCCAGCGCGGCCGACGCGGCCGTCCGCGTCGCGCTAATCAGAGACGCCTCGATGCATGCGAGCGGATATCCGGTTGTCGCGTCGTTCAAGATCTGGACCGCGGATGCGCGGGCGAGATTGCCTGTCCTGTTAGACGGGAAGCTCGCGATCCACTTGATGCCGCTCTTTTGCACCTCGCCCCCCAGGTGCGCCGGAAGTGCGATGATGCGCGCGCTGGAATTGTTCGGGTAGCGCAAAAAGTAGCTGTTCGGATTTACGGAATCGCCGGCCGCATGAAGGCGGTACGCCGCCTCGACCGCCTCAAAAATCTTCTGCCGGTTGCTATCGATCGCCTTCTTCACTGCTGAGCCGGCCACAACGTGAAAGATCGGTGCGGTTGCCAAGCACTATTCCCCTAAACTCTCCGCCAGCACCTTGGCGTGCGGTGCGATAACGCTCTGTACCCAGGCCGGGTTGTATACGGTGTCGAGATACTTGTCGCCCAGGTCTGCGGAGATGGCGACGATGGTATCGCCGGGCTCAAACTCCGAGGCGAGCTCCCGCACGGCGGCGAGGACGGTTCCCGTGCTTCCGCCCACGAGCAAATGGTAGTCGCGCACGAAGGACAGGCAAGTATCGACGGTGGTCGCCTCATCGATCGCGACGATACGATCCGGGTTGGACAAGTCCGCCAGCTTCGGCCGCAAACTCGTTCCTATGCCGGGTATGTTGCGCGTCCCGGGCGGGCCGCCGAAAGTGACCGACCCTTCGGGCTCGACGGCCACGATCTTGATTTTCGGGAACTCCTGCCGAAGTCGCTCAGTGATCCCGGCAAGGGTGCCTGTCGTCCCGGCTCCGACAAAGATCCAATCGACCTTCTCGAACTCCTGGGCGATTTCGTTGGCCGTTTGCGCAGCGTGAACGTTCTTGTTGGCTATATTGTCGTACTGGTTCAGCCAGACAGCGTTCGGCGTTGATTGCAGAATACCGTCGATGGTCTTGAATCGATTGGTGAGGAAGCCGCCTTCGGCGTCACGGTCGCTGACAACGACCACCTTCGCCCCGTAGAGCTCCATGCCCCGAATGTTCGCGCGGGTCGAGTTGGAGTCCGTGACGCAGATAAACTTGTAGCCCTTGATGGCGCAGACGAGACTGAGCGCTATTCCCAGGTTGCCCGATGACGATTCAACGATGACCGTCTTATGGGGCTTCGCGATGCCGCGCCGCTCCAGGTCCTCGATAAGACCTATCGCTGTTTTCACCTTGATCGAGCCGGATACGTTGAACCCCTCCAGCTTCAGAAAAACGTCGTGGCCGCCTGCAAAGCTGCGAAGTCGATAGAACAGGTCCCTAAATATTATGTCTAAGGGCGACTCAATGATCATCGTGCAGCATCCCCGCCGGCCTCGAGATTCTCGAGGGGCCCGTCATTCCCATTTGGACCTAACGCTGATCGCGGCGCTGACCCGTCGCAGGCGTCAGCATGCGCGATCGAAAAGCCGCTTATGCTGGTCGTCGAGGTGTTGAGTGCTGCACTGAGATCCTCCCGTTTTTTTGTTTCGAAGTAACTCGCGATGCTAGGCGCCAGGGTACGCTGCGAACATCGATCAGGATACGGTAGCGATTGTGGGGTCGCAAGCCGCAGCCTGTTCGCCCAACGGTCGACGTCGATTGTGCGCTGCACGATCGACGTCGAGGGCGAGGCCCACTCCTAGTAGTGAGACGATCAATGGGTCGCGGGACGCTCGTTCGCTACGCCATGGATCAGGGGCACTTGGCGTCCAGTTGGTCGAGGGCATCGTCGGCTGCTTTGCCATCAGCCGAATTTTCATCCAGATCATCAACAACATTCCAGGCGGCTTCAAACTCCGGCCCAAGCTGCGTCAGATATCCGTCGGCCTTCGATTCGGCGGCACTGTCTTCCTTGTCACCCGCTGCGTCGAGGACATCACTCATTTCGCAGTACGTCTTGAGCTTTGCGGGATCGCTCGCCGTGGCCGAAATGACCGTGATAGCAGACTGGACCTTCGCGTCGACCGCGAGTGCGGCGGTCGATAACAGCCACGCGCAGGTAAAAGTTGAAACAGTGATCTTGCGCATCATTCGGAGATCTCCTCGGTGACTGGCGACTAGCTCTATGCAGCACGGCCATCGTGCACACTATAGGGCTACGCCGCGATCTAACGTCCCGCCATGAGATCGGTTGCAGCGTGAGCCAATCGTGGGTCTGGCGTTCAGCTGACGCGGAGGGGCAACCTGTTGTTCTGAATAAAGGACGATGCACCTCAAAGGAGGCGGCTAGTGCCGACACGGTTTTGCGGCGCGACCGAGCTTGGGACCGGCCGGTCTAGAGTTGGAGAGCTCAGATTGCGAGTTTTATCCAGTCGGCGCGATAGCGCGTTCCGCTGATACGTTTCGGGTTGCGAGTGTCGTACAGCACGAGTAGGCCCGGCGTGCTGGCACGTGAGAGGGCGCAAATGCCCTCCGGCATATCTGAACCAGAGGCAAAATCCTGCACCTCTTGTGCCTTTTGTATTTTCTGCGTCCGTCGCGGCGTCCATCGGAAAAGTTTAAACGGCCCTGTCGCGCTGCTCACGGGACCGGCGAGGATCAAGACTTCGCTGTTCCAGCGCGTCAGATCGCGGACCCCCAAGCCTTCGAGATCGACAAAATGCAGGAATGGTGCGTCCTGCGCGAGCTTGAAATTGGCTTCCAACGTGACCGCCGCAATGAGCGCGACGTTCTCCACGACGGGCCCGCGCAAACCGACGAGGATGGTTTTGCGGACGACCGCGAGGCCCTCGATGTCGATTCCGTTCTCCTTGCTCGGCAAGTCCATGAAGGGCGTCACGTGGGGAAGTTTGGCGAGTGCCGCTCGCAGGCTTCCGTCACCCTTGAACGGCAAGGCCTCCCCCGGCGCCAAGACGTCGCCGCCATCATCACTGAGCGCCACGGCGCCCAAGAGCCGGCGGCTCGGCCTTTTCTGGATCTCCGCATCAACGACGACCTTCGTCGTTACAGATGGCGTCCGACGCGTGAGGGAGTGCGAGCCGCATATCCATAGCCGGCCGTTCGCAACCTCCAGCGCTTCGACGTCCGCTTCGCGCGCGCAGTCCGCGCCCGGCAGCCCCGGGAAAAGTGCATCGAGCGACAGTTGACGATGCAGACGAAAACCGCTGCGAAAAGGGGCAAGGCATTCAACGGTTCTCATCTCGTCAGAGACGGTCCAAAGAAAACCCTTCGCAGTCGCCGCGGCAGACAGGTTCGGCAGGAACTTGAGCTTCCGGGACGCTTTCCCGTAGTCAAGCCACACGGGCACCCTACGTATTTGATTGGCCACCCTAGCTCCTAAGTGTCAGAGGCAGTGTGTGCACTGGCGGCATCCGCCGCCTCGCCTTAAGTCCCACAGAACCGATTCCGGCGACGATCCTGAAGCATCTCTAAGCTTATCGAGGGCGGCATAGTTGCAAAGGTCGATCATGGTTCGGCCTCCCCAAGAGCCCTTTGCGAAGCATAGGCGGCAGGCGTAACCTTCGAGACCGCATGATCCGCCTTACTGCCCACATGCAGGCAGAAGAGGCCAGAAGGCGGAAGTACAAGGGTAGGAAAAAAATGAGCGTCAGTTGTTTGCTGCCCGCGCAGCATAGGTGGCTCATTACTTCTTGACGGGTGCAATGATGAAGACGGGCTTCGCTTTAGCTGTCGCCGGCGTACTTCTCGTCACCGCAACGACGATGACGGCGATTGCCGCTTCGCAGACAAACCGGGTTAGCGTCAGTTATGTCCCTCCGAAGAATCCCGCGCATGAGCGGATATACAAGGACTTGAAGGAGCACCGGGCGCTCGAAAAGTTGCAGGAATTGCTCAGCCCGTTTCAACTTCCCAGGACATTGAAATTCTCGGTGGAAGGGTGCGACGGAGAGAGCGATGCCGTCTATGGGGATGACGCAATTACGATGTGCTACGAATATCTCGACTACCTATGGAAAAATATGCCTGCGAAGACAACGGCGGCTGGCATTGCGCCGATCGATGCGGTTATCGGTCCCTTCGTCGACACCGCCTTGCACGAATTCGGTCACGCCTTGTTCGACATGCTCGACCTGCCGGTACTCGGGCGTGAAGAAGATGCTGCCGATCAGGTGGCGGCCTATATCTATCTTCAACTCGGCAAGGCCGAGGCGCGTCGGCTGATTATGGGCACGGCTTACGCCCACTTTGGCGAAGCTAAAGGTGATGACGCACCGCAGTCGCCGGAGGAGTTCGCCGAGGACTTCGCCAGTGAGCATGGCATGCCCCAACAGCGCGCGTACAATGTATTATGCATAGCGTACGGTGCCGATCCGAAGCTGTTCAGCGACGTCGTAACCAAAGGATATTTGCCCAAAGAGCGCGCCGAGTTCTGCGAAGAGGAATACGGACAGGTTCAAGACGCTTTTGAAGAATTGGTCGGTCCCCATATCGATCGCGCTCTTGCAAAAAAGAACATGGATAGAACCTGGTTGCGCAAAGCAGACACGCAGAGCCACCGTAAGCGCGGCTCTCCTCACGCGAAACAGGGGGAGTAACGGGGTTTGAAGTGAGTACTGCCTCTATAGCGGGAAGTTAGACGGCTCATGCCTTCAGCGGATCAACCTTCGCGATCCACTTCGCCCGGAGCTTCAGAGAAGGTGCCGCGCCGTACTTCCCATGGTCGCCGCTGCCGAGTGTATGCCCCAAAATCGCGCGGCTGATCGGCTCCGGTATGTTGAGTTCGCGCGCCATCGTCCGCCAGGTGTGCCTCCAGCTATGAATGGTGATGTTCTTGTCTGTGATGCCGATGCTGCGTAGCCATGCGTTCCCCCGCTGGCTCCGAGCACACCGAGACTGACCGCACCTCGCCGTGCTGCTCCAGCCGTGGGCGTATTCGGCACCGGCACCGGCTGGCCTGATTTAATCGTCGCAACAGTGATGGCGGGGCTGGCTATTCAGGGCTCCTATGTTGTCGTGAGACACGCACTGCATGACCTCAATCTCGGATTGCCGTCGCGCGGATAGCATTCGGCGTCTTCAGGTGCGGCACCGGATCGAAGTCCGTCTGCAAATCGCTTCCGAGGCACCCCGCCGGTTCAGGCCATGCCCCTAAACTTTGGTATCGGCTGATCGAATGTACACAAAGGTACATTTTGGAACGGTGTGATGGGACCGCAGTGGAGCAATAGTATTCGACGAGTTAAAGGGTTCGGCGTCATGTCAGATATGATTGGCCTTGTCCACGGTGAGCTCGCTCAGCAACGGCGACTCACGCAACGCGAAATCGACATTGTCTCGCTTATTGCCGTGGGACAATCAAATAAAGCGATCGCTATCGAGCTCGGGATCGCTCCGGAAACAATCAAAACGCATCTGAAGCGAATATTCTTGAAACTATCAGCCCAAGCCGTGCAGAGGCGGTTGTCCGCGCGCAACACACGTAACAGCGTGAGCAGTGCCCCGCAGGTTTTCCGAGTCGACGCGTACTCGTCGTCGAGTAGTCGCTGTAAGAAGGTGCCTGTCGCGGCGGCATCCTTTGCATTACATAACAATCGCTGAGATGACCGTCGGTCAACGTCCGCTTCTGGTTGTAGAGTTGCCCTTACGGCGCGAAACGTGACGTCCGCTACTGACCCGCAGCGGACATAGCCACCGTCACTAAATGGGAGCCACAGACGTGCGAGGTCTTCGCAGGTGGCGGCGCGCGAAAGCTAGCTGCGGAACGCGCGAGCCGGCAAAGAACCAGGTGAGCCTATAAAGCGGGCTGAACAGCGATTGTCTTGAGCATGCCGAGGCTTTGGGCTCGGATGACGGCTTGTGTGCGCGTCTCCGCTGAAAGCTTCTGAAAAATGCGCTTCAGATGCGTCTTTATCGTTTCGGGCGTTATTCCCAGTTCTCGAGCGATCTCCTTGTTCGATCGGCCGCCGGCAATGAATTCGACAATCGAGCGTTCGCGGGCCGTTAGTTCATCGCGCGGGCGCGCCGCCGTAGGCTTGCACGTTCCGCGCGCGCGTTTCTGCAGACGCTCGAGCAGACCGTTGACGAACTTCAGCGTCTGCGGGTCTCCGTCGAACACGCCGACGTCTCTCGCCTGCGTCAGGATTGGAACGATGCGCGGATCGTGATCAAATACGAAGCTCGACATATTTGCCTGCGCTACCCACGGCATGAGTCGTCTGAGAAGATTGTGGACCTTTGTGGAGGAGGCCAAGCGCGAATAGAGAATGGCGATGTCAATTCCGACTCTCAGAGCGGCAAACCGATCGTCTGCGGATAGGAAAGCGTCAAATGCCCCACCTAGCGAGGCCGCGGCCTCCTCTAAATCCCCGGAAGCTGCCTCGATTAATCCTTTGCAGACCATGTTCCAGGTGCGAATAGGGACACTCGAGCAAGAGCTGCCAACCGGGTGCTTTAGGTGAAGTTCCTCGAAGATCGGCAAAAGCGCGATGGCGTCGTTGATATTGCCGTCGGCCAAGAGTAGGCGCGCGCGTTCCACCAGGAGCGTGGCGCTCACCACGCCCCACCCGCGCTCCAAGCTCAGCCTTTCGGCACGATTGAGGAGGCTCATGGCTCTAGCACGATCGCCGCGGATCGCGGCCGCGCGCACGAGCACGAAGTATGCGTTTCGAAAGCACTCGTGAAACGCAGTTGTCTCGATGAGATCGAGGCTATCGAGAATCCTGACCTCTGCGCCTGCAATGTCACCGCGCTCGTATTGCAGCCGCGCGATCAGACCTGTGAGCATAGATGCTGTTACCGATTTCGCCCCTGAGTATTTTTCAGCAAGCGATTGAGCAGCAACATAGAACTCCAGCCCCTCGTCGAATTTCAGCTGCTTGACGGCGGCAAGACCGTAAAGGCACAAACGCTGGTTTTCAGCGAGCATGTATGAGGCTTCGCCGGCTGAAACGTCGGGACTAGGGAGGGCATAAAAAGACTTCCAGTCGCCCGACTTCAGGTAAGCGTAACGCGCTGCATTGCAAAGAGCGTTGAAATTGAAGGCGTCGAACTTGTGCCCGGCGAGGCATTCCAAAGCGATGTCCGGGTCCGATGCGCCATCGTCGCTGAGGGCACAAATTACCGCGCGTGCTGCACGGCATCTCCACCACAAGTCGTTGCGCGGACTTTTGCGGGTTCCTGCTTCGACTTGCGCCAGCAGCTCCCGCGCCTCGTTGAAGCGGCTAACGAGACTCAGGCCCCAGGCAAGGGCCAGTTTGACTTCGGGCTGGGAGTTCATAAATTCTTTTGGGAGCTGCCGCTCCCAACTGAGCAGAGTTAGCAGGTCGCCTTTCTCCACCAAAGTCATGGCGCACTTTTCAATGTACTCGACCGCCCGAGGATAGTCTTCGGCTGCAATCGCGTACTGAACGGCCTCGCGCCAAAGTTCCCGGACGCCGTACCAGTGATAGGCGCGGCGGTATAAATCCGGGACCTGATCGGGCATTTTGGCGCGCAGCTGATCCAAGAGAAACTCGCGCAACAGATGATGATAACGATACCAGTCTCTGTGCTCATCTAACGGAACAAGCAGGAATTGATCGCGCTCCAGGGTCTCCAACATCGAAGCCCCATTAGGGATGCCAGCGACGTCATTGCATAAGGAGTTGTTCATCCTGTCGAGAACGGCCGTTTTCAGCAGGAAGTCGACAATCGGTGCCGGCGCGGTGGCAAGCGTATCCTGCGAAAAATTCGGAGATCGTTCGCGTCGTGCCCGAGATGGTGCCGACGTTGGGCGAGCGGATCGGCCGATTTTATCAGCGAGATCCGCGCAAGTTGCAGAGCTGCCGGCCACCCCTCAGTTGCAGAATGCAGCTTGTCGACGCCCGCAGCGCCAAGCCGGAGAGAAAGAGCTTCGCCCAGAAAGTCGTTCGTCTCCTTTAGCGTGAACCGCAAATGCGAGAGGTCGACCTCCACGAGCTCGTTATCGAGGCGCAGGCGCGACAGCGACAAGCGAGGTTCGCACCGCGACAATAGTACCAAATGCAAGTTCGATGGCGCGTAGCGCAACATAAGCACCATCAGCGCGTGACAACGCTGATCGGAGATGGCGTGAAAATCCTCAAGAAACAAATACGTCTCGGAATCGATCTCGGACACCGCATTAAGGATCGATGAGACGATGTTGCGCGCGGGGTGCAAGCTCGATGCATTGAGCAGCTCGAGGGTGTCGCGACCAAGGCCCGGGGCGGCGCGCTCGATGGCGCAGGCCAGGTGATAAGCAAACGCGCTCGGCTCGTTGTCTTCGGCATCGAGGTTGAGCCATGCGACTACAGCGCCTTTATCGCGAAGGCCTTGGTACCATTCCGCAGCGAGGGTCGATTTCCCGTACCCAGCAGGAGCCCCGAATAGGACCAGGCGGCGCGCAGTAGCATTGTCCAGAAGCCGGAGCAGCGCCGGTCTGGGAACCGAAGACTTGCGGACGCTAGGCGGCTTGGTCTTGGTCAGGGCAATACGCGGAAGTTCGACCAAGACGGGATGACAAGTACCCCCTGCCAAGCCCTCGGACGTAGCTACCCCATGTAACCACCAAATACGCAGGAACGGGCAATAACACTACGGATCGGGGCAAGCCGCCGCCACGGCTAATCCGCCGCCTGACAATCGTAGTTGTGGGCAGTGACATTTCAGCCCAAATCCGCTCGGGAAGAACGTCGGTTGTGTCAATTGCCTACCGCGCATCAATCCCAGCGAACGTGCCCGGCATGTGAGGTGTAACTTCGGGAGAAATCCGCCGTAGTAATGTGGACTAGTGATCGGCTGCGGCTCGTGAGGGCTAGAGCTTGATGCAGCAGCCGGGCGGAATGCGGGGTAGCGCCGCCCGGCTGAGGCCACCCTCGGTCCGACATTGCGAAGGACCGGTGACCGTGAATGCGTCTTTGATTCGCAAGGCGATTTTGCGTTGTTCACAGATCGTCTGTATCGCCAACACTGTTCCGCTGGACAGCCGATACCCTCCCCTCCAGGTTCGCCGCGGCCCGGAAAGTACTCCGAGGCTCATCTCCGTCTGACGCCGGCCGCGTGGCCTCCTTCGCGACCGGCGTTTTTATGTGCGGTTGTCCAAAATCCGCGGCGGTCGTCGGAAATTCGCAAGGACAGTGCGGGCCTATCCGAAGCCGATCACTACAACCGGCTGCCCAAGCCGGACACTTTGCGAGTGGGACAGTCGCAGTTCTCTTCAAGAAGAAGCCGGGGTACAAACCGCTGCGCAAATGTTCGCTGGCCGCTGATGTCACACGCTTCGGAACAAGTCATCCCTTACCGCTTGCGAACTTGCCGTGCTGTGTTTGTTGTCGAGTGGCAAGCGCGCCCGCGAGATTGCAGGCTTCTCGGATTTAGGCGAGGAACCTGTGCGCAGTCACATCCGAAGCTCAATCAAAGCTGGGTTTCGCGACCGCACCCATCCCGTGCTCCGAGCAGTTCTACGTCTGATCCCTTGAATGCCGCCGGAAAAGGCGGTTCAAACTGCCAACTCGGACGTGCTTACGTTCGTGACCACAGGTATCAATTATTCTTGTTGTCGTTAGGAGAAACCTCGGAGCCACGCCGCAGAACAACGAGCCGATCCCGCGCCAGCCGGCGTGCAGGTCGCCCGTCAAGGGCTCTGTCTGGCTCGGCAAGCGCCCGGCGATAGTATTCGCTGGCCCCCCGTGTATCGCCGCGCGCTTCAAGAAACTGCCCCAACAGGATGTAGGCGCCGCTTGTATCCTTCCCCAGCTTGAGCAGTCTTACGAGGTCATCGTTCGCTGCGTCGAGCCGTCTTTCTTTCAAGGCAACGGAGGCACGGGCGTACAAGCCGGCAGAATCGCTGCCACCTTGGGCGATGATGTTGTTGATTATGTCCCTCGCCGCATCGATGTTGCCCTCATCGGACAGAACCAGCGCATGCAGCAATCGTATCCGCTTCTCCTCGGGCTGGAGCCTGAACGCACGCTCAAGGTCCGCCATCGCGGCGGTGTAGGCGCCTCTATCGCGGAATATGAGAGCGCGACAGTACAAGCCGTACCAATCCGACGGGGTCAGCGCGATTGCACGCGTTATGTCGGCCAGTGCGCCATCGAAGGCGCCCAAATCCTGCTTGACGAATGCGCGCGCGTGGTAGCCCCTGGCAAACCGCGGGCGCAACTTTATAGCCTCGTTGAAATCGGCCAATGCCTGCACATACTCCCCGGCGTGGTGATAACCCATGCCCCGGTTGAAGTGGCCGATATAGCGCTGCTCATCGGGAAGTCGACCGCTGTCCATGACCCGCGTGCAAGCTTCGGCACTGGGACGCCCGCGAGCCGCCGTGCAGCTGGCGAGGTCCTGAGTCATTCCTGCAAACACGACCGATCCCAGGCTGATCGGCAGCAACGCCGCACCAGCCAGGCAAATTGAGCGCAGCATTTTCGGCTCCCTTGGGAGCATCATCACTGCGGGCGCATCCCGCAAGGAACCATTATCGTCGACGCTGCGCTTGGAACACTGTTCCGCGTGACACAAATTTGCGGGTGACCGTATCCCTAGGTGTCCGAACCGGGTAGCTGACGGGCGCATCATCTGTCTGCGAGACGAATAAGCTGCGCTTCGAGAACGTGCCAGACTTACCCACCACCCCAGCCCGAAGGTTGGTTAAACGGCTCGTGCTCGGCGATTAACTCGAATTGAATCCGTCGCGGCCCTGAAAGCGTGGGCAGTGTACGGTGGCACAGCTCCGACTAAACGCGATTGTGCGCAGGTGCTGCAATGCCTTCCAAACTTGCCGCCGATCTCCTGCATTTCACGGAGGCGGTTGATCGTCTCGGCACGCCGAAAGCCGTCCTCGACACGCTTGATAAAATTACCTGGCAGCCCTGCCGCGCGCACGTTCTGGGTGCGTCGTTGCTGCCGCTAGATTTCGGGACCACCAACTCACTTGTCCTCGGCAAGACGGTTTTTCTGCACAAGAGCGCCCCGAAGGGATGGTGGGAGCAGCGCATGGAGCTCTCTGCAATATCGCCGGCGCCAGGCGACGTGGCGGCGCGCCTCGCCCTTGCGCCATTCACGATCTCAGAGGTGATGAAATCACTAGAGCCGATCGGCGTTGATCGGTGGGCGGTCGAGCTAAATTTGAAGCACGGCATGCGCGACTTCTTCGCATGCCCAATTGGGGGACGTTGGATTTTCGCCTATTGGTCACCAAAGATGATGCAACTTGAGGACGATCAACGCGCGCTGCTCTATCTGGGCGCCGCGTTCGCCACTACGAGGTTGCAAAAGCTCGCTCCACCGCATACCGGCCGGCTCGGCAAAGGTGCCTCTCTGACGCCGCGCGAGCTGTCTGTGCTGCGCTCGCTATCATTGGGGCATCGCGTCGCTGAGATCAGCAAAGACTTAGGGCTGGGCGAGGAGACGGTGCGCAGTCACATCAAGAAGGCCCAGACCAAGCTAGGTGTTCGCAACACCGTTCAGGCGGTCGCGCAAGCAGTGCGGCTTCGGTTGATTCCGTGAAGAGAGCGCCACCCGCGGTGGCGACGATAGCGCGACAAACGCGGATCGAAGGGACGGTCTCACAGATTTATGCTGAGAACTGTCTCACCGGTCTCATCGGCGATCTCCAGACTCTGCCCGCAAATATCCACCTGCTCGACGCCTTGCTCGCTCAAAATCTCGTCAACGATCTGCAAAATTCCGGAGCGGGCGCGGTTGATGTCGGGGAGGAACAGTCCTTCATCGTCGACGACGGTTCCCGTGTCGGCCTTGAGATGAAAGAAATAGCGCGGCATGGGCACCTTGATCGCTTTGGTTGTACGCGTGCTGACGCAGTACGACTGCGAAAGAACGCGATGCTTCGGAACGCGGGCCCCCCGCTACTTAATCGCTTGCGATTGGCTTGGAACGAATACGTGACGTAGGGCGCGATGCCACAACAACGATCAGCTCTAAGCTCGGCAAGAACTCCCGGGCTTTATTCGGGGGAAGCGCCGAAAGGAGTTTCCGGTTGACTCGGTGGGCGATGTGTTTCGCCTGCTCGACCGCCACACGGCCTTCGATTGTGACAGCGAGTTCGTAAGTGCGCGCGTCACCCTCTGTCTTTCGCCGCGTGACAAGACGTTTCTTCAAGAGCCGCTGGATCAATCCGCCCATTGTGGAACGATCGATCCCCGTACGCTCCACGAGGTCGGTCTAACTCAGCCCTTCCTGAGCAGCAATTCCTTCGAGTACAGCAAACTGCCGAGGCGTGATGTCGAGGTCGCCGGCCTCGATATGGAAGAGCTCGTCCGCGCACTGGCTCGCGCGGTGAAGAATATTGAGGGCGCAGGGCCCCGTGCCCCTGGCCCCGCTCCGCGTAGGGAGTCGGGAGACTGCGTGTCGCGTGGCTGCTAGCTTTTTGGTACGCATCGGTCCTTATACGGACCACTCCAGCGAGTGGGCATCCCCGTTTTTGGGGAGACTTCACGCGGCGCAGGTCAGTAGCAATGATCCCCAGTAGCAGGCCGGCATCGCATCGTGGAGCGCGTTGAGCACCGCTTCCGGTGAATCAAAAACTCGACGGCGTTCGTGAAATACAACAGCCAAACACAAGCGCGGCGGGGGTTTGGAACGTCCGCTTGTGACCCAAAGCGGGCACCTGCGCCGCGACTAGCTGGCGTCCTTCATCTCTCTAACCAAACCAGAATCCCCAAGCCCGATGAGCGACGGAAAAGCAATCACCAATAGAACCAATAAAATCGTCACCAGAGCCTCCAATGAAAAACGCAAGGATCGGACCCACTGGACCGGCGACTGTGCCAGCTATTCTGACCGATTTTGGCGACGCGCTGGCTAAAGCTTGCCAGCGTGACCGCGCAAGAAGTCGGGTGATCCCCCTGGACGTGAGCCTTCGACCCGGGCGCGCGGTCGCTTCCCCGGACACGCAAGGTTGTATGAGACCTTGATCACTGCCCATCCCCGATTTCGGGGAGACTCTGCAAGGGAGCAGCGAGATCTCAAGTGGAGATGGGCGTTACCCTGACACAGACGTTTTTGACCCAAAGCTGACGATCTGGCCGCTTAGCACTGACGTCCGCAGGCCTCTTAGTTCCGAACACCAAGGCGGCGGAGGCTGTCGCGCGCCAACTGGTGAGTGGGATCGATGGCCAACGCCTGGCGCAGGTCGGCTATGGCTTGCTTCCGATTACGGAGAACTGCGTTTGTGATGCCACGGTTCGCCCACGCCCAGGCGTTTTTGGGCTCGCAGCGGATCGCCTCATTGTAGTCGGCCAAGGCGAGGTTCTGCTGGCCCATGTCGGCATAGATGACGCCGCGGTTGTTATAGGCGGTCGTATCGTTGGGATTGTACTTTAGCGCGTAGGT
Source organism: uncultured Alphaproteobacteria bacterium (assembly GCA_963812795.1). Classification (GTDB taxonomy): domain Bacteria; phylum Pseudomonadota; class Alphaproteobacteria; order Rhizobiales; family Hyphomicrobiaceae; genus Hyphomicrobium_A. The sequence goes on along the minus strand of CAWEWG010000017.1, from coordinate 11,157 downwards.
GTAGAAGTCGATGGCCCTGCGCTTGTCACCCGACTTGTCGGCAACGAGGGCCATCAGCATATTCGCGTTGCTGTCGTTGGGATCGATCGCCAGCGCCTCCTGCAGATCTTTCACGGCAGGCTCGAACTTGGTTGCCGGCGAGCACGAAGGGGGAGGCGGCAGCATCGCCTTGCAGGTGTCACCTTCTGTGAGGGCCAGATATAGCTTGCTCTTGCCGCGCGCGACGAGGTTCAGAAGCTTCTCACCCGCTTCCGCCGACTCCGCCAACTCCATAAATCGATCGTAGTCGGCGATGGCGGCACGATAGTCGCTCTTGCGGAAGTAGAGGTTCCCGCGGGCGAAGTAGTAGAGGCGCGATGTAGGCTCGAGCGAAATGGCTGAGTTGATGTCGGCGAATGCGCCGGTCTCGTCGTCCTTCCCTAGGCGTGCGAGCGAACGATTGAAGTAGGGGCTCGGCACAGAGGGGTTTCGCGAGATCGCCCGGTCGTAGTCCTCGATGGCGAGGTCGATCTGTCCCTTGGCCTCGTGCGCCGACCCGCGCAGGAAGTAGTCCTCCCACGTCGCATTACCTTGGCGGATGATATCGGTGAGGTCGGCGAGCGCGCTGTCGTAATCCTTGTCGTCCACGTGCTTCTGGACGCGCTTGTGCAGGTCGTCCGTGTCGGCGGAATTGGTGCCCGAGCCGCCGCCGCCGGAAATGCCGGTCTGCGGGACGGCGGGGACACTGGGCCAGATAGCCTCCAGCGGCTTGCTGACCGGCAGGTCGGGATACTGAATGTGAATCTCGTCGGGCGCCGGGACGATACCGGCGCGGATCTTCTGCTCCAACGCCGCGGCCTCACTGCGCTGCTCCGGCGTCAGCTTCGCATCAATCTCGCTGAGCTGCGCCATTGCATTCGGGTAGTAGCCGACGCTGAGCGCGGTGTGCGCGCGGGCGGCCACCATGTCGACCTTGCCGAAATAACCCTCCCTCCACGCGTAGCCGACGTAGATCTGGCAGAACTGGAACGCGGAGCACCGCCGCACGTAGTCCGCCGCCAAAGGCACGTTCTTCAGCCCCGATGGGGCCGCGTTGTAGAAGCCGGCGAGCGTCGTCACGGCCGCGAGAGCGCGGCCCTTCTCATAGGCGCGTGTCAGCCAGGCGATGCCGCTTCTCGGGTCGGGCGTCAGGCCCTTCAGGAAGCGGTCGAGTTGCCACTGGCCCAGCGCATATTGCGCGGGCGTATATCCGGCGTTGGCGGACTTCTCGAGATAGCTCGCGGCCCCATCCGGATCTGCCTTGGCGACGCCGAGCCCGTCGTGGAGCGTGCGGGCGTACAGTGCCATCGCCATGGCGTCGCCCGCATCGGCGCTGCGCCTCAACAGGTCCGCGGCGCGCGGCGGGTCGAGGACGCCGATCTCGCCGCTGAGAAAGGCCGTTGCGCCGATGCGCATGGCCTGCCGGTCGTCGGCCGCAATGCCCGCCTCGATGAGCTGCAGCGCTTCAGCCTTGTTGGATGTCACGCCGGAGAGACCGCTGCCGAGCAGCTGCCCGAGCAGGGCCTTGGCCTGCATGCTGCCTCCGCTCACCGCCTGTCGCCAGTAGGTCTCCGCGCCGCGCTGCCCCGGTTCGCTGAAACGCGTCATCTCGGCCGCGCCGCGCAGCAGCGCGACGTTGGGATCGGTGTCGCTGGCACCTTTCAGGTCGGCCATCGCCTTGTCGGCGTCGCCGAGCGCTATCGAGATGCGCGCCGCCGCGAGCCGCTTCTGATCCTCCGCGCTCGAGCTGCTGAATGCAGGCGTGTCGAAATCGAAAGTGAATGCGTCGGAGAGTTTCGCGTCCCGGATGGTCGGGGGGAACTGGATCGGTACGGAAGCACCCGGGACGGGCTTGTCGATGGGCTTGTCGCCGAAGCCAATAAGTGGTTTTGGCGCCGTCTCGCCGCCCGACCAACCGGCGACGTGCGGCGGGTGCAGGAACATCATCGTGATGAAGCCGATGACTGCGAAGTCGACCATGCCGCGGAAGGCGAGGTCCGACTTGTAGAGGTCGATGAGCGTAGCCATCAGCGACTTGCGAGCCGCTTTTTGCGACAGCATGCCTTTGGTGGGTGACTGGTTGCTCACGGGCGCGTCCCTAGTCGCCGGTTTCGTTGCTGGCGCGAACCGATGCCGTGTCGGCCTTGGCTGCGTCCGAGGGGGCGGCGACGGGGATCACCCGCACGTCGCTGCCATCCGCCTCGAACATGACGTGCGTGGCGCCGCCGGCGCGGGCATCGATCAGCCCGTCGGCGATCTTGTCCTCGATGTGCCTGGCGATCTCGCGCACGCCCCCGCTCGGCTTGTTCTCGGTGAACTCCTCGATGGCCAGCATGAGGATCTCGGGATCGATGCCCTGACCGCCGACATCGAGGCTGTAGGATTTCGCCGCCTTCTCGATCTCGAGGGCGACGACGCGGGCGATGTCGAGCCCGGCAAGCTCGCGGAAGGCAAACACATCGTCGACCCGCGACAGCACCTCGGGCGCGAACTGCGCATCCTGCAAAGCGCCCCTGGCGAGCTTGTTCAGCTCCTCCTGGGTGATCTTCGGATCGCGTGTGTACTCGTTGATGCGACTGCGCCCGGCATTGGTCGTCATGATGAAGATGGCGTCGACCGTGGAGTGCTTGGAGCCGTCGCTCATCTCGGTGATGAAGCCGTCGTTCCACGCCGAGAGAAACTGCGTGAGGATGCTGCGATGGGCCTTCTCGATCTCGTCGAGCAGCACCACCGAATTCGGCACGTCGCGCAGGTAGCGCGGCAATAGTCCGGGCTTGTTAGAGCCGACATGGCCGCTCGCCGACCCGAAGAGCGTCCACGAGGTCGCCTCGCTGCCGAACTTGGTCATGTCGATGTAGTGCAGGTTCTTCGGGCTGCCGTAGATCTTCTCGGCGAGGATCTGCGCCAGGTACGTCTTGCCGACGCCGGGCGCGCCCGCGAAGCAGAAAACGGCGATCGGCTTGTTTGGACGCTTGGCGGCCATGCGCCGGTGGAGACGCATGACGACCGAGTCGATCACGGCGTTCTGGCCGATGACCTTGGATTTCAGGTAACTCGACAGCTCGGCCGGATCGATGACGGCGAGATCGCGGCTCTTTGCGTCCCACTTGTCGGCGAGCACGGCGAAGTTGGACAGGCGATCGAGCGGATCCTGGCTCGAAGATACCCCCTGCTTTCCATCGCGTGGCATGACACCTCCTCGTTGCTCACCCGGCCAGCATCGCCTCGGCGCGTGCCGCGCGGGCGTGATCGAGTGCTTCTTCCTCGGACATGGGAACGACACGGACGCGCTTTCCCGAGTATTCCAGACGGATGTGCGTGGCGCCTTCGGCCTTCGCCTCGATCAGACCGTCGGCGATGCGATCCTCGATCTGCCGCGCGATGTCGCGCACGCCGCCCTTCGGCTTGGTCTCGGTGAAGGTATCGATGGCATCGAGCAGGATTGGAGGATCGATGCCGCCAGGTGCTATCTGCAGCTGGTACTCGGCGGCCTTCCTCTCGACCTCCAGCGCCACGACGCGGGCGATGTCGAGGCCCTCGATGGGGCGGAAGGCGAATACCACGTCGATGCGCGAGAGAATCTCGGGCGCGAAATCGGCGTCGACGAGCGCATCCTTGACCAGGTCGTTCATCTCCGACTGCGTGATCGACGGGTCGCGCGCCAGCTCGGCGATGCGCCGCGATCCCGCGTTGGTCGTCAGGATGAAAATCGACTCCGTCGTCGGATAGCGCGTGTTCGTTCCAAGGTCGGTGACGAAACCGTCGTTCCACGCAGACAGGAACTGCATGTGGATGTCGCGGTTCGCCTTCTCGAACTCGTCGAGCAGCACGATAGCGTTGGGGGTGTCGCGCAGCGCGCGCGAGATGAGGCCGGGCTCGCCCGACCCCTGCAATCCTGCCGGCACGCCGAACAGGCTGTTGGAGGAATAGCCCTCGCGGAACTTGGCCATCTCGAAGACGTGCAGGTGCGCGTCGCTGCCGTAGAGCTTCTCCGCCATCACCTTGGCGAGGTAAGTCTTGCCTACGCCCGGCGGCCCGGCGAAGCACATGACGGCGACGGGTTTTCCCTGGCGCCGCGCGGCGAGGCGCTGACGCAGGCGTCTCGCCAGCGTGCCGATGACTTCGTTCTGACCGATAACGCGCGCCTTGAGGTAGCTGGCGAGCTCGCCCTCGTCGATGACGGCGGGCGCCTTCGGCTCCGTCTCGCGGCCCTGCTTACCGAGGGCGCGGTCGAGGACGTGCAGGACGGGGTAGGAAAGAGGCGTCCCTGGTACGGCACGAAACAGATCGCGCCGACGCCTGCGACGATGACAAGGAACCAGGCCAGAGCCGGCGAAGCGCGCTCGATGACGATAATGGCGATGATGATGCCGAGCCGGCCAGCCCACGCCATGCCCGTCATGCCGAAGTCTCCCCTCGCGAGACCGAAGAGTGTTTGCCGAGTCTGACACCAGGAATAGTGCGGGTAAAGAGGGGTTATGCGGCGACCGTGCGAAGGGTGAACGTGTCGCCGCTCAGGGTGCCGGAATGTAGAGCGTTTCACCCTGCGTCAAAGGCTTCAGTGAAACGCGCGCCGCCCCGACGTTAACGGTGACGGTGATGTTGCCGCCGCCCCCGTCGATGAGGCCCGTCACAGTGATCGGGCTGCCAGGCAGGTAGGGCACCGCGACCTGGTAAGGATTGTGCAGAAGCCGCACGTCCTGGCGAAAGCCGGCGGCCTCCAAGCGGACCCAGTCGCCGTCTTCGTCGAAGTTGTCCGACAGTGTGATCCAGGCGAGGCGCAGCTTGCCGTTAGAGACCTCCGCGCGCGCGCGCTCCTTGTCGGCCCCGGTCATGAGCAGGTGGTTGATGGCGCGGGCAGTATCGTTTTCTGCCACGGGCAGTAGCAGGGATGCGCCGCTTTGCACCGCGGGCGAGGGCGGAGGCTGCGGTGCGCCATCGCCGAAGTACCCGACGCTGAACAGCGCTGCGAGCAACAGCGCCGCGCCGACGAGCCAATAGACTCGCGTGTCGGTTTCCGGCCGGCCCCTTGGTTCGCCCCAGACGGCCCCCTGGGAGAATTAGCTGTAGGAGGGTTGGATGACCGTTCGCCTCCCGGCTGCCCTGAGCGAGGATCTGATGGCCGCTGTTCGCTGCTCACGTTGCACCAGCCGCTGAGTGTCTCGAACCATTAACACGGAAGCCCATCGCGGGTTAGTAGTAGGAGAAATCAACGTCAATAGGCCACCATCGTCAGTCAAATAGGCCACCTACTCATGCGCGATCCGGTGGGGCGTCTGGCCCAACGCAGGCACGCCACGGTTATCTTGGCGATCAGCCTGCCGCCCTAGCAGCCGGCTGATCTCGCTGGCCGGTGATGTCAACGCTGCGTTCGTTGTCGAATGGCAAGCGCCCGCGAGATCGCATGGGATTAGCCGAGGAACCTGTGCGCAGTCACATCCGAAGCCCAATCAGAGCTAGGCGTTCGCGACCGCACCGATCCGGTCCTGCAAGCAGGTCCTAAGTCTGAGCCTTGATCATGCCGCCGGAAAAGGCGGTCCAAACTGCCAGCTCGGACGTGCTTTCAGGTTAACTATGCGTGTTAAACCCGCATGAAAGCTAGCGATCTCTCTAGCCAAATACCCTTCTATATCGCAGTGTTCTCACTGAGAGCACTCACTCGGCCCGCCGATTGTCTAACCTGGTTTCGCACGTCGATGCGATGGCGTACTTCTACTAAGTAAGTGCCGTTCATGTTTAAGAACCTGCGCACTAGCTCAAAACTGCTACTTCTGTGCGGCACGTTCGTGATTTCGATCGCCGTGACGGCCGCTGCGTTAGTCGCAGAAAAGCAAATTGCTATCGCATTCGCGCGCAAGGAGCTGGTCGGCAGCAGGTATTTGGCAGCGGTTCGGGACATTTATCCCGCAATATTGCTTCAGCGAGATGATCTCTCACTCGCAGCTTCGGGACCAACCCCTGACGAAATTCTGAAGAGACTTGCCGCCGCTGAAGCTGACGCTGCTAGCCAATTGCAAACTGCTGAGCTTGAACACGCGCTTGCACAAACCCTGCGTAAGCTTTGGTCCGACAAAACGGTTCAAGCTGACCAACTGGGCTTGGACGCGCTTTCAAGGGTCCAGAAACTAGCCTCGCGCATCGGCGACGACTCGAACCTCACGCTCGATCCGGACCTTGATACCTATTATATGCAAAACATCGTCGTCGTCCGACTTCCGGGCCTGGCGAGCCAGCTTGGTGAAATGCAGACTCTGTTCCGGGCCGCTAAGAATTTTGGCTCGTTGACGAGCGAGCAAAGGGCGCGTCTTCTCTTTCTTGATAGCTCGATACGATCGAACTCCGACGGAGTGAAAAGCGATCTTGTTGCGGCTTACCGCGGAAATTCCGACGGCAGCCTGAGACGAAATGTCGATGCCGCCCTTTCGGCTATTAGCGCAAGCGTGGAGCCCTTTTTGGGCAACAGTAAAAGCCGCTCATCTCGGCGGTGAGATCACGAGACTCGATTCCGCCTCTCTCGAACGCGCATTTTCTAGCGCCGTGGGCAGTATAATTAGTGGTTGGGGGATTGCGCAGACCGATCTTAACCGGCTGCTCCAGCAAAGAATCGGCGACCTCGTGGGGAAGCTACGTCTGAGCCTCACTCTGCTCGGGGGTCTTGTCGGTCTCAGCATTCTTCTCGCCGTAATGACACACCGGCATATCGTGTCGTCGGTTCAGCATCTCGAAGGGGTCGTAGCGAAGGTGCGCGAGTCTAAGACCCCCAACGTTGCTAGCGATCGGGACACCAATGATGAGTTCAGTTCACTCACCGTCGCATTCAATGATATGCTCGCAGAGCTTGCCGCCGCGCGCGAGCGGGAAATTGCTGATCAAGCCCGGACTGCCCAACAGACGTTGCTGACGACGATGGGTCAGATGGCCGCTTCGATCGCGCACGAACTCAACCAGCCGCTGGCCGCGATCGCAACAAATGGCAATGCGAGTTTGCGCTTTCTCGCACATACCCCGCCGGATCTTGACGAGGTGCGGGAGGCCTTAAAGTGTATTGTTAGTGACGGTCATCGTGCGAGCCAGTTGATCGGAACGATCCGATCCATGTTCAAGAAGGATGGCCAGAAAAGAGCTCCAGTCGACATTACCCAACTGCTCCAAGAAGCTCTGGGGCTCATGCAGGTTGAGCTGCAGAACCAACGGGTTTCGCTCCAAAGCGAGCTGGAACCGCAACCGATCCAAGTCTTGGGCGATCGCGTCCAGTTGCAGCAGGTCGTCATAAATCTGATTACGAATGCAATCGACGCCCTGGGATCCGTAACGGAGCACCCTCGCGTGCTCCGAGTGAGATCTGAAACGAACGAACCTGATGCTGTTGTGGTCACGGTGGAAGATTCAGGAGCGGGTATTGATCCGAACAGCACCGAGCGCATCTTTGACACGTTCTATACGACCAAATCACATGGCATGGGGATAGGCTTGGCAATTTCCCGGTCGATCGTCGAGGCCCACGGTGGACGCATCAGCGCGTCGCCCGGCAATCCTCACGGAGCTGTATTTCAAGTCGTTTTGCCCACATGCAAGTTGGGTGCGGCATGAAGATAGGGCCCACAGGGGCGGAATTCGATCGTTTTCGTCGTCGACGACGACGCACCCGTGCGCGAGGCGCTGCAAAGGCTCTTCCGGATCAACCTTCGCGATCCACTTCGCCCGGAGCTTCGCCGCTGCCGAGTGTATGCCCCAAAATCGCGCGGCTGATCGGCTCCGGGATGTTGAGTTCGCGCGCCATCGTCCGCCAGGTGTGCCTCCAGCTATGAATGGTGATGTTCTTGTCAGTGATGCCGATGCTGCGTAGCCATGCGTTGGCCCGCTGCTGAAATTTCCCGGCGCGCGAGTGCTTCCACATCGGGTAGTCGAACACATACGCCTCCGGCACCTTTGACTTCGCCAGCTTCAGGAGTTCGCGGCACTGGGGATGCAGCGGCACATCGCGCAAGCTCGGCTTGTTCTTGATCGACCCCGCCGCGTCATTGATGGAGACGACATCGACGCCGCCAAGCCGTTGCACATCGCAGGCCCGAAGTTGGCAGGCTTCGCCTGCCCGCATGCCGTGGTAGGCGAGCAGCCGCATGACCATTTGATCGTCGGTAGGAAGGTTGGCAAGCCGCTTGAAGATCAACCGGGCTTGGGTCGAGGTAAACGGCTTACGCCCCTCATCGACGTACTTGCCGTTGGCGCCCTTGCGGGCCTTGACGCCGCTGAAGGGATTAAAATCCACTACGCCTTCACTGAGTGCCACCGTATAGAGCCGGTGCATCCCATACAGGTGCTTGTCCACGCTCTTGGCGGACAACCCTGGCCGCTTCTCCAAGGCGTCCCGATACGCGATGGCCTGCTGACGTGTCACGTCCCGTGGCGCGTGGTCTCCGACCAGCTCGGCGAAGCGGCGCACGTGCATCTTCGCCTTATCGACCGACTTCGCCGCGCGCGGCTTGGCGATGCCCTGCCAGAGCGTCACCAAATCGAACAGACGGGGGTCGGCGCCCGCCTTGCCATTGAGCTTAGCGACGATGTTGTGTGTTGGGGCATGTGCGTCCAAGAGCGCAGCGATGGTCCGATGCGCCGGGTCGGTCGCCGGCTTGCCGAGGCTGTGGCTCCACAACACGGCGGCGAGATAGTCGGCCTGCGCCGCATCGACCTGACAGCGCGCCAGCCCGCCCTTCGACTTGAGCAGCCGCTTATCGGGCTCCGCAAGGTTGCGCAGCACCTTGGCTCGCTTGTCATGCTCGGCGGCAAGTTCAAGCGCGCGTGTCTTCGCGTCCTCGGCGCTGAGGCCCTTCAGGTACGCCGTCCACACCTTGCGCCCCTCCAACGCCTGCACATCTTTGGGGATGGCGCGGACGTACTTCAGGCCACCGTGATGGGGCACGATATAGCGCGGCATTGCGGGGCTCCCGGAGCTAGCATTCTAGCCCCATTTTCTAGCCCCATGGGCGGGAAACCAACGATAACAACGGCGTTTGGTTACCGGTGGTGGTCAAATCCTACCCCCGCAACCAACGAAGTTATCGCAAGGGCCAGAGCGCTCGCTGATGAGTGGGCGTGGCAGAAGCATCTATCAGATGATGCCGCCGCTCTCTGCTCGCACTTTGCTCACGGTGCATCCCTTAGTTCTGCTAATATCCTCAGCGCACGTTGTGGCGACGGCGAGGTGCGATGACTCATTTGTTTGAAACGAAAGGCGTCGGCTGCCTGGCCTTTCTGATTGTCGCATTCGCGGCCTCTTTGCCGGCAAGCGCTCAAACGCAAAGCAAGACGGGCACTGCGACAGGCGACGCGGGGAATGCGGCGGCGGGCAGGAGCAGCGAGAACGGCAACTCCCAATCGGGAATGCCATCCTCAAAGAATTCAGATCCCACTCTTCAAACTTCGCCCTACGGGTCGGTTCCTGGCGCACCCCGCGTGGAGGAAAATCACCCCATCGCAGCAACACCTATCGAGGGCGGCGGCGACAGCAGTGGATGTCAGTGCTACCGGATCGAGAACTCGCCTGTAGTGGTGGACGGTCAGCTCACGTGGACTTCGCAAAGAGTGGCAAGCGGTAGAGCACCGCAATGCTGCCCTCGCTAGGCGAGCCTTGATGTTTGGCTGATGTACACCCGCCATTTCATTAAGTAGTGCCAGAGGCATGGCGCCAACGATGGACGACCGAGACGCCGAGATCCGGGAGATCAAGCTGAAGATCGAGAACCTCCTTGTGGCAGCTAACTATCCTCGGCTACCGCAAGAGGCGACAGTGGCGTATCTCAAGGAGCTTCAAGTGCTGAGGCAGCGGCTGCATGACTTGGGTGGCGACAAGGATTGCAAGTAGCGCACCGTTATGGTGTTACCCAAAAATCGCGTTCCAAATTTTGCCTACGTTTGCATGCATATGGAGCTTGCGGCGCGCAGCTCAACTGAACTTGCGAGCGTAGGCATGACGACGAGTACGCGTTTCAGATACGAACCAAAGACCGCTCTCCAGAAAGTGGCGATGCGGTTGAAGCACCCTCGGAAATGGCGAGCGAAGATCACTCCCTGTGTGTTCGATAATGAGACCGGCCACCGCTTCCAGCTCGCCTGTGATGAAGAAGAAGTGATCCGCAAGCTCAATGTACGCATGCCTGGAAGCAAGGAGTGGCCTGCACCGCTCGCGACGCTCGAAGAAATAGCGGAAGCAATCAGGCTGCGCAGGCTCGGATACGTTTTCGACTGGACGCGGATATCAAGTCTCGAAGCTCGCCGGCGGAACTACTGAGGCCGAGCGCAAATCAATGCTCGCCGTGATGACTTCCTGTGTCTTCATTCGTTTTCCTATGGTGCGCGTCGACAGCCGAGGCGTAAGCTCAGCGCACTGAAAAGTTGATGAGGGAGGACAGGCGATGCGAGCGAAGAAGATCGTGGTTGCGACGTTGCTCGGTTTGATCGGGGCGGCCATTACTCAGCCGTCAGCCGCGCAAACGGAAAAGGAGCATGGAAGTGGAGGGACGGGCGGTGCCGCTGGCTACTCTCCCCCGATGCCGGACGCTTCAAGAAGCATGGGCGCTCCAAATCCCGACTTCGAAGCGCCGTCTGCCGACGCGCCCGAGCCCATGAACGCACCGCCCGCCGCGCCGGGAAGAGCGAGCCAGCTCCCGAGGACGCTCCAAAAGAAAAGTAGTGCGCCGTCGTCATCATCGGCCCGCTCTGACAAGCTGGGGGTCGGTCGGGGCTGCTGCATTGTCGTGCTGGTGATCGGCATGGCGATGTGACGCCGAGATTTCTTTGGAACCGCGAAGCGATGGGAAGCCGAAGTTGTTCCCTTATTCTTGCCTCCAGCCGTCGTTCGCCGGCCATGAGCGCGCGAGCCATTCCCTTTGTCAGCAGCGACCAACTCTTGAAGCCGCCCGACAACGGGTAGGGGAGCCGGGGAGAACCACACGACGTCTTTGACCCTGATGGGGACCGGCTGCGAACCGCGCACGCTCACGCGTCGCAATGAGCGACGGTATAGCCTGGTTTGAACTCGTATGGGTCGCGATCGGGATTCGGCTCGCCGGCAGTCAACGGATCCGCCGTCATGATAACCGGCTCTTCGTGGATGAAATTAAAGAAAGCCCAAGAAAAGGC
>CAWEWG010000016.1:0-136544 GCA_963812795.1 uncultured Alphaproteobacteria bacterium | reverse complement strand
ATGGAGCAGGTGTCACAGACCTTCCCGACGCTGCGCAGGTGGCGAGGCATGAGCGAAAGCGAGCAGGATGCCCTGCTCAACAAGATCGAGGCGCGCCGCCGGTGGCGCGTCATCAGATCGCGCGCCCTCGTCGCGATCTTGTGCGTCGGCTCCGTGGCGGTCGGCATCGCCCTCTTCGCAGCCTCCTAGATCAGCATGACCCGCAACGTCGTCCTCATTCACGGCGCCTTCTGCGGCGGCTGGTGCTTCGCCGACATCATGCCGACGCTGGTGCAGCGCGGTTGGAGCTGCCAGGCGCCGGACCTGCCGTTCCATGTGCCCGGCCCGGCGCGCACCCCCGATCCGCAACTCGCCAAGCAGAGCATCGCCGACTACACGCGCGACATGGCGGCATTCGTCGCCCGCTTGCCCGAGCCGCCGGTGATCGTCGGCCACTCCATGGGTGGGCTCATCGGCCAGCAGCTCGCCGCCCAGGGCCTGGCGCGTGCGCTGGTGCTGCTCGCGCCGGCGGCGCCCTGGGGCGTGCTGCCGTCGACGCAGGCCGAGATGATGCTGGCCAAGGGTCTGATGCAGGCGGCGCCTTTCTGGGACAAGGCGCTCAACCCATCCTTCGAGGTGGCGAAGGGGGATTTGCTCGCCAGCCTCGATCCGCAGGCGCAGCGGCGCATCTTCGACATGTTCAGCGCCGAATCCGGGCGCGCCCTGTTCGAATTGTTCTTCTGGATGTTCGACCCACAACGCGCGACCGCCGTCGATGCCGCCAAGGTGACATGCCCCGTGCTGGTCGTCTCCGGCTCGGACGACAAGGTGATCTCGCCGGTCACTGGCCGCAAGGTCGCGGCGCTCTATGCCAACGCCACGTTCGAGGAGGATCCCGGCCGCGGCCACTTCCTCATCATGGAGGACGGGGCCGCCAAGCTCGCCGCCCGCTGCGCCGATTGGATCGCCGAAGTCACCAAATGAACTCAGCGCCAGTGGCCCCGGCAGCCGCTCCGAGGCTATGATCGCCGCCGCGGCGCGTGTGGCGCCGGCTCGATGAGGTAATCGCCCTGCGCTCGCTCCCGCTCCATATCCTGCTCGCGGCGGCGTTGTTGTTCCTGGCCGTGGCGCTGCGCATCGCCGATCCCGAGCCGGTGGCGCGGCTGCGCCTCGCCGTGTTCGACACCTATCTCGAATTTGTCTCCGCGCCAGGTCGACCCGGCACTACCGGTGCGCATCGTCGACATCGACGACGCCTCGCTGGCGCGCATGGGCCAGTGGCCGTGGCCACGCACGCGCCTCGCCGAGATCATCGACAAGCTGAAGGCCGACGGCGCGCGCACGGTCACGCTCGACCTCATCCTCGCCGAGCCCGACCGGCTGTCGCCAGGGGAGTTCGCCAAGCTGTTTGCGGACCAGCCGGATCTGGCGCCGCTGGTCGGCCAGGCTTCGCAATTGCCGTCGAACGATGAGCGGCTCGCGGCGACCATCGCTACGGCGCCCGGTCATCGTCGGCCTTGCCGGCGAGACGGCCGGCGACAAGCCGCCGCCCAAGCCGCATGCCAGCTTCGTCATCGCCGGCGATGATCCGCTGCAGTTCGTGCCGCAGTTCCGGGGCACCGTCGAAAGCCTGCCGGTGCTGACCAAGGCGGCGCGCGGTCTCGGCGCCGTCAATTGGCTGCCCGAGCGCGACCAGGTCGTGCGCCGCGTGCCGCTGCTGCTGTCCATTGCCGGCACCCTCTATCCCTCGTTGCCACTGGAGACGCTGCGCGTCGCGCTGAACGAGACGACGCTGTTCGTGCGCTCGTCCGGCGGCAGCAGCGTCACCGCGTTCGGCCAGCGCACCGGCATCGAGCACGTGCGCGTCGGCCAGACCGTGCTGCCGACCGACGGCGACGGCGAGCTGTGGCTGCGCTTCACGCGCCCCGATGCGCGCCGCTACATCTCCGCCCACCGTGTCCTCGACGGCACGCTCGACGCCAAGGAGGTCGCCGGCCGCGACATCCTCGTCGGCACCAGCGCCGTCGGGCTGCTCGACCTGCGGGCGACGCCGCTCGATTCCGCCGTGCCGGGCGTCGAGGTGCACGCCCAGGCGCTGGAGCAGATGCTCAACGGCGACCATCTGAGCCGCCCGCCGTTCGCCACCGGCCTCGAGCTCGTCTATCTCGTGGCCGCCGGCGCGGCGCTGGCGTGGCTGATCGGGCGCCTCGGCGCCATCGGCGCGGCGGTCATCGGCGCCGGCGCCGTGCTGGTCGTCTTCGCCGTGTCGTGGCTCGCCTACACCAACGCCGGCTACCTGCTCGACCCCGTTTATCCGTCGATCGCCCTGCTGCTCGTCTATCTCGCCACCTCGCTCACCGGCTACATCGCCACCGAGCGGGAGCGCAGCCGCGTGCGCTCCGCCTTCGGGCATTACGTCGCCGCGCCGCTGGTCGAGGAGCTGGCGCGCAATCACGACAAGCTGAAGCTCGGCGGGGAGACGCGCGAGGTGACGGTGCTGTTCGCCGACGTGCGCGGCTTCACCAACATCGCCGAGGGATTGACCGCCGAGGAGCTGATCGCCTTCCTCAACCGGCTGTTCACGCCGCTGTCCGACATCATCCTGGAAGAGCGCGGCACCATCGACAAGTTCATGGGCGACGCGGTGATGGCCTTCTGGAATGCGCCGGTACTGGAGGATACGCACGCGGCCAGCGCCTGCCGGGCCGCGCTGCGCATGCAGGCGCAGGTGGGGCGCCTCAACGACCTGTGGGCGGCGGAGGCGGCGGCGCGCGGCGAGGTGGTGGCGCACGTGCAGCTCGGCATCGGCCTCAACACCGGCGATTGCTGCGTCGGCAACGTCGGCTCGCCGCAGCGCTTCGACTATTCGATCCTCGGCGATGTGGTGAACGTTGCTTCGCGCCTCGAGGGCACGACCAAGACATACGGTGTCCCCATCATCGTCGGAGAGAAGACGGCACTGGCGGCGCCATCGCTCGCCTTCCTCGAGATCGCCTCGGTGAAGGTGCGCGGCAAGGAGCGCCCCGAGCGCATCTATGCACTCCTCGGCGAGGAGGACGTGGAGCGCTCGAACGACTTCGCCAGGTTGAGCGGTGCACATGCCCGGTTGCTGGCGGCGCTGGCCACCGGCGACGCGGCGGCGGCGCGGTCGGCGCTCGCCGATTGTCGCGAGCTCGGCGGGGCGCCGCTGTCGCGCCTCTATGACGACTACGAGCGGCAGCTCTCGGAGCGGCCGCCCGCCACCGTCAGCGCCTAGCGCCTAGTACTTACCGCGTCCTTTGAATGCCTTCGCGAGACCGTAGCCGACGCCGAGACCGATGCCGACGCCGATACCGACCTTGACACCCTTCTTGAGGATCTCGCGGCCGCGCGACTTGCGCTTCGGATAATAGTGCGTTTCGCGCGGGTACTCGCGATATTCGATCTTCTTTTTCAGCTTCACCTTGCGGGGCGGCGGCGTGTAGTCGTCGTCGTGGTCGACCTTCGGCGGCTTCGGCTTCTTCGGCCGCTCGGGCTCGCCATAGTCCGTCGTTATCCTCAGTGCCGCCGAGCACGATATCATCGCGCGTGAAGATCGGGTTGGGATCGATATAGGGCGGCGACACGACAAACGGGAAGGCGCCGTCGAAGGATATGTCCTGCTTGCGGTTCATCTGCGACCACTTCGCCGGCTTCTCGACATCGTCGGCGGTAATGCGGATGAGCTTGCCGGGTTCGTCGTGCACGAGGCACTTACCGCTCTGCGTGCACACCTCGACGCCGCCCTCGATGAGCAGCAGCAGCGTCTCGTTGGGGTTCTCGACGTAGACGTCGAAAATGGTGCCGCGCACGGTGATGGAGGCGGCCGGCGTGCGGATCACGTAGGCCGGCTTGACGGCGATGCCGGTGATGAAGCGGAAGGTGCCCTTGACGAGGTTCATGACGATGGCGCCGCCGCTGATGTCGGGATCGTAGACGAACTTGTCGAGCAGTAGCCGCGATCCGGGGCCGAGCGCCAGCTTGGTGCGGTCGTTCAGCTCGATTTCGCTGCGGCTGTCGGCATCGGTCTCGATCAGCTCCTGCTGGCGCACGTCGTCGCCGGACGACAGCCGGCGCTGCTCGCCGTCCGTCTCGAGGCTGGCGGTGACGTAATTGACGACGGTGACGGCCGAGCCGATCGGATCGTTGGGGGCCGCCTGCGCCCCGCCGCTCAGCAGCAGCGTCGATATGAATAGCGCTGGCATCGATATGCGCATGGCGGCCACCTTCGGGCAGGTCGGCATTTTTCCTGCCGCTTTCGGCAGATGCGCCAGAGCGCCACGAACGCGTCCCGCGGGCTGTTCCCTAGGGAACACGCCCGCGCGTACGCCTCTCTTTTACCCGCCGCGCCGGGTTGACCTTCGATGTGGGCCGACTACATGACAGCTCAGGGCGCCGGCTTACGAGGGCATCATCCGCGCATGACCATCCGCGACACGACGGCCGGCTACGGGCTGCCGACGCGCATCGTCCACTGGCTCATGGCCGTGGCGATCGTCGGCTTGTACGTGCTCGGGCTGTGGATGGTCGACCTCAACTATTACAGCCCCTACTACCGCTCCGCGCCCGACCTGCATCGCAGCGTCGGCATGCTGCTGCTGGGGCTGCTCGTCGTCCGCTTCGTCTGGCGCCTGTTCAACGACAAGCCGGCCGATTCCGAGCTGTCCGCCTTCGAGCGGTTCACGGCGACGATCGTGCATTGGGGTTTCTACCCCCTGCTGCTGGCGCTGATGGTGAGCGGCTACCTGATGTCCACCGCCGACGGCCGGCCCATCGAGGTCTTCGACTGGTTCAGCGTTCCGGCGCTCATTCACGACAAGGGAATGGAAAAGACGGCGGGCGAGATTCACGAGCTGCTCGCCGACATCACCATGGGGCTCGTCATCGTGCACACGCTTGCCGCACTCAAGCATCACTTCTGGGACCGCAGTCGCGCGTTGGCGCGCATGTGGTCCGGACCCGCAAACGACAAATAGGCTCATTTCAGGAGTTCGCCGTATGAAGTTGTCCCCCGCCTCGTTCGCCCTCATTGCCGCTCTTCTGACGTCGGCTCCGGCCGGTGCGGCCGACTTCGTCATCGACACCGACAAGGCACACGCCTCCATCAATTGGAAGATCAAGCACCTTGGCTTCAGCTGGCTGCACGGCCGCTTCGACACGTTCAAGGGGACGTTCGCGTTCGACGAGGGCAAGCCCGAAGCCTCCAAGGTGAAGGTCGAGGTCGCCACCGACAGCATCAACTCCAATCACGCCGAGCGCGACAAGCATCTGCGTGGCAAGGACTTCCTCGATACCGCCCAGTTCCCCACGGCGACCTTCGAGAGCACCGGGGTGAAGCTGAACGGCGACAAGGCGACGATCACGGGCAACCTGACCCTGCACGGCGTCACTAAGGAGATCGTCATCGAGGCGGCGCGCGTCGGCGGCGGCCCCGATCCGTGGGGCGGGTCGCGCGAGGGCTTCACCGGAACCACGACGCTGCCGCTCAAGGATTTCGGCATCAACTACAACTTGGGGCCGGCGGCCACGGCCGTGGAACTGACCCTCGATATCGAAGGCGTCCGGCAATAGGACAACTGCCTCGCCAACGTCACTCGGCATTAACCGAGGTAATTATTCAGATGACCGAGGATCACCAAAGAACCCTTTGCAACAAGGGCAAAGTAACTCGGCGCGTGAGATGGTCGCAGCGTGTGAGGCCATCGCCCGCGGGATGTTCCCTGCGGCCCTGGCCGTGCGCACATTTGCAAAGGGGGCGGATGGCCCCAGGAGCGACAGTTGCCACCCGCGCCGACGCCCATGCCGCCGACGACAAGCGACGGTCCCGACAGTCATCGGGGGCGCAGCGTACCGTCGCGCCGTCTGGCGAAGACCATTCGCGTGCACGACGTAAAAGGCGAGCGCGCCATTGCTCTGGCGCAAGGCGTCATCGCCGTGTTGATGCTCGTGCTGCATACGGCCGGCTTGCCCGGCATCCCGGGCCTGGACGGATGGGGTCTCGCCGCGCTCGCCGCGCTCGTCGTCAGCTCGGCCGTCCGCTGGCTGCTCACGACCGACGACCAGTTGCCGGAGTCATGGCTCGATGCGCTGAGCGTCTTCGACGTCGGCATCGTCATCGGGCTCATCTGGAGCTATCAGTTCGATTTCGACGCTTCAGCCGGTGTGATGATCAAGCCGCCGGCTTTCGCCATCCTGTTGCTCATCGTCGGCGTGCGCGCCTTGCGGTTCCATCCGCGTCCGATCGTTGTCACCGGCCTTGCGGCCGTGGCCGGGTGGAGCTTGCTCGTCTGCGCGGCGACGCTTACCAAAGGTGTTGACACGCTGGCCGCGGACTACCGGACATACCTCGCGTCGTTGCAGGCACTTCCGGTCGCCGAGACGGTGCGCCTCGCTACGCTGGTCGGGCTTGTTGCCGTTCTGGCCATCGGGACACGAAGCGCGCGCCGTGTCCTCGGGCGGGCGGCGCATGCTAGGGACTACAGCGAAGCGCTGGAGTCGGCGCGCCAGCATATCGACCAATCGGCGCATGCGCGCCAGCGGGCTGAGAATGCCCTCGCGGCCCTTGATGCGCGCGACGCCGAGCTGAGCGAGCAGAACCGGTTGTTCAATGCCGCCATGGGCAAGATGACCCAGGGTCTGTGCATGTTCGACCAGAACCAGAACCTGCTCGTGTGCAACGACCGCTATATCGAGATGTACGGTCTGTCGAAGGAGCTTGCGAAGCGCGGCACGCCGTTCCGCAAGATCGTCGAGAGCCGCATCGACAGGGGGCTGTTCGATGGTGACAACCCCGAGGCTTACCTCGACGAGCGCCTGGCATCGGCGCGCGAGGCGGTGCGCAATACGCGACTTCACGAGTTGAGCGACGGGCGCGTCATCGCCATCGCGCACGAGCCCCTGGAGGGCGGCGGATGGGTGGCGACGCACGATGATGTCACGCACCTGCGGCGCATCGAGGCGAAGCTGTCGCACATGTCGCGCCACGATGCGCTTACCGACCTGCCGAACCGGCTGCTACTGCGTGAGCGCATGCAGCAGGTGCTGTCCACCGATCCGCAGGAGGGGCGCTTCCTCGTCGTGCTGCTGCTGGAGATCGACCGGTTCAAGGAGGTCAACGACTCCGTCGGGCCTTCGATCGGCGATGCGCTGCTGCAAAACATCGCCCAACGACTACGCCGCCGCCTTGAGGGCACGGATATGATCGCGCGCGTCGGCGGCGACGAGTTCGTCGTGCTGCAGGTGGCCGAGGAGCCGGTTGCCGCGGCCGATGCTCTCATCAAGCGCGTTCGTAGCGTGCTGGGCACCTCATTCGATATCGACGAGCATTCGGTCTCCATCACGGCCAGCGTCGGCGTCGCCATCGGTCCGGTCGACGGCACCGATCCCGACGAGCTGCTGAAGAACGCCGACCTGGCGCTCGGCCGCGCCAAGGTTGATGGCCCCGGCCACTCCCGCTTCTTCGAGCGTGAGATGGACGAGCGCATGCGTGCGCGCCACAAGCTCGAGCATGACATGCGCGTTGCCCTGCGCGATGGCCAGTTCGAGCTCTACTATCAGCCGCAGCTCAATCTCAATAATGGCGACATCGCCGGCTTCGAAGCACTCCTGCGCTGGAACCACCCCGAGCGCGGGCTGATCCTGCCCTCCGAGTTCGTGCCGCTGGCGGAGGACACCGGTTTCATCGTGCAGCTCGGCGAATGGGCGCTGCGCCAGGCGTGCGACGAGGCATCCTCTTGGCCACGGGGGCTGCGCGTTGCCGTCAACTTGTCGATCGCCCAGTTCCGCTCCGGCGCGGTCCGCCAGTCGGTGATCGCGGCGCTGGGCGGGTCGGCCCTGCCGCCCAACCGCCTCGAGCTGGAAATCACCGAATCCGTTCTCATGCAGGAGGACCAGCGTGTCGTCGAGGTGTTGGAGAATTTGCAGGGCATCGGCGTCGGTCTGGCGCTCGATGACTTCGGGACCGGATTCTCCTCGCTCAGCTATCTGACGCGCATCCGCTTCGACAAGATCAAGATCGACAAGCACTTCATCTCCGACCTGCGCAGCGACCCGAACAGCTCGCTGGCGGTCCTGCGTTCGGTGGTGGCGTTGGCCAAGAGCCTCGGCATCACGACGGTGGCCGAGGGCGTGGAGACCAAGGAGCAACTCGATCGTGTGCGCCAGGAAGGCTGCACCGAGGCGCAGGGCTTCTACATCGGCCTGCCGATGGGTGCCGACGATGTCGCTAAGCTCCTTGCCGGCCGTAAAAGCCGCGCGCCGCGCCCGTCAAAGCGCGCCTCCTGACGCCCGCCGTCACTGATCGGAATTGACCGGCCACGGCCACGCTTCCTCATGTCCGCCCTCGCTCTCGAGGCCGGCCTCGAAGAAGTCCAGACCCATGGACGGTGGCGGGTTCGGCTCACTCACCGGACGCTGCGGCGCGCTGTCCGGTTGCTGCGACGGCAGGGCAAGATCGACTGTCCTCGACGCCGCGGCCGGCGTCATGATGAGGGGCAGCAAGAGCAGCGCAATCATGCCGTATCGAAACATCGTGCAATCTCCGAAGGCCCACTTCGGCTTGCTACGATGGTGCGAATTAAGGAAGGGTCGGAACGAACATCGGCAGTTGATGCAATTGCCGATGGTGCGGCATTTGCGACGGGACGACGTGGCGTGCCCGGAAGTCGCCGCACTGCAGGTCAAGGTGTTCGGCGCCAGGAGAAAGCCGATGCACCAACACGCGCGCCAGCCTCTGCGCTGGGAACGTCGCATCCGCAGCGAGGCGCCCTTTTTCGTCGGCATGGGGACGCTGGCGCTGTTCCTCGTCTACGGCAATGTCTGGCTCGCCGATCCGGCGCAGCTCATAGAGCGCGGGGTGCTGTTCGTCTGGCTGCTGACGGCGATCGCCTGCTGCATCTTCGGCGTCGTCCGCCACGCCGACGCATTGGCCGAGTTGCTCGGCGAGCCACTCGGCACGCTTGTCCTCACCATCTCGGTGATTATCATCGAGGTCTCGCTGATCGCCGCCGTCATGCTCGAAGGTGCCACGGACCCGACGCTGGCGCGCGACACGATGTTCGCCGTCATCATGATCATGATGAACGGCATGGTCGGCCTCTGCCTGCTATGGGGCGGCTTGCGGCACGTGCAGCAGGAGTACAACCTCGAAGGTGCGCGCGCCTATCTAGCGGTCCTCATTCCCCTTTCCGCCATTGCGCTGATCTTGCCGAACGGCACCGTATCGACGGCGCTGGCAGGGACGCTCAATTTCTGGCAGGCGATCTTGTTCTCCGTGGCGACGCTCACTCTCTACGCCATCTTTCTGGCACTGCAGACGATGCGCCACCGCGGCTTCTTCCAGGGGCCCCCCACCTGTGACGCGCGCCCGTCAGCCGCTGCGAGGGCAGAGCCCGACGGCGAGCACCAGAGCGTTGCTGTGCACGCCGTCCTCTTGCTGCTCACCATGGTGCCGATCGTCGGGCTCGCCGAATACCTCGCGGTGATGGTGGAGCAAGGAATCCACACGCTGGACATTCCAGCTTCGGTCGGCGGCACGCTCATCGCCGCGCTGATCCTTGCCCCGGAGAGCATCACGGCGAGCAAGGCGGCGCTGGCCAACAAACTGCAGCGCTCGATCAACCTGTGCCTGGGCTCTGCCCTGTCGACCGTCGCCTTGACCGTGCCGCTGGTATTGATGATCGGCCTGGCCACCGGTCAGAGCGTTACCCTCGGCCTCGAGGATGAGAATATACTGCTGTTGGCGCTCACGCTGATGGTCAGCGTTCTCACCTTCGGTGGGGCGCGCACCAACGTTCTGCACGGGGCGGTGCACCTGTTGCTGTTCTTCACCTACCTGGTGCTGATCTTCAACCCGTGACGGCGACCGCGCAGAACGCGAGACGAGGGCCGAAGGCAATCTTTACCCAGCGGTCGTATAGGATCGGCGGGTAAGAGAGGAACGACGATGGCGAAGGCCGGCCAGTTAGCGACGGCGACCGATGCGACGGTGCTGGAGATCTTCCAGAACCAGTGGGACGTCTATCGCAAGTTTCTCAAGTACGACTATCTGTCGAACGCCGAGGCGGCCGCGACGTTGCGCGCATTTCTCGCCGGCGAGGTGGCGCGCCCGTATCGGTTTCTCGATCTTGCCTGCGGAGACGCCAGCGGCATCGTGGGGGCCCTGGCGCAGACGCCGATCGAGCAGTATCGCGGCGTCGACCTGTCGGCTCCGGCGCTGGAGCTGGCCAAGGACAACCTTGCCGCGCTGCCCTGCACGGTCATGCTCGACGAGGCCGATTTCAGTACCGCCATGCGCGGCCTGGCGCGGCCCGAAGACATCGTGTGGATCAGCCTGTCGCTGCACCATCTCGATACCGACGCCAAGCTCGTCTTCATGCGCGAGGTACGGCAAGGTCTCGAACCGGGCGGTGCGTTCCTCGTTTACGAGCCGACGCGGCGCGACGGCGAGGATCGTCCCGCCTACCTCGATCGCTTCGAGGACATCGGTCGCCGCGAATGGACCGAACTCACGCCGACCGAGTTTGCCGAGGCGCTGAAGCACGTGCGCACGTGCGATCTGCCCGAGACGGTGTCGGAGTGGGAGCGGCTCGGCCGCGAGGCGGGCTTTGCCTCCTTCCGCGAGCTCTACAAGTCGCCGACCGATCTCTTCCGGCTCTTCCTTTACCGGCCTTGAGCTGCCTTGCTTTTTTCACAAGCAGCCGCCATATACCGCCTGCCGGTGCGATCCGAGGTGGACCGCGCCCTCACGTTTTGGACTGAGATAGAGCGCGCCACCGGCCGTTTGCCTTACCCAATGACTGAGACCCTGCGCGATGGCGTGCCGCGCGGCGATTGGCTTTATAAAGTGCGCCGGTTGGAAAAATACACTTATGGATCGTATTACTGGCACCGTGAAGTTCTTCAACTTCTCCAAGGGCTTTGGCTTCGTGCAGCCCGCCGATGGCTCGAAGGACGTCTTCCTTCACGTGAGTGCGCTTGAGCGCGCCGGCATCAACGGCCTCAACGAGGGTGACAAGATCACCTTCGTCGTCGAGGACGATCGCCGCGGCCGCGGCAAGCAGGCCGCCCAGGTCGAGCTGGCCTAACGTCCCCCCGACGTTGTCCAAGTCAGAATGCCGCCGGGTCTCCCGGCGGCATTTTTGTTTTGCGCTATGCGGTCGGACGGCGGGCGATGATGGCGACGCTTTCGACGATCTCGGGAAAATCGCCGTCGGGCGCAATGGCCAGCATGCGTTCGCGGACCTGCGCCTCGTAGGAGCTGCGGCCATCATCGCCGAGTGCGGCCGGCGAGTTGGCCGAGAAGGACAATGCTCGCGCCACGATCTCTTCGAGCTTCGGCGTGCGCGCCTCGAACACGGAAATGCGCTCCACCTCGCTGAACGCGCTGCGCATGAGCATGCTGGTGTGCTCCTCCCAGGCTTCGCTCTTGCGCCAGCGGTAGAAGTCATCGAAGCGGCCGTGAGCGTTGCGCAATTCTTCGAACGCCTTGTGCCAGTTGGAGCTGCCGCTGGGATGCAGCTCGGTATTGACGAGGGCGACGGCACCGCCCGGTGCGATCAGCGCATCGAGCCGCCGCAACGTCGCCGCCCGATCCATCCAATGAAAGGCGCGGGCGATGGTGACGAGATCGAGCGGTGCCAGATCGTCGCCGAGATCGAACGACGAGCCGACCCGCCACTCGATCGGCAGCTTGGCGAGGGCCGACGCTTGTTCCGCCGCCGCGATCATCGCCGCATCGGCGTCGATGCCGATCGTCGTTCCGCAGTAACGCGACAACGGCAGCGTCAGCGAGCCGGGCCCACAGCCGAGGTCCAGCACGCGCGAATTTGCATCGAGGTTCGTCTCGCGCGCCAGCTTGGCGATGAGGCGCTGCCCATAAGCCGGGCGCCCGTTGATGTAGTGCGGGATCGCCGAGCTGAAGCGGTCGGGCACATAGGGAGCGATCAGTGTCATGCGCGGCACCCGCGGGTTGAGTTCGACGCAGATGTAGGTAGGGCACGCCCGCCGCCGGGCAATGGCGGCCCGGCCCTCAGGCCGCCGACGAACTCGACGCCGGCATCGACGCGGCTACGGTCGCGTGCCTCAGCAGCACCGTCGCCTCAGCGGCCGACAGAACGGGCGCCAGGAAAGGACCTTGACCCTGCTCGCAGCCGGCGGCCATGAGGAATGTCGCCTGCGCCCGCGTCTCTACGCCGTCGCCGATGACATCGGCGCCAAGCTCGCGTCCGACTTGCACGCTGGCCCGCACGGCTCTGGCGCAAGCCTCCTCGCGGAGCGCACCGGCGACGAGCCGGCGCGGCAGCTTCAGCCGCTGCACGGGCGCCTGCGCCAGATAGCCGAGGCAGGAATAACCGTCGCCGAAATCGTTGATGGCCATGCGGAAGCCGAGAGCGCGCAAACTGTCCAGCGTCCGAGCGTGGCGCTGCGCCGCATGCATGAGCACCGGCTCGCTGAACCCCAGTTCTATCTGCCGCGGCGCGATGCCGTGCTTGTCGAGACACGCCTTGAGGTTGCCGACGAGGTCCGCGGCTGTCTTGAGTTGGCCGCCGGAGATGTCGACGGCGAGCACGGGCGGCGCCTCCAGTCCGTGATCCTGCCATAGCCGCAATTGCCGGCAGGCTTCGTCCAGCCCCCACTCGCCCACGGCGAGGATGGTGCCGGCGCGCTCGGCGATCGGGATGAACACCGATGGCTTGATGATCCCGCGCGAGGGATGGTTCCAGCGCACCTTCGCTTCGAGGCTGACTATGCGGCCTGTCGCGATCTCGACCTGCGGCTGATACGTCACCTCCAGCTCACCGCGCGCGATGGCCAACTGCAGCTCGCGCGCCAGCAGCACGCGCATGTGCACTTGGCGGTCGAGGTCGGAGTCATGGAAACGATAGCGGTTGCGGCCGTCGTCCTTGGCCCGATAGAGGGCGAGATCGGCCTGCACCATGACGTCGGTGGCGGTGTTGGTCGCCGCGGTCGTCTGGGCGATGCCGATGCTGGCGGTGACGGCGACGTCGTCGTGACCGATGACGTACGGCGCGGCGATGGCGGTGCCGATCTTCTCGGCCAGCGTTCCGGCATCGGCAGGGCCGGCGATGTTCGTCTGCAATACGGCGAACTCATCGCCACCGAAACGGGCGACGTAATCATTCTGCCGCACGATCTCTCTCAGGCGCTCGGCGACCTCCACCAGCAGCGCATCGCCGGCCGCGTGGCCGAGCGTATCGTTGATGTCCTTGAAGCCATCGAGGTCGAGGAACAGCACCGCCAGCTCCGACTTGTCGCGGTTGCGCGTGCGCAGAGCGGCGTCGAGGTGCTCGAGAAACGTGCGCCGGTTGGCGAGGCCCGTCAGCGAATCCTCGCGCGCCAGGGCGGCGATACGCGCGTTGGCCTCATCGAGCTGATGCGCGAGCCGCACGTCGATGGTCAGGATCAACATGGTTGCGGCGAGGAATACGAAAGTCGAGGCAGCGACGGCGATGGCCAGCCAGTTCTGGTCGACGTGCATGTCCGGTGTCGTGCCCATCGTGCCGGGGGCGAAATTGTGCGGCCTGCATGCCGACGTAGTGCATGGCGCAGATGCCGGTGCCCATGGCGAGCGCGCCGAGCAGTCGCTTCCACATCACGTTGGCCATCACCTCGCTGCGCAGGGCGAAAGCGAGCGATAGGGCAAGGCCGGAGGCGGCTATGGCGATGGCGATCGAGGCGACGACGAGCCCGGCATTATAAGTGAGGGGCGGCGTGACCTGCATTGCCGCCATGCCCGTGTAGTGCATGAGGGCGATACCGAGGCCCATGGTGATCGCCCCGATGCCGAGGGTCCACGGTCCGAGTGCGCGTTCGCTGACGATGTAGAGCGCAAAACCGGAGACGACGATGGCGATGGCCAGCGAGGCGGCCGTCGTCGGCAGATCGTAGGACATGGACATCGGCAGCTTGAACGCCAGCATGCCGATGAAGTGCATTGACCAGATGCCGGTGCCCATGGCTACGGCGCCGCCGGCGAGCCAGTAGACAGCCGACCAACCTTTGGTGCTCGAAATATGCGCCGCCAGCGCGAACGCGACATACGACGCCGCGACGGCGACGACGAGTGAGAGCACGACGAACTCTGGCGAGAAGGTTCCGGTCATGTCCGAGATGCGCGGCCCGCTTCGTCTGCTGTGAAAATGCCGCTGCGGCGATCACCAGCAACGGCGGGCCGTCACTCTGCACTCGGAACGATTTAAACCGGCTTATGGGCGCGCCTCAAAACGTGGCGAATTTGGCTAAATACGCAAAGGTCACTTATGCACCGGCCGCACTGCGGCGATAATATTGGTCTGCACGACGCCTTCGACCGGGGAAATCTTCTCGAGGATTGCCGTGTTGGCCTCCACGGTGGTCTTGCAATCGAGTTGGGCGACCAGCTTGTCGTCGGCGAGAACGACGACATTGGCGAACCTGCAGTCGCCGAGTTCCAGCGCCTTCAGCTTGTCGACGGTATCGGCGGCATTGGCCGCACGCAGCAATTCAATGAAGAGGTAGACGTTCACCATGAATTCGCTCCTGGCAGGGCCGTGTGCGGCCCGCAGGCAAACGTGAGCGGACCCCGAACGGATCCGCTACAGCGCAGCGATCACAGTCAATTGTGGGGAGACGCCGTCAGCCCTTGGCGGCCGTCTTGGTGCCGCGCTTCAGACCGGCAAGCTTCTTCAAGCGCTTGCGGGCGGCGGCGGTGTTGCCCTGGATGCGCGTCTTGGTTGTACGCGGGATAGCGCGCCGCGCCTTCTTCTTGCGGGTCTCGACGTTGCGGAGGCTGCGTGCGCTGCTCATGGGCCTTCACCAAAATTGATGGATTGGCGCTTGCAGCCGCGACGGCCCTCGAAGCGCGAAGTGGCTCGTCTAAGTCATTATGGCGTGTGGCGCAAGGCCCGGCGGCAGTGGATGACATAAAACCGTAACAAGACTCCCTTAGCGGGTCCGGTCGGACCGTCAGGCTGGCAATTTGCCGGCGCAAAACGCCAGACGAGGAAGCATGGCCTCAACTCAGGACGCGATCGCCGTTGAGGACGCGCCGCTGCGGCGCCAACGCAACAAGCGTCTGCGGCAGGCCGTGCATCGGCACAAGGCGGTGACGCGCCGAGGCATACAGGAGCGTTTGTTCACGCTCGCCTTCAGCGGCCTCGTCTATCCGCAAATCTGGGAAGACCCGGTCGTCGACCTTGAGGCCCTCGACCTCAAGGAGGATGAGCATCTCGTCGCCATCGCCTCCGGCGGTTGCAACGTTCTCAGCTATCTCGCCGCCGCTCCCGTGTCCGTCACGGCCATCGATCTCAATCCGGCCCACGTCGCCCTCAACAAGCTCAAGCTGGCGGCACTGGCGCACCTGCCGGACTACGGGGCATTCCGCACCTTCTTTGCCGAAGCCAACCGGCAGCAGAACATCGAAGCCTACTTCGACTATCTGCGTCCGCATCTCGATGCCGTGACGCGCAACTACTGGGAATCGCGTGATCGCATCGGCCGCCGCCGCATCGGCTACTTCGGCTCCAACGTCTACCGCCACGGCCTGCTCGGCAACTTCATCGGCGCCGGGCACCTCTTGGCCCGCGCGCACGGCAAAAATCCGCGCCGCCTGCTTGCTGCGCGGACGCTCAGTGAGCAGCGACGCATCTTCGACAGCGAACTGGCGCCGCTGTTCCGCAAGCGACATATCCGCTGGCTGCTCGACAAGCCGTCGGCGCTATTTGGCCTCGGCATCCCGCCGTCGCAGTTCACGGCGTTGAAGGGCGATGAGGCCAGCATGGCCGACGTGCTGCTGGCGCGGCTGCAGCGCCTCGCCTGCGACTTCGACCTCAAGGACAACTACTTCGCCTGGCAGGCGTTCGGCCGCCGCTATGCCACCAACGAGCGGGCGCCGCTGCCGCCGTATCTGCAGCGCGAGGCCTTCGCGCGGCTGCGCAAGCGGGCGTCCGACATGACCGTCGTGCACGCCTCGTTCACCGAGCATCTCGCCGCCCGCCCGTCGGCGTCGATCGACGCTTACGTGTTGTTGGATGCTCAGGATTGGATGACCGACGAGCAGCTCGGGGCGCTGTGGAGCGAGATATCACGCACGGCGAGACCCGGCGCGCGCGTCATCTTCCGCACCGCCGGCGAGGAAACGATCCTTCCAGGACGCGTGCCGGGCGCCATCCTCGAGCGCTTCGTCTATGACCGGCAACGCTGCCGCGAGCTTACCGCGAAGGACCGCTCGTCGATCTACGGCGGCTTCCATCTCTATACGCTGGCTGTCTGAGGATATAGCGCGTGGCCAATCCCGGCGTGTCGGCCGCTCAGCACATGGACGCGATCTACCGCTACCAGCGGTACGTCTACGATGCGTCGCGCAAGTTCTATCTGCTGGGCCGCGACCGCGTTATCGACGAGCTGGCGCCGCCGCCCGGTGGCCGTGTGCTCGAGATCGCCTGCGGGACGGGGCGCAACCTCATCGCCGCCGCGCGACGCTATCCGGGGGCCCGTTTCTACGGCTTCGACATCTCTACCGCGATGCTCGACACCGCGCGCCGCCAAGTGCGCAAGGCCGCGCTCGACAACAGCATCCGAGTGGCGCACGCCGATGCAACCGACTTCTCGCCCGAGCGGCTGTTCGGCACACCGGCCTTCGACCGCATCTTCATCTCATACGCGCTGTCGATGATTCCGCCGTGGCGCGCGGCGCTGCAGCAGGCGCTCGACGCGCTCGCCCCCGGCGGGCGGTTGCTGATTGTCGACTTCGGCACCCAGTCGCGGTTGCCGCGCTGGTTCAAGCGCATGTTGCGCGGCTGGCTGGCGCAGTTCTCGGTCGAGCCACGCGATGCGCTCGCCATCGAGCTGGCGCGCATCGGCGCGCTTCCGGGCTTTAGCGTGCGCCACGCCCAGCTCTATCGCGGCTATGCCGTGTATGCGGTGATTACCAAGAGCTGAGTCGTTTCAGTTGTGGGTCAGCCACTTGAGGCCGTAGAAGCTCGGCGCAATGACGCCCGCCGCCCAGATGAACGCGGACGTGACGTTGGCGATCTGGAACTGAAGATGCGGCATCCCAGCCATTCCGGCGATGACGGGAATGACGGCGCGCACCGGCCCGACGAAATGGCCGAGGAACACGCCGAAGATTCCGTAGTGCTCGAAGAACCGGTCGCCGCGGTCCATCATGTTGGGATAGTCGCGGAACGGCCAGATGCTGCGGATCTCTTCCTTGTAGTAGAAGCCGATCCAATAGGAGAGGGCGTAGCCCATCGATCCGCCGACCCAGGCGGCAATGACGACGGTCCACAGATCGGTGCCGGTGCCGGCGCCGAGCAGACCGCCGATGGCGACCAGAATGACAGTCGAGGGGAGGAACAGGGATACGAAGGCGAGGCTCTCGCCGAATGCGAGCACAAAGGCGACGGGAGCCGCCCACGCCTGGTTGGCCTGCACGAAAGCGACGATCGCGTCGATGTAGGGCTGCATGTGGTCTACGCGTCTTTCTTACAATCGCGCGCTCAAGCCTTGCGGCACCGACGCTTCATTTCCGCCCCGAGCTCTCGGGACACTTCGCTCGCCAGCATGATGCCGCGCGAGACCTGCGCCGGCGTGAGATTGCCGGCCGAGCGCAGCACGCCCGGGGCCCGGTCGGCCTCGTTCTTGCCGTGCGTGAGTTCATCACAAGTGAGGTCTTTCTTCTTGCTCTTCAAGGCGAAGAGACGCACGCCCGAGGCATACGCCTCGGCAGGTGCATGCGCCTTCACCCAGGCGCGATCCTGATCGTCGACGAGATAGCGCAATGTGCGCTGCCGCTTGGCGACGCAGTCGCTGGAGTCATCGACGCAGGTGAGACCCGAGCTAGACCCGGTGGTCACGTTGGGACCGGAACAACCCACGGGCGCGACGGGCGCAAAAAGCAAAAGCAGGACCGGGAGGTTCCGGCGGCGGTAGGGAATCATTCTCGCTCCTTGTCGGCGCGCCGTTACAGCCCGTAGAAGGCTCCCATGGCCACGTCAAGGCGAAACGGGCGGCCCCTCTAGGAAAGGTCTGAGCATGGCGCACGCAATCCGCATTCACGCCAACGGCGGACCGGAAGTGCTGAAATGGGAGGCGGTTGAGGTCGGGGAACCGGGCGCCGGCGAGGTGCGATTGCGGCAAACTGCCGTCGGCCTCAACTACATCGATGTCTACCACCGCAGCGGCCTCTACAAGCTCGCCAGCTTTCCCGCCGTCATCGGCATGGAGGGTGCAGGGGTCGTCGAGGCCGTCGGTCCCGACGTCAGCGACCTCAAGGTCGGCGACCGTGTCGCCTATGCGGGGGTCCTCGGCGCCTATGCCGACGTGCGGCTCGTCCCCGCCGATCGCCTCGTCAGGCTGCCCGAGGACATCGACGACGCCACCGCCGCATCGATGATGCTGCAGGGCATGACCGCCCGCTACCTGCTGCGCGAGACCTATCGCTGCACGCCGGAAACGGTGCTGCTGTTCCACGCGGCCGCCGGCGGCGTCGGCCTCATCGTCTGCCAATGGGCCAAGGCCATCGGCGCGACGATGATCGGCACGGTGGGCTCGGACGAGAAGGCGCAGCTCGCTGCCGCGGCCGGCTGCACACACGTCATCAACTACCGCACCGAGGACTACGTTAAGCGGGTGCGCGAGATCACCGGCGGTGTTGGTTGCGATGTCGTCTACGACGGCGTCGGCAAGGACACGTTCCCGTCCTCGCTAGACTGCCTGCGGCCGAAGGGGCTGTGGGTGAGTTTCGGCAACGCCTCCGGCGCGGTGCCGCCGTTCGATATGCAGATCCTGTCTGCCAAAGGGTCGCTCTATGCGACGCGGCCGACGGTGATGACCTACACGGCGCGGCGCGAGGATCTTCTCGCCAATGCGTCCGAGCTGTTTGCCATGGTGTCCAGCGGGGCGATCGAGATCGTGCCGAGCCGTACCTACGCCTTGCGCGAGGCGGCGCAGGCGCATCGCGATCTGGAGGGGCGCAAGACGACCGGCTCGGTCGTCCTCATTCCATGACGTGCGCCGGCGGCGCGTCTTCTACAGGTATGGTTATCGGCCGGTAACCATGAGCGTGAAGATGTGCTTGCGGCCTGCGCAGAAGCGACCCGTTTGCGCCGATTTGATGCGAGTTTTCCGCTTCCTGTCACCCTTCAGCGGCCCGGCCATTTACCAGTTTTCATGAGCTCCCTGACATCCTCGTATCAGCGCTCGAGCGGGCATACCGCCGGCATGTAGGGGTACGGGCGGACATGGCACGACTTGAACTTGGATCTCACGGAATTGTCGAGAGCACGGACTACGGCTCGACGCCGGATGCTCTCTTCCAACTCGGCCTTATGTATTGCGTAGGCCGGGATGTGGATACCGACCTTGTCGAGGCGCACAAGTGGTTCAATCTCGCGGCGATGCGCGGCAACGACGACGCCAAGCGCTACCGCTTCGAGATTTCCCGCGAGATGTCGAAGCCGCAGATTTCGCGTGCCCAGCGTCTCGCCCGCGAGTGGATCTCCAAACACTAAGCAGCGCCGCTTGATGCGCTAGCAGTCGCCGAACAGCGAGGCGACGCAGTCCCACGTCTTCTTCGCAGCATTGCCCACCGCGGTGCCGGTGTCGGTGATCGCCTCGCCCGTCTTCTTGGCAAAGTTCTCGACGGCGTTCGGCTTCGGCTCCTGGGGTGTCCCGGGTGCCTCGGTCGTCTGCGGCGCATGCGCAGGCGGCTGTTGCTGACCGGGCGGCGGCAATGGGACGGGCGAGATGTCTTTGGTAGGCGCCAACGGGGCTACCGGGGCCGGCGGCGCCGCCATCGGCGTCGTTTCCAGCGGCGAGGCTCCAGGATCGCCGACGGTGAACATCACCGTGCGCGTTTCGCCGGGGCAGGGCGTCGCCTGGCCACGGGTAGCGCTGCAGCTCGCATGGCCGCCGGCTTTGGCGAGCTCGGTGATGCACAGGAATTGGCCGCGCGAGGACCGTGCCGCCATCGGTGCCTCGCCGCCGATGAGGCAGCGGTAGCTCGCCTCGGGGGACGCGCACGTGACGCAGAACTCCTGCGCGCCGGCGCTCGCCGCGAGCACTAAGTTCGGCGCTAGCGCCGCGAGAAGGAGATACCGCGTGTGCATGCAAGCCACCCTGCCGGGTTCGGCCGTTTTTGGCCTGGTTTCCCCATTGGCTGAGCAAACGATGCGGCGCACCGCGAAGGGCGTCAAGGCCGATGGTGACGGCGCCCGCGACGCGCGGCTCGCGCGGCTTGCAATCGGACCACCCCGCCTCTATTAGGGCTCCTCCGGAGGAGACGTGGCCGAGAGGCTGAAGGCGGCGGTTTGCTAAACCGTTATACGCTTGTAAAGGCGTATCGAGGGTTCGAATCCCTCCGTCTCCGCCATTCCCTCCCATCCGCTTCACGATCGTTTGTGACGCGCGCTCTGGACCCGGGCACGCTGCGATCCCATATCTTTTCACAGACGGACATTCAGCGAGGCGCCAGCCGTGATGGTTGGCGCGTGTTGGTTTGTAAAATAAGGGAGTGATGCCATGGGCATGAAGGCTCTAGCGGCGCTGGGCGTGGTCGCATTGGCGGCGGCGATTCCTACGGGTGTTGCAGCGGATTCCTATTGGGAGGTCGAGGCGGCGCGGGCCAATGCGCGGGCCGGCGGTCCAACCAATGCGCGCGACGCCGAATTGCTCACCCGCTACGGCTGCCTCAGCGGCACGCGTAGCGCCTTCTGCCAGCGCCAGTCCGGCGAAGCGCCGCGCCGCTACTATCGTTCCTCGCGCCGCTACGCGCGCTGATCCACGTCCATTCGTTCGCACATGAAAAAGCCCCCCTCGAATGAGGCGGGGCTTTTTTGCTTTCGATGCCCCGTGGTCGACCGCAATGTCGTGGGATTTGCCGCGGTCGCCAACGTGAAACCCCGACGCTGGGGGCACCAGCGCCGGGGCTAGGGTATGTTCATTCAGCGGGTTTTGCTACTTGAGCGGGACCGGGTCGTGGCCACCGAAGTGGTAGTTCAAGCCGACCTTGACCGTATCGATCTCGACGTCATGCCAGTTGCGGAAGACATAGCCGATGGGCGAGGTTATGTCGCTGACGTTGGTCTGCGAGCCCTCCTCGGTGCCGAAATCGAAATGCAGGTACTCGGCCTTGATGCTGAGATTTGACGTGAGATAGTGCTCGACGCCGCCACCCAGCACCCAGCCTTGAAGGCTGCCGGTACCTTGCTTGGAGTATTCCGGGCGTGTGGTCGCCTGCTTGGCTTCCCCATCGAAGTAGGCCCAACCGCCCTTGCCGTAGACCAAGGTGCCGCCGAACGTGACGCCGAGGCGGGCCGTGATGTCGGCATAGAAGCCACTATCGACCGTCAGCGCCTGATAGTCGGTGAAGGCGCTGTTACGTGACAACTTAAAGTCGAGCGTGTCGTATGGGCCACAACTATAATCAACTCGGCACAACGCCCGGCGCCGGCAGTTTAGCCGTGTCTGCTGCCATCCGCCCGCAGCTCTAGAGATGACAAAGCCCCGCCCCGTCCGAGGCGGGGCTTTGCTGTCCCGGCGCTAGTTCGGTTGGGGTGGCGGCGCTGGGGTTGCCGGTTGTTCGGTCTGCGCCGACTGCAGGTTGGGCGCCGTGTCGTAGTTCATCCAGGCGAGAACGCCGAAGGCGAGTACGGCGGCAAGGATGATGCCGGTGATCAGCCCGGAGCGGTCGGCGACGGGCACCGTATGGGGCGCCTCGCGGGTAACTTCCTCGTGGTTGTTTTCGTTGAGAGCCATATGGTTCCTCCTTTCTGTCGGAGGAACAACAGGCTGCGCCGGCCATGGTTCCGGTTTCTACACGGCCACGGCTTCTGCCGGCTTCATAGGCGCGCTGACATTTTTTGCCGCCGCCGCGCGCACGCGGACGGGGATCGACTTGTACGCCGGCGTGCCGCTGCGCGCATCGAAGCTCTCCAGCGCGACGAGCGGATTGGCCTCCGGGTAGTAGGCCGCGGCGGAGTTTCTGGCGATGTCGAACTCGACCGCGGTGAGGCTGGCCAGCACGCGGGGCTGCGCGTCGTCCGTTTGCCGCGATCGTCTCGACGTCGACGAGGTCGCCATGGCTCAGCCCGCGCGCCTGCAGGTCGTCCTTGTGCATGAAGATGACGTCGCGCCGGCCGCTGATGCCGCGATAGCGATCGTTGAAGCCGTAGATGGTCGTATTGTACTGATCGTGGCTGCGGATGGTGGCGAGCATCAGCGCTTCGGATTGCCCGGCGCGCGTATCGCAGTCGAGGCCCGTGAACACGATGAAGTTGGCCTTGCCGTTCGGCGTCAGCCATTGGCGCTCGGAGGCGGCGATGTGGAGGCGGAAGCCGCCCGGCTCGCGCACGCGCGCATTGAAGTCGGCGAAGGCCGGGAAGACCTTCTCGATGGCGTCGCGGATGACGTTGTAATCGGCGACGAAGCCGTCCCAATCGACCTTGGTGTTAGGCAGGGTCGCCTTGGCGATGCCGGCGACGATGGCGGGCTCGGATTTCAGATCGGGTGATGCCGGCTTCAGGCGCCCGGCCGATGCGTGCACCACCGACATCGAATCCTCGACCGTCACCGATTGCGGGCCGGTCTCCTGCTCGTCGAGCTCGGTGCGTCCCGAGGCACGGCAGAATGATCGACGTCTTGGCCAGCAGCAGATGCGAGCGATTGAGCTTGGTGGCGATGTGCACGGCCAGATCCAGCTTGCGCATCGCCGCGAAGGACACCTCGGGGTCGGACATCGCCACCGGCAGGTTGCCGCCCATGCAGACGAGCGCCTTCGAGCGCCCTTCGGCGATGGCCTTGATGGCCTCGACGGCGCCGTGGCCGTGCTCGCGCGGCGGCTTGAAGCCGAACGTCGCCTCGAGGCGGTCCAGCAGCTCGTCGTTGGGGATCTCGGTGATGCCGACGGTGCGGTCGCCCTGCACGTTGGAGTGGCCGCGCAACGGGCAGATGCCGGCGCCTGCGCGGCCGATCTGGCCGCGCATCAGCATCAGGTTGGCGAGCTGCTGCACCACCTGCGTGCCGTGCCGGTGCTGCGTCAGGCCCATGCCGTAGCAGAAGATGACGTTCTTGGCGTTGGCGTAGATCTCCGCCGTGCTCTCGATCTCGCGCCGCGTCAGGCCGGAGCAGCGCTCGATGTCCTTCCACTTCGTCGCCTTGATGTCGCGAACCAGGGCGTCGTAGCCGGCCGTGTGGTCGGCGATGAAGGCGCGATCGATGACCTGGCGGCCGTTCTTGCCCTCGAGCGCCAGCAAGCGCCTTCATCAGGCCCTTCATCACCGCCGCGTCGCCGCCGACGCGCACCTGATGGTAGACGGAGGCGATCTTGGTCGCCCGCCCGGTCAGCATTTCGACCGGATGCTGCGGCGACAGGAAGCGCTCGAGGCCGCGCTCCTTCAGCGGGTTGAACACCACGATGGTGCCGCCGCGCTTGGACACGTCGCGCAGCGTCGACAGCATGCGCGGATGATTGGTGCCGGGGTTGTGCCCCATGCAGAAGACGAGATCGGCGTGGTCGAAGTCTTCCAGCGTCACCGTGCCTTTGCCGACGCCGATGGAATCCGGCAGTCCGACGCTCGTCGCCTCGTGGCACATGTTGGAGCAGTCGGGGAAATTGTTGGTGCCGAACTCGCGCACGAACACCTGGTACATAAACGCGGCTTCGTTCGACGTGCGCCCCGAGGTGTAGAACTCCGCCATGTTCGGGTCGGGCAGCTTGCGCAGCTCGCCACCGATGCGCGCAAAGGCATCTTCCCAAGCGATGGGCACGAAGTGGTCGCTCGCCGCATCGTAGATCATCGGATGAGTCAGCCGGCCGGCATCCTCCAAGGCAAAGTCGGTCCAGTTCCACAGCTCGGACGCGCTGTGCGAGGCGAAGAACTCGAGGTCGGCGCGCTTGCGCGTCGCCTCCCAGGCCACCGCCTTGGCGCCGTTCTCGCAGAATTCGAACGATGAGGCGTGGCGCGGATCGGGCCAGGCGCAGCCGGGACAATCGAAACCCTGCGGCTGGTTCACGCGGCGCAGCGCCCGCGTCTCGCGGTTGAGCGCCATCTGCGCACGCAGAGCGCGTGCGACGGCCTGCAACGCACCCCAGCCGCCGGCGGGACCGCCGTAGGCGCCGACGCCCGGCACTTTTTCGTGTTTGCCCATTCGTTTGCTCGCGCGCTGCCTGTGATCGAAAGTTGAACCGGAACCGGTAAAGAAGCGTTCCAGATGAGGCTTCTAGGAGAGCCGACAAGATTAGAAAAAGCCGCTGGGTGCGGGGCTCCTATGCATTAAATGGGGAACCGGCGGTCGTAAGCCGAGTTGGACTTTCGAACCTGTATTCGCGAGAACCGCCATGTATGTGTCGATCCTCTCCAACGAAGAGCTCGAGGCCCTGCAGATCGCCATCGAGATGGCCCTGGATGAAGCGGTCGAGCGCGGCATGACCCTATCGCTCAGCGACATCACGGTGCGGCTGTTCGAAGCATATGCGATGGGCGAGCGCGACCCCGACAAGCTTGCCGACGCCGTGGTGTTCGACAGCGGCAAACGCGTCATTCATTGACCTTTAGTCGAACCCGATGACGTCTCCATCTACGATCGAAAAACCCGCAGAGCACGGGACTTCGACGCTCGATGCCGACATCACGTCCATCGACGAGCTCAATGCCATCATCGCTGCCGCCGGACCTCTGGTCCCCGGCGCCGCGCGCGCCGTGCTCGGCGAGGGTCCCATGCATCCTGCCTTAGCCTTCGTCGGTGAACAGCCCGGTGATCAGGAGGATGTCGAGGGGCGCCCGTTCGTTGGTCCGGCCGGTCAACTGCTGACACGTGCGATGGAGGACGCAGGCATCGACCGCGCCACGTCGTACCTCACCAATGCGGTGAAGCACTTCAAGTACGAGCAGCGCGGCAAGCGGCGACTCCACCAGAAGCCCACCACGGGCGAGGTAAAGCACTATCGCTGGTGGCTGCTGAGGGAGCTGGAGATCGTGCAGCCGAAACTCGTCGTCGCACTGGGCGGCACGGCGGCGCTGGCGCTCACCGGCAAGCAGCTTTCGGTGATGAAGACACGGGGCCCGCATGCGCTCGGCGAGTTTCCCGGCTTTGTCACCGTGCACCCGTCGTATCTGCTGCGCATCCCCGATGCCGGTGCCAAGAAGAAAGCCTATCGCGACTTCGTCGCCGACCTGCGCGCGGCGCGCAAGATCGCCGCCTAGCTTTGCAGAGTCGGGTGTTGTGTGCGCGCGTGTGATGTTGCATGCCTTAGGCAAGCAACACGGGAGCCGAAGACGTGGCATTGAACACGCGGCTGACACAGCAACTCGGCATCAGGCATCCGATCATTTCCGCGCCGATGGCGTTCGCGGCCGGCGGACGGCTCGCCGCTGCGGTGTCCGCCGCCGGCGGTTTGGGACTGATTGGCGGCGGCTATGGTGACGTTGATTGGCTCGATGCCGAGTTCCGCGCCGCCGGCAACGTACCCGTGGGTTGCGGCTTCATCACCTGGTCGCTGAAGAAGCAGCCGCAGCTGCTCGACCGTGTTCTCTCGCGCAACCCGGCCGCCATCTTCCTGTCGTTCGGCGATCCGCTGCCGTTCGCCGCCCGCATCAAAGAAGCCGGCGCCCTGCTCATCTGCCAGGTGCAGACCCGCCGCGACGCAGAGCACGCCATCGACTGCGGCGCTGACGTCGTCGTCGCGCAGGGCTCCGAGGCGGGCGGTCACGGCGAGCGCCGGGCGACGATGACGCTCGTGCCCGAGGTGGCCGATCTGCTCGCCGCCAAGTCGCCAGCGACGCTGCTGTGTGCAGCCGGCGGCATCGCCGACGGCCGCGGCCTCGCCGCCGCGCTGATGCTGGGCGCCGACGGCGTGTTGGTCGGCTCGCGCCTATGGGCGTCGAGCGAAGCGAACGTCAGCCCACGCATGCACGCCGCCGCGCTCGCCGCTACGGGCGACGACACCATCCGCTCGCAGGTTATGGATCTGGCGCGCAAGCTCGACTGGCCGTCGCGCTACACCGCGCGCGTCCTGCGCAACGCCTACATCGAGCGCTGGCACGGGCGTGAGGCGGAGCTGCTTGCCGTCGCCGACGAGGAAGCCGCCAAGTACCGCCAGGCGTGGGCGGATGGCGATCCCGACGGCAGCAACACGTTCATCGGCGAGGCCGCCGGACTCATTCCCGCCATAGAGCCGGCCGCCGTCCTTATCGAGCGCATGGTGAGCGAGGCTGAAGCCTGCGTCCACGGCGCAGCCAACGCGGTGAAAAATTGAGCAGGCC
Source organism: uncultured Alphaproteobacteria bacterium (assembly GCA_963812795.1). Classification (GTDB taxonomy): domain Bacteria; phylum Pseudomonadota; class Alphaproteobacteria; order Rhizobiales; family Hyphomicrobiaceae; genus Hyphomicrobium_A. The sequence goes on along the minus strand of CAWEWG010000016.1, from coordinate 110,286 downwards.
GCTACAAAGGGGCCTCTGGCGCACTATTTAATTTCTTCTAACGGTCTCTACCTACGATGCTTGACCCTCGCGCTTGCGCCTGCCGGCGGCGCGGCAGTACGCTGGGCGGCTTGCCGGTGGTCGTGCCATGGAAAGTGTTCTGACAGCAGTTTTGTCGGGGCTGGTGCAGCGCGGAACGCTGACGATCGTGACTGCGCGCGGTCGCGTGCACTCCTTCGGCGATGGTAGCGGCGAAGAGGTCCGCGTCCGCTTCATGGACAAAGGCGCCGAGCGCGCCACCGTTCTCAACGCCGAGCTGCGCGTCGGCGAACTATTCATGGACGGTCGCCTCGTCGTCGAGCGCGGCACCATCTACCAGTTCCTCGAGCTTGTGCTGCGCGACGCCAAGGACCAGAAGCGCTCGCTCCCGGCGCGCCTCCTCGGTAGCTATCGCTTCCTCACGCGCAGCATCATCAGCCGCAACAATCCTTGGCGCGCCCGCCGTAACGTCGCTCACCACTATGATCTGGATCACCGGCTCTACGAGTTGTTCCTCGACGCCGACCAGCAATACAGCTGCGCCTACTTCGAGTGGCCGGATTACACACTTGAGGAAGCGCAGGCCGCCAAGAAGCGGTTGATCACTGCGAAGCTGCTCGTCGAGCCGGAAAGCAGCGTGCTCGACATCGGCTGCGGCTGGGGCGGTCTCGGGCTCTACATCAGGAGCATCGGTGGGGCGCGTGCGGTGCAAGGCATCACGCTGTCCGCCGAGCAATTGGAGGTGGCGCGCGCGCGGGCGGAGGAAGCCGGGGTTGGCGACGACGTCCGCTTCATCCTGAAGGACTATCGCGAGGCGGAAGGCAGCTTCGACCGCATCGTCTCGGTCGGCATGTTCGAGCACGTTGGCCCGCGCTTCTACCAGACCTACTTCGACAAGTGCCGTCAGCTCCTGAAGCCCGACGGGGTCATGGTACTGCACACCATCGGTCTGTTGGACGGCCCCTGGTATCCGAACCCGTGGCTCGACAAGTATATCTTCCCCGGCGGCCAGCTCCCGGCACTGTCGGAGATCGTGCCTGCCATCGAGCGCGCGGGTCTCATGGTCACCGACGTCGAATGCCTGCGCCTGCACTATGCCGAAACGCTCTCCCACTGGCGGCGACGCTTCATGGCGCGGCGCGAGGAGGCGCGCGCGCTCTACGACGAGCGCTTCTGCCGCATGTGGGAGTACTACCTCTCCTGTTGCGAGGCGGCGTTCCGCTATCAGGATGTCGGCGTCTTCCAGGTGCAGATTGCGCGCAGTGTCCACGCCGTTCCGCTGACGCGCGACTACATCGCCGAGCGCATGCGCACGCTGCGCGAGCGCGAGACGCTGGCGAGTGTCGGGCGACGCGCTTCCTCCGAGCCGGTGCCGCTTCGCAAGCAACGGCTCTGATTGAGCTTTTTCGGAACTGGCCACCCGTCGGCGCGACCGCGCGCGGCTTGGAAAAAGGCCACCCTTTGTCTATAGTTGCGGCCGGTCGAGGGACTGGGCCGGCGTTGTCTCGGCCCGCGCGATGCGCGGCGCCAAAGTTGGGGTCACGGGTTTCAGTAGCGCTGCGGTAACTGCGCCGGAGGCGGAGGCACGGTTCGCATGAGATGCCATCCGATACGGTGGCTTTGGGGGCTCATTCCCGTCGCGATGCTCGCTTGGCTCGCCGTGCATCAGGAGTCGGCTCCTATGGAGCGCGATCTGGAGCAGCGCAGCGGGGCGGCGCTTTCTGCCGCAGGTCATGACTGGGCGTCTGTGGCTTTTGCCGGTCGCGACGGCTTGTTGGTCGGGCACGCCGTCAGCGAGGACCAGCGCGACGAGGCGGCGGCTCTCGTGCGCAATGTGTGGGGCGTGCGTGCCGTGGAAACGCGCGTCGCGCTTTCGCCGCCCGTTACCCCACCGTCGACGCGGGCGCCTGCCCGAAAGCCAGCGGCGAGGCTTCGCTTCCCCGTTGCCGCGGCGGCGCGGGAGGTCACGGCACACGCAACCCTCAGGGACGTGGCGCCAAGCGCGGTCGCGGTCGCGCACGGGGAAATTCGCGGCTCTGCCGACCATCCGCCGGAATCGACCGTGCATGCGCGGGACGAAGCCGAACGGACGGCGTTGCCTGTTGCCACGCCACCTGTGCCGCAAGCTGCAGATACGCAGCCGCCTGCTTCCGTACAGCCGCCGGCTGTTGCGGCGACCGCCCCGCTGCCTGAGCACAAGCCAACGCCGGCGGAACCGGTTTCTCCAGCGATTGCCGCCGACGTCCCGGAGGTCCCCGCCCGCAAGCCGGAGGTCGCAGAAGCGCCTCCAGGGAGCGTTGCCGCAGCGAGCCCAACGCCGCCGGTGCCCGAGGTCAAGCCCGAGCCCGTCACCGCGCCCGTGCCGCCGGCCGCCGCGCCGCCGCTAACCGAGCCTCAGAAACCGGCACCGGCGACTGAGGCGGCGGCTGACGCGGAGCAGCCGTCGCTGCCGGCGCCGGTGGCCCCGCCGCTTCCCCAGCGGGGGCCGCGCTTTGAGACGGCTGCGTTACCTCCAAGCAACATCGGGCCAGAGACCGATTGCGTCGCCGGCGTTCGCTCCGCCGCCGGACCGGTCGAGGTGCACTTCGCGCACGGCCGGGCCAAGCTCGATACCCGCGGTAAAACGCTGATTGACCGGCTCGTTGGCGCGCTCAATACGTGTCCCGAAGCGGCACTCAACGTCGCCGGGCACTCCGACGCCTCGGGTCAGGCGCGCCGCAACCTGGCACTGTCGAAGCGCCGCGCGCGCACGGTCACGAGCTATATGATCCATAAGGGCATTGACGCGGGGCGGCTGGTCGCCATTGGGTATGGCGACCAACGGCCCGTGGCGCCCAACGACACGCAGGCGAACCGGGCAAAGAACCGCCGCATCGAAGTGGCTATCACCGCGCGCGCGGCCCCGCTGCCGCCGCTGCCGGTGCGTAAGCAGGGGACGGAACATGGACTATCTCGTCGCTAATCTCGCCTGGTACTTGGCCGGCGCATTCGCCGCCGGCTTCGTCATGGCGTGGATCGCATGTGCCAAGGTGGAAGGCTGACGCGCATCTGAAGCGCGCGGTTTGGAGTGGTTGGGGAGTTGTCGGTTATGACGGAGCTGCTTTGGCAGTCGACGCTGTTGTTGGCGTTGGCGTTCTTTTTCGGTGCGGTTTTCGCCTGCGGCTTGAAGCGGCGCTACTGGTACGCGCGCACCTCGAAGCAAGCGGGGCGCGTGGCGGTTTCGGGCATTTCGCATCTGCCGGCGCCGGACCAGCCGAAGATCGAGGTGGCGCCGCGCGCCGCGCCGGAAGGCGAGCGGTTCGGCCGCGCGATCAGCGGACAGGCGCCCCCTACGACACCCGCAGCGACTTCGACGGTGTCATCCGTGGCGGCAGCGATGGCTGCGCCCATTGCCGCGCGGCCCAAACCGGCGCCCGCACCCGCGGCCGCCGCTGCGCCCGCACCGACGGCCCCGGCGCCTGCCGCCCCTCCACCGGCGCCGCCCGTTTCCAGCATCTCGGTGATGACGGGTTCGGGCGCCCCGGTGAAAGCCGACGCCGGCGGGGCCGGGCCGAGCGATGACCTGACGCGCATCCGCGGCATCGACACGCTCGTGCTGAAGCAGCTCAAGGAGCTGGGCATTCGCCGCTTCTCGGATCTCGCCGCGCTTACCGCGGTCGATGTGAAGGGTCTCAACGACAGGCTCGGCGCCAAGGGCCGCATCGAGCAGGAGAACTGGCTCGGACAGGCGCAGATCCTGGCGACCGGCGGCGAGACGTATTATTCGCGCCGCGTCGATCGCGGCATGCCGGTGCCGGAGTTTACCGAACCGGCGTCGCTGGCGCCGGCCGCAACGGCCGCGCCAGCGCCAGCGCCCAAGGCCACCGAGGCGAGCTCGCTACCGCGCAGCCCGTCGGCGCGCGGGCCGAGCGATGACCTGACGCGCATCCGCGGCATCGACAGCGCCCTGCAGGCCCGGCTCAATGAGCTCGGCATCCGCCACTTCGACGATTTCAGGTCGCTCAATGCCGCCGATCTCAAGACGCTGAACGAGGGGCTCGGCCTTGCCGGCCGCATCGAGCAGGAGAACTGGCTGGGTCAGGCGCATGTGTTGGCGACGGGCGGCGAGACGTATTATTCGCGCCGTCTCGCCGGTAGCGCAGCCGCAGCCGCTTCGGTCGCCGCCGCTGCACCGGCGCCCGGCGTCACCGCCTTGACGCCGCGCCCTCGGAAGACCGCCCCGCGGGCGACATGGGCTACTTGCGTTCGGTGCGTTCCGAAGCGCTCGTTGGCGCGGACAGCCCGCGTCCGTTGCGCCCCGGCAGCGGCATCGACGACCTGAAGCGCATCCGCGGCATCGGCGTGTTGATCGAGAAGAAGTTGAACTCGCTCGGCGTCACGCACTATGAGCAGGTTGCCAATTGGACCGGCGCCGACATCGAGCGCATCAGCAACCTCCTCGACTTCAAGGGGCGCATCGAGCGCGAGAACTGGATCGAGCAGGCACGCATCCTGGCGACAGGGGGACAGACGGAGTTCTCCCGCCGCAGCGAAGCCTAGCCCGGCCGCGCAGTAGTATCTATCGGCGGCCGTAGGGCATTTGCGCTTGCGCGAGCCCCGGCCAGCCTTCAGGTAGGCGCATGCCTGAATCGGTCTTCACCTTCGCCGACGACGAGGAGCGCGAAATCTGCGCCTTCCTGCGCGATCCTGCTTCGTACGGATCGGACAGCGAACACGTTGATGTCGTTGAAACCCACATCGCCCGCGTCTTTCTCGTCGGCGAGGATGCCTACAAGTTGCGCAAGCGGGTGCACCTGCGCTTCGTCAATTTCTCGACGCTGCATGCGCGCCACGCCGCTGCCGTGCGCGAGATGGAGATCAATCGGCCGCACGCACCGGGCATCTATCTTGGGCTGGTGCCGATTGTGCGCGACGAAGGTCGCCTGCAACTCGGTGGCCGCGGCGAGATCGTCGAATGGGCGGTGCATATGCGCCGCTTCCCGCAGGAAGCGGTGCTCAGCCATCGCGAGGAGCAGGGCCCGCTCCCCGACGACCTCGCTAAGGCGCTGGCCGACATGATCGCCCGCTATCACCAGGACAGTCCCATCGCGGAGGCGTGCGACGGGGCGCGCATCATGGCATCCGTCGTCGAGCAGTTGTCGGGTGCCCTGGCGTATGGGCATGCCGAGGTTGCGGGCCGCCTCGTCGCCGCGTTCGAACGCGCGCAAGCGATCCTCGTGGAACGCGGCAACGCCGGCTGCGTGCGTCGCTGCCACGGCGATCTGCATCTAGGCAACATCGTGCTCATCGACAACGTCCCGGTTCCCTTCGACGCCCTCGAGTTCAGCGAGGCGCTGGCGACCATCGACGTTCTCTACGACCTGGCGTTCCTGCTCATGGACCTCGACGTGCGCGGCGACCGGCAGGCAGCCAACGCGGTGTTCAACGCCTACGTTGCCTTCGAACCCGTCGGTGGCGAAATCGAGGGCCTCGCCTGCTTGCCGCTTTTCCTTGCCTGCCGCGCCGGCGTGCGCGCCGTCGTGGCGATGGCGCGCACCGAGCAGTTGGAGGAAGGGCAGCAGGCCGCGCTGCGCGCCGAGATCCGCCGCAACGCCGCATTGGCCGGGGCCTATCTGGCGCCGGCAAGGCCGATCCTCATCGCCATTGGCGGTCTCTCCGGCACCGGAAAGTCAACGCTCGCAGCTTCGCTCGCCGCGCACATCGGGTCCGCCCCCGGTGCCCTGCACGTGCGCAGCGACGTGGAGCGCAAGCGTCTGTTCGGCGTCCCCGAGACGCAGCGCCTGGAGCGCCAGCACTATCGCATCGGCACGGCACAGCGCGTCTACAGTATCGTCGAGGACAAGGTGCGGCGGGCGCTCGATGCCGGCCATCCCGTCATCGTCGATGCCGTGTTCGCCAAAGAGGATGAGCGTGCCGCCATCGAGGCGATTGCGCGTGAGGCCGGGTGCGAGTTCGTCGGACTGTGGCTGGCGGCGCCGGCGGCGACGCTCATCGCGCGCGTCGAAACGAGGCGCGGCGATGCCTCCGACGCCGACCGCCGCGTCGTGCGCGAGCAGCTGACCTATGACCTCGGCAACATCCCCTGGACGTATGTCGACGCAGCCGGCACGCCGGAGCAAAGCCTGGCCGATACCCGCCAGGCACTGACCGCGGCCGGCATCACGCTGGCAGGATGAGCACGGCGGCGCCCGTCATCTTTCCGGCGCGCAGTCGGCGGATCGCGTCGTTGGCCTCGGCAAGCTCGAAGGTCGTCACCTGCGGACGTATCGGCACGCGTGGAGCGATCTTTAGAAAATCAATGGCATCCTGACGCGTCAGGTTTGCCACCGAACGCACGACGCGCTCATCCCACAGCAACGCGTACGGCATCGCGGGTATGTCGGTCATGTGGATGCCGCCGAGGACGAGCGTGCCACCCTTGTCCAGAGCCGCCAGCGCGAGTGGAACCAAGGGACCGACCGGGGCGAAGATGATGGCGGCATCGAGCGGCTGCGCTAGCCTCTCGTCCGATGCGCCTGCCCACTTGGCGCCGAGCTCACGCGCGAGCTGTTGCGCCGCCTCGTCGCCGGGCCGCGTGAATGCATAGACTTCCTGGCCGTGGAACACGGCGAGCTGCGCAACGATGTGGGCGGCAGCGCCGAACCCGTAGATGCCGAGCCGGCGCGCCGCACGTACGAGCTTCCAGGCGCGATAGCCTATGAGACCCGCGCACATCAGTGGCGCGGCTTCGGCGTCAGAATATATGCTCGGAATCTTGAAGGCGTAGGCGGCGTTGGCCGTCGCGTATTGCGCGTAGCCGCCATCGATCGTGTAGCCGGTGAATACCGGTTGCTCGCAGAGGTTCTCGCGCCCTGAACGGCAGAAGCGGCAGCGTCCGCACGTGCCACCCAGCCAGGGGATGCCCACGCGATCGCCGATCTTGACCGCTTCAACGGCGGCGCCGACCGCGGCGACGGTGCCGATGACCTCATGTCCGGGAATGACGTGCGTTTTCGGGTGGGGGAGATCGCCGTCGATGATGTGCAGGTCGGTACGGCAGATGCCGCAGGCCGCGACGCGCACCAGGACGTGTGCGCGTTTTGGCAGCTCAATCCTGCGCTTCGACGGGTCGTAGCGGCGCGCCGGCGCGGTCGAATGCCATCGCTGACATGCGCGTCGGAATGCCGGCGTCGTGGTCGAGCCCCTTGCGGGTGGTTCGCCGTTTCGCCATGCCAGGCATCCGGCGGCATCGGACCGACCGGCGTCCGTATGCCGCTTCTAATAGCGACCGCTGACAGCATTGCTCATGCTGAGAGGGTCCGCATCCGGCTTGTGTTTCCTGCGTGACGATTTCCTGCCGCGTGCGGCGGCGCCGGCGCCGTCGACGGCGCGACGTCCGCCACCGTTCCCTCCGGCGCCCCGGCGACCGGCGTGTTGGCCGTGGCGTGCGTGCCGCCAGCATGCACGCGCTCGCGCGCTTCCGGCTCCAGTACCGTCACCGCGGGCTCGGCCGCCGCTTCCAGGGTCGTCGCCTGGATGGCGGCGTAGAACGGCAGCAACTTCGGTTTGTCGATGACGATCGTCTCGCCCTTCTTGACGCCGGCCTTCTTGGCCTCGGCGACGGCGCGCTTGGTTTCCAGCTCGGCGGTAAGCGCCGGCAGCGGCTCGAATACCGCCTTGGAGCGCATATGCACGACCTTGTAGCCGCGCTTCTTGAGCTCGGTGAGGATCGTCGGCAGCGCGTGCGCCGTCGACGACTTGATGTCGTGGAACAGCACGATGCCCCCGTTCTGGCGCTCGACCTGATCGAGGGTGCGGGCGGCGAGGCGCGCCGGGCTGCCGATGTAGCTGTCGTTCGACACGACATCGACGGTGAAGGCGGCGATGCCGCGCTGCTGCAGATGCGCCAGCATGGGGCCTGAATCGCTGAGACCCGGGAAGCGGAAGAAGGGCGCGATCGGCTGCCCGGCGGCGAGCGCCACGGCGGCAAAGCCGCGCTCGATCTGGTCGGTCGAGCGCTCAAGCGACAGCGACCGCAGATTGAGCGGATGCGACCAGGTGTGCGTGCCCATCGTGTGGCCGCGGCCCATGACCTCTTTGACCATCTCGGGATAGGCCTGGGCCATCTGCCCGACGTAGAAGAACGTCGCCTTGGTGCAGAACTTGTCGAGCGCATCGAGGATCGGCTTGGTGAACTTCGGCATCGGGCCGTCGTCGAAGGTCAACACGACCTCCTTGGGGCCGAGGAAGCGCGCTTCCTTCTCATACTTGGTGAAGCCGCCGTACAGCGGCCCCGTCTTGGCGTCGATCTCGACGATGCGCGAGACGCCTAGCGCGCCCTTCGGATCGGCGCAGGGCTCATCGGCATTTGCCGGCGTGAGGATCATTACGCCGCCGACGGCCAGCGACATGGCGACAAAAAAATAGCGGATCACAATTCACCTCGGTTGGTTCGGCGCCCGTTACTCAACCAGAAATTTACGCGACCGCTCACGGCATGAGCCATTGCTTGTACCATGGCACGGACGGCCCTTTGTTTGAAGCGGTGGTGCTCCCGGTCGGATGAGAATTGGCGTCGGTTGTGACTGCCGGGTGGGTCCACGGCAACACCTCGCCGGCGGATCCGCTGCCCGCCTGCGGCCAGGTGAGGGAACGCGAGGCGAGCGGCTCCTTGGCCGCGATCCCCTTGCGCTGCGCGATCAGCCGGTCGGCCTGAGCGTCGTATTCGGGAAGCGTGGTGGCCGTCTGCTTGGGGACCAGATGAACGACCTTGAAGCCACGCTGCTTGAGCTCGTCGAGAATGCCGGTTAGCGCGTGCGCCGTCGAAGGTTGGATGTCATGGAACAGCAGGATGCCCTTGCGCGCGCCGGCAAGCTGCGCCAGCACCGTCCGCTTCACGGCGTCGCCGTCGCGCGTGCGGAAATCGCGGAAATCGACGTCGATGGTGAAGGTGGCGATATCGCGGGACTTGAGATAGTCCATCGCCGCCGGACTGGGCCGCAGGTAAGGAAAGCGAAAAAACGGGGCAATGGGCCCGTGCAGGGCCTGCGCCACGGCACTGAACCCCAGCTCGATCTCGTCCTTGGCCTTGTCGGACGACAGGCCTTGCAGCTTGGCGTGCGACCAGGTGTGGGCGCCGACTGTGTGGCCGCGGCTGGCCACCTCCTGCACCATTTCCGGGTCGGCGACGGCCATGCGGCCGACCATGAAAAACGTCGCCTTGGTGCAGTGGGCGTCTAGAGCCTTGAGGACGGCGAGCGTATGGGGGCGCAAAGGACCATCGTCAAAGGTCAGCACCACCTCGCCATCGTGCAGAAAATCGTAGCCGCCATTATTGACGCGTCCGAACAGTGGGCCGCCGGCGGCGTCCACCTCGACCATGCGCGACAGGCCCAGAACGTTTGGATTGGTGGCGCAGGCTGCGACTTGCGGGCCGACCTCCGCCGCATGCACGGGCATGCCGCTGCTGCCCAGCAGCACCCACGCACAGATCCCCGCTAGCGCGCCTCTACGTCGCATCCGCCTTTATCCGCTCGCATGGACCCCAACGTGCGCACGCGTCCACCGCAACGCGGTGATAAGTAGGGCGTAAGAGCTAAGATTCTCTGTAAATCTTTTCCCTGCTGGGACATCTTCCCCGTGTTGTTGCATCGCGGCACCAGACTGCGCGATGCAACGCGACGTGCTAAGCCAAAGCATCACGCACGTGATGCAATTCACCGTTCCCGGGCGGCGCCCCACGCCGCCTGCCGCCCTCAGAGTGCGCCTGCCATGACCGAGACCGAGGAAATCGGAGCGCATGAGCCCGAGGCGGCGACGCCCGCCGAGCTGGTGCGCGCGGTCTCCCAGGCTTTGGAGGAAAACGATACGGCGAAGGTGCGTTCGCTGGTAGCGGACGTCGAAAATCCCGATCTTGCCGATCTCATCGAAATGCTGGAGCCGGAGCAGCGCGTCGGCCTCATTCAGGCGCTGGGATCCGATTTCGATTTCGAGGTGCTCACCGAGGTCGACGAAAAGGTCCGCGATCAGCTCTCCGAGGCGCTGCCGAACGACGTCCTCGCACGCGGCGTCAGCGAGCTCGACAGCGACGACGCGGCCTACCTTCTGGAAAGCCTCGAGGCGGACGACCAGAAGGAAATCCTCGACCAGATGCCGCAGGGCGAACGCGCCGCCCTGCAGCGCAACCTGCTCTATCCCGAGGAGACCGCGGGCCGCCTAATGCAGGCGGACTTCGTCGCCGTGCCGCCGTTCTGGACGGTGGAGCAGGTCGTCGACTTCGCGCGCGAGACCGAGGATCTGCCGGAGACGTTCTCGGAGATTTTCGTCGTCGATCCCGGATTTCACCTGCTCGGCAGCGTCGACCTTTCGCGCCTGCTGCGCTCCAAGCGCGACGTCAAAGTCGATACGATCATGGACACCGACCGCCACATCGTGCTGGCGACGGCCGACCAGGAGGCGGTGGCGCGCCAGTTCGAACGCTACGGCCTCATGGCAGCGCCGGTCGTCGACAAGAACGAGCGCCTCGTTGGCGTCGTCACCGTCGACGACGTCGTCGAGGTGATCGAGCAGGAGGTCGACGAGGACGCCAAGCTGCTCGCCGGCGTCGGTGACGAGCGCCTCAGCGACAGCGTGCGCGAGATCGCCCCGCCGCGCTTCTCATGGCTGTTCGTCAACCTGTTCACCGCCATTCTCGCCTCGTCGGTCATCAGCCTGTTCGACGCGACGATCGAAAGCATGGTGGCGCTCGCCGTGCTCATGCCCATCGTCGCCTCGATGGGCGGCAACGCGGGGACCCAGACGATGACGGTTGCCGTGCGTGCGCTCGCCACCCGCGAGCTCAATCCGACCAACGTGGTGCGCGTCGTCGTGCGCGAGACGGCGGTCGGGTTGATCAACGGGTTCGCCTTTGCGTTGATCATGGCGCTGGTGGTGTTTCTGTGGTTCGGCACCGAGCAGCTCGGTCTCGTCATCGGCGCGGCGATGATCGTCAATATGCTGGCTGCGGCGCTGGCCGGCATATTCATTCCGCTGGGGCTCGATCGCATGGGATTCGACCCGGCGGTTGCGTCAACGGTGTTCGTGACGACCGTGACCGACGTGGTAGGATTCTTCTCGTTCCTCGGGCTCGCCACGCTGTGGCTCAGGTGAGGCAGGCATGAGCATCGAAAGCGACGTCAACATCCGGCCGCTGCAAGCCGCGGACCGCCAGGCGTGGGAAGCGCTGTTCCACGGCTACATCAATTTCTACGAGGCGAAGGTGCCGGACGACGTCATCGCGCTCACCTGGCAGCGGTTGCTCAATCAGGAGGACGGATTGCTCGGCCTCGTTGCCGTAGACGAGAACGACCGCCCCATTGGCCTGGCCCACGCGCTGTTCCACCGCTCGACCTGGTCGCCGACGACGTATTGCTACCTTGAAGATCTCTATGTCGATCGCAACGTCCGCCACCATGGAACGGGGCGCGCGCTGATCAAGGCCGTCTACGAGGAAGCCGACAAGCGCGGGGCAACGCGTACCTATTGGGCGACGAAAGAGGACAACCGGCAGGCGCGCCGCCTCTACGACCGCGTGGCCACCTTGAGCCCCTTCGTCCAATACCGGCGGTAGCTCACGTCCGATTGGTCAGTGCTCGCGGAAAGCGCGCGAGAAACTGTCGAGGATGGGTCGCAGCATGTACTCGAAAAACGTGCGCTCACCGGTCTTGATGTAAACGTCGGCAGGCATGCCCGGGGTGGGATTGAAGTCGCCGATCTTCTTGTGCACGTCGGTTTCGTCGAGCTGCACGCGAACGATGTAGGACTGGTGATGGAAGGGGACGAGGCTGGCCGGCACCTGCGATTGCTGGTCGGCGATCGCGTCGGCCGACACGTATACCACTCGACCGTTGATGACCGGCGTCAAACGCTGATTTAGCGCAGTCAGGCGCACCAGCGCCTCCTGGCCATCGTGCACATGCGAGATGTCATTGGGGCTGACGCGCCCCTCGATGACGAGCTTGTCGTCGACCGGCAGCAGCTCGAGGATGATGGCGCCAGGTGCCACCACTGCACCGCGCGTGTGGTAGTTCACGCGCACGACGACACCGCGATCGGGCGCGCGCACGTCAACGCGCTCGAGCACGTCGCGACCCGCGCCGATCAGCTCGCGCACGTCATCAAGCTCAGTCTCCGTCGCGCGTAGCTCCTCGACCGCCTTCTGCATCGCCGCTGAGCGTAGCTCGGAGATCTGCTGTTCGGCGCGGGCGATCCGCTCGCGCGAGTCCGCGATGCGGCCCAGAAGCTCGCCGCGGGAGCCAGCCAAGTCAGCCTCGGCGCGCCGCAGCGCCATGACCTCGGTCTTGCGCGCCAGCTGCCGGTCGAGCAAATCCTTCTTGTCACGCAGCTCCTCGGAGAACAGGGTCAATCGCTTCTCGACGGATTGCGTCTGCGCTTCATAGCCGCCGATCGATTCCTTCAACGCCGCGACTTCCTTGCGCAGCACCTGCTCCGTGTCGGCCTGGTTCTGCCGCCGCGCCTTCAATTCCACCTGCTGCCTCGCAAATATCTGCGCGACTTCGGGATCGTCGGTGTAAGTGCTGAGCGCCTCCGGCAAAGCAAAGCCGTCTTTGCCGTCGATCTGTGCTTCCAAGCGCGCCTGCATGATGAGCAGGCGGTATTCGCGCAGCACCAGCCGCCGCAGCTTGGCCTTGGCCGGCGTGTCGTCGAGGCGTACCAGCGTCTGGCCCGCCTCCACGCGCTCGCCTTCGCGCACCAGCATCTCGCGAATGATGCCGCCTTCCAGGTGCTGCACCTGCTTGTTCTGCCCCGTGGCAACGAACGAGCCGGAGGCCACGACCGCGCCGTCGAGTGGGGCGAGCGCCGCCCACAGGCCGAAGCCGCCGATCCATACGCCCAGGATGGCCAGTCCAACCAATGTCGGCCGGCGTAGACCATCCGCTACGTGCCGCTGCCAGTCGTCGAGCGCTGTGGGTGCCGTGGTCATGCCGGCGCTCCCTGACTTGCGGCAGCGGTCGGTCGAGACTCCGCGCTGGGCGGTACCACGCGATGCAGCACTTTAGAGGGTGCACCATAGGCCTCCGGCCGGCCGTTGCGCAGAACCAGCACCCGGTCGACGGAATTCAGCAGCGCCGGTCGCTGGGTGATCACGACGACGGTGACGCCTTTGGTCTTGGCGCGCTGCATCGTCTCGCTCAACGCCTGCTCGCCGACGGCGTCAAGATTTGAGTTCGGCTCGTCGAGGACGATAACTGCCGGATCTCCAAACAGCGCGCGGGCGAGGGCGATGCGCTGCTTCTGGCCGCCGGACAGCGGCGCTCCGCCCTCCTGCAGCACGGTCTCGTATCCTTGCGGGAGTTGGCAGATCATGTCGTGCACGCCGGCGACGACCGCTGCCTCGTAGACCTTCTCGTCGGGCAGGTCGCCGCGCATGCGGCAGACATTCTCTCTTATCGTGCCTGGAAACAGCTCGACCTCCTGCGGCAAATACCCGGTGAAGGTACCGAACTGGCGACGATCCCAATTGCGCAGCTCTGTTCCGTCGAGGCGCACATGCCCCGCGGTGGGCGGCAGGCACCCGACAAGCAACTTGGCCAGCGTCGACTTGCCCGAGCCCGATGGCCCGACGATGGCCAGCGACGTTCCCGGCGCAAGGTCGATCGAGACGCCATTGAGCGTAGGCTCCTTGACGCCGGGCGGTATGAACAGCAGACGATCGGCGATCACGTGCCCCTTTGGCCGCGGCAGCTGCAGGCGCGGCGGTTCACGTGTGAAAGCCTCCACCGCCGCGATGACGCGATTGTATGCGGCATGCGCCTGGATGACGCTGCGCCAGCCTTCGATCATGCCTTCGAGCGGCTGCAATGCGCGGCTCGCAATGATCGAAGCGGCGATCATCATGCCGCCGGTGATTTCACCTTCTAGCGCCAGGAATGCGCCCCATCCGAGCACGAGAATCTGCGTGATAAGACGTAGAAACTTTGAGACGCCGGTGATCCAGAAATTGCGGTTCAGCGCGGCGCCCTGCACGGTCAGGGCGTTCGCATGCTCATTGCCCCAGTGCTGAATGCCCTCCTGCAGCATGCCCATCGCATTGATCACCTGCGAGTTGCGCGCTAGCGCCTCGGCACGGTCGTCGGCGCGTGCCGCATGCTGTCCGGCGCGGCCGAGAGGCGCAGAGGTGGCACGCTGATTGAGGAGGGCGATCGCCGCCAGCACTACGCCGGCGATCAGCGCGATCACGCCCAGCTGCGGGCTGATCAGGAAGACCGCCGCGAAATAGAGCGGCGCCAGCGGCGCGTCGAACAACAACAGCATGACGGGGCTGGACAGGAAGTTGCGCACGAGATGCAAGCTGCGCACAGTCTCGGCAGGTGCGCTGCCGGCGTGCGGGATGCTGATGACGCTCGCCAGCAGGTGTCCGCCGAGGATCGTCTCCAGCCGGTTGGCAAGCGCACCCAGCACCTGACGGCGGCAGATATCGAGCAGCGACAGCACGGCGAGAAAAGCAACCGCCAGGATCGACAGCATCAACAGGGTGTCGATGCTGCGGCTGGTGAGCACACGATCGGACAGTTGGAAGAGGTAGATCGGCACCGTGAGCATCAGCAGGTTCACGAATACCGAGAATGCCGCAACGGTGATGAACGTGCGCCGCGCCAGTGCCCGCCATTCCTGCAGCGGCGTCCGCGCTGGTGGCGGCGCCAAATTCTGCGGCTCGTCGGCGGCCCCCTGCGATGCCAGTGCTGATCCTTCTCGGCTCGCTTCGTGAGGTGCCGCACCGGTCCACAGTTTTGCGGTCTCGCCCAGAAGGAAGCGCAGGCGTGCCGCGCGTTCCCGCAACCCGGCGATCACCGTTTCGATGGCGTTCGCCGCCAACACTCCGAACGATTGCGGTTCCGCCCCGGGTGTATCCATGCGTTATGCCAGTATGTCGGATGCCGTGCGCATCACGGCCTGATCGATGTGGAGCGCGTCGGACGTGCTGTGATCGATGCCGGCAAGATGGTTGAGCGCCCAGGCGTCAAGCCCGCTCGTCAGGTCGCCGTCGGCGGAGCCTTCACTGGGGGATGCGCCGGCATCCGAGCCACTGAAGCTCAACGCAATCCCGTAGTTGGTGTACCCACCGGAGTCGGACACGAGCGCCGGGGATTCGGAAGGTGCGCCGAAGCTGAAGTTGATTTGGCCAGGCGAGCCGACACCTGCCCCTTGAGCATCGTCATGCCCGCCGTCCAGACCGATGAGCGACGTTGCCGGGCTCAACGCCGGTAGAAGGTGGCCGGCGGAACTAGCCAGGGTGTCGCCAAGGTTCCCAAGCAAGCTGTCGATCAATGGCAGACTGGACAGGACATCGGAAACTCCGCCCAGGAGGCCTTGCGCGGTGTCGTTCATATCGAGGCTGAGGCCGAGATCGAGCAGCTCGCCTGATGGATTGAACGCCACGAAGGCCCCATCGCTTGCTTCTGAGGCAAGGGAAGCGTCGTCGGCAGACATCGGATGGCCGAAGCCGCCACCCCCAACCGCGCCCCCGCCGTGTGCAGCCCCATCGGCGATGGGCGCGATCTTCGCCTCGCCGAGCTCGCTCGACAGCGGCGTCGCTGCGTAAGCCGGCAGGGTCGGTGCATGCTGGTAGGTGATCGAACTCGGGGGCTTCAGTAGCCGTCGACACGCTTATATTCGGTAGGTTGTTGGCGATTGGTGCGGTTGCGCTGCTCGCGTGGTCCGTACGACCCAACGCCTCGTCACCCGCGTGCGCGGACGCAGGCAGAATGCCATCGCGTCCCGCCATCTCAGCTAGAATAAATGCCCAGGTGAGGAAGCTCGCCCAACGCCGACGGTCGCCTAGGTCGCTGGCGTCGCGCACGGGTCGCGTGGGGCTAAGTCCCGTCGTTTCGGAAGCTCGTCGTACGTTTGCCGCGCCCGCCATGACACGCTCCTAGGAGAGGGTGACCGGTGGAGCAATGGCCGGGTGGTTTGTCGCGTTCCTGTGCAACTCGAGTTAGCGTTCAGATAACGTGCATGGCCTCGGGTGCATTTACTTTCAGTTTGAAGCGACAGATTTCCATGTCGCGCGGTGGGCGGGGACGCCGGTCCGCGGACCCCGCATGGGGCATCGAGCTTACCCCGGCCTGCAGATCGGCGTTGGCCGCGGCGGTGGTGCCGGATGAGCCTTCTCGTATCGAACGAGGATCGGTTCGAGGGCTTCCTTTGACCAAAACTTCGGAAAGCGGATTTCTCTCAAACAGGAGGCGTTCCAATACAATCCGTCGCCCGACGGTGACCGGCCCGCCTTCACCGCTAGTGCGATGGCGTCGATGTCGGTCGATTCAGGATAGATGTACAGCGTCGCCGGCTTGTCCTTCATCATCGGAATGACTTGCTCGGCGTCCGACGGCGACCAACTGGTGCAGCCGCTGCTGCGCCCGTCGGAGTAGTTCTCCACCGTCCCGAACGGAACGTAGCCCTTCGGGTCGGCGTACGGGCTGTCCGGCCTTTTGCGAAGACACATTCCCCTCAGCAGCACGGCCGCGTGACCTCCAATCTCGCGCGGTCTTGCGTTTGCAGTTTCACCTTCGCCGTCGAACTGCACAAACGAGCGTAGCAGCGCCGCGTGCCTTCCTCCCGAGGCGGGGTAGTAGCCCTTGAAGGACGTGATCTGCTCGCTCGTTATGTAGGCTCCGCCGGTCGTCAGCCTGGAACCCATCGCATTGCTGAAGTTCCGTGCGCACCGTTTGCCGTTGGCGAAATTCAAGATGCCTTTCAGGAGGCGACCGCCGCCGTGACCGGACGAAATCGCGCGAAATGAATGATCGGCTTCGCAGATGACGTAAAACCGGCGCCCTGCCTTGCCCAAGGCGTGGGGGCGGGTTGCGTCCATGGCGAAGTAGCAGGGGTTCTTAGCTGCACCGTCACTCGTTTTCCGCAGGTAGAGCGCGCGAGCCCTCTGCAATACGACCGGGGCGATCTGACCATCGTCGCCCCCGATATGGGCCCGCAGCCATGCCGGGACATCGGAAATGTGCTCCGCCGCAAAAGATCGGATTGAACCCGGCAGGGCGACGATGATGATAAGGCTGACGATGCAGACGATATCCAGAAGGAGCGATCTTAGCTGCAACGGATCAGTTCTCCTGTCGAAGCCATTTTGCACGTCTGCTTTCCCTCAGACGACCGGGCCATGCCGCGCATCTTGGGCGTCAGACCAGGGTATTATCCCCAAATCGTAGCCGATCTGACACAGGATGGCGTTATCGCCGTTTGAGTTCTGAATCCCGAATCGCTCTAGCGACACCGTAGCGATATTCCGCGCACAGAACGCCTGTACATCCGGCGCTTCGCGACGAACCCGTTAGTTTACCGATCCGAATACTTGCGTGGAACCAGCAGGGAGGTTCGCCATGTATCGATATTTCATATTTCTTTTGGCCATGATGATGGCGACGAACACGTTTGCAGCACGCGACAAACATCGCTCGAAACACCGCGAACAGTCATCAACGTCGGAGCGGCGAGATGATCGCGAAAGGGGGCGCACGTGCCTCGATCGCGTGCGCGGGCTCGGTACCCAATGGATTGGAGAGCAGGGCGCCCTGGATGCAGCCAAAAAGGACTGGATGGAGCGCGTCCGTTATTACCACGGCGAAACTTTCCTCGATCTCAGTCACGCTTCGGACTTCGCGAAGCGCTGTGGCCGCGTGTCCATCGGAGAGGTCGCGGGTCAGGTTTTGTATCGCTGCGAGATTGAAGCACGCCCATGCAAGGCCAGCTTTGAGTCCTTGGACGGTCAGAAGTGAACCGCGATTAGCCGGCCCGGCGCTGGCTTTGTCGGTACGCCGGCACTCGTTCAGCTCGACGGCGCGTCGAGGCGGCGGGTGAGGTTCTCGAATTCCTGCCGCAGCTCCTCGTTCTTGAAAATCTGATCGAAGGTCGGCGCCTCCAGCTTCTGGATGGCCTCGAACGAGGCGGCGCTGTCGCGCATCAGGTTCTTCAACTGGAAGCTGGCTTCGACCGTTTCATAAGTGTTGTCGGCGATGCGCAGGTCGTGCACGGCGCGGCTGCGCGCCTTGGCGATCTGCTCGCGCTGCTGCTGCAGATAGCGGCGGTAGCCCTTGGCGGCGTCGGCCGCCACCTTCTGCGCGTCGCGGTTGGCTTCCAGCGCCCGCTTCTGGTCGGGGCGGTTCTCGCCCTGCAATAGCTTCGCCGTCTTGCTCTGGGCGCTGGTGATGTCCTTCAGGATGGCGTCGAGCTTCGGCATGTAGTTGGTGTCGATCTTGTCGATGGCCGAGCTTTGCGCGTGCACCAGCATGGCGAACAGCGCCGCGTGCATGGCGAAGTACTTGCGCGCCGAGTTCATATTGTCGCCTGCGGCGGTGAGCAGCTTGCCGAGCTGAGCGTCGATGGTCTTCGCCGCATTGAACACGGCGACGAGGCGCACGAGATCACCCGACAGCACGCTGTCGAGCAGCAGGTCAACCTGATCGGGCGACAGCTCGACGCCCGACTTGGCGAGCGCCGCGCCGATCTCCGTCTTGGTCTTGGCGATCTCATCCTGGTTCTTGACGATGCGCTGCTCGGCATCCTTGATGTTGCTGTCGAGGCTCGACACCGTGTCGTTGAGCACGCCCGGCAGCATGGCGTCCTTCGGCGCCGTGATCTGCTTTTCCTTCAGCGTGGCGATGTTCGCTTCGATCTCGCGGATATTTTGGCGCAGGCCCTCGACCTTTTTCTGCATCTCGACGATCGGCACGTCGGTGACGATGCCAAGCGCAGAGTTGAGCAGATTGCGGATGCGCGACTCGCGGTCCTCGCGCGTCTCCGTCCACAGCGGGGTGAGGATGAACTCATCGCGGCCAGGAAGCTTCTGCGCCTGCGTGCGCTGCTCGGCAGTGTCCTGCAGGATGGCATCGACCGCCAGCATGAGCTGACGCGCCTGCTCGTATGCGGCCTCTCCCTCGCGCGGATCCTTCGGCTCGACTGGTGCGGCAGCCGATGGTGCGGCCTGTGGCGTGCCGGGCGCCGGCGGGCCGACCATGGCCGGCTTGGCCGGCGGCAGCGTCGTCTCGGCAACCTTCTCGGTCTTGCCCTCGCGCGCCGACTTGGAAATCAGTTCGGCAATGCCGTCGCGGTGTGCGCCCTGGGCGCTGGCGGAAATCGATGAAGCGAAAAGCGCGGCAAAAGCCAGCGCGGCGGTAGGCCAACAAACGTCGGCAGCCATGACCAAAGCCTCCAAAACACAGGCCGCACGGAGCCGCAGAATTCAGGCTATTCGATGTTTCGTGCTCAGCCGATGGCCTTGGCAAGAGCGACGAGTTCCAACAAGCGCTGGTCGATCTGGCGCGCGTCCGTCAGCACCAGCATGTGGGTAAGCGCCTCGCCCTTGCCAAGACCGCCACCGGCCTGTCCTTTTCTGACGCACCTCGTCAAAAGGATGCTCACCAAGCGCTAGGTGCAGCCGCAGCTCCTTGGCGGAAATGCCGAGCGCGGCGAACACGTTCGGGTCGCCAATGGCGATGGCGCTTTCGCGCGCCGTGAAATTGGCGGCGGGCCGCACCGACTTGATCTGCGCCAGCACGTGTTGCGCCAGCGGGCGATATGCCTTGGCCTTGGCGAGCAGGGCGTCGACATCGCCGACCGGCGCCGGTACCGAAGCCGGTGGTGGCGCTACGGGCGCCGGCGGCTCGGCGGCAGGCGAAGCAACCGGTAGCGGGGCGACCAGTACGCCCTCGCGGCGGCGCCGCGGACGCGATCGCGGGGCATCCTTCGGCGCATCGGCGTAAATCGGCTTACCGCCGTTGTGGTGGATGCGCTCCAGCCACGATGCCCGCGAGAACATGAGCCCCTTGTGGCGCAGCCAGTCGATGATGTCGTTGCGCTGCACGTGGCCGGAGGCGGCGATCTCCTGCATCCACTCGGAGAGATCGCGACCCGTGTTCTCCTTCAGGCCGTCGATGAAGGCGCGTTCTTTCTCGCCGAAATCGGTGGCCATCACCGGATCCTCAAATCCACCGGCGCGACTTCGCCTTGTAGTCGACATAGGCCTTGCCGAACCGCCGTTCGAGGTGTCGCTCCTCGGGGAGGATGGCGAGCCAGGTGACGAGGCCGGCGAAGGCCGCCGCCGCGACGACGAACCAGGTATTCTTGGTCAGCTCGGCGATGCCGAGCAGGATCATGGCGTCGGCGAGGTAAATCGGATTGCGGTAGCGCCAATAGGGGCCGTCGGTGACGAGCGTCGTGGCACCGACGTCGGGCAGCACCGTTGTGCCGTGGCGGCGCAGCGTCATGATCGCCCAGACGAGCAACGCGACGCCGGCGGCGCCGATCGTCAGCCCAATGGTGCGCGCAGCTAAATCGTCCGTTCCCGGCCAGCCGAGCGGCGCCAGATAGCCGAGCGCGATGCTGGCGATGACGCCGCCGCCCAACAGGATGGGTGGCCACGGAATGTGGCTTGGTCGATCGGCAGATTCTGTGGAGTGGGGTGGCATGGCGATTCCGATGATCGTCGAAACCCGACGTTTACACCAGAAGCGCGTCTAGCCGGCAATCTCCTGCCAGGGTCCGCGTGAGAACAGACCTATCTCGGTGTCGGCGTGACGTCGGTCGACTTTATCGCCAGCTCGGCGTCGAGGTCGAAGGTCTTGCACTGCTTCACGCCCAGTTGCCGATTGTAAGCTTCGAGCATGGCGCGGTCTTTGACGTACTGGCCGTCCGGGTCGACGCCTTCCTTGGTGCCGCCGAAAATCGGCGTCGTCAGCGACTGCAAGCTGCGCGCCACGGTCGAAGTTTTCTTGTTGGTGTCGTAGCCGCGCATTTGCAGAATGCGGATCTGCATCGTGCCGGTGAGCTTCTTGCAGTCGAACTTCAGCTCCTCCTCGCTGAGCTGATAGCCCGAGCCCTGCAGCGCACCCGTGGTGACGCCATCCGACGGCGGAGGAATGTCGCTGACAAGATTGGGGGGCGTATCGACGTTTTTGCTCGCGCAGCCGCATGCCAAGACGCTCGCGACTACGAAGATTTGAGCCCGGAAACGGACCATTCGATTCACCTAACCCGCTGCGGCTAACGAGCCCCCAATCCGGGCGGATTGAAGGCGCTCCTCGCGGCGCTGGGCCGCGGGGGCGCCCTTTGCTGCCGGTTGCGCGGCATGGCGGCCCGCGGTTGAATGGTGAGCGCGGCGTAGGGCGCCTGGGATGGGTATATGCATATCAATTGGGTTGCCGTTTTCAGCGTAGCGTTAACTGCGCTCTCTGCCGCGTCGGTGGGTGCCGAAGAGGAGCCCAGGAGCTTCACCTGCACGTTCGCTGCGGGGAATGCGGCGACGTTCGAGGACGGGGCCTTCAAGAGCAAGCCGCCCGAGCCGATCACCTTCGCCATCACCGACATCGATCTCGACAAGCAGACGGCGCAGCTCATGCCTGAGGGCGGCACCAAGCCCGGGTCGCTGAAGATCGTACGCTCGATCAGCGCCAACCACTTCCTCGAGGTGGTCAACGAAGGCTTTCTCAATCTGACGACCGTCTATGAGAAGGATGCGACGAGCGGCGCCTATCCGGCCGTGCATTCGCGCCACTTCGGCGTGCTCGGCCAGCCGGTCGTCGCGCAATACACCGGCACGTGCACGGCAAAGTAGGCGCGACAAACTGTGGATGCCTGACCGTTTGCGCTCGCGGCGCCCGGCGCCTGCGGCCATCCTGTAGCCCCGCCCGTCGACTGGGGAGAATGCCGTGACGCTGCACCTCATCAAGCTATGCGTCGGCGCCGCCTCCATCGAGGAGCTGGCCGACTGGCAGGCCGCGCGCGCCGCCGAGCAAAAGAAGGCAGGCAAGAAGCCGCGCATCTTCCACACCACCTTCCAGACACCCAAGCGCGACGCCGAGCTGCTCGATGGCGGCTCACTCTACTGGGTCATCAAGGGCACGGTGCAAGTACGCCAGAAGCTCGTCGGCTTCGAGCAGGGCAAGAAGTCGGACGGCACGCCCGCCTGCCTCATCCTGCTCGATCCCGCGCTCGTGCCGGTGCGGCCCGTACCCCGCCGCGCCTTCCAGGGCTGGCGCTACCTGACGTCGGACGATGCGCCCGCCGACCTTGGCCGCGGCGACAAGCAGCATAGCGGCGCTGCCGCCCAAAATGCGTCGCGAGCTGGCCGAGCTCGGTTTGATCTAGGTTACGGTTCGTTGAAGCTTAGTGCCCAGCCGTCCCCTTTGAACCAGCATTGCGCCTCGTCGACGGGCTCCTTCCAGACGAGGCTCTTGATCCGCTCCCAGCCGCCCTTCTCGATGCTGATCTGCAGCGCGCGCACCTCCGTAACCGACCGGTCGTCGCGCTCGCCCTCGGCGAAGACGAAGGCGAGCTGACCAAGCGCCCGCGCCGAGAAGCTGCGGTCGAGGCGCGTCACCAATACGGCCAGTGCATTCAAGCCGCGCCAGCCGCCGCCCGCCGGGCTTTCGCGCGGGACGCCGAGCGGAAAGATCAACCTGCCACCCACGGCAAGATTGTCGATCCAAATATCGGCCGGCCGCGGCGTTGCAAAGTTCACGTAGATGATGTCGGCGGGCTGCTGTGGCCAGCGGCGCCCATCTGCTGCGATGACTTCGACGTTGGAGCGGTCCTTGAGGTTCTGCTTGGCGCTCTGCGCGCGCCGCGCATCGAACTCGACCGCGGTCACGCTCCCCTCCTTACCGACGAGCTCGGCAAGGATCGCCGCGTAGTAGCCGGCCCCGGCGCCGATATGCGCCACCCTTTCCCCTCGGCGCGGCGCGATGAGGTGCATCCAATGGGCATGTAGTGAAGGGCTGCCGTTGTTGATGCCGCGCTCCTCATCGAGTGCCACGACGACATCCTGATAGACCAGCGCAGGATCTTGCTCGGGAACAGTGGCATACGGCGACCACGGCGTCATGATGCGCCACGGACCGCGCCGAGGAAACTCTCGCGCGGGACGGCAGCGATTGCGTTCTCCAGTTGGGTGTCGGCCAAGGCGCTTGCTAGCGCCAGCATCTGGCGCGCGTAGACACGCCTCAATTCTGCAAGTTCCAATAGCGCCTCTCCAGCTACCGCTGTTGACGTGGCGCCGCGCTCGGGGCAGAGCGATAGCGTCACGCCGATCCGCCTAGCATCGTTGTCGAACACAATCATGTCGCGACCGCGCTTCACGGCTCTTGTCGATGGCCTGCCGGCCCTCGTGCCCTTCGTCGGTCCGGAGGCGCAGGAGCGTGCCCGCGGGCGCGCCTTTCGCGCGCGGCTCGGCGCCAACGAAAGCCTGTTCGGCCCGTCGCCCAAGGCGCTCGCTGCCATGCGCGCGGCGGCCGACGGCAACTGGATGTACGCCGATCCCGAGAGCCACGAATTGCGCGCGGCGCTGGCGCAGTTCCACGGCGTCGGCCTCGACAACATCGTCATCGGCGAGGGCATCGACGGCCTGCTCGGGCTTGCCGTGAAGCTCGTCGTCGAGCCGGGCTCCGCGGTCGTCACCTCGGACGGCACCTACCCGACCTTCAACTTCCACGTCGCCGGCGGCGGCGGCCGCCTCGTGCGCGTGCCCTACCGCGACGACAAGCAGGATTTAGGCGCGTTGCTCGATGCCGCGCGGCGCGAGGACGCCCGCATCCTCTACGTCTGCAATCCCGACAATCCCATGGGCTCCTTCTGGGCTGCCGAGGCGTTGCGCGGGCTTATCGCCGCTCTGCCGTCCGGCGTGCTGCTGCTGCTCGACGAGGCCTATTGCGATACGGCGCCAGCGGCAGAGCTGCTGCCGGTCGACGCCGGCAACGCGCAGGTCTTGCGTTTGCGCACGTTCTCCAAGGCCTATGGCCTCGCCGGCGCCCGCATCGGCTATTGCATCGGTGAAGCGCGCGTCATCCGCGCCTTCGAGAAGGTCCGCAATCACTATGGCATCAACCGCGTCGGACAGATCGGCGCGTTGGCCGCGCTCGAGGATCAGGAATACCTCGCGGAAGCGGTGGGTCGCATCGTCCGCTCGCGCGACATCATCGGTGCCATCGCGCGCGCGAACGACCTCACCCCGTTGCCCTCGGCGGCCAACTTCGTCGCCATCGATTGCAGACGCGACGGCGACTTTGCCAAGCGCGTGCTCGACGGGCTAGTGGCGCACGATGTGTTCGCCCGCATGCCGGGCGTCGCGCCGCTCAACCGCTGCATCCGCGTGAGCTGCGGCCGCGACGAGGATCTGGCCGTGTTCGCCGATGCCCTGCCTCTCGCGCTCGCCTCCGCCGCCTGAGCGAGGTGCGCCGGCAACCCAGGTGCGGTTGGCGTTCCGTTAAGCCGTCACCGCCAGAATGCGCGCCAGCACATCGCCCCCTTCCGAGGCCCCATAAATGGCAGACGCGCTCCTCGATTATTCGTCCTGGTCGTTCCAGCTCATCTTCGTTCTCGCGATGCTCTATCTCGTGTTCGGGCTGGTGAAGCCGTCGTGGGTTCTGGCCAGCAAGCGCAGCACCGTCGTCGTCGTTGCCGTCGTCGCCATGCTCATCGCCTCGACCCTCTTCTACTTGCTGATCCGCCCGCTGCCGGGCGCGCTCGTGCCGCCGGCCACCATCGGCACCGAGCCGCCGGTGCCACAGTCGACCCCCGCGCAGCCCTGATCGCGGCGCAGCCAAGGCAAAAATGGTTGACCCGCCTGCCCGCGGCGTGCCTCAAAGTGGGGGCGCCGCGGACTTTCCGCGCGCTGTCGGCGGACCGCCGGCAAACAGGGGCGCGCGATGTACGACCGGATGATCGAAACCTCCGAGCTGGCGTCGAGCATCATCGTCGTCCTGGCCCTGCTCTACCTTGTCGCTGGCCTTGCAAGTCCCTCGTGGGCGTTTGCGCCGGGTCGCGGGGCGGTTGTTCTTCGCTCCGGCCTGGCAATGGTCTTCGCGGCCGTTCTGTTCGTCGGCGTCATCGCCTATACCCACTCGCAGCCAGACGGGCCGCATTCTGCCAAGGGGTACATCAACGACTATTTCGCCGAGCAGGGAGCGCCGCCGGCGCAACCCGTGCCGTAGCTCGCGCGTAAGACTGACATAACAGACCGGCGCTCGCCGGCAGCCTAGGGAGAGAAGAAATGCGTGGTGTTTTCGGAGTGCTCGTCGGCATCGTCCTATTCGCGGTCGGCCTGGCTGGCCTCGGCTTCGCCCTCAATGAAATGATGACGCACGCCGACCCGAATACGGGGATAAGGGCGCTCGCCGGGCTCGGCACGTTCCTCATCGCCTCGCTGGTCTCGGTGTTCGTCATCAGCTACTGATGCGGGTCATCTTCGTCACGGCCAGCGTCGCAGCGCGCCCGCCGAGAACGTCCACTCGGGCGTGACGAGGTCGCCCTCGAAGGCGGCCGCATACCACGGCGAGCCGTCGGCGGCGGCCGGGTTCTTGAGGACGTGCATCTCCTGCGCCGGCATGTAGCTCTGCACCAGCAGGAAGCGCTTCTCGCCCGTCTGCGCGTTCTCGACGACGTCGGCGACGAGGACCGCGTGGCCGGGGAAGCCGCCTTTGATGAACACGTCGCCGGGCTGCAGTGTCGGCAGCGGCGCCGGCTTCAACTCGCGCTCGAGCGAATAAGTGCCGGCGTAGGCGAACACGTAGTCCATGTACTTGCGGAATGATGCGTAGTCGCTGCCGCGGCGCGCCGAAAAACTGAGGCGCTTGCCCTCGGTGTCGTTGAAGCGGATCTCCTGCTTGCGGTTTGCTGCGAACAGCCATTCGGCGCGCAGCCGCATGATGGCGTCGGCGCACTGCTGCAAATTGCGCTTGCCGACGTCGATGTCGATCACCGCGGCATGCACATCCTGCCGCCATTTCTGGGCGCCGGTATAGATAAGGACCGGCGCGTTCGCCGGCCTCATCGGCAGCCCGCGTAGCCACGCCGCCCAACTGTCCGGCGCGGCGACGGTGCGCACAAAGCCGGGCGGGGGAGGAAAGCGCTGCTCGAGGGTCTGTTCGCCAGACGAGAACTGCCAGGCATAACCGGGCGCGGCGATGGCAACCGTCGGCGCGGCCAGTTGAACGAGTGCAACGAGGATGAGCGTCAGGTCGCGTCGCATGGCGCGAACGTGCGATGGGCGTGTGGCGCGGCGATGGCTTTTTACTGGGTGTAGGAGAAAGCGCGCGTCTGCCACGGCGTGACGAACATCTGCTGCGCCCACTTCGGCGACTTGGGCGCCGCTTCGCCGGACTTCTTGCCGCGGCCGCCGGCAAGATCGTTCGACGTGCGATAGGCGCGCAGGGCCGTGCGCTTCTTGGCGCGGCGCGTCTTGGCAACCGGCTCGCGCTCGGGTTCGCTGGCGGCGACGTCGTCCGCCGGCGGCGTCGCAACCTCGATGGTCGGCAGCGTCGGCGGCACGTCGCTCGTAACGTCCGAGGCAGCGGCCAGCTTGACGTTCTCCGGCCCGGCATCGGCAAGCGGCTCGATCTTTGCGGGCAGTCGGTCGGCGCTCGTTGCAGGCAACACTTCGCTCGCGATGGCGGCTGCGTCGCGCGACGGCTCCAACGCCGACGTGGTGATCGGCGAGACACCGACAGCGCTCTCTTCCGGCTCGATGAGCGCCGCGGTCGACAGCGCCGGCAGCTCTGCGTCCGGTTGGATCATCTCGCGCTCGGCCATCATGTGCGCGTTCTGCACGTAACCGAGGCGCGCCAGCGACGACTGCTCGGCGACCGCGAAGGCGCTCGAGCACGGGCAATTCGCCGGGCCGGCGAGCACCGCAAGGCCGAGGCCGCCGATGAAGAGTACGGACAGCGATCCTGTCCAGCGCATGCGCGCGCCGCTGCGCACGGCTGCGCCCGCAGCAGAGCGCTGCGTCGTGCGCGGCGCTGTACGCCGCGACGGCAGCAGGCGATAGCCGCCGACCGTCGACGCCTCGCTCGCATAGCTGCTGAGCGAGGCGAATTGATCGAGCACCCCCACGAAGCTGTCGGTCGGGGTCGCGTATATGTCGGACGTGACGTCGCGCATGGCGCGGCTCCAGTTGTCCTGTCCATGCTCGGGCTCGCTAAGTGGTACGCCGACTGAGGCGGCAAGCGCAGAGCATTGAAAATCGGGCCAATTCGGCTTATCCCCCACGACCGTGGCACGCATATGGTGAATATTCTACAAATATTCTCAGGGAATGAAGGCCTGTGCTGCCACGGCTGTATAGGCGCCTGAACGGGAGGAACCCGGAGCGGCTAGGCCGTCCGGGCTCCCTTGGGCTCATCTGATTTCGAGCGGTGCGCCTTAGGCAGCAACCCAGCTCCATTGGAAGGCCCTGCCCGTCTTTTCGGGCTAGTTCGCGGATGTTGCTACACACCGCGATTGCTCGTTCTGATTTTCGGATCGGCCACCAGCCGTAACGTCCATCAGGGCGTCGCGCTCGGCGGCATGAGGTGATCGGGTGGCCACATTTTCTTAGACCTCCTTTGCCGTGGAAGGTCATACAACCCTGCGCCGGTATGGCTAACGTGTCAACTCAAGAGCACCGCAGTGAGCGCGTGGCTGCCTTGGTTAAGCCGTTATTAAAATCGTCGCGGTAGCCTGCGCGCACGCCTGCCCCTCCCTGGTGCCGTGATGCGGTCCGTCCTCAGCTTTTTCTCGATGCTCGCCCTCGGGCTGATGATCGCCGCGGTGATCATGGTCGCTCCATCCGGCACGTCGACCGTTACCAACGTCGGCGGTTTCGAGATCGGCGGTCCGGCGCTCGACTACCGCTCCGCCGTCGCCGGTCTTGGCATCGGCCTCTTCATCGCGGTGATCGGGCAGATATCGTGGCGCGAGGCGGGTCGCCGATTCGGTGGATGGCTCGGCGGTCAGGCGCGCCGCCTGTGGCTCGTCGGCTGGGCGGCGGTGTTCGTCGCCGTGCTGTTCTACTTCTGACGTTTGGCGAACCGCGCCGCATCTCGAGCGGCACCAAAAAGCAAAAGGCCCAGGATCACTCCCGGGCCTCGCTTAGCGTCGATGCCGGCCGCTTAGACCGAGTAGTACATTTCGAACTCGATCGGATGCGGGGCCATCTCGTAGCGCATGTTCTCCGCCATCTTCAGCTCGATGTAGGCGTCGATCATGTCGTCGGACATCACGCCGCCCATCTTGAGGAAGCCGCGGTCCTTATCGAGCGCCTCGAGTGCCTCGCGCAGGCTGCCGGCAACCGTCGGGATGTTGGCCAGCTCTGCCGGCGGCAGATCGTACAGGTTCTTGTCGATCGCGTCGCCCGGATTGAGCTTGTTGGCGATGCCGTCGAGGCCGGCCATGAGCATGGCCGTGAACCCGAGGTAGGGGTTGGCGGCGGGATCCGGGAAGCGGACCTCGAAGCGCTTCGCCTTCGGGCTCGACACGTGCGGGATGCGGCACGCGGCAGAGCGGTTGCGCGCCGAGTAGGCGAGCAGCACGGGCGCCTCGTAGCCCGGCACCAGACGCTTGTAGGAGTTGGTGGTCGGGTTGGTGAAGGCGTTGATCGCCTTGGCGTGCTTCAAGACGCCGGCGATGTAGCTTAGCGCCGTCTCCGACAGGTCGGCGTATTTGTTGCCGGCGAAGACTGGGGTGCTGCCTTTCCAGATCGACTGGTGCACGTGCATGCCCGAGCCGTTATCGCCGAAGATGGGCTTCGGCATGAAGCAGGCCGTCTTGCCGTAGGCCTGGGCGACCATGTGAATGACGTACTTATAGATCTGCAGATGGTCGGCGATGTTGACCATCGGGGCGAATTTGATACCGAGCTCGTGCTGCGCGGCGGCAACCTCGTGGTGGTGCTTTTCGACGGCGACGCCCATCTCGGCCATCACCGAGATCATCTCGGAGCGGATGTCCTGACAGCTATCGATCGGCGGCACGGGAAAGTAGCCGCCCTTGGTGCGCGGACGGTGGCCGAGGTTGCCCATCTCGTATTCGGTGCCGGTGTTCGTGGGCAGCTCGATGGAGTTGATGCGGAAGCCGGTGTTGTAAGGATCGGCGGAGAAGCGCACGTCGTCGAAGATGAAGAACTCGGCTTCCGGCCCCATGAAGATCGTGTCGCCGACGCCCGTCGACTTCATGTAGGCCTCGGCCTTCTTGGCGATGCCGCGCGGGTCACGCTCGTAGAACTGACCGGTCGTGGGCTCGAGGACGTCGCAGAAGATGGCGACGGTCGACTGAGCGAAGAAGGGATCAAGGTGCGCCGACGAGGCGTCCGGCATCAGCAACATGTCGGAGGCTTCGATGCCCTTCCAGCCGGCGATCGAAGAGCCGTCGAAGGCATAGCCGTCTTGAAAGACGTCCTCGTTGAAGGTGCTCGCATGCGCCGTCACATGCTGCATCTTGCCTTTGGTGTCGGTGAAACGGAAATCGACGAACTTGACGTCCTTGTCCTTCACCATCTTCAGGACATCGCTGGCGCTCTTCATGAGAACTCCCCATTGACTGTTTGTAGCCTTGGACGGCCGTTCTTTTACGGAAAAAAGGGGCTGAAAGCAGCCCCTTTGAAGCAATTGTTTAGATGGCGTCTGCGCCGGTCTCGCCGGTGCGAATGCGGATCGCATCGTCTATGGCGGAGATGAAGATCTTGCCGTCGCCGATACGGCCGGTCTTGGCCGCCTTCTGGATTGCATCGACGGCTTTGTCGAGCATCTCGTCGGCGAGCACCACCTCGATCTTCACTTTCGGCAGGAAATCCACCACGTACTCGGCGCCCCGATAAAGCTCGGTGTGGCCCTTCTGACGTCCGAAGCCCTTCGCCTCGAGCACGGTAATGCCCTGCAGGCCGATTTCCTGCAGTGCTTCTTTCACTTCGTCGAGCTTGAATGGCTTGATGATGGCTTCGATTTTCTTCATGACCCCTGGCCCCTCCGCGTTTATCTGGTTTCTCAAAGGGCGGCTTTGCGTGGACGGCCAGAAGTTAGCACGGCGCATGCCAACTCCAGGGCGCAAATAAGCTCCTGCAAATTCAGAGTGTTATTTGCAGGTTCGCGCGCCGCCCAGGTAGCATCGGCACGCTATATGCCTAAGGCTTGGGCAATTTGCACATAAACGCATCACGCGCAATCGGCAGGCGTCCAGATGGTCAATCGAACCGCTCAATCGTCAGGCAGTCGCGCCGCCGAGCTGCAGTTGCTCACGACGGAGGAGATGGGCCGCGCCGATCGCATGGCCGCAGCCGGATACATCCCGAGCGCCTCGCTCATGGAGAACGCCGGGTGTGCGGTCGCCCGCGCCGCGCTTGCCACGTGCGAGCCGCGTGTCCGCGTGGCTGTCCTTTGCGGACCCGGCAATAACGGCGGCGATGGCTTCGTCGCCGCGCGCCACCTGCATGCGGCGGGGCTGGACGTGCGCCTGGCGCTGCTGGGCTCTGCAGATGCGTTGCAAGGAGACGCAGCCGCCATGGCGCAGCGCTGCGGCCTGCCGATCGCCCCGCTGACGCCAACGTCGATCGACGGGGCGCAACTGATCGTCGATGCATTGTTCGGCGCCGGGCTGGCACGTCCTATCGCCGGTGTTGCGGCCGAGGTTATTGCCGCGATCAATCGCAGCACGGTGCCCGTGCTCGCCGTCGATGTTCCGAGTGGTCTCGACGGCACGACAGGAAAGGCGGACGGTCCCGTCGTCGAGGCCGCGCGTACCGTGACGTTCTTTCGGCGCAAGCCCGGCCACCTTTTGCTGCCGGGACGCGTGCTTTGCGGGGAGATCAGCGTGGTCGACATCGGTATCCCGGAAGGCGTGCTGGCCGACATCGGCGCCAACACGTGGGCGAACGCGCCCGGCTTGTGGAGCGCGCAGTTTCCGTGGCCGAAGCTCGACGGGCATAAGTACGGGCGCGGCCACGCGTTAGTCGTCTCGGGACCGGCAGCCCATACCGGTGCGGCGCGCCTCGGTGCCCGCGGCGCGCTGCGCGTCGGCGCCGGGCTGGTCACCGTCGCCAGCCCGCCCGGTGCCGTGGCCGTCAACGCCGCCCATCTCACCGCCATCATGCTGCAGCCGTTCGAAGGTCCGGACGGCCTGGCGGGCATCCTCGCCGACAGACGCAAGAACGCGGTGCTGCTCGGTCCGGCGCTTGGCGTCGGCGCCGCGACGCAACAGCTCGTGCACACCGCCCTTTCCACCGGCGCCGCGACCGTGCTCGACGCCGACGCCATCACCTCGTTCGCCGGCAGCCCCAGCGAGCTGTTCGTTGCCATTGCGGGTATGAGCCGCCCCGTCGTGCTCACGCCGCATGAGGGCGAGTTCCAGCGGCTGTTTGTGGACGCGGCGATGGGCTCGAAGCTGCAGCGCGCCCGCGCCGCGGCACAGCGGTCAGGCGCTGTAGTGGTGCTCAAGGGGGCAGACACGGTGATCGCCGCCCCCGACGGGCGCGCCGCCGTCAACGACAACGCCCCACCCTGGCTGGCGACAGCGGGGGCGGGCGACGTGCTCGGCGGCTTCATTGCCGGCCTGCTCGCGCAATCGATGCCGGCCTTCGAAGCCGCGTGCGCGGGCGTATGGCTGCACGGCGCCGCCGCCAAGGCCTTCGGTCCCGGCCTCATCGCCGAGGATCTGCCGGAGGCGCTGCCGCAAGTCCTGCGCGCCCTGGCGCCGCTCGGAGGAGCGTAACGATTGGGTGCCACAATCGGTCGCTAATGGCCTATGCTGAACCTGACGCTGGATTCGGCGCGCGCCCGCGCCGAACCATCATCGATCCAATGCGCGAGACGTGAATGCTTCGACGGGTCGCTCTTGCCATAGCCTTGATTTCGCTGCCTGCCGCGGGAGCCCTGGCGGCCGCGGCCGATGCTGCGCTGAAGGCCCAGGATGCGGCGAGCGCGCTGGTGCGGGGCGATGCCAGCCAGGCGGTCGCCGGTTACACGGACGCCCTCAAGGATCCGGCGCTTCCCAACGATCGCCGCGCCACCATCCTCACGGATCGCGCCGTCGCCTACGCGCGTCTGGGTCAGACCAAGCTCGCCATCGACGACTTCAACCGCGCGGCACAGCTCTTCCCCGAGTATGCGGCGATCTACAACAATCGCGGCAACCTACTGCTCGCCCTCGGCTACCCCGAGGAGGCGATCAAGGACTTCAATCGCGCCCTGGTGCTGGCGCCGGGCTACGCGGCAGCGCTGTCGAACCGCGCTGGCGCCTACGCCAAGGTCGGTCTCAACGACCAGGCCATTCGCGACTACACGTCGGCTGTGCGGCTGATGCCGCAATCGGCGGCGCCGCTCGCTGGGCGCGGGCGCGTGCACGCCGCCGCCGGCCGCCCCCACGCCGCCATCCGCGACTTCACCCGTGCGGTCACCGCCGATCCGCGATTTGCCGCTGCCTACCGCAGTCGCGCCGAAGCCAAGTTCGACACGATGCGCCTGCCAGATGCCATCGAGGATCTGTCGCGTGCCATCGCCTTCGACGCCAGCAATGCCGAGCTCTACCTGCTGCGCGGGCAGGCGTATCTCGCCTCCGACAACGTCGCCGCGGCGCTGAAGGATTACACGCAGGCGACGACGCTCGATCCGCGCTCGGCGCGCGCGTTCGCGGCACGCGGGCTCGCCAACGGCATCGCGCAGACGTACGAGGAGGCATTCGCCGACCTCAATCACGCCATTGAACTCGATCCGCGCTCGGCGCTCGCCTTCGCCTACCGGGCAGTCGTCTACAAGATGAGCGGGCAGACCGACGTTGGCGTCAAGGATGCCGAGACGGCCGAGAAGCTCGATCCCGACGGCGCCGATGTGCTGTGGGCCAAAGGCGAGATCGAAGAGGCGCAAGGGCGCACCGAGCAGGCGATCGCCGACTACAAGAAGGCCGTCGCTCTGCAACCGCGGCTGAAGCTTGCCGCCGACGGATTGCAGCGGCTCGCCGCCGATAGCGCCAGTTCGGAGGATCACGAGATTGCCGGCTCCGGCATCGAGGGCTGGCGTGTCGTGCAGCAGGGGTCTCGCTACTATGCCGTCAGCGACCAGTTCCGTCGCTTGCGTATCCCGCTGGAGATGGCCGGCGACGGCCAACCCAAGCTGCTCGAGTTCGAGGCCAAGCAACCGCCGTTGCGTGGCATCGCCACATTGCGCTTTACCAGCGGCGTCGTTCCCGGCGCCATGGGCCCCGAAGAGGTGGAGCAGGTCGCCATCCTCGACCTCGACAACAATTCGGTGATCGGCATCGAGCCGCACCGCGAGGGCAAGAAAGTCGCCAACTGGACCTGGCAGGACGACCGCGTTGTGGTCGCGAGCGTCGATGGGGCGACCGACGAGTTCATCCTCCGGGCAGGCCGGCAGCGGGACGGTGATCCGCGCCGCTACACGAGCAGCGAAGGCGGCTTCGGCGGCGGCTGGATGCCCTGGGGGCAGCTCGATTCCGCCCAGCAATATGACCGGCGGCCGCGCAAGCGCTCGAAGCCGAAGACCATCTTCCAGCTCCTGTTCAACTAACCCGTCGCTGCCCGCCGGCCCGGCGCATAGGGCTGCCTAGTTGCCCGGTAGGTGCTGCGGTGGAGATACACGCCGCGGGAGAAAGGCGGCGCGACGCCAAGCCTGGCAATGTTCGGAGTTGCGGGCGCCGGTGGCCAGATGCGAAGTAACCGGAAGTTGCTACAGCGCGTTCACGCGCCTAGCTAAAATAGCACTGCCGTTAAGCTTTCCGCATCGTTCACCATCTAATGTGGAGGCTCGGAGCCGGGGTTCGGTCAGGGGGAGAGTTAAGAGCGATGCGTTTGCTTGGGGTCATGTGCGCGGCCGTTGCCGCCGTTGTGTTCGTCTCGTCAGCTTCGGCCGAAACGCCCATCGTGGTGGCCGCCGCCGACCCGACAGCCGAGGCTCCGCTCGTCGCGGGTCCGCAGGCTTCCGATGCCGCCCTGCCGCCCGCCAGCCCGACGCTGCCGGCCGACGCCGGGGCCGCAGCCTCCATCGCACCGCCGGAGCCGACGTTGTTTGCCGTGATCGATCTCGGGTCGCAGACGATGACCGTCTCCGACAAGAACGGCGAGATAGCTTCCTGGAAGATTTCCTCGGCGCGCGGCGGCTACCGGACGCCGACCGGCACGTACACGCCGCACTACACGTCGCGCATGCACTACTCAAAGCAGTATCACTTCTCGCCGATGCCCTACTCGGTGTTTTTCAACGACGGCGTGGCGGTGCACGGGACGGGGGATTTGCGCAATCTCGGGCGCCCCGCTTCACACGGTTGCGTGCGCTCGCACCCGAAGAACGCCAAAGTATTTTATGACCTCGTGCAGAAGCACGGCATGCAGCTCACCCGCGTCACCGTGCGCGGCAAGCCGCCGTACTCACCGGCCGTCGCCGACGGCCAACGTCGTCGTCGGATGGCGCAGGCGCAGCCGGCGTTCCAGCCTTTCGGCGTGTTCGGCTACAGCCAGACGTACCAGCCGAAGAAGAAATTCAAGAAGAAGCAGTACGGCGGCGGCTACGGCAATACCTGGTAGCGCGCCTTCGGCACGACACCTGGTAGCGTCTGAGGCCGCCAACGTGCGAACCCGTCAGAACGGGTTCCACGTCGCGCGTGGTGTGAAGCGGATGTAACCGATGTTGGCGCCGATGCGGAATCCGAGCCCGGTGCGGATCGGCGCCATGGTCACGCCTCCGCCCTTGAGGAACGTGATGCCGACGCCCCCGATGAAGTAGGCCGAGCCGTCGATGCCGGTGAACTGCCGGTAGAGATCCTCCGGCTGGTGCACCCGGTAGATCAGGAACATGGTGCGCGAGCCCGAGGCGCCGATGTCGGTACCTATCGAGGGGCCGTGCCAATAGATGTCGCTGCTGCCGCCGGCGCGCATGTAGAGCGTGCCGCTGCCATAGCGCAGGCCGGCGAGGAACGCGCCGCCGCCCTCGGTGCCGAGCACATAGCCGTCAGGGCGCCCGGCGCTGGAGAAGGCGTATTCGAGCACGCTGCCGAGCTCGGTCGAGATGGTGCCGAAGAAGCCGCGCGAAATCTCCCGGATCTCGTCGATGTTGTAGCCGGCCTCTTCAGGACCCAGCGGCTCGAGCATGGCGACGGACGGACCGGGCTCTAGCGTCGGCACCTCGTCGCGCGGGCCTACGCCCGGCTGCTGCTTGGTGTGGGTCGCCCACTTCTGCGCCGTCGACTTGGCAACCGGTTTGGGCGGCGTCGCATCGGCGGGGGCTGCCGGCTTTGCCTCTTTCGCGGTCGGTGCCGGATCCTTGCTGGCTGCGGCGACTTCCTTGCCGCCGGCCCCGGCTGTCTGCGTCTCGAGCTTGGCCAGCGTGTAGGTGGATTTGGCTTTCATCACCGCCAGCAGCTCGATGCCGGCGGCTTCGAGCTCGGCCAGCTTGCTGCAATCGGGGGTGCCCTTCTCGGGCGGGCGGCCAAGCATGTCGATCTTGACGATGAGGTCTTCGGCTTCCGCGTCGAGCTTGGTCGTGCGGTCGTCGCGCACGCTGTCGAGCGACTTCTCCTCGTCCCAGCCCTTCTTTTCCTTCAGCTGCTTCAGCTTGTCCTGCAGCTTGGGCAGCGCCTCGGCGTTGAAGGCGCGAAGCTGCGCCCCCGATTTGTCGACGGCGGCGGCGAAATCCTCGGCGGTGCACGTGGCGGCAGACGCGCCGGCGTGCGCGAGGACGAAAGCCAGAGCGGCCAGGAGGCCGGAGGTAATCGATCGAGGCATGGACACGCTCTAGCCTATCGCGCTCGGGCCACCAAATCGGCGCGCCCAAGCGTGATCGATCAAAGCGATGCGGCGGATTATTGACCGCTGATCGTTTTAACGACGGAGTTCAAAGGACGGTCCGACAAAGCCGTGGGCATGCCCTGCATGTCCTTGGCAATGAGCTCGTCGTACTCGGGTAGGGTCTGAACAGGCGTTTTGGCGGTCATCTGCACGACTTTGTAGCCGCCAGCCTTAAGCTGCTTCAGCAGCTCCGGCATTGCCGCCGCCGTATGCGGCTGGATGTCGTGCATGAGGATGATGCCTTTGCCGCGTTTTTCCAGGCCGGCCATGATGCGCTTGACCAGCGCGTCCGGCTTGCCGCCCTTGAAGTCGAAGCTGTCGATGTCGGTGGAGAAGACGGCAATGTTGCGCTCGGCGAGGTACTTCAGGGTCTCGGGCGAGTGGCGCAGGTAGGGGAAGCGGAAAAACGGGGCCGTCGGGCCGTTGACGGCGCGGCGGATGACGCTGAACGACTTCTCGATGTCGGCCTTGGCATCCTCGAACGGCAGCTTCGACAGATCCTTGTGATCCATCGTGTGGGCGGCGATGGTGTGACCGGCCTTGGCGACGTCGTGCAGGATCTCAGGATAGCCTGCAGCCACCTTGCCGACCGAGAAGAAGATCGCCTTGGTGCACTCGGCATTGAGCGCGGCGAGCACGGCCGTGGTGCGGTTCGGCAACGGGCCGTCGTCGAACGTCAGCACGACCTCTTTCGGATTGAGGAAGTCGTACGTCTTGTAGTGCTGGAAGCCGAAGCCGGGGCCGCCGGTGGTGTCGATCTCGACGACGCGCGCGACGCCGAGCGGGTTGGGATTGCCGGGGCAGTCCGCCTGCTTGGCGACGGGCGCGGCCGGCCCCAACTGTTGCTGGGCAAGCGCTGCAGTGCCGACGGCAAGCGATCCGCACAGCGCCGTGGCGATGAAAGTCGTCTTGAGAATTGCGCGCATCGAACCCTCCCCGAGCTGCACAGCAGTCTTATTGCTTGATTCCGCTTCATTGTGCGGAATTTTGCAGTCCCGGTGCAAGGGCGTTGCGCGGATTTTGCCCGCAAAAGCGCCGAATTAGCAGCAGGTGTGGTGGCAGCGCGTAGTGCTCAATTCTGGAGTTTGGCGGCAACTTTGGCGCGGAAGCGGGCGCTGTCGACGATGATGCGCGTGTGCCGTCCGCGCCCGATCAGCTCGCGCGCGTCGCGCGCCTCGACCTTGAACACCAGTTTGCGTCCGGCGACCTCGATCAGTTCGGCGGTGGCCGTTACCTCGAAGCCCGCGGGCGTCGCCGCGATGTGCTCGACGTCGAGATGGATGCCGAGCGTCTCCTGACCCTCGGGGAGCTGATCCTCGACGCAGGCGACGGCAGCGGCCTCGATCAGCGCCACCATCGCCGGGCTGGCGAACACGGGCGCGCGCCCGCTGCCCAGTTGCGGCGCAGTGTGCCGCTCGGCGACGATGAGCGTGGCAGTGCCGATGCGCCCCGGCTGCAGGGAGCTGCGAGTATCGTGCGTTTCCATGGTCATTGAAGCCACGCGCCGTCAGCGAATGCGATCGCATCGACTATAGCGCGTGCGTGGGGTTCAGTCCCCGGCGTCGGCGAGCCGTTCCAGCTCGTCGAGGTTCTTGAGGCGCAAGCCCTTGGGAGCCGCTTCGACGAGTTCGCGCGCCTCGAGCTCCGTCAGCCAATGGGCGAGATCGTCAACGCTCATGTTGAGATAGCCGGCGACGACGCCGCAGCTCAACGAGTTGGTCAGCAGGCTCGGATCGCGGCCTTCGTAGGCGTTGCAGCGCGCCAGCGTCACGAACAGGGCGGCGACGCGCTCCAGCGGCTTGGGGCGGCCCGAGCGCTCGTGCGCCTCCTTGAGGAAGGCCACCTCGCGCTCGATGGCAGCGGTCAGACGCGATTTGACCGCCGGGTTCTTGTCGAGCGTCGGCTCCAGCGCCGAGCGCGGCAGGCAGCTCAACGAAGTTTCCATCGTCGCCTGCGCGCCTGACACGTGGTTGTCGAGATAGCCGAGGCCGACGAGGTCGCCGGGGAAGGCGAACTCGATCACGTCCTGCGAGCCGTCGGCGCGCTGCTTGAAGAGGCAAACCGAGCCCTTCTCGACGCGGAACACGTGGCTGCGGACTTCACCTTCGCGAAACAGGATCTCGCCCGCGGCAAGCATGCGGTGGACGGAACCCGGCGCGGCGACGGCATCGGCGGGGTTGGCGCGAGCTGAATCGAGGCTCGGTGGGCTTAAAAGGGTGAGCATGGCGGCGGCGGTGCTCTACATTTACGCAATACTTATGCAATGCCGCAGGATATGTGGCGGCATTGCAACGATCAAGCGGTTTTTTGTTGGCAAGTGAATTTCGTGCTGGACACGCTGGAAAGGAGCGATTCGCGACGGAAGTGCCGGTGCAACGTCGGAACGACGCTTAGCAACCGCGCGTTGGCGCCCTCGCCTGGACCAACGGGTGAGGAAGGCCGCACATGTTTTGCACCGCACAGCGATTGGCTTTCGCGGCTTGCGCCATCGCGGGGTTCGCGCCGGCATGCGCCGCCGCCTGCTCCCAGCACACATTCGACCCGTGCCCGGAGCCGCAGTCGGGCTACAAGCTCGACGTCGATCAGAAGACCGGCCGTACCTGGCTGAAGGAGGCGCAGGCGCCGACGACCGACACGAGCACGCTCGGGCGATTGTCGGCGGCCGCAAAGAACGTTCCGGCTGGCGCGCTAGCCAAAGCCAGCGGCGAAGCGCGCGCCGATGCGTGGCGTACCGAGGTCAAGCGCTACAGGAAGCCGTGGCCGCCGCTGAAATAGCTCACTTCGGCATCTTGCAGGCGTAGGTCTTTGCCGTGCATTCGGTGCCGAAAATGCCGCCCGACGCGCACGACACCAGCTTGGCTTCACCCTGCACCGAATAGCCGCGCCCTTCGGCAACGTTCACGGCGCCCTGTTTGGCCATCAGCGTTGCGACGCTTTCACTGAGGCCGCTGCCAACCGCGGCAAAAGCCTTGCAGTCCTTAGGCGTCGCTGCCGAGGCAGCCAATGGCGCCAAGGCGGGCAGGCCGGCGGCGACCGCCGCCAGGACGCATGATCTCAACTTGGACATTATACCCCTCCTGAGGCACGTGGCGATTGCGCGGGTAAGCTGCTCCCGGCGCCCGGCAATCTCAAGACGGTGAAGGTCGGGGGTCTGTGGATTGTCATGCGGGTGTGTCCGGCCGGCTGCGTGCGGGGCGCCGCTCGGCATTTACCTCATGGACCGTTCGCGCTCGGAACTGTCACCAAGCTGGCTTAATCGTGGCCCAGCAGTGAGTCCGGCATTCCTTGCACATGGGTCAGTCAGTGGAAGACACGTCTCGCGTCCTCGTCATCAGAGAAGACACGTTCCTCAAGGGTGAAATCCGCAATGGCGGGCGCATCGAGGTGTTCGGTTACGTCGAAGGAGACGTCGCCGGCGACCTGCTCATCGTGCAGCCGGGCGGCCGCTGCTACGGCCGGGTGAAGGTCGAAAGCGCCGACGTGCGTGGTGAGCTGCAGGGCGACATCGTCGTGCGCCAGTTGATCACAATTCGCGGCAGTGGCGTCGTCACCGGCAACGTGAAGTACGGCAAACTCTCCATGGAGATGGGCGGCGCGCTCACCGCCGAGATGCGCAACACTCCGCCGTCGATCTCCGGCGACCTCGACATCTCCGTCCACAAGGGCAAGGCTGTGCGCATCACGCTGCAGGATCTTTCGGCGCTCGATCCCGATGACACGGCGGAGGCGCTCACGTTCACGGTCTCGCAGGTGCGCAACGGCTTCGTCACGCTGGCCGCCGATCCCGGACAACCGGTCGACGTGTTCACCCAGGCTGACCTCGAGCAGGGTGCCGTGCTCTTCCGCCACGACGGAACCGACGAGCCGCGCGCGAGCTTCGCCGTTGTCGTCGCCGACCGGGCCGGGGCGACCTCGGGTGCCGCGCAAACCGTCAACGTCGCCGTCCGCGCGTAAGCTACTAGAGTAGGGGCTAGCTGGCGGATTTGCCGAAGCGCTTGCGCAGCGCCGTCTTGGCCTTTTCAAGCGAGCTGCGATCCCCGTCGGAAAGGTTCTTGCCCGCCCGATTGATGTAGAAGTCGAGCATCGACATGGCCGTGCGATAGGCATCGTCCGAGCTGCGCTTGGGATCCTCGGCCGAATGCTGCAGGGCAGCGGCGATGACGTCCGGATCCGCCGACTTGAAAATGCCGGGGGGTAGCGCATACGGGTGATCGTGCTCCGTCACCTCTTTCGACCACTTCTCTGACTTCTGCACCATGACGACCCTCGGCTGCTGACGCGGCCCGACCCAAGCACGCAAACGAAAAAGGCCGGTAAGCCGCGTTATGCGGATTTAGCGCAAATGCCGCCTGGGCTATGATTTGGCGTCATGGGGGTCGGTCGAAGGGGGAGATGAGCCGATGCGGGCGTTTCGCGCCGTGATGGCGGTGCTGCTGCTGGTGTGCCTGGCGCCGCTGCTCAGCATGGCGGCGGCGGAGTTTATCGCCCAGGTTAACGGCTGCAAGCTCGACCTTGCCTCGGTGCATCCATGCGTCGTTGGCGGCCGCGACATCGGTCACGCCCTGCTGACGCTCGGCATGATGGGCTACTTCCTGTTCGCCACCATGCCGGCCGTCTTCGCCATCGTCGTTGCATGGGTGCTCGTCGAGATCATCGCCTGGCTTCGCCGCAGTAGCCAAGCCTCGGTCTAGCGGCCTACTTGCAGCGCAGAAAGTCGCGCGCGCCGCCGCTGTCGGTGAAGGTCAGCGTGTCGCCCGATACTGTTAGCGTGAAGTCGTAGGGCGTGGCGCTGCCTTCCACGGTGCAGTCGGCGCCGATCTTCCAGTCGCTATCCTTGCCGTCGACCGACTTGAACGTGCAGTGGCTCTCGTGTTGGTCATAGCGATCCTTGGCGATGACCAGCGGCGCGTTCTGATTTTCCTGCGCGGTGCTGCAATAGGTGGGATCGAGCGACCACGTGCCAACGAACGGCGGGTCGGCAGCGCGCGCGGCGCCGGCAGCGAGCAGCGCGACGATGAGACAAGCCGGGCGGGCGATGGTCGTGCGCATGTGGTGACGTCCCTTTCTGTAGAGCGGTCCACGCAAACGGTTCCCGCCGGAGGTGTCAAGCGCGCGAGGCTAGGGCTCGAGGCGTTTGCCGAGCTTGCCGGCGAGATCCTGGGTGAATTGCCAGGCGACGCGGCCGGAGCGAGCGCCGCGCGTGATGCTCCATTCGAGCGCCTCGCGCACCAGCTCGTCGTCCGCGAGCTTCAACTTGTGATGCGCCGCATAGCCGCGCACCATGTCGAGATACTGGTCCTGGCTGCAGTTGTGGAAGCCGAGCCACAGGCCGAACCGGTCCGAAAGCGACACCTTCTCCTCGACTGCCTCGGACGGGTTGATGGCGGTGGAGCGCTCGTTCTCGACCATGTCGCGCGGCATCAGGTGACGGCGGTTCGAGGTGGCATAGAAGATGACGTTCTCCGGCCGGCCCTCGATGCCGCCTTCGAGCACCGCTTTCAGCGATTTGTAGCTGGTGTCGTCCTTGTCGAAGGAGAGGTCGTCGCAGAAGACGATGAAGCGGTGCGGGCTGGCGCGCATGGCGGAGAGGCAGCGCGGCAGCGAGCCGATGTCCTCGCGATGGATCTCGACCAGCTTCAGGTCGGCGCCGGCGGCGCGCAACTCCTTGCCGAGGCGGCTGCGTACGTCGGCGTGCACGGCCTTCACCAACGAGGATTTGCCCATGCCGCGGGCGCCCCACAGCAGTGCGTTGTTGGCCGGCAGGCGGCGGGCAAAGCGCTCGGTGTTCTCGGCGAGTTGCGGGGCCGCGTGGTCGATCCCCTTCAACAGCTTCAGCGGCACGCGATTGACCTGCGCCACCGGCTCGAAGCGCTCGGCCTCGGCGTGCCAGACGAAAGCGTCGGCGCCCTCGAAATCGGCTTTCGCGGGCGTCGGCGGCGCCAGCCGCTCGAGTGCTGCGGCGAGGCGTTCCAGGCGCTGCATCAAGGCGGCTTCGTCGTTCATCATCACGTCTCGTAATTTTCGGCCGGAAAAGCGCTTTTTACTTGCCGGAACAGGGCGGCTGCTTCTATAGCGCCGCCAGCGCGAAGTCACACGAATTGTGTGGCGGCGCACCATTGGCCTGGCTGTTGCAAAGGCGCTGCCGAATACTATAGTCGCGGCACTTTCAAGCAGAGCAGATGCGGCAAGCTGCGCTCGCGCAGGCTCGGTCGGCTGTTGCCACATCCGCAAGGGGACGGAAGCATGTTCATTTCACCAGCGTATGCCCAGGTGCCGGGCGGCGGCAGCGACCCGTTCACCGGGCTGCTGATCCCCATGCTGGCGATGGTCCTCATTTTCTATTTCCTCGTCATCCGGCCGCAGCAGTCGCGCGCCAAGGCGCATCGCGAGTTGGTCAATCAGGTGCGTCGCGGCGACACCGTCATCACTTCGGGCGGATTCATCGGCAAGGTGACGAAGGCTTCCGACGCCTCCGACGAGGTCGAGGTCGAGCTGTCCGAGGCCATGCGCGTCCGCGTCTTGAAGTCGACGCTGATCGATGTGCGCGGCAAGGGCGAAGCGGCAAAAGAGACGACGTGAGGCGCGCCTGAGCGCTCATCGGCGAAACCGCAAACGAGATCGGTCGACATATGCTGCACTTCGAACGCTGGAAGATCATCGCCATTGTCCTGACGTGTCTCGCAGGCGTGATCTTCACGTTGCCGAACTTCTTCTCCAAGGAGACGGTCGCAGCTGGCCGACGCTGGGTGCCGCACAAGCAGCTTCCGCTGGGCCTCGATTTGCGCGGCGGCGCGCATCTGCTGCTCGCCATGGACACCAAGGAGCTGGAGAAGGACTGGCTCAACACGCTGCGCGACGACACCCGCAAGTCGCTGCGCGAAGCTAAGATCGGCTTCACCGGCCTCGGCATCGTCGGCAATTCGGTGCAGGTGAAGGTCACCAAGCCGGAAGATCTGGAGAAGGCGACGGCAGCCCTCAAGAAGCTGATCCAGCCGATCGGCAACGCGATCCTCGGCTCCGGCGGCAACGACATCACGGTGGACAGTTCGGGCGCCGATACGATCACGCTGGCCCCGACGCAGCAGGGCATGCAGCACCGCGTCGCCAGCGCCTCCAGTGCCGCCATCGAAACCGTCAACCGCCGCGTCAACGCCATGGGCACGGCGGAATCGACCGTGGTGCGCCAGGGCTCCGATCGCATCCTCGTACAGTTCCCCGGCCTGCAGGACACCAAGCAGCTCAAGGATCTCATCGGCCAGACGGCAAAGCTGACCTTCCACGCCGTGCATCCTGACATTTCGGCGGAAGAGGCCAAGCAGACGCGCGTGCCGGTCGGCTACAAGGTCTACCCGTCGGTCGAGGCGCCGGACCGCAGCTACGTGCTGCAGGAAAGCCCGATCGTCTCCGGCGAGGATCTGGTCGATGCGCAGCCCGGCTTTGACCAGCGCACCAACGAGCCGATCATCTCCTTCCGCTTCAACCAGTCCGGCGCCCGCAAGTTCGGCAGCTACACGAAGGATAATGTCGGCTCGCCGTTCGCCATCGTGCTCGACAACAAGGTGCTGTCGGCACCCGCCATCCGCGAGCCGATCCTCGGCGGCTCCGGCCAGATCTCCGGCAGCTTCACCGTCGAGACGGCCAACACGCTCGCCGTGCAGCTGCGTTCCGGCTCGCTGCCGACCAAGCTGACCATCGTCGAGGAGCGCACCGTCGGTCCCTCGCTCGGCGCCGACTCCATCGAAGCCGGCAAGCTCGCCGGCCTCGTCGGCTGTCTCGCCACCGCCATCCTGACCATCGTCGCCTACGGCACGTTCGGCGTCTTCGCCGTCATCGGCCTTTTGGTGCACGGCTTCCTCATCATCGCGCTGATGACCATCATCGGCACCACGCTGACGCTGCCCGGCATCGCCGGCTTCGTGCTGACCATCGGCATGGCCGTCGACGCCAACGTGCTCATCTACGAGCGCATCCGCGAGGAGCTGCGCAACGGCAAGTCGCCGATCGCCGCCATCGACCAGGGCTT
This sequence comes from uncultured Alphaproteobacteria bacterium, assembly GCA_963812795.1. Taxonomy (GTDB): domain Bacteria; phylum Pseudomonadota; class Alphaproteobacteria; order Rhizobiales; family Hyphomicrobiaceae; genus Hyphomicrobium_A. Next base: position 66,661 of record CAWEWG010000016.1, on the reverse strand, counting down.
CCAGCGCGCCTTCATCACCATCCTCGACAGCCAGCTCACGACGCTGGCTGCCGCGGTCATCATGTTCTGGCTCGGCTCCGGTCCGATCCGCGGCTTTGCCGTGACGCTGACCATCGGCATCCTGACCTCGGTGTTCGCCGCCGTCACGGTGACGCGTCTGCTCGTGTCGCTGTGGCTGAAGAGCGCCAAGAGCAAAGGCCGCGTCCTTGAAGTGCCGGTCTAGAGAGGCAAGCGATGTTCTTCCCCGTTCCCGACTTCAAGGGCTTCGACTTCTTTCCGCACAATATGCGGCTGCCCTTCATGCGCTTCAAGGGCCTCTGCTTTGCGCTCTCGATCGTCGCGATGGCGCTGTCCCTGGGCCTCTATTTCACGCAGGGCCTCAACTACGGCGTCGACTTCAAGGGCGGCTCGCTCATCGAGGTGCAGCATAAGAACGGCCCGGCCGACCTCGCCGCGATGCGCACACAGCTCAACGACCTCGGCCTTGGCGACGTGCAGATCCAGAGTTTTGGTTCCGACACCGATGTGCTGATCCGCGTCGAGGAGCAGCCCGGCGGCGACGCCGAGCAGCAAGTGGCGATGAAGAAGGTCGTCGACTCGCTGGGGTCCGACTATACGCAGCGGCGCATCGAGGTGGTCGGGCCGGCGGTATCGGCTGAGTTGCGGCGCACCGGCATAATCGCCGTGTTCGCATCGCTCCTCGCCATCTTCGATCTACGTCTGGTTCCGCTTCGAATGGCAGTTCGCCGTAGGCTACGTCGTTGCGTTGTTGCACGACGTTCTGGTGACCGTCGGGATATTCTCGCTGTTCCAGCTCGAGTTCGACCTATCCATCGTCGCCGCGCTGCTCACCATTCTCGGCTACTCGGTGAACGACTCGGTCGTCGTGTCCGACCGCATCCGTGAGAACTTGCGCAAGTTCAAGCGCATGGACCTGAACGAGCTGCTCAACATCTCCATCAACGAGACCCTGTCGCGCACCATCCTCACCGGCGTGACGGCCATCGCCGGCATCACGGCGCTGCTCATCTTCGGCGGCGAGGTGCTGCGCAACTTCTCCTTCGCCATGCTGTTCGGCATTGTCATCGGCACCTACTCGTCGATCTTCATCGCCGCGCCGCTGCTCGGCTACCTCGGCGTCAAACGCGATGCGTTCGGCGGCGCGGCAAGCCGAAGGAAGCCGCGCCGGTGATCGCCCCGGCCACCACCGCCGGTGCCGATCGCGCCAAGGCCGCGGCGACCGCAAGGCCCGTGCAGGCGTCGGCCAAGAAGGCCGCCACGCCGCGGCGGTGACGCGTCGGCATGCCGTCCGCCAAAGCTCACTTCCCCGGTCGCGCGCCGATCGATGCCTACGGCAACGGCGGCTTTCGCTTCGCCGACATGAGCCACCGCGGCTCGCTGCTCATCGTGCCGAGCGGCATCTACGGCTGGGACGTCGACGCTGTCGATGAGCTGACGCCCGAGCGCTGCGCCCCGTTTCTTGCCGAGCTGCAGCGTCCCGCTTTCGTGCTGCTTGGCACCGGGCGCGAGCACCGCACTGCCGCCCGAGCCCGTCCGCAAGCTGTTCGCCGATGCCGGCATTGGGCTCGAGCCGATGAGCACCGGCGCCGCCGCGCGCACGTATAATGTGCTGCTTGCCGAGGGGCGCGATTTCGGCGCCGGCCTCATCGCCGTCGATTGAGCTTGAGCAGATGACCACGCACGATGAGCCAGGCAGGAGCGAGGCGGTGCGTGCCGCGGCGCGCGAGCTCGACTACGACCGCTACCTGGCGGCGTTGCTGGCGCCGGCCCACGCGCGATATGGGCTCATGGCGCTGGCGGCATTCCATGGCGAGATCGCGCGCATCCCGCTCACCGTGCGCGAGCCGGGCGTCGGCGACATCCGCCTGCAATGGTGGCGCGACGCGTTGGCGACGCCGGCCGGCACGGCGACCGGCAATCCCGTGGCGGACGCCATGCGTGACGTAGCGAGTGCGCACGCCCTGCCCGTCGACAAGCTCGTCGGGATGATCGATGCCTACGGGCTGGAGCTGGAGGCCGGTGCCTTGACGACGGGGTCGGCGGTCGACGCGCACGCCGCAGCGACCCAGGGCGCAATGCTTCTGCTCGCCGCGCAGATTGTCGGCTGCGCCGACCCCTCGACGCATCCGCTGCTGCACGCGGCCGGACAAGCGGAGGGGCGCGTGCAAATTCTGCGCGCGCTGCCGGCTCTCGCAACCAAGGGCCGCAATCCGTTCGGTGACGCCGACGTGGCCGCGCAGGCGCCGCCGTTGTTGCGGCAAGCCAAGGCGCAGCTGGCGCGGGCGCGCCAACTCGCCACGGGCGCGCCAGCAACCATCCTGCCCGCGATATTGCCGCTCGCCCTCTTGGAGCCCTATTTGGCGGCTCTGGAAGACCTTGGCTCCCATGTCGCCGAGCGGCGGGCGGACATTTCTGCGCTCACCCGCGTGTGGCGACTGTTGAAGGCGAGCGCGCTCGGGCGGGTCTAGCCTCGCGAGATGGCGGGTGACGAGCGGAGGAGGGCGAATGGCGCGCACGGCAGGCCGATGGCTGGCACTGCTCGTAATGATCGGACCGCTCGGATCGCAGGCCCTGGCGCAGGTGGCGCCGCTGCCGGTTCCGAAGATCACCTGGCGCGTCGAGAACTCGTTCCGCTTCTTCTCCGATGCCGCCGACACCGAGGTGCACCGCGCGACCTTCCTGGCGCTGCCGCCCGAGGATCAACTGCAGCATCCGATCCTCGCCGCCGAGCAGGCGCTCAGCGCCCGCCACGAGGACGGCTGGGCGGAGACGATGTTCCGCGACACGTGCTGGGACGCGCGCAACAACCGCTTCGCCTGCAAGGACGGCGGCAGCTACATCAATCCGAAATCGCACCGCGTCACGCTGAAGATCAATGGCGTCGACGAAGCCGCCGGCTTGAGCTGCACCTGGTTGACGGCGCCGCTCGGCGGCGCGCTGCGCGGCGAGGTCGTCACGCAACCGTGCAGCGAGGATGCGCATTTCGACATTCCCTATCCGGCCGGGTCGGCGGTCAGTGTCGAGATCGGCGGTCGCGAGGTGGCGACCGAGAAGGTCGTCGTCAAGGATCTGCTCGTCGTCGGCATGGGCGACAGCTTCGCCTCGGGCGAGGGCAATCCCGACGTGCCGGTGCGCTTCTCGCGTGACCGCAGCGCCGACTACGGAACGCGCTCGGCCGACAAGGATCTCACCGGCTACCCGGCGCGCATCGGCCCGTGGAAACAGATCGGCGACAAAGCCTTCATTCAGGAGAACGCACGCTGGTCCGATCAGGGCTGCCATCGCTCGCTCTATTCGCATCAGTTGCGCGCGGCCCTGCAGCTCGGCTTGGAGGACGATCATCGCGCCGTCACCTACGTCGGCGTCGCCTGCTCCGGCTCGGAGGTGACCTTCGGACTGTTCCTGCAGTACGCCGGCAACGAGTGGGTGCCCAATCCGACCGACAGGTCGCAAATCTCCGCCATCGCCTCGGCGCAATGCGACGAGCACGAAGCGCCGATGCAGGATCTGCCCGAAGCCTATCACATGGACGGGACGATCCCTGAGCTGAAGGGCGGCCTCGTCTTGCGCAAGTGCGACCCGATCAACGCGCGCAACATCGATCTGATGTTCGTGTCGGTCGGCGGCAACGACGTCGGCTTCTCGCGGTTGCTCGCCAACTCGGTGCTCGCCGATGAGTCTACCTTGCGCAAGCTCGGCGGCTGGTTCGGCCAGGTGCACAGCCTCGATGATGCGAGCCTCGGCCTCGAGGCGCTGATCCTGCGCTACAAATCGCTCAACCGCGCCATCCACTATCTGCTGCACATCCCGTGGGAACAGTCCGACCGCGTGCTGCTCACCGCCTATCCGGGTCTGGCGTTGCAGGGCGACGGCACCAGCATTTGCCCCGACGGCGTCGCCGGCATGGACGTGCTGCCCGACTTCGCCTTGAGCGAGCAGAAGGCGCGTATCGGCACTTGGATTGCCGACAAGCTCAACATCGCCATGAGCGAAGCCGCCGCGCACTACCAGTGGACGTTCGTCGACAGTCAGCGGCGCGACTTTGCCGGCCGCGGACTGTGTGCCGGCACGACGCACGACGGCGCCAACATCGCCGACGATTTGCGCCTGCCGCGCAAGACGGCGGACGGATGGCGACCCTACAACCCGGCGGACTTCAAGGCGTATGCCTCACGCCAACGCTGGTTCCGCACGCCCAACGACGCGTTCATGACGGGTAACTTCCACGTCGCGACCTCGCTGCTGCAGAAGGTGTTGAAGCTCGACACCTTCGCCTGGTTCCAGCTCGTGCTCGCGGCGACGTACTCGGGCGCCTTCCATCCGACTGCCGAAGGTCAGGCGGCCATCGCCGACGCCGTCGTGCACAAGGCGCGGGGGGTGTTGGCGAAGTACGGGCAGGGGCCTGAGCAGCCTCTGCCGGCGGCGGGCTTGGTGCCGCCCACCGACGCGATCGGCCTGCAGTAGGCTCTACTCGGCCGCCGCCGGCATGGCGTTGGCAGCGAGCCAGCGATCGATGTCGGCGAGGGCGCGCACCGACATGGCGCGCTTCTTGGCGCGACCTTTGTCCTTCCCCTTGAATCGCTTGCCGTCGGCGTCCTGGGCCGGTGCATCGATGTCCGGCAGCAGCCCGTAGTTGATGTTCATCGGCTGGAACGAACGGCTTTGCGCTTCGCCGTCCGCTTCCTCGACGGAAAGGTGCCCGCCGGTGATGTGCCCGATCAGCGCCCCGAGCGCCGTCGTCGGCGGGGGCGTCGTTGGCGCTCGGCCGAGCCGGTCGGCAGCTGCGAAGCGTCCCGCCAGCAGGCCGATGGCCGCGCTCTCGACATAGCCTTCGACGCCGGTGATCTGTCCGGCAAAGCGCAGGCGCGGCATCGCCTTCAGGCGCAGCGAAGCGTCGAGCAGCTTGGGGCTGTTGATGAAGGTGTTGCGGTGCAGGCCGCCGAGACGCGCGAACTCGGCTTCGGCGAGGCCGGGGATCATGCGGAAGATGCGCACCTGCTCGGCGTGCTTCAGCTTGGTCTGGAAGCCGACCATGTTCCACAGCGAGCCGAGCGCGTTGTCCTGGCGCAACTGCACGACGGCATAGGGCCAGCGGCCGGTGCGCGGATCATCGAGCCCTACGGGTTTCATCGGCCCATAGCGAAGCGTGTCGCGACCGCGCTCGGCCATCACTTCGATCGGCAGGCAGCCGTCGAAGTAGGGCGTCGAGGCTTCCCATTCCTTGAACGTCGTCTTGTCGCCGGCAAGCAGCGCATCGACGAAGCCGTCGTACTCTTCGCGCGTCATCGGGCAGTTGAGATAGTCGGCACCGGTGCCGGCCGGCCCCGCCTTGTTGTAGCGCGACTGGAACCAGGCGATGGACGTGTCGATCGACTCGCGATGGATGACCGGCGCGATGGCATCGAAGAAGGCGAGGTCGCCTTCGCCGGTGACGGCGCGTACCGCCTCGCTCAAGGCCGGCGAGGTGAGAGGGCCAGTGGCGATGATGACGCTGTCCCACTCGGCGGGCGGCAGGCCGGCAATCTCGTCGCGCTCGATGCTGACGAGCGGATGCGCTTGCAGGCGCTGCGTCACCTCGGCGGAGAAGTTGTCGCGATCGACCGCGAGGGCGCCGCCGGCGGGAAGCTTGTGACGGTCCCCGGCAGCCAGAATGAGCGAGCCGGCGCGGCGCATCTCCTCGTGCAACAGACCGACGGCGTTCGTCTCCCAGTCGTCGGAGCGGAACGAGTTGGAGCACACGAGCTCGGCCAGCCCATCGGTCTTGTGGGCGTCCGTCATCCTTACGGGGCGCATCTCGTGCAACACCACGGGCACGCCGGCGGCGGCGATCTGCCAGGCGGCCTCGGAGCCGGCGAGGCCGCCGCCAATGACGTGGATGGGCTTTGCTTGCTGCATGGCGGCGCACGCTAGGGGAAAAACCCGCCGTGCTCAACGCGGGCAACCTTAATGCCTGCCGGGCCTGTCGCGGCGCAATCCCGACATTGTTTTGACCCCGCCGGCAGAATATCGTCGCCGGCGGACTAAGCCGCCGGGGATCATGCATGTCACGCTACGCCAAGCGTCTCGACCGCGACCTCGTGCGCTGGCGCGAGGCCGGCTGGATCAACACCGACGGTGAAGCCGCCATCCGCCGCGACATCGCCGGGCATTCATCCAAGCTCGACCTCGCCTCCGCGCTCGGCATCCTCGGCGCCGTGCTCATCGGCTTTGGCGCCATGAGCTTCGTTGCCGCGCATTGGAACGAGATGCCGAGGCTGTTCCGGCTGGCCTTGATCTTCGGCGGCCTGTTTGGCGCCTACGGCCTCGCCGGAGCGCTGTTCGAGCGCAAGCATCCGACCTTCGCGCACGCCGCCGTTCTCGCCGGCGTCGCCATTTTCGGCGCCGGCATCATGCTCATCGCGCAGATGTTCCATATCGAGGGGCATCCGCCGGACGCGGTGCTGACCTGGGCGCTGGGCGCGCTCGCTGCCGGCGTCATCCTGCAATCCAAGCCGGCCCTGGCGCTCGCCATGCTGCTCGTCTGCCTGTGGAGCGGCTGGGAGACGACCGACGGGCGCGGCGAAGTGCACTGGGCGTTCCTGCTCGGCTGGGGCGCCGTGACCGCCGCCATCGCTTGGCAGCGCTGGGTCGGCGGCCTGCATCTCGCCGCGGTGGCGATGGCGGCGTGGATCATCAGCCTCGGCTATCTGCTGTTCGACGGGCACGGACATGGCATCGTCGTCGGCATTGGTCTGCTGATCGCCGCTGCCGGCGTCGCTGCGCCGCTGGCCGATGAGCGCCTCGACGCCTGGTCGATCCCGGCCATCGCCTACGGCATGACCATCGCCTTTGCCGGCCTCTTTGCCCTGCAATTCATCGAGGTGATGCCGCTCGACTACTTCATCCTCCTGGCTGTGCTGGCGCTGGCGCTCGTCCTCGGCGGGATCGGCCTTGGCCTCAAGATGGGCAGCCCGGCGCTCTTGTGGCTCGGCTACGCCGGCTTTTCCATCGAGGTGCTGGGGGTCTATTTCAAGACAGTGGGGACGCATGATGGGATCGTCGCTGTTCTTCCTCTCGGCCGGCGTGCTGGTCATCCTGCTGTCGGTCGTCGCCTACCGGCTGCACGCGCGCGTGCAACCCAGCATGGAGGCCGCGCCATGATCATCGCCACGCGCCGCAACTTGTGGATCGCCGTCGCCGTCGTCGCCCTCGGGCAGGCCGCGGTGCTCGGCTGGATGATCTGGGATCGCACATCGTTGCTGTCCAACGGGCGCGAGGTCGTCCTCGAGGTCATCCCCGTCGATCCGCGCAGCCTGTTCCGCGGCGATTACGTCATCCTCGGCTACGATATCTCGCGCTTCACTTTGCCGGCCGGCGCCGAGCCGCCGAAGCCGAAGGCACCGTATTATCTCACGCTCAAGAAAAAGCCCGATGGCGACAACTGGCAGGTCGTCGGCGGCGCCAACGAGCCGCCCGCCAACGCGCAAGCCGACGAGGTCGTCATCCAGGGCCGCGTCGACTACGTCAGTCAGCCCTCCACCGATCGGCCGCACGACCCGACGATCGTCGGGCTGCACTACGGCATCGAAAGCTTCTTCGTGCCGGAGGGAACCGGCCGCGAGCTGGAGAAGATGGTCGGCGACAAGAAGATCTCGGCGGTCATCGCCATCGACGACGACGGCAACGCCGCCATCAAAGGCCTGCTGTCGGAAGGCCGGCGAATCTACGAGGAGCCACTGCTCTAATCGGCCACAGTCGTGTGACCCGATTGCCGCTGGCATCGGCTATTTTTTCTCGCCTGCGTGCTGCACCTATCGAGAACGCAAGCGGAATCTGGCAGTGTCCCCACAACTGATTTGCGAAGAATCCGCACTGGGGGGTGGGACATGTTGCCCAAATCAATGCTCGCGTTGCTGCTTTTGGCGATCGCCGTTGCATCGTTCGCCATTCCGGCAAGCGCGCAGGACGGCGGCCTTGCCGCCATGCATTCGATGCGCCGCGAGGGCGGCAGGCTTTGCATGTCGGACCATTGGCATTACGGCAGCAGCGGCTCGCAGGGCTCGAAGGCTGCCGCGCAGCGCGCCGCCATCGCTTCCTGGCAGGACTTCACCGATCTCGAATACGGTCGCGCCTGGGCGCGGTTCAGCCGCGCGGCATCAAAGAGGATCGGCTGCTCGCGCTCCGGCACGGGCTGGAGCTGCGACGCCGAGGCGCGGCCCTGCAGGTAGTCTGAGCGGGTTTCATTCGCCATCGCGACGGCGGCTGCGCAGCGCACGCAGCCGTTCCTGCGTTTGCAGGCCGGCTGTCTTGAGTACATCCGTGCCCCATTTCTGCAGCCGCGCGAACCACGGCGCATGCCGTGCGCGCACGCCGAGCCCTACGGCCATGGCGCGGCGCGTCGCGGCGAGCGGATCGGGGCTGCCGGGCGTGGCGCCGCCAGCGCGGATGCGCGCTGCAAAGTCCAGATACATCGTCTCGCGCGCCGGGTCGTGACCAACGGCAGAGCCGGAGCCCGTACCGGCGAAGAAGCCGCTGCTGCCACGACCAACCGGAAATTGCAGGACGGGAGCGCTCGGCTCGGCCTGCGGATCGAGCGCCTCACCGCCGGGCCCGCGCATTAGCACATAGAGGCTGGAGCGGGTTTTCGCCGATAGTGCACCCATGAACATGGCAGCGACGACGGGGAGCAGGTATTCGGCGATCATCTCGCTGATGCCGGCGGTGGCAGCGGCGCGGGAAGCGATGCGGCTGCTCTCCTCGCGACCGGCAAGTGCGGTGAGGGCGTCGTTGCCGATCACTTGCGTCGACGTTGACCCCATGAGCGCCGGCGTTTCCAGCACCTGCTCATAGTCGTTCTTGCCGAGCAGCTCGATGAGTCGCGCGAGGGTGCCACGCGACACGGTCTGCTCGTCGAAGCGCTGGGTCAGCGCGCCGAGCATACTGAGGATAGCCGCTTTCGCCTTGGGACGCGGCAGATGAAAGGAGCGCGCCAGGTGATTGATCGCTTGGCCGCCCTGGGCACGCGTAAACTCGACCCAAAGTGGGCCGCGACCGCTTGGATGGGCACCCATCATCGCGCGACGTCTTCGATTTGAACCTGAACGTATGACACGGCGTTCATCCCCCCGTGTAAGGTGCAAGTCCGACCAGAAGATCGGGCGTGCCCGACGTAAGTGAAGTCCCTAGCACACAGAAACTCGGGAGCAACTCATGAAATTCGTTCTCGCATCAATCGCCGCAGCCTTTGTGCTGCTCGCCGGTCATATGCCTGCCGCGGCGGCAACGGCGGGTCAGGCACTGGTCAAGAAACCGGCATACGCTTCGACCAACGTGGTGGTGGAAAAGGCCGGCTGGCGCCATCGCCGCTGGTACCGCCACCGTCACTATCGCGGATACCGCTGGGGCTGGCGCCACCGTCATCACCATCGCCGGTGGTGGTGGTAGGAAATTAGTCCGACCCGGAAGGGCGTCCCTCGCGGGCGCCCTTTTTCATGGGGATTCCTTCACCTTCGGCTTGTCCGGCGCTTGTTTGTGGGCCGTGTTGCAACCGGCGCACACTTTTGGCATGGTCCGCCCGGAATCGCCGATAGAGCGAAACCGCCGGCACGCCCGTGCCGCCGGTCTGGACCGCGTTCGAGTTTTCAGGGCGCCAAAGGGGATCACGAAAAATGACGGAAGTACTGTGGGGGATCGTCGCTTGCGGCGTGTTGGCGCTCGCCTATTCGGCGTACACGATCCGATCGGTCATGAGTGCTGACGCGGGCAACGCGCGTATGCAGGAGATCGCCGGCGCCATTCGCGAAGGCGCGCAAGCTTATCTCAACCGCCAGTACACGACCATCGGCATCGTCGGTGCCGTGATCTTCGTCATTGCCTGGGCCCTGCTCGGCCATCTCGTCGCCATCGGCTTCCTCATCGGCGCGGTGCTTTCCGGTCTGGCCGGCTACGTCGGCATGAACGTCTCGGTGCGCGCCAACGTGCGCACGGCGCAAGCCGCCACCCACTCGCTGGCACGCGGCCTCGACATCGCCTTCAAGTCGGGTGCGGTGACGGGCATGCTGGTCGCCGGCATGGCGCTGCTCGGCGTCGCCGGCTACTTCCTCTTCCTCACCGGCGCCCTCGGTTTCGCCTTCAGCGACCGCACGGTCACGAACGCGCTCGTCGCCCTCGGATTCGGCGCCTCGCTCATCTCCATCTTCGCCCGTCTCGGCGGCGGCATCTTCACCAAAGGCGCCGACGTCGGCGGCGACCTCGTCGGCAAGATCGAGGCCGGCATCCCCGAGGACGATCCGCGCAACCCGGCGACAATCGCTGACAACGTCGGCGACAACGTCGGCGACTGCGCCGGCATGGCCGCCGACCTGTTCGAGACCTATGTCGTGACCGTCGTCGCCACCATGGTCCTCGGCTCTATCTTCTTCGCCGGCCAGGCGAACCTCGACACCCTGATGGTCTACCCGCTCGCCATCTGCGGCGCCTGCATCATCACCTCGATCATCGGCACGTTCTTCGTCAAGCTGGGCACCAACAACTCGATCATGGGTGCCCTCTATCGCGGCTTCCTCGCCAGCGCCGTGCTCTCCATCGGCGGCCTGTGGGTGGCGACGCACTACGTGCTTGGCGGCTTCGGCGAAGTCGGCACCGCCGCCGGCACGACGATCACCGGCCTCAATCTCTTCCTGTGCGGTCTCGCCGGTCTCGGCGTCACCGGCCTCATCATCTGGATCACCGAGTACTACACCGGCATCGGCTACCGTCCGGTGCGCTCGATCGCGCAGTCCTCGGTGACCGGCCACGGCACCAACGTCATCCAGGGTCTCGCCATCTCGCTGGAGTCGACGGCGCTGCCCGCCATCGTCATCGTCGGCGGCATTCTGCTGACCTACTCGCTCGCCGGACTGTTCGGCACGGCTATCGCCACGACCACCATGCTCGGCCTTGCCGGCGTCGTCGTCGCGCTCGATGCGTTCGGCCCTGTCACCGACAATGCCGGCGGCATCGCCGAGATGGCCGGCCTGCCGAAGGAAGTGCGCCGCTCGACCGATGCGCTCGACGCGGTCGGCAACACCACGAAGGCGGTCACGAAGGGCTACGCCATCGGCTCGGCCGGTCTCGGCGCCCTCGTGCTGTTCGCCGCCTACAGCTACGACCTGCAGCACTTCATCGACGAGGCCAACAAAGCGGGCTCGACCGCCTTCGCTTACTTCAAAGGCGTCAGCCCCGACTTCTCATTGTCCAACCCCTACGTGGTCGTCGGCCTCTTGCTCGGCGGCCTCATCCCCTACCTGTTCGGCGGTATGGCCATGACGGCCGTCGGCCGTGCCGGCGGCGCCATCGTGCAGGAGGTTCGCCGCCAGTTCAAGGCCAAGCCCGGCATCATGCAGGGCAAGGACCGTCCCGACTATGCGGCAGCCGTCGACCTGCTGACGCGCGCGGCGATCAAGGAGATGATCATCCCCTCGCTGCTGCCGGTGCTGTCGCCGATCGTGCTGTTCTTCGCCATCTACCTGATCGCGGGTGGCGGTGAAGCCGGCAAGAGCGCGGCGTTCTCCGCCGTCGGCGCCATGCTGCTCGGCGTCATCGTCAACGGCATGTTCGTCGCCATCTCGATGACCTCCGGTGGCGGCGCTTGGGACAACGCCAAGAAGCTGATCGAGGACGGCTTCGTCGACAAGGACGGGGTCAAGCACGTCAAGGGCGGCGACGCGCACAAGGCTGCCGTCACCGGCGACACGGTCGGCGATCCCTACAAGGATACCGCTGGCCCAGCCGTGAACCCGGCCATCAAGATCACCAACATCGTGGCGCTGCTGCTGCTGGCGGTTCTCGCCGCCAACGGCTGATCCGGCGCGTGCACTAACAAAAACGGGAGCGTCTCGCGACGCCCCCGTTTTCGTTTGCAGGGTCGGGAAGGGGTTACGGCTCAGTCGCCGAAGATCTGTTTGGTGCCGAGGTTGCGGAAGAGCTGCTGCACGATGCCGACGTCCCTGCCGCCCGGCGCCGGCGTGGTCTTCGTCACGTAGTCGAACACGCGTCCGTCCTTCATGCCGTAGTTGGCGACGCGCTCGACGGTGCCGGCCTGGGTGAAATAGACGGCGACCACCTGGCGATCTTTCTCGGTCGGCAGCATGAAGGCCGTCTGCGTCGCCGTGCTCGAGATGTAATAGAAGGCCTGGTTGTTGCCGACGACCGCCGTGGTCGAGGGCGAGCCGAGGTTCATGCGCACCTGCTCCTGGCTCATGCCGGGCTGGATTTGCTGCAGGTCGCCTTCGTGAAACTGGACGCCGTGCTTGATGATGTTTGAATTGCAGGCAGCGACGGCCAGTGCGGCGGCGAGCGTCGCCACGAGGCGGAAGACGAGCGGCGCGTTAACGGTCGAGCCTCGCGTGCGGCGTTGGCGGGCGTTCGTCTCTCGGCGCATTATGTTATGTGTTCCCGAGACTGATCGAAGGGTGGCCGAAAACGCGCTTAGCCTGAGGTCATGCCGAATGCAACGGGCGTAGTCGCAACTCGGTCGCCTCTCCCCTGGATTGTTCTCGCCCCCAACGAAGAGCACGGCGCAGATGCTGGATTTTCTCAACGCCCGCACCGACATGCGCCGTAAAGCAGGCGAGATTTATGGCGCGATCGTGACGCAGGCGCGCCGCCCGGCTTTTTACGCCGACCTCGGTGTCCCCGATACACCGTCGGGACGCTACGAGATGGTGGTCGTTCACCTTGTTCTGGTGCTCGAGCGCCTCCGCTCGGTTCCGGCTGCGGACGCCGACCTGCCGCGGCTACTGGTGGAAGCGTTCATTGCCGATATGGACGATTCCTTGCGCGAGATGGGCACCGGCGACCTTACCGTTCCCAAGAAGGTTCGGCTCGCTGCTACCGGGCTATATGAGCGCAGCGTGGCCTACAAGGCGGCGCTGGCGGCGAGCGACGGGGAGGACTTAGAGGCCGTGCTCAGGGAGCACACTTACGCCGACGCCGACGCGCAATTCGCGCCCCGGCTCGCCCGCTACGTGCGGGCTGCGGCGGCGGCCCTTACGGCAACGGACGCTAGGCAGGCCGCAACCGGCAGCTTCGAGTTTCCGGTAGTGCCACACTAAACTTAGGGAGCCAAAATGAGCGAGACGCTCAACTGGTCGTATCGCACAGCGGAGATACCGGAGGCGGGTCTGCGCCAGACGCGTGCCGCCACCGAGGCTGAGCGCGCGCAAGTGGCGACAACGCTCGACGTTGTCTCCTGTGAGAGCATCGAGGCTGAATTCACCATTCGCGCGATGGGGAAAGGCCAGTATCGCCTTGCCGGCAAGGTGGCGGCCCGACTGACGCAAAGCTGTGTCGTCACCCTCGATCCCCTCTCTCAAAGGGCCGAGGGTACTTTCGATGTCGAGTTCTGGCCGGCGGCGGAGTTGCCGCAGGGCGGCGAGGAAGAAGTCGAGGCGCTGAGCGCGGCCGAGATCGAGCCGATCGAGCACGGCCGCATCGATGTCGGCAGGATCGTCTACGAGACGGTGTCGGCCGCCCTCGATCCGTACCCGCGCAAAGCGGGCGCAGAGATTGCCCCCGACGAACTGGGCAGTCCGCTGGTGGGCGAGAGCGGTCCGTTCGCCGCTTTGAAGAAACTCAAGGATCTGGGCTGAGACGCGCCGCGGCCACGATCACACGACGCCGCGGCTAAGGCGGTTAAAATCCAGTTGTTTCGCAGTTGCAAAAGAGTATGGTCCGCTCGTTTATGGGTGGGCAGGCGGTCAACTATGCGGCCTCCATTCTGGGGAATATTTGCGAGGCGAACCGCGACATGTCTCAGCCGCGGACCATAGCGCTCGACGCCATGGGAGGCGATCACGGGCCTTCCGTTGTCGTTCCTGGCGCCGCGCTCTCGTTGGAGCGCTATCCATCGCTAAGCTTCATCTTCTACGGCGATGAGCAGCACATCAGGGCGGAGCTGGAAAAGCTTCCCGTGCTGGCGGCCAAGTCGCGTGTCGTCCACACGGCGCTCTCCATCAACATGACCGACAAGCCCAGCCAGGCACTGCGCCGCGGCAAGGGCTCCAGCCTGTGGCTCGCCATCGACGCCGTGCACAAGGGCGAAGCCGACGTTGCCGTCTCGGCCGGCAACACCGGCGCCTTCATGGCCATGTCGAAGCTGATCCTGCGCCCCATGGCCGGCATCGAGCGTCCCGCCATCGCGGCCCTGTGGCCGACCGTCAAAGCCGAATGCATCGTGCTCGACGTCGGCGCCAACATCGGCGCCAGCGCCCGCGAGCTCGGCGATTTCGCGCTCATGGGCGCGGCCATGGCACGAGCGCTGTTCCACATCGAGCGTCCCACCGTCGGCCTGCTCAATGTCGGCGTGGAGGAGATCAAGGGTGTCGAGGAAGTGCGTCAGGCGCACGCCTGGCTGAAGGGCACCGACCTGCCGCTCGAATATCGCGGCTTCATCGAGGGCGATCAGATCGGTCAGGGAGTTGTCGACGTCGTGGTCGTCGAGGGCTTTGCCGGCAATATCGCGCTGAAGACGGCCGAAGGCACCGCCAAGCAGATCGGCGAGTATCTGCGCTCTGCCATGGAGCGCTCCTGGCTGTCCAAGCTCGGCGCCATTCTGGCCTCCGGTGGTTTCCGCGTTCTCAAGGAAAAAATGGACCCCCGCCGCGCCAACGGCGGGACGTTTCTCGGCCTCAACGGCATCGCGGTCAAGAGTCACGGGGGCACCGATGCCCTGGGCTTTGCCAGCGCCGTTGATCTCGCGTACGAGATGGCCCAGAGCCGCCTCATTCCTCGGCTCGCTGCCGATCTGACGGCATTCCACCACAAGCTCGAGGCGAGCGCCGAGGGTTGAGGGTAAAAGGGCCGGAACGCACGCAGGTCGCGCCGTTGGCCGATCCGCCGTGCCCTTCCTCCGTTGAAGCTGGGTCAACTATAAGAAGCAAGGCAGCTCAGTGGCAGTTATTCGTTCAGTGATCCGCGGTGTCGGCGCGCATCTGCCCAAGCGGGTGATGACCAACGCCGACCTCGCCAAGCTCGTCGACACGAGCGACGAATGGATCGTCGAGCGCACCGGCATTCGCCAGCGCCACATCGCCGGCGACGACGAGCTGACGTCGGATCTCGGCATCGCCGCCGCCAAGCAGGCGCTGGTGCGCGCTGGCCTCGATCCCGTCGACGTCGATCTCGTCATCTGCGCCACGGCGACGCCCGACCGCACGTTTCCGGCGACGGCAGTGAAGATCCAGCACGGGCTAGGCGTCAGCAAGGGCGCGGCATTCGACGTGCAGGCGGTATGCTCGGGCTTCGTCTACGCCATCACCATTGCCGACAATTTCCTCAAGACCGGTCAGTTCAAACGTGCCGTGGTCATCGGCGCCGAGACGTTTTCGCGCATCCTCGACTGGACGGATCGCTCGACCTGCGTGCTGTTCGGCGATGGTGCCGGCGCCGTGGTGCTCGAAGCGCAACCGCAGCACGGCACGCGCGAGGATCGCGGCATCCTTGCCACGCGCATTCGCTCGGACGGACGCTACGAGGATCTGCTTTATGTCGACGGTGGCCCCGGCTCGACGAAGACAGTCGGAAATCTGCGCATGAACGGGCGCGAGGTGTTCCGTCATGCCGTGCAGAAGATCACCGGCGTAATCGAGGAGACGTTGGTGATGACCGGCTACGCGGCCGACGAGATCGATCTCTACGTGCCGCATCAAGCCAACCAGCGCATCCTCGACGGCGTGCTGAAGAAGCTCGGCGTTCCGGCCGAGAAAATCGTCGTCACGCTCGATAAGCACGGCAACACGTCGGCCGCGTCGATTCCGCTGGCGCTCAATCACGCTTTCGAGCAGCACCGCGTTAAGGAAGGCTCGCTCGTCCTCATGGAAGCCATGGGCGGCGGATTCACCTGGGGTGCCGCGCTCGCCCGCTGGTGACGTGTGCCGAGTATTTTCTGCAACGCGGCAAGTTTCTGTCTTTGATTTCAGCTAGTTGAAATGTGCTCGTCATTGACGATTGCGTTTCCCACCGGTAGCATCTCAAAAAAGGCGAGAAGGCGGGAGGCAAAATGCCATGGGAGGCAAGACGTTAACGCGTGCAGACCTTGCGGAAGCCGTTGTCCGCAAAGTCGGATTGCCGCGCAACGAGAGCCAGGAGCTTGTTGAACTGGTGCTCGGAGAGATCTCCGCGAGCCTGGCTCGGGGAGACAGCGTGAAGCTATCGTCGTTCGGCTCGTTCGGCATTCGCCAGAAGGGCGAGCGCATGGGCCGCAATCCCAAAACAGGGGACGAAGTGCCGATCACGCCGCGCCGGGTCTTGGTCTTTCGACCGAGCAACATTATGAAAGAGCGCATCAACCAGGGCTTGATCCGCCGCAAGGCTGCCGAATAGGCGCTGCACGCTGGCGCCTCAGGCTGTAGCCGGCGGAGGCGCAATTGACCAAGACCGCAGAGGCCTTTCGCACCATCAGCGAAGTCGCCGAAGAGCTCGAGGTTCCCAAGCACGTGCTGCGCTTCTGGGAAGGCCGGTTTCCGCAGATCCGGCCGATGAAGCGCGGCGGCGGTCGCCGCTACTATCGCCCCGAGGACATGTCGCTGCTGCGCGGCATCTGTCACCTGCTGCACGCCGAAGGCTACACCATCAAGGGCGTGCAAAAGATCCTGCGTGAGCAGGGCGTCGATACGGTGAAGCGCTTTGGCGCCGACCCCGCCGCCACGGCGGCTCCCGTCGCCGCGGCACCGGCGCCAGCACCTGCCGGCAAGCGCGCCGGCAAGAAGACGGCGTCCGCCGCATCGGCTCCGGCTCATGCTCTGCCGAGCAACGCCGACGTACGCGAGCGCCTGCTCGCTGCCATCGCCGAGCTGGAGAATTGCCGCGGGATACTGCTCGGCAAGCCGCCGGAGAGCGCCGCGCGCCGATCGGCGCACAAGGCACGGCGCGCTGCGCGCGGGTGAGCGGCATCCAGACGCCTGAGCTATGGTGCGTCGATCTTGGCGCCGCCGGTCCGGCGCTGCACACGCTCGAAGAGCGCACGCCGCGTCTGAGCCCCGCCGATCGCGTTCGCGCGTCCGACCTCACCGACCCGATCGTGCGCGCCGAATGGCTGGCGACGCATATCGCCTTGCGGCTGCTGATCGAGCGCGCCGCCGGCACGCAATGGCGCCGCGCCGTGTTCACGCGCAGCGAACGCGGCAAGCCTCACCTCGACGGCACGCCGCTGACGTTCAGCATTTCGCATGCGCCAGGGCTGGCACTCATCGGGCTGGCGCCGCGTGGCAGCATCGGCGTCGACATCGAGCGCCCGCGGCGCGTGCGCGTCGGCGAGGCACGGCGCGCGCGTATCGAGGAGGCGGGTGCGGCGCTGAGCAATGAGCCGCTGCCCACCGAAGGCAACGCACGGTTCCTGCAAGCATGGGTGCGGCTCGAATCCCTCGCCAAGGCCGATGGCTGCGGCATCGGCCGGCTGCTGACGCGGCTCGGCATCCTCGGCGTCAGCGATGAATTTCGCGCCGGGCAGGCGAGCGCCGGCGATATGGTCGCGGCGCTGCTCGCTGGTGAGGCGCCACCGTCCGTACGCGATCTGCAACTCGGCGACGGCGTCTACGCAGCCGTGGCCTCGGTCGGCGTCGAGGCAATCGGAGCGCCGGCCTGGCTGCCGACGCGCGTGGATAGCCTGGAAAAGCTGATGGGTTGAGCCGGGCGGGGCTTTGCCTTGACCCGCAGGACCGCACTTGGCACAAGGGGCGCTTCGGAGCGTAGCGCAGCCTGGTTAGCGCACCAGTCTGGGGGACTGGGGGTCGGAGGTTCAAATCCTCTCGCTCCGACCATTTCTTTCAGGCGGAACTCCGCCGCCTGCCCCCATCATCACCAGCTCCGTCGCGACCTCGCACGAGGTGACCGCTGTTGGCTTCTTCAACACAATTGGCCATGAGCAGTCCTCACGCACTATTAGCGTGCCATCCTCGGCGTTAACGGCGTCGCAAATCCTACAGCAGGAGAGCTTACAAGAGCTGCGCATCACCACGACGTGGGGAGAGTTTGCCATGCGCCCCCTGCTGCTGCCGCTCAGCCCACGCTATATCCTGCTGACGATCGCGCTTGCCGGCACCGCCGCATTCACCGCCGCGGTCTGGCGCACCCCAGCGAGCCTTCCCTACTTCCTGCTGCCGATCGCTTTCTTCGGGGGGTTCGCATCCGGGATCCGCACCTCACGCAGCGCAAGCATGCGATTTTGCGCAACTACCCGATCGCGGCGCACCTGCGCTTCATACTGGAGAACATCCGCCCCGAGCTGCGCCAATACTTCTTCGAGTTGGACAAGGAAGGCATGCCATTTCCGCGCGACAAGCGGGCGATCGTCTATCAGCGCGCTAAGCACGAGCTCGACAAGCGCCCCTTCGGCACCCAATACGACGTCTACCGCAACGAATACGAGTGGATGCACCACTCGATGGCGCCGAAGCCGCCGGCTAAGGAGCCATTCCGTATCCTCATCGGCGGCCGCGATTGCCGGCACCTTTACTCGGCCTCGGTGTTCAACATCTCGGCGATGAGCTTCGGCTCCATTTCGGCCAACGCCATCCGCGCGCTCAACAAGGGCGCCAAGCTCGGTGGCTTTGCGCACGATACGGGCGAGGGCGGCTTCAGCCCGTACCATCGCGAGCACGGTGGCGACATCATTTGGGAGATCGGCACTGGCTACTTCGGCTGCCGCAACAAGGATGGCTCGTTCGCACCCGATCGGTTCGCCGAGACGGCGGCGCAAGAGCAGATCAAGATGATCGAGATCAAGCTGAGCCAGGGGGCCAAGCCGGGCCTTGGTGGAATTCTCCCCGGCGCCAAGGTCACGCGCGAGGTGGCGCGCATACGCCTCGTGGAAAGGGGCAAGGACTGCGTTTCTCCGGCCCGCCACGGCTCTTTCTCGACGCCGACCGAGATGATGCAGTTCATCGCCGAGCTGCGCCGCCTGTCGGGCGGCAAGCCGACGGGCTTCAAGCTGTGCGTCGGGCACCCTTGGGAGTTCCTGGCACTGGTCAAGGCGATGATCGAGACCGGCATCACCCCCGACTTCATCGTCGTCGACGGCACCGAAGGCGGTACCGGGGCGGCGCCGCTCGAGTTCATCGACCACATGGGCACGCCGTTGCGCGACGGACTCGTCTTCGTGCACTCCGCATTGGTGGGCGCGGGTCTGCGCGATCGGATCAAGCTCGGCGCTTCGGGGAAGATCACCTCGGCGTTCGACATGGCGCGCGTCATGGCGCTCGGCGCCGACTGGTGCAACGCGGCGCGCGGCTTCATGTTCGCGGTTGGCTGCATCCAGGCGCAGACGTGTCATACGGGGCATTGCCCGACCGGTGTCGCCACGCAAGATCGCACGCGCCAGCGCGCCATTGTCGTCACCGACAAGTCGCTGCGCGTCGCCAGCTTTCATAAGCAGACGGTGAAGGCACTGGCCGAGCTGGTGGCGGCCGCCGGTCTGACCCACCCCGGCGAGTTCCGCCCGCATCACTTCATGCGCCGTGCCGCGCCGGACCGCGTCGTCACTTTCGCCGAGCAATATCGGTTCTTGGCGCCCGGCGAGTTGCTGCGCGGAACGCAGGACGATCGCTTTGCAACGGCTTGGCACATGGCGAGCGCCGCGACCTTCGATGCGGCGTGCGATCCTTCACAGCGCATCATGCCGGTGGCGGCAGAGTAGGACGGCGCTTTTTCGCTGAGCGACGTAGCGCAAACTCGTGCGCAATCGCGCGCTCATCCACTTGTCCCGCGCGAAACAGCATCCATATCGCGACCCACGTATCACGACGCTCCGATTGCGAGCGCGATAGTCGCGCTCGAGCGACGTGTGAGGAGACAACGATGCAGTCGATGATGGTAGCGTTCCGTGCCGCGATGACGCGCCCGGGCGAGCTTGCCAAGCCGCTTCCCGCCGCCGACCAGCCGCCGGCGAAGAAGGAGCGTTAGAAACCGCTCACGTCAGGCATGAGGGAGGGCGGATCGGCTGCGCCGGTCCGTCCTCCAATCGTCTTGACGGGGCTTTGCAACGCGCGCGGCAACCGTGGAGTAAGCAACACATCGTCTGTCTCCGTCGTGCGCCTTCCTTTGTGGCGAGGAGTGACTTTCAAGACAGATGCGATATGCGGAAGTCGGTCTTCCAAGCCTGAGATGAGTGTCACTCCCGGTTCATATTGAATGAGGTTTGACGTCCATCTGTCACAAACAATGTGACGCCAACAAACTGGAACTGTGACTTCCTCGGCTGGGTTTGGTCGTCGCACCGAACCGGTGGACGAAACTATGACAGCCGACCCCGATGTTGCCCGCAACAAATCACCGGTTTTGCCGCTGATCGTTCTGGTCATATTGACGACAGTCGTCGCCTGGGCTGCCTACAAGGCGTGGCCGACCCTGCAGGAAGCCTTGAGTGTCCCTGCCGTCACAACTCCCGAGCAGGCCCCGCAGCCCGCGACCACACCGCCGACCCCATAGGGCGCAATGCAAAGTCAACCGTGTGGGAGCGGAAAGGCAGGCGCCGAGATTAGTGGCGCACGATTGCGCTGCTGTCGCCCGCATGTAGCAGCTTGCTACCTAGACGCGCCGGCGCTAGCCTGCATTAACCAACGATGGGTTGTGTGATGCGTTCGGCTGACGACGAAACCATGGCACTGTCCACGGCGCGCAACATCGCCGCGGCTCCCCAGGATGAGATTGTGCGCACCGTTGCGCGGCTGCGTCGGTCAAAGCGGCTGTTCATTACCGTTCATGGATTGAACAAGCTGCTATCGGTTCCCGAGCACCGCGGATTGGCGATTCAGGCGCTCAAGCGCATGGGCTTGGATCAAGCCGGCTAGTCGCCAGCGACCGTCAACGCTTCGAGATCTTCGTCCTGCGAATTTCCCTCAGGCTTTCGGTGGCCTCCTCCGACGCCTCTATGGACTGTGCGATTTCAGTCTCCAGCACGCTTGTTGATCCTGAGGGTCCGATGACGTGGCGATGGACAATCATCAGCCGCCTCAGTGCCGCGAGCCGATAGGCAAGCCGATCCGTGCGCCTGGAGTGCGCGGATTCTGCGGCAATCAATGCGTTCAAGTCAGTGGAGCTGCGGGAGTTTGGTGATGTGCCGGCCTGATTCAAAAGGAACGCTTCGAACTCGACCCTTGTGGCCGCGATGATCTGCTGTAGCGAAGGCTGGTCATTGTCGCCGGTGAGCAGGGCCCAGCAGTAGCGGGAGGCAACGGAATGCATCGGATCGGGATAGAACGCCGCCAACAACTGCGGGTCAGCCTTTTCAGTTTTCGCGCCATCGACGAAGCCAAACTCGGCAATTGTCGCTTGTGCATGACGTTGGAGGGCGTGCAAGGCTGACTGACGCTTCGACAAATAAGGCTTCAGGCGCAACGACGTGGCCGGCACGTCGTCGAGGTCAGCTTGCAGCTGTCGCAGGGCCTCGAAAAGCCGCGTATACGCGCTTTCGGACGCGACCATCTCGCCGCTCTTATCAGCGTCGGCGTCTGCCCATTGGAATTGATCTGGCATGCAGAAAAAAGACGCGCCAACTGGAGGCGCGCCACAATATGAGTTGGTCGGTCTGCAGGGTCGACGGTATGTCCGTCCCGTGAAGCTTTGATGTCGGACCCGACGAGGACGCTGACCTAGTGGATTGGCCAGGACGCTAGATCGGGCCTGGCGGCGACCCCAACCACCCTTCAATACACCTCCGGCACGTACATCTCGCGCTGTATGGGGTGGCGCTGGTAATCGGGATGATGCGTCCGTGCCGGCAAGACGATCGGGGGACGGGCGACTTCATCGTAGGGAATTTGGTGCAGCAGATGATTGATGCAGTTTAGCCGCGCCTTTTTCTTGTCGACGGCCTCGACGACCCACCAGGGCGCTTCCGGAATGTTGGTTCTTTGCAGCATAGCTTCCTTGGCCCGGGTGTAGGCCTCCCACCGCACGCGCGACTGCAAATCCATGGGGCTGAGTTTCCACTGCTTCAGTGGATCGTTGATGCGCATCGTGAAACGGAAGTGCTGCTCCTCGTCGGTGATCGAGAACCAGTACTTGAGGAGTATGATACCCGACCGCACCAGCATTCTTTCAAACTCGGGTACGGTGCGCAGGAACTCCTCGCACTCCTCGTCCGTACAGAAGCCCATGACGCGCTCGACGCCGGCGCGGTTGTACCAGGAGCGGTCGAACAGGACCATCTCGCCTGCCGCCGGCAGGTGGCTGACATAGCGCTGGAAGTACCATTGCGTGCGTTCTCGCTCGTTCGGCGCCGGCAATGCCGCGACGCGGCAGACGCGCGGATTGAGACGCTGCGTAATGCGCTTGATGACGCCGCCCTTGCCGGCCGCATCGCGTCCTTCGAAGATCACGACGACCTTGAGCTTCTGCGCGACGATCCAGTCCTGCAGCTTGACGAGCTCGCCCTGCAGCCGGAACAGCTCTTTGAAATAGACTTTCCGATCCATGCCCTCCGGCTCGGGCCGATCGGACATTCCGTCGAGCAGCTTGTCGAGGCGCTCGTCGTCGAGCTCCATCTCCAGCTCCTCATCGAAGCTGTCGACGAGATCGGCGCGAACCCGCATGGTCAGATCCTTGGCACGTCTATCGGTACTCACTTTATCTCTCCCGATTCAGGTCTAAGGCCCCGCACGCGTGGACGGCGCACACGAGAGCCATCGTCTTACTAGTGGCGCTCGCCAGACATGCGGTCGAGGAATGCCGTCAGGGGCCGAGAAAACACGACAACCGCCACGGTCAGCAGGATGACAGCGCCAGCGACAATGCCGAAGTATATCAGCTTGACGTGCAAGGGAGAGTCCGCTTCGGCGATCAAATTCATGCCCAGGAACCCGGTGGCGATCGTACCGATCAGGCCGACGATCGTTACGGCCGTGAGCCGGTGGATCGTGCCGCTCTGCCGGCGCAGAACATCGCTGTCGAGATACTGCACCATATCGAAAATCTCGTTGCGGAGTTCCTTGTAGAGATCGTCATTTCCCAGGTGCAGGCGCTGCATGCGGAAGAGGTCACGCGTCTGCGCCTGATCCGACACCTCGGTGAACCAGTAGCGCTGCGTGAAGCGCATGAACGCTTCCTGCAGGCGATACGTCTCGCGTCGGAATGCGACGGCCGACCGGGCGCTCCCCACTTCCAGTTGCTTGATGGCGGCGACCAGGCGATCGGACAGCATCAGCAATGCCGCCTTGTGGAAATGACTGATGAGGAAGAGCAGGAAATACTGATGGCGGAATTGGCCGAGCAGTCCGCGCTCGTTGTCCTCGAGGCGGGAGGCGGCGCCATCGGCGACGACCGTGAAGGCATGGCCTGACAGCAGGAAGCGCGTGTTGACGCCCGCCGTCTCCGATCCTTCGTGATAGTAGCGATCATAGCAATTGCGAGTCTCGAAATCGTGCAGAAAGCGCTCGGTAAATGGCGCATCCCCGCTTGAACTCGCCCCTGCGGCGAAGGCGAGGCGCATGTATTCGGCGCGCTGCACGTCCCATAGCCGATCGACGGTCAGATAGGTCATGACCGGCATGCGGTAGTATTCGATCTGCCGGAAGCTGAGCGGGCCTTTGTGGCCGGAGTTCTCGGCCTCCAGAGGCTTCAGCAGAAATTCCCAATGGGCCGCGAAGCAGGGGGTCCGCTGATGCCCCACGAACGACAGGTATCGTCCGCGTTGCTCGTAGTCGGAGGTGGCGAGCACACGTCCTTCCTTGTCGAGCCATTCGACGCGCTCAGGACAGTGCAGAGCCTCGCCAGTTTCAGTCCAGCCTGGAGGATAAGCCCGCCCGAAGCGATACATGATCTCGTGCACGACGCTGAGCGGGAGGTCCGACGCCCAAAACTCGAAGGCGAGAATGACGGCATCGACATCGTGGAAGAAGTGCAGGTCGGCGTGGGCGACCTGGCAAGTTACGGGCTCGGCGCCTTCGGAGAGCACCATGCGCACCGCCGCAATGTCGGTACGCCGGTAGACACGCAATGGCGCAGCGCCATTGCCGAGATCGCGCACCGGCCCCGGCGCATCGCCGTAGAGGAAGCGCTGCACGTGCGGCAGGAAGCTCACGAACTCGCGATAGTGCCGCTCCTGGAAGGCATCGCCCTTGATGCCGAACTCGTCATCGACCAGAGCCCAGTTCTCGGCGCCAAGGCGCTCAAACAGCGCCTCGGTGCTTTTGCGGCGGCCGCCGGGCGCCGCGGCAATAAGCTGAATCGGCCAAAGCACGATTTGGCGGAAATGGCGGACGACCCGAGCCTCAGCCTCGCCGGCGTCTAGTCGCGCATGCGCGACCGTCGCCGACACGCTTTCATCGTTAGGCATGCCTCCCCTTCCGCGGCGGTGGCCGCGGTTCTACTCAGCCCGAGATGCGAAGCCTATTGATGTCGTATGACAGTTTTCCGACAGCCTGGCGATCACGCGGCGGTGCTGGGCGTATCAGTGTCCGGCCGAGAGCGGCACGGTGATCGTCAGAAATCCCGAATTGCCCGTGAGCCGATTTTCAACATCGAACTCGCGGAAGTATTTGAGCTCGGTGCTGATGGGGATCTTTCCGCACATGAAGGTGTAGGTGACGTCGGGACCGAGACCCGTGGCGCGACCTTCGAAGCTGCCGACGCGCGCGCCGGCGCCGCTATCGCCGGTGACCTGCTCGTAGTGATAGCCGGAGATGCCGAAGGCAAACGTCTTCGACATGTGCTGCATCAGCGCCCACTCGACGTGGAACTCGGTGCCGGTTTTGTAGTCGGTGGCGGGATTTTCGCCGTTGAATGTGAAGCCCGCGGTCAGTGACACTTCATGCCCGCGCTTGGCGTCGAAGTAGGTCACCGAGCTGCTGGTATCGAGCGCCCAGCGGTGAAACGAGATGTTGCTGATGCTTTCGGTCTCCCATGGGCCGATCGGGACGTTGAGGAGGGCGCTGACGTTCCAATGCCAGTTGCCCTCGTGCCAACCGATCAGCGCATTGAGGACCGGGTCGCCGAACTTCGTGGAGCTGTCCTCGAAGTCGAAATGCCGTCCACCTTGAATGATTGTCCCATCGGGCAGCATGAGGGTGGCTTGCGCATCGATATCGACGTCGACGCCTTTCCAGCCGAAGGGCGTCAGGAGGCCGAACCCGACATTGCCGCCAAGAACCTTTTGCGGTGCGATCCACAGGGCGATAGGTAGGTTAATGTACGCATTGCCGGTGACGTCGATCTGCGCGTCGATGGTCACGTTCCCCGTCTGACGCAGTGCCACGCCCACGGCCGCCGCGCCGCTCGCGCTCCCCGAATAGGCGAAGTTGATGTCTTGCACGTAGGTGCCGGGCGGCGGCACGAAGCCGGCCATAGAGGTCTTGCTGCCGAGCAGATAGATGCCGAAGGCATTCTCCGCGGCGCGCAGATTGCCCGCGCCCAGACCGACGATCACAAGGGCGACTAATCCGACGAGTAACGGGCCTGCACGCATGGCCATTCCATCGAATTGTTCAGAGATTCGGAGCCTAAGCCACGCGCGCTCCCCCGGGGTGTCGGCCGGACAACAAGAGCAATTAAACCAATGATCAGATTGCCGATTGCGCGTCGACTGTGGTTGAATGACGCCAACGGTCCTTATGCGCGGGACGGCGCAGGCGGCCCGTCGGGGGAGGAGGGCTTAATGCCGTGTCACTCCTTCCGCAGTATGCGTTGGATGCGATGATCTGGATCCCCGGCGGTACCTTCGCCATGGGGTCGGACCAGCATTATGCCGAGGAAGCACCGGTCCACCGCGTCACGGTCGACGGGTTCTGGATGGATCCGTCCCCCGTCACCAACCGGCAGTTCCGCCAGTTCATCGACGCAACGGGCTACGTCACCTTTGCCGAAATCGCACCGCGCGCCGAGGACTATCCGGGCGCTCTGCCGCACATGCTCAAAGCTGGCTCCTTAGTCTTCCAGCCGCCGACGGGCGCGGTCGATCTGCGCAATTGGAGCCAGTGGTGGGATTTCCGCTTCGGCGCCAACTGGCGCCACCCCTATGGCCGCGGCAGCTGGATCAAAGGTCTCGACGACCATCCGGTCGTGCACGTCGCCTACAAAGATGCCGAAGCCTACGCCAAGTGGGCCGGCAAAGAGCTGCCGACGGAGTCCGAGTGGGAGTTCGCCGCACGCGGCGGCCTTGAAGGCACCGAGTTTTCCTGGGGCGATGAATTTGCGCCCGGCGGCAAGCAGATGGCCAACACCTGGCAGGGCGGGTTTCCGCACGAGAACCTGAAACTCGACGGCTACGAGCGCACATCGCCGGTCGGTACGTACCCGGCCAACGGCTATGGCCTTTTCGACATGATCGGCAATGTCTGGGAGTGGACGACCGACTGGTATGCGCCGAAGCATCCGGCTGACGCGCCGAAGGCGTGCTGCATACCGGAGAACCCGCGCGGCCCGCGCGCCGACGGGAGTTACGATGCCTGTCAGCCGAACATCCGAATTCCGCGCAAGGTGCTCAAGGGTGGCTCGCACCTTTGTGCCCCCAACTATTGCCGACGCTACCGACCGGCAGCCCGTCACCCCGAACCTATCGACACCTCGACCAGTCATGTCGGGTTTCGCTGCATCAAACGACAGAAGTGAACGAGAAACCGCGGGCAAGATGATCCGGGAGGATCAAGTCATGCGTAACAAGGTCAAAGCCCCCAATGCGTGCGCAAATTCAAATTCCGGCCCTGATCGCAGAAACATCCTTCTGAGCGGCGCATCGCTGCTCGCCTTGTCAGCCGTGAGCCGAGCCGCGGCGCAGACACCGCCTGCGCCGCCGAAAGTCGAGATGGGCCCGGTGGCGCCAGCGGCGACGCAACCGGGTGCAGGCAAGCCGAACATTCTCGTCATCTGGGGCGATGACATCGGCATTGCCAACATCAGCGCCTACTCGAATGGCCTGATGGGCTACGAGACCCCGAACATCGACCGCATCGCAAAGGAAGGCATCAAATTTCAACACTACTACGGGGAGCAATCCTGCACGGCGGGCCGCTCCGCATTCCTCACCGGCCAGCACATCATTCGCACCGGCTTGAGCAAGGTTGGCTTCCCCGGCGCACCCATGGGCATGAGCCAGCTCGATCCCTCCATTGGCGGCCTGCTTAAAAACCTCGGCTACGCCACCGGCCAGTTCGGCAAGAACCACGTCGGCGATCGCAATCCATCACTGCCGACAGTCAACGGCTTCGACGAGTTCTTCGGCAATCTGTACCACCTCAACGCCGAGGAAGAGCCGGAGCTGCCGGACTACCCAAAAGACCCCGCCTATCTCGCCAAGTTCGGCCCGCGCGGTGTGCTGAGGTGCAAGGCGACCGACGTCGACGACCCGACGGAAGACCCCCGCTTCGGCAAGGTCGGCAAGCAGACGATCGAGGATACCGGCCCGCTGACCAAGAAGCGGATGGAGACGATCGACGACGAGACCTCGGCGGCGGCCATAGCTTTCATGCAGCGCCAGCACGCGGCGGGGAAGAACTTCTTCTGCTGGTTCAACGGAACGCGCATGCATCTGCGAACGCATGTTCGTGGCGAACATCGTGGCCGTTACAAGCACGGTGACAGCGAATATATCGACGGCATGCAGGAGCACGACGACACCGTCGGCAGCCTGCTCAAAGCGCTCGACGACATGGGGATCGCGAACAACACCGTCGTCGTCTATTCGACCGACAACGGCCCGCACATGAACACCTGGCCAGACGGCGCCATGACGTGGTTCCGCTCGGAGAAGAACACAAACTGGGAAGGCGCCTTCCGAGTGCCGTGCCTCGTGCGATGGCCCGGTCAGATCAAGCCCGGCACGGTCACCAACGAGCTCGCGAGCCACAACGATTGGGTTCCCACGCTCTGCTCCATCGCGGGCGAGCCGGACATCGTGAGCAAGCTCAAGGCGGGCTACACCGCCAACGGCATCAACTACAAAGTGCACCTCGACGGCTACGACCAGTCGCAATTCCTGAAGTCCGTTTCCGGCAGCGCGGCAAACAACAACGGCGTGAAGAGCGCGCGCAATACGTACTTCTATTCGAACGACGATGGGCTGCTCGTGGCGATGCGCCAGGGCGACTACAAGTACGTCTTCTCAGAGCAGCGTGTTCTGGGGACGATGCAAGTGTGGGCGGAGCCGTTCACGACGCTGCGTTTGCAGAAGATTTTCAACGTTATGCAGGATCCGTTCGAACGTGCTGACTTCACATCCAACACGTTCTGGGATTGGCAGATCAACCACGTCCATAACATGTACGGAGTCATGGACGAGGTCTTTCAGTTCACGGCGACGTTCAAGGAGTTTCCGCCACGCTCGTCTCCGCCGAGCTTCAATCCGGCGAATATCATGGAGCAGACGCTCGACGACATGAAAACCAAGAAGATGTTGAAGGAGAGCGTCGATCCCGAACGCATCCGCGGCCGGCTCAACCAGATGATCGATCAGCAGCTCCAGGAGCGCGGCGCCCAGTAAAGTCCCGGCTCTCCCGATCGACGACGGTCCAGCCGACCGGCTGTGGTCGAGCCACCCAGGAAGCAAATAAGTCGACACCGTCGAAGCGATGCACTTGCGTGACCGCTGCGACCTCGAACAAGGACAGGACCATGATCGGAAGAACGGCAGGGGTGATCCTGCTCGTCGCGGCGAGCGGATACTCTGGCGCTCAGGCGCAGAGCGCAACGCCTGAGGAAGCACGCGCGATAGCCAAGGAGGCCTACATCTACGGCTTCCCGATGGTCGACAACTACCGCATCCAGCACGCCTATTTCGTCGACACCAAAAACCCCGAGTACAAGGCGCCCTGGAACCACATAGCGAACATCCCGCGTGTCTACACACCGGCCGACACGGCGATCCAAACTCCCAATTCAGATACGCCTTACTCGATGGTTGGCATGGATCTGCGCGCCGAGCCCTTGGTGCTGACGGTGCCGCCGATCGAAAAGGATCGCTACTTCAGTGTCCAACTCATCGACGCGTATACGTTCAACTTCGCCTACATCGGCAGCCGCGCGACCGGCAACGATGGCGGCAACTTCGTCATCGCCGGACCCGGCTGGAAGGGCGAGACGCCGAAGGGCGTGAAGGAGGTGATCCGCTCGGAGACCGAGCTTGGAATCGCCGCGTACCGCACGCAGCTTTTCAATCCGGCGGACATCGACAACGTCAAGAAAATCCAAGCCGGCTACAAGGTGCAGCCACTATCGGCATTTCTCGGCCAGCCCCCGCCGGCGGCCGCGCCGGCGATCGACTTCATCAAGCCGCTGACCGCTGCCGACGAGCGGAAGTCGCTCGAGTTCTTCAATATCCTCAACTTCATCCTGCAGTTCACCCCGACGGTTCCTTCCGAGACCGAGCTCATGGCGCGTTTCGCCAAGATCGGGGTCAGCGCAGGAAAGACCTTCGACCCGAACTCGCTCCCGCCCGAGATCAAGACCGCCATCGAGCAGGGTGTGGCTGATGCCTGGGCCGATCTTGCTAGCGTGAAGAAGGAGGTCGACGCGGGAACGGTGACGTCGGGCCAGCTCTTCGGCACGCGGGAGTACTTGAAGAACAACTACCTCTACCGCATGGCCGGCGCCGTGCTCGGCATCTACGGCAACTCGAAGCAGGAGGCCATGTATCCGGCCTATGCCATCGATGCCGCGGGTCAAAAGCTCGACGGCGCCAACCGCTACACCGTGCATTTCCCGGCCGGCGCGCTCCCGCCTGTCAACGCCTTCTGGTCGCTGACGATGTACGATCTGCCCCAAAGCCTGCTCGTGGCCAATCCGATCAATCGTTACCTGCTCAATTCGCCGATGCTGCCGCAGTTCGTGAAGGACGCCGACGGCGGTCTGACATTCTTTGTGCAGAACGAGTCGCCGGGAAAGGATAAAGAGCCAAACTGGCTGCCTGCACCCAAGGGGCCATTCTTCATCGCGATGCGCCTCTACTGGCCGAAAGAAGCAGCGCTCGACGGCTCTTGGAAAAAGCCGCCGATGGAGAAAGCAAACTAGCGTCTTGCAGATTTCCCGACGCCAAGGAAGTGGTGATGAGAGGGATCCAATGAGAAGCTGCCACGCACTGGCTTGCGCAACGGCTCTGCTGACGTCGGCTGGTTTGACAGGTCAAACCAGCGCCGCGCAGCCGGTCACGGTCGACAACTTCATCCGCGCCGAGTCCGATCTGTACATGGGCAACATGGTCAAGGACGGCTCGGTCGGGAAATTCTTTCACCGCCGCGAGCCGGCGGCCATCGACAACCAGACGGTCATCCGCCTCAACCGCGACACGCTCTATTCGGCCGGCCGTGTTCGACCTCGATGCGGGACCGGTGACGATCACGCTACCCGATGCGGGCAAGCGCTTCATGTCCTTGCAGGTGATCAATGAGGACCACTATGTGCCAGGCGTGTACTACGGCGCCGGTTCCCACACCCTCACCAAAGAGAAAGTCGGCACACGCTACGTCGCGACTGCCGTCCGCACGCTCGTCAATCCGAACGATCCGGAGGATGTGAAGCAAGTCCACGCCCTGCAGGACGCCATCAAAGTCGAGCAGGCAAGTCCCGGCACGTTCGAGGTGCCGAGCTGGGATCCGGCAAGCCAGAAGACGGTGCGTGATGCTCTGTTGGTGCTTGCCACGACCATCCCCGACTTCAAGAAGGCGTTCGGCACCAAAGAAGAGGTCGATCCGGTTCGCCACTTGATCGGAACCGCCGCAGGCTGGGGCGGCAACCCCGACAAGGACGCCACCTATCTCAACATCACGCCGGCGAAGAACGACGGCACCACGATCTACAAGCTCAACGTCAAGGACGTACCGGTTGATGGCTTCTGGTCGGTTAGCCTGTATGACGCCAAGGGCTACTACGAGCCGAACGAGTTCAATGCCTACTCGATCAACAACATCACGGCCAAGCGGAGCGAGGACGGCTCGATCGATATCCAGTTCGGCGGCTGTGACGGCAAGATTCCCAACTGCCTGCCGATCATGAAGGGCTGGAACTACACCGTGCGCCTCTACCGTCCGCGCGCGGAGATCCTCGATGGTTCGTGGAAATTCCCCGAGCCGCAACCCTTGGGCTGACAGACACCAGCGTCGATCCGGCCCTCACACCGGCGGCGGGTTGCGCTCGGTGAAGGCGATGCGCTGGTGCCAATAGGGATAGACCAGCGGCCGCTCGCTCGCGGCGTCGAGCTTGGCCATCTGCTCCTTCGTCAGGTTCCAGCCGACAGCGCCGAGGTTCTGCTTCAGCTGCTCCTCGTTGCGGGCGCCGATGACGACGGTCGACACGGTCGGCCGCTGCAGCAGCCAGTTGAGAGCGATTTGCGGCACGGTCTTGCCGGTCTCCTTGGCGACGTCGTCGAGTGCGTCGACTACCTTGAAAAGGTACTCGTCCTCGACCTGCGGACCGGCCTCGGCCGACCCGTGCAGGCGGCTGTCGGCCGGGATGCCGGTGCCGCGGCGGATCTTGCCGGTGAGACGTCCCCAGCCGAGCGGGCTCCACACCACCGCGCCGAGGCCCTCCTCGAGGCCGAGCGGCATCAGCTCCCATTCGTACTCGCGACCGATCAGGGAGTAGTAGGTCTGGTTGGCGACGTAGCGCGGGTAGCCGTACTTGTCGGCGACGCCGAGCGCTTTGGCGATGTGCCAGCCGGAGAAGTTCGACACCCCGACGTAGCGGATCTTGCCGGCGCGCACGAGCGTATCGAGGGTCGACAGCACTTCCTCGGGCGGCGTCATGGCGTCGTAGCCGTGCAGCTGGAAGAGATCGATGTAGTCGGTCTGCAGGCGCTTCAGCTGCGCATCGACCGTGGCCAGCAGGTGCTGGCGCGAGGAGCCGACGTTGTTGGGTTCCTCGCCGAAGCGGAACGTCGCCTTGGTCGAGACGAGCGAGCGGTCGCGCTTGCCCTTCATGGCTTCGCCGAGGATGCGCTCGGACTCGCCGGCCGAGTAGATGTCGGCCGTGTCGAACATGGAGACGCCGGCATCGAGGCAGATGTCGAGCAGCCGCCGCGCCTCGGCCGTGTCGGTGGCGCCCCAGGCGGCGAACAGCTTGCCCTTGCCGCCGAAGGTGCCGGTGCCGAAGCTCAACACGGGCACTTTGAATCCTGATGCGCCGAGACGCCGGTATTCCATGGCTCTGATCCTGTGCTGGGTTTGGGGAGACGACGGAGACGATATCTTGACCTTGGTGCCGTGCGAGGCAACCCCTCCGCCTGCCGCCATCCGCCGCGGGATACACCCCTTGTCTTGGTGCGGCAGCAACCCTTTGGGCTTTGTTAGCTTGCTACGGGCATCGTCGGCGCAAAGTTGGTCAGTCACCGGTGCGCCATGCAACGACACGAGAACAGAACGCGCGATGCCAATCGGCCGGCGCGATCTCATGCTGGCAGCGGGCGTGGTGCTCGCGACCGCTGGCGTACCGGCGCGGGCACAAACGGGCGCTGCGCCGGACGGTCCGCGCGCCAGCGTGCCTTTCGATGACGGGCTAGCCATTCCCATCCCGGCCAAGCCCTCGCTCGGCCAAGGCAAGGACCGCGCACTGGTGCTTGGGGGCGGCGGCGAATACTTCGCCGCTTGGATGCTCGGCTTCATGCAGGGTTTGCACGAGAACGGCGTCACCTACGCGATGCCGGAGTTGATCATCGGCACGTCCGCCGGCTCGGTGGTGGGCAGCACCATAGCCGGGGGGCACTTGGTGAAGTTGACCCGCGATTTCGAATTCTTCGGCACTTTCCCGAAGCTGCTGGCGGCGTTGGTGCCCACACCCAAGCCCAACCCCAGCCAGGTGCGCGCGCACGAGCTATGCAACACGGCCACCGACGCGAGCGTCGCGACCATCCAGGCCATCGGACGCGGCGCCATGGCGGCACGCAATCCGTCCGTCGGCAAGCTGCAGGATATGGCCATTGCGCTGACCGGCAACGTGCACTGGCCAAGCGCAATCTTCCACGCCACGACGACGGACTGCTACAGCGGCGAGCGTCTCGTCGTGTCGTCCAACTCGAACGTGCACATCTCGCACGCGGTCAGCGCCAGCATGTCGCTGCCCGGCATCTTCGGCCCGACGTGGGTCGGCGACCGCATCTGCATGGATGGCGGCATGGGACCGTCGAGCACGCATTCCGACCTCGTGGCGGGTGCCAAGCGCGCCATCGTCGTGTCGCTGACGGATGGTTTGCCTGGCAGCGGCCCGCGCTTTTCCAGCATGCCCAATTCCATCTTGCAGGAGATCAAGGATCTGGAAGCGGCGGGCACCAAGGCGCTGCTGATCGCGGCCAACCCCGGTAAAGTCAATCTCGTCTCACCGGAAGAGATAGCGCCGGCCATGAAGCTCGGCTACGACCGCGCTGTGCAAGAGGTCGACAAGGTTCACGCTTCTGGTCTAGCCGGTGTTGTCGCCGACCGTGTCGCGCATTTGCTCGGCTGAGCGAGGAAGGCATGCATCCTTACGACAAGCAGGACTTTCCGGTCGCTAACGTGCGCCGGTTCCTCGAGCCGGGTCCCATCGTGCTGGTCAGCTCCGCCCACAAGGGCGAGACCAACATCATGACCATGGGCTGGCACATGATCATGGAGTTCGAGCCCTCGCTCGTCGGTTGCTACATCTGGAGCGAGAATTATAGCCGTGAGCTCGTCCGCAAGAGCCGCGAGTGCGTCATCAACGTTCCGACCGCCGACATGGCGGCCAAAGTGGTCGGCATTGGCAACTGCTCGGGTCGCGATACGGATAAATTCGACAAGTTCGCGCTAACCCCACTGAAGGGGACAAAAGTCGCGGCGCCGCTGATCTCGGAGTGCTACGCCAACTTCGAGTGCCGGCTGCACGACGCCAGCCTCATCGACAAATACAGCCTCTTCGTTTGGGAGGTCGTGAAGGCGCACGTCGCCCGTTCCCCGCGCTATCCGCGCACCCTCCACTACCGGGGGGACGGCGAATTTATGATCTCCGGGACCAATACCCGGCGCTACCGCCGCCTGTTCAAGCCGGAAATGCTTTAAGTCCAATATCGGCGCTTCGATTTGTCGCCCGCATCCGCTAGAAAATTGCCGGGGGCCGGACGTTAGGGTCGCCCGCGCCGCCAGGGGCGCCTATTTCAAAGCCGAGTGGAGAGAACGCCGTGCAGGCGACACAGCAGCTACATGACGCCGGCCAGAGCCTGTGGATCGACGACATCACGCGCGACATGCTGGATAGCGGGCGCCTCGCCAAGATGATCGCCGAGCTTGCGGTCACGGGCCTCACCTCCAATCCAACGATCTTCGAGAAGGCGATCGGCAAGGGCACCGACTACGACGCCGCCGTCGAGAAGCTGGTACGCGCAGGAATGTCGGACGAGGCGCTGTTCTTCGAGCTGGCGCTGCAGGATTTGTCGCGCGCCGCCGACCTGTTCCTTCCCGTGTACAAGAGGACTGCCGGCGTCGACGGCTTTGTGTCGCTCGAGGTCTCGCCGCTGCTCGCCTACGACACGCAGGCGACGATCGCCGAGGCAAAGCGCCTTTCCGCCAAGGCCGGCAAGCCGAACCTCTTCATCAAGATCCCCGGCACGCGCGAAGGCCTGCCCGCCATCGAGGCGGCGACCTTCGCCGGCGTGCCCGTCAACGTCACGCTGCTGTTCTCGACGGCCGACTATCTCGCCGCGGCGGAAGCCTACATGCGCGGCCTGGAAAAGCGCGTGCAAGCAGGTCTCGATCCCGACGTGCGTTCCGTCGCCTCGGTGTTCATCAGCCGCTGGGATCGCGCCATCGTCGAGAAGGTGCCGGACGAATTGAAGAACCGGCTCGGCGTCGCCGTCGGCCAGCATGCCTATCGCGCCTATCGCGATCTCATTGCCTCCGATCGCTGGCAGCGGCTGGAGAACGCCGGCGCGCGCCCGCAGCGGCTCCTGTTCGCCAGCACGTCGAGCAAGGACAAGCGCGCCACCGATACCCTGTACATCGAAGCGCTGGCGGCGCCGAACACCGTCAACACCATGCCGGAGGAGACGTTGCGCGCCTATGCCGACCACGGCACCTTCGAAGGTGTGCTGTCGGCGTCCGGTGGCGATTGCGATGAGGTGCTGGTGGCGCACGAAAGGGCCGGCGTCGACGTCAATGGGCTGGCGCAGCAACTGCAAGCCGACGGCGCCAAGTCGTTCGTCGCCTCATGGCAGGACCTGCTCAAGTCGATCGGCAGCAAGAGCAAGGCGCTGGCTTAAGGATCCTAAGAATGAGCCGCGAAACGGCCGAGGCGCCGCTGACTGCCAGCGCCACGTGGCGGGCGCTTGCCGCGCACCACGCACAGATCAAGGATGTGTCGCTGCGCACGCTGTTCGCCGAGGATGCCGGCCGCGCCGCGCGTTTCACGGTCGAGGGCGGCGGGCTCGTGCTCGACTATTCGAAGAACCGCATCACGCCAGAGACCATTGTGCTGCTGACACAGCTTGGGAAGGAGCGTGGCCTGGCGGCCGAGCGCGACGCCATGTTCCGAGGCGACAAGATCAACGTCACCGAGAATCGCGCCGTGCTGCATACGGCGCTGCGCACGCCACCCGACGCGGTGATCGAGGTCGACGGGCGTAACGTGGTGCCCGACGTGCACGCGGTGCTGGCGCGCATGGGCGACTTTGCGACGCGCGTTCGGTCCGGCGCCTGGAAGGGGCACACCGGCAAGCGCATCCGCAACGTCGTCAATATCGGCATCGGCGGCTCTTATCTCGGTCCGGAGATGGCGTACCTGGCGCTGCGCCCCTACAGCGACCGCAATCTGCGCTTCCGCTTCGTCTCCAACGTCGACGGCGCCGCGTTTACCGAAGCGACCCAGGATCTCGACCCGGCCGAGACGTTGTTCATCGTCTCCTCCAAGACGTTCACGACGCAGGAGACGATGAGCAACGCCGACGTGGCTCGCGCCTGGCTGTTGCAGGCACTGGGCGAGGAAAGCGCCGTCGCCAAGCACTTCGTAGCCGTGTCGACCAACGCCGCCGGGGTGCGCGCTTTCGGTATCGACACCGCCAACATGTTCGAGTTCTGGGACTGGGTGGGTGGCCGCTACTCGATGGATGCGGCCATCGGCCTTTCCACCATGCTCGCCGTCGGGCCCGAGAACTTCCGCGCCATGCTCGATGGCTTTTACGCCATGGACGTGCATTTTCGGACCGCGCCGCCCGACAAGAACCTGCCGGTGCTGCTGGGGTTGCTCACCGTCTGGTACGCGGATTTCTTCGGCGCTGAGACGCAGGCGGTGCTGCCGTATGCGCAGAACCTGGCACGCTTTCCCGCCTACCTGCAGCAGCTACAGATGGAGAGCGTCGGCAAGAGCGTCGATCTCACGCGCCGCCGCGTCGACTATCACACCGGCCCGATCATCTGGGGCGAGCCCGGTACCGACGGGCAGCACTCGTTCTATCAATTGCTGCACCAGGGCACGCGGCTGGTGCCGGCCGATTTTATCGGCGTGCTCGAGCCCATGAGCCCGTTGGCGGAAACGCACGACTTGCTGATGGCGAACCTGTTCGCGCAAGCCGAGGGATTGGCCTTCGGCAAGACGGCGGAGGAGGTCGGCGCCGAGGGGATTGCGGCGGGCGACGTGCCCTTCCGCGTCATGGAGGGCAACCGGCCGAGCAACATGATCCTCGCCGAGCGCCTCGATCCGCGTTCGCTCGGCGCGCTCGTGGCGCTCTATGAGCACAGTGTCCTCGTGCAGGGCGTTGTCTGGGGCATCGGCCCGTTCGACCAATGGGGCGTCGAGCTCGGCAAGGTGCTCGCCAAGAAAATCGTCAATGAGATCCGCGACACAGGCGCGCCGACGCTGGCGCACGATGCATCGACGAACGCCCTGATCCGCCGCTATCGCAGCCGACCGCGTTAACGAGCGACGCAACGCTGCCGAGCGGTGTGCCCGGCAGCGTTGCGTTCGCTATTACGCCTTGCGCGCCAACAGGCCGGCCAGCGCTTCGGAGATGAGGCCGAAGATGTTGCCGCCGATCATCGACAGCGCGATGATCACTGCCGGATTGACGAGCGACGGCACTGACAGATTGTTGAGCCCGTCGGCCGTCAGCAGCGTCAGCGCCACGGTGGCGGCGTAGCCGTAGACAGTCGCCGGGATCGCCGAGAAGATCGGGATCTTGGCGCCGAGGATCATTACTGCAACGCCGATGGCGACGCAGATGCCTGCCCACACCGGCAAGCCGAGCTGCTCGGCGAAGCCGAGACGCGAGACGGCCAGCAGGGTGAGCGTCGCCATGACGACACCCCACAGGTTGGCGAACACGCTGGCGATGAAGCCCTGCACCTTGCCGCCACAGTGGTAGAAGCTTGCCCAAGCAATGAAGGCTGCCCAAATTTGCAGCCCGAGCACGAGTGGATCGGAAAGGTAGAGGTAGGTTGCGACGCCTCCGAGAAGGCCGATGCTAAGTGCCAGTGCCGTGACGATATCCATTTGACTCTCCCCTAGGTCTTGCCCTGGCCGGGGCCGGCGATTTGCTCTGCGGTTCTCCCAGCGGTCGCATCGTAACCTGGAGTTGCGTGGCATATTCGCAACACGGAAGCTTTATGCCCAGGGACGAGGCAGTGACCGTCAATGTTTCGGGCGTCTCCCTGGCTGCCGGCGGTCAGTCGCCGTCGAGAGAGTTGAAGCCGAGCGACTGGCCGGTGAGATCGCCGAGCGCCGCGCGTCCGGTCTCCTCGGCGTTTTTCAAGGACAGCAGCACCGGCGCCAGGCGGGCGCGCGCTTTGTCGTCGGTAAAGGGATTGGGTGCCATCGCCAGCGCTGCCTCCCCGGAGCGCAGCGCGAAGCCGAGGTCGGTGGCGACGCTGCCGAGGATGGCGATAGCCGAGCGCTCCTTGTCGGTGCCCGCAAGATCGGCGGCTCCGAAACCGCCCGGGCCGAGGATATCGCGCGCGCCATCGACGGCAGCGAGGATGAACGGCAGCGCGAGACCGCTGTGCGGTAACAGCGGCGCTGCGCCGTTGACCGCGTCCTTCAACGCAGGTGCGAGTTCTGCGCCCTGAGAACCTCGATCTCGGTGGCATAGGCGCGGTACAGCGCCTGCGTCGTTTCTTTCGGCGACAAGTAGGTCTTGTTGCCGGCGCTCGGCTGCAACCATTCTTGCTTGTAGTCGCCGCGCCCATTCGGCGTGCGTCTCGGCGGCGATCTGCGCGATGTCGACGGCGAGAGCGTGGACATAGCGGCAGCGGAACGACGCTTCCGGCATGCTGCTCGCCAGCGTATCGGAGCCATGACCATAGAGCACGGCGTCGACGGCGCCGAAACCCTGCACGGCAACGCTGGCGCCGGCCAGCTTCTCCGCCTCGATGTCGGCGTCGTCGCGTTTGGCGAGGAGCTTGGTCGTCTGCTTGGCGACGATGCCGTGCTGGTCGGGATAGAAAAGCAGCCGATCGAAGCGCTGCTTCTGCATCATCGGCCCAAAGCGCAGCGGCTCGATGCGGCCCCAGGCAAGCAGTGCCGCACGTGCCGCCGCGCGGGTGTCGTCCAAGGCCGCTTGCGAGGGGGACTTGCATAGCGCTTCGGTCTTGGCGACGAAGGCGCGCGCTGCGTCGTCGAAGCGCGCGTAACCCGGCAGGATGATGCCCTCGTATGCCTGCCGCGCCAGGGCCGCATCGTCAAAGGCTGCAGCCGGCCGCGCCGCCAATGAGGCGGCGAGCATCACGACCAAGAGTGCGCACCCCCGTGCGCCGCGTCTCAAATCCCTCACAGCGACTCCACGAACTTGATCAGTGCCTCGCGATCCGCTTTCGACAATGCCGCATAGCCGTCGCGCGCGGCTTGCGCTTCTCCCCCATGCCACAGGATCGCTTCTTCGAGATTGCGCGCACGCCCATCATGCAGGAACAGAGTATGCCCGCCAACGAGCTGCGTCAGGCCGATGCCCCACAGCGGCGGCGTGCGCCATTCGCGTCCGTCGGCCACTCCCTCCGGCCGGTTGTCGGCGAGGCCTTCGCCCATGTCGTGCAGCAGCAGGTCCGTGTACGGCCAGATCTTCTGGTTCGACAGGTGCGGCTGCCCGTCGACCTTGCCGGTGGTGAACGACGGCGTGTGGCAGCTCTGGCAGCCGAGCGCATAGAAAATTGCCTTGCCGCGGTTCACCTGCGCGTCGTTGAAATTGCGACGTGGCGGCACCGCGAGGTTCTGCGAATAGAAGACGACGTGATCGAACAACGTGCCGCCGACCTCGAGGCCGCCGTCGCGCTCGCTGTTGCCGTTGGGCGCATTCAAGCAGGCCGTCTGCGCCTTCGTGCAGTCTCCCGCAGCGTTAGGGATCACAGGCGTCGACAACCCCATATCGCCGGCGAAGGCACTCGCCGCCTGCTCGCGAACCGTCGGTTTGCCGGCCTTCCAGCCGAAGCGACCAAGCACGGTCTTGCTCGCCTCGATGGAGGGAACCTCGTTTGTGCGGCCGGAGATGCCGTCCTTGTCCTTGTCGTCCGGATCGGCATGCGCGCGGATCTGCTTCTCGGGAATGGCTTCCAGCAGGCCGACGCCGATCATCGGCGGCGCGATGCGCGGCGACAGCATCGTCCCGGGATGCAGTGGGCCATACTTCAGGCCGTCGATGCTGTAGGTCGGATGCCGCAGGTTGACGACGGTGCCGTCGGCGAGCGTCACCGGCCGCTCCGTGTAGTCGATGCGCATGTGGCCTTCGTTGTCGAGGCCCTGCACGGCGATATTCTGCAACTGCTCGCCGTAGGTCGGCTCGTTGATCGAGTTGACGCGATGCTCGGCGAGCAGGCGCTTTTGCTCGTCGTTCTGCGGGGGAACGGAAAGTCGCAGGAACATCGATTCTGCCGTATCGGCAGGGAAATTCGCCGCCGGCGGCCGGCCGCGTCCATCCTTCAGATGGCAGCTTTGGCAGGAGCGCGAATTGTACAGCGGGCCGAGACCGTCGGAGCTCGTCGTCGACGATGGCGCGGAGATCCACAGCTTGCGGAAGATGGCGTTGCCGACCTTGAACTTGGCTTCGCCCTCGAGGCCGATGCCCTGCGAGAAATGCGAAAACGCTTCGCGCGTGTCGATACTGTTGCGCGTCGTGGCGCTGCCGCCGGGGTTCTCCTCGCCGGGCTCGTTGGGGATGGCGGCCGGCTCGCCCGCATGCACCGCGGCCATGGCGAGGCACACCGACACCAGCCCCGGAAGCAGGAGCAGCGGCAGGCGTCCGGTCCGGGGCTTCGGTGTTTCGCTGGTGGGCATGCGCGCTTATAGGCCAACGGCGGGCGACTGCGGAGCCCGATGCTCGACTATGCCGCACGGGGACGGACCCGGCGGCTCGCCCCGTGCCGGCTCATCACCTGACAGTGCCAGGATTGTCGAGGCTGTCGGAGCCCTCGAACTGGATCGATTTCAACTCCAGCGCGGCGATATCGCGCTCGAATTCCTTCGACTGGGCGATCAGCGCCTGGATGGTCTGCTCGACGAGCGCGTTGCCCTGGCTCGTTCCCCTCGCCGATCATCTGGTCGTAATGCTCGCCACCCTCGGCGCGTTTCACGATCTCGCCCATGCGCTGCATGGTCTCGTCGAGCGCGGTGCGCGTGCGCGTGTCGGCCTCGGCGGACTTGGCGCGCACGAGGTCGGAGGGACTGGGGCCCGCCACGACCGAGCCGTCGGGACGCTTGTAGCTGCCGAGGTAGACGTTACGGATGCCGAGGGCGTCGTAATAGTGGGCATTGTGCGTGTTGTCGGAGAAGCAATCGTGCTCCTCCTCTGGGTCGTGGATGAGGAGGCCAAGTTTCATGCGCTCGCCGGCCATCTCGCCGTAGGAGAGGCTGCCGAGGCCACGGAAGATGGCCGAGAGGCCGACGTTGCCATCGTCCATCATCACGCTCTTGCGCGCGGCGCCGTCCGGGCCCCATTGCGCTGCCATCCACGCGAGGTCGTCGATCAACAGGTCGGTGACGACCTCGAGATATTGCGCGCGGCGGTCGCAGTTGCCGCTGAGTGCAGTCCTTGACGTCGTAGTCGGTCGCCGGGCGATTGCCGGCCCCGGGCCCGGTGCCGTTGAGATCCTGGCCCCAAAGCAGGAACTCGATGGCGTGATAGCCGGTGGCGACGTTCGACTCGACGCCACCCGCCTCCTGCAGCTTCTCGCTCAACAGCTCTTTGGTGATCTTCGAGGTATCGACCGGCTCGCCGTTGATCTTGATCGACGGGTTGGCGATGACGTTGGCGATGTAGAGATCGTTGGCCGGCGACTGGTCGACGTACTCCTGCGACACGTAGTCGATGAGGCCTTCGTCGAGCGGCCAGGCATTCACGCGCGGCTCCCAGTCGTCGACGATCTTGTTGCCGAAGCGGAAGGCCTCCGTCTGCATGTACGGCACGCGCGCATCGACCCACGCCTTGCGTGCGGCGAGGAGGTTGTCCTGCGTCGGGGACTTGATGAGCGTGTCGATCCCGGTCTTGAGCGTTCGCGCCGCCGCGAGCGAGTTGGCATAGCCGGCCTCGGCGATATCGGCGTAGGTGTTAGCCACCGCGGCGGCGGTCGGCGCCTCCGCCCACGCTGTCTGCGCCGCGATGGCGCCGGCGAGGGCCACGAGGGAGGCGGCAAGAACTTTAAGCATATGCGGTGCCCTTCATTCGGCCGGATTTTGGCGCCGATCTGAATGATTTCCGACTGGGGAAGTCAAGAATATTTTTTCCCACCAAGCCTTTATGTAGGACCGTCGAAGGAACGCCACTACCCCGCGGCAGACTGGCGTCAATTGACGCGCGGCAGAAGACGCGGGAGCGACGGCGATTGTGCGGCGAGCGCTGGA
Organism: uncultured Alphaproteobacteria bacterium; assembly: GCA_963812795.1. Classification (GTDB taxonomy): domain Bacteria; phylum Pseudomonadota; class Alphaproteobacteria; order Rhizobiales; family Hyphomicrobiaceae; genus Hyphomicrobium_A. The sequence goes on along the minus strand of CAWEWG010000016.1, from coordinate 24,943 downwards.
TCGAATGTCGAACAACCGGACGATGACGCGGAGCTTCGCCGCGCTCTGCCTGCTCGCCGTGGTGGCGCGGGCAGGGCTCGTGCACGCGGCGCCGGCCTCGCCGACGTTCACCAAACTCAATGCGCGCGTGATCGACTCTTATGTCATTCCCGGATTCAGCCGCCTCGCCAAGACGAGCGGCAAGCTGGCGGAAGATTTGTCGCGCACGTGCGAGGGCAGTGCCAAGGCCGCCAAGGCGGTGAAGAAGGACTTTGCCGACACCGTTCTCGCCTGGGCGGCAGTGGAGTTCCTGCGTTTCGGGCCGATGTCGCAGATCGGCCGCCCCGAACGCTTCGACTTCTGGCCTGATCCGCGTGGCGTGACGCAGCGGCAGGTCGCGGCACTCATCGCCAAGCGCGACACCGCGGCGCTCGATCCGGCGGTGCTGGCGAAAAAGAGCGCCGCGGTGCAAGGCCTTTCGGCTTTGGAAGTGCTGCTCGACGATGGCGCGCCTCCGATCACCGGCGCGGACGACGCTGCCGCATACCGGTGCAAGTTGGCGGTATCCATAGCGCAGTCCACGCATGCGTTGGCGCGCGAAATTCTTACCGAATGGCAAGGTGACACCGGTTGGCGGCAACGTATGGTCGAGCCGAGCGCGAACGACGCGCGCTACAAGACGCCCGAGGAGCCGGCGGGCGACTTTGCGCGCGCGCTCATCACCGGACTGCAGATGGTCCAGGACCGCGAGGTGGTGCCGATGATCGCGGTGCTGCAAACGCCCGACAAGGAGCCGCGCCTGCCGTTCCACCGGTCAGGTCTCAGCGCGCGCTACATTGCGGCCGGCATCGCCTCGATCAAGTCCCTCTACGATACGATGGGGCTCGGGCGCGGCATCCCCAGCGACAAAGCCTGGATGCCGCGCTGGGTAACCGCGGCGTTCGGGCGGCTGGCGCGCGATGCGCCCGCCGCGGTAGAAGACATTCCACAGGCCAAGGACAATCCGGACCGCGCGCGCCAATTGCGCATGGTGCGCTTCCACGTCGAAGGCATCCGCAAGCTCATCGGGCGTGAGCTGGCGCCGCTGGCCGGACTGACGATAGGGTTCAATGAGCTCGATGGCGATTGACCGGCGACATTTTGTGATCGGTACGGCGCTCAGCTTCGCGGCGGCCAGCGCCACCCATGCTTTTGCGGGCATGCTCGACGACGACGTGGGCGAAAGCTCCGCCGCGGGCGACCTCATCGCCGCCTGCCGCCGCCCGGACGGCACCTACTCGGTTGTCGTGCTGTCGCTCGACGGGACGATCTCGCGCGAGCTGCCGCTGGAAGGCCGCGGGCATGACATCGCGCTCGACCGCGCCAGCGGGCAGGCCGTCGTGTTCGCGCGCCGACCTGGCTCGTTCGCGCTGGCATTCGATATTCACGGACGGCGCGAGCCGGCATTGTTCACAACGCCAGCCAACCGCCACTTCTACGGGCACGGTGCATTCTCGCGCGACGGGCGCCTGCTCTATGCGACGGAGCACGATAACAACACGCGCGACGGCCTGATCGGCGTCTACGACGCCAACGGCGGCTACAAGCGCGTCGGCGAATTCCCTACCTACGGTATCGGTCCGCACGAGGCGATCCTGCTTAGCGACGGCAAGACGCTCGCCGTCGCCAACGGCGGCATCGAAACCCATATCGAGACCGGGCGCGAGAAGCTCAATCTCGATTCCATGCAACCGTCGCTGGCGTTCGTCGACAGCACCACAGGGCGGCTGATCAGCCAGCACATGCAGGGCGCCGGCCTGCACAAGCTATCGATCCGTCATCTGGCGCAGGACGCGCGCGGCGCCGTCTGGTTCGGTTGCCAGTGGGAAGGCGTCGATGCCGAGACACCGGAGCTCGTCGGCTGTGCCGGCGTCGACCAAGCGCTGCGCATCATCGAGCCGTCAAAGCCGATGGGCGCCGAACTCGCCGGCTATATCGGCGCCGTGGCATTGAGCGGCGACGGACGCTTGCTCGCGGCCTCCGCGCCGCGCGCCGGCCGCATTGTCTACATCGACACCGAGCGCTTCGCCGTCGTCGGCGAGACGCACTTGCTCGACAGTTGCGGGGTTACCGGGGCTTCGCCGGAAGGCTTTGCGATGAGCTCCGGCATGGGCGTACTGCAACTGGATCGGCCCGATCACACGCATCTTACGACGACGACCTTCCCCGGCCGCGCGTTTGACAATCACCTGCGGACTATCGTCTGAAGAGCCGGTTCACGCGGGATGCGGCGCTGGCCCGACAATGCTGGGGCGACGGTGGCTAACAACGGCGCGCGGCTGTGTGCCGACGAGAGGTGGTACGCGCCGCTCGTTCACCGATAAGGCGGTGACGAAGCCCCAGACGATGGCCATCAGCACGTAGAAGTGGCGCCAGTGGTCGCTGTCGATGATCAGGCCCTCGAGCGCCGTGGCGGCAAACGTCGCGTAGGCAACGAGGAACAGCAGGCGCGTGTCGGCCGCGGACGCCTTCAAGAGGTAGCGGAAGCCGAGCACCAGCGTCAGGACGACGAGGATCAGGTAGATGCCGCCGCCGAGCCATCCGGCGCTGAGCAGCACGGTCAGGTAGACGTTGTGCACTTCCTCGGTGTGATGCCGGCCGCTGAACTCCTGCGCGCCGATCCCCAAGGGATGCTCGGCGACGAGCTCGATGGCCTTCTGCTGACCCCCAAAACGGCCTTCGGCGCCCGTATCGTATGACTGGTCGAGAGTTGCGCGTTGGGCGAGTAGCTCGGCCACGTTGTCGGAGCTCATGGCGGCAAGGACGACGCCCACGGCGATGATGCTGCCGGCCGCCAGCAGCCCGACGATCTTCAGGCGCACGATAGATTTGCGCGAGGTGGCAAGCGCCAGATATCCGTAGATCGCCAGCGCCACGACGAGGTTGAGCCAGGCGCCGCGCGAAAAGCTGAGGAACACGCCGAGCATGAGGAAGGCGGCGATGGCCAGCGGAATGATCATGCCGCGCAGCTGGCTCTGCAGCGCGATGCTGAGCAAGTAGACGAGCGGTACGACGCAGAAAGGTCCGAACACGTTCGGATCCTTGAAGGTGCCGGCGGCTCGCCCGTAGAGCGTGAACAAATCGAAGGCGCCGGGCAGCAGGCCGAAATAGCCGATGATCGCGGCGGAGCAGGCGACGATGGCGGCGACCGTCCACGCCTTGAAGATCAGCTCCGTGTGGAAGCGCGGCGATCTGGCGACGAAGGCGGCAATGACGACCGAGGCGGCGTAGAGATAGAGCGTCACGGCGACGTGGATCAAAGTCGCCTTGGGATCGAGAGAAAAGGTGGCGGCTAGCAAGGCGCAGGCGCCGGCGACGAGCCAAAGGGAGCCGTACGCCAGCAGCGCGCGGTTGAAGGCAACGAGGCCGATGGTCGGCAACAGCACGATGAGGCCGATGCTGAGTGCATCGACCGGCGCCGGTTCGGTGAACACGATGCCGCTGGCGGCAAAGGTGAACGCGACGGCGGCAAGCGCCAGCCAGGTGACGAGGCTGCGCGTGCCGGGGCGGCGCTCATCAGGCATCCCCGCCACGCTTTCCGATCCTGCGGCGATAGCCGTCATGCGACGCTCTCCCGCGCTGGCCCTAGTAGGCGTTCTCGGACTTCAGCAGCGCGAAGGGCGTCTTTAGCAGGATGTAGGTGTCGAGCAGCAGCGACCAGTTCTCGATATAGTAAATGTCGCATTCAACGCGCTTCTGAATCTTCTCGGGCGTATCGGTTTCGCCGCGCCAGCCGTTGATTTGTGCCCAACCGGTTATTCCCGGTCTCACTTTGTGACGCCCGAAGTATCCGTCGACGACCTCGTCGTAGAGGTCGCCGGCGGCCTTGGCCTCGAGGGCGTGCGGGCGCGGGCCGACGAGCGACAGATTGCCGATGATGACGTTGAACAACTGCGGCAGCTCATCGAGGCTCGTCTTGCGAATGAAGCGGCCAACGGGGGTGACGCGCGGGTCATTCTTGGTGACGAGCCTTACCGCGTTCGCATCGCAGCGGTCGGTGTACATCGAGCGGAACTTGAACACCTCGATGAGCTCGTTGTTGAAGCCGTAGCGCTTCTGGCGGAACAGCACCGGGCCACGGCTGTCGAGCTTGATGGCGACGGCGACGGCGAGCATGAGCGGCGCCAGGAAGAGCAACGCCAGCGTGCCGACGATCTTGTCGAAGACCCACTTCGTCACCGAGCCCCAGTCGGCGATCGGCTTCTCCAGCAGGTCGATCATGGCGACGTTGCCGACGCGCGAGTACGTGCCGGGCGTGAAGCGCAGCTCGGTGGAGCGGGCGGGCAGCTTGACCTCGGCCGGGAGCACGGCAAGCGCTCGCGTCACTTCGACGACGCGCTTCTCGGCGGTGATCGGCAGGGCGACGATGACGAGATCGAGCCGCGAGCTGCGGGCGAGGGTGACGAGCTGCTTTAGGCCGCCAAGGCGTGGATAGCCGGCGATGACGCGATCGACGCGATCGTCGCCGCGGTCATCGAAGATGCCGGTGATGCGGATGTCGCTGTCGACGTCGACCTCCAGCTCGCTGATGAGCCTCTCGGAGATGGCGCCGCCACCGTAGATCGCCGCGCGGCGATAGAGGCGCCCCTGCTGCGTCCAGCGGCGAACGAGGCTGGCGACCACTAGGCGCTCGCCCAGCAGAACGAAGATGCCGACGACGTACCAGGCGGCGAACCACACGCGCGAGAAGTCGTCGGCGGCCTTGAGGAAGAATACGGCGGCGAGCAGCAGCGCGAAGGCCGCGGTCCAGGCGAGAAGGACGCGTGGCATCTGGCGGATGAACGAGTTGAACGTCGCCTGCGAGTAGAGGCCCAGCATGTCGAAGCCGGCAACTGTCGCCACGGCCGTCATGGCGATGGCGGCCATGTAGTAGGTGCTGCCGATGATCGCCGGCTCGTCGACGTAGGACACGGCGACGGCGAACCCGAGGAGGAAGATGATGGCGATGTCGCAGGCGCGCACGGCGCCGCGGATGACCACCATCGACATGAGGCGCGTCTTGTCGTCCACGCGGAAGTCGGCAAGGCGCGGGATTTTGCGCGCTATGGTCGCCGGTACCGTTTGCGGGACTGAGGCCCGGCCAACATTGAGCATTCGACTTGATCCGTAATTGTGACGCGTAAGACTGCCCTGTTGAAAGCAGGCTTCGTGCCACAGCGCCGGATCGCGGCGGTCAGGCAGGTAAGCTTTTCAGTTAAGGTTAGCGGCCGAGCCGTTCGGCATAGAACGCCAGCACCTCGCCGGCCGCGCGTTCGACCGTGAAGCGCTCGGCCACCGCCGTTTGCAGGCGCGTGGCGCGCGCTTTCGCCGGCTCGGGAGCATCGAGGAACGCTTGCATGGCCTGCGCCAGCACGCCGACATCTCCTGCAGGCAGCAATGGTGTGTCGGTGCCGCTAACGATCTCGGGGATGCCGCCGACGTCCGTCGCCAGTATGGGCATTCCGGCGGCCGCCGCTTCGAGGACGATGTAGGGCATGCTTTCGGCCCGGGATGGGACAACGAGGCAGCGGCCGAGGGGGAAAGCAGACCGCGCCGGCATGGCGCCCGGGAAGTCGACGAGGCTGCCGATCCTGAGGTCTTCGGCGAGGCTGCGGAAGGCGTCGGCATCCGGGCCGGCGCCGACGATGACGGCCCGCACGGGAAATCGTGCGGCGATTTCCGCCAGCGCGCGCAACAGCACGTCGACGCCCTTGAGCTGGCGAAGCTCGCCGATGAAGAGGAAGTCCGCAGCATCGGGGTTGGGCTTGTGGGCGATGAAATCTACGGGCTGCAGTGCGTTGGGGACGACGCGGGCGGCCACCCGGCCGGCGCCGACGCGACTGTCGTAAACGCGGCGGATGAAGTCGCTCTCGAAGATCAGGCCGTCGGTGTAGCGGGCGAGAAACCTTTCGATCCCCGTGTAGGCGAGGCCCTGCGGTGAGGCGAGCGGGTAGTGCAGACTGCCGCCGTGTGGCGTGTAGAGGGTTGCCACGTTGCGGCCGCCGGCACGCAGATCGCGTCCGGCGAGGCGGGCGTAGGCGCCGCCCTTGGCGCCGTGCCCGTGCAACACGTCGGCACGCAGGCTACGCACGGCATCGCGGACGGCGCGGCTGGTCGCCAGATCGCGCGGGCCCGGGAGGCGTCCCATGGGTATACGGGTGATGCCGAGCCTCAGATGCTCCGCCGCGTGCGCGAGGCGCCCTTCGGTCAGTGGATCGGCGACGGTAGAATCGACGATGTAGCCGACGTCATGGCCGCGCGCCGCCTGCTCGCCGCTAAGGTCGAGCACGTGGCGAAACAGCCCGCCCACAGGCGCGCGAAAGCAATGGATGATGCGCAAGCGCTCGGCCACGCGCGCTCCCGAAGTTCGCCTGCAACTAGAAGAACCGCTCATACACAAAGACGGTATCGCCTGGGCACAAGGTGTAGTCGGCAGGAGCTTCGATTTGGTCAATGAGGGCGCCGAGCTTGCGGGTGATGCGGTACGAGCGCTTGGAGGCGCGCTCGGTGTAGCCGCCACCGATGGCGACGGCCTGCTCGATCGTCATGCCCGAGACGAACGGGTATTGGCCGGGCAGGCGAACCTCGCCGAGGATGAAGAACGGCCGGTTCTGCGCCACATCGACGGTGACCTGGGGATCCTTGACGAACTCGCGGCCGAGCCTCGAGGCGATGGCATGCTCGAGATCGACGGTCGTGCGTCCGCGCGCCCGCACCGAGCCGATGAGCGGGACGGCGATGTTGCCGATCTGGTCGACGGTGTAGAGGCGCGACAGATTGGGCTGGCCGTAGATGAAGACCCGCAGTTTGTCGCCGGTGTCGAGAATGTACGGCTCAAATCCGGTGGGCCCGCCCGACGGGCCGGCGGTGACGACGACGGCGGGGCCCCAAGCGACCGGACCGGGCGGGGGAGCAGCAACCATCGGCGGCCCCATCGGCACCGGGGAGACCATGCGCTCGCCGCGATACACCGACGTCTGGCCCCAGTCGGCGACCTTGATCGGCTCGGGCGTGCTGACAACGGTCTCACCCCAAGCGGCCGCCTTAATGGGCTCGGCGGCATCGGCGGCCGGCGCCGGATTGTCGTAGATGACGTCCACGGGAAGCACGCTCTTCAGCATGCTCAGATCATCGAAGCCGGCAATATCGTCCTGCGCGCAGCCGCCCAGCAGGACGGCCGTCGCAGTCAGAAGAGTGGCTAGGCGAAGGGACATGGTTCAGCAGCCGCAGCTTGGTTCGTCGCATGCTCAATGTGCGGTCCGACCGGTTAACAAATGCTAAGCGAGCGTTCGAGTTTCGGACGCTTAATGAAATCGCAACCGACGGCGCTCTAATTTGACGCAGCAATTAGGTCTCTCTTGAGCGGCACCCCGTCCATGAATACCGCCTCCCCCGACGACATCGACATTTCCACCGTATGGCGCTCCGTGCGACGTGCGTTGCCCAAGCTCATTCTCTTGAGCCTGCTGACTGGCGGCATGACTTACGCCGCGCTGTCGACATTCCCGCCGCGTTACACGTCGGAGGCGCAGATAGAGGTCGTCGTTCCCAAGGACGGCAGCGACCGGTCGTTTGATTCGGTGACCTCGCGCCTCGACAAGGAGGCGATCAACACGCATCTGCGCTCGGTCATGTCGCCCGACCTCGCCCTGAAGATCATCGCCGAGGAGAAGCTCGCTTCCAATCCGGAATTCAACAGCGCGCTGCAGCCTCCTAGCAAGCTCGACAAAGTGATGAGCATGTTCTCGGGGAGCGGCGCCGCCGAAAGCGAGCAGGATCGCCTGCTCAAGGCGTTCTTCAAGCGCCTCGAAGTCTACTCGCCGAAGGAAAGCCGCGTCATCGGCATCCGCTTCACGTCCGACGATCCCAAGCTCGCCGCCGACGTCGCCAATCGTCTCGCCGAGACCTATCGTACTCTGCTGGCGACGCGCAGCCTCGCACAGACGGACGACGTGCAGAACGCGCTGCAGCCGAAGATCGATAAGCTCGAGAAGGAAGTGGCCGAGGCGGAAGCCGCGGTCGAGCACTTCCGCGGACAGGCCAACATCTTCAAGGGCGGACCCAACAACACCGGCCTCAACCAGCAGCAGCTCGGCGATATCACCTCCGAGCTGACACGGGCGCAGGCGGCGCGCAGCGAAGCCGATGCGCGTGCCCAGTCGGTGCGCGAGATGGTTCGTGCCGGCACGTCCGAATCGCTTCCCGATGTGCAGCGTTCGCCGCTGATCCAAAATCTCGTGCAGCAGCGCGTGCGCGTCGAGCGCCAGCTCTCCGAGTTGTCGGCGACGCTGTTGCCTGCGCACCCGCGCATGCGCCAGTTGCGCGCTGACCTCGAAGGTCTGCAGCGGCAGATCAAGAGCGAAGTCGGCAAGATCGTCGAAGGCATCGAAAAGAGCGCGTCGATCGCCGCTTCGCGCGAGGCGGCGGTTCGCCAGAGCCTCGAGCAAATGAAGAAGCAGGTCGTCGGCACCGGCGATGACGAGGTGCAGCTCCGCCAGCTCGAAGCCACCGCCAAGTCGAAGCGTGCCGAGCTGGAGCGCCTGCAGGCGCGCTTCGAAGCCAATCGCCTCAATGCCGACCGCCGCGCCGTACCGATCGAGGCGCAGATCGTCTCGCTGGCCCGCCCGACCAGCGTGCCGAGCTTCCCCAAACCGCTGCAGTACGCCGTGCTCATCGCGATGGCGACGCTGCTGTTCGGCATTGCTATCGTCGTCACCCGCGCACTGTTCAACGCCGCCCGCAATCCGGGTGTGGCGCCAAATCGCGAGACGGCAGTGGTAGCGCGCGGTATCGCGGCACCCGCCTTCGCGCCGGGATCCGCCGGCGTGCATGTCGTGCATTCGGTTGCCGATCTCGCCGAGCATCTCGTGTCGCACCCGCAGGACATCGGCGGCTTCCGCACGCTGATGACGGGATCGACGGACCAGGTCGACGCCAGCACCGAAGCTATCCAGCTCGTCAAGGCGATGGCCGATGCCGGCGCCGATGTCATCCTCGTCGACTGGAGCCCGGAGGGGCACGGCCTCACCGAGCACATGGGCTCCGATCGGCGCGCCGGTCTCAACGAGTTGCTGCAAGCCAAGGCGAAGTTCGAGGATGTGGTGACGCGCATCCCCGCCAGCGGCGCGCACTTCATCCCGGCCGGCACCGCCGTGCTCGACCGTGACATGCTGCTCGACCCCGACCAACTCAACCTGACGCTCGACGCGCTCGACACCGCTTACGACCACATCGTCGTCGTGGCGCGCCACGACGTGGCGCACGCACTGTTCGAGGCGATCCTCGGTCGCTTCGACGCCGGCATCATCGTCAGCGAGCCCAAGCGCCGCGCCACCACGCCGGACGTGCCGGGTACCTTCCTCGGCTTCGAGGTGACCGACATCGAGCTGTTCCGCCTCGAGCGTGCCAAATCGAACCAGCTCGCCCGCGAACGCCTGGCGCGTCTCACGTCCAAGGGTGGTCTCGAAGCAAGGGCCGGTTGAGTGAAGGCCGTCCGCGTGCCGCTTAATCGGCCGTTAGCCAACTCGGCTTTTTGGCCGGAAGCTTGAGCGTGCGGAGGATGCGTCTGCACGATTATTGCTGGACAGTCGGCACGGCACATTCGGCCGCGCACCTCGACGGATGAGATCAGCATGAGCAGACGATCGACGGCGCTCCTCAAGACCGCACTGGCGGCGGTTCACTACACGGGGGCTGGAAACCTGCTGGCGCCGTATACGCGCGGCGCCGGCGTCATCTTCATGCTGCACCATGTCGATCCGGCGCCGCCGCAACCGTTCGAGCCGAACCGCATCCTCAAGGTGACGCCCGAGTTCCTCGAAGCAGTCGTGCGCGAGGTGATCGACGCCGGATTCGACATCATCCCGCTCGATGAGGTCCGCCAACGTCTCGAGAACGCCGAAAGCGAGCGGCCGTTCGCCTGCTTCACCCTCGACGACGGCTATCGCGACAACCGCGATCACGCCTATCCGATCTTCAAACGCTACAATGCGCCTTTTACCATCTACGTGCCGAGCGACTTCGCCGACGGACGCGGCGATTTCTGGTGGCTCACCTTCGAAAAGGTGTTGCGCGCCGCGCCGCAGATCACGCTTTGCATGCGTGGCGAGACGCGACACTTCCGGCTGTCGACGCCAGCCGAAATGGATGCGGCTTATCACGAGATCTATTGGTGGCTGCGGGAGCTGCCGGAAGCGCAGGCACGCGCCGTCGTCGCCGAGCTCGCCGCGGCGCACAACATCGACCCTGCCAGCGCGCACGCCGACCTCGTCATGTCCTGGGACGAGCTGCGCCAGCTCGCCAAGGATCCGCTGGTCACCATAGGGGCCCATACACGCGGGCACTATGCGCTGGCAAAGCTGGGCGAGCGCCAGGCCCGCGCCGAGATGGCTGAAAGCATCGCGCGCATCGAGAAGGAGCTGGGCCACCCGTGCCGGCACTTCAGCTATCCCTACGGCTGCGAGAACAGCGCCGGCGAACGCGAGTTCCGCATCGCCGCGGAGTTGGGCATCGAGACCGCCGTGACCACGCAAAAGGGGCTGCTGTACCCCGAGCACGTGCACGAGCTGACGGCGCTGCCGCGCCTTTCCCTCAACGGTGATTTCCAGGACATGCGCTACGTGAAGGCGCTGCTTTCCGGGGTGCCGTTTGCGCTGATGAATACCCTGAAGCGCTATGCCGGGGCCCGCCCGGCGCCTTAAGCTCCCGCAGCAGCGGTAGCCGCGGCGTTCGGCACCTTGATCGGGTCCGCGCCGGCCGGTATCACCCGCGTGGAGTTGAGTAGGGGACGCGGGCCTTGGCCATTTCCGCCACACATGATGTGCGCTCGGCGCGTGCGGCCGACGCTGCCGTGCAGATTTGGCTGCTGGCCGTCGCCGTCCTCGTCTTCTGCATGATCGTCGTCGGCGGTGCCGTGCGCCTCACCGACAGCGGGCTGTCGATCACCGAATGGCAGCCGCTGCTCGGCGCCATCCCGCCGCTCAACGAAGCCGACTGGCTCGTCGCCTTCGAGAAGTACAAGGCGATCCCGGAATATTCTGTCGTCAACGCCGGCATGACTCTCGATGGCTTCAAGGCCATCTATTGGTGGGAGTGGGCGCACCGCTTTCTAGGGCGCTTCATCGGGATCGCCTTTGCCGTGCCGTTCGTCGTGTTCTGGTTGATGGGCAAGCTGCGCGGCGCCTTTGCCGTGAAATGCGTGGGCGTCCTGGCGCTGGGCGGCCTGCAGGGTGCGATCGGCTGGTACATGGTGAAGTCGGGTCTCGTCGATCGCATCGACGTCAGCCAATACCGCCTCGCACTGCATTTGCTGACCGCCTTTGCCATTCTGTCGCTGCTGGTGTGGCTGGCCCTCGAGGCCGCACCGGCTAGCGGACGTGTGCGCCTGCGCACCGTTACGCAAGGTCAGCGCCGCATGGCGGCGGCACTGTTCGCACTCGTCTTCGTGCAGTCGGGGCTGGGCGCGCTCGTTGCCGGATTGAAGGCGGGGCTGACCTACAATACCTGGCCGCTGATGGACGGCAAGCTCGTCCCCGACGGCCTCGCCGCGCGGTCGCCCTGGTATCTCAACTTCTTCGAGAACGTGACGACCGTACAGTTCAACCATCGCGTCACGGCGTATGCCCTCGTCATCGTGGCGCTGGCGCATCTCGCGTCGCTGATCCGCTCCGCCGACGACGAGCGCATCGTTGGCTCGGCCGGCCTGCTCACCGGATGCGTCTTGGCGCAAATGCTGATCGGCATCTGGACGCTGCTCTGGGGCGTGCCGCTCGAGCTTGGTCTGACGCATCAGGCGGGAGCGGCGGTGGTCATCGCCGCTGCCACGCTGCACCTGCATGCGATCACGCGGGCTGCCGCGCCTTAGCGGACGCGGGCCGGGCCGTCTCGTCGATGCCCAGCATGAGGCGGATGTTCTGCACCGCCGCGCCGGCCGCGCCCTTGCCGAGGTTGTCGAGGCGGGCGACGAGAACCGCCTGCTTCAACTCTTCCTTGCCGAACACAAACAGCTCGAGCTTGTCGGTGGCGTTGAGATCCTCGGCGGTAAGCCGCGCAGCCTTGGTCGTCGGCTCATCAACGACGGAGACCAGCTCGGCGCCACGATAGTGAGCGGCCAAGGCCTGCTCTATGTCGCGCAGGTTCGGCGCTCCTGGCAGCATGTCGAGGTGCAGCGGAATCGACACCAGCATGCCTTGGCGGAAGTTGCCCACCGACGGCACAAAGATCGGCCGCCGCGTCAGGCCCGCGTAGCGCATCAGCTCGGGGACGTGCTTGTGTTCCAGCCCGAGCGCGTAGAGCTCGAACGGCGGCGCGGTACCGGTCTCGTAGGCCTCGATCATGCTGCGGCCGCCGCCGGAGTAGCCGCTCACGGCGTTGACGGTGAGCGGATGGTCGGCGGGGATGATGCCGGCATCGACCAGCGGCCGGATTAGCGCGATGGCCCCGGTGGGATAGCAGCCGGGATTGGCGACCCGCTGGGCGGCCCGCACTTCGTCGGCCTGCGCGGCGTCGAGCTCGGCGAAGCCGTAGACCCAGCCGGGCGCCACGCGATGCGCCGTCGAGGCATCGAGGATGCGCGGCGCCTCTTCGCCGAGCGCATCGGCGAGCGCCACGGTTTCCCTGGCGGCATCGTCGGGCAGGCAAAGCACCACGAGGTCGACCTCGCGCAGCATGGCCTTGCGCGCCGCTTGATCCTTGCGCAGGGCCGGATCGATGCTCTTCACCTCGACGCGCGGCTCGCGCGCCAGCCGCTCGCGGATCTCGAGTCCGGTGGTACCGGCCTCGCCGTCGATGAAGATCTTCGGCGTGTGTGAAGTGCTCATCGCTTCAGCTCTCGTGGCAGCACCAAGCTGCGGTTGCGCGGCTCTAAGTCGCCGCACACGATGCTGTCAATATAGGGTGTGCGGCCCGGCGCCGGGTGGCGGCTATGTTAGCCCCAATCGGTGCACGATGCCCTCCCACAGCGACTCCGAGCATCCGAAGTTGAACGCCTTGCAGGTCACCTCGTGCGAGCCCTCGTAGATCATGCCGAGTGCCACCCAGAGGATGATGAGCAGGCCGATCCACGTGATCCACGGATACTTGACCAGCAGGTTGGCGATGAAGTGCGAGGCGACCGCCATCAGCACGATGGCCACGGCGAGGCCGATGACGAGGACGAGGGTGTTGCCCTTGGCGGCGCCGGCGACGGCCAGCACGTTGTCGAGCGACATTGACACGTCGGCGACGGTGATGAGGCCGACGGCGGACCAGAAGCCGAGGTCCCCCTGCGGCTGCGTCGCACCGACATCCCCGTGATGATCGCCGGTGGTGATCTGCCGGTACATTTTCCAGCACACCCATAGCAGCAGGATGCCGCCGGCGAGTGTCAGGCCGATGATGGCGAGGAGCTGGACGGTGATGGCGGCGAAGAATATGCGCAGCACCACCGCGGCGGCGATGCCCCAGAAGATGACCCTGGCGCGGATCTCCTTGGGAACGCGCGATGCGGCGAGTCCGACAATGATGGCATTGTCGCCCGCCAGCACGAGGTCGATCATGATGATGTTGACGAGGGCGACGAAGTTCTGGCGATACCAGTCGATCGAAACGAGATGTTGCGCTTCTTCGCCTAGTACCCCGAGCAAATAGCCGAGGTCTTGCACTAGCCAGTCCATCTCATCCTGCCTGTCGGAACGCCGGCGGCGGTTGCCGTAACGTCATATCTCCCACCGGGGGCGTATTTGGCATCCCGGCGATGCCCGGGCAAGTCTTCCCGGGCGCAAAAAGCGACAGGCCGCCTTTGGAGCGGCCTGGCTTGAGGTTTCCTCGCAACTGCAGGCGCCTATTAGCGCTTGGAGAACTGGAAGCTGCGGCGGGCTTTCATGCGGCCGTACTTCTTGCGCTCGACGACGCGGCTGTCGCGCGTGAGGAAGCCGCCCTTCTTGAGCACCGTGCGCAGATCCGGCTCGAAGTAGGTGAGAGCCTTGGAGATGCCGTGACGGACGGCTCCGGCCTGACCGGACAATCCGCCGCCGACGACCGTCGCGTTGATGTCGTACTGCGTGTTGCGGCTCACCGCGGAGAGCGGCTGCTGCAGCAGCATCTGAAGGACCGGTCGGGCGAAGTATGCCGTGTAGTCCTTGTCGTTAATGATGATCGCGCCGCGGCCTGGCTTCAGCCACACGCGGGCAACCGCGTTCTTGCGCTTGCCGGTTGCGTAAGCGCGGCCGAGGCTGTCGAGCTTCTGCACGTGCTGGGGAGCGGCGTTGGGGGTCGCGGGACTAGCGCCCTTGATCTGCTCGAGGTCACCCAAAGACCTGGTTTCCTGCGCCATCGTCTCAGACCCTCGCGTTCTTGCGGTTGAGCTTCGCCACGTCGAGCTTTTCGGGGCTCTGCGCTGCGTGCGGATGCTCGGCACCCTTATAGACCTTGAGATTGCGCATGAGCTGACGCTGCAGCGGGCCGCGCTTCAACATGCGCTCGACCGCCTTCTCGACGACACGCTCGGGGAACTTGCCCTCGAGGATCATCTTGGGGGTCTGCTCCTTGATGCCGCCGGGGTAGCCGGTGTGGCGGTAGTAGACCTTGTCGTTGTGCTTATCGCCGGTGAAGATCACCTTGTCGGCATTGACGACGATGATGTTGTCGCCGCAGTCGACGTGCGGGGTGTAGATCGGCTTGTGCTTGCCCTTGAGGCGCGTGGCGATGAGAGCGGCGAGGCGACCGACGACGAGACCGTCGGCGTCGATCAGGATCCACTTCTTCACCACATCGCCGGGCTTGGCGACGAAGGTCGGCATTGTCGGGGCTCCACTGCTGGATCGTCGGACGGCGCAGAAGCGCTGCATATCCGGCGCGAGAGGCGTCTTACAATCAGATCGGATTCTCGGTGTCAATCGCAATTTCGACGACTGATTGTGAAAGCTAGCAAAATCAATAGCTTGCCAAATGTGGTATTATGATACCGCCACGTCGTGGGGAGCGGCGCGCTTGCAGGCCGCGGCGACATGGGGCAATTGGCAAAACTGAGTGAAACACCGCGCCGCGAGGTGGCGTGGGCGCGAAAGCGTCGCAAAGTGGTGGTGGCAATTCCCGTTCAAATCCGCGCAGGCGGAACATAAATGCCAAGGAGAAGCTTCGATGCGGCACGCGCTACCCCGTTTGATCATTTCCCTTATGCTCTGTTTGACCGCGTATGGCACGGCGGCCTGGGCGCAAGAGCCGAAGGACGAGCCGATCAAGCAGATCAAGCTGACCGAGGCGCAGGTGAAGAGCTTTGTCTCCGCCCAGCCGGATCTGGCCACCGTGGCTCCGAAGCTGCAGCAGGCAGGCGACACTATCGAGCCGGGGCTGCAGACCGAGCTCGACAACATCGCCAAGAAGCACGGGTTTGCGACCTTTGCCGAGTTGGACGACGTCGCCGCCAATATCTCGATCGTCATGGCCGGGCTCGATTCCAAGTCGGGCGACTTCACCGAGCCGGTTGAGGCCCTGAAAAAGGAGTTGGCCGACGTGACCGGCGACGCGTCCATTCCGGAAGCCGACAAGAAGGAGCTGATCAAGGAGCTCAACGAGGCGATCAACACGACCCCGCGCCTCGAGCATCTGGAGAATGTCGAACTCGTCAAAGCACATCGAGCCGAGATCGAAAAAGCGTTACAATAGTCGCACTAGAGTCGCCGGGGATTACCAGAGGAGACGAGAACAACTGATGCAGGACCGCACGGTAGTGGCCGCCAAGGCCAAGATCGGCTCCGACCCGCTGCTTCTCGTCGACCGGTCGCAGGCGGGCGTTGCGCTCGTCACCCTGAACCGGCCGGATACACGCAACAGCCTGTCGGTCGAGATGATCGACAGGGTGCACTCTCGCTTCACACGGCTGTCTTCTGACCGCACCGTGTCGCGCCATCGTGCTCGCCGCCAACGGGCCGGCGTTCTGTGCCGGCCATGACCTGAAAGAACTTACCCACCACCGCGCCGACCCCGACAAGGGCCTCGCTTTCTACACCGAGGCGATGACGCGCTGCGCGGATATGATGCAGGCGATCGTCGCCTGCCCCAAGCCGGTGATCGCCGCAGTGCAGGGCACCGCCACCGCCGCCGGCTGCCAGCTCGTCGCCACCTGCGATCTCGCCGTCGCCGCCGACACCGCCAAGTTCTGCACCCCCGGCGTCAACATCGGCCTCTTCTGCTCGACGCCGATGGTCGCCCTGTCGCGCAACGTCGGACGCAAGCGCGCCATGGAGATGCTGCTGCTCGGTGAGCTCATCTCCGCCGCCGACGCCGCCGCCTGGGGCCTCGTCAACCGCGTCGTGCCGGAGGGGCGCGTGCTCCCCGAGGCGCTGGCGCTGGCCGGCAAGATCGCCGCCAAGTCGCCGCTCACCGTCGCCATGGGCAAGGCCGCCTTCTACGCGCAAGGAGAGATGCCGCTGAAGGATGCCTACGCCTACGCGGCGAAGGTGATGGTCGACAACATGATGGCACGCGACGCGGAGGAGGGCATAAGTGCCTTCCTCGACAAGCGTAAGCCGGAGTGGAAGGGCAGCTAGCTGAGCGCGCCTATTCGCCGACTATCGCACATGCCCGTTCCCCGCCTATATCTTCGCGCATGAACCACGACCGCTACAGCGACGACTACATCGCCGACATCCTGCGTGCAGCGCGCGTGTTCGCCTTCGTCGGCGCCTCGGCCAATTCCTCGCGGCCGAGCTACTTCGCCATGAAGTATCTCCTCGGCAAGGGCTACACGATCCATCCCGTCAACCCGGGGCTCGCGGGACAGAACGTCCTCGGCCAGCAAGTTTACGCCTCCCTTGCCGACGTGCCGGCGCCCGTCGACGTGGTCGACATCTTCCGCAATTCCGAAGCCGCGCTCGCGGTGACGCGCGAAGCCATCGCCCACAAGGACCGCCTCGGCCTCAAGGTGCTGTGGATGCAGCTCGGCGTGCGCAACGATGAAGCCGCCGCCGAGGCCGAGGCCGCCGGCCTCAAAGTCATCATGAACCGCTGCCCCAAGATCGAGTACGGCCGCCTCTCCGGCGAGATCGCCTGGGCCGGCGTCAACTCCGGGCAGATCTCGTCGGTACGCCCCAAGCTGATGCCCGGCGGCGTGCAGAGCCTCAGCCTCGCCAAGCGCTGACATCCCAGCTCCTCTTGCCGCACCGACCTGCGCTACCTCGCCGCGGCGCTCATCTTCGACGACAAGCTCATCGCGCATTTGCAAGACGCCGTGCGCGCCGCCAAGTCGGCGTGCGGCGCCGAAAGCGCTCGCCTCCGGTTGAGCATTGCAGCGCGCGGCGGGGGAACGGCAGCCACCGCCTCGCGTTGTCCAACGGGGAGGAAAACAGACCAAGGAGTTCGTAAAAATGAAGACGTCCATTATCGCCGCCGCGGCTGCCGTCGCCCTCGGCCTCACCGCTTCCGTCGCCCTCGCGCAGGAAGCCGGCTTCGGCAACGATCCCAACGCTTCGAAGAACCAGGTGCCGGCCCCGAGCGTGAACAACGCCGGCGACCCGGCCGCGGGCAACCCGGGTTCCGCTGCGCAGGAGCCGACCGCGCCGCAGAAGCAGGAAGACCTCTATGACAGCGGCGCCTCCGGCGCCTCGACCGGCGAGTCCGGCGCTGCTGCTCCCCCTGCTGCCGCTCCAGCTCCGGCTCCCGCGCCCGCTCCCGCGGATCCGCAGATGAAGAAGCCGGATACGTCGAACCCGGCGCCGTAACGCGGCTCTTCTCGGATTTGAAAATGCCCGCTGCCTGACCGGCGGGCATTTTCTTTTTGTGCCGCGCTTCACTTCCACTGCCATCATTTCGACCGCCATCACTTCGACCCCCATCACTTCGCCGAAACGTCCCAGCCGGTGCGCTGCAGCGCCCCCTCGAAGCGCGCGGCGATGAGCCCGCGGTGGTGGGCGAGGCAGGGCTGCCCGGCTCCGAAGCAGCGCTTGCGGCGGCGGCACTTCTTGACGGCGCACACGCGCGGCAGCCCGACGAGCGAGGCGAGCAGCCGGCGGTTGATGTCGATGTAGGCGGCGCGCGCCTCGGGGTCGGCGATCTCATTCGGGTCGTCGGGCCAGTCTTCCGGTGAGTTGGTCGCCGGGTGAGTTGGCGCCCAATGAGTTGGCGTCTTTCGCGCTGGCGTCCTTCTCGTGCTGCATCCGGCTCCTTTGCGCGTCGCGCGCGGCTTGGTGTTCTCGACACGCGCCAACCGGCCGGCTCGCCGGAGTGCGAGTTGGTTGGCGCAACGAAAGAGGGAGCGCGGGCGCCAAACGACCGCCATCCTAATTTCAATCCGGCAGCCTTCCGGCGCCCGCGTGCGGTGCTCTGTCAGTGCCGAGGGTGCAACGTCATCGTCAGCGGGCCTCAGGTCCCACCCGGCGGCTTTTAGGGCGCCGGGCTGTCGTCGTTCAGGACCGCGGACGGCTGCGCTGCCAAACTTGAGCGGCGCCGCTGCGCGAAGGGCGTCCGTGTCAGATAGTGCCCTGGCCAGTTTCTCACCAACGGGCGCCCGTTTTTAGCATTCCAAGAGGTCACTTCATCTTGGCACTGAGGGCTGAATGATGCCGTTGGTGCTCTACAAGCCGGCGTAACCACCAGTAGGCCGCCGCTTAACCGAGCACCACGGCGTCGGTCACGGCGGCGAAATGGCAGGCCGAGGCGACGAGCACGAACCCGTGCCAGATGGCGTTGTGGTAGGGCAGCCGTTCCGACAGGTGGAACACGACGCCCACGCTGTAGAGCACGCCGCCGGCGATCAGCAGCGTCATCGCCGTCGGCGACAAGGCCGCGAGCAGCGGCTGCATCGAGAAAATGCACATCCACCCCTGCGCCAGGTAGAGAAGCGTCGACACGCTGGCGACGCGGTGCGGGACGATGAGCTTCGCCGCCGCGCCGGCGAGCGCGATACCCCAAACGGCGGCGAGCAGGAGAAGAGCCGACGTGCCGCCCATCTTGGCGGCGGCGAAGGGCGTATAGGTGGCGGCGATCTTGATGAAGATGGCGGCGTGGTCGCAGCGCTTGAGCAGCCAGCGCTTGGGCCCGCGCGACAGATTGTAGGCGGCGGAAAAGCAGAACATGGCCAGCATGCCGAAGGCGTAGACGACGACGGCGGTGGCGGCGGTGGTCGGCAGCTGCTCCAGGGCGATGACGACGAGGGTGATGGCGGCGATGCAGCCCGCGGTGACGCCGATGGCGTGCACGATGGCGTCGGCCTTGACCTCGGCCTCAGTGTAGGTGGGAAAGACGTCATCGCCCATTGCGGCGCGCCTCACGTACGCAGACCAAGGTCGAAAGGCCGGAAGCGATCGAGCCGGTGCGCGCTCGCCTCGGACCTATTCAAAGGTGCGTATGTTAAGAACGCCCAAACAGGGGGTTGCGCTATTCCGTTGGGAACAGAACTAACCGTGGCTGCATGTGCAACCCGTCTTGCCGAAGGCGAGCCAGAAAAGCGCCTTGGCGGAGCCGAGCAAGCTAAAGTGTCTTGGCGGAGCCGAGCGAACGTCTTGCCGGAGGCGAGCGAGCAAAGCGGAGTTAAGTCGCTCGGCTCCGCCGAGACCTACTTCTGCGCCGCCTTCCACTTCTCCACCGCGGCGAGCGTGTTGCCGACGTGGCCGGAAGGATCGAGCGCCGTGTAGGCGTAGATGATCTCGCCGTTGGGCGCGATGACGTAGCTCGTGCGGTTGGCGTATTCCGGCTTGCCGGGCAGCACCGCGTCGTAGGCCGCCATGATGTCCTTCTCCGCGTCGGCGGCGACGGGGAACTTGCTGCGGCACTCGCTGACCGAGAACTTCGAGAGCACGTCGATGTCGTCGGCGCTGACGCCGATGACGCTGGCGCCGAGGGCGGCGAACTTCTCCACCGCCTCGGCGAACTCGTGCGCTTCCTGCGTGCAGCCGGGCGTGAAGGCGGCGGGGTAGAAGTAGAGCACCACCGGCCCCTTTTTCAATTCGTCGGCGAGCGCGTAGTTGAACTCCTTGCCGCCGAGCGAGGCGCGGGCAGTGAAGCCGGGCGCCGTGACGCCGGGCTTCAGGGCGGCGCTGGCCGTCGTGGCGGCGAGGGCGGCGAGCAGCGTGGCGGCGAAGAGGGCGGCGGCGAGGCGCATGCGCGTTGATCCCGTGTGAGTGCGTTGAGGCTAGCTGCTCAACACGACAGCGTCGAGCACGGCGGCGAAGTGGCAGGCCGAGGCGACCAGCACGAAGCCGTGCCAGATGGCGTTGTGGTAGGGCAGGCGCTCCCACAGGTGGAAGACGACGCCCACCGTGTAGAGCACGCCGCCGATCAGCAGCAGCGCCAGCGCCGTGGCCGACAGCGCCTCGATCATCGGCGGCAGCGCGAACACGCACGCCCACCCCTGCGCCAGGTACAGCACGTACGAGGTACGCACGAACTGCGCCGGCATATAGAGCTTGGCGGCGGCGCCGAGCACGGCGATGGCCCAGACGGCGCCCAGCAGGGAGAAGCCGGCGAGGCCGCCCATCTTCAAGGCGGCGAAGGGCGTGTAGGTGGCGGCGATCTTGACGTAGATGGCGGCGTGGTCGAAGCGCTGCAGCAGCCAGCGGCGCGGGCCGCGGTTGAGATTGTAGGCGGCGGAGAAGCAGAACACGGCGAGCATGCCGAGCGCGTAGATGACGACCGCCGCGGCGGCGCCGGGCGATAGCTGCGTCAGGGCGATGGCGATGAGGATCGCGCCGGCGATAAGGCCGGCGATGACGCCGATGGCGTGCACGCAGCCGTCGGCGATGAGCTCGGGGCGCGTGTAGGTGGGAAAGACACTGCTCATGCGCAACGAAAACGGCCGGCGGCTTGTTGGGCGCGCCGGCCGGGTCTCAAGGCTGCTTAGCGCAGCTCGATGCTCTGCACCGAAATCTTGCCGCTCTTGCGGTCCTCGCCGGCTTCGAAGGAAACCTTCTGGCCTTCGTTGAGGCTGTGGATGCCGGCGCGCTCGAGAGCGCTGGCGTGCACGAAGACGTCCTTGTCGCCGCCGTCCGGAGCGATGAAGCCGTAGCCCTTCTGGGCGTTGTAGAATTTCACGGTGCCGTTGGTCATGAGATGCGATCCTAAGAGGCTATACAATGCTAACGAGACCAGGCCGCACGTCTCCGTGACGGGACCGGCCGTGTGTTTTCGGTTGATGGTAGGTTTCAAAGTATCGGGCGATGGGCTGTGCCTCATACGCCGCGGCTCGTCATCCGGCCAAAAATCGATGCGGGAAAATGCGCGCTCAGCGGCGAGAATGCAAGCCGCATGTCGCATCGCCCGTGTTTGCTGGCTTCGCGCTGCATCAACAACCTGGGTCTTGCCGGGGGCGGCCACCCGCGCTAGCCCGTTGGCATGACCGAAAAACCGATTCTACCTGGGCCCGGCGGCATCGAGCCGATCAATCTCAAGGACGCGCTGGAAGAGCGCTACCTGGCGTATGCGCTGTCGACGATCATGCACCGCGCGCTGCCCGACGTGCGCGACGGCTTGAAGCCCGTGCACCGGCGTATCCTCTACGCCATGCACCAGCTGCGGCTGACGCCGGACGGCGGCTTCCTGAAGTGCGCCAAGATCGTCGGCGACACGATGGGCGACTATCACCCACACGGCAACCAGGCGATCTACGACGCGCTGGCGCGTCTGGCGCAAGATTTCAACGTGCGCTACCCGCTGATCGACGGGCAGGGCAACTTCGGCAACGTCGACGGCGATAACCCGGCCGCCGAGCGCTACACGGAAGCGCGCATCACGGCGACCGCCGCCGATCTGCTCGAGGGCCTCGAAGAAGAGACGGTCGACTTCCGCCCCAACTACGACGGGCGCAAGATGGAGCCGGCGGTGCTGCCGGCGGCGTTCCCCAACCTGCTCGCCAACGGCTCGTCCGGCATCGCCGTCGGCATGGCGACCAACATTCCCCCGCACAACGCCGATGAGCTGTGCGCGGCGCTGCTGCATCTGATCAAGCACCCGAACGCGACCATCGAGAAGCTGGTGGAGATGGTCCCCGGCCCGGACTTCCCCGGCGGCGGCGTGCTGGTAGAGCCGAAGGAGCAGATCCTCGAAGCCTACAAGACGGGACGCGGCGGCTTCCGCCTGCGCGCCAAGTGGACGAAGGAGGACACCGGCCGCGGCACCTATCAGATCGTCGTCACCGAGATCCCCTACCAGGTGCAGAAGGCCAAGCTCGTCGAGCGCATCGCCGAGCTGCTGACCGAAAAGAAGCTGCCGCTGCTCGGCGACGTGCGCGATGAAAGCGCCGAGGAAATCCGCCTCGTGCTGGAGCCCAAGAGCCGCACCGTCGATCCGGTGCTGCTGATGGAGAGCCTGTTCCGCCTCACCGAGCTGGAGGTCCGCTTCGGCCTCAACATGAACGTGCTGTCGGGTGGCCAGATCCCTAACGTGCTGTCGTTGCGCGACGTGCTGCGCCAGTGGCTGGAGCACCGCATCGACGTGCTGGTGAAGCGCTCGCAGTTCCGCCTGCGCAAGATCGAGCATCGCCTGGAGGTGCTCGACGGCTATCTGATCGCCTACCTCAACATCGACGAGGTGATCCGCATCGTCCGCTTCGAGGACGACCCCAAGGCCAAGCTGATCGCCCGCTTCAAGCTGACCGAGGTGCAGGCCGAGGCGATCTTCAATCTGCGCCTGCGCTCGCTGTCGAAGCTCGAAGAGTTCGAGATCAAGGCCGAGCACGACAAGCTGTCGAAGGAGCGCCGTGCGTTGCAGCAGCTCTTGAAGTCGGACGACCTGCAGTGGGAGCGCATCGCCGAGGAAGTGAAGGCGACGCGCGAGCGCTATTCGAAGTCGACCAAGCTCGGGGCGCGGCGCACCTCCTTCGCCGAGGCGCCGGCGATCGACGTCGATCTCGATGCAGCGTTGATCGAGAAGGAGCCGATCACCATCGTGCTCTCCGACAAGGGCTGGGTGCGCGCCCTCAAGGGCCACGTCGACGATTTCGGCAAGCTCGAGTTCAAGCAGGGCGACAAGCTGAAGCGCGCCATCAAGGCTTCGACCACCGACAAGCTGCTTGCTGCTCGCCACCAACGGCAAGATCTTCACGCTCGAGGCTTCGCTGCTGCCCGGCGGGCGCGGGCAGGGCGAGCCGGTGCGGCTGATGATCGACCTGGAAGAGAACCACGACGTCGCCGACGCCTTCACCTATCAGCCCGGACGCAAGCTGCTCATCGCCTCGACCGGCGGCTACGGCTTCATTGTGCCGGAGGACGAGGTGGTGGCGTCGACGCGCAAGGGCAAGCAGGTGCTCAACGTGACCGAGCCGGAGGAAGCCAAGCTCGCCGTGCCGGTCGACGGCGACCACGTGGCCAGCGTCGGCGAGAACCGCAAGCTGCTCATCTTCAAGCTCGACGAGGTCAACGAGATGACGCGCGGCAAGGGCGTCATCCTGCAGCGCTTCGCCGACGGCAACCTGGCCGACGTGCGCGTGTTCAAGAAGGCCGACGGTTTGACGTGGCTCGACTCGGCCGGGCGCACGTTCACGCTGTCATGGTCGGAGCTGCGCGACTGGGTCGGCGTGCGCGCGCAAGCGGGACGCATCGTGCCGAAGGGCTTCCCGCGCTCGAACAGCTTCGGGCCGGCGTTCTGAAGGACGGGGCGAGACGCGGCGCGTTGCTGGTGTGCGTGTGCCCCAATTTGCGGTTACGAGGCGTTACGCCGAGACTGTTTTGTTGGGGAGGGGGACCACCGTCGATTGTTCGGCGAGGGCGTCGCCTCCATTGGTCAGCCGCCGGTAAATCTCGATATCGGCCGGACGGCCGAGCAGGAAGCCCTGCACCTCGTTGCAATTCTCGGTCTTGAGAAAGTCGAACTCTGCGGTGGTCTCCACACCTTCCGCGAGCACGACGAGCTTCAGGGCGCGGCCGAGCCCCAGCACCGAGCGCACGATCGCGGCTCCCTGGTCGTTGACGTTGACCGATTTGATGAACGAGCCGTCGATCTTGATCTTGTCGAACGGGAAGGCGCGGAGGTTCGAGAGCGAAGAGTAGCCGGTGCCAAAGTCGTCCATGGCGATGCGGACACCCAGTATCTTGATGCGGCGGAGCGTTGCCAGAGCGCGGTTCAAATCGCGGACAAGCGCCGTTTCGGTGATTTCCAGCTCCAGCCGTCCGGGGGGAAGCTCCGTCTCGAACAGAATCTCGTGGACAGCGGTGGCAAAGTTGGGACTGTGGATTTGCACGGCCGAAACGTTCACCGCGATGGTCAATGGCTCGCTCCATCGAGCCGCCTCGCGACAGGCTGTACGCAACACCCACTCGCCAATCTGAAGAATGCTGCCGGTATCTTCGGCAAGCGGGATGAATTCCGCTGGAGGAATCTCGCCGCGCGTTGGGTGCGTCCATCGCAGCAGGGCCTCAAACCCTACGACGCGGCCGGTGTCGATGCATTTCTGCGGCTGGTAGACGAGCCTGAGCTCGCCCCGGGAGATCGCGTTGCGCAGATCGTGCTCGAGAAGTCGGCGTTCGCGCACGGCGGCCCCCATGGATGCCTCGAAGTACCGATACGTGCCTCGGCCTTCGTTCTTGGCACGGTAGAGGGCGGTGTCGGCGTGTGAGAGCAGCGTATGGCGGTCCCGCGCATCATCGGGACAGACGGCGATGCCAATGCTCCCGCCGATCGGATGATCGGCATCGATGCTCTCAATCGGCGCTTGCAAGGCTTCCAGTATCGTCTCGGCGACGCGGCCGGCGGCGGCTGGATTGGAAAGTCCAGGCAGGATAATGGCAAACTCATCGCCGCTTAGTCGCGCCAATACCTGATTGCCGTCCAAGGTGCCCCCGACGCGCGCTGCAGCCGCTTGCAGCGTGTGGTCGCCGACGGCGTGCCCGAAGAGGTCGTTGACTTCCTTGAACCGGTCGAGGTCGAGAAAGAGTACGGCGAGCCGCTGTCCAGAATCCAACGCCGCGGCGACCTCGTGGTCGAGCTTCTTGTGGAAGCTGGCGCGATTGGGAAGCCCCGTGAGGGGGTCATGGTGAGCAAG
>CAWEWG010000015.1:0-27500 GCA_963812795.1 uncultured Alphaproteobacteria bacterium | reverse complement strand
GGTTGGCTTAGAAGCAGCCATCCTTTAAAGAAAGCGTAACAGCTCACTGGTCTAATTAAGGGTTTCTGCGCCGAAAATGTATCGGGGCTAAAGCCGTGCACCGAAGCTTAGGATGCATCAGTCTTTCGGGATTGATGCGTGGTAGCGGAGCGTTCCGTAAGCCTGCGAAGGGCGACCCGTGAGGGCGCCTGGAGGTATCGGAAGTGCGAATGCAGACATGAGTAACGACAGGAGTGTGAGAAACACTCCCGCCGAATGTCCAAGGGTTCCTGCGTAAAGCTAATCTGCGCAGGGTTAGCCGGCCCCTAAGGCGAGGGCGAAAGCCGTAGTCGATGGGAACCACGTTAATATTCGTGGGCCAGTGGGTGAGTGACGGATGCTGTAAGTTGTTTGGGCTTATCGGATTGCCCGAGCAGCGAAGGTGTTCCTGGAAATAGCCCCCACATAGACCGTACCCTAAACCGACACAGGTGGACAGGTAGAGAATACCAAGGCGCTTGAGCGAAGTGTGCTGAAGGAACTCGGCAAATTACCTGCGTAACTTCGGGATAAGCAGGCCATCCGTTTGGGCAACCAGGCGGGTGGGGCACAGACCAGGGGGTGGCGACTGTTTAGCAAAAACACAGGGCTATGCTAAGTCCAACGACGACGTATATGGCCTGACGCCTGCCCGGTGCTGGAAGGTTAAGAGGAGAAGTGCAAGCTTTGAATCGAAGCCCCAGTAAACGGCGGCCGTAACTATAACGGTCCTAAGGTAGCGAAATTCCTTGTCGGGTAAGTTCCGACCTGCACGAATGGCGTAACGACTTCCCCACTGTCTCCAGCACATCCTCAGTGAAATTGAATTCCCCGTGAAGATGCGGGGTTCCTGCGGTTAGACGGAAAGACCCCGTGCACCTTTACTGTAACTTTGCACTGGCAATCGTGTTTGCATGTGTAGGATAGGTGGTAGGCTATGAATCCGGGGCGCCAGCTCTGGTGGAGCCGCAATGTGAAATACCACCCTTATGAACATGGTTGTCTAACCGCGAGCCGTCATCCGGCTCCGGGACAGCGCATGGTGGGCAGTTTGACTGGGGCGGTCGCCTCCTAAATGGTAACGGAGGCGTGCGAAGGTGGGCTCAGGTTGGTCGGAAATCAACCGTCGAGTGCAATGGCATAAGCCCGCCTGACTGCGAGACTGACAAGTCGAGCAGAAACGAAAGTTGGCCATAGTGATCCGGTGGTTCTGTGTGGAAGGGCCATCGCTCAACGGATAAAAGGTACGCCGGGGATAACAGGCTGATGATTCCCAAGAGTCCATATCGACGGAATTGTTTGGCACCTCGATGTCGGCTCATCTCATCCTGGGGCTGGAGCAGGTCCCAAGGGTATGGCTGTTCGCCATTTAAAGAGGTACGTGAGCTGGGTTCAGAACGTCGCGAGACAGTTCGGTCCCTATCTGCCGTAGGTGTCGGAGAATTGAGAGGAGCTGCCCCTAGTACGAGAGGACCGGGGTGGACGTACCTCTGGTGGACCTGTTGTCACGCCAGTGGCACAGCAGGGTAGCTAAGTACGGACGGGATAACCGCTGAAGGCATCTAAGCGGGAAACCCACCTCAAAACTAGTTCTCCCTCGAGAGTTGTGGAAGACCACCACGTTGATAGGCCGGGTGTGGAAGTGCGGCAACGCATGCAGCTTACCGGTACTAATAACTCGATCGGCTTGATCGCTCTCATTAAGCAATGCTCATCGTAATGCCTCATGCGGCAAGAGCGCGGTAACTCGCGCTGGCTGCTCTGGCAGGGCGGCGTTTGCGCTCGGATCTAGGAGCTCTGCTCCAGGCGTCCGATGCGCTGCGTGCGTCGCCTCGATGGGCGTAAGAATACAGAAAGACCAAAACCAGAAGTCATCTCACTTTTTCGCCGACCTGGTGGCTATGGCGGAGTGGCTGCACCCGATCCCATCCCGAACTCGGCCGTGAAACGCTCCAGCGCCAATGGTACTGCGTCTTAAGACGTGGGAGAGTAGGTCGTCGCCAGGTCTGCAAAAAAGTGAGGTGCCTTCGGTTTCCGAAGTCATTCAGAAGTCATTCATCCCCTCTTTCAATGTTCAGCAAAAAACCGCTCGGGCTCGCGCCCGGGCGGTTTTTGTGTTGTGGACAGATACCGAGGGTCCATCGCCCTGAGGTGGCTTTCCTATAAGACTGCAACCGGATCGCCTTGATTCGGATGGATGCGGCGGATGCAATACGCACTGGATGAACTTGATCGGCTTATTGGCGAGCGCAGCCGTCATAGGCAAGACTATGAGCGCGTGTTGGCTGATCGAGACGATGAGTTCAACCGCCTCGAACGGAGCGATGGCCCCACGTCTGAGCGGTGGAAGATGCACCGCGACAACAAGTCTAGGGCGCGCACCGAGGATGAGGCGATTGCGGGCCAGCTTGGTCGCCCTGTGAATCGAATTGAGATCTCTTCGGTTGCCTTTTGGGTGTTGGCGCTGATGCTGGCGGTTATCGAAACCCCGGTGAACAAGTTCCTGTTCGACGTCAGCCTGCAGAGTAGCAACGCCACGTCTTACCTTGTGTCCTTTGCTGTGGCGGTCTTCGTTCTGGTGGCCGCGCATGCCGCGGGTAAATCGGCACGGCAGGTTTGGAGCGAGTATCGGACCAAACACCACTGGTCGAACATAGCTTTGTCGATTGGCGTGCTCATCGTGCTGCTCGGTGTGGT
Source organism: uncultured Alphaproteobacteria bacterium (assembly GCA_963812795.1). Classification (GTDB taxonomy): domain Bacteria; phylum Pseudomonadota; class Alphaproteobacteria; order Rhizobiales; family Hyphomicrobiaceae; genus Hyphomicrobium_A. The sequence continues at coordinate 24,785 of CAWEWG010000015.1, read as the reverse complement.
GAGCGTACTGACGATTGGACGCGGAGAATTTGCAGCGGCGAGGCTCGATCCTGGGCTCGGTGGTGTCTTCAGTGCCGTAAAAGAAAAGGTAGTGTCTATCGGGTTCTGGGGTGCGCTTTCTCACGCGCTCGCTGATACATCAGCACTGGTGCTAATGACCATCAACATCGCTAGCATTATGGTCGCGTTTCTCCTTGGCTTTCTCTCTCACGATCCTGACAAGCATTTCGATAAAGCATTCGAGCGTCACAAGGCTTGTCAAGTTTCGATGGAGCGCTACGAAGCTAAATACAGCAAAGCAGTCTCGTCGATTTGCGAGCAGGCACGTAAGAAGCTTAATGCCATAAACATCAGATACAGCGCTGCCAATGCTGCCATCGTAGCCCAAAAGACCGCGCGCCGAATTCCTTTGGATGACGAGGATCGGTTCTCATTGCCAAGGCTTGATCGAATGCTGGTCCGTGCCAGCGAACAGTCCGGTTCAATCTTCGGCGCAGGGTCTCCCACCATCGCCACACCGGCGATGAGTTGATGACTTCATCAGAGCGGTTGGAGAGATCTTGATGGGCTGCATCTTGTGGGGCAGAGGACACTCATTGCTCTTGCTGGCTCTCGTTGCGCTCGGCGGAACTGCGCTGGAGGGCCTCGCCGGGAAAACTGGAAAATATTGCCAGCCTGACGGCCGAAACATTGTGTTGGCGATCGACACAACTACACCCTACGACGATCAAGACAAAGACCAGCTTGTCAGGGGCGTGGGCGAAATCGTCGGAGAAATGCAAGGGGGAGATCGGCTCGCGATTAGGACTATAACCGGGTCTCACATTCACAGTGATCACGTATTTGACCGGTGCCGACCAGGCTGTGCCGAGACTTCAATTTGGGGGAGCCTCTTGTATTGCGCCGAGGGGATGATCCAGGCCGACGATCAGAAGATGAAAGCCGAGATAACCCATGCCCTTCGATCGAGGCTTGCGAATTTCATAGAACAGCCACGCTCTGACATTATTCATACCCTGGTAAATGCATCCCGCGAGGAGATTCAGGCCCGGCCGCAATACGGAGCTTTATATATTCTCGGATCTGATCGAAAATTCAGATCACATGTCAACTCATACCATGTTGTCCATTCGACCGAATGTTTTGTTGAGCCGCCTGAAGAAGTTCGGACTTATCGCCGCGCTGGACGGGGTCGAGGTAGAGTCTTTGGGTGGGTCGAGACAGCTCTCCTGCCCGCAATCTACTGCCAGTCCCAACCCTTCAAAAGGTACTGCTCTTTTGGACTGCGTATTTCAAGGCTTCCGGCAGCTCGTTCACAGAGATCTCTCCAAATCTAATTCCCCCTCCATTCTCGACGTCTAGTCCAGGAGACTCGAAGCAGCCCGCTCGTCGCTCAGCTGCGGCCCAGCAAAGGCGCCAGGCGGCGGGCGACCAGCGCCTCGTCGAAGGACCCGTCGGGCGCGCGCACGACCCACCCCTGCAGCGGGCGGTATTTCTGCGGATCGTACAGGGTGAGCCCCTCGTGCAGCACGGCGGCCGTGTAGCTGTAGGCGCCCTTCGACATCACCAGAATGTCGGCTTCGACCAAGGCGCGATGCGTGTCGAGCGCGGGCTCGTCGAGCCGCAGCCTGGCGCCGAGCGCGGCAAGGTCGGCGAACATCGCCGGGTCGCCCTGCGAGAAGACCTCGACGCGCAGCGCCGGCGCCCTGTCGCCCAATACCGCCTTGAGGCGCGTCAGCGTGTTCACGAACGTCGCGTTGGGCGTGAAATTCTTGGCGACCTTCTTGTCGGCCGCCGAAACGTCGCCGCGCCGCATATGGATGGCGAGGCGGATCTCGCCCGGCGTCCTCTGCCGCTGCTTGTTCTCCCAGAACTTGGCGCGCAGCAGCGGCAGCACCCGTTCCCAGGCTTGTTCGTCCCTGTTGCAGTAGCGCAGGTAGTGCTCGGCCGCGACGATCACCGGGTCGTCCGGCGCGGTAAGCGGCAAGCGATCGAGGGGTACGATCGGCGCCGTCTCCGCCGAAAGCTGCCGCTCGAAGGCGCCGAGATTGAAATAGTCCTCCCACGTGCGTACCCACGTTGCCATATCCGTTTCCGCGTGCGCGATGGTCGTGAACGGACGGTGGACGTAAGGCAGGCCATGCGCCTTGGCAAAGCACAGTGCCGACATGGCGGCCTGTGCCTGCGACCCGGCGCCGTCGCCCTTGCCCGTTGCCAGGATGGCGAAGTTGCCGCCGATGCGGCCTGCGCGCAGCGCGCGATCGAAGCGGTCGACGTAGAAGGTGGCGTCACCCCGCCGCGACAGGCCGAGCGCCTGCTTGGCCCCCACCCAAACGGCGCGCGCACGGTAGGCGAGCTCGTTCGCGACCGAGTGGTGAGGCGCGCCCATCAGTCGCCCGCCTCCCGTTGCGCGCGGGAGATCTTCAACAGCCGCCGCCAGCGTGCGCGTGCGATCTCGTGCGCGATGCGCAGGCCGGTGACCCCGCCGGTGCAGTTACGCCGCAGGACGTAGTAGCGGAAGAACAGGATCGGATATTCGACCGGCAGGCGCGCCAGCACGTACCAGCGCGGCTTTTTCAGCTCCTTGGCCTGCAGGTCTGTATAGCTCTCGAGCTTGGCGCGCACGTGATTGAGCGAACGCCAGGAGTAATGCAGCGCGGCCCCCTTGAGCTGCCCGACGGGGAAGTCCTTGGTGTCGACCGTGTCGTGCACGCGACTCTGGCGGAAGCGCACGTGCCGGCGATCGTACAGGCGCACGTAGTTGTGGAAGTCGGCCCACAGCCGCGGCTTGTCGTGGCCGGGATAGACGGTGACCTGACGGAAGCGGTAGGCGGGCAGCAGGCCGGCCGGCGAACGCATTAGCGCGGCGATCTCGCGCGCCAGCTCCGGCGTCACCACCTCGTCGGCATCGAGGTTGAGGATCCAGTCGTGGCTGGCGCAATCCTCGGCGAAGCGCTTCTGCGGGCCGTAGCCGTCCCACGCATTGTAGAAGACCTTGGCGCCGAGCGCCTTCGCCTTGGCCACCGTGTCGTCGGTCGATCCGGAATCGACCACGACGACCTCATCGACAATAGGTTGCGCCGCGCGGATGCAGCGCTCGATGCGGTCACCCTCGTTGTGGGCAATGATGCAGCAGCTCAGAGCCATTCAGCTCGCCCCATCAGCTTGGGCGCCCTCCGGTCCCCAACGGCAGCCGCTTGGCGATCGAGCGCTTCATGCGTTCGAAAAACGTCTTGGCGCGCTTGGGCTGGAAGGGATCGTGCGCGTGTCGATCATCGCCGATGTGGTCGGCAATGCCGGGCACCACCATGGCGATGCGCATGCCGCGCTGCTTGAGGAACAGGCTGAGGTTTTCCTCGGTGACGAACTTGGCGAACGGCCCCACCTCGCGCCACAGCGACATGCGCACCACGGAGGGGTTGAACGAATAGGAGAACCACTTGGGGTGCGCGTCCGTCTCCCAGACGAGGTAGTCGATGCCGCCATGCCGCTCGGGCCGCGCCCCCTTCTGGAAGCGCGGGTCGTAGATGCGGTGGGCAATGCACACGACGGCGATATCGGGCCGCGCCTCGAGGAAGTCGGTGACGCGATCGAGGTCGAGGCTGCGCGTGAAGCCCCAGTCGTCCTCCAGGTGGATGACGTAAGGCGTGGGCAGCGACGCGTAGTGCGCATCGATGGAGCGCATCTGGCCGAGCTTCGGCAGGTTGACGCGCACATCGGCTACGGGGAAATCGCGCATGAACTGCGCCGCGGCTTGAGTGTTCTCCGAATCCTCCGAGATGAGGATGCGGTCCACATCGAAATAGCGCCGGAACGAGGAGACGGTGTCGCCGAGCAGGTCAAAGCGGCCGCAGCTCGTCAGGAACGTCGAGAATTTTTTCGGGTCGACTTTGAACGTCATCGGACCTGGCGGCGCGCGGCTTCGAGCGGATACCGCTTCACGCCTAGAGGCTTAGCTGGGTGAAGGCAAGCACGGCGAGGCTGATGGCGCCGATCCACAGGGCGACGCGGCCCCAGCGGGTGCGGCGGGCCTCTTCCAGCGCCAGTTTGCGCATGGTTTCATCGTCGAGGCGCAGGCCGTTGCGGGCCATGTCGTGCAATGCAATCGCCGTCTGCTGGCCCTGGGTGAGGAGCGCCGGCAGGTCGGCGATGATCTTGCCGATGGCGGAGGCGCCCTCGCCCGCCTCGCGCAGGCGGCCGATCGGGCCGAGGTTGTCCTCGATCCATTTGCGCGCGACCGGTTCGGCCGCCACCCACATATTGAGGCTCGGGTCGAGGCCGCGCGCAACGCCTTCGACGACGACCATGGTCTTTTGCAGCAGGATGAGCTCGGGCCGCGTCTGCATGTCGAAGACGTCGGTATAGGCGAACAGCTGGCCGAGCAGGTCGGCCATGGAGATCTCCTCGGCCGTGCGGCCGTGGATCGGCTCGCCGATGGCACGCAGTGCCTGCGCGAAGACCTCGACGGGATGATGCGGCGGCACGTAGCCGGCCCAGAAATGCACCTGCGCCGCGCGCTTGTAGTCGCGCGTGATGAGGCCAAAGAGGATCTCGGCGAGGAAGCGCTGCTCCTTCGTGCCGAGGCGCCCCATGATGCCGAAGTCGACGGCAACGAGCCGCCCGGCGTGATCGACGAACAGGTTGCCCTGATGCATGTCGGCATGGAAGAAGCCGTCGCGCATGGCGTGCTTCAGGAAAGAGCGCATCACGGTCAGGCCGAGCGCCTTGCGATCGAGGTCGGCGGCGGCGATCCGGTCGTGGTCAGAAAGACGGATGCCGTCGATCCATTCCACCGTCAAAACGCGGCGGGCGGTGCGCTTCCAGTCGACCTGCGGAACGCGGAATTCATCGTCGCCGGCGGTGTTCTCCGCCATCTCCGAGATGGCTGCGGCCTCGAGGCGCAAGTCCATCTCGAGCTCGGTCGAAGCCCTCAGCGTGTCGACCACGGCGACCGGCTTTAGGCGGCGCGTCGGCTCATGCAGGCGCTCGATGAGGCGGGCGGCGAAGTAGAAGCTGTCGAGGTCGCGGCGGAACTGTCGCTCGATGTCGGGGCGCAGGATCTTCACGGCGACCTCGCGCCGCTGGCCGTCGGCATCGACGACGGCCGCCTTGTGCACCTGGGCGATGGAGGCGGCGGCGACGGCGGGGCCGAACTCGGCGAAATGGTCCTCGAGCTTGCCGCCGAGCGACTCCTCGACGGCGTGGCGCGCCTCGGCCATGGAGAACGGCGGCAGGTTGTCCTGCAATAGCGCCAGCTCGCCGGCGAGGTCGGGGCCGATCACGTCGGGGCGGGTCGCCAGGAATTGGCCGAGCTTGATGTAGCTGGGGCCGAGGCTGGTGAGCGCGCTGGAGAGACGCGCCTCGCGCGGCTCGCCGGCGCGGAAAGGCGCGCCCAGTAGGCGGATGGGAGCCGTAGCAATGCGGGCGAGCCGTAGCGGCAACGGCACCGGCGTACCGGGCGGCACGAAGCGTACGCCGTGCTGCGCCAGCACGACCCCCGCCTTGGCCAGCCGCAGACTATTGGTGATTGCTCCGGCCATCGGCGCGGTTTCGTCCTTCGTTGCTCGCCGGTCGGCTGGGCGCAGATTGCGCGGAAGCCGGACCGGGTCAAGGATCATACGTGAGGGAGAGTTTCGAGGTCGCCACCGCGGATGTGAAGCTGCAACTCGAGGTGGAGATCGGCGACGTACCCGGTCGCGCCGACAGCAATTTTTAGCCAGTTTCGGGCGAACGCATCGCTTATCATGTGCCGGCGTGGTGAATACCCGCGCAGGCCGACCAAACATCCCTCCGAGGAGATGCGTTTGCCGACCGGCATCCTGATCGTTGACGACCATCCGCTTTTTATCGAGGCCTTGGAGCTGGTGGTCCAGGGCACGTTCCCCGACGCCTCAGTCTCGAAGGCGGCCTCCATCGACGCCGCCCGGGCCATCCTCGACAAGCACGGTCCGTTCGACCTCGTTCTGCTCGACCTGTCGATGCCCGGAACGCGCGGTCTCGAAGGCGTCATCGAGCTGCGTACCCGCTATCCGAAGCTGCCCGTCGTCGTCGTCTCCGCGCTCGAAGACCCGCGCATCATCCACGAGGTGATGCAATGCGGCGCCGCCGGCTTCATCTCCAAGTCGTCGCGTGGCGCCGATCTCGGTCGCGCCCTGGAGGACGTCATGTCCGGCTCGGTGGTGCTGCCGAAGGGCTATCAGCCGCCGGCGCCGTCTGGCTCGGGCGCTTCCGACCTCGCCTCGCGCATCGCCACGCTGACGCCGCAGCAGGTGCGCGTGCTGCACATGCTGCGCCAAGGATTGCTCAACAAGCAGATTGCTTTCGACCTCGGCGTCGGCGAGACGACAGTGAAGGCGCATGTGTCGGAGATCTTGCGCAAGCTGAAGGTCGCCTCGCGCACGCAAGCGGTGATCGAGGCGTCCAAGATCGACTTCGATTCGATTCTCGGCGACCAGCGCGGCGACTAGCCGGCGACTGCCTGTGCCGCACGGGCGAGGAGGTGCAGCATCAGCGCCCGCAGCTCCGCCGGCTTCACCGGTTTCAGAAGTATCTCGCAACCCATTTCCCGTGCCGCTTCGGCGATCGCCGGGGTGCGATCGGCGGTGATGATGACGGCCGGTATCGCCACGCCAAAGGCGACGCGCAGCGCATGTACGGCATCAAGACCGTTGCTCCCGTAATCGAGGTGGTAGTCGGCGAGGATGAGATCGGGGCGGTAGCTGTCGGCGCCGCTGCGCGCGACGAGGCCGGCGAGATTGCGCGCGCAGCGAACCTCGCAGTCCCAGCGTTCGAGCAGCCCCTGCATCGCATCGAGGACGGCCGCGTCGTTGTCGATGACGGCGACCGAAGCCATCGTGAGCGCCGAGACGTTGAAATTGAGTGCCGTGGGCGCCGTTGCGGTTGGTGCCGCTTCCGCCGCTGTCCGCCCGAGGTGCGGTGAGCGAAAAGCGGGTTCCGTGGCCGAGCCGGGAGCATAGATCGAGCGGGTGCCCCAGAGCCTCGGCCATGCGCTGCACGATCGACAGCCCGAGGCCGAAGCCGCCGATGGCCGGGCGGTCGGTCGCCGATCCGCGCTGGAACTCTTCGAAGATCATTTCGCGGTCGGCTTCGCCGATGCCGGGGCCGGTGTCCCACACTTCGATGCGCACGTTCTCCCCGCGCCGGCGCGCCAGCAAGCGGATGCCGCCCTTCTCGGTGTACTGCACCGCGTTGACCAACAGGTTCTGCAAGATGCGACGAAGCATCAGCGGGTCGGAGACAACTGAGAGACCGGTATGGCGCCAGGTGAGCGAAAGGCCCTTGGCGCGCGCCTGCGGTTCGATGTCGAGCACGATGGAGGCGAAGTGGTCATCGAGCGCCACGGGCCGCATCGCCGGCGTGACCGCTCCGGCCTCGAGCTTGGAGATGTCGAGGATGGATTTGAGCAGTTCCTCGATCGTCGTCAAGGCATGCTCGATGCGCTCGGCAATACGGCGCTGGTGCTCGCTGCCGTTCGGCTCGACCAACGCGCTGGCCGACAGGCGCGCGGCATGCAAGGGCTGCAGCAGATCGTGGCCGACGGCGGTGAAGAAGCGGGTCTTGAAGCGATTGGCGCGCTCGGATGCATCGCGCGCAGTGGAAAGCTCGTCGTTGGTGCGCTCCAGCCGCGCGAGCGCGTTGGTCACCTCCTCGGTGCGCAGGCGCACCTGCCCCTCTAGGGTGATGGCGGTCTGGAACAGGGAATAGGCGTTCGCCTGTGCGTCCATCGATCGCTCGACACGCTGCATCAGCGCCGCATTGATCTTCTGCAGCTTGCGGATGCGACGCTCGAGTTCCTCGGGTTTGTCGCCGAGCGGGTGCAGGTCGAACAGCGAGTTCACGCGCTACACCTCCGTCGTCCGCTGCCCGAAGGCGATGCCGGTGAGCGTCTGATTGAGGTGCATGGCGTTGTACTGCTCGCCGTAGGTGTGGAATCCGGCCACCGAATACTTCCTGTACAGCTCGGACAGCTGATGGCGGATCTGCCGCGTCTCGGCGTCGAGCCGTCGCAGGATGCAGTCGAAGCCGACGACGAGATCGATGCCGCCGAGCGCCGTGTCGATCCCCTGCAACGTATGCTCGGTGGAACTGAGAATGTCGCGCGGACGCGCAACGGTGAAAACTAGACCTTCGTCGATGGCGCAAAAGAACGACAGGCTGCCGTCGGGGTTCATGTTGCGGATCGAGCGGCAGTAGTAATCGCCGCCGACCTTCACCACGAGCGGGTAGGAGGCAAAGCTGAACGGGCCGAGATCGTCGGGAAGGAGACCGATGGCAGCCGCGTACTCGCGCGCCGCCGGCTCGGCGTTGAGTTCATAGACGATGCGGTTTTCCGTGTCGGCGGCGGTGACCACGAGCTTGATGCCGGTCGGCTCGAAGTTTTGCGTCTTGAAGACGCGGAACGGATAGTCGCTTTCGATCATCATCAAGACAGCGGCGCGGTGCGCGATGGTGCCGTTGTGGATCATGACCGTGCGCTTGAAGCATGCGCCGTCACCCGCCGAACCGCCTATCAGCTCGACGTCGTCGATCTCCCAGTGGATGGCGGCGACGATATTCTCTTCGGCGTTGGACAGGCCGTCGACGAGCAGCAGCGCGAACATGTCGCTCGGGGGCAGGCGCTCCGCTTTGGGCGACACGCGTGCCTTCAGGCGCCGCACGGCGTCGGTTGCGTGCTCGACACCGGACCGGTCGATGTCGGTGATGAGCTCGCTGTGCACGCGGAAGCCGTCGCGCGGGAAGCCGATGGCGACGAGGGCACCCTGCATCATGCCGGACGGGCCGATCTCGCCTGCCGTCGAGCACCCCGAGACAGGCACGCCGGGGAAGGATTCGCTCAGCGCTTGCACGAGCGTCGCCGCGTCGTGATCGATGCCGAAGAATAGAACGATTTGCTGCAGGTCGGCGCCACCACCGAGCTCGGCGCTGAGCTCGGCCACCGCTGCGCGCGTCGAGGCGAGCGGGCTCGCCGCAACGCGGATGCCGCAATTGCTGCGCGTCGAATGGGACGCCACGGTCGTTTCCTCCGCTCCTGCGGGCTTGCGTCTTTGCTTGTTGGCGCCCGGGAGCTCGAGGCAGAAGGTGCCATAGGCGGAAACGCGCGGCAAATCCTGGGCTTGGTGCGCTCGGCAGGGGCGCGTCAGCCCGAAAGCAACGGGTCGTTCGGCAGCAGCGGGCGGGCGAAGCGGATGCCGGCCGAAGAGCCGCTGCACCAGGCGACGACGCCGGAAAAACGGCGTCCGCTCGGCATCTCGATCTCCACTTGCGTCTTGGGCACGAGCTGCGGCACGCGCTCGAGGCCGAAGCCACCTGGGGAGACGTCGCGCACGAAGGCCTGCGAGGTCGCCCGATTGTAGGTGAGCTGGCAAGGTTGGCAGACGGTGCGCCGCGCCGATTGACGTCGTTGCGGCAGATCGGGCAGGGCGATCTGGCCCTCGGCATCAAGGCAGGGCGAGCCCCCCATGATGGCGTCCTGCAGCAGGTTGTTGAGCAGTTTCGAGTTGCTCGTGTATTGCGCCGGCAGCCGCAAAAGCTCGGACTGCAGCTGGCGCACGGCGAGCAGCGCATCCTGGCAGGCGTGCCGCCAGGTGGTGGACACCGTGAGCAGGTGCAAGGTGGCGGCGCGATCTTCGCCGATATGGTTGGCGTCGGCAAAGTAGCGGTCGAGGGCGATGCGCGCCGGGGCGAGATCATCGAAGAACTGGATGACGAGACGCACCGTGTGCTCGTTGAGGTCCGTCTCCAGCATCCCGTTGCGCAAGACCGAGACGATGGCGGGCTCGCCGGGGATGTACGGCCGCAGACCGTCGGGGCTGCGCACCGAACCGTGCCGGCGGAAGGCATTGATTGCGCTGGTGATCGCTGCCGTCAGCAACGCCGCCGAATGCACCTCGCAGACGAGCGCTTCCAGCATCGGCATGCTGACGTCCGGCGGCTGCGGGCGCTCGGGCTCGCGACGCGCGTCATTTGCCGCCGCAAATCTTGCGCGGCTCAGTTTGCTGAATTGCGGCACAGCCAACTCATGCGCTGTTAATGAGTGCGGCAGAGTAGGCACGCAAGCTCTAACGGGGAGTTAGTCCGATCCCATAAAAATTTCGCGAGCCGACTAACCAAGCCGTAACCGCCCCACAAAGCGGGCCGGAGCAACCCGACCATGCGCCGCGATCGGGTCCGCTAGCGGGTGAGAACGATGAAGTCGGAGTACTCGCTCATCTCTCCGCTGCGTGGATTGTCGGAGACGATCAGCGAGCCACCGGTCCACAGCAGCTCGGAGATGCGCTCGCGTGCCCCTTCTGGCAGCTCGATGCGGTCGAGAGCGCCGGCAGCCGTTTCCGGCCCTGGTGCCGGAGTGGTCGGCTCTTCCGGCTTGCCCTTGGAGCCGGTGCGCTTGGCCTCGGCCGGGTGGCTCTCGGGGGGCGTCGATATCGCCGTCCAGCGGATCGCCGAGCCGTCCGGCGCCGCGTCGGTCGCCGTGAAGATGTGGGTGCCGAGCGGACGGTCGGGGTCGCGGAAGGTAACAGGTGCCTCCCACACTTCCTTCCAGTCCTGGCGGATGAAGATGCGGCCTTCCTTCTTGCTGATGAACACCGAGACCTGCTCGTGACGCCGAGCGGCCTCGTCGACGAGTTTGCCGGCTGCCTCGCTGGCGGCAACGGCGCGCTTCCACGTTTCAACGGCAGCGAATGAGGCGGGCGACTTGATGGCCTCGCGCGCGCGCGCCTCGACCACCGCCGCCTGCGCGCGTGTGAGCTCGGACTGCGCAGCGGTTTTGTCGGCTGCATCGGTCGTCGCGCCCGCCGTCGTCGGCGCTGCGGCAACCGGCTGCGCCACCGGCGCGGCCATGCGCGCGTCGATGGCGGAAATTTGTGCTTCGGCAGCGGCAACGGCCGCCTCGGCCGTGCGCACGTCGTCGGCGGCCTGACGTGCTTCGGCGCCGGCAGCCTGGGCGGCGGCGAGCGCTTCCTTGGCGGCCTGGTCGGCGACCTGCTTGTCGGCGGCAGCGCGCGCCTTCAAGGCCCCGGCATAGGCGATCGGGTTGAGTGCCGGAGCCGAGGCGGTCGCCGCGGGCGCCTCGGGCACCGCCGCCGTCGTCAACGGCGTGTCGCCCGTGCTGGCGAGCTCGACCGCGCTCGCGGGAGCCGCCGCCTGTTGACTGCCGGCCGGCATCGCCGGCGGCGTTTGCATCTTCGGCAGCGGCAGCAGGGGATGCGAGAACTCGACCGGCTCGATGTCACGCGTGGCAATGACGACGCGAGCGCCCATCTTCGTCAAGCCGAACATCTGCGGCGCGAAGCCGGCTGGGAGACGGATGCAGCCGTGCGAAGCCGGGTACCCGGGCACGACGCCGGCGTGCATGGCGATGCCCGACCAGGTGATGCGCTGCATCCACGGCATTGGAGCGCCGCTATAGATGTTCGACCGGTGCCAGCGGCTCTTGCCGATGACGCTGAACACCCCCGACGGCGTGCGGTGTCCCGCCTGTCCCGTCGACACGCGCGAGCGCGCGATGCGGCCCGTGGCGTCGTAGACGGTGATGTGCTGATCGGGGAGCGAGATGATGGCGTAGACCGATCCCTTGGGTCCGGTCTTCTCGGAGGCAGCCTTTTCCGGAGCTGCCTTCTTGTCGCCCGCCGGTGTCGTTGCTGCCGTCTCGGATGATGTCTCGCCGGCCGGGGCGCGACGCTTGCGCACGACGCGTTTCTTGGAAGGGCCCTGATAACTGAAGAAATTGCCGAAGCCCTGCTGGGCGGCGGCCGGTTGCGTGCTGGCGGTGAGCCCGGCGGCAATGAGAACGGCGACGCCGAAAACGGCAAACGTGCCGGCGGCGAATTGCGGAAGGCAATGGGTGCTGAGATTGCGTTTCTGCACGGCCTGCAAGCTCCGAATCCTCAAGATTGGCAACGCTGATTTGCTATACCGCAGCGGCCCGGGGCGTGCGCGGACGATTTGCCGTCGGCGCCGCATATCCGCCGACGTGTTGCTTCCCTGCGCCTCGCCTTTGCCGTGCATATCCAGCCGCCTGTCGTTAACGAAGCGACGAGAGCAGTTGACGCGGGAAAACCGGCGTGACCGAGGCACTTCGGCGCTGGACGGCCGATCGGCGCGCGGCGCCACGATTTGGCCGGACGCGGCGCCTACTGGGACCACCCCGCTCCGCTCCGGCCCTTCGGCCCAACAAGTAGATAACGGACTTATGAACGCCCCCGTGCGCGAGCCGCGCCCCGCCGCCCCCACCAAGACCGACATGCCGATGTCGACCGCCGAGTTCATCGGCCTCGTCGCCATGATGATGGCACTGACGGCGCTGTCGATCGACATCATGCTGCCGGCGCTGCCAGCCATCGGCGATGCGCTGGGCGTGGCGGACGCCAACAATCGCCAGATCGTCATCATCAGCTACATGGCGGGCTTTGCCGCTGGCCAGCTCGTCTACGGCAGGCTGTCGGATCGCTACGGCCGCAAGCCGGTGCTCATGGCCGGCATGGCGATCTTCATCATCGGCTCTCTCGTAGCGACGCTGGCCGTAGATTTCACAATGCTGCTTGCCGCCCGCACGATGCAGGGCATCGGCGCCGCAGCGCCGCGTGTCATCGCCTTCGCCATCGTGCGCGATCGCTACAGCGGGCGCGAGATGGCGCGCGTGATGTCCTTCGCCATGGCCGTGTTCATCATCATTCCGGTGCTCGCGCCTTCCATGGGCCAGGGCCTGCTGTTCGTCGGCTCGTGGCGCCTGATGTTCGATCTCCTGCTCGTTGCCGGCATCATCATCGCGGTGTGGGCAGGCCTGCGCCTGCCGGAGACGATGCGTCACCATACGGCCGAGCCGCTGTCCTTGCGGGCGTCGCTGCGGCTCGCCTTGGAGACGCGGCAAACGATCGGCTACGCGGTGAGCGGCGGCCTGATCTTCGGAACCGTGCTCGGCTACGTGAGCAGTGCGCAGCAGGTGTTCGTCGATGTGTTCGACCTCGGCACCCTGTTCCCGCTCGCCTTCGGCGCGACGGCGCTAATGATCGCGGCCTCCTCGCTGACCAATGCCTTGCTGGTCGAGCGCCTGGGCATGCGCCGGCTGTCGCACGTCTCCCTCGCGCTCTTCATCGCGTTGTCGGCGGTGCTCGTCGTGGCGGCGCTGCTGGGTGGTGCCGGCTTCTGGCTGTTCATGGGCGTGATGGCGCCGCTCTTCTATTTGTTCGGGCTCATCGCGCCGAACTTCAATGCCATGGCGATGGAGCCGCAAGGCGACAACGCCGGCATGGCCTCGTCCGTCATCGGCTTCGTGTCGACTGCCATTGGCGCGCTGGCAGGCGGTTTCGTCGGCCATATGTTCGACGGTACGGTGCTGCCCCTCGCCCTCGGCTTCTTCGGCCTCAGCGGGCTGTGTCTGGCGGTAGTCGTATGGGTGGAAGGTCGCCGCGGCCTGTTTCACCCCGCGCGCTAGGACCCTCTGTCGAACGCCGGCGCGATATTCAGTGAACGCACACAATTTTCCGTTGTGGCGCAACTACAGCTACACCCTATGACCCGTCTCTCATTAGCCGCTGACCGACCGCGGTGTAGCATCGCCGATGCGACGCATACGGCGTGTGCATGCAACCGGGTCGCCGACACATGAACATACACGCCGAACTTCGCGCCGCGGGTGGTCTCTCCGCGCCTACAGTCAGTGTGCAGATCGCCTCCGTTGCCACGGCGGTGCCGGCGCACGTCACCGGTCAGGAGGAAGTCGCCGAGCGGGCGCAGAAGGTGTTTCCGCAATATGCGCGCCTCGACTCCCTCTACAAAAACACGGGTATCGAGCGGCGCTACTCGGTCGAGCCGAAGGAATGGTACCTGCAGCCGCACACCTGGGAGGATCGAACGCGGTCCTACCAGCGTCACGCGCTCGACCTGCTGGAGCGGGTGGCGACGCCAGGCGGTGGCCGAGGCCGGTCTTACCCTTCGCGACATCGACACCATCGTCACCAATACGGTCACCGGCCTCGCGATCCCCAGCCTCGACGCCCGCCTCATGAACCGGCTTGCCTTCCGTCCGGACGTCGAGCGGCTGCCGATCTTTGGGCTGGGTTGCGGTGGCGGTGTCGGCGGGCTCGCCCGCGCGACGCGCATGGCGCAGGCGCGGCCCGGCTCCAACGTTCTGTTTCTCACCGTCGATCTTTGCTCGCTCTGCCTGCGCCTCGACGACCCGAGCCTCACCATGTTCGTCGCCGCGGCGCTGTTTGGCGATGGAGCCGCCGCCGTCGTGCTGCGCAGCTCGGTCGGCGACGCGCACGGTGATGGCGCCCCGGCGTGCGCCACGGTCGGCGCGATCGGCGAATACTTCTGGTCGAAGACCGAGCACATCATGGGCTGGGACATCAAGAACGACGGCTTCGGCATCGTGCTCAGTCCCGACCTGCCGGCTTTGATGCGCGAGCGTCTGGGCGAGGCGCTGTTTCCCTTCTTCGCGCGCGAAGGGCTGTCGCTGCAGGACTTCGACGGCCTCTTGCTCCACCCGGGCGGCAGCAAGGTACTGCAGACTGTCGAGGATGCACTGGGTTGCCGCGCGAGCGCATCCGCTACTCGTGGGATGTGCTGAAAAACTACGGCAACATGTCGTCGGCAACGGCAATCTTCGTGCTCAAGCAGGCGCTCGCCGATGGCGTGCACGGCCGCTATCTGGCGGCTGCATTCGGCCCGGGATTTTCAGGCTTCTTCGTCGTGCTGGATCTTTGATGCCGCGTCGGCTGCCACGGCCGCGCTGAATATCGCGCAGGAGCTACTTGCCTCGCTCGTCCGTCACCAAGTCGACCATCTCGATGACTTCGAGATCCTTCGTCTTGACGCGCATGAGCTGGCGCAAATTGTCCACGTTCCATCGCTCGTCGGGGGCGCCGCTGATGAAATTGTCGCTGCCGTTGTCGGCAAGGATCATTCCATACTTCTTCAGGGCCTCGAGGATTACCTTCGCTTCGGGGGCGAAGCCGGCGGTGTCAAAATCGGCCTTGAGGCGCACGCGCATGCCCATAGGCGGCAGATCGTCGTCGTGAAGCGAGCTCGCCCAATGGCTGGCCGGCGGAACGTATGCCCGACGTGATTTTTGCAGCGTGAACCGCATCGCATGCTCGATCGCGCCGTTCTCGACGACCTCGTCGTAGCGGACGAGGCCCGGCAGGATGGGCAGGCCGGCGGCGTCGGCTGATGTCCAGCGTGGCGGGCGGACCTGATTTTCCTTCAGGTTCCAGATTGCGCCGCTATCGGCCTTCCAGCCACCATTGCCGTCGGGGAAGGCGTTGAAGAGCTCCCACAGCTGCGAGCCGTCACGATCGATAGCCAGCACATGACGATCGCCGTCGCCGTTAGGGCCGCCCTCGATCGGGGCATCCAGGGGGATCGGATAAGGGCCCGCGTCGCTCTCATCCGCGTACGTGAACTGCACGGGGACTCTCTCCTGGTCCGCGCCGACGACGACGTATGGAATGCCCACGGGCGCGCCTTCCCACTCGGGGCCAAATTGGGTACGCAGCGGCTTGTCCATGCCGATGCGGGCAAGGATCTTCTCGGAGTTTGGATCGACGGGGGACTGCGAAATGTCCTGATGCCAAGGGCTGTCGTCGGGAAGCAGACGCCGACCACCGAGGCTGGCATTGGCGCCCCCCGGCGTCTCGTCGGCCGTTGGCGTTTTCTTTTCGCTGTCCTGCTGCTTGGCGCCCGCTGGCTTTGATGTGGTGCTGCCAAGTTTCGCCAGGTAGGCACGGGCAAGATTGGCGTGAAACCCCGTGGGGTAGCTCTCGAGAAACGCGTTCCAGGCTTCGGCCGTGCCCAATTCCTTCGCCGCCTCGAATGCCTCCTTGGCACTGACGCTGTCGGCGGCGGTCGCCTCTTCAATCAGTCGAGGTGTGTGTGTGTGGAAGGGGGAGACAAACGGGGCAACGGTGAGCAACAAAATAATGGCCAGGCGGCGCATGCGGGTCCCTGATGGTTCTTCATGCTTGCAATATCGAGTGGCGAACAGGGTATTTTGTATGTGCGCCGCTTACAACCCGGGCGCATTGTTCCGCGTGTACAGAGTAAAGACGATCAGCAAATGGAGTAGACAATGCAGCTTACGCTCCTGATCGCCGGCACGATCCTCGTCCTCGTAGGTGCGCTCTGGATAGGTCAAGGAACCGGATATTTTCCCTATCCGTCGTCGAGCTTCATGATCGACCAAAGCAAATGGGCCTATGCCGGCGGAGCCGCCCTGATGTTGGGCGTGCTGCTCATCGCATTGGGTTGCCGCGGCGGGTAGCAGACCGCGCATGCGGCGGTGATGCGGTCGTCGTGCTGCAGTGAAATCGCATCGCTGCCGGCGCATAACGTCTTTTTGCCCATTTCGATCCGTATGGTGCGACACGCGACTGCGGGGATCATGGATGGTCGGGGGACCGCATGCCCAATTCGCTTGGAGAAGCTGAGAGGCTAATCGCGCACTCATTGCGTGTCGAAGAGGCGCTAGGCTTGGCGCAACTGAAAGCCGTCGAGATTTCGACCGCGCATTCCGGCAAATGGGACGAGTTGCTGGAGGACGCACTGCGAACGCAAAGATGTGCCGCCCCACGCGCCTTCGAGCAGCGACTGACCATCCTCATCAAGTTTCTCAGATCCGTCAGCAGCGATCCCTGCTCAGGTGGTGCGCGATATAGAGGCTGAGGGATTGGCCATGCTGTCTGCTGCCGATATCTGCAAGAGTGATCCGGATCGCTGGATCGATTGCGCCAAGGAGGTCGTCCGCAAGATGGAGTTCGCCGATCCCTCGTTGTTCGAGAAGAAGCTGATCTACCGCCTTATGTATCTCAGAGGACTTGAGAGAAAGTGCGCTCTCGCGGGCCGGCGTCTCGCCCACTGAAGCGGTTTGGCGACGCCTGGCATCCTGACGCCGCGCTCGACGCCGCACCTGGCCGGCCGACGCAACCGCCAACTCGCGCGTCGGCCAAGATGGTCGAGTGCAGTCAATCGTCATCGATTCCACGGCAATGAAATGGTACGCTCGGGGAACGCGCTATCCTGACTTTCGTGTTCCTCAATTTGATAGCGCTTGCGGGTCGCATCGGCATGCTTGGTCATGGGTCGCGCCTTAGACAAAAGCACTAGAGCCGAATGCCACGGCCGCACTTACCCTGGGATGGAAAATGCGGCGCCCAACAGCCGAAAATCGGGAGAGCGAAGGCCATGGCAAACATCACCGTGAATGGAGAGAAACGCACTTTCAGTGGCGATCCGAACATGCCGCTGCTCTGGTACCTGCGAGACGAGGTCGGTCTCACGGGTACCAAATTCGGCTGCGGCGTCGGCGCCTGCGGGGCCTGCACCATCCATCTCGATGGCGAGGCCGTGCGCTCCTGCCTGACGACGATCGACATGGCGGACGGCAAATCGGTCACGACCATCGAGGGCTTGAGCCCCGACGGCGAGCATGCCGTGCAGAAGGCATGGCGGCAGCTCAGCGTCCCCCAGTGCGGCTATTGCCAGGCCGGGCAGATCATGCAGGCGGCGGCTCTGCTCACCAAGAACCGCGCCCCCTCGGATCGAGCAGATCGTGGAGGAGATGTCCGGCAATCTCTGCCGATGCGGTTGCTATCAGCGCATCCATGCGGCGGTTCGTCTTGCGGCGGGAGGAGTTTGATCATGTTGCATTATCTGGAGCAGGAAGCGCGCAAGGCGCAGAAGCCGCGATCGGTCGCGACCATCGAGAACGTGAGCCGGCGCCAGTTCGTCGGCGGGGTGCTGATGGCGTCGGGGCTCGTCCTCGCGGTCCGCATCGCGCCCGCGAGCGCACTCGAGGCCCTGAAGCCCTACAAGACCGGCGGACTGACATGCCGGACGGCTACGGCATGGCCCACGATCCGCACGTCTACGTTGCGATCGCCCCTGACGGCGCCGTCACCATCGTCGCGCATCGCTCCGAGATGGGCACCGGCATCAGAACGAGCCTGCCCCTGGTGATCGCCGACGAGATGGAGGCGGACTGGGCGCGCGTGAAGCTCGTGCAGGCGCCCGGCGATGAGCCGCGCTACGGCAACCAGGACACCGACGGCTCGCGCAGCATGCGCCATTTCATTCAGCCCATGCGCGAATGCGGCGCCGCGATGCGGCAGATGCTGGAGACCGCGGCCGCCGCCAAGTGGGGCGTCGATGTCTCGCTCTGCCGCGCGAAGGCGCATCACGTGGTGCAGCTCGATGCAGGCGAAAAAGGAAACCGGAACGAAGCTCGGCTTCGGCGAGCTGGCGGAAGCGGCCATGGCACTGCCGGTGCCGCCGCGCGAGACGCTTCTCTTCAAGACGCCGGACGAATTCACGCTCATGCGCAAGGGCGAGACCAAGATCGTCGACCTGCGCGACATCACCATGGGCAAGGCCGTGTACGGCGCCGATATCCGTTTGCCGGGCATGAAGTTCGCGGTGATGGCGCGGCCGGAGGTCGTGGGCGGAAAGGTCAAATCCTTCGACGCCGCCGCGGCCATGAAAGTGCCGGGCGTCGAATCCGTACACGAGATCGAGGGCGTGCATACCGTGCCGCGCAAGTTCGGACAGCTCGGCGGCATCGCCGTCGTCGCCAGCTCGACGTTCGCCGCCATTCAGGGCCGCGACGCGCTGCAGGTCGAATGGGATGACGGTCCCAACGCCAGCTACGACTCGGCCGCCTACAGCAAGGCCATGGCGGAGACGGCGGCGAAACCCGGCAAGGTCATCCGCAAACAGGGCGACGCCGATGCGGCCTTCAAGGCGGCAAAGACCACGTTCACCGGCGAGTACCACTCCCAGCATCTGGTGCAGGCCTCGATGGAGCCGCTGGTCGCCGTGGCGCGCATCGTCGACGGGAAAGCGGAGGTGTGGGCGCCAATTCAGAGCCCCTATGGCGCGCGCAAGGACATCGCCGAGGCGCTCAAGATGCCGCATCGAGAACGTCACCGTGCATGTGACGCTGCTCGGCGGCGGCTTTGGGCGCAAGTCGAAGTGGGATTTCATGATCGAGGCGGCGCTCATCTCGCAGAAGCTCGGCGGCGCGCCGGTGCTGCTGCAGTGGACGCGCGAGGACGATATCCGCCACTCGTTCTACCACACGACGTCGGTCGAGCGCATCGAGATGGCCATCGACGAGGCGGGCAAGGTGACGGGCTGGCGCCATCGCACCGTGGCGCCCTCGATCATCTCGACCTTCAAGGAGGACAACGGCTATCAGTTCCCGATCGAGTACGGCATGGGCTTCGTGAACACGCCGTTCGACATCCCCAACGTCAGTTGCGAGAACGGACCGGCGATGGCGCACACGCGCATCGGCTGGTATCGCTCGGTGTCGAACATCCCGCGCGTGTTCGCGGTGCAGTCGGCCGTATGCGAGGCGGCCCACCAGCTCGGCCGCGATCCGAAGGACTTCTTGCTCGAGCTCATCGGTCCCGATCGCAAGCTCGACCCCAAGGCGCTGGGGTTCCCGGAAGACTTCTGGAACTACGGCGATCCCTACGAGGAGTTCCCGATTGACACGGCGCGCCTGAAGAACGTCGTGCGCATCGCGGCCGAGAAGGCGGGCTGGGGCAAGAAGCTGCCCGAGCGCCACGGCCTCGGCATTGCCGCCCACGTCGCCTGGCAGACGTGTGTCGCGACCGTCGTGCATGCGGCCGTGGACGCGGACGGAACGATCCGCGTCCCGGAAGCCACGACGGCGATCGATTGCGGCTTTTACGTCAATCCCGAGCGCATCCGCTCGCAAATGGAGGGCGCCGCCGTGATGGGCATGTCGCACGCGCTCTACAGCGGCATCACTTTCAAGAACGGCGCGGTGGAGCAGGCCAACTTTTCGGACTTCAACATCGCCACGATGGGCAACTACCCGCAACAGGTAACGGTGCACATCGTCGAGGCGCCTCCGGGCACGCACGCCGGCGGCATAGGAGAGCCGGGCCTGCCGCCGTTCGCGCCCGCGCTCGCCAATGCCGTTTTTGCCGCGACAGGCAAGCGTCTGCGCAACATGCCGATGGGCGCGAAGGTGACTTGAACGACCGCTGACGGAACGCTCATCAAGTGTGGGGCGCGGCGCTAATCGTCGGCAGCCCGGGCGGCCCAGTCCTATCTGGCTCGTGCAAACGCGTGCTCCGTCAGCAGAATAGAAGCGGGGGGAGTACCGGATAGGCGTGCGGTCGTTCCGAGTGCCCCTCCTGGCCACGAACCGCCAGCCACTCAGGTGTTCGTTCGGGCCTTCAGCCTGCCCCTGCTTGGTCCGAAGCACGATCCTCACCTTGACAAATATCGCCGCGTGACTGTACCAAATAACGGTGGGATGGCGTGTGAGTACCACTACCGTTGAGTTGTGGTCTTTATTTGAGCCCGGCTAACTTTTTCATTGAGTATTTCAATGCGTATATTTTATACCCAGGTAGTTTATCTGCTTGTTTCTATTTTTAGCTTCTTGAATCCATGTGACTCGGTTCCAAATGAAAATCGCGGAACGCGGTGAGGATGCAAGCGCCAGCAAAAGATGAAAGCGACAATAATCTATTTAATAAACGAAGATTGGTTTTTTGTTTCCCATTTCCAACATCTGGCCACAAGAGCTGCTCGTAGCGGATACGACGTAATTGTTGCTACCGCCGAAGGATCGGCCTCCGAGAGGCTAAGAGCGGACGGCATAAAGGTCGTTACGCTTCCGACTAGGCGCAGTGGTTTAAGGCCCAGAGGCCTAGGACGCTCGATTTCAGTTGTCGAGGCAGTCCTCGCTGAGCACCCGACCGCTATTTTGCATGGATTTGGACTATTTGCGATTCTCTCGTCGGCACTCTTGCCGGGCGCAATTTTCGGGATAGACGCAGCATCTTCACCATCACAGGTCGAGGCTATGCGTCGATTGGTAGAGATCCGGCGCTTAGGCTATTTTGCGCCGCAACCCGGTTTTTTTGCCGAAATGTTCAGACACTTCAACCACGCGATGGATTGTGGAAAATGAGGGTGATATGATGCCAAGCCCGTCCTGCAAGCGGTCTATGGCGACTTCTACAATCGAATGAAGGAAGCGTGCCATCCCAATGGCCCGACCCTCGAAATTGGCGCGGGCATCGGCAAGCTGTCAGAGACACTGCCTGGCGTGATCACGTCCGATATTCAGTTTGCCCCATGGTTAGATTTGGTCGCCGACGCACAGAACCTACCGTTTGCCGACGGAACGCTAGGCAACATTGTTATGGTCGACGTGCTGCATCATATCGAGTACCCCCTGAGGTTCTTCCGGGAAGCGGACCGCGTTCTACGCCCCGGCGGCCGGTGTGTGATGGTCGAGCCCGGCATCACGGCCTTTTCTTGGGCTTTCTTTAATTTCATCCACGAAGAGCCGGTTATCATGACGGCGGATCCGTTGACTGCCGGCGAGCCCAATCCCGATCGCGACCCATACGAGTTAAACCAGGCTATACCGTCGCTCATTGCGACGCGTGAGCGTGCGCGGTTCGAACAGCTGGTCCCCAATCTCAGGGTCAAAGACGTCGTGTGGTTCTCCCCGCTCTCCTACCCGTTGTCGGGCGGCTTCAAGAGTTGGTCGCTGCTGACAAAGGGAATGGCTCGCGCGCTCATGGCCGGCGAACGACGGCTGGAGGCAAGAATAGGTAGATACTTTGGCTTCCCATTGCTTCTCGTTTTCGAAAAAAATTCTTGGCGTCACATCGCCATGCCGATCACCAGCACGACAATGACAGCAGCCCCGACTGACCCCCGAGCTGGTCACAAGAGCGGGCCGATGATGACGACGGCGCACTACTTTTCTTTTGGAGCGTCCTCGGGAGCTGGCTCGCTCTTCTCCGGCGCGGCGGGCGGTGCGTTCATGGGCTCGGGTGCGTCGGCAGACGGCGCTTCGAAGTCGGGATTTGGAGCGCCCATGCTTCTTGAAGCGTCCGGCATCGGGGGAGAGTAGCCAGCGGCACCGCCCGTCCCTCCACTTCCATGCTCCTTTTCCGTTTGCGCGGCTGACGGCTGAGTTATCGCCGCCCCGATCAAACCGAGCAACGTCGCAACCACGATCTTCTTCGCTCGCATCGCCTGTCCTCCCTCATCAACTTTTCAGTGCGCTGAGCTTACCTCGGCTGTCGACGCGCACCATAGGAAAACGAATGAAGACACAGGAAGTCATCGCGGCGAGCATTGATTTGCGCTCGGCCTCAGTAGTTCCGCCGGCGAGCTTCGAGACTTGATATCCGCGTCCAGTCGAAAACGTATCCGAGCCTGCGCAGCCTGATTGCTTCCGCTATTTCTTCGAGCGTCGCGAGCGGTGCAGGCCACTCCTTGCTTCCAGGCATGCGTACATTGAGCTTGCGGATCACTTCTTCTTCATCACAGGCGAGCTGGAAGCGGTGGCCGGTCTCATTATCGAACACACAGGGAGTGATCTTCGCTCGCCATTTCCGAGGGTGCTTCAACCGCATCGCCACTTTCTGGAGAGCGGTCTTTGGTTCGTATCTGAAACGCGTACTCGTCGTCATGCCTACGCTCGCAAGTTCAGTTGAGCTGCGCGCCGCAAGCTCCATATGCATGCAAACGTAGGCAAAATTTGGAACGCGATTTTTGGGTAACACCATAACGGTGCGCTACTTGCAATCCTTGTCGCCACCCAAGTCATGCAGCCGCTGCCTCAGCACTTGAAGCTCCTTGAGATACGCCACTGTCGCCTCTTGCGGTAGCCGAGGATAGTTAGCTGCCACAAGGAGGTTCTCGATCTTCAGCTTGATCTCCCGGATCTCGGCGTCTCGGTCGTCCATCGTTGGCGCCATGCCTCTGGCACTACTTAATGAAATGGCGGGTGTACATCAGCCAAACATCAAGGCTCGCCTAGCGAGGGCAGCATTGCGGTGCTCTACCGCTTGCCACTCTTTGCGAAGTCCACGTGAGCTGACCGTCCACCACTACAGGCGAGTTCTCGATCCGGTAGCACTGACATCCACTGCTGTCGCCGCCGCCCTCGATAGGTGTTGCTGCGATGGGGTGATTTTCCTCCACGCGGGGTGCGCCAGGAACCGACCCGTAGGGCGAAGTTTGAAGAGTGGGATCTGAATTCTTTGAGGATGGCATTCCCGATTGGGAGTTGCCGTTCTCGCTGCTCCTGCCCGCCGCCGCATTCCCCGCGTCGCCTGTCGCAGTGCCCGTCTTGCTTTGCGTTTGAGCGCTTGCCGGCAAAGAGGCCGCGAATGCGACAATCAGAAAGGCCAGGCAGCCGACGCCTTTCGTTTCAAACAAATGAGTCATCGCACCTCGCCGTCGCCACAACGTGCGCTGAGGATATTAGCAGAACTAAGGGATGCACCGTGAGCAAAGTGCGAGCAGAGAGCGGCGGCATCATCTGATAGATGCTTCTGCCACGCCCACTCATCAGCGAGCGCTCTGGCCCTTGCGATAACTTCGTTGGTTGCGGGGGTAGGATTTGACCACCACCGGTAACCAAACGCCGTTGTTATCGTTGGTTTTCCCGCCCATGGGGCTAGAAAATGGGGCTAGAATCCTAGCTCCGGGAGCCCCGCAATGCCGCGCTACATTGTGCCCCATCACGGCGGTCTGAAGTACGTCCGCGCCATCCCGAAAGATGTGCAGGCGTTGGAGGGGCGCAAGGTCTGGACGGAGTACCTGAAGGGTCTCAGCGCCGATGACGCGAAGACGCGCGCGCTTGAACTCGCCGCCGAGCATGACAAGCGCGCCAAGGTGCTGCGCAACCTTGCCGGAACCCGACAAACGGCTGCTCAAGTCGAAAGGCGGGCTGGCGCGCTGTCAGGTCGATGCGGCGCAGGCCGACTATCTCGCCGCCGTCTTGTGGTGCCACAGCCTCGGCAAGCCGGCGACCGACCCGGCGCATCGGACCATCGCTGCGCTCTTGGAGGCACATGCCCCGACACACAACATCGTCGCTAAGCTCAACGGCAAGGCGGGCGCCGACCCCCGTCTGTTCGATTTGGTGACGCTCTGGCAGGGCATCGCCAAGCCGCGCGCGGCGAAGTCGGTCGATAAGGCGAAGATGCACGTGCGCCGCTTCGCCGAGCTGGTCGGAGACCACGCGCCACGGGACGTACACGTCAGCAGGCCATCGCGTATCGGGACGCTTTGGAGAAGCGGCCAGGGTTGTCCGCCAAGAGCGTGGATAAGCACCTGTATGGGATGCACCGGCTCTATACGGTGGCGCTCAGTGAAGGCGTGGTGGATTCTAATCCCTTCAGCGGCGTCAAGGCCCGCAAGGGCGCCAACGGCAAGTACGTCGATGAGGGGCGTAAGCCGTTTACATCGACCCATGCCCGGCTGATCTTCAAGCGGCTCGCCGAGCTTCCTACCGACGATCAGATGGTCATGCGGCTGCTCGCCTATCACGGCATGCGGGCAGGCGAAGCCTGCCAGCTTCGGGCCTGCGATGTGCAGCGGCGTTGGCGGCGTCGATGTCGTCTCCATCAATGACGCGGCGGGGTCGATCAAGAACAAGCCGAGCTTGCGCGATGTGCCGCTGCATCCCAAGTGCCGCGATCTGCTGAAGCTGGCGAAGTCAAAGGCGCCGGAGGCGTATCTGTTCGACTACCCGATGTGGAAGCACTCGCGCGCCGGGAAATTTCAGCAGCGGGCAAACGCATGGCTGCGCAGCATCGGCATCACCGACAAGAACGTCACCATTCATAGCTGGCGGCACACCTGGCGGACGATGGCGCGCGAACTCAACATACCGGAACCGATCAGCCGCGCGATCTTGGGGCATACACTCGGCAGCGGCGAAGCTCCGGCCGAAGTGGATCGCGAAGGTTGAT
>CAWEWG010000014.1:0-210301 GCA_963812795.1 uncultured Alphaproteobacteria bacterium | reverse complement strand
GCGGTGCAGTCTAGTTGAATTGCCCGGTCACCGAAACGACGGGCAAAAAAGATCTTGAGGCGCGCAGGGGCTGAAGGGAGGAGTGGGGATTGGTTCCACGCGTGGCCAGTGGGGGCTTTAAGTGCAGGAGGAGACGTCGCTGATCGAGAGGCCTCGGACATCCCGCACGCCCGGGGAGGCGCGCGGGACGCCGATGGCCGTGAGATCAGTCGTCCTTGAAGCCGCAGCCGCCGTTCTTGTTGAGGGCGCACTTGAGGATGAAGGCATTCAACTTGATGCTCTTCTTCACCAGCTTCGCGTTCTGCTTTAGCGAGGCTTTGGCAAGGTCGGTCAGACGGCCGGCCTGAGCTGCACCCGAAAGCGGCGCGGCGAACATCAGGGCGGCAGTGGCGAGGACGAGGATGCGGGCGTTCATTTGAGCTGATCCTTTGGGTTCAATGGCTGCTTCCAAAATTCCGTCGAGCAGGCAGTGCCGGTCTCGATGCGAGGACGTTGCCACCGTTCACCGACGTGTTCTGTTCCCGCTGGAACACGCCGTTCACTTGAGATCATCGGGCTGATGGAATCTCGTTCGCATCCTCGCGAGCACGAGATGAGCGATCGCGTTAGCTCGGGAGCTGAAGCTGATCGCGGAATTGAGGCATCGAACGGCGGGTGTGGCCCGCGGCTACTGCAGGATTCTGAATAAGCTAAGTTGAATATGTTTATTCAGTGCGCCGCTAAGACCGACTAGGTTCGCGGCTCGCTGAGTGTGCTTTGCGGGGATGCCATGCGCGCGGGTCTATTTGATCGCGGCTCAACACTGAGCCGCGCATGAACTTTCAACAGCTTCGCATCATCCGCGAGACGGCGCGGCGCAACTTCAACCTGACCGAAGTGGCCAACGTTCTGTTGACCTCGCAATCGGGGGTGAGCAAGCACGTAAAGGATTTCGAGGAGGAGCTCGGCATCGAGCTGTTCGTGCGGCGCGGCAAGCGGCTTCTGGGCCTCACCGACGCCGGGCGCGAGGCAGTCGAGATCATCGAGCGCATGCTGCTCGAAGCGGAGAACCTATCCCAGATCAGCGCACGCCAGTCCGGCACCAACGTAGGCACGCTGCGTATTGCCACCACGCATACGCAAGCGCGCTACACGCTGCCACCCGTCATCGCGCGGTTCAAAGAGGCGTTCCCGCACGTGAGCTTGGTGCTGCACCAGGCGAGCCCCAGGGAGATCGCCACCATCCTGCTCGATGACAAGACGGACATCGGCATCGCCACCGACGCGCTCGAGCATCATCCGGGGCTCGTGGCATTTCCCTACTACTCCTGGGATCACGCCGTCATCGTTCCCGCGGGACACGCGCTCGAACGCATGCAGCGGCTGACGCTCGAGGCCGTCGCCGATTTCCCGCTCATCACCTATGACGAGGGGTTGACCGGGCGCACGCGCATCGATGATGCCTTCGCCGAGGCAGGACTAGTCCCCGACTTCGCCATGTCGGCGCTCGACGCTGACGTGATCAAGACCTACGTCGAGGTGGGCCTCGGCGTCGGCATCATCGCCTCCATGGCCTTCGATGCCGAGCGGGATACCGGCTTGCGTCTGCTCGACAGCAAGCACCTGTTCGCCGCCAGCACGTCGAGCATCGCCATCCGGCGCGGGCGCTATTTGCGCGGCTACGTCTATCGCTTCATCGAGCTTTGCTCGCCGGAGCTGAGCGAATTCGAAGGTTCGCGCGGCCACCTCTCGGTCGTAACGGGAGAGCGTCACGCGCCGCGGCGGAAGTGGACGCAGAGGTTGTTGGCGGGCATCTCGGCGACGACCGGCGGCGTGAAGCCGGAGGCGACGGCGAGGTCGGCGACGGCTTCGAGGTCGCGCACGCCCCATTCGGAGTTGCGGCGGCGCAGGTCCGCATCGAACGCCGCGTTGCTCGGCGCCGTGTGGCGGCCGTCGCGCCTATAGGGGCCGTAGAGGAACAGCAGTCCGTCCGGCGGCAGCACGCGCGCGGCGCCGCGCACGAGCCCGACAGTGGAGGACCACGCGGCGATGTGGATCATGTTGATGCAGACGACGACGTCGGCGCGCGCGATCGGCCAGGCTTCGGCCGCGGCGTCGAGCGCCAATGCCGGGAGAATGTTCGCCAGGCCCGACGTGGCGGCCCACGCATCGATGCTGGCGCGCGCCTGTGCATCGGGATCGCTCGGCTGCAAGACGATCCGCGAACCGGCGAGGCGCGCAAAGTGCACAGTGTGCTCGCCCGATCCGCTCGCTACCTCGAGCACCAATCCGCGCGCCGGCAGCTCGTGGCGCAGCACGGCCCAGATCGGATCGCGATTGCGCGCCGCCGACGGCGCGAACAGGCGTGCATCGCTGCTCATGCGCTACTGCCTTAGCACTGCCGGCCCGTCGACGAGTTATGGCGAAAAGAATATAAGCAGACGCCCGGCACCGGCGGTATCGGGTCTACGCCGCGCGAGCGGCCCACGTGTCGGCTGATAAGGGAGAGTTGAACGGTCGTTGCCAAACGCCTGCCCGATTTCGGCGTTCCCCTTCGCGGCGGTAACGAGCACAGGAGGATAGGCATGGACACCCTAGCCAACGACCGTGAAGCAATGACGCGCAAGCTCAAGGCGATCCGCATGGGTGCCGCCGAGATCAGCCAACTGCTCGCCTCCGGCACACTGACCGACGACGACTGGGATCGCGCCGCGCTCATTCTCGTCAGTTGTCGCCAGGAGCGTAAGACGCTGGACGACGATCTGCGCCAGGCCGCTCGACGGCGCGCCACGGCCTCGGCGCATCGTCGAGGGAGCTGACTTTCCCGACCTGATTGCCGCGTTGCAAACGGCGCTTCAAAAATCGGTGTCGATCTCGAGCGTGCCGAAGGTACCGGCGCCGCCGCCAAAGCCGGCGCCGCCACTGCTAACGAACTGATGGCCGGCCACGAGCGTAAATTCGAGCGGCACGTCCTTCGTCAGCTCGAAGGCGTACGTGGCATGGCCGCCGAGCCGTTGCGCGTCATAGCCGGTGTCGCCATCCACCGATGCAGCGGGACCGATGACAAGCTTGTCGCCGACGCGCGCGCCGATGCGCAGCTCCGCATAGTAGGTGTCGAAGGCGGTTGAGTACTCGCCCACGAGGCTGGCCGTGAACGGCTGTTCGTCATCGTCGAAGTAATAGTGCCCCTCGAGCTTGAGGCCGGTGGCGGTGCCGCGCACCGCATTCGTCGGGTCGGGCGGCGACAGTTGCGACTGCTGGTAGTCGACGCCGACGAAACCGCCGAACGTCACGGCGCCGCGCACCCATTGGTAGCCGGGCATCAGGTCGAGCTGCCAGAGCGTGCCGTCGATTGTACCGCCACCCGCCGTGGCCGCGTACTCATAGACGGCCACGCTGCCGTAGACGCGCAACAGGACGCCGTCCTTGCCCATGTCGCGATTGAGCGCGCTGATCGCCTCGCTGTACCAGTAGAGCGACTGCGGCGCGGCATCGAAGCCGGCGGCGACCTCGTGGGCCTGCGGCGTGTCGGCGGCGGCGCTGAGGGAAATGAGCATCGCGCCGCACGCCGCAGCGAGGCGCAGACGGGCATGGTTCCGGCGGACGGCGTGCATGACGTGCCGCTTCCTGTGAGAGGCGCGTGCCACTGCCGCGATCACTAACCGATTCGCCGCTATCGCGACGCCGACACTGCCGCGCCTGCGTCAGATGCCGAGTTTCTTTTTCAGGATGTCGTTGACGGCGGCGGGGTTGGCCTTGCCGCCTGTCCCCTTCATCACCTGGCCGACGAACCAGCCGAGCATGGTCGGCTTCGCCTTCACCTGCTCCACCTTGTCGGGGTTGGCGGCGATGATCTCGTCGATGGCCTTCTCGATGGCGCCGGTGTCCGTCACCTGCTTGAGGCCGCGCGCCTCGACGATCTCCGCCGGATCGCCGCCTTCCGACCAGACGATTTCGAACAGGTCCTTGGCGATCTTGCCGGAGATGGTGCCCGACGCGATGAGATCGACGATGGCGCCGAGCTGCGCCGTCGACACCGGCGAATCCGCGATGGATTTGCCTTCCTTGTTGAGGCGGCCGAACAGCTCGTTGATCACCCAGTTGGCGGCGACTTTTCCATCGCGCCCCTTGGCCACCGCTTCGAAGTAGTCGGCCGACTCGCGCTCGGCGACGAGCACGTTGGCGTCGTAGTCCGACAGGCCGAAATCCTGCATGAAGCGCTGCTTCTTGGCGTCGGGCAGCTCCGGCAGATGCGCCTCGAGGTCGCCGACGTATTCCATCGTCAGCTCGAGCGGCAGCAGGTCCGGGTCGGGGAAATAGCGGTAGTCGTGCGCCTCTTCCTTCGAGCGCATGGAGCGCGTCTCGCCCTTGCCGGGATCGAACAGGCGCGTCTCCTGGCTCGATCACTGCCGCCGGCTTCGAGGATGTCGATCTGCCGGCGCGCCTCCACCTCGATCGACTGGCCGATGAAGCGGATGGAGTTGACGTTCTTGATCTCGCAGCGCGTGCCGAGCTTGTCGCCGGGCTTCCTCACCGACACGTTGACGTCGGCGCGCAGGTTGCCCTTTTCCATGTCGCCGTCGGAGGTGCCGAGGTAGCGCAGGATGGTGCGCAGCTTGGTCACGTACGCCTGCGCCTGCTTGGAGGAGCGCATGTCCGGGCGCGAGACGATCTCCATCAGCGCGACGCCGGAGCGGTTGAGGTCGACGTAGGAATAGTCGGGGTGCTGGTCGTGGATCGACTTGCCGGCGTCCTGCTCCAGATGCAGGCGCTCGATGCCGACCTTCATCGTTTCGCCGTCGACGTCGATCTCGACCTCGCCCTCGCCGACGATCGGCTGCTTGTACTGGCTGATCTGATAGCCCTGCGGCAGGTCCGGGTAGAAGTAGTTCTTGCGGTCGAACACGCTCTTCAGATTGATCGCCGCCTTGAGGCCGAGGCCGGTGCGCACCGCCTGGGCGATGCATTCGGCGTTGATCACCGGCAGCATGCCGGGCATCGCCGCATCGACGAGCGAGACATGGCTGTTGGGCTCGGCGCCGAACTCGGTGGCGGCGCCGGAGAAAAGCTTCGAGCGTGAAGCGACCTGCGCGTGCACCTCGAGGCCGACGATGACCTCCCACTCGCCGGTGGCGCCCTCGATCAAGTTTTTACTCTTGGTGGCCTTGGCCGGGTTCTGGGCGGTATGCTGCATGGAGGGTGCTCCTTCGCGCGCCCTCGTTATCGCAGGGCGCCGCACGGAGCAAGCGGGGCGCCTACTCGAATTCGCCCTCGGGATCGTCTTCCTCGATGGGAACGGGCGCAATTTTCAGGGGGTCGCCGTGACGGCGGGATTGCCCCTCGAAATAGCAGCCTTCCTCGAGGATGAGCTTGTTGTGATAGATCTGGCCCTCGACGTTGCAGCCGGCACCGAGCACCAGCTCGCGGGCGTAAATAGCGCCGCTGAACTCGCCGAGCACCTCGACCTTGTCGGCGACGATGAGGCCTTCGACCTCGCCGCGCTCGGTGATCTGCAGCGCCGAGCAGCGCACCTCCCCGTCGATCGTCCCCTCGATGAGAACCTGGCCATCGAGCGCCAAAGCGCCGATGATGGTGACACCTCTGCTGATCACGAGCGCGCCCTTGGCCGGCCGCGCCTGTGCCACGTTCAACTCGGTCATTACGCAAAACCCCCGGACGACGTTGTGAACCTCGTCCCCGCAGGACAGCGAATGCCGGAAAGAAGTGGCCCTTTTCAGGCAGCGACCGCAGGCGCCCTAGTTTTCGAAGATGACGGCGATGGCGCGGAAGCCGGGCTTGGTTAGCACGGACGGCAATCCGGCGTCCGAGGCGGTCGCGGCAACGGTCTCGACCGGAGAGAGATCGGCGACGAGCGTCTCGGCCGGATGCGGGGTGCCATCGCGCGTATAGCCGGCCCGGTTCTGGCCGCGCTCGGCCATCCAGAAGCGCGGCACCTCGCCCCAGCGCATGTCCGCGGCAAGCACGCGGTCGCGGCCGGTGATGCGGTCGAAAAGCGACGACGCATTCTTCTGCTTCATGCGGATGCAGCCGTGCGAGTCGATGCTGCCGAGCCGCCGGTAGCGCCCGGGCAGCGTACCGTGGAAGGCAACGCCCGAGCGGCGGCCGTTGTCGTAATGAAAGTCGATATACATGGTGTGGATCATGCCCGGCGCCGTGTAGCCGCGGCCGTAGCGCCACTTGCGCTCGTCGAGCGCAAAGACGCCGGTCGGCGTCGGCCCCGAGAACGGGTCGCCGCGATAGTAGCGGCCCGTGGACACCGGCCAGCTATACGAGGGCGCCTCGCCCGCAGGCAGCTTGGCCTTGCGCCAGTGCTCCTCGTCCCACATGGCCAGCCGCCACGATCCGCCGATGGCGTCGCGATGCAGCACCCACATGCGCTGACGCCATGGACCCGAGCCGGCGGCATTGACGTAGAGAGCGACCGTGTAGCGCCCGTCGAGCTCGCTCGGCGCCTTGTAGCGTTCGCTGCTGCCCTTGAGGCTTTCGAGATAGGTCAGCGCCGGGTCGCCGCGCGCCGCTTGCGGGGCGAGCCCCACAGCGAGCACGACGAACAGTGCCGACACCTGCACACGCCCGAGCATCGTCCCCCCGACTTCGGTCCGGGCACGGATTGTGTGGTGAATTGCCGGCTTGAACAAGCAGCCGCACGTGAACAGTCACGAGGCGTTGCCGCGCGGCATCAGGCGCGGGCGCGCGATCAGCGGCGCAGCGGGGCCAGCCAGTAGCCCAGGCCGGCCCAGACGAGGCCGAAGAGGAACTGCATGAGCACGACGGCGGCTTCCCCGCCCAAGGCGTGCACCGGCATCAGCCCCACGGCGGCGACGAGCCAATAGAGCGCGTAGCCGGCGAGCGAGGCGGCGAAGGCGGCGACGATCAGCTTCTGCCACTGGTCGGCGCGCCGCCCCATGAGGAAGGCGACGACGATCACGACGGGATTGAAGAGCGAGATCAACATCAGCGTGACGGGATCGAAGGGAACGATTTCCATCTCAAGCCTCCCTCGCCATCGCGGCTTCGAGCGACAGGCGGGGACGATCACCGGGCCCGTCGTTGCCTTCGAGCGAGCGGCGCAGCTTTTCCTCCTCGTACTGGACGAACCAGCCGATCATCTGCCGCCACAGCGCCTCGGTAAGCTCCGGCGGCAGGCCCTTCTCGGTGGCGCGCGCCTTCACCTTGTCGATGACCTGCTGGATGCGCCAGGGAACGTGCGCATCGCCGGGGTTGGTCTTCAGCTGCCAGGCGCGATCGACGAAGCCGAAGCGCTCGGCGATGAGATCGACGAGGGCGGCATCGATGCGGTCGATCTCCGCACGGACCTCGACCCATGTCGGCGCACTCCTGTGGTTTACGCCCGCTCATTTCGCTTTGCTCCCGGCTTTGCTCTTGCCGTCAGACTTCCTGGCCGCCGGCTTGGCGCTGGCCGAGCCCGATGCGCTTGCCGGCCGCCAGCTTCCCACCAGCGATCCTCAATCACAAAGCGGCCGGCCGCATCCTCGATCGCCTGCGCGGCGCGGAACAGCGTCGCCTCGTCGAACGGCTTGCCGATCAGCTGCAGCCCGAGCGGCGTCCCTTCGCTCGACAGTCCCGCCGGCACGGAGATGCCGGGCAGGCCGGCCATGTTCACCGTCACGGTGAAGATGTCTTCCAGGTACATGGCGATGGGGTCGCCGCTCTTCTCGCCGAAGCCGAAGGCGGGCGACGGCGTCGTCGGCGTCAGCACCACGTCGACCGATTTCCACGCGTCGTCGAAGTCGCGCTTGATGAGCGTGCGCACCTTCTGCGCCTTGAGGTAGTAGGCGTCGTAGTAGCCGGCCGACAGCACGTAGGTGCCGATGAGGATGCGGCGGCGCACTTCCTTGCCGAAGCCGGCGGCGCGGGTGTTCTCGTAGGTGTCGATGAGATCCTTGCCGGGCACGCGCAGGCCGTAGCGCACGCCGTCGTAGCGGGCGAGGTTGGACGAGGCCTCGGCAGGCGCGACGATGTAATAGGCCGGCAGCGCGTATTTGGTGTGCGGCAGGCTGAATGTCGTGGATGGTGGCGCCAGCCGCCTTCAGCCAGGCGATGCCCTCCTGCCAGAGCTTGTCGATCTCCTTCGACATGCCCTCGACGCGGTATTCCTTCGGCACGCCGACGCGCAGGCCCTTGATGCCCTGGCTCAGCGCCGCCTCGTAGTCGGGCACCGGCGTTTCGACGGAGGTCGAATCCTTGGCGTCGTGGCTGGCCATGGCGCGCAGCATGATGGCGGCGTCGCGCACGGTCTTGGCCAGCGGGCCGGCCTGATCCAGCGAGGACGCGAAGGCGACGATGCCCCAGCGCGAGCAACGGCCATACGTCGGCTTGATGCCGACGGTGCCGGTGAGCGCGGCCGGCTGGCGGATGGAGCCGCCGGTGTCGGTCGCCGTCGCGGCGAGGCACAGGCCGGCGGAAACGGCGGCCGAGGAGCCGCCCGAGGAGCCGCCGGGCACGAGCTTGTCGGTCTTGCCTTTGCGCCGCCAGGGCGACACGACGGGCCCGAAGGCGCTCGTCTCGTTGGAGGAGCCCATGGCGAACTCGTCGCAATTGAGCTTGCCGAGCATGACCGCGCCGGCGTTCCACAGGTTGGCGCCGACCGTCGATTCATACGTCGGCGTGAATTCGCCGAGGATCTTCGAGCAGGCGGTGGTGCGCACGCCCATGGTGCAGAACAGATCCTTGTTGCCGAGCGGCAGGCCTTCGAGCGGGCGCGCGTCGCCGGCCTTCAGGCGCTTGTCGCTCTCCTTGGCCTGCGCCAGCGCCAGCTCCGGCGTCGGCAGCACGTAGGCGTTGAGCGCACCGTTGCCGGCGTCGATGGCGTCGACGAACGCCTGCGTCAGCTCGCTGGCCGAGATGTCCTTCTTGCGCAGCTTGTCGCGCGCTTCCGCGATGGTGAGTTTCGTCAGTTCCGTCACGAGCCGTTACTCCACCACCTTGGGAACCACGTAGTAGTGATCTTCCACCATCGGCGCGTTCTTGACGACGTCGTCGGAGATGTCGCCGTCGGTGATGACGTCGGTGCGCTTCTTGAGCTCGATCGGCACGACGCGCGTCATCGGCTCGACGGCCGAGGTATCGACCGAGTTGAGCTGCTCGACCCAATTGAGGATGCCCGACAGCTCCGCCTCGAGGCCCTTGGCTTCCGCGTCGGAAATCTTGATGCGCGCCAGCCGGGCGATACGCCGGACCGTCGTCTCGTCGACCCGCATGGCTCCTCGCCGTTGCCTGTTGAACGTCGCTTTGAGAAAAGCGCGAGGCACTCTTAGCCCCGGCTGCCGATGCGCGCAACACGACGGTGCGCCGCGCGGCCCGCGGCGGTTACGAGCGCCGCCACTGCGACAGAAACGGCTGCAGGATATCGGAGGCGTCGTCTGTCCACGGCGAGACGCCCCCGGCATGGAAATCCTGCGCGCCATCCACGGCCCGGAAGGCGTCGAGCGCCGCCTGGTTCTTGGCGAAAACGGCGATGGTCGAGGTGTTCTGCGCGTACGAGCCGTCGGCCTTGTCGTCGGAGACGATGAGCCCCTTCAGCTCCGGCACCAGCGGCAGCGTGGCGCCGAGAACGGAATCGAGGTCGAGGTAGCGGTTGGAGATGTGCAGCACGACGACGCCGTTGTCGGTCAGCTTGCGGGTATAGAGTTGCAGCGCCTCCGCCGTCATCAGGTGCACGGGCACGGCGTCGGAGGTGAAGGCGTCGACGATGATGAGGTCGTACGATTTGTCGGGCTCCTTGGCGAGCGTCAGGCGCGCGTCGCCGATGACGGCGTCGAGCTGCGGCTGGCAGTTGGCGAGGAAGGTGAAGTGCTTCGACTTCTCGGCGATGTCGACGACGATGGGATCGATCTCGAAGAAGCGCCACGCCTCGTGCTTGCGCGAGTAGCAGGCGAGCGAGCCGGCGCCGAGGCCGACGATGCCGAAACGGCCCGGCTCGCCGTCGGCGTCGAGGCGCGCCTGCACGATCTTCACCGCGGCGGCCATCGGACTGCCCGGGTAGTAGTAGGTGCCGGGCGTCACATCGGACACGATGTGGCCGGTGAGGTCGCGCAAGCGTTGCGCGCCATGCAGCGTCGTGCCGTGCGTCAGCACGTTGAAGTCGCCGCCTTCCGACTGGCTGACGCGATAGACGCCGTAGTAGCTGCGTTGCGCGTGCCCGCGCTTGACGGACGACGGCAGCATGACGACGACGGCGAACACCATCAGCGCCGCGGTGAGCTGGCGGGCGCCGTGGCTCCAGAAGGCGACGGCGGCGAGCGCGAAGACGAGCGCGATCACCGGCGTCGTGCCCCATTCGCCGAACGAGTAGCCGTATTGCGCGGCGAGGAGCGGCCCCTGCCAGATCAGCAGCAGCCCGGCAGCGAACGTGGCGAGGATCCACATCACGTCCGTCTTGGCCGACCCCGGCTGATCGAAGACGCCGGGCCGGCAGGCGAGCGACAGCGCGATGAGCAGCGGATATTCGAACACCTCGGTGAAGATGCGCGGGGCGATGAGGGCGGAGAACAGTCCGCCGAGCACGCCGCCGAACGACATCCACAGGTAGAACTCGGTGAGGTAGCGCGCCTGCGGGCGGTTCAGGTACAGCGTCCGATGCGCGACGAGGGCGGCGAGGAAGAACGCCGCAACACCGGCGCCGGCGGTGAGCACCCACTTGTCGTGCTTGGTCTGCGCCAGCTCCAGCAGCGCGAACAGCACGGCGGCGAGCTGTGCCGGCAGCAAGAGCCACATCGGCAGCGGCAGGCGCGACTGGAAGGCGAGCACGAACGTCGACAGGTAGAGTGCGAGCGGCAGCACCCAGAGCAGCGGCGCCGAGGCGATGTCGGTGGCGATGTGCGTGGTGAAGGCGGTCAGCAGCGCCGCCGGCACCAGCGCCAGACCGCACCAGGCGATGCGGCGGCGCCACGTCGGCGCATCGGCATCGGCGGGCGTCGACGCGGCGGCTGCAGGGTGCCGTGCATCGGCGCGCCGCCGCACGAGCGCGAAGCAGGCGCCGATAGCGACGATCAGCACGACGTACAGCAGCGCCCAGTAGCGGCTCAGCGCCGTGAGGCCGAACGCCGGCTCGAACAGAAACGGGTAGCCGAGCAGCGCGATGAGGCTGCCGAGGTTGGAGGCGCCGTAGAGGAAGTAGGGATCCTGCGCATGCGGGTGTCCCGAGCGCGAGAACCATGCTTGCAGCAGCGGCGCATTCGCCGCCACGGCGACGAACGGCAAGCCGACCGCCACGGCGAAGAGACCGAGCTGCCAGAGATATGGATCGCCGAGGGGCGGCTCGCGCCAGGTCTCCGGCAGTCCGACCGGCAGTGCCAATAACGCCAGCGCCGCCAAGCCGAGATGCACGAAGCCGCTCGATGCGAAAGGCACATAGCGCGTCAGCAGATGCGCATAGCCATAGCCGACCAGCAGCGCCGCCTGGAAGAACAGCAGCGCCACGGCCCATACGGACGAAGAGCCGCCGAGCACCGGCAGCACCATCTTGGCGAACAGCGGCTGGATGGAGAACAGCAGAAAGGCGGAGAGGAAGGTCGTCGCCACGAACAGCGTCAGCACACCGGCACCAGCCGGCGATCTCGGTACGGCGGGGCGCCGCGGCACGGCTCTATCCACCCCGCCGCTCTCCGGCGACATCTTTTCCTGCACGCACGCTACCTTTGTTGTCACCGCCGGCGTCCCCGCCGCCGCCGATCCTCCCACCTCGCGCCACGGATTGGAAATCCGCAGCCGGCGCGGAGTATAAGGATGCACGAAGCGGCAACAACGGGCAGGCTGTCCTTATGGCAAATTCGACCGGCGAACCGGCGTCCGGCACGACCAGCGAGGACATCGAAGCCTTTGCCGCTGGACTTCCCGCGCGCACCGCGCTGATCGGCATCGATGCGGGTACCAAGACGCTGGGGCTCGCCCTATCCGATATCACCCGCACCATCGCCTCGCCCTTGAAGGTCATCCGCCGCACCAAGTTCAAGGAAGACGCGGCCGACCTGCTGCACACTGCCGCAGAGCATCGGGTCGGCGGCTTCGTACTCGGATTGCCGTTCAATCTCGACGGCACGGCCGGCCCGCGGGTGCAGGCGACGCGGGCGCTGGCCCGCAACCTCAACGCGCTGTGCGAGTTGCCGATCCTCTTGTGGGACGAGCGCCTATCGACGGCCGCGGCCGAGCGTACGCTATTGGAAGCCGATGCCAGCCGCCGGCGGCGCGCACAAGTCATCGACAAGCTGGCAGCGACGATAATCCTGCAGGGGGCGCTGGACCGCATGCGCAGGATAACGAGCGCATGATGGGCAAGCCATTAACTGTCCCCGACGCTTATCCCGATTGCCGCTCGACCGTCCCAAGCGTGCCGCAATAGCCTGCGACCATCTTCATTGACGCCATCGCTTGGGCTCGTCGGCCCGATGGCGAAGTGGAATTTAGTATGACGCAGGTGACGAAACTCCTTCGGCAACGTGCCGAGCCACGCCGCCCCGCCGTGGTATTGCCGCAGCTCTCGGACGAGCGTGAGAGCTACGCCGGGCGCTTCGCTTATCCCGCTCGGCGCGAAGTGCGCCGCCTGATGCGAACCTCCCCGCGCCTCGCCGATCTCGCCGTGGTGTTTCCCGGCGCGATGTACGCCTTGGCGACGCGCCGCGGCACGCAGGAGGCGCGCGATGCCGCCATTGCCCTCATCGAGGGCGGCGCTGCCCTGAAAACCGTGGCGCGTGCGCTGGAGCTGCCTCTGTGGTTGCGCCGCCTGCCGCCCGAGGCATTCCAAAAAGTCATCGCTCCCGTGCCTTCGAGCGAGAGCTTCACGCGCCGTGTCGCCACACGCCTGCCCGCGGCACCCGCGCACAGTGCGCTGTGGCTCGACAGCGTCGCCTTCGGCACCAAAGCCTGCCATGAGGACTTCGCCCTGTGGCTCGCCGATCAAGCGATCTTCAGCGAGCCCGGCAAGCCCGAGCAGATGTTCGGCGTGCTGGCCGCCTATGCCTGGCATTCACGCGCCGCGCAGACGCGCGCCCATAGTCTCATCGTCGTGCCATGGCGCCCGGAGATCGCCTTCGACACCGCGCTGTGCGCCGCCAAGAGCTGGCTCAACCGCATGCGCCTTTCTTTGCAGCTCGGCCCCGGCGTGCTCACCGATCCCTGGCTGTCCGGCGGGCAGGTGCGCGGGCTGACGTTCGTGCCGCTGCTCGACCGCACGGAGATTCTCGCCGAGGCGCGCGCCATGCAGAACTGCGCCGATCAGTATGCCGAGCGGCTGGCCGACGACCGCTGCCGGCTGTTCTCCATTCGCCGCGAGCGCGAGCACGTGGCGACGCTCGAAGTCGGGCCGCACTCGCGTGAAGCCGGCATGCTGGCCATCACCCAGCTCAAGGGGCGCCACAACATGGCGGCCCCGCTCGATGTCTGGCAGGCGGCGTATGCATGGCTCGCGGCGCAGAGCGGGCTGCGCCGGCTGGCGCCGCGCATTCCGCCCGAGCGCAAGCTGGACGAAGACGCATGGCGCCAGCTCATGGGGCCGTATCGCCGGCGCACGGGGGGCGCTCCCTGGCTCGCCGAGATCGCCACCCAGACGGCGTTCGACGCCTTCAACGGCGAGATGGCCGACCTTGCCCGCCGCGGTGGCGTCTCCTCCTGGCTGTTCACCTGAGCTACCCGCGGTTGGGAGAGGCGCGGGCGATGATGGCGCGCACGTCGGCGTGCTCCAGCCCCTGCCCATAGGTTTGCCGCGGATCACCGGAAATACGCGTCGCTATGAACGCATCCGCCACCGCCGCCGGGGCATGCGCGCGCAGGATGGTTGCGGCGGCGAGCACGGCCAGTGCCTCGACCAACGTGCGTCCGCGCGCGTCGAGCAGCTTGGGCTCCTGCAGCATGGCTTCCAGGCGCGCATGCGCGCGGCGCAGATGCTGATCGTCGCCGGCGGCGACCAGCAGCTCGTCCATCACCGTCTGCACGGCGGCGGGCTCGCGCTGCAGGACGCGCGCCACGTCGAGCGCCATGACGTTGCCCGAGCCCTCCCAGATGGAATTGACCGGCACCTCGCGATAGAGGCGCGCTAAGGGCGCCTCCTCGACGTAGCCGTTGCCGCCGAGGCATTCCATCGCCTCCGCGGCGAGCGGTGGGGCGAGCTTGCACACCCAGTATTTGGTCACCGGCGTCATCAGCCGCCGCCAGGCCGAGGCGCGTGGATCCTCGGCGCGATCGAAGGCACGCGCGAGGCGGAACGCGAGCGCGCCCGCCGCCTCCGCGTCGAGCGCCATATCGGCCAGAACCTGCTGCATCACCGGCTGCTCGACGAGCTTCTTGTCGAACACGCTGCGGTGCTCGGCGTGATGAATGGCATTGGCGAGCGCAAAGCGCATCAGCCCCGCCGAGGCGACGGCGCAGTCGAGGCGCGTGTAGGTGACCATGTCGATGATGGTGGCGACGCCGCGCCCTTCCTCGCCGATCGCCCGCGCATAGGCACCGTGGAATTCCACCTCGGCCGAAGCGTTGGAGCGGTTGCCGAGCTTGTCCTTCAGCCGCTGCAAATGCAGCGCGTTGACGCTGCCGTCCGGCCGGAAGCGCGGCATCAGAAAGCAGGTCAGGCCGTCTGGCGCCTGCGCCAGGACGAGGAAGGCGTCCGACATCGGCGCCGACAGGAACCACTTGTGGCCGGTGATGCGGTATTCGCCGCCGGCGACCAGCTCGGCCTTGGTGGTTGCCGCGCGCACGTCGGTGCCGCCCTGCTTCTCCGTCATGCCCATGCCGAGGGTGACGGCGGTCTTGGCCGCGGGCGGCGCAAAGCTCGGATCGTAGCTGTTGGGGAGGATGCGCGGCAGCCACTCCGCCGCCACGTCCGGCTGCTGCAGCAGCACTGGCACGGCGGCGTTGGTCATGGTGATGGGGCAGCAGTGCCCCGCCTCCATCTGCGCCGCCATGTAGAAGGCGCCGGCGCGGGCCACATGCGCGCCGGGGCGCCGCGCCTCCCCCTTCTTGGCGAGATGCGCCCAAATGGAGGCATGCAGTCCCTCGGTGCAGCTCGTGCGCATCAGCGTGTGGTAGGCGGGATGGAACGTCACGGTATCGCGCCGACGCCCCTGCCGGTCGTGCGTCGACAGCTTGGGCGTGTGCTCGTTGGCAAGGCGGCCGCGCTCCTGCGCCTCGGCGCTGCCGGCAACCTGTCCGAACACGCCGAGCGGGCCGGAAGCGGCACCGCCACCCTCCCGCTCCACCGCGTCAATCAGCGCGACGTCGGATGTGAAAAAATTCACATCCTCGAACGGAGGCGGCTGGTTAAAGACCTCATGCGTGGGGAATCGGGCGCTCATGGGCCTAGTTTATCGCTTTGCGCGGGGAAAACGCGCTACCAAGCCTTAACGAATTCCCCAGCTCAGGCGTGCGGTTGGGCGCTCGGTAGTTGCCCGCGGCCGAGACTCTGCCTATACAAACGCCTTTAATGACCAATGCAGCAGCCAAAGTCGAGGCGCTCCACTTCCCGCATCGCCATCTCCTCACCGTCGAGGGGCTCGGAGCGGCAGAAATCAATTTTCTGCTCGATCTCGCGGACAAGGCCGCCGACGACAACCGCCAAGCCGGCAAGCGACGTGACCTGCTTCGCGGCCGCACCCTGATAAACCTCTTCTTCGAAGCCTCGACGCGCACGCAGTCCTCGTTCGAGATGGCGGCCAAGCGCCTCGGCGCCGACGTCATGAACATGAACGTGTCGACCTCGTCGGTGCAGAAGGGCGAGACGCTGATCGACACGGCGATGACGCTCAACGCCATGCGCCCCGACATCATCGTCGTGCGCCATCACGCGGCGGGCGCCGTCGAGCTCTTGGCGCAGAAGATCGACTGCTCGGTGATCAACGCCGGCGACGGCTCGCACCAGCATCCGACGCAGGCGCTGCTCGACGCGCTCACCATCCGCCGCGCCAAGGGCCGCATCGCCGGGCTGACCGTCGCCATCTGCGGCGACGTGCTGCACAGCCGCGTCGCCCGCTCCAACATCATCGTGCTCAACGCGCTCGGCGCGCGCGTGCGCATCGCCGCCCCGTCGACGCTTGCTGCCCGCCGCGCCCGAGCGCCTCGGAGCCGAGGTGTTCACCGACATGTGGAAGGCGGTCGACGGCGCCGATGTCGTCATGATGCTGCGCCTGCAGCGCGAGCGCATGGAGGGTTCGTACGTGCCCTCGACGCGCGAGTACTTCCACTTCTTCGGTCTCGACCAGGAGAAGCTGGCGCGCGCCAAGCCCGACGCCATCGTCATGCACCCGGGGCCGATGAACCGCGGCGTCGAGATCGCCTCCACCGTCGCCGATCATTCCTCGAGCGTCATCCGCGATCAGGTTGAGATGGGCGTCGCCGTGCGCATGGCGGTGCTCGAGGCGCTGGCCCGCAACCTGCCGAAACGATGAACGCACAAACCACCACCGCCAAGCGAGCCCCGCGCGAGGCGAAAGTCCCGCCGGCGACCGCATTCATCAACGCGCGCCTCATCGATCCGGCTTCCAACCGCGACGAGCCGGGCGGCCTCGTCGTGCGTGAAGGCCTCATCGCCGACATCGGCCCGCATCTGCGCCGCAACGCACCCGACGGCATCGCCGTCATCGACTGCAAGGGGCACGTCCTCGCGCCGGGTCTTATCGATGCGCAGGTGTTCACGGGCGAGCCCGGCTTTGAGCATCGCGAGACGCTGAAGACCGCCAGCCACGCCGCTGCCGCCGGCGGCGTCACCACCATGGTGGTCATGCCGGAGACCGATCCGGTCATCGATCAGGTGGCACTCGTCGATTTCATCCAGCGCCGCGCCCGCGACAACGCCATCGTGCACGTGCACACCATGGCGGCGATGACCAAGGGCCTCAAAGGCGAGGAGATGACCGAGATCGGTCTGCTCCAGCGGGCCGGCGCCGTTGCCTTCTCCAACGGCAAGACATCCGTCGCCAACACGCGCGTGATGCGCAACGTGCTGCTCTACGCCAAAGACTTCGGCGCCCTCATCGTGCACCACACCGAGGATCCGTATCTGGCTTCCAGCGGCTCGATGAACTCCGGCGAGGTGGCGGCGCGCCTCGGCCTGCCCGGCGTGCCGAAAGCGTCCGAGACGATCATGCTGGAGCGCGACGTGCGCCTCGTCGAGATGACGCGCGGGCGCTACCACGCGGCGACCATCAGCTGCGCCGAAAGCCTCGAGGTGATCCGCAGCGCCAAGGCGCGCAAGCTGCCGGTGACGTGCGGCGTATCGATCAACCACCTGACGCTGAACGAGAACGACATCGGCCCCTATCGCACCTTCTACAAGATGCGCCCGCCGCTGCGCTCGGACGACGACCGCGCCGCCATGATCCGCGGCCTCGCCTCGGGCGACATCGATATCATCGTGTCGAGCCACGATCCGCAGGACGCCGACGACAAGCGCCGCCCCTTCGCCGAGGCGACCGACGGCGCCGTCGGGCTGGAGACGCTGCTGGCGGCGGCGCTGCGGCTGCATCATTCGGGCGAATTACCGCTGCTCAGCATCCTGCGGGCGCTGACCATCAACCCGGCCAAGCTGCTCGGCCTGCATTCCGGCAAGCTGACTAAGGGCGCCATCGCCGACATCGTCGTGTTCGATCCCGGCGAGCCGTGGGTGGTGAACAAGGATGCGCTGCGCTCGCGCTCCAAGAACACCCCGTTCGACGAGAGCAAGATGCAGGGACGGGTGCTGCGCACTCTGGTTGCAGGCGAAACTGTCTACCAGTACGCTGCCGCCGAGCGGAGCTGATTTCCGCCTGGGGCGACCGCGCGCGGCCATGGACGTCTTCTTCAATCCCTACACACTTGCTGCCGCGGCGCTCGGCTACCTGCTGGGCTCGATCCCCTTCGGCTATCTTTTGACGCGCGCGGCCGGC
Source organism: uncultured Alphaproteobacteria bacterium (assembly GCA_963812795.1). GTDB lineage: Bacteria > Pseudomonadota > Alphaproteobacteria > Rhizobiales > Hyphomicrobiaceae > Hyphomicrobium_A. The sequence continues at coordinate 192,431 of CAWEWG010000014.1, read as the reverse complement.
CTCGGCGACGTGCGCGACGTCGGCTCCGGCAACATCGGCGCCACCAACGTGCTGCGCACCGGCCATAAGGGCCTTGCGGCGCTGACGCTGCTGCTCGATGCGCTCAAGGGCACCGCCGCCGTGCTCCTCGGCCACTGGATCGGCGCCCAAGGCGGCGTCGCCATCCTGGCTTCGCTGCTCGCCGGCCTCGCCGCCTTCCTCGGCCACGTGTTTCCGGTGTGGCTCGGCTTTCGCGGCGGCAAAGGTGTCGCCACCTACATCGGCGTGCTGCTCGGGGTCGACTGGCGCGCCGCCGTCGGCTTCTGCGCCGTGTGGCTGCTGGTCGCCGCCGTGACGCGCTATTCCTCGCTGTCGGCGCTCGCCGCCGCGGTCATCATTCCCATCGGCCTGTTTGCGCTCGGCGACCACCCGACGGCGCTGCTCGCGGCGATCCTGTCGGCGATCCTCATCTACAAGCACCGCGCCAACATCCGTCGTCTCGCCGCCGGAGAGGAGCCGAGGATCGGTGCCAAAGCGTGATCCAGCGTCGGCTGCATCGCTATCCGATGCCGAGCGCGTCGCGGCAGTAAGGCTCGCCCGCTCCGAGAACGTCGGTCCCGTCACCTTTCGCGACCTGCTGAAGCACTACGGCTCCGCCGCGGCAGCGCTCGCCGCTCTCCCGCAGTTGTCGCAACGCGGTGGCTTTCGCCGCCCAATCCGCATCTGCCCGCAGGATGAGGCGGAAGCGGAGCTCGAGCGCGCGCAGCGCGCCGGCGCCCAGCTCGTGTTTGTCGGCGAGGCGCAATATCCGCCACCCCTGGCCGCGCTCGAAGCGCCGCCGCCGCTGCTCTACGCCAAGGGCGACATAGCGCTTCTGCAGCGGCCGACCATCGCCATCGTCGGGGCGCGACAGTGCTCGGCGGCCGGCGCCAAGCTGGCACGCCAGTTCGCGCACGAGATCGGCCGCGCCGGCTTCGTCATCGCCTCCGGCCTGGCACGCGGCATCGACGGCATGGCGCACCAGGCGGCGATCGACACAGGCACCATCGCCGTGCTCGCCGGCGGCCTCGACAACGTCTATCCACCCGAGCACGAGGACCTGCAGCGCCAGATCGGCGAGCGCGGCTGCCTCGTCAGCGAAATGCCCTTCGGCTTCACCCCGCGCGGCCAGGACTTCCCGCGACGCAACCGCATCGTCTCCGGCCTGTCGCTGGGCGTGCTCATCGTCGAGGCGGCGCGACGCTCGGGCAGTCTCGTCACCGCGCGCCTCGCCGCCGAGCAGGGCCGCGAAGTCTTCGCCATTCCCGGCCATCCGCTCGATCCGCGCGCCGAGGGCACCAACAAGCTGCTGAAGTCCGGGGCGACGCTGGTGACGGAGCCGGAAGACCTGCTGTCGGCGCTGACGCCGCTGACGCGCGCGCCCGATTGGCAGTTGCGCGAGGAGCCGGAGCCGCCGGCCCCGGCGTCATCGCCGCTTTCGCAAAGCGACCGCGAGCGCGTCGTCGCCGCGCTCGGCCCGGCGCCGGTCGACATCGACAGCCTCGTGCGCGGCACCGGCCTCGGCATCCGCAGCGTGCAGATCGTGCTGGTGGAGCTGGCGCTCGCCGGACGCATCGAGCGGCACGGCGGCGGCCTCGTCTCCCTGGCGCCCGCGCCCTGATCTCAGCGCCGCGTGTGGTCGCTCTGGATGCGCGCTTCGGTGAGGGCCGCGGCGAGGATGGCAGACAGCGTCCGCTGCCCCGACCTGTCGGCCAGATGCTTCAGCTCGACAATGAGGTCGCATAGGTAATTCAGCGTCTGAGCGCTGCCGACAACAGGGGGCTCGGCATCGCCGTTTGAATCGTGCGGGTCTGCCATTGGAGCGTGCGTCCCCGGCTATTGGACAACTTTAGGTGGTGGTAAATATCATTCACAACCACCAATCGCAATAGCCGGCTGATACCCGGCCCGCGCGAGGCCGGTTTGACACCGCCACATTCCTCTCCCATGTTCCCCCGCCGAAACGCACACCGGAATAATAATGTCCGGACGCCGCGGGCCGAGGGCGGCTCAAGGGCCCATTGCGGGCCTGCTGTCGAGCGGCGCCAGCCTGAAAGTCCATAGATGAACGTCGTAATCGTCGAATCGGCGGCCAAAGCCAAGACCATCAACAAGTACCTGGGCAGCGGCTACAAGGTCATCGCCTCGTTCGGCCACGTGCGCGATTTGCCGGCCAAGAACGGGTCGGTGGAGCCCGACAAAGACTTCGAGATGCACTGGGACGTCGATCCTAAGTCCCAGAAAATCATGAAGGAAATCGCTGACGCGGTCAAAAAGGCGGACAAGCTGATCCTTGCCACCGACCCCGATCGCGAAGGCGAGGCCATCTCCTGGCACATCCTGCAGATCCTCGAGCAGAAGAAGGCTCTGAGGAAGGACACCCTAGTCGAGCGCGTCGCCTTCAACGCCGTCACCAAGCAGGCAATCCTCACCGCGCTGAGCGAGCCCCGCCAGATCGACGGGCCCCTCGTTTCCGCTTACCTGGCGCGCCGGGCGCTCGACTATCTCGTCGGCTTCACCCTGTCGCCGGTGCTCTGGCGCAAGCTGCCGGGCGCCCGCTCGGCGGGACGCGTGCAGTCCGTCGCCCTGCGCCTCGTCTGCGACCGCGAGGCCGAAATCGAGGCCTTCCGCACCGACGAGTACTGGACCATCGACGCCGTGATGGCGACGGGCAAGGGCGAGGAGTTTGCCGCCCGCCTCAACGCCATCGACGGCACGAACCTCAAGAAGCTCGACATCAAGACGGGCGACGAGGCCCACGCCATCAAGGCGGCCATCGAGAAGGGCGACTTCCGCATCGTCTCGGTGGACAAGAAGGGCGTCAAGCGCAACCCGTACGCGCCGTTCGCCACCTCGACGCTGCAGATGGACGCCTCGCGCAAGCTCGGGTTTTCGGCCAAGCAGACGATGCAGGTCGCCCAGCGCCTCTATGAGGGCGTCGACATCGGCGGCGAGACCGTCGGCCTCATCACCTACATGCGAACCGACGGCGTCACCATCGTGCCGGAGGCGATCAGCGCCATCCGCGGGCTGATCGCGCGCGAATACTCGCAACGGTTCGTCGCCCCGTTCATCCGCGAATACAAGACCAAGGCCAAGAACGCCCAGGAAGCGCACGAAGCGATCCGCCCCACGGAAGTGTCGCGCAAGCCATCGGACGTCGCCAAGTACCTCGAGAAGGATCAGGCGCGGCTTTATGAGCTGATCTGGAAGCGCGCCGTGGCCAGCCAGATGGCATCCGCCGAGGTCGAGCAGACGACGGCCGACATCGAGGTGAAGGGCCGCGACGGCAAGACGTACACGCTGCGCGCCACCGGCTCGGTCATCCAGTTCGAAGGCTTCCTCAAGGTCTACGAGGAAGGGCGCGATGAGCGCCTGCACGCCGCCAAGGGCAAGGACGACGTGACCCCCGACGAGGACGACGCCAGCCGCCGCCTGCCGGTGCTCAGCCAGGGCGACAAGGTCACCGACCGCTCGATCGAGGCCGAGCAGCACTTTACCCAGCCGCCGCCGCGCTTCTCGGAAGCGACGCTGGTCAAGAAGATGGAAGAGCTCGGCATCGGCCGGCCGTCGACATACGCCTCGACGCTCGCCGTGCTGCAGGAGCGCGAATACGTTCGTATCGACAAGAAGCGCCTGATCCCCGAGGACAAGGGGCGTCTCGTCATCGCCTTCCTCGAGGGCTTCTTCAAGCGCTACGTCGAGTACGATTTCACCGCCGACCTCGAGGAGAAGCTCGACCTCATCTCCGACGGCAAGCTCGCCTGGAAGGACGTGCTGCGCGATTTCTGGCGCGAGTTCACCGGCTCGGTCGACGACATCAAGGATCTGCGCGTCGGCGAGGTGCTGGAAGCCCTCAACGAGATCTTGGGCCCGCACATCTTCCCACCGCGCGAGGACGGCTCCGACCCGCGCTCGTGTCCATCGTGCAAGGCCGGGCGGCTCAGCCTCAAGATCTCGGGCAAGTACGGCGCCTTCATCGGCTGCGGCAACTACCCCGAGTGCCGCTATACGCGCCAGCTCAGCGACGTCGGCAACGGCGATGGCGAGGCCGTCAGCCCCGACGGCAAGCAGCTCGGCTTCGACCCCGACAGCGGCCTTGCCGTGACGCTGCGCACCGGCCGTTTCGGGCCCTACCTGCAGCTTGGCGAAGGCTCCGAGGACGAGAAACCGAAGCGCTCGAGCTTGCCCAAAGGCGTCGACGCCGGCTCGGTCGATCTCGAATACGCGCTGCAAGCTTTTGTCGCTGCCGCGCGAGGTCGGCCTGCATCCGGAGACGGGCAAGCCGATCACCGCCGGCCTCGGCCGCTATGGACCGTTCGTGCTGCACGATGGCATGTACGCCAACGTCGAAGGCATCGAGGAAGTGTTCAGCGTCGGCCTCAACCGCGCCGTGGCGCTGCTCGCCGAAAAGGCAGCCGGCAACAAGAGCCGCTTCCAGCGCAACAAGCCAGCGGTGCTCAAGGACCTCGGCGAGCACCCCGATGGCGGCGGCAAGATCGAGGTGCTGTCGGGCCGCTATGGCCCCTACGTGAAGCACGGCGCCGTCAACGCGACGATCCCCAACGGCAAGGATCCGGCGGCGATCAGCGTCGCCGAGGCGGTGGAGCTCATCGCCGCGCGCGCCGCCAAGGGCCCGTCGAAAAAGAAGAAGCCTGTGCGTAAAGCGGCAGGCGAGGCCAAGCCGGCGGCGAAAGGCGCAAAGTCGGGCAAGGCCGCAGCCGGCAAGCCCGCCAAGGGTCGGGCGACCAAGAAGCCGGTGACGGCCGACGCCGAGACCTGAGCGCTCCATGACCCTCCGCCAGGCACCCTGACATGCCACGCAGACCGAAGGGCAACCAGAAAGGCGGCCCACCCAAGCGTGACGGGCTGCCTGGCCGCGACGAGATCCTCGAGTTCATCAAGACGTCGCCGACCAAGGTCGGCAAGCGCGAGATCGCGCGCGCCTTCGGCATGCGTGGCCCGCAACGCATCGACTTCAACCGCCTGCTCGCCAGCATGACCGAGGACGGCATGCTGTCGGGCGATCGCAAGAGCCTGCGCAAGAAGGGCGGCCTGCCTCCGGTCACGGTGCTCGAGGTAACGGGGCGCGACGACGACGGCGACCTCATCGCCAAGCCGGCCGTGTGGGAGGAAGAGGGCGAGCGGCCCGAAGTCCTGATCACGCCGCGCAAGGCGCGCGGGCCGGAGGTCGACATCGAGGCGAGCATCGGCGTCGGCGACCGCGTGCTGGCGCGCATCAGCGAGATCGACGATCCCAGCGCCGGCTATCGCTTCGAAGCCTTCCCGATCAAGCGGCTGCCGCGCGAGAAGCGGCGTCTGATCGGCATCTTCCGCGCGCACCGCAACGGCGGCGGCAGCATCGAGCCCGTCGATCGCAAGCAGCTGCGCTCCTGGTCGATCGCCAAGGGTGACGAGGGCGCCGGCGAAGGACGGCGATCTCGTGCGCTTCGACCTCGCCAAGAAGGGACGCTTCAACGTCCCGCAGGCGCGCGTGCTGGAATCGCTCGGCAATCCCGACGACCAGCGCCAGATCAGCCTCATCGCCGTGCACAGCCACGGCATCCCCGACGACTTCCCCGAGAGCGTCATCACGCGAGAGCGAGGCGCTGACCGAGCCGACGCTGTCCGGCCGCACCGATCTGCGCGACGTGCCGCTGGTCACCATCGATCCGCCCGACGCGCGCGACCACGACGACGCCGTCTACGCTGAGCCCGACACCGACCCCGCCAACGCCGAAGGCTGGATCGTGCTCGTCGCTATCGCCGACGTGGCGCACTTCGTCCGCGCCGGACTCTAAGCTCGACCGCGAGGCGCAAATGCGCGGCAACTCGGTCTACTTCCCCGACCGCGTCGTGCCGATGCTGCCGGAGCGCATCTCCAACGACCTGTGCTCGCTGCGCGAAGGCGAGAACCGCGCCTGCCTCGTCGTGCGCATGATCTTCGACAAGGACGGCAACAAGCGCAGCCACGCCTTCATGCGCGCCATGATGCGCTCGGCCGCCAAGCTCAGCTACCAGGAGGCGCAGGCCGCCATCGACGGCCAGCCATCCGACAAGGCCGGCCCGCTGCTCGAGCGCGTGCTGAAACCGTTGTGGGCCGCGTATGCGGCGGTGGCCGCGGCGCGCGACAAGCGCCAGCCGCTCGACCTCGACCTGCCCGAGCGCAAGATCCTGCTCGACGAGCAAGGGCCGCGTCGCCAAGGTGGTGACGCCCGAGCGCCTCGCCGCGCACCGGCTGATCGAGGAGTTCATGATCCAGGCGAACGTCGCCGCGGCAGAGACGCTGGAGCAGAAGCACACGCCGGTCGTCTACCGCATCCACGACCAGCCCTCGAAGGAGAAGCTGTCGAGCCTGCGCGATTTCCTCGACACGCTCGGCATGAAGCTGCCGCAGGCGTCGACGCTGAAGCCGGGGCACTTCAACGGCATCCTCGCGCGCGCCAAGACGCTGCCCGTCGCCGACCTCGTCAACGAGGTGGTGCTGCGCAGCCAGAGCCAGGCCGAGTACAACATCGACAACATCGGCCACTTCGGCCTGAACCTCTCGCCGCTACGCGCACTTCACCTCGCCCATCCGCCGCTATGCCGACTTGCTCGTGCATCGCGCGCTGGTGAAAGCGCTACGCCTCGGCGAGGGTGGGCTCGAGGAGCGCGAGATCGGCCGCCTGCGCGAGGTGGCGCAGCAAATTTCCGACGCGGAGCGCCGCGCCATGGCCGCCGAGCGCGAGACGGTCGACCGCCTCATCGCCGCGCATCTCGCCGATCGCATCGGGGCGACGTTCACCGGGCGCATCGCCGGCGTGACGCGCTCGGGCCTGTTCGTGCGCCTGAAGGATACCGGCGCCGACGGCTTCGTGCCGGTGTCGTCGTTGCACAACGACTTCTACAATCACATCGAGGGGCAGCACGCGCTCGTCGGCAAGCGCACGGGCGAGACCTTCCGGCTCGGCGACACGGTGGAAGTGCGGCTGGTCGAGGCCATCCCCTCGGCGGGAGCCCTGCGCTTTGAGATGTTGAGTGAAGGCAAGAAGGGCCGTGTCGCCGCCCCGCACGCGGGCGAGGGCGCGCGCGACAAGGGCGGCTGGCGGCGGCGGCGCTAGCGTGCGACGACGCGGCCCCATTCCGCTATTGACCCCGCTGTCGCATGGCGCGAGGCTCCCGGCTCAGACGTGAGGAACCCATGCGCGAAGAGCCCACGAACCTGACCACATTCTCCGAGCCACCGGCGCGCGACATCATGAGCGCATTGCTGCGCGGGACAGCGCTGAAGTGCCCCGCCTGCGGCCAAGGCATGCTCTATCGAAAGTACCTGAAGGTCGCCGATAGCTGCGCCGGCTGCGGCGAAGAACTGCACCACCACCGCGCCGACGATGCCCCGCCCTACTTCACCATCTTGATCGTCGGTCACTTCATCGTCGCGGGCGTGATGATGGTGGAGGATTATTTCCACCCGAACTACTGGCTGCACATCGCCATGTGGTTTCCGCTAACCATAGGCCTGAGCCTGTGGTTCCTGCCGCGCGTGAAGGGCGCACTCATCGGGCTGCAGTGGGCGCTGCGCATGCACGGCTTCGGCGGGCCCGACGAGATCGACCCGGCGCAGCCGACGCCGGAGCCAACCCCCAATGGATAGGGCCAGGGCGGCGACGTTGCTTGACACTCAAGCGTCGCTGGCTATGGTGCGCGCTCTCTGCAGCTAGCAGATAGAATTTTAGCTTCCCGAAGCAGGTTTCCCCGCCATGGCCAAGCCCGTAACGCAGAAGATCAAGCTGCTTTCGACCGCCGGCACGGGGTTCTTTTACGTGACGAAGAAGAACCCGCGCACGAGCACCGAGAAGCTCGTGTTCAAGAAGTACGACCCGGTCGTGAAGAAGCACGTCGAGTTCAAAGAAACGAAGATCAAGTAAGGCGCGTGCGGGCCTAGATCCTGCACCCCTCATTGAAGGCGCGCAAAAGCGCCGGCATGCACGACACCGCACAGAGCATTTCGAGGATGTTGGGAATTGGTCGAGTGACTTGACCAGGGCCCGCAACTAAACCCGGCAGCGGGGTAGTTAGTCCGAGAAAGCCACGGACCCTGGTCTAGTAACCAGATGGTTTGTCAAAGAGGGCGTTGACTCCCCGCCTGGTGCCGTGGCTGGTCCGATGCAGCTTCAACGAGGAGGCCACTCTAGCCGCTGAGACCAAGCCACGATTTTCCCGCGCTATCAGGAAATGCGGCGGACCTGACAGTGCGGAAAACCAAAATTCGATCTGTGAGGATACGGCCGTCGCATCCGTAGTCGCTCGAACAATATTGAATTCTAGCGACCCCCCACACGAAACGGTAATCTGACAGAGGACTCTGGTTAACGCAAGTTATGCTTTGACTGTGTCGAATTCATCACCACGATTTGGGACGCGCTCGAGAACGATCCAGCCACTGCGATTTTCACGCGCAGAAACTCGCGCCGCCGATGCACGAGCCGGCGTTGTTGGCCTCTGAATTCGAACGACTTTCCGTTATGCCGCGTTCGCCGCAACGCGATTGCGTCCGCGCCGCTTGGCGGCAAACAGACGCGCTGTCGGCACGACGAAACACCGTCTCGGGTGTGTCATCCGCGCGCTCGAGTGTGGCAAGTCCGACGCTCGCGGTCAGGTGGATGCCGAGACCGGGTTTGACGGGAAAGGCGTCGGACGCGATCGAGACGCGCAGCCGCTCGCCCACCTGGTAGGCGCGCGCCATCGCCGTGTCCGGCATGATGACGAGGAACTCCTCGCCGCCGAACCGGCAAGCCAGATCGATGCCGCGCGTGTTGCGGCGGAAGCGGGCGGAGAACTCCTTCAGCACCGCGTCGCCGACGTCGTGGCCGTAGGTGTCGTTGACCTGCTTGAAATGGTCGATGTCGGCCAGCAGCACCGACAGCGAGCGGCCGGTGTGGCGCGCGTCGTCGACCAGCGTCGTCAGATGCGTTTCCATGTAGCGGCGGTTGTGCAGACCGGTCAGCGAGTCGATGATCGAGGCCTCGATGCTCTCTTCCAGCCGGTTGCGCAGATGGTCCGAGTAGCGCTTGCGCTTTACCTGCGTGCGCACGCGGGCCAGCAGCTCGTTCTGATCGACGGGGCGCATGATGTAGTCGTTGACGCCCATGTCGAGGCCGCGCAGCAGCCGCGCCTCGTTGCCAGGCTCGACCAGCATGATGATCGGCAGATGGCGGGTGCGGTCGGCCGAGCGCGCCTGCGAGCACAGCCGCAGGCCGTCGGCGCCTGCGAGCGTCAGGCTGACGATGAGCGAGATCGAAGTCTTCGTTCGGCGAGCTCGGCCAGCGCCGCCTGCGGGATCGTCGCCAGCACCGGGTCGTGCGGCGATGGCCAGCCAATCGACGAGGCGGGCGGCAGAGCGCGGATCATCGTCGACGACGAGGATGCGGCCCTTCTCCTCCGACAGCGCCTTCAGCAGCGCCGCGTCCTCGCTCATGCCCATCTGCCGGCCGGTGAGGGCGCGCATCAGCATTTCGTCGGTCAGCGTCTTGAGCCGCGCCAGGTTCTTCACCCGCGTGATCAGCGCGATCTCGTCGACCGGCTTGGTCAGGAAGTCGTCGGCGCCGCCCTGCAGGCCGCGCACGCTTGTCCGACGACCTGATCGAGCGCCGTGACCAGCACGACGGGGATGTGATGCGTCTGCGGGTTCGACTTGAGGCGGCGGCAGGTCTCGAAGCCGTCCATGCCCGGCATCATCACGTCGAGCAGCACGACGTCGACGCGCTCGCGCTCGCAGATGTCGATGGCTTCCTGCGCCGCTGCAGGCGGTGAGCACGTCGAAGTACTCGGCCGACAGCCGAGCTTCGAGCAGCTTCACGTTTGCAAGGATATCGTCGACTACGAGAACTCGAGCGGTCATCTTCGCTCAATACGCTGTTACTGGTTAGGCGCGCGGTTCACCGACGAAGCGCTGCACCGTCTCGAGGAAATTGCCGACGGAGATGGGCTTGGAGATGTAGGCTTCGCAGCCGCCGGAGCGGATGCGCTCCTCGTCGCCCTTCATCGCAAAGGCGGTGATGGCGACGACGGGGATGTGCCGCAGATCGTCGTCCTCCTTGATCCACTTGGTGACCTCCAGGCCCGAGACCTCCGGCAGCTGGATGTCCATCAGGATCAGTGCCGGGCGGTGACGGCGCGCCAGCTCGAGCGCCTCCAGGCCATTGCGGGTCTGGATCGTCGCGTAGCCGTGCGCGGCGAGAATGTCGTGGAAGAGCTTCATGTTGAGCTCGTTGTCTTCCACGATCAGCACCGTCTTGCCGCCGCTGGCCCGCGGCACGGGCTGACGCGCTCCGGCAGTGCTGGTCTCCTGAATGTTCATGATGTTGCCGCTCGCACTCCCCGACCCCTTTTTGCACCGATTCTGCGGGCCCGTTCGGCGGGGAGTTTGCTGGCGAAGGCGTAACCAACAGTTAATGAATGGCCGAACGGCGGACGCAACTGAACGCGATATGTATATCTTTCGACGTTTAGGTGAATTCGAGGTTGAGGCGCATGCAGAGCGACCGGGCGGAATCGATTGGCGTATCGGCGTTGCTGTTTCTGGCCGGCGACACCGATCGGCTGGTGCGGTTCCTGACGCTGACCGGGCTCGGGCCGGCAGAGCTGCGCGCCGAGGCGCGTTCCCCGCGCATTCTCGCCGCGGTGCTGGAGCACCTGCTGCAGGACGAGAGCCTATTGCTGGTCTTTTGCGCTTCCGACGGCGTGCCGCCGGAGGACATCGCCCCGGCGCGGCGCGCGCTGGTCGAGATCGCCGGCGAGATCGACGATCCCGAGTTCAGCGCTTGACGGAGACTCGGGCGGTGGCGCACCGCCTTCGCACTTGCCTTCCTCGAGGAAAGTCAGCTCCTTCAATTCGCCGCGGATGGCGAAGTCGCCGTAGTCGATATAGAGCCGCGAGGACACGCCGTTCTCGTAGAAGCGGAACGACAGCTCGTAGGTCGGCAGCGCATCGAGGCGCGTCGGGCCTGGCTCGAAGTAGCCGATGGCGATGGGCCAGGAGGCGATTTCGGCGAGCTTGTCGCCATTGGCGCCCTTCGTCGATGCCAAGACGTTCCCCGGCGCGGCGCGCGGCCCGATCACCGCGCTCGTCTCGTAGAACTTCTCACCCTTGTCGGAGCCGTCGTAGAGGTTGGCGGTAAACTGGCTGTGGCCGGCGCGCGCGGCTTGCACCAGCGCCAGCGAATGCTGAATGGGAAAGTAGATGTCCGACGGCAGCTTCACCGTCTTCTTCGCCGGCTTCGTCAGCTTAACCTCGGTGAACGAAGAGCCGTTGCCGGGCCCCGCGCTGCCTTGCGAGGCCTCGGAAAGCTTCTGGTTCTCGTACTGGCTGGAGGAGAACCGCAGGCGGTGCGCGGCCAGCTCCTCGAAGCTGGAGGTGCGCAGGTCGTTGACCTGGGCAACGCCTTCCTGGTTGGTCATGCGGGTGACGAAGCGCATGCTCTGCGCGTACTCGCCGCATTTACTGCCGGTCATCTCGTAGACCATGCGGCCGGTCATGTCGGCGACGCCGGAACCGGGCGTCGCATGGTCGAAGCTGATGTCATAGACGGCCCGGTGCGGGCGGAATTGCACCGCGCTGCCGCCGACTTGTGCCTGCGAGTTGCTGATAGGCGTCGCCAGCATTGCCGCGCTGATCGCGGCTGCACACAAGACCTTGGCTAACTGGGACATTCTTCCTCGAGGTCGTTTTTGGGCGCAGCCTACCCCAGACAAGTTAAGTCCCGTTACCTGGCGGCCGGGACGCCATTGCCAAGATGGGGCGCCCCGGTCAAAAAGGCGAGCGACAGGGGTCGTCTAGCCGACCATCGAGGCGGAAGGATAGCAGCATGGACGATAAGGTCGAGGCGCGTCTTGCGACGCTTGGTATCACGCTGCCCGGTGCGCCGAGCCCAGTCGCCAACTACGTGCCGTTCTTCCTCGCCGGCAACCTGCTGTTTATATCCGGCCAGGTCTCCAAGGCGGCCGACGGCAGCATTGTCGCGGGCCGGCTTGGCGGCGGAATGTCGGTCGTCGAAGGGCGCGAGGCGGCGCGCCTTTGCGCCCTGAACATTCTCGCCCAGGCGAAGGCCGCGATCGGCAGCCTCGATCGCATCGCGCAGATCGTGCGGTTGAACGGCTTCGTCAACGCCGTTCCGGAATTCACCGAGCACCCGCAGGTGATCAACGGCGCTTCCGACCTGATGGTCGACGTTCTCGGCGACAAGGGCCGCCATACGCGCGTCGCCGTCGGGGTTCCGAGCCTGCCGCTCGGCTGCGCCGTCGAGGTCGACGCCGTCCTGCTGCTCGACCGCTGAGGCAAGCCATGCGCGATCGTTCGGCCTTCCTGAAGCCGATCGCGCACCGGGGGCTGCACGATGCGGCAAAAGGCGTCGTCGAGAACACGGTGGCGGCTTTCGAGGCGGCCATCGCCAAGGGCTACGGCATCGAATGCGATGTGCGCCCCGCCGGCTGCTCGACCCCTATGGTGTTTCACGATCTCACCCTCGAACGCCTGATCGAGGCGGAGGGCCCGCTCGCCGCGCATGAAGTGGCGGCGCTGAAAAAGCTCGCCTACCGCAACAGCGGCGGCAACATGATCGAGCTTGGCGATCTGCTCGAGCTCGTCGGCGGCCGCGAGCCGCTGCTGATCGAGATCAAGAGCGAATGGGACGCGCCGGATGTGCGCTTCCTGCAAGCTATCGCCAAGACCGCGGCGTCCTATCGCGGGCCGCTGGCGCTGATGTCGTTCGACCCGGCGGTCATGACCGGCATCCGCGAGCTGGCGCCGCAGATCCCACGCGGCATCGTGTCCGGACTATTCGCCGGCGACTGCTGGTGGCGCGGCAAGCTCGGACCGGAGCGCGCCTACAGCCTGACGCACTTGCTTGAATCCGGCCCGGCGGCTCCCGATTTCTACGCCTACGACATCAACGCTCTGCCCACCCCGGTCACGCGCTACACGCGCGAGGTCTTGGGGCTGCCGCTGTTCACGTGGACGGTGCGAACGCCGGAGCAGCGCGACACGGCTGCCCGCTGGGCCGACGCGCCGATCTTCGAGGGATACGAGCCCTAGGGCGCGGGCGGGCGTGAACCGAAGAGAGCAAGCGTTGGCCGATGAGCGTCAATGAGGGCGAGGAGCGGAAGGCGGTCGCCAGCATCGCGGCGCGCATCGCCGACATCGATGCCGACACATGGGACGCGTGCGCGAATCCCGATGCGGCGACGTTCAATCCCTTTATCGCGCACGCGTTTCTCCTGGCTTTGGAGGAATCGGGCAGCGTCGGCGAACGTCACACCGCCTGGATCCCGCAGCACATCACCATCGACGACGGCGCCGGCGGCATCGCCGCCTGCGCGCCGTGCTACGCCAAGCTCAACAGCACGGGCGAGTACGTCTTCGATCATTCCTGGGCGTCGGCCTATGCACACGCCGGCGGCAGGTATTACCCCAAGCTGCAGATCGCCGTGCCCTTCACGCCGGTTCCCGGGCGGCGCCTGCTGGTGCGCGCCGACGCCGACACCGCCTACTACACCAATGTGCTGGCCTCGGCCGCAGCCGCGCTATGCGACCGGCTAGGTGCCTCATCGGTGCACGTGACGTTCCTCGGCGAACGCGAGTGGAAGGCCCTCGGGTCGCAAGGCTATCTGTTGCGCAACGACCAGCAGTTCCACTGGAGTAACGCAGGCTACGCGACGTTCGAGGACTTTCTCGGCAGCCTCGCCTCGCGCAAGCGCAAGGCGGTGCGCAAGGAGCGTGAGCAAGCGCTGCTGAGCGGCGATATCGTCATCGAGCACCTGGCCGGCGCCGACATCAAGGAGAAGCACTGGGACGCGTTCTTCGACTTCTACACCGATACCGGCAGCCGCAAGTGGGGGCAGCCCTACCTCAACCGCCGCTTCTTTTCTCTGCTCGGCGCCTCGATGGCCGATCGCTGCCTGCTGATCATGGCCAAGCGCGGACGCCGCTACATCGCCGGTGCGCTCAACCTCATCGGCGGCGATTGCCTCTATGGCCGCTATTGGGGCGCCCTCGAGCCGCATCCGTGCCTGCACTTCGAGGTCTGCTACTACCAGGCCATCGACTACGCCATCGCGCATCGCCTGGCGCGCGTCGAGGCCGGCGCGCAGGGCGAACACAAGCTGGCGCGCGGTTACATGCCGACACCGACCTACTCGGCGCACTGGATCGCCGATCCCGGCTTGCGGCGCGCCATCGCCCGCTATCTGCAGGACGAGCGTACGGCGGTGGCCGAGAGCATCACTGAGCTTGCCGCGTACGGCCCTTACCGCAAGGACGCTTGAACGCGACCCTGCTTGACGGCGAACGTGGGGGACCGTTTAACAGGGCGGTCGGCCAGTGTGATGATCGAGGCTTCAATGCCCTACGACGACAACAACGTCTTCGCCAAGATCCTGCGCGGCGACATCCCGTCCAGCAAAGTCTACGAGGACGACGATACGCTGGTGTTCATGGATGTGATGCCGCAAGCGCCCGGGCATACGCTGGTCGTGCCGAAGGCGCCTTCGCGCAACGTGCTCGACGCCGATGCGGCGGTGCTGGCTAAGCTGGCGCCCGTCGTGCAGAAGACGGCGCGCGCGGTGAAGGAAGCCTTCAACGCCGACGGCGTCACCGTCGTGCAGTTCAACGAGGCGGCCAGCGGGCAGACGGTTTTCCATCTGCACTACCACGTCATCCCGCGCCACGAAGGCGTGCCGCTGATGCCGCACAATCGCAACATGGAAAAGCCGGAGGTTCTCGCCGGCCACGCAGAGCGAGTTCGCACGGCGTGGAAGGCCTAGTGCCTTCGAGCAATGTTCACCGGCGCTGCGTCAGGGCTTGTCCTTGGGGAAGAGGTCGAGCGCCGGCATGGCCATGAAGCCGCCGGCGATCTCGATGTTGGAGAATGCCGCGGCGTTGGCGATCTGCTTGGCGGTGATGTCGATCTGGCCGATGCGCGTGGAAAGCTGCGCGATGGACGCGGCGAACACCAGCCGCTTGATCCCGCACCAGATGATGGCGCCCATGCACATCACGCACGGCTCGCCCGAGCTGTAGAGCGTCGTCTCCTTTAGAGCGTCAGGCTCGTGGCCGTTGAGGAAGGCGCGGATGGCCATCATTTCGGCATGCGCCGTCGGGTCGGAATTGCGCTTGGAGCTGTTGCGGCCGAAGGCGAGCACCCGGCCGCCGCGCACGATCACGGCGCCGAACGGATAGTCGGCCTCCTTCGCCTGATCGATGGCCATCTGCATGAACTTGCCGTCTTCGGGCGTGATCGCTGACGGCCGCGCCCGCGCGCCTGCTTCTCTCGGCAGCAGCTGCGCGGCCAGCAAAACGCCGCCGCCGCCGAGTAATGACCGCCTGTCCATCTTCTTCCCCGCTCCGCTGCCGCGCCTCTATCGGCGGCAAGTCTATGCGCAATCGGCGGCGGCGGTCATCAGGCACGCTCGATCGCTAGCGCTGTGCAGCGACCAGGCCCTTGTAGGCTGCAAGAACTCCCGGCTGCAGCTCGGCGGCGAGCAGCCGGCGCGGATCGACCGGACCCGGCAGCGCGATCTGACCCGGCGTTATGGGAGAAAAGCCGAAGCGGCCGTAGTAAGGCTCATCGCCGACCAGACACGACCAGCTTCACGTCGGCCGCCTTCGCCGCCTCGAGGGCCTCGGCGATCAGGCGCTTGCCGAAGCCTTGGCCGGCGAAATCGGGATCGACGGCGAGCGGGCCTAGCAGCAGCCCGCCGTTGGCGCCGCCGATGGTGATTGGCGTGAAGCGCACGGCCGCGATCAGCCGGTCGCCCAGCAGCGCCACGCGGCAAAACGGCGAGATCGGCGCTGCCCCCTCGCGCACGCGATAGGCCGTGCGCGTGAAGCGCCCCGGCCCGAACACCTTCGCGTGCAGGAGCGAAACGGTGGGGAAGTCGGCCTCGGTGAGGGCGCGGTTTGTGACGTTGGGCGACATGGAGGAGACACTTTCCGGGCGGCCGCCACCGCGGCGGCTCACCTGGATACTGGGGTTGGGGTCCAAGGGGAATGATGAATATTCGGCAGCACGGGCGACCATCGCGCGCACCTCTGCTAGGTGCCGCGCAGCGGCTCCCGCCCGACTAACCGCCGGCGATGGCCGCTACGATCAGCAGCGGTTGCGTGCCTTGCGCTATGGCCTCCGGCAATGGGCTATCGGGCGGCTGCAGCGAAACGTCGGTCTGGCACGCGAAAAATCGCAGGAACGGACGGCGCCGCTGCGTGCCGTAATCGCGGATGGCTCCGCGCAGCACCGGATAGCGCGCCTCCAGCGCGTCCATGACCGATCGCTGCGTGACCGGCCCTTCGACAGCGAGGCGCACCTCTCCCTCAATGTTGGCATGCATCCGCAAATGCGACGGCAGGACGACGCGGATCATGGCAGCGTTTGCACCTCGACCGAAAGCACCGCCGGCAGATCGCGGACGATGGCGGACCACGTGTCGCCGGCGTCGCTCGACACATAAACCTGCCCGCCGGTCGTGCCGAAATACACCCCGCACTTGTCGAGCTTGTCGACGGCCATCGCGTCACGCAGGACGTTCACGTAGCAATCGGACTGCGGCAGTCCGTTGCTCAGGGCCTCCCATTCGTTGCCGCCGCTGCGGCTGCGATAGACGCGCAGCTTGCCCTCGAGCGGAAAGTGCTCGGCGTCGCTTTTGATCGGCACGACGTAGATGGTCTCCGGCTCGTGCGCATGCACGTCGATGACGAAACCGAAATCGGTCGGCAGATTGCCGCTCACCTCGCGCCAGGTATCGCCGGCATCGTCGCTGCGCATGACGTCCCAATGCTTTTGCATGAACAGCACGTTCGGGCGCGAGGGATGCATGGCGATGCGGTGGACGCAGTGACCGACCTCCGCGTTCGGGTCGGGGATGTACTCCGAGCGCAGCCCGCGGTTGATCGGAAGCCACGTCTTGCCGCCATCGTCGGTGCGGAAGGCGCCGGCGGCCGAGATGGCGATGAAAATTCGCTGTGGATTGGCCGGGTCGAGGACGATGGTGTGCAGGCACATGCCGCCGGCGCCGGGCTGCCATCGGGGTCCGGAGCCATGGCCGCGCAGGCCCGACAGCTCCGTCCACGTCTGCCCCGCGTCCGCCGTATGAAACAGCGCGGCGTCCTCGACGCCCGCATAGACGCTGTCGGGGTCGGTCAGCGACGGCTCGAGGTGCCAGACGCGCTTGAACTCCCATGGGTGCGGAGTTCCGTCGTACCACTGGTGCGTGCCGGCATCGCCTTCGTAGGTGAACTTGTTGCCGGTGGCCTCCCAGGATTTGCCGCCGTCCCGCGAGCATTGAATTTGCTGGCCGAACCAGCCGCTCGACTGCGACGCGTAGATGCGATCCGGGTCCACCAGGGAGCCCTTCACGTGATAGATTTCCCAGCCCGGGAAGTGTGGGCCGTCGACCGACCACGTCTTGCGCGCGCCATCGGCGCTGAGGACGAACGCGCCCTTACGTGTTCCCACTAGCACCCGCACACGGCTCATCGGCGGCTCCCTTTTTTGGAGCTCGACTTCTTACACGATCAGTGCGGCAAGCTCACGTCGCTGGCGCCGATGTCCTTCAACTCAACGCTGACACTTTAGTCGCCACTTGACAATCTGGCGCGTCGAGGATTACTAAAGCCCATGCTTAAGCATTCGCCCATCGATGACAGCTTTCGCGCCCTGGCCGAGCCGACGCGCCGCGCCCTCATTGAGCGCCTGACGCAAGGTCCAGCCAGCGTCAGCGATCTCGCCAAACCGTTCGCCATGACGCTCGCCGCCGTCGTGCAGCACCTGCAGGTGCTGGAGGCCGGCGGTTTCATACGCAGCGAGAAGATCGGCCGCGTGCGCACGTGCCGGCTGGAGCAGGGCGGTTTTGCACCGCTCGCCAACTGGATCGCTGCGCGGCGGATGCTGATGGAGCGGCGCTTCGATCGCCTCGGCGTTCTACTCGCCGAAGAGGAAACGGCGGCGGAACAAGCAGGTACGCCCGCACGCGCGTCCAACACCGCCGCGAAACCCAAGAAACAACGTCGCCGTCGCGAAAAGGAGTAGGAATATGCCGAGCAGCAAGTCGACCGTCGCCGCATCGGCCGAAGAGCCGTTCGTCGCGCATGGCTCGTTCTCGATCGAGCGCACTTATCCCACTTCGCCCGAGCGCGTGTTCAATGCGTTTCGCGACCCGGTGAAGAAGCGGCGCTGGTTCGCGGAAGGCGTAGCCTGGAAAGTGTTTCAGTTCGACGTCGACTTCCGCGTCGGTGGCAGCGAGACGTCGCGCTTTTCCTTCCGCGGCGGCCCGGAGATCACCAACGACACGCAGTATCAGGACATCATCGACAACCGTCGCATTGTCATCACCTACCGCATGACGATTGGCGGTAAGCCGCTGTCCGTGTCGCTGGCCACGATGGAGTTCTTTCCCGACGGCAAGGGCACCCGTGTGACCTATACGGAGCAGGGCGCCTATTTCGACAGCGCCGATTCAATCCCTGGCCGCGAGCACGGATGCACGGCGCTGTTCGAGCGCCTTGCCGAAGAGCTGGAAAAATTCCCCTGATCGCAAGTGCCTGTCTGCGCGCGTGCGCCGGCGGGCTCGCGACCTGCTCAGATATCCAGGTCGTGGGCGAAGGCGGCGCGATCCTGGATGAAGCGGAAGCGCGCCTCGGGCTTCGATCCCATCAGCGCGTTGACCGCTTCGCCGATGGCGCTGCGGTCGCCGTCGCCGATCTCGACGCGCAGCAGCGTGCGGCGCTTGGGGTCCATCGTCGTCTCTTTGAGCTGCGAGGCGTTCATCTCGCCGAGGCCCTTGAAGCGGCTGATGTCCACCTTGGCGCCCGGCTTGAACTCGCGCGCGATGAGCTCGTCGCGATGCTTGAGGTCGCGCGCGTAGACCGACTTGGCGCCGTGGGTGATCTTGAACAGCGGCGGCACGGCGAGGAACAGGTGCCCGTTCTCGATCAGCGCCGGCATCTCCTGGTAGAAGAACGTGATCAGCAGCGAGGCGATGTGCGCGCCGTCGACGTCGGCGTCGGTCATGACGATGACGCGCTCATAGCGCAGGTCGGCGTCGTTGTACTTGGTGCCGGTGCCGACGCCGAGCGCCAGGATGAGATCGGCGAGCAACTGGTTCTGCGACAGCTTCGCCGATGATGCGTTGGCGACGTTGAGGATCTTGCCGCGCAACGGCAGGATGGCCTGCGTCTCGCGGGTGCGCGCGCTCTTGGCCGAGCCGCCGGCCGAGTCGCCCTCGACGATGAAGATTTCGGTGCCCGCCGCCGTCTGGATGGTGCAGTCGGCGAGCTTGCCGGGCAGGCGCAGCTTGCGCGTCGCCGACTGGCGGCCGACCTCTTTCTCGCGCTTGCGCTTCAGGCGGTCCTCGGCCTGGTCGATCGACCACTCGAGCAGCTTCGTCGCCTGCATCGGGCTGTCGGCCAGCCAATGGTCGAAGGCGTCGCGCACGGTCGATCTCGACGATGCGCGCCGCTTCCTGCGTGGCGAGGCGATCCTTGGTCTGGCCCTGGAATTCCGGCTCGCGGATGAACACCGACAGCATGGCCGCGGACGTGCCCATCACGTCGTCGGCGGTGATCTGCGCCGCCCGCCGGTTGTTGGTCAGTTCGCCGTAGGCGCGCAGGGCTTTCGACAGCGCCGTGCGCAGGCCGGTCTCGTGCGTGCCGCCGTCGGGCGTCGGGATGGTGTTGCAGTAGGAGCGCGTAAAGCCGTCGTCGTCGGCGATCCAGGCGACCGCCCATTCGACCGAGCCGTGGCCGTTCTCGACCTTGGTGCGCCCGGCGAACAGATCCTTGGTCACCATGCGTGCGGCCGGCGATCTCGCTCGTCAGGTAGTCGGCAAGGCCGCCGGGGAAGCGGAATGTGGCGCTCGTCGGCGTGTCGTCGGTGATCAGCGAAGGCATCGCACGTCCAGCGGATCTCGACGCCGCCGAACAGATACGCCTTGGAGCGCGCCATCTTTAACAGCCGCGCCGGCTTGAAGGCGCAGCCCTTGCCGAAAATCTTCTCGTCCGGCTTGAAGCGCACCTTGGTGCCGCGCCGGTTCATGACCGGGCCGAGCTTCTCTAGCTTGCCCTGTGCCAGGCCGCGGGAGAACACCATGCGGTAGAGTTGCTGGCCGCGCGCCACCTCGACCTCGCAAACGTCGGACAGCGCGTTGACCACCGACACGCCGACGCCGTGCAGACCGCCCGAGGTGTTGTACGCCTTGCCGTCGAACTTGCCGCCCGAGTGCAGCGTGCACATGATGACTTCGAGCGCGCTCTTGTTCTTGAACTTCGGATGCGGATCGACCGGCATGCCGCGCCCGTTGTCGGTGACCGACAGGAACCCTTCCTTGTCGAACTCGACCTCGATCCACGTCGCGTGGCCGGCCACCGCCTCGTCCATGGAGTTGTCGATCACCTCGGCGAAGAGGTGATGCATGGCCTTCTCGTCGGTGCCGCCGATGTACATGCCGGGGCGGCGGCGCACCGGCTCGAGGCCTTCGAGGACCTCGATATCGGCGGCGGTATAGCCGTCGGAGGCATCGGTCGTCCGGCGGGCGCGGGCCGTCTTGTCGGTCATGAAGCTTTCGATCGTTGAGAAAAGGTCGCGGACGGATCCGGCCATGCGTCTTTCCCGTCGATGCAGCGTGCCGCCTGGCAGGGACGCGAAGACGAGGGCCGAGAGCGGCGAATCCCTGGTTCTAAGTCGGGATTGACCTCGCATGGCCCGCGGGGATTTGGCAAGAGTTGCCGATTTGCCAGCCGGATCATGCTTCTAAGCGGGTGATAAACCACGCGGGACGCCATATATGGTCCCTGTGGGGATGCCGGCCGCGTGCAAGCCGCTCGTGCTCTCGTACTTCTAGCAGGTGGCCGGCTTCGACAATGGCTTCAAATAGTGACGCATCCGAGCGCCGGTCAGGCTCGGCAAGCTGGCTCGGGCGCCTTGCCGATGAGCCGCGGCTTCTCATGCTGCTGACCGGGCTGTTTTGGGCCGGCAATGCCATCGTGGCGCGCAGCGTCGCCGGGGAGGTCCCGCCCATCGGTCTCGCCTTCTGGCGCTGGACGGTCGCTGCGATCATCATCGCGCCCTTCGCCTGGCCGCATGTCCGCCGGGACGCCAAGGCGATGCTTGCCGAAATGGCCGATCATGCTCGTGCTTTCGGCGCTCGGCATTGCCTTCTTCAACGCCGGACTTTATCTCGCCGCGCAATCGACGACCGCGCTGAACATCGTCATGCTGCAGTCTGTGGTGCCGGTGCTGATCGTCGCCGCAAGCTACATCCTGTTCCGCGATGTGGTGAGGCTGCCGCAGGGAATCGGCATCGCCATCTCGCTGCTCGGCGCGCTGACGCTCATCGCGCACGGCGACTTCGGCGTACTCGCACACTTCGAGTTCAACGCAGGCGACTTGTGGATGCTGGCAGCCGCCGTCAGCTATGCGATCTACACAGCGCTGTTGCGCAAGCGACCGCCGGTGCACGGCGTGAGTTTTCTATTCGCCACGTTCGTCGTCGGTGCGGTGCTGCTGTTGCCGTTCTATATCGGCGAAAGCCTGCATAGCCGGCCGATGCCCCTTACCTGGCATGCGCTGCTCGCCGTCGGCTACGTGGCCGTGTTCGCCTCGGTCGTCGCCTACTACTGCTTCAACCGCACGGTGGAGCTGCTCGGCGCCAATACGGCGGGCTTGACGGTGCATCTGGTGCCGGTGTTCGGAACGATCCTCGCCATCGTCCTGCTCGGCGAGCAACTGCACATCTACCACGTGCTGGGCATCGGCCTCATCGCCTGCGGCATCCTCCTGGCGACGCGCAAGCCGCCAACAAGAGACGACGCGGCTTAGTCGCAGCCGACGTTGTCGATGAGGCGGGTATTGCCGAGCCAGGCGGCGGCGAGCACGCGCAAGCGTGCGGGGCCGGCTTGCGTCACCACCTTCAACGTGTCGGCATGGCGCACGGCGACGTAGTCGACCTTGCCGAAGCCCGCCGCCAGCAGCTCATCTGCGGCTGTCGCGCAGATGCCGTCGAGGTCGGGGAGTTGGTGCGCCTGCGGCGGCAGCGTCGGGTCGCGCACCAGCGGCGACGGGCGCGGCGCCTTGCCGGTGCGGGCACCCGAAAGCCCGCTCACCGCGGCATGCGCCTTGCTCGGCGACATCGCGCAGCACGCGATTGAGCGCCGGCGCGACCTTGCGCTCATCGGCCGACAAGTAGACGTTGCGCGACGACAGCGCCAGGCCGTCCGCTTCGCGCGTCGTCGGCACGCCGACGATCGCGAGCGGCATGTTCAAGTCGCGCACCATCTGCCGGACGACGCAGAGCTGCTGGTAGTCCTTCTCGCCGAACACGGCGAAATCGGGCGTGGCGGCGCCGAACAGCTTGGCGCACACCGTCGTCACGCCGCCGAAAAAGTGCGGACGAAAATCGCTTTCCAACCCTTGCGCCGCCCCGCCGGGCTGGATGCGCGTGGCAAAGCCTTCGGGATACATTTCCGCTGTCGTCGGCGCCCATACGAGGTGGCAGCTTTCCGCCGCCAGCTTGTCAAGATCGCCGGCTTCGTCGCGCGGATAGCGGGCGAGATCCTCGTGCGGGGCGAACTGGCCGGGATTAACGAAGATCGAAACGATGGTGCGCTCGGCCAGCTCGCCGGCGCGGCGCACCAGCGCCAGGTGCCCGGCGTGCAGCGCCCCCATGGTGGGAACGAGCGCGATCTTGTGGCCGTTGTTGCGCCATTGGCCGACGACGCCGCGCAAATCGGCGATGCTGCGCACGACCTGAAGCTTGCTGGTCACGTGTAAGCCTCGCCTCTCTAGCGGCGGCAAGCTCTGGCGGGGCGTAAGGCTTCCGTCAAGCCTGCGCGGCATCCCCAGGCTGCTTCAAGCACCCGCGGCCCGCGATTTGCTAGAGTGAAGATAAGGCGAATCGCACCGCGTGTGCGCGTCACGAGGGCAGAATGGTCGCAGTGAAGAACGCGGAGACCACCCGCGAGGTCGTCGAATTTGCGCAGCTACCGCCGCGCGATGAGATCGCCTCGCATCATCTCATCGACGAGCAACGCCTGCTCGACCGGCTGATCGAGCGCGCCGTGTTCAGCGAGGACGAGCGCCGCCGCTCGACCGAGCTTGCACGCCGCCTCGTCTATGCCGCGCGCGCCGACCGCGGCAAGCACGCCGGCGTCGACGCCTTCATGCGCGAGTACGGCCTTTCCAGCGAGGAAGGCGTCATCCTCATGTGCATCGCCGAGGCGCTGCTGCGCATCCCCGACGCCGAGACGGCCGACGAGCTCATCGCCGAAAAGCTTTCCGAAGGACATTGGGAAAAGCATCGCGGCCAGTCCGACAGCCTGCTGGTCAATGCCTCCACCTGGGCGCTGATGCTCACCGGGCGCATCGTCAAGCTGCGCGAAGCGCGTGGCGCCAATCCGTTCGACGCCCTGAAGCGCCTCGTCGCCCGCTCTGGCGAGCCGGTCATCCGCCAGGCCGTCCGCCAGGCGGTGAAGGTGCTGGGCGACCAGTTCGTGCTCGGGCGCACCATTCGCGAAGCGCTGGAGCGCGCCAAGGAGTACGAGGCGAAAGGCTATCTGTTCTCCTACGACATGCTCGGCGAAGCGGCGCGCACGCAGAAGGACGCCGATATCTACTTCGAGCGCTACCTGGCGGCGATCGACGCGGTCGGCCAGGCGGCGGGGCCGTTCTCGACCATGCACGCCGACGCACTGTATAGCCGCCCGGGGCTGTCGATAAAGCTGTCGGCCCTGCATCCGCGCTTCGAGCCGGGCAAGGACGAGCGCCTCGCCTACTGAGCTAGCTCCCGCGCATGCTGACGCTGGCGCGCGCCGCACGTTCGCGCGGCCTGCCGCTGACCATCGACGCGGAGGAGCAGGATCGTCTCGAGCCGACGCTGGAGATTTTCGCCGCCACCTTCAACAACCCGGCGCTCGACAACTGGAGCGGCCTCGGCATCGCCGTGCAGGCTTACGGCAAGCGCGCCATCCCCAGCTTGCGCTGGCTGCGGCGGCTCGCCGAGCGCAGCGGCAAGCGTATCCCGGTACGGCTCGTCAAGGGCGCCTACTGGGACAGCGAGATCAAGTGGGCGCAGGAGCGTGCGCTCGCCGACTACCCGGTGTTCACCCGCAAGCTGCACACCGACGTGTCGTTCCTCGCCTGCGTGCGGCTGCTGCTCAGCGATCAGAAGGCGTTCTATTCGCAGTTCGCTACCCACAACGCCTATGCCATTGCCGCGGCGCACGTCGCCGGTGGCCCCGCCACCTTCGAGTTCCAGCGCCTGCATGGCATGGGCGAGCCGCTACATAACGAGGTCGTCGGCGACAAGGGGCTGATCAAGCGCCCCTGCCGCATCTATGCCCCCGTCGGCGGCCACGAGGATCTGCTCGCTTATCTCGTCCGCCGGCTGCTCGAGAACGGCGCCAATACCTCCTTCATCAACCGGCTCGCCGACGACGAGGCGCCGGTGTCGGAGATCATCCGCGACCCGGTGGAAATGGCTGAGACGGAGCGCAGCAGCGCGGTCGAGCCGCAACGGCCGTTTGTGCGCCCGCGCGATATCTATATGCCGGAGCGGCAGGCGGCCAGCGGTCTGCCACTGACCGAGCCGACGGTGCGGCTGGCGTTGTTCGCCGAAATGGGCGACGCGCTCGACGATGTCTATGAGGCCGGCCCGATCATCGGCGGCACGGCAACGACCGGCGGAGATTCCGCCAGCCTCGTCACCTGCCCGCACGACCGGCGCGAGCGCATCGGCACGGTGCGCATGACGACCGCGGCGCAAGCCGACGCGGCGATCGCGCGGGCGGTGAAGGCCGAGCGCGACTGGAACAAGCTGGGCGGCGCCAGGCGGGCGCAGATCCTCGCCGCCGCCGCCGAACTGTTCGAGCGCGACAAGGCGCGCCTCATGGCCGTCATCGTGCGCGAGGCCGGCAAGACGCTGGACGACGCGCAAGGCGACGTGCGCGAAGCGATCGATTTCCTGCGCTACTACGCGGCGCAGGCGCGGCGCCTGTTCGTCGGCCCCGTGCCGCTGCCCGGGCCGACGGGCGAGCGCAACACGCTGACGCTCCACGGCCGCGGCGTGTTTGCCTGCATCTCGCCATGGAATTTCCCGCTCGCCATATTCACCGGTCAGATCGCCGCCGCGCTCGCCGCCGGCAATGCGGTGGTCGCCAAGCCGGCCGAGCAAACGCCGATCACCGCCTTCCTCGCCACCAAGCTGCTGCTCGAGGCGGGCGTGCCGCCCAACGTGCTGCACCTGTTGCCCGGCAGCGGCCGCCTGGGTGAAGCGCTCATCAAGGACACGCGCATCAGCGGCGTCTCGTTCACCGGGTCGAACGAGACCGCATGGGCGATCCAGCAGGCCCTCGCCGAGCGTCGCAACGCCATCGTCCCGTTCATCGCCGAGACCGGCGGCATCAACGCCATGATCGCCGACTTCGACCGCCCTCCCCGAGCAGGTGGTGCGCGACGCCGTGCGCTCGGCATTCAACAGTGCCGGGCAGCGCTGCTCGGCGGCACGCGTGCTG
Source organism: uncultured Alphaproteobacteria bacterium (assembly GCA_963812795.1). Classification (GTDB taxonomy): domain Bacteria; phylum Pseudomonadota; class Alphaproteobacteria; order Rhizobiales; family Hyphomicrobiaceae; genus Hyphomicrobium_A. Next base: position 166,876 of record CAWEWG010000014.1, on the reverse strand, counting down.
TTCGTGCAGGAGGAAGCCGCCGACCGCACGATCGACATGCTGGTCGGCGCCATTCAGGCGCTCGATGTCGGCGATCCGTTCGACTATGCGACCGACATCGGCCCCGTCATCGACGAGGAGGCGCAGGACGCCCTCGACGGCCACAAGATCCGCATGCAGCGCCAAGGCCGCCAGCTCGTCGACCTGCTGACGCCCGAGAGCTGCCGTGCCGGCAGCTACGTCACGCCGGCCGCCTACGAGATCGACGACCTCGGCGTGCTCGAGCGCGAGGTGTTCGGCCCCATCCTGCACGTCGCCCGCTATGAGCGCGGCTCGCTCGACAAGGTGGTCGCCGCCATCAACGCCACGGGGTACGGCCTGACGCTCGGCGTGCACAGCCGCATCGAGGCGGTGGCCGACTACGTCGCCGAGCATGCGCGCGTCGGCAACATCTACGTCAATCGCAACCAGATCGGCGCCGTCGTCGGCGTACAGCCGTTCGGCGGCGAGGGGCTATCGGGCACCGGCCCCAAGGCGGGCGGGCCAAACACCCTCTTCGCCTACGCCACCGAGCGCGTGCGCTCGACCGACGTCACCTCGACCGGCGGAAACCTGGAGCTGCTGACCGCTGCGACGATTACCGGCCGTTGAGGCCGGGGGATATTGCCGGCCGGGGCGCGGATCGCCATGCTCTAGGCGAATGGCTCGTCTACTGGGCTTAAGGATGATCACGCGTAAGCCAACCGACACCACACCTGCCACCGCCCCGGGCGCCACCCGTACCGCTGCGCCGGCGACCTCGCCCGCCACCGGCGGCGTGCCGGCGCGCGAAGCGTCGGCCGATACCGACGTCGCCGCGTTCATCGCCAAGATGAAGTCGCTGGGGCCCGCCGCCACCGGCGAGCGCGGCCGTCTCGTCTTCGCCATGGATGCCACCATGAGCCGGGCGCCGACGTGGGACATGGCGCTGAAGCTGCAGGGCGAGATGTTCGCGGCCGTGAAAGAGGTGGGCGGCCTCGACGTGCAGCTCATCTACTTCCGCGGCATGGGCGAATGCCGCGCCTCGAAATGGGTGTCCGATCCCGATGCGCTTGCCCGCCTGATGCGCGGCGTTGCTTGCGAGGGCGGTCTGACGCAGATCGGCAAGGTGCTCACCCACGCCCTCGATGAAAGCCGGCGGCGCAAGGTCAACGCCCTCGTCTACGTCGGCGACAGCATGGAGGAGGACGTCGACCGGCTGTGCGCGCGCGCCGGCGAGCTCGGCCTCCTCGGCGTCCCCGTGTTCGCCTTCCAGGAGGGGCGCGACGAGACGGCGGCGCGCGGCTTTCGCGAGATTGCGCGGCTGACCAAGGGCGCCTTCTGCCGTTTCGACCCGGGCTCGGCGCGTCAGTTGCGCGATCTGCTCACTGCCGTTGCCGTCTACGCCGCCGGCGGTCGCAAGGCGCTGCTGGCGCTCAGCGGCAAGAGCGAAGGCGCCGGCGCACGTCTGCTGCTCGAGCAGCTCAGCAGCGGGGCGACCGGCGCCTGATGGGCTATCTCATCCTCGGACTGGCCGCGCTCGCCCTTGCGCTCCTTGCCATGCGCGCCTTCGCGCAGGCGAACCCTACCAACGTCGCGCGCCGATTGCGCATCGGCGGGGGCGCGGTGTCGCTGCTCGCGGCGGGGCTCCTGATGCTACGCGGGATCGAGGTACTCGCCGTTCCGCTCGGCATGTTCGGCTCGTGGCTCATCTGGGGTCGCACGCTGCCACCGTGGCTGGGCGGGGGCGGCAACGCGCGGCGCTCGCCGGGGCAAACCTCGCGCGTCGAGACCGATCATCTGGAGATGGAGCTCGACCACGACACCGGCGAGATGCACGGGCGCGTGCTGAAAGGCATGTTCGCCGGCCGCGATCTGGCGAGCCTCGGCCCTGCCGATCTCGGGCTGCTATGGCAGGACTGCCGGCATACGGACCACCAATCGGCGCAACTCGTCGAAGCCTACCTCGACCGCATCCATCCCACCTGGCGCGAGGACATGGCGCGCGGGGAATCCGACATGAGCCGCGGCCCCGACGGGCGCATGACCGAGGATGAAGCTTTGGAGATCCTCGGCCTCGCGCCTGGTGCCGACGAGGATGCCATTCGCCGCGCGCATCGCGAGCTGATGCTGCGGTTGCATCCCGATCGCGGCGGCTCGACCTACCTTGCCGCCAAGATCAACGAGGCCAAGGACGTGGCGCTGGCGGCGCTCTAGCGCCAAAGTGAAGCCCAGCGGGAGGAACACACTGTGTTCATCATGGTCTATGTGATCGCAGGGATTATCGCCGCGGTCGGTGCGCTCTGGTTCGCGTGGCGGAACAGGGACGCTCGCAAATTCCTGGCGGGTGCCTTCTTTGTGAGCTCAGGCATATTGTTCTATCTCTATCTTGCCGATGTCGCGGTGCCGATTCTGGGCGCGGACATTGTAGCGACGCCCGAAAGCAGCGGCGTTCGCTCCGCCATTCACTTCGTACTCTTCCTGCTGTGTCTCTACTTCGGTTTCATCAAAGCGCCGGCTCACCATTGAGCAGGCGGCTCGGCCGGCAACGGCTATTCGGAGCGGATGACGAAGCAATCGATCTTCAAGCTGCGCAGGCGCGAGCAGGTGTCGTTGGCGGCGGTTGCATCGAAGCCGCGGAAGCGCGCGCGATAGAGCTTGCTGGCGCCGCTCTGCACCGGGATGGCGACGCCGCGATAGGCGTCTAGCATGCCGCCCGCCCGCTCGCGTGCGGCCGCCATGCGCCGCTCCGCCTCGGCGGAATCGCCGAATGCCCCTATCTGAATTTCAAACGGTCCGCCCGCGCGCGCGCTGGCGGCGCGGGGTTTTTCCGGTGCCAAGGCGGCGAGGGGGCGCGGTGCCGGCGGCTCATTGCCGGCTTCCAGCTGCGCCGCCTGCGCCTGCAACGTCGATGGTTGCAGCGCACCCGTTTCGGGGACAAAGCGCGGAAAGGCCTGGCTGGAAGGAGCGGGTGCACGCGGCGCCGGCATCGCTCCGCCCGCGCCGGCAACGGCGAACATGGGCTGCGGTGCGCTCGGGGCGACCTCGATGCGTTCGACGCGCGCGCCCCGCGGCTCGCTGCCGATGCGCACCGGGCGGACTCTGGCGACGGCGATCGCGGTATCGCGTTCACGCGCCGACGGCGGCACAGCGGCGGGCGGCGGTAGCGGCTGCGGCGCGGGCGCTGCCGCGGCGACTTGTATGGGGGACCTTGCGGCACGCGCCGGCTGCGGCGCGCGGGCGACGAGCGCCGGCTTGCGCGTTACCTTTGTCGACGCCTTGGGAAACGCGGCATTGAGCAGCGACTGCATCTTGGTGTTGCGCTCGCGCGCCGTGTCGCCACCGAATACCGCGGCGACGAGATGCTTGCCGTCGCGCCGCACCGACGTCACGAGGTTGAAGCCGGAGGCGCGCGTGTAGCCCGTCTTGATGCCGTCGGTGCCGCTATAGCGGGCGAGCAGCGTATTGTGGTTGCGGAAGTTCTTGCCGCCGTAGGTGAAGCTGCGCGTGGAGAACAGCCGGTAATGGCGCGGGAAGTCGTCCTGCAGGCGCAACCCGAGCGTGATCATGTCGCGCGCCGTCGTCGTCTGCTCGGGATCGGGCAGGCCCGAGGCATTGCGGAAGGTGGTGTTCGGCATGCCAAGGTCGCGCGCCTTGTTCGTCATCAGACGGGCGAAGTTGGTCTCGGTGCCGCCGATGTGCATGGCCAGCGCAATGGCAACGTCGTTCGCCGACTTGGTGATCAGGGCCTTGATGGCGCTGAGGACCGTCAGCTCCTCGCCGGGCTCCAGCTCCAGCTTCGAGGGGGCGGCGTCGGCGCCCTCCTGCGTCATCTTGATCTTGCTGTCGTAGTCGAGCCGCCCGAGCTCGATGAGCTCGAAGGTCATGTAGAGGGTCATCATCTTGGTGAGCGAGGCCGGATAGACCTTTTCGTCGCCTGCGCGATTGTGCAGCACGGCACCGGTATTGGCGTCGACGACCATGGACGCTGCCTTCGGATCGGCGGCGGCAGATGGGATCATGGTTGCCATTGCGCTAACGGTCGCGCCGACGGCGACCATCGCGTTGGCAAGACGTCGAGAGCGGCTGGTGGACTTCAACGCTGCGTGCATCACCCGACAATCTCTACGCTGTGCGGCGCCGACGGCCGCGCATGAAAAGGACGTAAATGGAAGGGGTTAGCCAGATCCCCTCGTGACCTCCGCAAGCGCCGGACGGTGCTCAAAAGGAGCATCGTTTTAGGGCCTCTTTACGGCGCCTTCCGACACCCGCCCGACGATGCAGCGATGAACCTGTCCGCGGGCGACCATAGCCGCGCGGGTGCTTCGTCCCGGTTAATCGGGGTTGGGTGCGCGATCTATATTGCATTGCAAAAAGAGCTTGAAAAATTGTGCATTGCTTATAAAAATGGCCCATGGGTGAGGTCCTGGAATGGGGCCGGGGGCACTGCGCATCTTTTTTCGTCAGTCTCTAGGACACGGATGGCACCATGATCAGGAATTTCGAGGACATGCAGAAGCTCGGTCAGACCAATGTCGACAGCGCCATGAAGATTTTCGGCGAGTGGAACAAGAACTGGCAGGCCATCGCCGCCGAGATGAGCGACTACACCAAGCGCTCATTCGAGGAGAGCACCACCACCTTCGAAAAGCTCATATCGTCGAAGTCGGTCGAGCAGGCCGTCGAGATCCAGACGACCTTCGCCAAGCGCGCTTACGACGATTATATGCAGCAGATGTCCAAGATCGGTGGCATGTACGCCTCGATGGCCAAAGAGGCCTACAAGCCGGTCGAGAAGATGCTGCAAAACGGCGGCTGAGCCGGCGTTAGCGGCTATCGGCTGCGGCAATGAAAACATGGGCTCGGCGCATGCCGGGCCTTTTTTGTGTCCTCTTGCATCCCCATCATATGCCTCCGGGCCCGCGTTCAGCGCTTTACCAGTCGACGTCCGGCGCTGTTAGGCAAGTTGGGGCCGCTGCCCAGCCAGTTTGCAGCCGCCGGTGGCGTTGCGTATCGTGAGGGATCGCAAAGCGCGGATGCGCAGTTGTATCAGGTGGGCCGACGCGGCAAGCGCGACCCTTGGACGGACGTTGGCACGGATGGGCAAGACGCTGACGCTGGGCAACACCGGTGGCGAGTGGGCGGGCGCGAAGAACGATCCCCCGAGCCGCGACCCACCACGACGGGAGCCGCCGGGCAAAGATCGGGGCAACGAGGACGGCCGTACCGGCATCGCCACGAAGACTCGGCCGAAAACCAAGAAGCCGAGCCTCTACAAGGTTCTTCTGTTGAATGACGACTACACGCCGATGGAATTCGTCGTGCTCGTGCTCGAAAAGTACTTTGCCAAGGGACGCGACGAGGCGACGCGCATTATGCTTCACGTGCACCACAAGGGGGTCGGCATCTGCGGGGTTTACCCCTACGAGGTCGCAGAGACTAAGGTAACGCAGGTCATGGATTTTTCACGACAGAACGGTCATCCTCTACAGTGCACTATGGAGAAAGAGTAGGTCAGCCTTGCCGTCGTTCTCGAAGAGCCTGGAAAGCGCGCTGCATCGCGCACTGGAAGCCGCCAACGAGCGCAGCCACGAGTATGCGACGCTCGAACACCTGTTGCTTGCTCTTCTCGACGACCGCGATGCCGCGGCGGTCATGCGCGCCTGCACTGTAGACGTCGAGACGCTGCGCTCGCGCGTCACCAACTATCTCGACAACGATCTCGGCGCCCTCGTCTCCAAGGATAGCTCCGAGGCGCAGCCGACCACCGGCTTCCAGCGCGTCATCCATCGCGCCGTGGTGCACGTGCAATCTTCCGGCCGCGAGGAAGTGACCGGCGCCAACGTGCTCGTCGCCATCTTCGCCGAGCGCGAGAGCCATGCCGCCTACTTCCTGCAGGAGCAGGAAATGACGCGCTTTGACGCCGTGCAGTACATCAGCCACGGCATCGCCAAGCGCCCCGGCATGTCGGAGCCGCGCTCGGTGCGCGGCGTCGACGAGGACCAGACCGTCGAGGGCGAGGAGCGCAAGCCGGGCCAGGACGCGCTCAACACTTACTGCGTCAACCTCAACAAGAAGGCCCGCGACGGCAAGATCGATCCGCTGATCGGCCGCGAGCAGGAGGTGCTGCGCACCATCCAGGTCCTCTGCCGCCGGCAGAAGAACAACCCGCTGTTCGTCGGCGATCCCGGCGTCGGCAAAACCGCCATCGCCGAAGGCCTCGCCCGCAAGATCATCAAGGGCGAGGTGCCCGAGGTGCTGCAGGACGCGACCATCTTCGCGCTCGACATGGGCGCGCTGCTCGCCGGCACGCGCTATCGCGGCGACTTCGAGGAGCGGCTGAAAGCCGTCATGAAAGAGATCGAGAACTATCCGGGCTCGATCCTGTTCATCGACGAGATCCACACCGTCATCGGTGCCGGCGCCACTTCCGGCGGCGCCATGGACGCGTCCAACCTTCTGAAGCCGGCCTTGCAGTCGGGCAGCGTGCGCTGCATCGGCTCGACCACCTACAAGGAGTACCGGCAGCACTTCGAGAAGGACCGCGCGCTCGTCCGGCGCTTCCAGAAGATCGACGTCAAGGAGCCGACGGTCGAAGATTCCGTCGCCATCCTCAAGGGTCTGAAGCCGTACTTCGAGAGCTTCCACAAACTCAAGTACACCAACGAGGCCATCCGCACGGCAGTGGAGCTGTCGGCGAAGTACATCCATGACCGCAAGCTGCCCGACAAGGCGATCGACGTGATCGACGAGACGGGCGCTTCGCAGATGCTCGTGCCGGAAGGCAAGCGCAAGAAGAAGATCACGGTGAAGGAGATCGAGGCGACCGTCGCCACCATGGCGCGCATCCCGCCGAAAACGGTCACCAAGAGCGACGCCGAGGTCCTCATCAATCTGCAGAAGGACTTGAAGCGCGTCGTGTTCGGCCAGGATCAGGCGATCGAGGCTCTCGCTTCGGCGATCAAGCTGTCGCGCGCCGGACTGCGCGAGCCGGAAAAGCCGATCGGCTGCTACCTGTTCTCCGGCCCCACCGGCGTCGGCAAGACGGAAGTCGCCAAGCAGCTCGCCGACCTCATGGGCATCGAGCTGTTGCGCTTCGACATGTCCGAATACATGGAGAAGCACACGGTCAGCCGCCTCATCGGCGCGCCTCCCGGCTACGTCGGCTTCGACCAGGGTGGCTTGCTGACCGACGGCATCGACCAGCATCCGCACTCCGTGCTGCTGCTCGACGAAATCGAGAAGGCGCATCCGGACCTGTTCAACATCCTGCTGCAGGTGATGGACCACGGCAAACTGACCGACCACAACGGCAAGTCCGTCGACTTCCGCAACGTCATCCTGATCATGACGACGAACGCGGGCGCTTCCGATATGGCCAAGCATGCGATGGGCTTCGGGTCGTCGAAGCGCACGGGCGAGGATATGGAGGCTATCAACCGGATGTTCACGCCGGAGTTCCGCAACCGTCTCGACGCCGTCGTGCCGTTTGCCGGCCTGCCGCCCGAGGTGATCACCAAGGTCGTCGACAAGTTCATCTTCCAGCTCGAAGCGCAGCTCGCCGATCGCGGCGTGCTGATCGAGCTGTCGGAAGAGGCGACGCGTTGGCTGGCCGAGAAGGGCTACGACGAGAAGTTCGGCGCCCGCCCGCTCGGTCGCGTCATCCAGGAGTACATCAAGAAGCCGCTCGCCGACGAATTGCTGTTCGGCAAGCTGGAGCATGGCGGCACGGTGAAGATCGTCGTCGAAGGCAAGGGCGACGACCGCAAGCTGTCCTTCGAGTTCCTGGCGCCGGATCCGAGCAAGCGTGCGAAGGCCAAGAGCACGGACGAGGACGACGACGACGACGAGCCCCAGACGGTTCTCGTCGACGCTGCCCCGCGCAAGGCTCTCCCGAGCCCGAAGGAGCGCAAGGAGCGGCCGCCGAAGACCTCGGGCACCGTTCCCAACGTGCCGCGCCGCAAGGACGAGTAGCGCGCTTCACGACACCGAAACAAAAGGCGCCGGGGCTAGCCTCCGGCGCCTTTTTTGTTGCGCGGGGTGCGCCGGGGCGGCCGGTGCGGACGTGGAATTGTTTACCAAGAGGCGTAATACTGGAGGCCAACCCTTTGCCGTTCGGCTTGGCCGGCGGTTGTGCCATCGCCGATTTACCGGCGCTCGCTCAGGAGGCCTCGATGAAGCGCTCAGCAGTCTTAGGCGCCGTATTTATTGCGGCATGCGCAGCGGCCCTGGCACCGGCCATGGTGTCCCCGGCCACGGCCGGCGGTTGGTGGCATCGCGACGGCTACGCGGCCCCGCGCCACTACAGGAAATCCTATCGCAGCGTCCCGCGCGCCTATGACGGCAGCGTCCGCTACTACAACAGCCCGCGCGCCTATCGTTCCGCTTGCGCCTACGGCGATTGCGTGTGCCTGCGCAATATCGCCGTCGCCACCGGCAACCCAGTGTGGTGGGACAAGTACCAGGCCTGCGCCGGCTGACGGCGCGCAAGAGATCCCTTGATCCAGCTCAGACCTTCGGCGGCAACGCCTACGGTTTGAGGTTCAGCTCGGCCTTTCCGCTTCCGTCCATGGCGAAGGGGACCGAGTTGTGGACGTGCGTGATCTTCCAGGCGCCGTGCTCTTTGCTCATCGTTGCGGTGGCGCGAAACCACAGATCGACATTCTCGCCGGACTTTTTACGCCCCGTCATGTGCCGCAGCGCAAATGCGTAGGCAAGGTTTTCGTCAGCGCTAACGTGCTTGTGCTTGGCCACCGAGTTGATCGGGGTGTCCCAAGTCGCGAACCACTCCTCTAGGCCGGCCGGGTCTGTGAGCGAGCGAGCCCCGAGCGCCAGGGGTGGCGCTAGGTCATAGGCGACGGCATTTTCGCTGTAGCAGGCAATGACCGCGGCGGCGTCTTTGTCATGGATGGCGCGCTCATACCGCGCCAGGAGGTAGTTGATGTCATCCTTATCCGACATGTACACGTCTCCGTGCCAAGTTGGGCAGTATCGGAGAGAACGCATGGGCCGCGCCGCGGTTCAATTGGTTGTCCACCCGGCAGGCACGCGATAAAGGTGCCGCGCGAACCTTAGTAACGAGGCGGACCATGCTCGATCGACTTGTCGACTTCCTCGCCGGGCGCAGCGCTCCCGCCGCGAACGCCGGCGCGCCCGACGACATGCAGTTCGCGGTGGCGGCGCTGCTCATCGAAGCGGCGCGCATGGACAGCGATTTCGACGCGGCAGAACGTGCCGCCATCGAAGCGCTTTTGGTATCCAAGTTCGACCTCAGCCGCGAGGCCGTGAACAGCGTCATCGCCGAGGCGCAGCGGAAGGTGGAGTATTCGGCCCAGTATTTCCCGTTCACCAATGCGATCTGCAAACAGATGAGCATCGAGGAACGCACGGAAATCATCGAGATGATGTGGAGCGTCGCCTACTCCGACGGCGTGCTCGATCCGCACGAGGACATGCTTTTGCGTCAGATCGCCGGGTTGATCCACGTCCCCGACAAGGAGCGCGGGCAAGCGCGCCAACGCGCACTCGCCGCCATCGCCGCCCGCAAGGCCTAGCCGCTCACCTGCCCTAGAAGCTCACCTTGAGAGAACTTCCGAAGGTGCGTGGCGGCAGCAGCGTGGCGCCGAATTCGTACACCGTCGATGCCGCGACCTCGTCGGTGACGTTGTTGATGAAGGCGCGGGCAACGATCGGCCCCATCGTGTAGCTCGCGCCGATATCCAGCAGCGTGTAATCGCCGGCTTTGTTGGCGGGCGCGTTGATGTAGCTGTAGTACGAGCTGACGTACATCAGCTTGCTCGACAGCTCGACGCCGGTCAGCGGCCGCCAGGCCAGCGCGATCGACGGCGTCACCGCCGGGTCCATGCCAAAGTCGGGGCCTTTGACCACCGCCAATGTGGCAGGCGTGATGTCGAGGAGTTCGGTTTGCTGCAGGCCGAGCCCGGCCCGCACGTCGAGATCATCGGTGACTGCCGCGTTTGCCTCGAACTCGACGCCATACGAGCGCGCCTTCGGCTCGTTGAAAATCGTGTAGTTGAACGGCGTCGGCGAGATGAAGAGCTGCTTGTCCTTGTAGTCGTTGTAGTAGGCCGTCACGCCCACCGACAGCTTGTCCTGCAGCAGCCGGTTGCGATAGGCGACCTCGTACGTCCACATCGTCTCGTCTTGGAACTCGAAATAGGCGCCGGTGTAGATGTTAACGAAGGCGCCGCCGGGATTGTAGCCCTTGCGCACCGTTGCGGCGATCGTCTCGCTGATGCCGAGGTGATACTGAAGCCCGATTTTGGGCAGCAGGTAGGTTTCTTCGTCCTGATACGGGCGCGTCACCCCGGGGGCCGGCGCCGCCGTATCGTAGAATGTCGATCGGTCGTCGCGGCGATGGTCGATGCGGCCGCCGAACAACAGATCGAAGCGCGGGGCAAAGTTCCAGGCCACGTCGGCGTAAACCGCTTGGTTCTCGATCTCGAAGTCCTGCACCAGCGTGATCGGAGCGGTCACCTTGTAGTAGCGGTTGTCCTGCGTCACCGACACGCCGACGACGCCGGTCAACTGATTGACGCCGCGGAAGCCATAGACGAGGTCCTGCGCAAAGCGCGTCTCGGTAACATCATTGATCTTCGTGCCGACGCTCTGCGGAGCGCTGGCGAAGTTGTCCCACACGTAGCTGGTGACAGACTTCAGCTCTTCGCGCGACGACAGCGCGTAGGTCGCGGTGAGGCCGCCGACCCAGGCTTCCGTGTCGAAGATGCGGATGTCATTGCCGTAGACGGAAACGCGATCCCTGTAACGGAAGCCGCTGGTCGAGGGTTTGTCGACGAACGAATTGAATGCGTTATCGATGCCTTGCTGGTATTCGGCCGTCGCCAGGATGCTCAATCCCGGAACGTTGTCGGGCTCGACGAGGAACTTGCCGCGCAGATTGAGCGTCGTGAAGTCGTTGATCGCCTCGATGTCCTTTCCGGCCGGAGGAATGACGCCCTTGACGCGCACGTCGAACGGATCGTCGCCGTCCTCGAACTGGACGACGAGGCGCATCGCCGCCTCGGAGGAGAGCGGGGCATTGGCGACGCCGGCGACCCGATAGTTGACGCCGGTGACTTCACTCCACGTCACCTCGGAAAATGACTCGCTGTACCACTTGAACCCGGGGTCGTTGGTCTTGACGACGTAGGCGCCGGCGAACGCATTGGTTCCGACCATGGCCGGCTGCGGCCCCTTGAGCACGTCGACCCACTTCACGTCGTACAGGTTCGTGAACGACGCGTTCGAGTAGGATGTGACGCGCGCGATGTCATCGGCGATCAAGGCGATCTGCGGCGAGGTACCATACAGCAGGGTGCCGCCCAGATCGGACGGTCCGGCGCTCTCGCCGCGAATGGCGGGAAGCGTTGCGCCACCCGCCGCCGGGGTGAGGTTCGGCGTCGAGCTGATGACGTCGTAGAGGTTCGTCCCATTCGAGCGCTCGACTTCGGCGGCGCTGAAGCTCGTTACGCCGCTCGTCTCCTGGCGCGAGGCGCGCAGTAGCTCTCCTGTGAGACCTTCTGTTGACGGCGCCGTCACCGGCATAGGGGCGCTAGGAGCGGGCTGCGGCGCAGGAGATTGCTTGGCGGCCGATTTCGCCGCCGATTTCTTCTTGGCGACTTTCGGTTTGGGAGCGGATTCCACCTGCAACGTCGGCAACGGCACCGCACCCTTGCTTTCCGGCGGTGTCGTCGTTGCGGCGGGGGGCGGAGTTGGCGGAGGGCTGGCCTCTTGGGCGTGTGCACCGAGGGTCCACACAACGCACGACACAGCAGCCGCAGAGCGGCCAAAGAAACGCAGATACATTGGGCGAGTGCCCCCCGGACAACGCTGGAACTAAAACCGAGGCCGACGAGCATCGCCGAATGCCAGGCCACTTGCTTCTTACCTAAAGCACGGCTATCGCAGATTGTCTCCGGCGAGAGTCAAGAATGCAGCTCGTGTGTGTCCCGTGCGCCTCAAACACTCCCAGGGCTGATCAATCGAGCGGCGTTGCGCAACGTGCGCAGCCATACCGCATCGCTAGAGGCGTTCGTTCATGCCATCAGACGCCGATCGCCGGCGCGGCATGCACGAACGACATACCTGCTAACCACCAGGAGTTGCCCGACTTGCAACAACTCGATCTGCTTCGCCAGCCGCTAGGCACCCTCATCGGCACTCTGATGCTTCTGTCCGGCATCGCGCTGCTGCGCCTGAGTTGGATGCGACGTAATGGCGGTGGCGCCAGCATCAGCATGACCGGCGGCTGGGTGCTCGTTGCAGCGGGAATTGCCAGCTTCGCCTACGCGTGGGGCGGCGAAGCCGGGACGGTCTACGCGCTCGTCGCGTTCTCCGCGGTCGCCTACGTCGTTGTGGCGATGGGAGTCGAGTTGCGGCCTGCCCGTGCAAGATCAAATCGTGACCTTGCCCTCGAGCCCGAAGATCGACCGACGAACTGGCCTCGCGCCATCGCCAAGAGCCTGCTCGCCATCGTGCTGGCCGGGGTTGCCGCAATCGGCATCGGCGTCGCCTTCGCCATCGCCATGCCGCTGGCGGCGCCTGACCGCATCGTTATCGGCGGCATACTCGTTCCCATGCTTTGGGGTGCCGGCATGGCCTGGACATTGAGCGATGCCAGGCTTTTGCGGGCGACCATTCTGCTTGGAGCCATATCGGCTTTGGCATATGGGATCGCCTTTCTTCCGAAGGTGCTAGTCTCCTGATGTCCAGCGAACCTCCCGTAAAACCGAAAGCGCGGCCGTTTCTGCCGCCGGACTTCGTCCGTGCCATGCTGGCCGGCCACTCGGCGCTCGGCTTGGCCTTTGCGGCGCTGATCTATGTCGTATGCATCAGCGGCGCGATAACGGTTTTCCTTTTCGAGCTGCAACGTTGGGAGCAGCCCAATGCGCCGCTCGTCGCCCACACGCCGGGGCCGGATGCGATCGCCGCCGCAGTGCGTGCCGGCTACGCACAGGCGCGCGAGGACAATGCCGCACACGATCTGTTCGTCGGCGGTCCGCTACGAGTCCCGCAACGTTTATCGGTCTCGTACCACGACCATGAAACCGGCAACGAAGGCGAATGGCTGGCCGACGAGCAAGGTCGGCTGGTGACGCGGACGTCGGCGCCGTGGTCGGAGTTCATCGCCGAGCTTCACATGCAGCTTCACCTTCCGCGCACGTGGGGACTGTATCTCGTCGGCTTGACCGGCGTTGCCTTGTTCTCCTCGCTCATTTCCGGCCTGCTGTCGCATCCGCGCATATTCAAAGACGCGTTCGCGCTGCGTTGGGGCGGATCGCGGCGGCTGCAAGAGGCGGACCTACATAATCGACTGGGCGTGTGGGGGCTGCCTTTCCACGTCGTCGTGAGCGTTACCGGCGCCTTGCTCGGCCTCTCCTCGCTGATCGTCGGCGTCCTCGCGCTGGCCGCTTACGACGGTGACCGGGCCAAGGCGGTAAGCGTGCTGTTCGGCCCGGGGCCGGGGGCGGACGAGAGCTCTGCCCCCGTCCCCGACGTCGCTGCCATGCTCGCCCACGTGAAGAGCCGTGCGCCCGATGCAGAATTTGCCAGCGTCTTTGTCCAGCACATCGGTACGGCCGGGCAGGTCGTGCAGGTGGGCATGCGCACGCCGGGACGGATCGCGTTCTCGTCGACGTATCACTTCAGCGGCGACGGCAAGCTGCTCGCCGACCCGGCGACGGCACAGCGCGGGCCCGGGCAGTGGATCCTCGGCGCGCTGCAGCCGCTGCATTTCGGCTGGTTTGGCGGAATTCCCATCAAGCTTCTGTACGGCGTGCTTGGATTGGCCCTCGCCATCGTCACGCATAGCGGCGTGGTGATCTGGCTCGAGCGGCGCCGCGCCAAGGGACGGCCGGCACCCAAGTGGGAGAAAGTCTGGGCGGTTGTCGGCTGGAGCCAGCCGTTGGCGTTTGGCACGACGGCGATCGTCGCCCTGCAATTCGGAGCCAGCTTCCTCGTTGCCACCTACCTCGCAACCGTCGCGGCAGCGGGCGCCCTGGCTCTGTTCACCAGCGACGGGATGGCGACGGCGCGCGCGCTGCGCATGCTAAGCGCCATCGCACTGCTCGCCGCAGTCGGGACGCACCTGCACATCTGGTGGGGGCAAATCACCGATCCGATGGCATGGTACGTCGATGTCGGCGTCGTGCTCGCCGCGGCCGTCCTTGCGGCGCCACTGTTGATGGGCCGCGGCCACGCCCGTCCCGCGGTGGTGGGCCCGTAGGATCGGCTGCCCAGAACGCCCGGTGTGCCCTTGACCGGAACTCTTGTGTGCGCGGCGAGTTTATCGGCCAGCAACAACACGGAGTTCAAAAAAATGCGCAGTGTTCTCTTGTGGCTCATCGGCGTGCCGATCAGCGTCATCATCCTGATGAACATCTTCAACGTGATCTAGCGACAGGCGTAGTGGTCGCAGCGACGGGCATACGGGTCGGATCCATAGATCCGATGCACTGCGAACTGCACCAGCGAGGACACCATGGGGCGCGATATTCTTCTATGGCTGCTCGGCGTGCCGATCGTCGCGATCGTCCTGCTGCACTTGTTCGGCGTCCTGCACTGGTAGGGCAATCCTCTCCAACACATCGGTCAACGCGCCCTCGCGGCTTTCGCCGGCGGGCATCGTTCTATGCGGACTGCATGCCGCCGGGTTGCATAGGCCGCCTTGCCGCATGCGAATTTTTCCTGCGTTTTCCGATCGTTATGACCTTCGAGACAGTTTTCGAGATTTTTCTGCCAGCGGTGGGAACGCATCCAGGGACCAGCGCATTCTCTCCGCGGACACGGGCTTCGTTCCCCTCCCCCCATCCCCTCGTCGAGGCACGGGTCCACAATCGAACGGACACTCGCCCTCGGCCCCCCGAGGCGGGTGTCCTTCTCTTTTGGGCGCTCGCTAAACCGATGCGCTGCTCTCTCTCCCGCGCTAGAAATTCCGCGGTTGCGATGAGGGACAAGACATGCCGGACAAACCGTTCGCCACAGGACAGTGCCAATGCGGCGCCGTTAGTTTCACTATTTCTGCGCCGCCCGTCAGCATGGGCCAGTGCCACTGCAAGGACTGCCAGCGCGCCACCGGTACGGGGCATATCTCCCTCGCCCGCTTCAAGCGCGAGCACGTGACGATCGCGGGTAGGACCAGGACCTTCGCGGTCGAGGCGGACAGCGGCAACATCAACACGCGGCACTTCTGCCCGGATTGCGGCAGCCGCCTGTTCGGTGAGAATTCCGCGTTTCCCGGCATGATCAACGTGACCGCGGGCTCGGTCGATGACAACAGCTGGTTCGCGCCGCAGCGGGTGCTCTACAAAAAGGCGCAACCGGCCTGGGACATCACGACCGAGGACGTGCCCTGCTACGACGCGATGCCGCCGCCGACCTGATCAGTCGGCGAAGGGATCCTTCATCAGGATGGTGTCGTCGCGCTCGGGGCTGGTCGACAGCATGGTCACCGGCCGCTCGATCAGCTCCTCGATATAGCGCACGTACTTGACGGCCTGCGCCGGCAGCTCGCTCCACGAGCGCGCGCCCGCCGTCGATTGCGACCAACCTTCGAGCGTCTCGTAGATCGGCTGCACGCGCGCCTGCGCGCCGCTGCTCGCCGGCAAACGGTCGATGCGCTCGCCGTCGAGCATGTAGCCGACGCCGACCTTGAGCTCCTTGAAGCCGTCGAGCACGTCGAGCTTGGTCAACGCGATGCCGTCGATGCCGGCGATCTTCAGCGTCTGGCGCACCAGCGTGGCGTCGAACCAGCCGCAGCGGCGCTTGCGCCCCGTCACCGTGCCGAACTCGCGGCCGCGCTCGCCGAGGCGGTTGCCGATCTCGTCGGTCAGCTCGGTCGGGAACGGCCCGGAGCCGACGCGCGTCGTGTAGGCCTTGGCGATGCCGAGCACGTAGCCGATGCCGCGCGGCCCCATGCCGGAGCCGGTCGCGGCCTGCGCCGCGACCGTGTTCGACGAGGTGACGAACGGATAGGTGCCGTGGTCGATGTCGAGCAGCGCGCCTTGCGCGCCTTCGAAGAGGATGCGCTTGCCGGCGCGGCGGGCGCTATCGAGCAGCTCCCAGGTGACGTCGACGAAGGGGAGGATCTTCGGGGCAATCTCGGTCAGCTCGGCGAGCATCTGCTCCTTGGAGAACTCCGGCTTGCCGAGGCCGCGGCGCAGCGCGTTGTGGTGCACGAGGATGCGGTCGATCTTGGCGCCGAGCGTCGCCGGGTTGCGCAGATCCTGAACGCGGATGGCGCGGCGGCCGACCTTGTCCTCGTAGGCGGGGCCGATGCCGCGACCGGTGGTGCCGATCTTGCCGGCGCCGGCAGCTTCCTCGCGGATAACGTCGAGCTCGCGGTGCAGCGGCAGGATGAGCGTGGCGTTCTCGGCGATGCGCAGGTTCTCGCGGCTCACCGAAACGCCCTGGGCGGCGAGCTTTTCGATCTCCGAGCACAGCGCCCACGGGTCGACGACGACGCCGTTGCCGATGACGCCAAGTTTGCCTGGGCGCACGACGCCCGACGGCAGCAGCGACAGTTTGAACGTCTTGTCGCCGATGACCAGCGTGTGCCCGGCGTTGTGGCCACCTTGGAAGCGCACGACGATGTCGGCGCGCTCCGATAGCCAATCAACGACCTTGCCTTTGCCCTCGTCGCCCCACTGGGCGCCGACCACCGCGACGTTCGCCATCTAAGCCCCACTCGCAACTTGGCCCCGGAACGGTTGCCGGGGCCATTCGGGGCCTTATAGCGCAGAATTCGCCGCTGCCACCCCCTCCAGATAGGTCCGCGGGGGTCTCCGAAGTCCGGAAAACGGGGCTCAGCGGTAGGTGATGGTCCGTGCCCCCGGCCAGATGACCCGATAGCCGAACTCGATGAGGCGCTCCTCCTCCGGCTCCAGCTTGGATTCGAAGGCGACGACCCCGCGCTTGCCGTCGATGTCCTTTTTGGTCGGCTGCACCGGCCCCACCAACTCGACCTTGATGTCGTCGTTCTGCGAGACGGGAACCTGGTCGTGCACGACGAGCTCGACGGCCCGCTCGTGCATGTTCTTCACCGTGATGCGGTAGTTGCGGCTGTCGGTGCGCGCCGAGGAGATGAGCCCCGTCTCGCCGCGCTTCTCGTCGGCGATGGCATGGCGCACGCGCACCTGATCGTCGGCGCCGAAGCCGAGCTCGTGGTCCTCGCCCGGCGACAGCACCGGCAGCGCGCCGGTGCCAACGAAGGTGCCGTCGCGGAACAGCGACACCGGCCCGGGCAGCACCGGCGAGCCCTTCGGCAGGATCAGCTTGGCGTAGAGGTAGGCCTTGGCCTCGCGCTTGGGGACGGTGCGCACGGTAAGCACCGGCTCGAGGCTGTCGTCCTGCAGAAACACCCGCTTGCCCTCGCCGGTGGCAGGGACGGTGAGACGTCCCGGCACACCGAACACGGCCTGGAAGGGCGCGGCGGCGACGCTGGCGCCTTGCTCGCCGATGTTGAGATCCATTTCCGCCGCCTCGGGCTCGGCGGCGGCGGAGAGCTGTGCCGTGCGCCCGGCGGCGACCTTCTTGCGCACGGTGAGACCATCGTACGCGGCCGTGGGCGCGGGCGGCGGTGACGGCATCGATTCCGACATCGGCTTGGCCTCCGGCTCGAAGTCCACCGTGACGGTGTCGATGGTGGGTGCCTCGGCATTGGCGTTCGGGCGCGTCGTCGACAGTTGCACGGCGACGTTCTCCCACGTCTCGCCGGTGCGCTGCACGATGTCGGCGCGGCGCGTCAGCTCCAGCAGTGGCGGCGCCGTTTTGGAACCGGTGGCGAGGCGCGCGTCATAGCGAGGAGTCCAGCCGGCGTTGCGCACCTGGTAGCGCACCGTCATATCGGCGTCGAGAACCGCCCCGGCGACGACGAAGACCTTCACCTCCGTCTGCTCGGCGCGGGCCGGCGCCAGCGCGGCGAGCTTCTTTTCCAATTCCTCGATGCGGCGATCGAGGTCGCGCTTCTTCACCTCGGCGTCGAGGGCCGAGCGGTGGGCTTCGGTCCAGCCCGAGGCGATGAGCGAAAGGACTTGCGTCCAGTCGGTGGCGGGCGGCGGGCTCGATTGCGCCGGCTGGCCGTCCTCGACAGGGGCGCGGCCGGGCATTTGCGCCAGATTCTGCAGCAGCGTCTTCTGTGTCTGCGCCGCGTCCTCCTGGCCCTGGACGATGCCGCGGTCATCGCGCAGCTTTTCGATCTCGTCCTCGATACCCTTGCGCTCGGCTTGCAGCTTCTCCTGATCGGCGCGCGGGATGTAGCGGCGGCGCGTATCGACCGATTGGATGTCGAGGCCGGCCGTCGCCTTGCCGTCGACGCGGATGGAGCCGGGCACGGCCTCGGCCGGAAGATCGCTGAAGACCAGCGTGTGCTCGCCCTTCTGCAACGCCAGCCGCGCGGTGCGCGTCGCTTCCGCCCCGGCGGGAAAAACGGTGACCGTCTCGATGCGCGAGGTGACAGGAATCTCGTCCGCCAGTGCGTGTCCGGCGACGACGACCAGAAGCAGACCCGACAGTGCGATGACCGTGCGCATGGTGCAGCCCATCCCAGTTATTTTCCCGGCCGCGGACGGCCGTCCCTGGGCGAGACGAGTGGGGGCGGTTCACGTCTGAATTATGACGGCTTGCAAAGGACTTCCGGCCGATCAGCGAGGGGCGTCAATCGGCGCCGGCGCGGGCCTGTGCATAGGCC
This sequence comes from uncultured Alphaproteobacteria bacterium, assembly GCA_963812795.1. Lineage (GTDB taxonomy): Bacteria > Pseudomonadota > Alphaproteobacteria > Rhizobiales > Hyphomicrobiaceae > Hyphomicrobium_A. The sequence goes on along the minus strand of CAWEWG010000014.1, from coordinate 148,173 downwards.
CAATCGAGCCACGGGGTGAGCGCTTGCAGGTCACTTTTTTCGACCGTGACGCCACTCCAAATCCGCAGCCCCGGCGGCGCCGTGCGGTAGGCCCCGAGGTCGTGGGCGGCCCCCTCGGCGGCAAGCAGGGCGACCATGCGATCGGCGATGCTGCGTTCTTCTGCAGCCCCTCCCCGAATGTCGGTGAAGCGCAGGCACACGGAGGTGTTGGAGCGCGTCTTGGGATCGACGGCGAGGTTGGCGATCCACGGCGTTGACGCGATCCAGTCGTACAGCACCGCGGCGTTGGCGTCGGCGCGCGCCTGCAACGCCTTGAGGCCGCCCGTCGCTTCGGCCCAGCGCAGCGCATCGAGGAAGTCCTCGACGCACAGCAACGACGGCGTGTTGATGGTGATCCCGGCGAAAAGGTCGTCGAGCACGCGCCCGTCCTCGGCGAGACGGAAGAGCTTGGGCACCGGCCAGCTCGGTCGATGACTTTGCAGACGCTCGATGGCGCGCGGCGACAAGACGATCATGCCGTGCGCCGCTTCCCCGCCGAGCACCTTTTGCCAGGAGAACGTGGCGACGTCGACTTTGCGCCAATCGACGGCCTGCGCGCACAGCGCCGACGTCGCATCGACGAAGGTGAGACCGCGGCGGTCGGCGGCAATCCAATTGCCGTCCGGCACGCGCACGCCCGCTGCCGTGCCGTTCCAGGTGAAGACCACGTCGCGATCGAAGTCGACGCTGGCGAGATCGGGCAGATGCCCGTAGTCGGCCGTCAGCACGCGCGTGTCGGCCGGCTTCAGCTCGCCGACGATGTCGGCCACCCAGCGCTGGCCGAAATCCTCCCAGGCGAGCACGTCAACACCGCGCTCGCCGAGCATCGACCACAGCGCCATCTCGAAAGCGCCCGTGTCGGACCCGGGAACGATTGCGAGGCGGTAGTCGGCCGGAAGCTCGAGAAGCGCATGCGTCGTGTCGATGGCGAGCCGCAGCCGCTCGATGCCGGCCGGCGAGCGGTGCGAGCGCCCAAGCAACGCCGGCGACAGAACCTGCGGCGTCCAGCCGGGGCGTTTCGCGCATGGCCCACTCGAGAAGTTCGGGATAGCCGGGCGCTGCTTTGGCTTATCGAGACGGCTCATGACGGCGGTCTAGGTGGCCGCGGCCACGCCGTCAACTTGGCCGCTGAAAAAACAAATGGGGCGGCCACATGGGGCCGCCCCTACGCGATCCGACTACGCGCCAGCCTAGTTCACGAGGAACCGGAGGCCGGCGCGGATCTGGTGTTCGTTGAGATCGCCGATGGCAACCGACGACGCGACGTCGGGCTTCAGGCTGACCTCGGACCCGCCGATATGGAGAAAGCGGTAGTTCACGTCGAGGGCCCAGAGGGTAGAGATATCGTACGTCACGCCGACCATGGCCGCGCCGGCGAACTGCACGTCGGTCGTCCGGTTTCCGGCCGAGGCGAAGTCGTCGGTGACGGAGTCGGAATAGTAGAGGTTGCGCGTCACCTGGTTGACGGCAAAGCCGACGCCGAGGCCGAGGTAGGGCGACCAGGCCGTGCCGGTGCGAATGTCGTAGTAGGCGTTGGCGAGCAGGATGGTCGACATGAACTTCGTCTTGTCGACCAACGATGCTTCGAACGGCGCGGCGACGGTGGCGGTGAGCTCGGTGTTCATCAGCGAGTGCACGTCGACGGTTAAGTCCGTTCGGAAATATGGCCCCCAGACGTAGCCGATGCCGACGCCGCCGGTGAACGATGGCTCGAAGCTGTCCGATCGCACGGCGCCGGCGATCAAATCGGCATAGTTGGTGCCGAGCACGGCGACCGACGGCGAAGTCCCGAAACCGGCGGCGAAGTCGGCGCGCAGGTACCAAAAGGCTTCCTCGACCGGCACGGGGATGGGCGCCGGGATCGGCGTGCGCACGCCGGATGCGTTGATGCCGTTCGAATAGTATGGATCGCCGTCCGCCAGCGCGGGCGACATCAGGGCGCCGATGAGGCTGCCGCCGAGGGTGAGGGCAAGCGTAATTCTGCTGAGTGCACGATTCATCTGCGTCGATCCTTGCTTGACGGCTAGGCTGGCCTTGAGCCCACCCGACGTCCTAACTCTGCTCTTGAAGGCTGCAGCCACCCGAACGGGGGCTCGCCTCACGCGTAAGCAAACTAGGAAATCGAACTTGGACTTCAGGCAGCCTCGATCGACGCCGGGGCCGGAACGCCGGGCCCGCGGAGGGGCCCGGCGAAGTTGCGTGAACTGGCGCCAGGTCGGCGCCGGCCGGTTACTTCACCGGCTGATAGACGACGGCTTCGCGCTGGAACTTGTAGCGCATGCCGAGCATCACATCGTTGGACGTGACGTCCTTAATGAACACTCCGCTGTTGGAAGCTCCACCATCGAACGTCGTTACGCGGCCGCTCTGCGCCGAGCCGAGGTCGGCGTAGCGGTAGGTGAGCTCGAGCGCCACTTGCGGGGTGACGTCGAAGCTGCCACCGGCGTAGAAGGCGTAGGCGAAGTTGGTCTTGGTGTGGGAGGTGCCGTAGGCGACACTGTTGGGATCGACGCCGTTGTTAACATCCTTCATGCCGTCGACGGTCAGCGTGGCAAAGCCGATGCCGGCGCCGATGAACGGCGTGAAGCCGCACCAGTTGCCCATGTCGATGTAGGCATTGGCGAGACCCATCCAGCTGCGGATGTCGGCCTGATATTCGTTTGTACCAGCGGGGACGATGCCGACGGCAGGGTAGGAGTCCTGGGCGACGAACAGGGCATCGCCGCGGTATTCACCCGTAAGGTCGAAGCGCAGCCAGTGACGAGCTTGCCAACCGATGCCGAGACCGAACAGCGGGCTCGACTTGATGTCCTTGTGGTGCACCGAGAAGCTGTTGGTCTCGAACTGCTCAGTCCAGATGCTCGCCGACGTTGGCGTCGGCGGCGCCGACGTAGCCCTTGAAATAGATGCCGCGATCGGTCGGCGGAGGCGGAGGAACGTCGTAGCCGCCCTTCAGGCCGCCGTCGTAAATGTCAGCTGCGTTGGCAGGAGCGCACACGGCAAGCATGAGAGCCGAGCCGAGCGCCGCGCCTAGCAGGTAGGAACTGCGATTGGTAATCATGGAACTTCCCCTTCGTCATCGTCATGCCGCCTGACGAGGCGGCGCTCGTTAGCGAACGCGCTACGTGCTCAGTGAACGACTATGAGGAAGAAGGCTTAAGGAGCGCTTAATCGGCGTTTCGGTTTGAAACAGAGCGCGGCGCGATCCGTAAACAAAACATTAACGGCGCCCGGCGCGCGGAGCGGGCGCCTCACGTACGTTCGAACGCGATTCGGGTTAGCGACGCTTTAAGCGGCGGCGGCGGCGCGCTGTCTAGACGGGGGTGCGGTCATAGAGTTCGTCATGGCCGCGCAGGCGGCCATCCACGCAAGTCTCAACGAACGTTCCCATTGAAGTAGCAAGACGGCTGCGCAACCTCGCGCACTTTCCCAAAGAGAGCTTGCCGAAGCTGGCGTGGATGGCCGCCTGCGCGGCCATGACGAGTTCGGCCGGACCGACCGCCCTTTAAGCGGCGGCGGCGGCGCGCACCGCTTCGACGATGTCGCCGACGACGGTGTTGACGAGATGCTCGTCATCGCCCTCGGCCATGACGCGGATCACCGGCTCGGTGCCGGAGGGCCGGATCACGAGGCGGCCGTACTCGCCGAGCTTGGCCTTGCCGGCATCGATGGCCTTGACGACCCGCGTGTCCTCCAGCGGGCTGCCGCTGGCATAGCGCACGTTCTTGAGGATCTGCGGCAGCGGCTCGAAGCGGTTGGTGACCTCGCTGACCGTCGAGCCGGTGTTGACGACGACGGCAAGAAGCTGCAGCGCCGTCACCAGGCCGTCGCCGGTGGTCACGAAGTCGGACAGGACGATGTGGCCCGACTGCTCGCCGCCGACGTTGAAGCCGTGCTTGCGCATGTGATCGACGACGTAGCGGTCGCCGACCGGCGTGCGCACCATGTCGAGGCCGATGCTCTTCAGGTAGCGCTCGAGGCCGAGGTTGCTCATCACCGTGGCGACGACGCCGCCGGCGGTCAATTTACCGGAGCGGTGCCAGGTGTCGGCAATGACCGCCATGAGCTGGTCGCCGTCGACGATGTTGCCCTTCTCGTTGACGATGACGACGCGGTCGGCGTCGCCATCGAGCGCGATGCCGACATCGGCGCGCACTTCACGCACCTTGGCGATCAGCGCCTCCGGCTCGGTCGAGCCGCACTTCTCGTTGATGTTGCGTCCGTTGGGTTCGACGCCGATCTTGATGACCTCGGCGCCCAGCTCCCACAGCGCCTCGGGGGCCACCTTGTAGGCGGCGCCGTTGGCGCAATCGATGACGATGCGCAGGCCGTCGAGGCGCAAGTTCTTCGGCAACGTCCGCTTGGCGAACTCGATATAGCGCTCCTGCGCGCTTTCAACGCGCGTGGCGCGGCCAATGGCGTCGGCACGGGCGAGCAGCTCGTTCGTGTCGGCGTCGATCAGCTCCTCGATGCGCCGCTCGGTGTCGTCGGAAAGCTTGTAGCCGTCCGGGTCGAACAGCTTGATGCCGTTGTCGTCCGACGGATTGTGCGAAGCGGAGATCATCACCCCGAGGTCAGCGCGCAGCGAGCGCGTCAGCATGGCGACGGCGGGCGTCGGCATCGGGCCGAGCAGGAATACGTCCATGCCGACAGCGGTGAAGCCCGACATGAGCGCAGCCTCCAGCATATAGCCGGAGAGGCGCGTGTCCTTGCCGATGACGACGCGATGGCGGTGCTTGCCCGTCTGGAAGATCTTGCCGGCGGCCATGCCGACCTTCAGCGCCACCTCCGAGGTCATCGGCGATTTGTTGGCCAGCCCGCGAATACCGTCTGTACCGAAATAGCGGCGCGACATGGAGGTCCCCTTGGCTCGTTTCTGCAGCTTCGGCTTACCGCTGCGCGAATTAGATTGCATAACCTACCCTAGCCGACTGCCGCATCTGCGTATGGTAAACGCCGCGTAGGAACATACTGCGGCGGCCTCGTGTCCCGGCATCAAATCCTGTTGGGGCAGGTTACACCCTGCACCGCTAAAAAACCGAAACCTCACGGCAATTCCCGGCAAATCAGGCGAGCGCCTTGTCCGTGCCGTAGAGCGCCGCACGCCAGACGTTGAGCGCCTGCCGGGTGGCGGCGACGTCGTGCACGCGGATGATCTGCATACCCTGGGCCACCCCGGCGAGGGCGGCGGCGATGGACCCCGGTACGCGGTCGCGCGGGTTTGGCACATCCGAGATGTGGTCGATGAGCTTCTTGCGGGATGCACCGAGCATGACCGGTACACCCAGTGCATGATAGAGCGATAATGCCGATAAAACGGCGACGTTGTGGTGCAGGTGCTTGCCAAAGCCGATGCCCGGGTCCGCGACGATCTTGGCGCGCGGGATGCCGGCGGCCTCGCAGGCGGCGATGCGGCCCTCGAGGTAGTCGAACACGTCGAGGACCACGTCGGAATATTGCGGGTTGTCGTTCATCGTGCGCGGATCACCCTGCGCATGCATGAGGATGACCGGCAAGCCTGTCTCCGCGGCGACGGGCAGTGCATCGGCATCGTGCGTCAACGCCGAGACGTCGTTGAGGATGTCGGCGCCGACGGCGGCGGCCCGGCGCATCACCTCGGCCTTGCGCGTATCGATGGAGATCCGTGCCTCGGTGCGTGCGCGCAGGCCCTCGATGACGGGGATGACGCGCCGCAACTCTTCCTCGGCGGGAACGTACTCGGCGCCGGGCCGCGTCGACTCGCCGCCGATGTCGAGGATGTCGGCGCCTTCCTCGGCAAGCTGCAGGCCGTGCGCGATGGCCGCCTGCGTCGAAGCATGCAGGCCGCCGTCGGAGAAGCTGTCGGGCGTGACGTTGACGATGCCCATGATGCGCGGCCGGTCGAGGGTGAGGCCGGCGAGTTCGGGCGCGCGGCGCGGTGATCGCCTCGAGGTCGTGCGCGGCATCGAGCGTCCCGCGACCCCAGTCGCGCTCGATGGCATCCTCCAGCGAGATGACCCGGCGGTTGACGCGCGCGCCGTCACGCACGGAAACTTCGATGGCCGTGAAACGCAGGGCCTGACCCGCAAGCGGGAGCCCGCTCCAGGCATCCTCCGCCGCGTCGGTGGGCGCCGGAAACAGTCCGATGGGCCGCACATACGTCAAGCGCTGCATTCACTGGATCCCACAACGAAGCGGCCGCGAGGTTCACCCCGCGGCCGCATCTACGTCATTCGCGCGCGCCCCGTAAAGAGGCGAGCAATCAGGATTGCGGCTGCGGCTCCAGCGGGCCGGTGCCGCCGGTCGGGCGAAAGCGTCCGCCGGCGCTCGGGACGGCGGAGCCGGACTGGTCGCGCGGGACCTCGTCGTCGGGCTTGCGGGTGATCTTATCGCCGCGCAGCAAGGTCATCACCTCTTCGCCGGAGATGGTCTCGTACTCCATCAGGGCCTGGGTGATCGCCTCGAGGTCATGGCGGTAGTTGGCGATGACCTCGCGCGCCACGATCTCACCTTCGGTGACTATGCGGCGGATCTCCTGGTCGATCAGGCGGGCGGTGTCTTCCGACATGTTCTGCCGCTGTGTGATCGCGTGGCCGAGGAAGACCTCCTGCTGGTTCTCGTTATAGCGGAGCGGGCCGAGCTTCTCGCTCATGCCCCATTCGGTCACCATGCGCCGGGCAAGGTCGGTCGCCTGCATGATATCGCTGGAAGCGCCGGTGTTGAGGTGGTCCTTGCCGTAGATCGCCTGCTCGGCGCAACGGCCGCCGAACGACATGGCGATGCGTGCCTCGCACCACTGCTTGGAGTAGCTGAGCTTATCGCGCTCGGGCAGGCTCATGGTCACGCCCAGGGCGCGGCCGCGCGGAATGATGGTCACCTTATGCAAGGGATCGCCGCCGGCAACCTTGATGTTGACCAGCGCGTGGCCGGCTTCGTGATAGGCGGTGGCGAGCTTTTCCTCCTCGGTCATGATCATGGAGCGGCGCTCCGCACCCATCATCACCTTGTCCTTGGAATCCTCGAACTCCTGCTGCGTCACGAGCCGCTTGTTGCGGCGGGCGGCAAGCAGCGCGGCCTCGTTGACGAGGTTGGCGAGATCGGCGCCCGAGAAGCCGGGCGTGCCACGGGCGATGACTTTCGGGTCGACGTTGGGCGCGATCGGCACCTTGCGCATGTGCACGCGCAAGATCTTCTCGCGGCCGGCGACGTCGGGGTTCGGCACGGTGATCTGACGGTCGAAACGACCCGGACGCAGCAAGGCGGGATCGAGCACGTCGGGACGGTTGGTCGCGGCGATGAGGATGATGCCCTCGTTGGCTTCGAAGCCGTCCATCTCGACCAGCAGCTGGTTGAGGGTCTGCTCGCGTTCGTCGTTGCCGCCGCCGAGGCCGGCGCCGCGATGGCGGCCGACCGCGTCGATCTCGTCGATGAAGATGATGCACGGAGCGTTCTTCTTCGCCTGCTCGAACATGTCGCGCACGCGGGAAGCGCCGACGCCGACGAACATCTCGACGAAGTCGGAGCCGGAGATGGTGAAGAACGGCACGTTGGCTTCGCCGGCGATGGCGCGGGCGAGCAGCGTCTTACCGGTACCCGGCGGGCCGACGAGCAGGGCGCCGCGCGGAATGCGTCCGCCGAGGCGTTGGAACTTCTGCGGGTCGCGCAGGAACTCGACGATCTCCTGCAGGTCGTCCTTGGCTTCGTCGACGCCGGCGACGTCCTCGAACGTGACGCGGCCATGGCGCTCGGTCAGCAGCTTGGCGCGCGACTTGCCAAAGCCCATGGCGCGGCCGGAGCCGGACTGCATCTGGCGCATGAAGAAGATCCACACCGCGATGAGCAGCAGCATGGGGAACCAGTTGAGCAGCATGCCCATGATCGAGGGTACGTCCTCGTCGGAAGGACGGGCGCGGAACTTGATACCCTTCTTCTCCAGTCGCTCGACGAGGGTGGAATCCTGCGGAGCGTAGGTGGTGAAGGAGGTGCCGCCATCGCGCATGGTGCCGAAGATGCGATTCCCGGCGAGCGTCGCGTCGGTGACGTTGCCGCTGTCGACCGCGGTCAGGAACTCCGAGTAGGTGATCTCGGTGCCGCGACGGCTCTGGGTCGGGTTATTGAAAAGATTGAACAGGGCCGCAAGCAGCACGAGGATGGCGACCCAGATGGCAAGCTTTTGAAAGTTTGAGTTCATTTCGTTCCCTGTAGAGCACGAAAACGGCCCGGGCCGACCCTCACCCCGGATCCGTCCGGGCGCCGCTCGAAGCTCGCCGTTAACATAGGAGTGAGGCTCCGCATTGCCAAGTTACACGGCCTCCGCTCCCCAGGAGCTTAACGCCGGCCCCATCTGGGCGCGACCGACGGAGCGACGCAGCCAAAACAAGCGCCGGCCTACGTTTTTCAGCTTTTAGTCGAGGAATTCGGCCGAATAGAGCCGCTGCGCCATCCCCCAAGCGGGGGATGCGCCGCCGAGCGCCGCCAGCGTCGGCACGACGATTAACTCCTCGCCGCGCCAAAAGGCGGGCAGTGTCGCCGCGGCTCGGGCCGGTAGATCGCGCGGCATGGCGAGTTGCTGGCGCAGCTCGGCGAAGGCCGGCGAACCGAGGGCGCGAACGTCAATGTCGGCGCCCGCCTCGATTGCGGCGCGGACGCGGAAGCGGCCGTCCCACACGGCGGAGGTGCCGGCTGGCAATACGAGGGTCGGCAGCGCCGTCCGCCCTGCCTCACGCAGTACGCGCACGTCGGAGCCGTGCACGCTGACCGCGGCGCCGGCCAGGGTCGCGCCTTCGAAGCCGGGATGCGCCAGCCGGTCGGCAAGCGCCTCGAGTTGGGCCAAGCGCACGGGCTGGGTCTGTCCGCCATAGGAAGCGACGAGACGCGCCAGCAGACGCAGGCGCAATTCCTCCGGCGCGGACAACCAGGCGGCATGGTCGAAGCTGGCGAAGGCGCCGGCGTGGAGATCAACGCGCGCTTTCTGCGCCAAAGCGCGGGCGCCGGCGTCGAGAGCTTGCCGGGCACGCTCGAGGCGGCGTGCGCTGAGAGCGATCTTGTCGTTGGCGAGACCGAGGCCAGCGAGAAGCGCCCGGCCCTTGCGCAGGCGTACGCGCTCGAAGCGTTCGGCATCGTTGCTGGGATCCTCGATCCACGTCTTTTGCATGCCGATGAGTGTGGCACGCAGCCGCGCGCCCGAGACGGCGAGCAGCGGGCGGAGCAGCACCACGCCCTCCTCGAGGACGCGCTGATCGGACATGGCGGTCAGCCCATCGAGGCCGCTACCGCGGGCAAGGCGCATGAGCAGCGTCTCTGCCTGGTCGTCCTCGGTGTGCGCCGTGACGACGGCCACCGGCTCCGCCGCGGAGAAGCTGCGCGCAAACTCGGCGAGCAGGCGATAGCGGGCCGCACGCGCGGCGTCCTGAATGCCGGTCGCCGGCTTGCTGCCCGACCACGTCAGGATCGCATGCTCAAGCCCCAGAGCGCGCGCTTCGCCTGCCACCCACTCCGCTTCCGCGCGCGAGGCTTGGCGCAGTGCGTGGTCGACGGCGGCGACAACGAGCTTCGGCGGCTGCGCCGAGACCCGCGTCCAACGTGACGCAAGGTGCATCAGCGCGACGCTATCGGCGCCGCCGGAGACCGCGAGTACGGCGATGGGGAAGGAAGCGAGCGGGGCAAACAGCGCATCGAGCTCTTCGTCCCGGACCGGCTCGGCGGCGTCTGCGGGATGCGCACTGCCCGTGGCAGTCGAACTCGGATCAGGTGCAGCCAATTCTCTGGCGCTCCGACTTGGCGCGCATTTTCACGTTCTCGGGGGCATTGGGGAAGCGCGTCGACAGCTCGCCGAAAGACGAGCAGGCGGCGTCCTTCTGGCCCAGCCGATCGAGCGACATGGCGAGCTTCAGCAGGCTGTCGGCGGCGCGCGCGTTGCCCGCGTAATTCTGATAGCCCTTGAGGAAGGAGCTGGCGGCGGCCTTGTACTCGCCGCGCACGAAGTGAGCTTCGCCGAGCCAATACTGGGCGTTGCCGGCAAGCGAATCCTGCGGATAGCGCGCCAGGAAATCCTCGAATGCTCCCTGCGCCGCGCCGTAGTCGCGCTGCATCAGGTAGCCGTAGGCAGTCTCGTAGAGCTGCTTGGCATTGCCGGCGTCGGCGGCGTTGGGTGCAGTGGCGGCGCCAAAGGCAGGCGGCAGCGCCGCCATTTCCGGGCTCGCGCCAGGGGCAGCGTTGACATCACCGGCAGGCGCATCGGCGGGGGCGCCCGCAGCCGGCGGAGCGGTTTCGATGAGACCGCCGATCGCATCGCCACCGCTGCCGGCGGTAACCGTTGTCGAGCCGAAACGCCCCGCGTCGGCAGCGGGACCGCCGCCCGAGCCGGGTCCGGCATCGGCGGTATCGGATGCAGGCAACCCGGGCAGCGGCGCAGCCGGCGCACTGCCGGCATCGGAACGACGCGGCTGGCCGCCGAGGGCACGCACCTGGTCGGTCAATTGCTGGATCTGCGCGGAGAGGGCGCGCAATTGGGTTTCGAGGCCATCGATGCGCACGCTGTCGGCGCCGCCCCCGTAGCTGGCACCACCACCGGCGGGGGCGGCGGCACCACCACCGCGCGCCAGAGACTCGAGCGTGCCGACCACGACCTGCATGTCGACAAGTTGCTCCTCGAGTTGGTCGATGCGCTGCTTCAAACCGGAATCGGGTGCCCCCACGGCCGGCGGAGCCTTCGTCTTCGGCTGCGCCTGCGGCGGGTCGGCCTGCGCCAGCCGCACGGGCTCGGCGGCGACCGCCGTCGCAGCGAACACGCCCGCCAGGCAGGCGCCGCTGATGATCGAAAGAGGGGAGCGATACTTGAGCAATGGACTACCTGAGCTGTGAAGCCGGTCTGTCTTTTACACGATGCAGTGCGAACGGCGTGTGGCACGCTGCGAATGCGCCCCGACCTCGGCGCACCCGGCGACCGCGGCAACTACGTCGTATCGGCACCCTAGCCAACATCTCGGGCACCTCTTGTCAACGCGACACGCCCCCGGGGCCGGAGACTTCAACCGTCTTCGCCGGCACAAATGCCGCAGGCGGCACCTGCAGGGCCGCCTCGGCGGCGCGCGGCGCGCGGCTGCCCACTAGGCCCAGGCGCTCGCGCGTGCCGGTGGCAAACACCAAGGTGACGGCGCGGCGGTTCTGCGCGCGACAGTCTGCATCGGCGCACGTGGCGATGGGAATCGAGCGGCCGAGCGGAACGACGGCAATACGGCTCGGCTCGACGCCTTCCTGGATGAGGCGGTCGCGAACGGCCTCGGCCCGCTGCTCCGAGAGGACGATGTTCTCTTGCTCGCTGCCGGGCTCGTCGGCATGGCCTTCGATGGCCGCTTCGAACTCGTGCCAGCGCATCAGCCATTTGGCCTGCGCGGCGAGGGCAGACCGCGCGCGGCTGCCGAGCTCGGCGCTGCCGGTGGCGAAGAAGACGCGGTCGCCGGCATCGATGCGCAGCTTCGATTGGATGGAGACGTTGCGGCGCAGCTCCTGATCCCACGATGGGCCGCGCGCCGGCCGCAAGTCGGGCGTCGCGACGCCGATGTCGGAGAGCGTCGGCGCGGGAATCGAGCCGGTCGTGGCAGGCGGCGCGATGGCGAGCGCCGGCCGCGCATCGCCGGCGGCGGCGTCCGACGCATCGTAGCGATAGAGCTCGCCAAGCTGGCGACGCGCGTCTTCAGCGACACTCGCCGTCGGATAGCGGGCGATGAGTTGCTCGAACGTCTGGCGCGCAAAATCGCGATGGCCCGCCGCGAGCTTCTCGACGCCGTCGAGATAGAGCTCTTCGGCGCGCTCCTCCGTGCCGTAAACTGACTCCGCAGCCGCGTAAGTCGAGGGCTCGGCATTGGCGATGGGCGCGAGATCACCAGCGAAATAAAGAGCGAAGGCGCCGGTCGCGATGAGCGCGCAACACCCCGCCACACCCGGACCACGCAGAGGCCAAAACATGCAAATCCTCGTGAAAACAATCGACTGAAAACGCTGCCATGAATGACGAGGGTTTGCGGCCAAACTTTGCCGTGTGGCTTTGCTGCAGACGCGCCTGTGAGTGTGCGGCGCACGCGCCACAGCGTTCAGCACCGCGCCTGGCTTTGGTTATCGCGTGGCCGCATTGGCGTCCTCGGGCCATGCCGGAGGCATGCTTCCAGCATGACCCCGAGGACCGGGAGCTCAACAAGAGCTAGGCGCGCCGAGTTTGCTTAACGAACATTGGAGCAAGCCGAGGGACGGGTCCGAGGACGACAGCGGAGCTGGCCACTTCAGAAGCAAAAACCCCGGGGGCGACCCCGGGGTTCTGCAAATGTCGGACGAGACGGGAGTGCGCGGGCTAGTTGCCGGCGGTTCGCGAGTTAAGCACCGTCTGGGCGCGCCGGTTCTGCGACCAGCAGGAAATGTCGTTGCAAACGGCGACCGGGCGCTCCTTGCCGTAGGAGATGGTGCGGATGCGCGAGCCGTTGATGCCGTTCTGGGCGAGGAAGTTACGCACCGTGGTGGCACGGCGGGCGCCGAGGGCGATGTTGTACTCGCGCGTGCCACGCTCGTCGGCGTGACCCTCGATGGTGATGGTGTACTGCGGATACTGCTGCAGCCACTGCGACTGCTTCTGCAGAATGGTGGTGGCCTCCGGCGTCAGGTCAGTGGCGTCGGTCGTGAAGTAGACGATGTCGCCGACGTTGACGCTGAAATCGCGGTGCGAACCCGGGGTCACCGAGCCGTCGCGGCCGGTGAGCTGCGAACTCGGCGCGTTCTCGTTGTTGGCGCAGGCGGCGGCCAGGGCACCCACGAGCAGGACGGCGAATAGGCGCGTTGCGCGGGCAAACCGGGTAGTCGTGGCCATGAACATCCCTTTCGTCACGCTTCACTCAACCTCGGAGCGCGGTGACAGTTCCACATTGCATTGGAGTTACCTGACCGCTCGTACGAAAATATGGCCGTCACTCCCATCAAGCGGGCACATTCCCCCGATTCGCCGCCCGAGGCACCGAGGCGCAAGTATTAACCGGTGGGAAGATGTTGCGCGCGGCGACCAATGGACCCGGCGTGTGGCGCATGTGCTGCGATGGGGGCGCAGTGCAACAATCGTGGGCAACCTGCCCCAAAAAAATCAAGACCGAGGTGAACGCCCTGCAGCGCTTACCTCGGTCTTGAATTTCGGTCTCCTCAGCCGAAACTGAGGATAAGACACCTTTCGGCGACTTACCGAGCCGGCTGAGTTGACACCGGAAGATCGGCGCCGAGCTTCAACGGAGCTGGCTCCTCGCGGCGGCAAGCGCCGAGAGCGACAGCAGCGGCAACGGCCGCGATAAGGATGGCCCCCTTCATCTTCATCATCTCCTAAAAGGTTGTCCTAAGCCCGTAAGCAAAAGCTTAGCGAGCAACTTCCGTGGTCATATCAGCGCCGAGCTTCAGCGGAGCAGGCTCTTCACGACGGCAAGCGCCCAGAGCAACAGCAGCGACGACGACGGCGAGCACGATTGCACTCTTCATAGCATTTTCTCCTATGTTGTCCTGGCCTTGCCGCCTGCTCTAGCGAGCGGACTGCGTGGCGGCAGGCATATCAGCACCCAGCTTCAACGGCGCCGGTTCTTCACGACGGCACGCGCTCAGCGCAACGGCCGCAACCACTGCTGACAAAACGATCAGCCCCTTAAAACCCTGCATGGTCTCATCTCCTGATGCTTCATCGGCACTAGCCACATATTGGGGTACCGGCGCGGCTCGTCTTGATCAAGAACAGAGGCACTTATCCCTCAGTTTTCCAAGCCCGTAGATGCGAAAATGCAACGCCGTTATTGCCCATACCCAACAGGTAGCACGTACCGTCACGATTCGCCGGAAAAGGTTAAATCTACGCCCCAAAATCGCCCGTCCGACCCCAAGGCGCCTGTGCATCATAGAGCGCCTAAAGTCCTTAATTCCAGGTTAAGCGCCGTATCAATTCAGGAGCGGCGACCACGCAGGGTCCGACGCAAAGGATGGAGTACGGATCGTCCGCTCGTTGTAGCCCGTTAGATCGACCGAATAGATTCGCGCCCCGCCGGTCTCGCCTTGCGATTCCCGGAAGAACATCAGGACGCGACCATTGGGGGCCCAGGTCGGACCCTCGTTGTGGTAGCCCTCGGTGAGGACGCGCTCGCCCGAGCCGTCGGGGCGCATGACACCGATGAGGAAGCGGCCGCCGAGTTGCTTGGTAAAGGCGATGTAGTCGCCGCGCGGCGACCAGACGGGCGTCGAATAGCGCCCCTCGCCGCCACTGACGCGATGCGGGTTCGAGCCGTCCGAGTTCATCACGTAGATTTCCTGATTCCCGTCGCGGTCGCTTTCGAACACGATCTGCCGTCCGTCGGGCGAGTAGCTCGGGCTGGTGTCGATCGACGCGCCGGGCGTGAGCTGGCGCTTCTGCTTCGAGCGCAGATCCATCTCGTAGATCGACGAGTTGCCGCCCGCCTGCAGGCTCATGATGACGCGCTGCCCGTCAGGTGAAAAGCGCGGCGCGAACGTCATCCCCGGAAAATCACCGACGATCTCGCGCTGTCCCGTCTCGAGGTTCATGAGGAACACGCGCGGCTGATCGCCGGTGTACGACATGAAAGTAATTTCTTGATTGGTCGGACTGAAGCGCGGCGTCAACACGAGCTCCTGCCCCTTCGAGAGCAGACGCACGTTGAAGCCGTCCTGGTCCATGATGGCGAGCCGCTTGACGCGGCGATCCTTTGGACCGGTCTCGTCGATGAAGACGACGCGCGTATCGAAGTAGCCGGATTCGCCAGTGAGCTGCTTGTAAACCTGGTCGGCGATGATGTGACCGACGCGGCGCCAGTTCTGCGCGCTGGTCGCGAAACGCTGACCGGCGAGCTGACGGCCCGAGGCGACATCCCACAGGCGGAACTGCGCGACGATGCGACCATCGGCGCCGCGCTCGACATCGCCGATAACGAGCGCGTCAGCGCGAATGGAGCGCCAATCGGGAAAGCGCGGTGAGGCGTTGACGTCGCGCACCTGCTCGAGGAACGAGCCGCGGTCGAGCGGCTCGAAGAGACCGGAGTTGCCGAGGTCGGCCTGCACCACATCGGCGATGTCGGCGGCGAGCTTCGGGTCGGGCCCGAGGAAGAACGGAATGGCGATCGGGATCGGCGCGATGGTGCCCTGCGTCTGCCGGCCCTGAAGACCGCCGCCTGCCGTCGTGCCGCCGCGCAAGCCGCTGCCACCACCACCCCCACCGCCTGCGGGCGGAGGCGGCGCCGGCTCGAACTCGCGCATCTGCGAATCGAGGCCGCCGCCAGTGGCGGGCCCCTTGTAGCTGTCGTCGGGGCGCTGCGCGAAGGCGGGGGATGCGGACGCGGCGGCCAGCAGCGCCAGCACTCCGAGCAGCGCGGGGCGCAGTACCGATATGCCGCTCAAGCCCGTCTTTCGTCCGTTCTCGTCTCGCATCTCGTCGAACCCTTCGCCCGTTTGTGGGCTGCTTATAGTCGAATTGTGGCGCTGCACATGCCTAACGCTGCACCAGCCCTAAGAATCACCGGCCAATCGAACGCCCAGGTGACGTCGCTCCAAGCGGAATACTTGTCGGGCGGAAGCTGGAACGGCGCGCACTGCTTGATGGCGCGCACGGAAGCATCGGCGGCGATGGCGAACAGCGGCGTGTTCTGCCGGTCGACGACCACCGGGCTCGCCGTTGAGCGAGCCGTCCTGGTTCAACCGGAAGCGCACATTGACGATCGGCGTGTCGGGTCCGCCGCCGCCACCCGGCAGGCGCGCGCACGGCTCGAGCTGCGAGTTGATCATCGACAGCAATAGATCCTGCTCGCGCGCCGACAGCACGGTGTCGCGGCCCTGCCGCTCGCCGGCAGTGGGGCCGGTGTAATCGGTGGGCTTGGTCGGCGGCGTCGAGGACTGCGGCGCACCGCGCTTGTCGGGCGTCTTGTCGAGCAGCGCGGCGATCTTGTCGGCGTCGAACTTCTTCTTCTCGTCCGCCTTGCGCTTTGCCTCGGCGAGCTTTTTCTTTTTCTCGTCGGCTTTCTTTTTTTCGTCGGCCTTCTTTTTCTCGTCGGCTTTTTTCTTCTCCTCGGCCTTCTTCTTTTCCTCCTCGGCCTTCTTCTCCTGCTCGAGCTTCTCCTCGAGCTTCTTCTTCTCCTCCGGCGTCGGACCGGGCTCGGGCGGCACAGGCTCGGGCGGCGCCGCCGCGAGCTTCTCGGCGATCGGATCCTGCTTCGGCGGCGTCTCGGTCTTTTGCGGCTCGGGCTCCGGCGGCGGAGGCGGTGGCGGCGCGGCAGCCGGCGGCGGCGCCGTGATCGGCTTGGGCTTCTCCGCTTCCTTCTTGGAAACTTCCGTCGGCGGCTCTTCCTTCGCCTTCGCCTCCATCTGCTTGGAGGTCGGATCGCCTTGCTTTAGGCGCGTCAGCTCGGACGGCGTGATGATCGTCGCCTCGATCGGAATGATCGGCGGCATATCCGGCGGCGCGGCATGAATGTCGAACAGCGCATAGAACAACAGCAGCGCGTGCCCGACGAACGAGGTGAGAAGCCCGCGCGTCACGCTTAGCCTCCATCCTCCACTTCCGTGACCAACGAAACCTTGCGGAAGCCGCCGGCGCTGATGCGGCCCATGACGCGCATCACCGTGCCGTAGGCGACGCCCTTGTCGCCGCGCACGAAGATCTGCTCGTCATAGCCGTTCTTGGCGATCGCCTTCAGCTTGGGCGCGATCTCGTCGAGCGTCACGGCGGTCTCGCCGATAAACACGCTGCCGTCGGCCTTGACGCTGATGGCCAGCGGCTCTTTGTTGGATTCGAGCTGCTTGCCTTTGGCTTGCGGCAATTCGATCGGCACGCCAACCTGCAGGAGCGGCGCGGCGACCATGAAGATGATCAGCAGCACGAGCATCACGTCGACCATCGGCGTGACGTTGATCTCGCTCATCGGCGTATGCCGACCGCGGCGCCGACGCTTGCCGCCGCCTCCGCCACCCGCTGCCCTGATGCTCGCGCCCATGTTGCCCTCCGCGCTTTCCCGCTTCGCGTCCTCGCGCGGTCTTTAAGTTCTGACGTCGATCTGCCGCGAAACGATGGCGGCGAACTCGTCGGCGAACGCTTCCAGCCGATGGCTGATCTGCGCGCTGTCGGCGGAAAACTTATTGTAAAAAATGACCGCCGGGATGGCGGCGACGAGGCCGAGCGCGGTAGCGAACAAGGCTTCGGCGATGCCCGGGG
The DNA here is from genome assembly GCA_963812795.1 of uncultured Alphaproteobacteria bacterium. Classification (GTDB taxonomy): domain Bacteria; phylum Pseudomonadota; class Alphaproteobacteria; order Rhizobiales; family Hyphomicrobiaceae; genus Hyphomicrobium_A. Next base: position 130,928 of record CAWEWG010000014.1, on the reverse strand, counting down.
CCACCACCGCAAGGTTGGTGTTTTTCGATACGGCGATGGCCTGGAAGCTCGACATGATGCCCCAAACCGTGCCGAACAGTCCGACGAACGGTGCCGTGGAGCCGACAGTGGCAAGGAACAATAGGCGCCGGTCAAGGCGCTCCATCTCACGGCTGATGGTGACGTCCATCACCTTCTCGACGCGCAACTGGATGCCGCCAAGTGCACGGATGTTGCCTTCGACCGAGCGCTTCCACTCGCGCATGGCGGCAACGAACAGCGCTGCCATGGTGATGGGCTTGGTGCGCGACAGCGCCGTGTAGAGTTCGTCAAGCGACTGCCCCGACCAGAACATGTGCTCGAAGCGATCGGACTCGGCGCGCGCGCGACGGAAGGCGAAGAATTTCTCGATGACGATCGCCCACGACCAGATCGAGGCGATGAGCAGGCCGGCCATGACGAGCTGCACGACGATGTGAGCGTGCAAGAACAGCTCGAGGAACGAGAAGCCGCCCACCGGCGCGGGACCGATGGCTTCTTGGGCGATATCGGTGGGATTCATTTTTTTATCCGTGACGTGGGATGAGCCCGGGACTTGGGCGGTCGCAATGGAGGCGCCTTACGGCCGGCGCTGCCGGTCGTGCGCAACCGAAGCCCGAGTGTGACGTGCTTTGCCCACATCCCCAAGAGGGCATGTTGCCTCGCAATATGACCAAACGGCGGCGTGGCGGGCGCCGACTCAGGGCCGCCGCAAGCATTTTACCGCATGGACACAAGTCCCCCGATCCGCTCGGCAACATCAGCCCTTGTCGAGGAGGCCGCGCCAGCCGCCCGCCTGCGGGTCGTAGGCGCTGAGCGTGCCGTGGTCCATATCGTAGAGCCAGCCGTGGACGTTGAGGCGCCCGGCGGCGACGCCTTCACGCACGATGGCGTAGGTCATCAGATTGTCGAGCTGGAACTGAACGTGCGCCTTGATGGTGGCGGTCAGCCGCTCGGCTTCCGGCACTTGCGCCGCGGCAACCAACTGATGTGCCGGCTTGGTGAATTCGACCCAGCGCCCGAGGTGCGCCTCGCGGTCCGGCGGGATCGGCTCCAGCAGCGCGGCGATGCCACCGCAACCGGTGTGGCCGCAAACGACAATGTCGTCGATGCCGAGGTGGCCAACTCCGTATTCGATGGCGGCGCCGACCGCATCGTCATAGGCGTCGGCGGGCGGCACGACGTTGGCGATGTTGCGAACCTCGAACAATTCGCCCGGATCCGAGCTGGTGATCTGCGCCGGCACCACCCGGCTGTCAGCGCAGCCGATCCACAGCAGGCGCGGCTTTTGCGTCTTGGCCGCCAGGCTTTGATAGAAGGCGCGGTCCTTCTCGAACTCGGCGCGAAAACGCTGGTGCCCCTCCATCGCGTCCTTGATGTCGAGGTCGATGCCCTCGGCGTCTTTCTCCTGCCCCACGCGGTGCCCCCTGCGTTCGATGCCCCGGCCCATCATGGTTAGCGCCCGATCGGTTGTCGATGCGACGCTTGCGAAGACGGCGGCGGGACCATGCATAATTTGTTCGGGAGCTGTCCCGTAGTGTTGCCTTGCCGATGGGGTGCTGCAGATCGGGCGTCCTAATTCGGGCTAATTCAGCCACTTAATTGCCGGCTGCCAAGGGGAGCCGGGGGGCCGAGCGAGCCTGGTCGATGGTCAAGTTGCGTAATCTGCTTCTGCTGCCGGCGGCTCTCGTGAGCCTGGCTGCGGCTGTCCCGACGTCGACCTCGGCCGTGGCCGGGGAGCAGCTCATGGGGCGCAGCGTCACTCTGGCGGGCCGCAAGGTGTCGTGCGGCAAGGCCGATATCTATGTCGACCGCGACCTGCCGAGCGAGGGCGGCGCCGGCGACACCGTCCTGATCCTCAACCCGGATATGATGAACCAGCAACCGCCGGCGGTGCGCCTGTTCGTCTTCAGCCACGAGTGCGGGCATATCAGCGGCGGCGACAGCGAACTCGATGCCGACTGCTTTGCCGTCAACCGCGGCGTGCGCGAGCGCTGGCTCGACCGCAAGGGCCTTACCGAGGTCTGCGACAGCTTCGAGGGGGCGCCAGAAACCGATTCCCATCCCTCCGCCAAGCGCCGTTGCGCCAACCTAGATCGTTGTTTTGCCAAGGCCTTGGCCGAGCAGACGCCCATCGCGCCGACACCGGTGCCGGCAAAGATGCCACCTAAGCTCCCGGCGACGGTCACCGCCGCGGCGCCCGACTTGCCGGTACGCAAGGGCGACGCCCGGGCGCAGCCGAAGGTGCTGTCGGCCTGGCGCTGCACCGAACCGCTCGAGGTGACGACGGGCTCCGTCGACCCGATCGGCCAGGTGATCAAGAAAGACGCCGAGCACACCGAGCATTGCCGCTAGTCAGCCGGCCCCGCTCCGCCGGTGTTTCCTCCCCAACCCCGGAAACTAACGGATGGTTGACCGCCGCCTGAAAATGGCGCGGGCAAAAGTTGTTTTGCATTTACTTCGCGAGCCGCATTGCACGTCTAATCGTTATCTTTGTCGGCATGTGCTTTCTTATCAAATGAACCGAAATGAATAGTTGCATAAACAGTTGCGCTATTAACCTACAAACAAACGATTATCATTTGTATTTCTTGTCTTTTTGAGACGCCTAATTCGCCGTCCTATGCCGTTCATTAACCATAAGCCTAAATCCATTTCGTTTGTTTTCGGGCCTAACCAATTTTTACAATGGGGCCATGTTATCCATTTCACGTGCCGTTTGGCGTGCCCGGATTTATTGCCGAAACGTCAAACATGAAAAATCGTGCGTGGGTGAATTTGGGAGTTTTCAGAATGCGTGGGCTTCTTGGAGTTCTGGTTGCCGCGGGCGTGATGGCCGGTACGAGCATGGCTGTGACGACTTCTGCGGAAGCACATCTGTTCAATCGCGGCGGTTGCTGCACCGTTGCAAAGAAGGTCTATTATCGCCAGCCGACGACTACGCTGGTGCGCAAGGTCTCTTACGAGCGCGTGCGCAGCTACCGCACCGTTTGGGTGAAGAAGGCCTATAGTGACCGTTGCGGCTGCCGCAAGTTCTATCGCCGCGTCGCCGTCCAGCAGCCGACCGTGTCGGTCGTCCGCAAGGTTTCTTTCGAGCGCGTCCGCAGCTACCGCACCGTTGCCGCTGTGAAGCACTATCGCAAGCGTTGCTGCTGCTAATCAGCGAGCAGCTCTCTGCTGACAAGCGGAGGACGCGGCGATAGCCGTGTCCTCCCTTGCCTATTTCCGGGATTGCCTACTTCGAGTTTGCACCGCCCGCGGTTTTCGCGGGCTTTTGTATTTGCATTACGCATTCGCGCTGCCCCGCAAACACGGCGCATCCGCATCGCCGGCGGGAATTCTCAACAGCTACCGGCTTTAGCTACTTGCGCTACTTGCCGCGCTCCTGGTCGCGCTGCCAGTAGACCAACAAGACCGTCACCAGCGCCGTCAGTACCATGGTGGCGAGGATGTCGGTGCGGTTGATGAAGGTCACCCACACGTCCCACCCCTGCAGCAGGTGACCGCGCGGAACCAACAGGCCGTTGCCGATGAGAATGGCGAGCGCTACGCCCGCCGTGAGCCCGACCGCGGTAAGCACCTGCAGGCTGCGCTTGAGCGGGCGCGGCACCGTCAGCTTCTTGCCGGGTACAACGAGGATCGTCTTTTCAGACATGTCGCCTCCATCGTCTGCGTTAGGTCAAAGGTAGCCGATTCGCAGTCTATGGCGGGCAAATGGCGAGAGTTGGGTCGGCGCGCGGCGTGGCTCTCCGCATTGACGCAAAAAAGCGCGCCGGTGAACCCACCGGCGCGCGGTAATCTCGCCTGCAAAGAAAAGCGTGAGCGGCTCAGCTCAGACGGATTCCTTGAGCTCCTTGGCGGCGCGGAAGGCGACCTTCTTCGAAGCCTTGATCTTGATGGCTTCGCCGGTTGCCGGGTTGCGGCCCATGCGCGCCGGGCGCTTGCGGACCTGCAGCACGCCGAGACCGCCGATGCGGATCTTGTCGCCCTTCTTGAGGTGCTTGGTGATCATCGTCACCAGATCCTCGAGCACGGCGGCTGCCTGCTTCTTGGGGATGTCGTGCGCTTCCGAAAGGGCAGCGCCGATCTGGCGAAGCGTAACCGTGTTGATCTTCGCGGGGATTTTTTCAGCCATCGTTGTTTCCTTGAGAGAATCGTTCAGCCGCAGGGATAGTACACGAGATGCACGCACAATGTGCCGTCGGCCGAGCGCGAATATGCGGGATAAGGGCCGGAATCAAGCGTTTTCTGTAGGTCGGAGCCCGCGCCCGGGTGGAAAGCGGCCTGTCCGCCGCACCTCTTCAGGCCTCGCCGAACGCCGCACGCAGGGCACTCGATATGCGCAGCGGCTTGCCCGAAACAGAGATGAGGACGACCGTCACCTCCGCTTCGACCAACGTGGTTTCCAAACGTCTAATGGACTGCAACAGCGTCAGGCTGGCGGCGCCGACGCTCTTTACGCGGGTGTCGACCTCGAGCAATTCGTCGATGCGCGCCGGCTTCAAGAAATCGAACGTCATGCGACGCACGACGAAAGCCGCCGGCTCCGATCCGTCCGTGGCGTCGATCAGCCGGCGGTGATCGCCGCCGAGCAGGCGCAGGAAATCGGAGCGACCGCGCTCGCACCAGCGTACGTAGCTCGCGTGGTAGACGAGGCCGGAAAAATCCGTGTCCTCGAAATAAACGCGCACCGGCAGCACGTGCGTGCGCGCCGGGCCATCTTGCAAAAGGCGGCCGGCAAGGTCGGGCCATTTGTCGTCGTGCGGGTTGCTCATGGCGCGAAGAGAACCGATCGCAGCCGCGTTGTCACGCTGCTCATCCCTCAAGCGCCCAATTCGACGATGACGATTTCAGGCGGCGCGCCGAAGCGGACGGGTAGCTCCGAGCAGCCGAGACCGCCGGAGACGATGAGGTTGCGACCGCCTTCGACGATGTGGCCGTAGACGTAGCGGTTGCCGAACTTCGAGGGGACGTGGGGCGCGTAGCCGAAGAAGCGCACCTGACCGCCATGCGTGTGCCCGCAGACCGTCAGCGCTACGCGCTCGGGCACGCTCGGAAAGATGTCGGGCTCGTGCGCCATGAGAACGATGGGCGCGTCGTCGGTCACCTGCGCCAGCGTGCCGGCGAGATCGTCGACGCCGGTGTAGGAATCAAAGTCCGTCCCGCGAGTGGGCGGGAAGGCCCACTGGTCGCCGAGACCGGCGAGCCAAACCGCACCGCCATCCTTGGCGACGCGCAGGCAGGTATTCTCGTGCAGCGTGATGCCGGCATTCTGCAGCGCCGATCCCGCGCGCGTCGGTCCGCAGCGGCGGCGCTGCGCGTCGCGGTCGTCCCACCAATCGTGATTGCCGAGCACGGCATGCACACCCAGCGGCGCCCGTAAGCCGGCCAGCGCGCCGGCCCACTCTTTGGCGGTGACGGGCTGCGAATAGCGAGCGAGCTTATGCCCGACGACGTAATCGCCGAGCAGCAACACGGCGTCGGGCTGCTGCGCGTTCGCCTCGGCGACGAGCCGGTCGATGCGCGCAACGCCCATCCACGGATTGCAGGCGTGCAGATCGGCGATGACGGCGAGCTTCAGCGACAGGCCCTGGGGCCAGCGCGGCGGCGTCAGCGCGTAGTGGGTGAGCTTGGTGCGGAAGGGCTCGGCAAAGGCGATGCCGCCGAGGCCCACGCCTCCGGCGGTGGCGGCGCCGAGGCTCTGGAACAGTTGTCTACGGGTGATCACGGGGATGGCCGACCGGCTCTGCGGAGATGCGCGACGAACACCATCTGGACGCAAAAGATGTGCCAGAAGTTGACGCGGCCTGCGGCATAGCAGCCGGCGACGGGGGTTCAGGCGGTGCCGGCCTCGCCTTCGCCGCCGTCACTCTCCGCATCGTCATCCAGCACGTCGAATAGGGCGCCCTGGGGGCTCGATGACCTCTGCGGCCCGGACAGGCCGAGGTGCTTGTAGGCCTTGAGGGTGGTGACGCGTCCGCGCGGCGTCCGGCTGATGAAGCCCTGCTGCAACAGAAACGGCTCGACGATCTCTTCCAGGGCGTCGCGCGGCTCCGACAGGGCGGCGGCGATGGTCTCGATGCCGACGGGCCCGCCGTCATGGCCCTTGGCGATGCAGGTGAGATAGCGGCGGTCGAGGCTGTCGAGACCCTCGGAATCGACCTCGAGCGCCAACAGCGCCTTGTCGGCCAGCGTCGCGTCGATGATCGGCGCGCCGGCAACGGAGGCAAAATCGCGCACGCGTCGCAACAGGCGGCCGGCGATGCGCGGCGTGCCGCGGGCGCGGCGGGCGATTTCGTGGGCGCCGTCGACACTGATGGGTGTCGAGAGCACGCGCGCGCCACGCGTGACGACCCGTTCCAATTCCTCGACGGTGTAGAAGTTGAGGCGCACGGGAATGCCGAAGCGGTCGCGCAGCGGCGTCGTCAGCAGACCTAGGCGCGTCGTGGCGCCGACGAGCGTGAACTTGGCGAGGTCGATGCGCACCGAGCGCGCCGCCGGACCCTCGCCGATGATGAGGTCAAGCTGGTAGTCCTCGAGCGCGGGATAGAGGATCTCCTCCACCGCCGGGCTGAGGCGATGGATCTCGTCGATGAACAGCACGTCCCGATCTTCGAGGTTGGTCAGCAGTGCCGCAAGATCGCCGGCCTTGGCGATGACCGGACCCGAGGTGGCGCGAAAGCCGACGCCCAGCTCCTTGGCCATGATCTGCGCCAGCGTCGTCTTGCCGAGACCCGGCGGGCCGGCGAACAGCACGTGGTCGAGGGCTTCGCCACGGTCGCGGGCGGCCTTGATGAATATGCCGAGGTTGGCGCGCGCCTGCTCCTGGCCGATGAACTCGGCGAGCGATTGCGGACGCAGGCTGGCTTCCGTCGCGTCGGTGTCGCGCTTGGCGCTGGTCACGAGCCGATCGGTCATGGTTTGTTCCTGACCTGCTTCGCCGCCCGCGTCAAGCAGACGACCGGCTCAGACGCGGGAAAGGCGGCTGGCCACCGGTCCGGCGACAGCCGCCAGCAGCCACGTCCATTGGCCCGCGGCCGAGCCCTGCACATAGGCGACGCCGATGGAGAGGGCGAACACGGCGGCTACGAACAGCGGATCGATGACGCCTTGCCGGCGCATGACCGGGGTCACGTCGGTGGAAATCAGCTCAGGCCGCCGGCAGGCGTAGCCCCAAATGGCTGCCAGCAGCAGCGCGATCGCCATCAGAACTGCCGCGTACATCATGGTTGGCAGGGCGGTCTGATGATCGCTCATGACGCTGGTGGTGAACGGGATCAGCGCCACGGCCATGAGGAAGAACAGGTTGAGCCACAGCAGCACGCCATCGACGGCGCGGATGTGGGCGAATTGGTTGTGGTGCGCCATCCACAATAGGCCGATGACGATGAAGCTAAGGACGTAGCACCAAAGGGCGTGCGACAGGGCGGGGATGGCGACGTAGAGATCGCCGTCGGTGAGCCCGTCGGGCAACTTCAGGTCGAGCACAAGCAGCGTGATGGCAACCGCCATCACTGCGTCTGTGAAGGCGATGAGGCGCTCGGACCCGTAGATGTCGGGCGTTTGCTTCGCTTCGCTCATATCCCCGTTGGGTGGGCTGCTTCGCCCATGCCGTCAAGATCGCATCGGCGTTCACGAAATGCTGCGCCGCCGCAATGATCGCGGCCAAATCCTTGCCTCTTCACAGGCTTAGAGGATGGGGTTAGCGTCTTGGAAGGGGGCTGGGGCGAGCGGGGCCGGCCATTCAGATCGCGAGTTCCAGAATGTATCGAGCCATCGTTGTTGCGTCTTTCGTCGCCGCCGCCGCCATGCCGTCGCGTGCCGGCGAGATGTGCGTCGCTTGCGAGCAGCCCGCCGCCACCTACCGCTGCAGCGTCGAGCTCCCGTCCGACAAGTACAACATCGCTCCCCAGTTGCAGGGCGAGATGTGCGCCAAGGTGCTGGCAAAGAATGGCGCGCATCAGAAGTGCGCGCTGCTACCGGTGGCCGAGGGCGGCAAGTGCGAGGGCTTTGCGCGCACCGTAACCGTCACCGACTACCAGCGCGCGCTGACCCCGGCCGGGGAAGAGACCTACGAGATCGGCGCTCTGGAGAAGGTACAGCGCAACATGCAAGACACGTGGCTGTGCATGACGTCGATGTTCAAAGATTGCTGATTTGTAAGGCGCTCCAGCGGCACCTGCCTGCAGTTCGACCTCGCATAGTCGATTTCGATCCCTACATTGCTGACATCTATTCGACAGCGTGAGGTCAACACATGCGTGCGCCTGCTTTCGTCCGCTCCGGAGCCGTTGCCGTGGCCGTTGCCGGCGCGCAAGTGCTGCCGTTTCCCGAGGCGCGCGCCTACGAGCCCAAGCCCGAGACCACCGCCGTCTACGAGGAAGCTTGGCGCATCGCGCGCGACAAGTTCTACGACCCGAAGATGAAGGGGCTCGACTGGGAGGCGATGGGCAAGAAGCATCGCCTCGCCTACGCCAGCGCCAAGACGGATGCGCAGCGTTCGGAAGCCATCAACGCGTTGCTCGCCGAGCTCGGTTCATCGCATACGCACCACTACACGGCGGACGAGACCGGCTACTACGAGCTCGTCGACATCTTCTCCTATCCCCTGCGCCGCGACATCCCCAAGCACTTCCGCGGCGACAAGGTGCGCTATGCCGGCATCGGCATGTTCACCAAGAACATCGACGGCAAGACGTTCGTCACTGCAGTGTTCCCCGACATGCCGGCGGCCCGCGCCGGGTTGCTCGCCGGCGATGAAATCCTGTCGGCGGGCGATCAGCCGTTCGCGCCGATCGGCTCGTTCCGCAACAAGATCGGCGAGAAGGTGACGCTGAAGGTCCGCCGCGAAGCGGGGGGCGAAGCCAAGAGCATCGTCGTCGAGCCGCAATGGATCGAGCCCGGCGAGACGTTCGAATCCGCACTGCGCGGCAGCGCGCGCATCATCGAGGCGAACGGCAAACGCATCGGCTACGTGCGCGTCTGGTCGTACGCCGGCAACGAATACCAGCAGCAGCTCGAGGAAGTGCTGAGCGAAGGCAAGCTCAAGGACGTCGACGCGCTGGTGTGGGATCTGCGCGATGGCTGGGGTGGCGCGCACCCGCGCTATCTAAGCGTATTCAACACCTACGGGCCGACGCTGGCGCTCACGGGGCGCAACGGCACGACCAACCTCGTCGGCTATCGCTGGGGCAAGCCGGTCGCCATGCTGGTCAATGGCGGCACGCGCTCGGGCAAGGAAGTGCTGGCCTATGGTTTCAAGAAGAACGGCTTCGGCCAGGTCATCGGTGAGCGCACGGCGGGCGCGCTGCTCGCCGGTACCGCGTTCCTGTTGTCCGACGGCAGCCTGCTGATCATGGCTGTGGAAGATGCCGCGGTCGACGGCGAGCGCGTCGAGGGCGTGGGCGTGGCACCATCGATCGAGGTGCCGTTCGACGTGCGCTACGCCGCCGGCAAGGATCCGCAGCTCGACAAGGCCATCGCCGTCCTCGCCGACGGCGCGTAGACGCAGCAGATCAGCTCGGGGTCGACTTGATGCGCAACTGCACGACAGTGACGCTCTGACTGCCGTTCGACCCGGGCTTATCGTCGGTGATCGGCTGCAATCCGTAAGCCTTGTCGGTTTCGCCGACGAGCATCTTGGGCGCCGACGCCTTGTCGGAAGGGTCTTCAGCCTGCTCGCCGACATACGTCTGCTCCAACACCGCCGGACGCAGCTTGCGATCGGACGGACCCATCACCGCCCAGATCAGCACCAGCTTGCCCGTTAGCGCCGTCTGCGAGCCGACCTTCTTGACTTCGCCGGTGTAGCTTTCCTCCGGCCCCGTGCCCTTGGGCTTGAAGGTGCACAGCATGGCGCGCGTCTGGCTGTCGGGCTCGGTGCCTTTTTCGCCGTGCTCGGCGAGCGTGCATGTGAGAACGCCGACGTCGGTTTGCATCGCCGCCGAGGCCGGCAGGGCGAGAACGCCCAGCGCAATTGCGATTGCCCAACGCATGGATCGTCTCCCTTTCCGCATGAAGGTGAAGGGAAACGCTCAGCTGCGAGATTTGGTTGCGGGTGCCCGCCCTCACTCGACGATGATGTCGGCCTGCAGCAGGGCCTGGCGCACCATCAAGGCAACGATTCCGGCGAGGAAGGCGAGGTAGGGGCGGGCGTGGTCGAGGTCGAGTGGTAACACCATCGCGGCGATGGCGAAGGCGATGATGGCGACGACGACGGCGAGCAGCCAGTTGAAGCCGCCGGTGCGCCACACGACACCGGCGAGGGCGAGCGCCGTCAGCAAGGCCGGCACGATGGACCAGACGAATACGGAAAGGCCCACCTCACCCAGCGAGGTGACTTCGACGGGGAGCAGGCTCGTCAGATTGAACGCCCAGGCGAGTGCGACGAGGACGAGCACGGCGAGCGCGGCGAAGAAGGGCCCCACCAGCGCATAGATCAGGAACGTCCACAGGGCACGTTGGGCGTTGGTTATCATCAGGCACTCAGCTTAGCGTTCATCGGCATGCGACGCATGAGGCCGGCCTTTTATCATGTTTGGACGGCGCAATCACAACCGCGGTTGCCTTGAGCTCCCGGTGATCGGCGCGGTTAGCGTGCCAGTTCCTTCAGGCCGCGGCGGATGAGCTTGGCGGTATCGGCCTCGTCACCGAGCTCCTTCATGGCGACAGCGATGGCAGCGGAAGCCTGCGCCGGCTGATAGCCGAGGTTGGAGAGCGCCGAGATCGCCTCGGCGGCGATGTTGCCCTGCTCCGGCGTTCGGGCCGCCGCGCTGCCGCTCGGCAGGTGCAAACCGGCAACGGACAATGCCGGCGCCTTGTCCTTCAGCTCGGCGACGATGCGCTGCGCCAGCTTCTTGCCGATGCCGGGCGCCTGCTCGACGCTTCCCCAGTCACCAAGCGCAATAGCGTTGGCGAGATCCTGCGGCGAGAGCGTCCCGAGCAGCCCCAGCGACACCTTGGAGCCGACGCCTTGCACACTCTGCAGCGTGCGGAACCACGAGCGCTCCACCTCGCTGGCAAAACCGTACAGGCGGATGGCGTCCTCGCGCACATGCGTGTCGATAGTGAGCGATACGTCATCGCCGATTTTCATGTTGCGCAGCGTGCGCGCCGACGCCTGCACCTCGTAGCCGACGCCGCCGACGTCGACGATGCAGAAGCTCTCGCCGATTGCGTCGACCTTGCCTTTGAGCTTGCCGATCATGTGAACTCCGTGGGCATTGGGCAGTAGGCAATACGCATCGGAAGGGTTTATCGACTGGCTAGTGCCTACTGGCTACAGTCGCCTACCTGATTGCCATCGCCAGTCTTGCACTCTTGCGATGATTGGCATGGCAGATGGCGATCGCCAGCGCGTCCGCCTCGTCGGCGCTCTGCACGCGCGCCTTCGGCAGCAGGAAACCGATCATCGCCTCGATCTGCCGTTTCTCGGCATGACCGGCGCCGGTGACCGACTTCTTGATCAGGTTCGGCGGATACTCCGCGACCAGCAAGCCGCCCATTGCCGGCGCCAGCAGCGCCATTCCCCGCGCCTGGCCGAGCTTCAAGGTGGAGCGCGCGTTGTCGTTGACGAACGTCTCCTCCACCGCGGCTTCGTGCGGCTTGAAGCTGGCGATGACACTGGCGATGCCCTCGAACAATTCGCGCAACCGATACGCGAGGTCGGTGTCGGCCACAGTCGTCACGAGCCCGCTGGCGACGTAGCTGAGGCGCACGCCGTCGCTGTCGACGACCCCCCAGCCGGTGCGGCGCAGGCCCGGATCGATGCCGATGATGCGTGTCACGCTAGCCCCCATGGGCAACGGCATAGCACCGAAGCGATTTGTTGCCGTGCCTAATGCGCAGACCCGTAATTTCAGCCCCTTTCAAGCATTTGGCGAAGACCCCGGGGCGAGCTGCCGCAGGCACCAAATTTGCCGGAAGGGCGTTGATCGATGGCATCTGCGGGCGTAATTTCACGGGGTATTTATGGTTTCCAATTATTCGTCGCTGGTCGCCGTCGGCGCGGCCGTCCGGGAAGCACATCCGGAAATTTCGAGCTGCGCCAATCAGCAGAGTGCGTACGCCGTGAGACGAGATCGACAAGAGAAGCGCTCGCTGGCGCTCCGCTGCCCGCATCCGCGCGCGGCGACCGTGCTCGACAAGCTGCCGCCGGCGATGGCCGGCGACGTGGCGTTTCGTATTTTCTGCACGCCGGAACTTTCCCAGCATCGCTCCCCCGATCACGAGGATCTGACGGCGCGGGCGCGCTTCCATTTGCGCAACGCCAAGTGGCAACGCGTCCCCACCCCGTCGGGTGAGGTGCAAAGCTACATCTTCGAGCCGGACGCCCCCCCGCGCGGCACCGTGCTGCTGGTGCACGGCTGGACGAGCGAGGCTTCGTTCATGACCGCATTCACCGAGCCGCTGCGCCGCTCGGGGCTGCGCGTCATCGCCTTCGACTTTCCCGCCCACGGGCTGAGCGAGGGACGCCGCACCAACCTTGCCGATTGCGCCCGCTCGATGCTCGCCGTCTGCGATTACTTCGGGCCTATCGACGCCGTCGTCGCGCATTCGTTCGGTGGCTTCGTGTCACTGCTCGTTGCCGAGGGCGGACCGCCGATGGAGCACAGGCCGTCGATCGGCCGCTTCGTGCTCATCTCGTGCCCGAACAAGCTGTCGGAGGTGGCGCGCAACTTCGGCCGCAATCTGAAGCTCGGGTTTTCGGCACAGCGCGCCTACGAGCGCCATCTGGAACGCGTCGGCCATCGCCCCGTGGCGACGTTCTCCTCCTCGGAGCTGATGCGGAACAACGACGCGCCTATTCTCGTCATCCACGGCCGCGATGACGACGAGGTGCCGATCCACAATGCCGAGGAGATCGTCGCCGCGCACCCGTCGGCGCGACTCATCAGCTTCGAAGGACTTGGCCATCGCAACGTCTTGTTCGCGCCGCCGGTGTTCCGCGCCGTGATGCACGAGCTGTCGCCGAAGCGCAAGGATGCGCCGCCCGCGCGCCGCAGCGGTGCAAAGCCCAAGCGCGAGCGCGAACTGCTGCACTCGGCGTAGCGCGACTCAGGCCGCGGTCAGCTTCTTGAGGATATCGTCGGAGATGTCGAAGTTGGCGTAGACGTTCTGCACGTCGTCGTCATCTTCGAGCATGGCGATCATCTTGAAGATGCTCTGCGCGTTGTCCTCGTCGACCGGTGTCGACAGGTTCGGCTTCCAGATGGCTTTCACCGTCCGCGGCTCACCGAGCTTCTCCTCCAGCGCGCTGGTCACCGTGCCGAGGCTCTCGAAGGCGCACGCAATGACGTGCCCGTCCGCGTCGGAGACGACATCATCGGCGCCGGCGTCGATCGCCGCGTCGAGCACCGCGTCGGCCGAGCCGACGCTGGCCGGGAAGGTGATCTCGCCGACATGCGCGAACATGTGCGACACCGAACCAGTCGCCCCGAGGTTGCCGCCGTACTTGGTGAACACGGCGCGCACCGCACCGCCGGTACGGTTGCGGTTGTCGGTGAGCGCCTCCGCGATGACGGCGACGCCTCCTGGCGCGTAGCCCTCGTAGCGGATCGCTTCGTAATTTTGGGCATCTCCACCGGCCGCCTTCTTGATGGCGCGCTCGATGTTGTCCTTCGGCATGTTCTCGGCGCGCGCCGCCTGGATGGCGAGGCGCAGGCGCGGGTTCATGTCGGGATCCGGGCTGCCCATTTTGGCCGCCACCGTAATCTCGCGCCCCAGCTTGGAGAATGCCTTTGCGCGGGCCGCGTCGGCGCGACCCTTCTTGTGCATGATGTTCTTGAATGCTGAATGGCCGGCCATGTCGCTCTCGTATGTGGCGATTTTTGTCGATTTTATTGCGCGAGGCGCCCCCCGGCGGTCAAGCCCGGGATGGCGGAGGGGGGCGAGTTCAGGCTTCCCAGAACGCGGGTGTGGCGGGTTCGAGGTGCGGGCCGATGCGCAGCGCGCCGCAGGCTTTGGCAAGCCCAGTCTTGTCGTCGATGTCGATGGCGAGGCCCGAGAGCGTCGCCGGGCCGCCGGCCGGCTCGAAACGCTGGCGCGGAATCTTGGTGATGAAGCGGTTGATTGGCTCCTCGATGTCCATGCCGAGCACCGAATTATAGTCCCCGCACATGCCGGCGTCGGAAATGTAGGCGGTGCCGTTCGGCAGCACGCGGTCGTCCGCGGTCGGCACGTGCGTGTGCGTGCCAACGACGGCCGTGGCGCGCCCATCAACGAAGTAGCCCAGTGCCTGCTTCTCGCTCGTCGCCTCGGCATGGAAGTCGATGAAAATGGCGTCGGCGCCCTGCTTGAGCCGGCAAGCCGCGAGTTCGGCGTCGATGGCGCGGAACGGGTCGTCCATCTCCGGCATGAAGATGCGGCCCATGGCGTTGATGACCAGCACCTCCAGCCCCTCCGGCGTCTTGATGAGCGAGGCACCGCGTCCGGGCGTGCCTTTGGGATAGTTGATCGGGCGGACGAGTTGCGGGTAGCGCTCGATAAATATGAGCGCGTCCTTCTGATCGAAGGCGTGGTTGCCGAGCGTCACCGCGTCGGCGCCGGCTTCGATCAGCTCCTCGAGGATCGCCTCGGTGATGCCGAACCCGCCGGCGGCGTTCTCGCCGTTGATGATGACGAAATCCAGCGCGTAGCGCCGGCGCAGGCCGGGCAGCGCGTCGACAACCGCCTTGCGGCCGGTGCGACCGACGATATCGCCGAGAAAGAGGAGACGCATTCAGGTGCCTAAGCAGCGCAGCGGGCCTGACGGCGTCAGCACCCAATCGAGGGGCTGGTCATAGCTCCGATGCGGCACGGCGTCGACCTTCAGCTCATCGTAGGCCACACCCACGGCTACCACAGGCTTAATGGTGCGCAGGCGCGCAAGCGTGCGATCGTAGAAGCCGCCGCCGTAGCCGAGGCGATGGCCTGCGGCGTCGAAGGCGAGCAGCGGCACCAGCACCACGTCCGGCTCGAGCACGGGCTTGTCCGGCAGTGGCTCGGCAATGTCCCATTGCGCTGTGCCCATGGCATCGCCGGGGCTCCAGGCACGGAAGACGAGCGGCAGGCCTTTACCTTGCATGACCGGCAGGCCTAGCGGGTAACCTGCCGCGTGCAGGCGCGCGAGCAACGGCGCTGCATCGATCTCGTCGCGAATGGCGGAAAAGCCGGAGACGATGGCCCCGGGCGCTAAGTCGAGGAATGAAAGGCCGTGTGCGGCGAGAGACGCGCCGGCGGCAGGGCCGTGTGCCGCGAAGGCCGCAGCGCGACGGGCGAGCGCCCGGGTTCTTGCTGCCCGTTTGTCCTCGCCCGTCTGCATGCGATGAAAGTGCCGCGGTGGCCGTCGAAGCGGATGATCCCGCGTTGGTCCCTACGAGAGTAGGTGGGCGCCGTGTGTCCGAGACCACGGTCTCGGCCAGGGACAGCTCCCTTGCGAGTCTTATAGGCCCCGGGGAACATATGTGCTTCTAACGCACCCCGCAGCGCACCAATGTAGAGGACCGCTCGCTAATTTTCCAGCGTCTCGCCCCTTATTCACTCCAGCGGAGGGTGCCCGCCCTCGCCTCCCAAGGCTGGACAGCACCACACAGGTGTCATCCTCGGGCTTGTCCCGAGGAAGCAATTGGACGTGCGGGTATCCGGCGTGTCGGTCACCACAACTGCTTTCACAGAGCAGGTGCAAGGGGAGAGTTGGGTCCTCGGGACAAGCCCGAAGATGACAGTGAAGAGGCCTTATGCGCGGCGCTTGGCGTCGGCGGCGCTGGTCGAGCCGGCATTGCCGTCGGTGGCGTCCCACAGCTCGTCGGCGATGGTCAGCGCGGCCATGAGCAGCAGGCGTTCCTCGCCGACGTTGCCATGCTCGCGCGACAGCGTCTCCATGCGGCTCTTCACGTACTCGGCGAGCTCTTGCAGGCGCGGCTCCTCGCCGTCTCCGCAATCGAAGCGGTAGGAGCGTCCATTGACAGTGATCGCGACCTGACCCATCGCCCCCACCGTTGTGCCTAGCTTCGAGTTGCTCAGGCGTCGCTTTCGAGCACGTTATGCAGCGAGTCTATCGCCCAATCAATCCGGCTCAGGGCTTCGTCGCGCGCCTGCTCCAGCTTGGCGATCATCGCCTGCGCCTCGACAAGCTGCGCCTTCAGCTGATCACGCTCGCTCTCGGCCGCCTCAAGGCGCGTTTCCCCGTTGCGTCTGGGATCACCGGGAGCTGCACGCCCGGTCCGTTGGCGCGGCGGCGGAGCCTGCCGCTTGCCCTTCTGCGATACCCGCTGAGCCATATTGGTCCTGCCCTCCGAGATTCGCCCAGTTGCCCCCTGGCGATCCACGGCTGCCTTCCCGTGTCATGACCTTAAGTGTCGCTCTTCGAAGGCGTCAACAAGGCAGCGTGCGAACCGCTGCGGCTCCAACAGGAATTTCGTGTCACACAAATTTGCTCGACTGCTTCCGGCCGATGTTCAGCACGCCGGGTGATGCCGCATTGACACCATGGCCTCGCGTCCAGTTAATGGCCGCGCCTTTGTTTAGGAACCGAGTGAATACGTAGATTGAGCGCTGCAAGGAGGCGATGAAGATGACTGTGAAGGTTGCGATCTCTGGATTTGGCCGCATCGGCAGGAACGTGCTGCGCGCAGCTGCCGAAGCCAAGCGCACCGACTTGCAGTTCGTCGCCATCAACGACCTCGTGCCGACGAAGGATAACGCGCACCTGTTCAAATACGACAGCGTGCACGGCACTTTCCCCGGCGAAGTGAAGGTCTCGGGCAATTCCATCGACGTCGGCCTCGGCGCGCCGATCAAGGTGCTGGCCGAGAAGGATCCTTCGAAGTTGCCGTGGAAGGATCTCGGCATCGACATCGTCATGGAATGCACGGGTATTTTCACCGACAAGGAGAAGGCGCAGGTGCATCTCAACTGCCGGCGCCAAGCGCGTGCTCGTCTCGGCCCCCTCGAAGGGCGCCGACCTTACGGTCGTCTACGGCGTCAACCACGAGAAGCTGACGGGCGACCACAAGGTCGTGTCGAACGCCTCGTGCACGACCAACTGCCTCGCCCCCGTCGCCAAGGTGCTGAACGACCTCGTCGGCATCCAGTCGGGCTATATGACCACCATTCACTCCTACACCAACGATCAGCGCATCCTCGATCAGGCGCACAAGGACATGCGCCGCGCGCGTGCCGCCGCACTATCGATGATCCCGACCTCGACCGGCGCTGCGGTAGCCGTCGGCCTCGTGCTGCCGGAGCTGAAAGGCAAGCTCGACGGCACGTCCATCCGCGTGCCGACGCCGAACGTCTCCGTCATCGACCTGAAGTTCATTCCCGGCCGGGAGACGACGGCGGAGGAGATCAACAAGGCGATGCAGCACGCGGCGGCGCAGCAGCTCAAGGGCGTGCTCGACTACGTGACGGACGAGCTGGTGTCGATCGACTTCAATCACTCGCCGTTCTCGTCGAGCTTCGACTCGACGCAAACGCAGGTCGTCGACGGCAAGCTGGTGCGCGTGATGTCGTGGTACGACAACGAGTGGGGCTTCTCCAACCGCATGCTCGATACCGCCGTCGCCATGGGCAAGCTGCTCTAGCCGAGCATTGTCGCCGGCTACGCTGCGTCCGCCTGCTCAGCGGCGGAGGATGGCGACGGCTTCGATGTGCGGGGAATAGAGGAACTGGTCGATCGGGGTCACGCGCTCGAGCTTGAAGCCGCCGTCGATGAGGATGCGGGCGTCGCGCGCCAGCGTCGCCGGGTTGCACGACACGGCGGCGATCGTCTTCACGCCCGATGCGGCCAGCGCCGCCGCCTGCGTTGCCGCTCCCGCACGCGGTGGATCGAACACCGCCGCGTCGAAGCCTGCAGCTCCTTCACCGACAGCGGCTCGCGGAACAGGTCGCGCACCTTCGTCTCGATCGGTTTGAGACCCGGTGTGCGGTTGGCGGCATTCTGCCAGCGCCGTGATCGCCGACTTGTCGCCGTCGACGGCCAGCACCGGCGCGCGCTGCGCCAAGGGGAAAGTGAACGTGCCCATGCCGCAGAAGAGGTCGACGACGCGCTTTGCGTCGCCCACGGCCTGCGTGACGAGGCGCACCATCTCCGCTTCCGCCGCCGGCGCCGCCTGCAGGAACGAGCGCGCCGGCAGCACGACGTTGGCGGTACCGAAGCGCACCGCCGGCACCGTCGCCTGATAGAGCGTGTCGCCGGCGAGCGTCAGCCGCGCGAGCTTCAAGGCGGCCGCTTCGCGCGCCAGGAACTCGCGCACCTCGACGGACGGATCGACCGGCACGTCCTCGATGGCGACGTCGAGGCCGTTGGCGGCGAGGGTGACAACGACGCGCCCGGCGGCACGACGCGACATCAGCGGCTCGACCAGACGGCGCAGACCCGGGCAGCGCGCGGACGATGGCCGAGGCGGTGACCGGGCACTCCTGCAGGTCGACGATGTCGACGCCCTTTCGCCTCGTGGAAACCGAGCACGACGCCGCGTCCGGTTCGGCGCGCCGAAAACGAGGCCCGCCGCCGGGCACCGAGGCCGACGGTCGCCACGTGGCCGATAGGCGCGTCGATACCGCGAGCGGAGAAAGCCGACGCGACGAGTTCGCGCTTCCACGCCAGATAGGCGGGCAGGCGCAGGTGCTGCACGGCGCAGCCGCCGCAATGGGTGAAGTGGCGGCACACGGGGGCGATGCGCTCCGGGCTGGCCTCGATGACGGCGATGAGGCGCGCGCGCTCGCCGCGCACATCTGCCTGCACGCGCTCGCCCGCGAGCGCATAAGGGCACGAATACGGGGCCCGACGGCAGTGTCGGCGATGCCGTCCCCTTGGGCGCCGAGGCGCGCGATGTCGAACGCCTGCGTGTCACCCATCGCGCAGCGCACCGATGAGAAACTCGACGTTGCCCGAGCCGCCTTTGACGGGCGAGGGAATGGAGCCGGCGACGCGCCAACCCGGCTGCGCGGCGAGCCATGCCGTGACCGCAATGAAGCGCGCTGTCGCGCGCTGCCGGCGTCGCGCACGATGCCGCCCTTGCCGATGCGCTCCGGGCCCACCTCGAACTGCGGCTTGACCAGCGCGACGAGGAACGCGCCGGGCGCTGCCAGCTCCAGGGCCGGGCCCAGCGCCTTGATCAGCGAGATGAAGCTGACGTCGGCGGTGATAGCGCCGACCGGCTCGGGGACCGTCTCGCGCGTGAGGCGCCGCGCATCGAGACCCTCGAGCGAGACGACGCGCGGATCCGACTTGAGGCTGGCGTGAAGCTGCCCGTGACCGACGTCGGCGGCGTAGACCTTGATTGCGCCGCGCTCGAGCAGCACCTGCGTGAAGCCGCCGGTGGAGGCGCCGACATCGAGAGCTATGCGGCCCTGCGGGTCGAATTCGAAGGCGGCCAGCGCGGCGGCTAGCTTCTGGCCCCCGCGCGATACCGCACGAGCCGCACCCACATCCCCGAGCGTCAGCTCTACCGTGTCGACGAATTCGGTGCCCGCCTTGGTGCAGACATCCTCGCCGACGCGCACGTGCCCCGAGCGAATGAGGTCGCGGGCGCGCGACCGTGTCGGCACCAAGCCCCTGCTCCACGAGCAGAAGATCCAACCGTCTTTCGCATAGGCTCAAGTTTACGATATCTTGGTCGGTGACGCGCAATCTCGGCGCGAACATTTTGGAGACGTACATGCGCAGCGCTTTTGCCGCCACCCTGTTTGTTCTGACCCTCGCCGCCTGCGGCGACAATAGCACCCCCGCCCCGCACGAAGCCCACAAAGAAGCGTGCCGTCCGCGGACGGCGTCGCCCGCACCCCCTCGCCGCCGGGGGCCAAGGTATTCATCATCGAGCCCAAGGACGGCGCAACGGTCAAAAACCCGATAACCGTCAAGTTCGGCGTCGAGGGCATGAAGGTCGTTCCGGCCGGCACCGACGAGCCCGACAGTGGGCATCATCACCTGCTGATCGATGCCAAGGTCGATGACAGCACCGCCATTCCCGCCGACGCCCAGCACATCCACTACGGCAAGGGGCAGACCGAAGGGACGATCGAGCTTTCTCCCGGCAAGCACACGCTGCAGGACGTGTTCGCCGACAAGAGCCACGTTCCGTTCGATCCTCCCGTGCAATCCGACGTTGTCACCATCACGGTCGAGTAACGGCAAAAACGCGGGAACCAACGCGCGGCCGCGGACTTACCTGTCCGCGGCCGTTTTGCGTCGGCAGGGCGGCAATCAATTCGCGTGGGCGCAGCCGCGCCAAGTTGCTTGGAGAAGCCTCATGCCGTCGATCGAACGTCGTACTTTGCTCAAGGGCGCCGCCGCGGCCGCGCTGGCTACGGCCGCCGGCCCGCGCGTGGTCTGGGCCGCCGACGACCCCGGCCCCTTCAAGCTGCCGCCGCTTCCCTATGATTTCGGCGCACTGGAGCCGACATCGACGCCACGACCATGGAGCTGCACCACGACAAGCATCATGCGGCCTACGTGAAGAAGCTGAACGAGGCCGTGAAGGACCACTCAAAGGTCGCCGCCATGCCGATCGAGGAAATCCTGGCCAAGCTGCCGGAGCTGCCCGAGGACATCCGCACCGCCGTGCGCAACAACGGTGGTGGCCATGCCAACCATTCGATGTTCTGGCAGGTGATGGGTAAAGACGGCGGCGCGCCGGAAGGCGACCTCAAGGCGGCCATCGACAGCGACCTCGGCGGTCTCGACAAGCTCAAGGAAGAGTTCAACGACAAGGGCGGCAAGGTGTTCGGCTCGGGCTGGGTGTTCGTCGCCGTGACGCCGGAAGGCAAGCTGTCACTCGTTTCCAAGCCGAACCAGGACACGCCGCTGATGGAAGGCGGGCGCGTGCTGTTCGGCAACGACGTGTGGGAGCACGCCTATTACTTGAAATACCAGAACCGCCGCCCCGAGTATCTCAAGGCCTGGTGGGACGTCGTCAACTGGAAGGCCGTCGGCGAGCGCTACGCCGCCGCCAAGGCCGGCGCGCTGAAGGTTTAGCCGGCGCAGCGTGTCGCTCAGGTGTCATTGTTTAGCTTAGGCGCGGCTGGGGAGCTCCGCGCTCGCTGCGATGCGTTAAGCGCGGTTGGCGGCGTCGTCGAGCGTCTCGCGGCCCAGGGCGCCCAGCACCGTGGTGACGATGCCCGCCCCGGTCAGACCGGCCTGCTCGTACATCGCATCCGGCTTGCCGTGCTCGATGAACGTGTCCGGCAGCACCATGGTGCGCACCTTGAGGCCGCGGTCGAGCAGGCCGCTGTCGGCGAGGTACTTCAGCACGTGGCTGCCGAAGCCGCCGACGGAGCCTTCCTCGACAGTGACGAGAACCTCGTGGTTTTGCGCCAGGCGGCGGATGAGATCCTCATCGAGCGGCTTGGCAAAGCGCGCATCGGCAACGGTCGTCGATAACCCGAACGCCGCCAACTGGTCGGCGGCCTTGAGGCATTCGTGCGCGCGCGTGCCGAACGACAGCAGCGCCACGGCCGAGCCTTCACGCAGGACGCGGCCCCTACCGATCTCAAGCGGGATACCCTCCGCCGGCAGCGGAATGCCGAAGCCTTCGCCGCGCGGATAGCGGAATGCCGAAGGGCGGTCGTCGATCGCCGCCGCCGTTGCGACCATGTGCACGAGCTCGGCCTCGTCCGCCGCCGCCATGACGACGAAGCCCGGCAGACACGAGAGGTAGGCGACGTCGAAGGCGCCGGCGTGCGTCGGCCCGTCGGCACCGACGAGACCGGCGCGGTCGATGGCAAAGCGGACCGGCAAGCGCTGGATGGCGACGTCGTGCACGACCTGATCGTAGGCGCGCTGCAGGAATGTCGAATAGATGGCGGCGAACGGCTTCAGGCCCTCAGTCGCCAAGCCGGCGGCGAAGGTGACGGCGTGCTGCTCGGCGATGCCGACGTCGAAGGTGCGTTCGGGAAACGCCTTGCCGAAGCGGTCGAGGCCGGTGCCGTCGGGCATCGCCGCGGTGATGGCGACGATCTTGTCGTCCTTCTTTGCTTCGGCAATGAGGGCGTCGGCGAAGACGCGCGTATAGGTCGGCGCCTTCGGTTTGGCGATATCCTGCGCCCCGGTGACGACGTTGAACTTGGAGACGCCGTGATACTTGTCGTCGGAGGCCTCGGCCGGCGCGTAGCCTTTGCCCTTCTTGGTGACGACGTGCACGAGGATCGGCCCCTGCCGCGCGTCGCGCACATTCTTGAGCACGGGCAACAGGTGATCGAAGTTGTGGCCGTCGATGGGGCCGACGTAGTAGAAGCCCAGCTCCTCGAACCAGGCGCCGCCCTGCCAGAGGTGCCGCGTGTATTCTTCGACGCGCGCGGCGCGGCGCTCCCAACTCTTGGGCAACTGGCGTGCGAGCTGCTTGGCGATGTCGCGCAGGTAGAGATAGGTGCCGCTGGACGAGATGCGCGCGAGGTAGGCGCTTAGCGCCCCGGTCGGCGGCGCGATCGACATGTCGTTGTCGTTGAGGACGACGATCAGCCGCTCGTCGCGCGCGCCGGCGTTGTTCAACGCCTCGTAGGCCATGCCGGCGCTCATGGCGCCGTCGCCGATGACGCACACGACGTTGTTGTCGCGCTCGGCGAGGTCGCGCGCCACTGCCATGCCGAGGCCGGCGGAGATCGACGTGGACGAATGCGCGGCGCCGAACGGGTCATACTCGCTCTCGACGCGGCGCGTGAAACCCGAAAGGCCGCCCGGCGTGCGCAGCGTGCGGATACGGTCGCGGCGTCCGGTGATGATCTTATGCGGATAGGTCTGGTGGCCCACGTCCCACACCAGACGATCGCGTGGCGTGTCGAAGACCCAGTGCAGGGCGACCGTCAACTCGACAACGCCGAGGCCGGCCCCGAGGTGGCCGCCGGTGACCGAGACGGCGTCGATCGTCTCGCGCCGCAACTCGTCCGCCAGTTGCGGCAGTTCGGATTCTTCGAGTTTACGCAGATCCTCGGGCGTTTTGACGCGATCGAGAAGCGGGGTCTTCGGAGCGCTGTCCACCGAACCATCCCGTGCTGTGATTATAACGTCTTGTTATGTCACACTGTCGCGCCCCCGCAAGGGAGCAATCGCCGCGGAGGTTGCGAAAAAGAAAAAGCGCGGCTCCGGGGGGAGCCGCGCCGTCGGTAGTCCAAGCTGGGCCCGGAATTACCAGTGCTTATGGCACTTCTTGTGCCTGCGGAACCAGTGGACGTGCTTCTTGCACTTGCCAGCCTTGTAGTACTTGGCGTGGTGGTGGCGCTTCTTGAAGTGCGCCTCGGCGGGCGAGGTGGTGGCGACGCCAACCATGGCAAAGGTGCTGAGCACGACGGCGAGGGCCATCAACGACTTCATTGGTCTTCTCCCCAAATATCAAGACAAAGCTCAAACTCGCGGATGAAAAGCAGAAAAAAGCGCCCTGCCATCCCTTGAGCCGGCGGCACCCTATCGAGGTTGTACGACAGAGGCTAGAGGCCAGCGGCGCGCAGAGAAGACGCCGCAAACACGCCTAATGCCGCCGACGGTGCTAAGCTACCAAGCAGCAACGACAAATTATTTGGTTCCACTTCGGCAGGACGACGTTCGGCCGCAGGCAAAACCTACGGGCGAGGTCCGGAACATCGTGCGCCTTCGCCTTTCGCGCGATTGACCGTCCGTCATTCGCGCGTAGCTTTTCCGCGATGCGCACGCAGTGGGTGACC
This sequence comes from uncultured Alphaproteobacteria bacterium, assembly GCA_963812795.1. Lineage (GTDB taxonomy): Bacteria > Pseudomonadota > Alphaproteobacteria > Rhizobiales > Hyphomicrobiaceae > Hyphomicrobium_A. The sequence goes on along the minus strand of CAWEWG010000014.1, from coordinate 107,273 downwards.
GTCACCGACAGGATGCAGCGAGGCTATCGCTACGCGCGCACGGCGCGCGTCGGCCGCGACTTCGATCCTCAGTTCAAGCCCGAGCTGACCCCGGCACAGATGCTGCGCCTCGGCGTCTTCGGCGGTCGCTACATGACGGATGGACGGGGTGAGTTTCCCGCCAGCTGGTTTACGCACGCCAAGCTCGCGCCGGGCCGGCGCGGGCGCGACGTCGCGCTGAACTACTTTGGCGTCAACGCCAGCCAGCCACTGTCCGAATGGAAGAAGAAGCGCTGGATCCACGCGGACGACCCGCGCGGGTGGTTCCAGTGGTACTGCCGCTACTACATGGGCCGGCGGCTGCCGGAAGAGGACGCGCGGCAGATCAAGCGCTGGAAGCTGATCAAGCGCCACGTGCGGCAGATCGAGAAGAACTGCGAGCGCGGCGACGTTTTCTGCCGGCCGCGACAGCGTCAGGCGCTGCTGCATTGGGCCTACGACAGCCGCAAGATCTGACCGCGCCTACGCCAAAGCCTGGCGTCCAACTTCTTGTCGGCGCTTTGTCGCCGCGTCGCGCACGTCCACCGTGAATGGCGCCGTTCGCGCCAGTTGCTGCGTAAGACGGGCGCCGCCGCAGGCATCCTGCACCGCCAGCCCGGCGAGCTGCGCAAGCGTCAGCCCGATACGATCGTCTCGCAGCAGGTCGACGATGCGCTGGAACCTGCGGTTGGCCACCGGACTGCGGTCCAAGTCCACGTCATCGGGATCGTCGGAGCACAGGCGCCAAAGCGCATAGGTGAACTGATGACGCGCCGGATAGGCGTTCGGATTGCGCGTCTCGCGATCGGCATAATCCTGCCATGCCCACCTGCCCGACGCCTTCGCCCACAGGCGGCCGCGCACGATCAGCCAGCCGAGCGCCCGATAGCTGTTCGGCTCGTGGTCGGCGGCGAATACCTTGCCGGCATCGAGGAGCGTCCGCCCTCTTTCGCCGCCGGTGTGTACGGTATGCGGCTGTCCGAGGTAGCTGGCGATGAAGCCATCGAGCAATTGTCGGGGTGTGAGATTGCGCGAGTGGATGCCGCGCGGCGGTTCGGCCGGCTTGAGCCGCAACCAGAGTTGCGAGCTGCGAACCGTATTGATCTCGAAGTCGGGCTGCAGATTTCGCAGCTCGCGCTTGCGGGAAAGCATGTCGTACTCGCCGAATGCCTGCTGCGTGTTGGAGGCGAGGATGAGCGCGTCCTTCAAGGCTTCGTCGTGGGTGGCAAAGACTTTGACGGGAACGCTGACGCCCTCCAGCCGGCCGTCGAACTCGAACAGCGCATGACACGACTGCAACCCGTTGAGGATTTGCGTGCCCTGCACTTCGAGTGTCGTTCCAGACAGCGCCACACGGTCGCCGGCAATGAGCAATCCGTTGTGGCCGAGAATGACGCGGTCGTGCAGCGAGCCCTGCGCCAACGTCTTGCGCAGCGACGCGACACCGATATTGCGGTCGCGCTCCGGGTCGATGAACGCCCGGGGATTGTCGAAAAACAGCCGCGCATCGGGAAGCTTCTTGTCGGCCGTGTCGCCAACATGCTTGGGACGGATTGCATCGACGAGGCTCTGGGCGCCGACATAGCCGATATAAGCCTTCGCGGCACCGGTCGTCGGGGGCAGCTCCACCAAATGCATATCCTCGAACCGCCGCATCACGTCCGTGTCGGCCTCGCGTCCGATGGCGAGCAGCTCGTCGGCACCGTAGATCAGCATGCGGGCATCGGCACCGGCGATGCGCGACTTCACATTGTGCTCGAACTCCGCGATGGCGGCCGTCACTCCCGGCGGCGCGGTGTAGTCACCCGAGAACGCGTACACCGCGATGACCTGCACCTTGGTGGCTTTCTTGCGCAGGGCGTCGTAGGCGCGCCAGTACTGCAGCACATTCTCCGCCGCGTCCTGGGCGCGATCCTCCACGCCGATGCTGAGTTGCTTCTCGATATCGGCTGCCGAGTAGGTGAGAAAACGCGTCACCTTCACGCCGAAATCGATCACCTCCTTCTCGTCGACTTTCTCCCACCGCTTGGCCTGCACGAAAAGTATGCGCAGCGTCCGGTCCTCGGCGGCGTCGAGCAGCTCATCGGCCTCGTCGGCGGAGAACACGGGATCGGGCCCCAACATCAGGGCGATGGCATCGAGGCTGAAGTCACCCAGGCCGTCGGTCATGCTCGCCGGCAGGTTCACCAGCGGGAACTCGTTGCGATACATCGCCAGGCCGACGCACAGCTGATGGAAGGTCGCCGGCTCGGTATCGAGACCGGGCAGCTGACCGGCTGCATCTCGCGGATAGGCTTGGGTGAGTATCTCGATCTCGTGCCGGGAAAATCGCTCAAACAACTCCCACAGATCGGTGCGCATCCGGTTCCACTCATCCAATGGACGTGAAGCGGGAAGGAACGCCCCCGCCGTCACGCACCATAAGGCGAGCGATATGATTATTACAACTTTAAATTGTACTTACGGGTCGAGTGGCTCGGTGCCTTTGGGCGAGCCGTCGGCGGCGAAGGTCAGCTTCTCGACCTTGGCCTCGGCCTGGCGCAAGAGGCGGTCGCAGTGCTCCTTGAGCACTTCGCCACGCTCGTAGATGACGATCGATTCCTCGAGCTCGACATCGCCGCGCTCCAGGCGGGTGACGATGCTCTCCAGCTCCTTCAGCGCGCGCTCGAAGGTCATCTCCTTGATGTCCGCGTGCTTGGTCTGCGTCTTCGACATGACCGTTTCCATGCTGCGCTCCGATGCGTTGCCGCTGCGAGTTTACGCGCCGGTATCCATCAGCGCCTTGACGTGAACCGCGACCGAGCGCGCCAGCGCGTTGAGGTCGTAGCCGCCCTCGAGCATCGACACGATCCGCCCATTGCAGTGCCGCTTCGCCGTGGCGGCAAGCTTCTCCGTGGCCCACAGGAAGTCGGCTTCGACCAACCGCAAATTCGCCAGCGGATCAGCCTGGTGGGCGTCGAAGCCGGCCGAGACGATAAGTATGTCCGGGCCGAAATCGTGCAAGGCGGGGAGAATGCGCGATTCGACCGCCTCGCGGAACTGCTCGCCCCCGTCGCGGGCGCGCAGGGGCGCGTTGTGGATATTGCCGACGCCGCGCTCGCTTACCGCGCCGGTGCCGGGAAACAGGGGCATTTCGTGCGTCGAGCCGTAGAACATGTCCTTGTTTGACCAGAATATGTCCTGCGTGCCGTTGCCGTGGTGAACGTCGAAATCGACGACGGCGACGCGTTCTGCGCCATGCTTCTTGCGCGCGTAGAGCCCGGCGATGGCGGCGTTGGAAAACAGGCAGAAGCCCATGGCGCGATCGGCCTCGGCGTGGTGGCCGGGCGGGCGCACTTGGCAGAAGGCGTTGGCGGCCTTGCCGTCGATGACCGCATCGACCGCGGCCAGGCCGGCGCCGACGGCGCGCAAAGCCGCCTCCCACGTGCCGGCCGAGACGACGGTGTCGCCGTCGATGTGACGGGGATGCTCGAGCGGGCCCTCGGCAATGGCGCGCATCTTGGCGAGGTGCGCCTCCGGATGCGCCAGCAGGATCTGCTCCTCGACATCGTCGCGCAGCGGCGCCTCGACGCGCACGAGATCCTTGAAGATGTCGTGGGCGAGAACCTTGTCGATGGCGCGCATCCGGTCCGGGCGCTCGGGATGGCCGGCGCCGGTGTCGTGCGCGACGAAGGAGGGGTGGGTGAGGAGGAGCGTCGCCATGGGTGCGCTTGCCGCATTCTGTCTTGTGGGCCGCGTTGAGACGGCATGTTAACGCGCCGGCCCCGCAAAGTGCCAGAGCGGCGGCTTCAAACCAATTTGAGGCCAGTGGCGATGGTGACGCCGGGCGGGGCCGGCGGCGTGTCCGGCACGAAGAAGTCGGGCGCCAGGGCAGCGCCGGGAACGACGCTGTAGGCGGCAAAATCGGTGACGCCGCCGGTCTCGTAGAGAAAACTGTCGTCGATGAGAAAATGGCCGGTGAAGCGGCGCGCCGGCTGCGCGAAGCAGAGATGCGCGGCATCGGCGACGATGTCGGGCGTGCGGCTCATGCGCACCACCGCTTCGCCGCCGAGCACGTTGCGGATCGCCGCCGTGGCGATGGTGGTGCGCGGCCACAGCGCGTTGACGGCGATGCCGTCCGGCTTCAGTTCCTCGGCGAGCCCCAGCACGCAGAGGCTCATGCCGTACTTGGCGATGGCGTAGGCGACGTTGCCGGCGAACCATTCGGGCTTGATGGTGAGCGGCGGCGACAGCATCAGCACATGCGGGTTCTCGGATTTGCGCAGGTGCGGCACGCATGCCTTGGTGACGAGAAACGTGCCGCGCGTGTTGACGCCGAGCATGAGATCGAGCCGCTTTGCCGTCGTCTGCTCGATGCCGCTGAGCGACAGCGCGCTGGCGTTGTTGACGCATATGTCGATGCCGCCGAACGCGGCGACCGTTGCCTCGACGGCGCGCGCGATCTCGTCCTCGAAGCGGATGTCGCACGGCAGCGCCAACGCGCGGCCGCCCGCCGCCTCGATCTCGGCGACCGCCGTGTCGACAGTGCCTTCGAGCTTGGGGTGCGGCTCCTGCGTCTTGGCGACGACGGCGACGTTGGCGCCGTCACGCGCCGCGCGCTTGGCGATGGCGAGGCCGATGCCGCGGCTTGCCCCGGTAATGAACAGCGTCTTGCCGGCGAGCCCAGCCATCGCATGGTCAGCCGGCCGGGCGCGCTTCGGCACGCGTGGTGAGCCAGCGGACGGCCCGCGCCGGCAGGGTCAGCAGCGCCCACGCCTGCAGCAGCACAAAGACGAAGAACGCCGGGACGCCCACCACCGGCAGGAAGAGCAGGAGGAAGGCGAGGAGGCGCACGACCTGGGCGGAGCGATAGCCGATGGCGCTCCCGTACTCGCCGCGTTGCTCGTGCGGCCACAGGCGCGCGAACCAGCCGCTCGCCACCGGCCAGGCGAGAACGCCGGCGACGAGGCCGAGGAGATAGGCGGCCTGCGCCCACGAGGGAATGTACGGAACGATGCGGCGATCGAGCTCCTTCTGGCGTTCTTCGCCGCGCGCGTGCACCTCGACTGCAGTGGTGACGACATTGCCGGTGACGCTGGACACCGCGCTCGTCCACCAGCCGCCGACGACGCCGGTGATCGGCTCGCTGTCGACCGACGACGGCATGGCGCGGATGGCGACGCGGCCGCTCGCCTCGCGCTGCACGCTGACGCGGAACTCGCCGCTCGCTGCGCCCAGCGCATCGAGGAAGTCGCCGAACGTCGCCCGCTTCAGGGCGTCGTCGAGACCGCCGACGGCAATGCGCTGCCACAGCCAATTGCGGCCGCCCGGCTGGCGCGGCGTCTCGGCATGCAGGATGACGAGATTGACGTCCTTGTCGGCCGCGGCGCGGGTCAGCTCGGAGAGCTTGATGCTCTGCTCGCCGCCGCTCGACGGGCGGAAATGCAGGAGGTTGTCCTCGACGCGGCCGGTGACGAGCACCGTCTGCCCGCGCACCGACGACATGGCGGCGGCGAGCGCCGGCGGATCGATGGAGTCGACCAGGGCCGTCTTGGTCTCCGGATCGATGCGCGGATACGACGACAGCGTCGGCGGCCCGGCCGGCTCCAGCGCCAGCGTGCGGATGCTCGAGCGGCTGAGCGGGCGTTCGAGGTGGGCGATGGCTTCATCGAACAGGGCGCGCTCGCGCAGCTCGACCAGAAGATTGGGGCGCACGGCCGCATACAGCATGCCGCTGCCGCCATCGGCTCCGGCGATCAACGGATAGCTGTCGGTGCCGGCGACGACGTGCAGCTTGGCCCCGGGCGGCAGATCCTTCAGCAGGGCGCGATCGCGGAACAGCGTCTCCTCGCTGAGGTAGATGCCGAGGTTGCCGCCGGAAGGCGACGCATCGGGGAGCAGCGTCGGCACCACCCGCTGCAGTTCTTCCGGCGTGCCGGCGGTGAACACGTCGCCGTCGCGGTTGACGAACTTCCAGTGACCTTCCGGCGTCGCGTGGGCGGCGAGCACGGCGCCCTTGGCACCGGCCGGCAGCGTGCGAATGTGCGCGGCGGCGCGCTCCAGATCGACGATGCCGAGCTTGCCGGCGCCCAGCTTGCCGGCAGAAGGGGCGGCGGCTCTCCCACCTCGGCGCCGATGCGCCCGAGACGCGACAACCAGTTCGCCTGCGCGCCGGGCACGCCGACGGCCAGCAGCAGCGCCACGCACGCGCCGCGCATCAGGCCATTTCGGAAGGCTAGAGAGAGGCGCATGCTCAGGTTCCCGCTTCTGGACCCGAGATTACACGCAGTTTGGACAGAATTCAGCCCGAGCGGGTATGAGTGCGCACGCAAATCGAGGACCGCGGGCCGCCATGGGCGTCGTCAAGGCATCGGATGAGGCAATACGTGCCGCCGCAGAGCACCTGCGCGCGGGGCGCCTCGTCGCCTTTCCGACCGAGACGGTGTACGGCCTCGGCGCCGACGCCACCAATGCGGCGGCCGTCGCCGCGATCTTCGCCGCCAAGGGTCGCCCGCGCTTCAATCCGCTGATCGTGCACGTTGCGGACGTGGGGCAGGCCGGCGAGCACGCGGAGCTGACCGTGCTGGCGCGGCGGCTCATCGATGCGTTCTGGCCGGGACCGCTGACGCTGGTGATGGACAGGCGCGCGGGCTCGCCGTTGGCGGATCTGGTCACCGGCGGCTTGGAGACCATCGCCGTTCGCGCGCCGGATCATCCGGTGGCGCGCGCGCTGCTCGCGGCGACCGGCCGGCCACTCGCTGCCCCGTCCGCCAACCGCTCCGGGCGCATCAGCCCGACGCAGGCCGCGCACGTGCTGGCCGATCTCGGCGATAAGGTGGCGATGATCCTCGACGGCGGCGCCACCGCGCATGGATTGGAGTCGACCATCGTCGATGCGCGCGGCGACGTTCCGATATTGCTGCGTCCGGGCGCCGTCACGGTGGAGACCATCGAAGCCGTGCTTGGGCAGCGTGTCGTGCGAGCGGAGATCGATCATGAGCGGCCGAATGCGCCGGGACAACTCGCCAGCCACTATGCGCCGGCGGCCAAGCTGCGGCTCGATGCGCGCGACGTCCGCGACGGCGAAGCGCTGCTGGCATTTGGTGACGCCGCGCCGCCGACCACCGGCCCCGCATTCAATCTCAGCGCTGCAGGCGATCTTACCGAGGCGGCGGCCAACTTGTTTGCCGCGCTACGCGCGCTCGATGCCGGCGGCTCTCACACCATCGCCGTGATGCCCATTCCCGAGGAGGGGTTGGGCGAAGCCATCAACGACCGCCTGCGCCGCGCCGCCGCCCCGCGCTAGCTTCAAGGCGTGGCGGCGGGGTGAGCGGCCTGGGTTTGTGCCGGAACGGCCTGGTTCTCCGGCCAGTAGGTGACGATGGCGAAGGATGTTGCCAGCGACAGAAGTGCGAGGGCGAAGACCGCGAACACTTTCAGCATGGGCATCCCGCAATGTCGGTGGCTATGGCAGCGTAAGGCTAGTTTATTCGACCCAGCATGGGTTGCAGGCGCGATTTGCAGGTTACGCGGATTTCCGGCAACGCTACTGCCATCGGAAGTTAGGAGAGAAGGCGCGTGTCCGGCAAGCCGGCAATCGGGCAAGCAACGGGCGCAACCGCGGGGCTGCGCGAGCGCGCGCTGTCGCGTCTTGTCGACATCGTCGGGCCGGCGCACGCCATTGCCGACAGCGATCGCCAGCAGCCGTTCCTGCACGAGCTGCGCGGGCTGTACGAGGGGCGCGCCGCACTGGTGCTGCGCCCCGGCTCGACGAACGAGGTCTCGCAGATCCTTTCCGTTGCCAACGAGGCCCGCATCGGCGTCGTCCCCCAGGGCGGCAACACCGGTCTCGTCGGCGGCCAGACCCCATCTCCCGACGGGAGCCAGGTGGTGCTGTCACTGTCGCGGTTGACGCGCGTGCGCGATGTCGATGCGGCGGGCGGCACCATGATCGTCGAGGCCGGCGTCACCTTGGCCGACGCGCAAGCAGCTGCTGAGGGCGCCGATCGCCTGTTTCCGCTCAGCCTGCCGTCGCAGGGGAGCTGCCAGATCGGCGGCGTGCTGGCGACCAACGCCGGCGGTGTCGGCGTGCTCGCCTACGGCAATGCGCGGGCGCTGACGCTCGGACTGGAGGTGGTGACGGCGGACGGCGAGGTGTGGGACGGCCTGCGCACGCTGAAGAAGGACAACACCGGCTACGACCTGCGCGATCTGTTTGTCGGCTCCGAGGGCACGCTCGGCGTCATCACGGCGGCGGCGCTGAAGCTCTATCCGCGACCGGCGGAGCGGGTCGTCGCGCTGGCGACATTGCCGGACATCGCCGGCGTCGCCGCGCTGTTTCAAATGGCCGAAGCGCGCGGGCATGCCGGACTCACCGCTTTCGAGTTCATGAGCCGGTTCACGCTCGAGCTCGTCACCCGCAATATCCCCAATGCGCGCATCCCGTTGCGCGAGCTAGCTCCTTGGTACGCCTTGATCGAGGTGTCGAGCCCCGAGGCGGGCGGCCTTGCCGAGGCGACGATGCAGCGGCTGCTCGCCGCCGCGGCCGAGCAAGGCATCATCGCCGACGCGGTGATCGCCGGATCGCTGGCGCAGTCGCAGGCGCTGTGGCGGCTGCGCGAAACGGCCTCGGAAGCCCAGCGTCCCGAAGGCGGCAGCATCAAGCACGACGTTTCGGTGCCGGTGGCGCGCATCCCCGAATTCCTCGCCGCCGCCGACGCGGCCGTCGCGCGCCTGTGCCCCGGTGCGCGGCCGGTCACCTTTGGTCACTTCGGCGACGGCAACGTGCACTACAACGTCACGCAGCCGCCCGGCATGGACAAAGCGGCGTATCTGGCGCTGTGGGGGCCTATGTCCGCGGCGGTGCACGATGTCGTTGCCAGCCTCGGCGGCTCGATCTCCGCCGAGCACGGCATCGGCCAGTTGAAGCGCGACGAGCTGCTGCGCTTCAAAAGCCCGCTGGAGATTGAGCTGATGCGCCGGATCAAGGCGGCGCTCGATCCCAACGGCATCCTCAATCCGGGCAAGCTTCTCTAGCTGGAGCGGCGCTTGAGCGGCAGGCGCCAGCCGATGCGCGGCCACTTGAGCGACGGACGCGGTATGCGCGGCGGGCGCCAGCTCGCCTTGACCCAGTCCTCGGTGCCGTACAGCCACTGCTTGAAGCCGTTATTGGGCGGACGCGTCTTGTCGTCGATGACGAGGTGCGACAGCGTCTCGACGTCGGCGCACAGCTTCTCGATGGCGGCAAGACGCTTGGCGCCGTCCTCGTGCACCGCGCCGATGCGCGTGTTGATGAGATGGATCTCGCCGGAATTGTTGTTGCGCCAGTTGTCGATGGCGCCGGCCAGCGTGTGCTGATTGGCGCTGATCTTCATCAGCGCCTCGTGCACCTCGGTCAGCTCGGCGCTGTAGATGGCGTGCGCTTCGTTGGCCTTCTGCCCATGCGCCTCGAGCGCCTGTTCGATGGAAGCGATGCGGTCGCCGACGCTGGCAGCGAGATCGACCCGGTGTTGATCGAGGCCGAACGCGAGCTGCTGCACCTGGTCGGAGAGCGAAGCTTGCGTCTGCTCGGCATTCTGCGCGGCAAGCCGCACGGCGCTTCTGACGCCGCTGATCTCATCGGAGAGCGCCGTGATGGCGCCGGCGCGCTCCGTGCGTTCAGTGCCCAGCGCCTGCTCGATGGCCCACAACCGATCGGAGAGCGCCGGATCGATGGCGGCGATGCCCTCGACGGCACGGCCATGCAGCGCCGCCTCGATGGCGGAGAGGCGGTGATCGAGCGGCGACAAGTCGGCGGGCACGCCGCCCGCCTGACGGGCAATGAGCGACTCGAGCGCCCCAAGCCGCTCGGCGAAAGCGCGCTCGGTTTCTGCCAAGCGTTCGAATATGCGTTGCACCACGCCTTGATCGACCACCGGCGACGGGCCGGTGCCCACAGCTGCAACGGCGTGCGGGCGTTCTGCGTCGCTTGCGTCGAGGACATGATTGGCCGCCACGCTCGGCGCCGGCAGCTTAGGCGCCAGCGAAGCGCGAAAGTCGCGCGGGCGGCGCGGGAAGTGGCGCACGATCAGATCGGCGCCGGGCAGATCGCCGCCGACGTCACCGAACACCAGAGCGACATCGTCGACGCTCGCCGCGCGGCCGGCCTGCGAGGCACGCGAGGCGGCGAGGCGCAGCACATCCTCCAGTTCGGGCGAGCGACGCGGACTGGCATCGGCACTCGCCGTAGGCAGCTCGCCGGCAATGGTCACCGCACTGTCACGGCGCAGCGATACGACGCGCACCCCCCGCGCTTCGAGCGCGGACGCGGCCGCCTCGACGCGCGTCATCGCCAGCACGAGATGCTCGAGGCGCACTTCTGCCGAGCGATAGGCGAGCGCGATGTCGAAGGCCTGGTTGGCGCAGGTGAGCAGCGTATCGTCCACCCAGATCGGTCCCGCGGCGCGCTGGCCGATAGGTCGCGCGGCGGGTACGGCCGGCGTCGGCGGAGACGAAGATTGCGTTGCCGGTGCCGCCTCGCGCCAGCCCGACGGCTCGGTCGACGTCGCGCTCCAACGCGCGGTTCGCAAATCCAAATCCTGCCCGCGATAATCCATGCGCAAAACTCCTCACCGGCTCGTGGGCGCAGCTTAGCCGCGATCGGGCGCGCGGGCGAGGGGCCGCAGGGGCACACCCGGGCGCCGATGCGAGCCGGTAAAGCCGCGAATTCAACGACTTCCGGCTCGGGGATGCCGCGTCCTAGAGCAGCGTCGGCGCCGCGACGACGGGCTCCTGCACCTCCGGCCCCTCGTTGCGGGAGTTGTTGAGCTTGCGGCTTACCTCAACGATGTCGAGCAGGTCGTCCGGCGCTGGCGCGAGGAGGTGCACGATTTCGGCGGTGGTGCCGGGGCGACAGTCCAGCCAGAGCTCGAATTGCTCAGGAGGGATAATTACCGGCATGCGATCGTGCAGCACCGACATCGTGCCATTCGCGGCCGTCGTGAGGATAGCCATGGTTTCGATCTCGCTGCCGTCGGCACCCATCCAGTTCTCGTAGATCGCCGCCAGCGCCATGGGCCGTCGGTCGCGCTGCCGGATCAGGTGCGGGCGCTTGGCGCCGACGCTGCCGGTCCACTCGTAAAAGCCGTCGGCCGGAACAAGGCAGCGCTTGTGGCGCATGGCGGCGCGGAACGAGGGCTTGTCGGCGACGCTTTCGGACCGCGCGTTGATGAGCATCTTGAACTCGCGCGGATCCTTCACCCAAGCGGGAATCAGCCCCCAGCGAACCAGGGCCATCTCGCGCTCGTGCTTCATCGTGTTGCGCACGATGGCGACGGGCTGGGAGGGCGCGATATTGTAGCGGGGCGGGAACACCGCCTCGTTGAGGTAGCGAAAATGGGCGCGCACCGCCTCGTGCGGCGATGTCAGGGTATAGCGCGAGCACATGCACTCAAGGTAATCATTCGCGGCCAGGGAGAAAAGTCGCATGGCGACGAGCGGTGAGACTGACACGAACGGCGCGTGGCCGAAGGCCGGGGCAAGCGCGGTGCTATTTCGCGGTGAAGCCGTGCTGCTGGTCGAGCGCGGCGATGGGCCATCCGAGGGCCTGTGGAGCCTGCCCGGCGGATCGATCGAGGCCGGCGAGACCGCCGAGGATGCGGCGCGCCGGGAAGTCAACGAGGAGACGGGGCTCGAGGCGCACATCGTGGGGCTCGCCGGCGTCTACGACATCATCGACCGCGACGAGACCGACGCCGTCGTGCTGCACTACGTGCTCGCCACCTATTTCGGTCGCATCGGCGACGGGGCGCCAAAGCCGGGAGGCGACGCGCGCGACGCCCGTCTCATCGCCATCGCCGAGCTGGCGGATCTGCCGATGACGCCGGGCACCCGCCACGTCATCGAGGAAGCGCGGCGACTTCTTGCCGCGAATGCCGAATAGCCGCCTCCGGAACGTCCAGAATCGGTGCTAAAGTCCGACCATGCTGATCGCACGTAACAGATTTTCCGCCCTAACCGTGTTCGCGCTGCTTGTCCTCGCGACGGCGCTTCCCGTTGCGGCGGCGCCAGACAGCAAGCCCTACGACGACCGGCTGTTCCGCCTGTCAGAAATCCTCGGCGCGGTTCATTATCTGCGCGAGCTGTGCGGCGCGGAGGAAGGCCAGCAGTGGCGCGAGCGCATGGCCGAGCTCGTGCAGTCGGAAGGCTCGACGGCGCTGCGCAAAGCCAAACTGACACGCAGCTTCAACAAGGGTTATCAAAGCTACAGCCGCACCTATAATACCTGCAGCCCGTCGGCGCAGAGCGCCATCAATCGCTTCGTCGCCGAGGGTGCGACCATCGCCGACACGCTCGTGCGCTCGGTGCCGTAGCCCGCCCCGAAGCAGCTATCGATCCAATGTTTACTGTGAACGCGGCCGCCTCTTTGCTGCACGCTTTCGCGTGATATGGACCTGCACCGGCGGGATCGCGCAACCAGCGCCCTGCCACATGCAACGACCCGCGACCGATAACGGGGGGTTTCGGCTCGTAAGGGGGTTACCGATGCAGCTATTCGACGGGCTTGATGCCGACGATTCCACCTACCGGGCGCTATCGCTCATTCTCGAAGCATGGGACGAGGGTACGGAAAGCGGCGTGCCCAACGAGCAGATGGCGTATGCCGCGCTGTTCACCGCACTGACCGATCTCGTCTCGCAGTTCGGCGAGGACGCGGTGGTGAAGCTGGCCAATGGCCTTGAACGACGCATCCGCATCGGCGAGTTCACGCTTCACCGCACGCGGCAATAGGCCGGCGCCTCACAGCACGCCGATACGCTTGGCGACGACCTCGCCGATCAATATCACGCCGAAGCCGACGAGCAGCAGGCCGGCAATCTGGTTGACCAACTGCAGCCGCGACAGGCTGAGGCGATGGCGGAAACGCGCGATGAGGTGCGACAGCCCCACCCACCACGCCAGGCTGCCGCCCATGACGGCGGCGACGATGGTCAGCGCGTCGGCGTAGCTCTCCACCTCGACGAACGTCGACACGCCGCCGAAGATGGCGAACAGCCCGAGCACGGCGCCGGGATTGGTGATGGTGAGCAGGAAGGTTTGCGGGATATCCCAGACGAAGTCGCGCAGCGTTTCTGCATGCCCCTCTGTCACCGGGGTCACCGGCACGACGCGCGGCGGCGCGAAGTAGAGCTTCATGCCAAAAAGGAAGAGCACGACGCCACCCAAGACCTGGATGGTCATGCGATGATCCTGGACAGCGCCGGAAATGGCGCCGACACCCATTGCCGCGCACAAGGCGATCAGCCCGTCGCCAAGCATAGCGCCGAGGCCCGCCGCAATGCCTCCCCAAAATCCGCGCTCGATGGCGCGCTGGATGCACAGAACGTTGACGGGGCCGACGGGCGCGGCGACAAGAATTCCTATGATGATACCGACGGGAATGATGAGCGGATTGGGCAGAAACTCCATGCACCTTCCTTTACCGGACCGCATGACGGACGGTGATTGGCGGATGATCCCCTCAGACCGCGCCGGAGCTTACTGATGCCTTCAATCCTCAAAGGACGTTTGGCTGGGTCGGCAGTATTGGTACTGGTGGTGGTCTGCCTTGTCCATGCGGCTCCGGGCGTGGCGCTCGAAAGGATGGCCGCGGCCGAGAACGACGAGAAGCCGAGCAAGGTCGCGGGCGGCCGCAAGCCGCACAAGCCGGGTGAAAATCCCGGGCCGCTGCCCGCGCCCGTCGAGGAGATGCGGCAAGCGATTCTCGCCGCCGCGCATTCGGGCAACATCGACGACCTGCGCGTCCCGCTCGATTGGAACGAGCTGAAGCCCGAGGTCGCCGCGGCGGCCAGCGAAGACCCGATCGCCTATTGGAAGAAGACATCGGGCGACGGCAACGGCCGCGAAATCCTCGCCGTGCTCGCCGAGATCCTCAGCATGAACGCCGCCGAGCTGCCGTTCGGCAAGGATCTCGAGAACAACATCATCTATGTCTGGCCCTACCTCGCCGAGGTCGAGCTCGACAAGCTGACGCCGTCGCAAGAGGTCGACCTCATTCGCCTTGTGGGCGCGGCGGAGGCGAAGCGTATGCAGGCGAAAAAGAAGTGGACGTGGTGGCGTCTGACCATTGGCGCCGACGGCACTTGGCACTCCTTCAAAAAGGCCGAGTGAGGCGATAAGTAGCGGGACTTCCAAATATTTTCGCCACGGCAACTTGCAAGACGTTGGGGCGTTCCCAAATTCAACGCGTCATCACCTCTAGCCCCGGGGGAAGCATCATGTTGCTGCGTACAGCACTAGCGGCGGCGGCCGTCGCGACATTGGCCGACGTGACGCCGGCGGTTGCCCAGTTCTACGGCGACCAGGGATTTGGCCGCCAAAGGTTCTGGGAGCCGCGACCGCGCAGCTATCAGCAATGGCGCGGCGACTATGCCGACGAATGGGGCTACGGCGACTACGGCCGTGCGCCGATCACCCGCAGCGGCGGCGTGCGGCCGATGATCGCCCCGGTGGCACCGCCCAAGGTGCCGTTCCGGAGCAACTTCACCGCCAACTCGATCGTCATCGATAGCGCCGGGCGGACCCTCTATTTCATCCTGTCGCCGAGCGAGGCATATCAGTATCCGATCTCCGTCGGCCGCGAGGGATTCTCCTGGACCGGCACGGAGGTGATCAGCCGCCAGCAAGCCTGGCCCGACTGGCACCCGCCGAAAGAGATGATCGCCCGCGACCCGCGCCTGCCCGACAAGATGACGGGCGGCCTGAAGAACCCGCTCGGCGCCCAGGCGCTCTATCTGGGCAACACGCTCTACCGCATACACGGCACCAACGATCCCAAGACCATCGGGCAGGCGGCCTCGTCGGGCTGCTTCCGCATGATGAACGAGCATGTGCTGCACTTGGCGTCGCTGGCGACGATCGGCACGCCGGTGACCGTGGTCAAGCATCTGTCGACGCAGATGGTCGCCGCACCCGCGCCCCCGCCGGTGGTCGAAGCGGCGCCGGAGGAGGACGATCGGGAAATGCGCGCGCCGGATCGCTATCCCGACGACGATGACTACGACGACGATCCGCCGCGCGACTACGACCGCTACGACCGCGATCGCGACGACCGTTACGGTGATCCGCTGTAGTCGGCTAGCTCAGTAGCCTTCGAGGAAGCCGACTGGGGCGCCGTGTGCGGCCCCGACGATCTCGCCTTCCCACATCACGCGGCGGCCGCGCACGAAGGTGCCCACCGGCCAGCCTTTGACGCGCTTGCCGTCGTAGGGCGTCCAACCGGCGCGGCTGGCCACCTGCGCGTGCGTGATCGTCTTTTCGCGCTGCAAATCGACAACGGTGAAATCGGCATCGTAGCCGGCGGCGATGCGACCCTTGCCGCGGATGCCGAACAGCCGCTGCGGCCCGTGGCTCGTCAGATCGACGAAGCGCTCGATGGTGAGCCGTCCCGCGTTGACGTGATCGAGCATGATGGGCACGAGCGTCTGCACGCCGGTCATTCCCGAGTGCGAACCGGGATAGGCGTGGTCCTTCTCTTCGCGCGTATGCGGCGCGTGGTCGGAGCCGAGCACGTCGACGGTGCCGGCGGCGAGACCGGCCCAGATGGCTTGGCGGTGGCGATCGTCGCGCACGGGCGGGTTCATCTGCGCGTAGGTGCCGAGCTTCTCGTAGCACTCGGGTGCCACCAAAGTCAGATGATGCGGCGTCACCTCGACGCTTGCCCAAGCCTTGTGGTCGGCGAGGAAAGCCATTTCGGCGGCGGTCGAGACGTGCAGCACGTGCACGCGCCGCTTGTGCTTCTCGGCAAGTCGGACGAGGCGCGTCGTCGATATGATTGCGGCTTCCTCATCGCGCCACTCGGGATGCGATGAGGGATCGCCGGCACGGCGCAGGTGCATGCGCTCGATGAGGCGCGCCTCGTCCTCCGAGTGGAAGGCGGCGCGGCGATGCAGGGCGCCGATGATGCGGTCGAGTGAAGTCTCATCGTCGACCAGCAGATCGCCGGTCGAGGAGCCCATGAAGACCTTGATGCCGGCCGAGCCTTCGAGCCTTTCCAGCGTGGGGATGTCAGCAATGTTCTCGCGCGTGCCGCCAACGTAGAAGGCAAAGTCGCAGAACATGCGATTGCGGGCGCGCGCCACCTTGTCGGCCAGCGTCGCCTCGGTGGTGGTCAGCGGCTTGGTGTTGGGCATCTCGAACACGGCGGTGACGCCGCCGAGCACGGCGCTGCGCGAGCCGCTCTCCAGGTCTTCCTTGTGTTCCAGGCCCGGCTCGCGAAAATGCACCTGCGTGTCGATGACCCCGGGGAGCACGTGCAGGCCGCGCACGTCGACCACCTCTCCCGCCTTGGCGAGGTCAAGGTTACCGATGGCGACGACCCGGCCGGCGCGGACGCCGACATCGCGGAGGCCGACGCCGTCCTGATTGACGACGGTGCCACCCTTCAGCACGAGGTCGAACGTGCTCATAAGCTCTCCGCGGCTTGCCTCCGGCCCGCGCCCCGCATACGTAAATCGGACGCCGGTTGCAACCGGAGCGGGGAAACGATGGCCGAAAGCAAACTAGCGCTGCTGCCCGATCGCGGCGTCGTCAGCGTCGAGGGTCCCGACGCGGCGAAGCTGCTGCAGGGCGTGATAACCAACGATATGGACCTTATCGCCCAGCAGGGTGCGCTGCACGCCGGTCTGCTCAGCCCGCAGGGAAAAATCCTGTTCGAGTTCTTCGTGGTGAAGAGCCCCGACGGCTTTTGCCTGGAGACGGTGCGCGCCAAGGCGGCGGAGCTCGCCGAACGTCTCAAGATGTATAAGCTGCGCGCCGACGTCGCCATCAAGGATGCCTCGGCCGATTACACCGTCGCGGCCATCTGGGGCGGCTGCGACGAGCGCCCGCCCGAAGGAACAGGTCCGGCGCCGCTGCGCTTTGCCGATCCACGCCTTGCCGCGCTCGGCCGGCGCGAGTTGACGACACTACGCTCCGACTGGGCGCTCGGCGGCGAAAATGCGCAGAGCGCGACGCAGGAAGAGTATCACGCCTATCGCATCGGTCTGGGCGTACCGGAGGGCGGCAAGGACTACGCTTTCGGCGACGCGTTCCCGCACGAGGCGCTGTTCGATCAGCTCCACGGCGTGTCGTTCGAGAAAGGGTGCTACGTCGGGCAGGAAGTCGTATCGCGCATGCAAAATCGCGGCACGTCGCGGCGGCGTATCGTGCCCGTCGTCGCGGATTCGCCGCTTCCCGCGCGTGGTGCCTCGATCGCCGCTGCCGGTGTCGAGATCGGTACCCTCGGCTCGGTCGCCGGTCCGCGCGGCCTGGCACCGATCCGGCTCGACCGCGCCGCCGAGTTCATCGACAAAGGCGAGACGCTGCGCGCCGGCGGCGTACCCGTACGCATCGACATCCCCGCCTGGGCGCGCTTCAGGCTGGAGGCCAAGCCCGAGGGCTCCAGCGTATGAACCGGACAACCGACGCCAAGATCGTGCGCTGTTCCTGGGCCGGCAGCGATGCCGAGTACCAGCGCTACCACGACGAGGAATGGGGCGTGCCCCTGAAGACGGACCGCGCCATCTTCGAAAAGCTGGTGCTGGAAGGCTTCCAGGCCGGCCTGTCGTGGATCACCATCCTGCGCAAGCGCGAGAACTTCCGCCGCGCCTTCGACAGGTTCGATCCGCAGCGCATCGCCAAGTACGGCGCCAAGGACATCGCGCGGCTGATGTCGGATGAGGGCATCGTCCGCAACCGCGCCAAGATCGAAGCCACCATCGACAATGCCAAGGCGTATCTGCAGCTGCACGAGCGCACGCGCCTCAAGACGTTCCTCGCCGGCTTCCTCGGCGACGAGGGTCCGGCGCAGAATCGCGCGCGCGGCATGGGCGATATCCCGGCGGAGACGGAGTTGTCGAAACGCATTTCCAAAGCGCTGAAGGCGGAGGGCTTCCGTTTCGTCGGCCCGACGACGGTCTACGCCTTCATGCAGTCATCGGGGATGGTCAACGATCATCTCGTCTCATGCTTCCGGTACGCCGAGTGCGCCAAGCTGCAGCAAGCGAGCATGAAGTCGTGACGCGGAGCGACGACGGCCAGGCTCCGACACGCGCCTGGCAGCGCATGCTCTCGGGGCGCCGGCTCGATCTGCTGAACCCGGCGCCGGCCGACATCGAGATCGAGGACATCGCTCATGGACTGGCGCGTGTCGCCCGTTGGAATGGGCAGACGGTCGGCGCGCACGCTCTCTCGGTCGCTCAGCATGCACTCATCGTCGAGGACATCGCGGTCTCGCGCAATCGTGACTGGCCCACGCAATGGCGGCTCGCAGCCCTGCTGCACGATGCGCCCGAGTACGTGGTCGGCGACCTCATCAGCCCGTTCAAGACCGCCATCGGCCTCGACTACAAAGCCTTCGAGTTGCGTCTACTCGGCGCCATCCACACCCGCTTCGGCGTTCCCGCAGACTTGCCGAGCAACGTTCAGTCCGAGATCAAGGCCGCCGATCGCATCGCTGCCTATTTCGAGGCCACACGGCTGGCGGGTTTCAACACCGAAGAAGCAACGATTTACTTTGGCCAACCGGGAGGGTTAGCTGCGCCGATCGTCGCAGCTCTCGGAGCCCTGGAACCCTGGCCGGCTAGCCGCGCCCAGGCCATGTTTCTCCATCGCTTTCGCGAATTGATTGAACGTTTGTGAGTATTGGACGTTGTGACCGCGGAAACATCGGTGCTCGTCGTGCGTTCGGAAAGAACCACGTGCGAACACAAGCCTCCGCTGCAGGGGGTCTCCACACCCAGTTGGAGGACTGCCATGTCGTATAGCCAGCTCAGGGAGTCGGCGGCGCACTTACAAACCGACACCGAACCTCGCGCAGAGCCCGGTGCGTCCGGGGTTGAAATCGGCCTTAACGCGGCAATCGTCGCGGTGGCGGACAATGAGCCCGTCGTGCTCATCATCCGCAACGACGCCGAGGTCGCGGGCGCCACCGATGGACTGCCCTTTGGACCGTTCTCGCCGGTCCAACACCGGACGTTCGAGGGTGGACTGCGCGCCTGGGTGCACCGGCAGACGGGCCTGGAGCTCGGGTATGCCGAACAGCTCTACACGTTCGGCGATCGCGGCCGCCATGCCGAGCCCGGCGACGTCGGGCCACACATCGTGTCGATCGGCTATTTGGCGCTGACGCAAGCCAAGCCCTCGCTCGACATGCAGCACGGCGCCTGGCGCAGTTGGTATCAGTACTTCCCGTGGGAGGATTGGCGCCGCGGTCGCCCCGAGATCCTCGAAAGCACCATCGAGCCGCGCCTGCGCGAGTGGATTTCTCTGCAGCGCACGGCGGCGAATGGCGCGCCCGTCAGTCGGCAGGAACGTGTGCGCATCTGCTTTGCGCTCGACGGTGCCGCCTGGGACGAAGAGAAGGTTCTCGAGCGCTATGAGCTGCTTTACGAGGCCGGACTCGTCGAAGAGGCGGTGCGCGATGGCCGCGACGCCGCCAAGCACTGGACAGATCGCCCGCGCCTCGGGCTGCCGATGCGCTTCGATCATCGTCGCATACTCGCTACTGCCATTGGCCGCGTGCGCGCGAAGATCAAATATCGCCCGGTCATCTTTGAGCTGATGCCCGACGATTTCACGCTGTTTGAGCTGCAGCGCACTGTCGAGGCCATCCTCGGTCCGCACCTGCACAAGCAGAACTTCCGCCGCCTTGTCGAAGGCGCCGGCCTCGTCGAGACGACCGGTGAGGTCAAAATGCGCACCGGCGGGCGTCCGGCCAAGCTCTATCGTTTCCGTCGCGAGGTGCTGCTCGAGCGGCCGGCTCCGGGCGTGCGCGTAAAACCCGGCAAGGTCTGAGGTCTGATCCTTGCCCGCTATCGCCCTGCGGCAACTTGCATCTGCGACGGAACCAATTCGTGCAGCGGGGCCTACTCCTATCTGGCCACCGGGAGCTGGATGGGATAATCTTCTTCGCACCCTTGGAGTGCTCAAAAAGAGCATTATATAGATAGCAACCGGCCCCGGGGCCGGCTCGTTGGATGGCCTACTAATGCTCAAAATGAGCATACTGGCCGCTTGAGGAGCAAGCGATGGAAGTCGACATCCGCCCCGCAGCCACCCCACGGCAGCGCCCTACGGCGCCCGCGGCGAAGCATGAGCTGCCCGCCTTCACCGCCGCGCTCGCTGCCGAGATGGCACCGATGTACGCGCGCGTGCAGCACGTCATCACGCCGATGGAGTGGCCGGCCTATGCGCCGCTCATCAAGGCAATCAACGAGCTGAAGCGGAAGCGCAACGCCGTGATCCTGGCGCACAACTACATGACGCCGGAGATCTTCAACTGCGTCGGCGATTTCCGCGGCGACAGCTTGCAGCTCGCGAAGGAAGCGGCGCGCACCAAGGCCGACGTCATCGTGCAGGCCGGGGTGCACTTCATGGCCGAGACCTCGAAGCTGCTCAGCCCCGACAAGACGGTGCTCATTCCCGATCCGCTCGCCGGCTGCTCGCTGGCGGATTCGATCACGCCCGAGGACGTGCGCATGCTGCGCGAGGTCTATCCGGGCGTGCCCATCGTCACTTACGTCAACACGTCGGCGGCCGTGAAGGCCGAGTGCGATATCTGCTGCACGTCGTCGAATGCCGTGAAGATTGTCGAGAGTCTCGGCGCGCCGCGCGTGCTGCTCATCCCCGACGAGTACCTGGCGAAGTACGTACAAACGAAGACCAAGGTCGAGATCATCGCCTGGAAGGGCCATTGCGAGGTGCATGAGCGCTTCACCGCCGCGGACATCGCGGCGATGCGCGCCGCCGACCCGGGCCTGAAGGTGATCGCGCATCCCGAGTGCCCGCCGGAGGTAATCGATGCTTCCGACTTCACCGGCTCTACGGCGGCGATGATCAACTACGTGACCAGCAACCGGCCGCGCAAAGTGGCGCTGATCACCGAATGCTCTATGGCCTCGAACGTCGCCGTCGAGGCGCCGGATGTCGAGTTCATTCGGCCGTGCAACCTGTGCCCGCACATGAAGCGTATCAGCCTGGAGAACATCTACACGGCGCTGCGCGACATGAAGTACGAGGTGCATGTCGATCCGATCGTCGCCGCCAAGGCGCGCCGCGCCGTCGAGCGCATGGTCAACCTCACCAACTGAAGACGCGCCGGCGGAGCGATCCGCCGGCCGGCCGGTGCAAACCGCGTCTGGGAATCTGATGGCACATAAATTCACCGCCCCGCACAACCGCCGCTTCCGCCCGGCGCCCGACGAGCGCCTCGGCGCCGACGGCGATGTGGTCATCGTCGGTGCGGGTCTCGCCGGCCTGTTCACGGCGCTGAAGCTGGCGCCGCTGCCGGTCACCGTGCTGGCCGCCGCGCCGCTCGGACAAGGCTCCTCGACCGGCTGGGCGCAGGGCGGCGTCGCCGCCGCCGTCGGCAGCAACGATAATGCCGCTTCGCACGCGAACGACACCATCGCCGCCGGTGGAGGCATCGTCGACGACGACGTAGCGAACTTCGTCGCCGCCGAAGGCCCGGCGCGCATTGCCGATCTTGTCGCCTACGGCGTGCCTTTCGACCGCGAGCCCGACGGCAGCTTTGCGCTGAGCCAGGAGGCCGCGCACTCGCGTCGCCGCGTCGTGCACGTTTCCGGCGACCGCACCGGCGCCGCCATTCTCGACGCGCTGATCGCCAAGGTGCGGGCGACGCCGTCGATCCGCGTGCTCGAAGGCTACGAGGCGGACGACCTGATCGTCGTCGATGGCCGTGTCGAGGGCGTCCGCCTCGTACGCACCGGCGCCGCCGGCAAGGAAGTCTACGAGTACTTCCCCGCCTGCGCCGTAGTTCTGGCGACGGGCGGCATCGGCGGCCTCTACGCGGTCACGACAAACCCGCCGTACGCGCGCGGCGAGTCGATCGCCATGGCGGCGCGCGCCGGCGCAATGATCTCCGACGCCGAGTTCGTGCAGTTCCATCCCACCGCCATCGACGTCGGCCTCGATCCGGCACCACTGGCCACGGAAGCGCTGCGCGGCGAGGGCGCCACGCTGGTGAATGCGGACGGCGAACGTTTCATGACGAAGCTCGATCCGCGCGCCGAGCTGGCGCCGCGCGATGTGGTTGCACGCGCCGTGTTCACCGAGGTCGCCGCCGGCCGCGGCGCCTTCCTCGATTGCCGCGCGGCGATCGGCGACCGCTTCCCGTCGGCCTTCCCCACCGTTTTCTCGCTCTGCCGAAAGGCCGGCATCGATCCGGCGCGAGAGCTGATCCCCGTGGCGCCGGCGGCGCACTATCACATGGGTGGCATCGCCACCGATGCGCGCGGTCGCTCCAGCGTGCCGGGCTTGTGGGCCGTCGGCGAGGTCGCTTCGACCGGCCTGCACGGCGCCAACCGCCTCGCCTCCAATTCCCTGCTCGAAGCCGTGGTGTTCGCCGCCCGCGCCGCACAGGACATTGGCGCGCTCGATCGCGAACGTGGCCGCCGCGAACGCGTCGAACTGCAGCGCGTCGGCGACAGCACGGCCGAACACGGCGCCAAGCGCGGGCCGGCGGTCGCGCGACTGCGGCGGACGATGAGCCAGTACGTCGGGGTCGTGCGCGATGCTGCCGGGCTCAAGAAGGCGATTTCCGTCCTGCGCGATATCGAACGGCACGCGGGCAACGATCGCGTGCTTGCCAACATGGCGCTCGCCGCCCGCTTCATTGCCGCCAGCGCTTTGCTGCGCCAGGAAAGCCGCGGGGCGCAGACGCGCCGCGACTATCCGGTGGCCGACGCCGACTTGGCGACGCGCGCCTTCCTGACGCTCGACGACATCGACGAGATCGGCATCCGCGCACCGGCCGTCACACCGAGCGCCTGGCAGTGGCAGGCCGGGGCAGCGCGATGAGCGGCGAACGCTCCGCCCTGCACCTCGCCACCTCCGTCGTCGATAAGGCCGTGGCAGAGGCGCTGGCTGAGGATCTCGGCCTCGGCGGCGACGTCACGACGCAAGCCACCGTTCCCGCCGGCACGCGCGCGTCCGGTGTCATTGCCGCACGCAAGGCGGGGACCGTCGCCGGCGTGCAGTTCGCGCAAGCCGCCTTCAAGACGCTCGACCCTTTCACGCGGTTCGATGTCGTTGTCGCCGACGGCGAAACTGTCGCCGCCGGCGGCATCATCGCCCGCGTGTCGGGCGACGCACGCGCGCTGCTCACCGGCGAGCGCACGGCGCTCAACTTCCTCGGCCATCTCAGCGGCATCGCCACGCTGACGGCGCGCTACGTCGAGGCGGTCGCCGGGACCAACGCGCGCATCATCGACACGCGCAAGACGACGCCGGGGCTGCGGGCGCTAGAGAAGTTCGCCGTGCGCTGCGGCGGCGGAGTTAACCACCGCTTCGGTTTGTTCGATGCCGTGCTCATCAAGGACAACCACATCGTCGCCGCCGGCGGTGTCGGCGCAGCGCTCGAGCGCGCGCGCGCGCGTACCGGCCACATGGTAAAGGTCGAGATCGAGGTGGCCAACCTCGACGAGGTGGACGAGGCGCTGCAGCTCGATCCCGACGCGCTATTGCTCGACAACATGGACTTGCCGGCGTTGCGGGCCGCGGTGAAGGAGGTCGCCGGGCGGGTGATTACCGAAGCCTCCGGCGGCGTTAGCCTCGAAAGCGTACGCGCCATCGCCGAGACGGGCGTCGACCTCATTTCCGTTGGTGCGTTGACGCATTCGGCCCCGGTGCTCGATATCGGGCTCGACTTCGACCCGCCGGCGTAGCGTCATTAGGGCGACGCTTGATTTCGCCACAGTTGCTGCGCACATCATTTCTCGAGACTGAGGCGACGTCCTCGAGGGTAGAATCCAATGGATCTCATGGGTGGCATCGTGGTCTGGGGCGGCGTGGCCCTCGCCTCGGGAATTGCCGGCGGCTTGCTCGCGGGCGCGAAGAACCGCGACTACTCATTCTGGATCGCCTGGTGCTTCGTGCTGCCGCCGCTGGTCTTCATCCTGCTGCTGCTGCCCCGCTATCAGGGCCCGCGGCCGCGCCAGCCACGCCTCGACGAGAGCGAAGAGCGCGGCTTCTGAGTTCCCGTTAGTCGACGGCAGGCTTTTCCCCGGTGCGGGCGCGGATGGATGCTTGCGCCGCCGCGAGGCGCGCGATCGGCACGCGATAGGGCGAGCACGAAACGTAGTCGAGGCCGATGGTGTCGAAGAAGGCGACCGACTTCGGATCGCCGCCATGCTCGCCGCAGATACCGATCTTCAGATCCGGCTTGACGGAACGCCCGCGCTCGACGCCGTAGCGGACGAGCTCCCCGACGCCTTCGATGTCGATCGACACGAATGGGTCGACGGTGAACACCCGCTGGTCGGCATAGCTCTGCAGGATAGGCCCGGCGTCGTCGCGGCTGAGACCGAGTGTCGTCTGCGTCAGATCGTTGGTGCCGAACGAGAAGAACTGCGCGCCGGTGTCGCCCTCGGCGATCTCGGCCGCTCGCAACGCGGCGCGCGGCAGCTCGATCATCGTGCCGATGAGGTAGTCGAGCTTTTGCCCCGCCTCCTTCTGCACCGCCTCGGCAGCGCGCACGATGACGTCGCGCAGGATGGAGAACTCGGGGCGGAACGCGACGAGCGGCACCATGATCTCGAGTTGCACCGGCTGACCGGTCTTCTTCCCGACGGCAAGCGCGGCCTCGAAAGCGGCGCGTGCCTGCATTTCCGGGATCTCCGGATAGAGAATGCCGAGACGGCAGCCGCGAAAGCCCAGCATCGGATTGAACTCCGATAGCTGCGTCACGCGCGCCTGCAGCTTCTCGGGCGGCACGCCCAGCTCGGTGGCGATGGCCGGGATCTCATCGACGTTAGCGGGCAGAAATTCGTGCAGCGGCGGATCGAGCAGCCGCACCGTCACCGGCAGCCCGGCCATGATCTCGAAGAGCTGTTCGAAGTCGCCCCGCTGCATCGGCAGGATCTTGGCCAACGCCGCGCGACGGCCGGCGGCGTCATCGGCGAGGATCATCTGGCGCACGGCGAGAATGCGCTCGGCGTCGAAGAACATGTGCTCGGTGCGGCAGAGACCGATGCCCTCAGCACCGAACTCGCGCGCCTGGCGTGCATCGCGCGGTGTATCTGCGTTGGCCCGCACGCGCAGGCGGCGCTCGCCGTCGGCCCAGCCCATCAGCGTCGCGAAGGCGCCGGACAGCTCCGGCTCGCGCATCTTGGCGCGGCCGACGATCACCTGGCCGGTGCTGCCGTCGATGGTGATGATGTCGCCCTTGTGCAGCACGCGCGAGCCGACTTGCAGCGTACCCGCCTTAGCGTCGATGCGCAGCGCCCCGGCGCCCGATACGCACGGGCGACCCATGCCGCGGGCGACAACAGCGGCGTGGCTCGTGGTGCCGCCGCGCGCTGTCAGGATGCCGACCGCAGCGTGCATGCCGTGGATATCTTCCGGGCTCGTCTCTGGGCGGACGAGAATGACATCGCGGCCGCGCGTGCGCTCCGCCTCGGCGTCGTCGGCGGTGAAGACGATCTCGCCGGCCGCGGCTCCGGGCGAGGCCGGCAGTCCGGTCGCCAGGATATCCTTCTTGGCGTCGGGATCGAGCGTCGGGTGGAGGAGCTGATCAAGCGCCGCGGCATCGACGCGCATCACCGCCTCTGGCCGGCTGATGACGCCCTCCTCGGCGAGATCGACGGCGATGCGCAGCGAAGCTTCCGCCGTGCGCTTGCCCGAGCGCGTCTGCAGCACCCAGAGCTTGCCGTTCTCGATGGTGAATTCGATATCCTGCATGTCGCGGTAGTGCTTTTCGAGGCGCGCGAACACGGCCGCGAGATCACCGAACGCCTCTGGCATCAGCTCTTCCAGTGACGGGTTCTCGTCGCCCGCCTCGCGCCGCGCGCGCTCGCTCAACGGCTGCGGCGTGCGGATGCCGGCGACGACGTCCTCACCCTGCGCGTTGAGCAGGAACTCGCCAAAGATCTCCTTGGCGCCCGTCGACGGATTGCGCGTAAAGGCAACGCCAGTGGCGCTGCTCTCTCCGAGGTTGCCGAACACCATCGCCTGCACGGTGACCGCCGTGCCCCAACTGTCTGGGATGTCATGCAGGCGGCGGTAGGTATTGGCGCGCGCGTTCTGCCAGGAGCCGAAGACCGCGGCAATGGCACCGTAAAGCTGCTCGTTGGTATCCTGTGGGAACGGCCGGGCGAGGTGCTCCTCGACCGCCTTCTTGTATTCCTCGATGATCTCCGCCCAGTCGTCGGCCTTGAGCTCGGTGTCGGAGGCGAGCGCATTGAGGTTTTTGAAGTTCTCGAGCAGGTCCTCGAACACGCCATGGTCGACGCCGAGCACCACGTCGGCATACATCTGGATGAAGCGGCGGTAGCTGTCGTAGGCGAAACGGCGGTCGCCCGAGCGCTTGGCGAGGCCCTCCACGGTCTCGTCGTTGAGGCCGAGGTTGAGGATGGTGTCCATCATGCCCGGCATCGAAGCGCGGGCGCCGGAGCGCACCGAAACCAGCAGCGGCCGCGCGACATCGCCGAAGTGCGCACCGACCGCGTCGCCGACCAATCGCACGGCCTTGTCCACCTGCGGCTTCAGGCCGTCGGGAAGTTTGCGGCCATGCGCATAGTAGGCGTCGCAGACCTTGGTCGTGATGGTGAAACCGGGGGGAACGTGCAGGCCCAGGCTGGCCATCTCCGCAAGGTTGGCGCCCTTGCCGCCGAGCAGCTCCGTCATGTTGGCCCGACCATCGACATAGCCGGCGGCAAAGGCGTAGACCCACTTCGGCTCGGCCGTCGCTGTTTTGTCCGCCATCTTGGCCGCTCCCCGCGACGTTATCGCTTGCTCGTCGGCAAGCCCACTGTCGTCGTGTGATGGCATATCAGCCTCCTCGGCTGCTCGAAAGGTGTGCCCCGCACCGCAATCGAAACGGCAGGAACACGAAGGACGTTCCCCATCACCTTTGACGCGGGCGCCGGCTTATTTCACTGTGGCGCCGCCCGATTCCGGAGACGAAGTCTATGAGCCAGCAGCTAAACCAAGTGCTGACGACGCTGGACGATACGAGCGATGCGGCGCTGGCGCGGCTTTTTCAGCTCCTGCGTATAGAAAGTGTTTCGACCGACCCGGCCTACGCGGCAAGTTGCCAGGAGGCGGCCGAATGGTGCGTCAACGAGCTTGCGGACCTCGGATTCGAAGCGCGTGTCGTGCCGACGACCGGGCATCCGATGGTCGTTGCCCATGACGGCGGTGCGCGCGACGCCGGCGTCCCCCATGTGCTGTTCTACGGGCATTACGACGTGCAGCCGGCGGATCCGGTGAATCTGTGGGCCTCGCCGCCCTTCGAGCCAATCATCATCGCCGATCCGGTCAACGGGCAGGTGATCGTCGCGCGCGGCGCCGAGGACAACAAGGGCCAGTTGATGACTTTCTTCTCGGCGGTGCGCGCCTGGAAGGCCGTTGCCGGCAAGCTGCCGATCTCGGTATCGGTGATGCTGGAAGGCGAGGAGGAGTGTGGCTCTCCTTCCCTGCCCGAATTCCTTGCCAAGCACAGCGACGAGCTGCAGGCCGATGTCGTCCTCGTGTGCGACACCGGGCAGTGGGACAAGGACACGCCGGCAATCACCACCATGCTGCGCGGGCTCGCCTCGATAGAGGTGACGGTGACCGGTCCCTCGCGCGACCTGCACTCGGGCATCTACGGCGGTGCGGCGGCCAATCCGATTCGCGTACTCGCCCGCATCATCGCCGCCATGCACGCCGACGACGGGCGCATCACCGTCCCCGGGTTCTACGACGGCGTCGCCGAGACGCCGGCGGCGCAGAAGGAGCAGTGGTCGACGCTCGGCTTCCGCGGCGAGGCGTTCCTTGCCTCCGTCGGGCTGAAGCAGGCCGCTGGCGAAAGCGACCGTTCGGTGCTCGAGCAGCTTTGGTCGCGCCCGACACTGGAGTTCAACGGTATCACCGGCGGCTACCAGGGCGTCGGCACCAAGACGGTGATCCCGTCGAAGGCGTCGGTGAAGATCACCTGCCGCCTCGTCGCCGGCCAAGATCCGAACAAGCTGATCGCCAGCATCGAGGAATTCGTGCGCGCGCGGCTGCCTGCCGATTGTACCGCGGAGTTTTCCAGCAAGCAGGGGGGCACGGCGATTTCATTCGACACCAGCACCGCCTTCATGCAGGCGGCAGCCGCGGGGCTCGCTGACGAGTGGGGCAAGCCGGCCGTGCTGATGGGCTCGGGCGCATCGATCCCCATCGTCACCTCGTTCAAAGACGTGCTCGGCTGCGAAAGCCTAATGATCGGCTTCGGCCTCGACGACGACCGCATCCACAGCCCCAACGAAAAGTACAATCTGTCGAGCTTCAAGAGGGGCGCGCGCAGTTGGGCGCGCATCCTGGAGCGGCTGGCGGGAGCCAATGCGGCCTGACCGGCGCAAACCGTTGTCCTCGCCTGCGCAATCCTTAGTATTGCCGGTGACGAAACGGAGAGAGCCCGCCATGAAACGCTGCATCGCGTACGTTGTCGCCGCCATCGCCGTTGCCGTCATGCTTGGCGGCATCGCCCAAGCCGAGAAGCGCTACATCGTCGTCACCGCCGTGGAGCCCAAGGGCGGCGCGTCAGTGGAGAAAGAGCCGTTTCCCGCAACCCCGCTCCCCGAGGGCGGCGGCTACCAGCTCAAGGCGCCCAATGCGGAGGGCCGCTGGGAAGTCGCCGTCTACGTGTTCGACCCGCGCCAGATCTTCGTCAACGAGGGCGACGAGGTGACGCTCGAGTTCCTCGGCATCAACGGCGCCAGCCATCCGATCAGCATCGCCGGCTACGATAAGACCTTCGAGCTGAAGCGCGGCCAGTCCACGCGCGTCACATTCACGGCCGATAAACCCGGCATCTTCCCCGTCGTGTGCGCGACGCATCATCCGACGATGGTCGCCGAGCTGATTGTCGCGGCCAAGCGTTAGATGCCCCGCCGCTGAAGATGGACCCCCGAAGAATGTCCACGCAGAGAATTGCCGTCGTCCTCCTGGCGCTCCTTGCCCTCGCCGGAATCGCCGCAACGTGTGCGCAGGAGCGCAGCCGAGCGCCGTGGCCGAGCGAAGTGTTCAACCCCAAGCCACGCGCCCACACCGCCGGAAAATTCGACTACTACACGATGGTGATGTCGTGGAGCCCGACCCACTGCTCCGCGGCGGAGGAGGGACGCGACGAGCAGCAGTGCGCGCGCCAGGACGGCCAGCGCTACGGCTTTGTGCTGCACGGGCTGTGGCCGCAGTACGAGAAGGGCTATCCGGAGGCGTGCCCAACAGGCCGCAAGCCGTTCGTGCCGCGACCGGTGATCGACGGCATGCTCGACATCATGCCGTCGAGTGGCCTCGTCATCCACGAGTTCAAACTGCACGGGACGTGTTCGGGGCTGGGACCGGAGGATTACTACAAGCTGTCGCGCGCGCTGTTCACGCGGGTGCGCATCCCGGAGCGCTATCGCAACCCGTTCGAGACGCAGTTCGTCGCGCCGCGCGAACTGGTGGGCGAGTTCATGCGCGCCAACCCGGGGTTGCGCCCCGAGATGGTCGCCGTGAACTGCGGCGGACCGGGTAACCGCCTGCGCGACATCCGCATCTGCATGACCCCCGATGGAACGCCGCGTGCCTGCGGGGAGAACGAGAACCGACGCAAGTTGTGCCGGGCCGAGCAAATGCACGTTCCGCCGGTGCGGTCGACGCGGCGCGGCAGTAGCGCCAGCGGACACGAGGGAGCTTCGACCATGCCGCTGCAGCCGCAGCGTGATCGCGGGTTGCCACGTCCGCGCGTGCTCGAAGGCCCCTGACCCAGCGCGCGCAAACGCGCAGCCTTGTGGACATAGGCGCCGGCGCCACACATTGACGCCGCTGCACCCTTGCTCGATATCCGCCCCGTTCGCATGCTTGGCAGGTGATTCATGCCGAGCGGGAATGGGCGATGCACGATGCTGCAGCTTTGAGCCAGCGATCGAGTGAGCGGTCACCTCCGGCAGAACTGCGCGGCAAGCGGGCGTGGCGCGGGGCTGCTTTGTGGGTGACGCTCGGCATCGTCGGCGGAGCGATTGGCTGCCAGGCTATTGGCTTGCCAAGCCTCTTCGCCAGTAGGGCTCGCAGCCCGGCTGGCGAAGCTTCGCCGCAGCACCGTCAGGCCTATGCCGGCGACCCGATCGAGACCGGCAGCCTGCCGACCATCCATCGCGTCGACCAGGCGCATTGCACGAGCCTGGCGCTCGACCGCAGCGCCAATCGGATCTTGGCGGGCCGCTGCCCTGCAGACGGCCTGACGCTGCGTCTCGAAGGCGAAAGCGACCGCGGCGATCTCCCGCTCATCGCCGGCAACGAAACGCGCTGACACCGCGCAGGCAGTCGACGCCCTAGGCCGCCTTGCGCAGGCGTTCGGCACGCCAGCCCGACGGAGCCAGTGCCACGTAGCCGAGGGCCGGCTTAGCATGAGCTTCGTAGAGCGTCGTCGGATCGATGCTCCAGCGGCTAGCGAGGCGCATCACGTGATCCTCGGTGGGATGCAGGATCAGCTCGCCGCCGGCGTCCCCCTTGCGTTCGCGCACCCCGCGCAATTCGAACAGCTTGAGGCCCAGGCCGCGCTCCTCTTTGGTCGCGCGCCCCTTGTTCCAAACGATGCCCTCGTCGCTGACGGCAAAGGCGCGCACCAGGCGGCCGTCCTTCACGCGCGCCCAGGCGTAGTAGTCGATCGGCGGATAGCTGAAGAAGTACTGCACCTCCTCGAAGCGGCCGCCGAGGTCGACGAGCATCGGCGTGCATTTGTCGACAAAGCCGCGGCCGACGGGATGCGGCAGCGGTAGGCCGACGACGAAGGTCCAGCCGCGCACGGCGGGCGAAACGAATACGTGGCTGGCGCCGAGCCAATCGTCGTAGGCGGTGCCGACGCCAGAGTTCCAGTTGCAAGGGCGCGGATCATCGAGGCGCAATGCGGCGAGCACCGCCTCGGGCTCATCACTGCGCACAGCGAGCCAGGCCATGCCGCAACCGAAGGCGCAAGGGCCGTCGGGGCTCGATTCGAACACGACGCGTTTGGCGACGCCGCGGCGGGCCAGCCAGAATGCCGCCGCCAGGGTCAAAGCAATCATGCCGACGATGGTGATGATCAAGGCGCGCCCGCAAGTCAGCCTGCTCAGGGTTTATGCTGCCGATCAGCCGCGGCCTGCAAGGCGAGACGCCTGCGCGACTGGGGAAAAAGCCCCGTGCCGCACCGCGCATCAGCGCTGGTGGGGAAGGAAACGAGGCCAGCTCGCGCCACCGCCGGTAGCGGGTCTCCGGCGGACGCCGCGAAGCTGGCCCCTGGCCTCGCTGAGCACGCCATTTGAGGGCGTCTGGCGTGCTCTGCGTCTTGGCTACCAAGGCCACCCGCGGGTGAGCCAGCGGGACGGCCGGTGGCCAAATCTTCAAAAGCACGGGTACGGATAGCCGAGGCGTGTGACACGCCTGTGTCGGTAAGGTGACAGTCGTTCATGCGGCGCGAGTCGCGCGCGAATCAAAAAGGCGATGCGCCGTGCGCATCGCCTTTTGAAGTCTCCGATCGTCGCGGTGAGCTTACGGGACCACGACCTTGACGGAGAACACGAAACGCTCTTCGCAGAGGCCAGGCGTTGCCGCAGATCAAACCAGCACGCGTCGTCGTTGATGTTGGTATCCCAATAGCGGAAGTCGAAGGAGATGTTCTCGACCGCCAGGTTGAGGCCGGCGTTCCAGTAATAGTATTCGTCATCCGTGCCGATTGAAGTTGACGAAGTACCCGTCGTTCGCATCGCCCTTTTGCCAGCCCACGACGCCATTGATCACCGGAGTGAGCGGGCCAAACTTGCCGACGGTCCAAGCCGCCATCGTTTCGATCGTCCACACCGATCCGGTTTCGAAGACGTAGTCAGGCGACCAGTAGACCGTTGTTCCGGTGACCAGGCTCGGGTGCAGAGCCGACCAGCTATAGCCGGCCTTCAGCTCGAAGTAGTTGGGGTCGCCCAAGCCCGGAACGAAGCCCGGATTGGAACCGGGATAGGTGTAGTAGATGGCGCCGAAGTCGAAGTTGATGGTGCCGAATGGCGAGTTCCACGTCGGCTTGATGCCGCCGTACCAGTCGACCTCCGCGTTGGCGGCGGGGCGCTTCGTCGAAGTCGACCATCGAAGCCCACACGCCGGCATAGACGATGCCCCAGCCGATATCGGCGCCGCCCTGCAGCGCCGGCTCGTTCGAAGACTGCGAAACGCCGCGGAAGACGTAGTCCGACGTGCCGCCGATGTTGAAGGAGTAAGTGAACTTGCGGCCTTCATCGACGGCCGCCGGAGCGGCGACCTCGTAGCCGTCGGCCAGAGCGCCAGCCGAGTTCGCCAGCAGCGCTACTGCCACTGCGCCGCAGAACGACGCGAATTTCCGTAACCCGGTCATGTTGGGTCCATCCCCCGTTTGGCATGAACGCGCCATCACAACTGCCGCAAGCGCGGCCTCTAGCAAGCAGGACGCCTGAGAAGTCGATTCGGCACTAGGCGGATTTGCGGAGCCCATTCGGCTTGCTGTGCCTGTGTGGCGCCGAGGCCACGACATCTGAACAACTTGTTAATAGGCACTCGCCGCGCTTGCCCAAAACAATCGGGGCCGAGCGATTTGCCCGGCCCCGATCGTTCGACTGAGCTGAGAGAGGTAGTCTAGGGAAGAACGACCTTGGCGCTGAAGACGAAGCGCGAGTCGCAGTAACCGTTGATGCAGGTGAATGGGTCGGACGCGGGGCTCGAGGCGTCGGTCCCCCAGTAGCGGAAGTCGAACGTCAGTTTTTCGACCGTCAGCGCTAGACCCGCGTTGTAGTACCAGTATTCGCTGAAGCCATTCCAGGCTTCGTAGTAGTCGTCGGAACCCGTCTGGTAGCCGACAACGCCGGAGACAACCGGGGTGAAGACGCCGACCTTGTGAAAGGTGTAGGCAGCGTTGCCTTCGAACGTCCACACGTTGCCGGTCTGGGCGAAGTAGTCGGGCGACCAGTAGACGATGGCGCCAACGGCCAGATCCGTGTGGATGGTGCCGCTGACGCCAGCCTTGAGCTCGACGTAGTTCGGGTCGAATGCCGAACGGCGGGACCGTGGTGTAGGTGGCACCCGGATACGAGTAGTAGATGACGCCGAAGTCGAAGGTGGCCGGGCCCCACGTCGGCTTGATGCCGCCGTACCAGTCAACCTCGAGATCGGCGTCGTTGACGATGGCGTCGAAGTTGATGCCCGACGCCCAGACGCCGGCGTAGAGGATGCCGTAGCTGAGATCGACGCCGCCCTGCAGTGGTCGGATCGTTGTCGTTCTGCGAGATGCCGCGGAAGACGTAGTCCGAAACGACGCCGAGGTTGAAGGAGTAAGCGAACTTGCGGCCCTCGTCGGCGGCGCGGGGGCAGCAACCTCGTACCCGTCGGCGGCGGCGGTGCCGGAGATCGCGATGAGCGCTAGTCCTACCGCCCCGCACAGGGCAGCAA
This sequence comes from uncultured Alphaproteobacteria bacterium, assembly GCA_963812795.1. Taxonomy (GTDB): domain Bacteria; phylum Pseudomonadota; class Alphaproteobacteria; order Rhizobiales; family Hyphomicrobiaceae; genus Hyphomicrobium_A. The sequence goes on along the minus strand of CAWEWG010000014.1, from coordinate 73,847 downwards.
GCTTTGAAGTGTGAGTCATGAGACGAAGATTCCCTCTTGCTTTCGAGGGCAAGAACGCGCCCAACCGCCAAAATCGCATCCGCGGTGCGCGTTACGGGAATCCACGGCGTAGATCAGGAACGCCTTAATTCACCGATGTTCACAAGATGTAATCAGGTTATCCAAGCCATGCTGACTGGCTGGGCGTTGCGCGAGAGCAACTTTGCGTTGGAATCCAAGCATTATAGCTGATCAGAAATTAGGCAAATGACGCAAAACGGGGCCGATTTCTCGGCCCCGTTGGCGTGTAGTTGGCTCCGCCGATCTGCTTAGGGCAGGGCGACCGTGGCGGAGAACACGAACCGCTCGTCGCAGTAGCCGCTGATGCAGCTAACGCCGAGGCAGAGTCGCGAGCTGCGTCCGCCGCCGTCGGTGTCCCAGTAGCGGAAGTCGAAGGTCAGCTTTTCGACCACTAGCGCAACGCCAGCGTTCCAGTAGGTGTAGCTGTCGAAGCCGTTGAAGGCGAAGTAGGCCGGATCTTCGCTCTCGACGTGGCCAAGCACGCCGCTGATGGTCGGCGTGAAGGGACCGATCGTATGGAACGTGTAGGCGAGCGGTGCCTTCGACGGTCCAAACTTCGCCAGTCGAGCCGAAGCTGTCGTCGGAGTAGTAAACCGTGGCGCCCAACGTGGCGTTGGTGAAGGGCGAGCCGCTGACGCCAGCCTTGTACTCGACGTACGTCGAGGTCGCACCGATCGCCGGATGCCGTAATCGCTGCCCGGGATAGGTGTAGTAGATGACGCCGAAGTCGAACGTCAGCGGACCCCAGGTCGGCTTGATGCCGGCGTACCAGTCGACTTCGATCTGCGGCGTCGTTGCCGATGAAGTCGAAGTCGAGGCCCGAGGCCCAGACGCCGGCGTAGAAGATGCCGTAGCCGACGTTGATCGCGCCCTGGATGGTCGGATCGTTGTCGGTCTGCGAGATGCCGCGGAACACGTAATCCGACGTTCCCGTGATGGCGAACGAATACGTGAACTTGCGGCCTTCGTCGGCCGGCGCATCCTTGATGCTGCCTTCGTACCCGTCGGCGAGAGCGGCGCCGGAGAGCGCCAGAAGCGCAGCACCCGCTGCGCCAAAAAGCTTAGTTACTTTACGAGACTCGGCCATGATGGAACTTACCCCCGTACACTACAGACCACTAAAGCGCGAACTCGTCCTTGCCGACTGCACGGCTACTCGCACGCTTCTGGATCGTAGAAAAAGCGTAAACGGGGCTTGCTACAAGCCAAATCACCGTCGCGCATGGCCTCAACTGCAACCGTGTATCCGCAGAGCAACGTCCGGCGCTTTGTGACTAGTTATTGGCCAAAAATAGCTTGCCGTGCGGGCACGAATCGCAACCGCAAAGCGCATCGGCGGACTCATGCTCAAATTCCGAGCAGCCCGCGGAGGTTGTCCGCCGCCCCCGGTGATGCACGCACGCCATACACATGCGAGTTGGCGGCGCGTGCTGGCGGCCCTGGCTAAGGGCCGGCGGAGCTGCAATCTTCGCTGCGCATGCCGTTCGCCCCCCAGACAGCCCTGATCACCGGCTCAGCGCGCCGCATCGGTCGCGCCATCGCCCTCGACCTCGCCGCGCACGGGTGGCGGGTCGCCATCCACTATCGCAATTCCAGGGATGAAGCGGAGGCCCTCGCCGCCGAGATCCAACGGACGGGCGGGGCCGCGGCCGCGGTCTCCGCCAACCTCGCCGACCTCGGCGATGTGCAATCGCTCATCGCGCGTTGCGCCGGCGCGCTCGGAACAGTCACCTGCCTCGTCAACAACGCCTCGGAATTTTTCCTCGACACCATCGGCTCGGTGACGCCGGAAGGTTGGGACACGCACCTCGATATCAATTTGAAGGCGCCGGTGTTCCTGGCGCAAGCGCTGTACGCCAACCTGCCGGAGGGCGTAGAAGGCAACGTGATCAACATCATCGATCAACGGGTATGGCGGCCGACGCCCGACTTCTTCTCGTACACGATCTCCAAAGCCGGCCTGTGGACCGCGACGCAGACGTTGGCGCAGGCGATGGCGCCGCGCGTGCGCGTCAACGCCATCGGGCCCGGTCCGGTGCTGCAGAGCGTGCACCAGACCCAGGCCGATTTCGCCGCCGAGACCTTGACCACGCCGCTACAGCGCGGGCCATCACTGCCGGAGATCGCCGCGGCGGTGCGCTTCATCCTGGCGACGCCCTCGATGACCGGCCAGATGATCGCCCTCGACGGCGGACAGCACCTCGCCTGAGCCGGGCAGCGGCGGCGCCCGCATTTACCGCGTCGGCGGTAATGCTCACCGCCACAATTCCGCTCCGCCTCGCCCCAACTGGCGCCCCATTGGTGCGGCTTTCTCGAATTTCGAGAGTTCGACAATTCGTAAACCACCCATTAACGTTAAGCCTTTAAGAACGTTTGGTGGTTTCGTCGGGCGCTCAAGCAACGTAGCGCCGCGTTTTAGACGGGTGGTCTCATGAAGCGCCTCCTTGGAGCATTTCTCCCGATTGCTCTTGCCGCCGCATTCAGCACATCGCTCCTCGCGGCCGAACTTCCGCAAGTCAAAGTCTCCGCCAGCAACCAAGTCCCCGAGTGCGCCACGCCAGGCCGCCTCACGGCGTACTTGCAGACGCGCAACCCGCGGCTCGATCCCCGCTTCGAAGGCGTCGCTACGCAGTACATGCGGCACGGCGAGGCGCTCGGCATCCGCTGGGATATCGCTTTCTTCCAGATGATCCTCGAAACGGGCGGCCTGCGCTTCGGCGGTGACGTCAAGCCAGCGCAGAACAACTTCGCCGGTCTCGGCGCCTCCGGCGGCGGGGCGCGCGGCGAAAGCTTCGGCGACGTGTCGACCGGCGTCAAAGCCCACCTCCAGCATCTCCTGATGTATGCCGGCGACCACATCGACGATCCGGTGGCCGAGCGCACCCGCAAGGTGCAGGAGTGGGGCGTTCTCACCGCTTGGCAGAAATCGATCGAGGGTCCGATGACCTTCACGCTCGTCGCCAAGCAGTGGGCGCCGACCTCGCGCAACTATGGGCGCGACGTGTCGACCATCAGCGACGAATTCTACAATCAGTTCTGCAACGCCGACGATCCGAAACCTGAACTCGTGCAGGAAGCCCGTGAGGGACGCCAGCCGCCGGCGACCAAGGCGACAGCCAAAGCCAAGAAGGCCAAGGCGGAGACCGAGGTCGCAGCCGTCGTCGAGCCCGCCGCCGAGGAGCAGCCGGTGGCCCTGCCGACGCAGAAGGGCGCCGACGTCGCCAAGCAGCGCATCGAGGAAGAGCGCAAGGAGAATCCACCCCTCAAGGCGCTCGGCGCCGGGATGATCGGCTCCGTCACCAAGACGGCTGCCACGGAGACGCCGCCGGCCGCTGCGGAAGATTCCCCGCCCGTGACGCTGCTCAATGCCAAGCAGCCGGAAGCCGCGCCGGCCACGGCCGAGGCGAGCCCGGAGACCAAGGCTCCGGCGGCGAAGACCGATACGAAAGCCAAGTCGAAGACGGAAGCCAAGCCGGCGGTCGCCAAGGCCGACGCGAAAGCCGACACCAAGGGCGCCCAGGTGCAGACAGCCTCGATCGGCAGCGCCGCGACGCAGTTGAAGGTTCCGCCGGCCAAGGGCGGCTCCAAGTGCAAAGTGTGGACGGCCAGCTATGGCGGCCAGCGCGCCGTGATCATCAAGGCCAACGCCACCGAGCACCGGCACCGTGAACTACACTGTCCTCGACGTCACCGAGACGAACGAGAAGCGTGAGGTCGACGCCTACATCGCCGCCTACGCCAAGGGCGGCGAGAAGGTCGGCTCGTTCCCCACGCAGAACAAGGCACTCAACAAAGCCTTCGAGCTCTGCCCTGAGGGCTGAGCCGCGAGCGGGCGCGGTGGCAAGACCGCGCCCTCTCATTCGGTAACGCGAAACGCCGACGCGCCTCCAGCAGCCGTCAGTAGCGAGTACGTAGAGACGCCATGGTGACCCCATTGACGGCGAACGGACCAGTTTCGTCTGCGAGCTTTAGCGTTGGCCGCATTGCCGTCGCAGCATTGACGCTCGGCCTTGCAGTCGGCGTAGCGCACGCGGCGTCGCCGAAGATCCGCACCGACGCCGGCAACAGCGTGCCGCGCTGCGTGACGCCCAAGCGCCTAATGTCCTTCATCAAGACGCGCAACTCAGATCTGGACCCGCGCTTTGCCGACATCGCCACCGCCTACAAGCGCCACGGCGAAATCTGGCGCGTGCGGTGGGACTATGCCTTCTTCCAGATGGCGGTAGAGACCAACTTCCTCACCTACCGCAGCGGCAACGGCCGCTGGGGTGACGTCAATCCGAAGCAGAACAACTTTGCCGGCCTTGGCACCACCGGGGGCGGCGTGCCGGGCGACAGCTATCCGGACGTCAACACCGGCGTCTTGGCGCAGATCCAGCACCTCGTCGTCTATTCCGGCGAGCGCATCGACGAGCCGGTCGGCGCCCGCACGCGCTTGAAGCAGGACGACATCCTCGTCACCATGGCGAGCAAGAAGGGACGCACCACCTTCGCCGATCTGGCGCGTCGCTGGGCCGCCGACAAGCATTACGGCGCCTCGATCGAATGGGTGGCGAACAATTTCCGCCAGCAGTTTTGCAACGGTGCCGATCGCGCCGAGGACGCCGAGCCGGCACCTGCCAGTCCGGTGAAGCGCGTCGCCGTCGTTAAGAAGCTGGCGCCGGCTGCCAATCTCGGTGGCCCGGCGCAAGCGGACAGCGAAACCGCTGCCGCGACGGAGCGCGCCCCGGTGCGCACGATTTGGTCGGCTGCCGATGCGCCCCCTGCGGCGGTGACGAGCGGCGCCGTCGCGCCCGAACCCGAAGCGGTTGCTGCATCTGCGGCGTCGGCGATGCCGGAGCGCAAGCCGTACGCTCCCGCCGCGCCGGTAGTCGCCGAGCAGATCATTCAGACGGGCGAAGATCCGGCCGCCGAAGCGGCAGCGACTGCAGCCCCCGCTCAAGTAGCCGCCGCGGCGAACGAGACGCCGCGTGCCTTCTCCTTCGCGGCGGGCATGAGCAGCGCGCTTCCCACGCCGACCACCGCACCGAAAGTCGCCGCTCCCGGCAGCTGTCCGGTGACCACCGCCAGCTATGGCGGCAAGAAAATACTTCTGGTGCGTTCGGCGGCAGACGCCGATGTGAGCTTCACGGTGCTGACCGTGCTGGACGGCTTCGAGAAGTCGATGCTCGACAGCTACCTCAAGGCACATGCGCCAGGCGGCTCGAGCGTCGGCGAGTTCGCCAACAAGAATGCCGCGTTTGCAAAGGCCAGGGAGCTCTGCCCACGTGCGGCGGCGCCCACTGGCGAGGGTGCAAGCGCAGGCTAGACGGGGACCGCCTCTCTCCGGCGTGCCGTCCGCGGCGCACCGGAGGGGGCGGCGCCGGCCACAAGCCCGCTGCGTCAGCTACTCGCGACAGCGTCGGCGAGATGCATGTCGTTGCCGCGCCAGCTGAACGAATTGCCCAGCCACGCCTGCACCCACAGCACCGGCAGCATCAGATCGCGCGCTATCCAGGCGAGCGGCGACAGCGTGCTCAGGTGCCAGCCGGCGGTGCGCGCCAGCATCGCCTCGCACCCGTACCACACGGCGCCGAGCGCGGCGACGACGCCGACACCCGACACGTCCATTGCCTCCGCCGCGTAGACGGCCGCCAGTAGCGGCGCGCAGGCGCCCGAGAGCACCTCGGGGAGGAAAAACACAGGGAAGGTGGCGCGGCGCAACTTCGCCCAGCGCACCTGCCGCGACCAGATCTGTGCAGCGCTGCGCACTCCCAGCGGCTGGCCGAAAGCACGATCGACGAGACGCACGCGTTTGCCGGCGCGACGCACCACCTTGGTCGCCGCCGCGTCCTCGGCAATTTCGGCACCGAGGGCGCGGATGCCGCCGGCACGCTCGAGATCGGAGCGGCGCCACAGCATCGTCTTGCCCTGAGCGAAGCCGAGACCGACGGTGTCGGCGGCATACTGCCAGCGCGCCTGATAGGTGTTGAGGAAGGCGCACTCCACCTCGGCCCAGAAGCCGTTTGGCAGGCAGCCGATGGGCGGGGCGCACAGCAGTCCGGTGTCGGCGCGCCAGCCGGCTAACAGTCGTTGCAGGTAGTCGCGCGGCATCAGCACGTTGCTGTCGGCCATCACCACCCAGGCATGCGAGGCTCGGCGCCAGCCCTTGATGAGATTGTTCAGCTTGGGGTTGGACGTGAGCGTATCGCGGCCGACGAGCAGCTTGGCGTCGACGTGCGGATACTCGGCGATGAGGCGGCGGATCACCGGCACGATGCGCATCGTCGGCGTCATCGCAGCACAGGATTAACTCATAGCGCTCGTAGGCGAGCTCGAAGCCGGAGCGTAGCGTCAGCTCGTCGTAGGGGTCGAGGCCGCGCACCGGCCGCAGCACGCTGATGGGCGGAAGGCTGGAAGGCGGCGCGCTGCGGACGGAAGGATCATCGGCGCCGCGGCGGGAGCGGTAGGCGGCCAGCGATGCGCTGGCGAAGTGCAGCAGCGTGGCGAGGCAGGCGAACAGTCCGCAGCCCCAAGCGATCTCGTTCATCAGCTACCTTGCGCAATAGATTATTGCGCAGTTTTATCAGCGGATTCTCGTGACACGTTGATGACAGCCGCCCGCCCACGCCGCCGCTGGCACTCCCCTTGCGGCGACGTGGTTACTCGGCCGGGGTCAGATACTTGAGGGCGACGTTCGACAGGGCGCCGCCGACGACGCACGGCACGCCCATGTAGACCTGGCCCATGACGCCGGCGGCTACGCAGCCCAGCGCGAACACGGTCTGGCCCGCCTGTCCCCACCACGAGATGTTGCGGGAGTTCTCCGAGCCTTTGACTTTCAGCTCCTCGATGGAGGCAAGCGCGTCCTTGCGGATCTGCGCCAGCTCGAACGTCTCGGCGCCTTCGATAACTTCTTCCAGGGGCTTCGCCACCGGGTCGGGCTGATGCGGCAGCGACGTCTTCAGGTAGCTGAGCAGATCGTGGTCCTTGGAGGCGTTCTGCGCCAGGGTCCACTTCACCATTGAGCCGATGGTGAGCCTCTCGACATTGTTCTTCTCGCGCGACCAGGCCAGCGTGCGTACAAGGCGCTGGATGGGTTCGGAAGAACCGGTGGCGAAGTAGTAGCCCCAGTTAGCGTCGACACCCATCGGGCTGTCGAGCGGCAAGTCGCGCAGCACGGGGAGCTTGCCGTACAGGTAGCGCTCGATGATCACCTTGCGGGCCGGCATGCGCTCGACGAACCTGCCGAGCAAATCCTTCCAGTCGGCGAGCCCGGAATAGGCAATGGCCTTGACCACCACGACTTGATCGGGCGGCGGCATGGGGAACATCGCCGTGACGAGCTTCTCGGCGGTTTCGGGGTTGGCGCCGAGGACGCCGGCGATGAAGCCGACGTAGATGCCCGCCTGCTCCACCTCTTTGAACTGACCTCCCTCGCGCATCGCCTTGAAGGCATCGGGCAGGCGCTCGGGTGTGGGGTTGTGGCGGTAGTCGTTGATCCACGACAGGATGATCTCTGGCCGCGAGAACGGCGGGGGCGGCGGCTGCTTCTTCTTGGCGGCGACGGCGTCGCCCGCAGCCGACGCGGCCATGATGGCCGCGACAGCGAAAACAAGAGTGCCCAGGAACTGACGCATGAAATGACCCACCCGCACGCTCACGCGCGCATACTTCCCGGCAATTGCGGCCTTTCCCAGCTCACCCCGAGCGCGGGCAGGGGAGAGAAGAAAACCCCGTATTGTCAATTTGATGGCAGCCCCCCGGCCGGCCCTGATGGGCCTTAGACGCGGGAAGATAAGCCTAAACCGTCAAGACGATCTTGCCGACGTGGGCGGCATCGATGCGGGCGTGGGCCGCCGGCGCCTCGTTGAGGGGAAATGTTGCATCGACGATCACCTTCACGCGCTTGTCGGCGATCAGCGGGAGCACCTTTTCCTCGACGGCGCGGGCGATCCCCGCCTTCACCTCTGCCGATCGGATGCGCAGGGTCGAGCCGGTGATCGTCAGCCGCTTGAGCATGACGCGCATCATGTCGATCGTGACTTTCGAGCCCGACTGATAGGCGATGTTGACGAGGCGGCCGTCTTCGGCGAGCGAGCGAATGTTGCGCTCGATGTAGTCGCCGCCGACGATGTCGAGAATGACGTCAACACCGCGGCCGGCCGTTTCCGCTTTCACGACTTCGGCGAAGTCCTCGGTTTTGTAGTCGACGGCGCGGGTGGCACCCAGCTCAAGGCAGGCGACGACTTTCTCGGGCGAGCCGACTGTGGTGATGACCTTGGCGCCATGGGCCGCAGCGAGCTGGATGGCGGCGACGCCGATGCCGCTGGTGCCTCCGTGCATGAGGAACCATTCGCCCGGCTTGAGGCCACCGCGCTCGAAGACGTTGTGCCAGACGGTGAAGAAGCCCTCGGGGATGGCAGCCGCCTCGACCATCGAGATGCCGCCGGGGATCGGCAGACAGCAGGCTTCGTCGGCGAGGCAATACTCCGCGTAGCCCCCGCCATTGACCAACGCCATGACCTTGTCGCCCACCTTGAAGCGGTGCGTCTCCGCGCCGACGGCAGCGATGGTGCCGGAGACCTCGAGACCGGGGATGTCGGAATGGCCTTTCGGCGCCGGGTAGAGCCCCAACCGCTGCGTCACATCCGGACGATTGACGCCGGCGGCAGCCACCTTGATCAGCACCTGCCCGCGGCCCGGCTGCGGCACCGGCACGGTCGTCGACTGCAGCACGTCGGGGCCGCCTTTGCCGACGATGGCGATGGCGGTCATGGTGGCGGGAACTTCGGTCATCGTGCGTCCTCGATTGCTCATTCGCCCTGATGCCCGACGCGCGCAGCCGAGACAAGCGACCATGCATGCACGGGCGGTTGTCGGCAGCGGCGCGTTGGCGCACATTCGGCGACAGCCGTGAACGATGCCGGAGCCGGCCATGGACTGGGACGAGATCGCGCCGAAGAAGCCGAAGACCAACGCCGCCGTCGGCGACAGCCTGGCCACGCTGTCCGTCGCCGAACTGGAAGCGCGTATCGCCGACTTCGAGCGCGAGATCGAGCGCGTCAAGGTCGAGCTCGAGGCCAAGCGCAAGCACGAGCAGGCGGCGAGCGCGCTCTTCAAAAAGTGATTATCGACGCGGCAATCGCTTGGTGAACGTGCAGTTACCCGCAGTCGCCGCGCAGATCACGCAGTTCATGCACAAACGTAATCGTTGTCATGCTTAGCAGCCGTTAGCCTTTTACCTTTTGTTAGGGTTAGGCCGCTAACATCTGGTTATCCAGTCATCTGGATCCCGAGCGGCACGGCCGCTCTGTTTGACGCCTCCCTGTTGACTTCAGAGCCGCTGCAAAGCGGCTCTTTTTTTGCATATCCCCAAGTGTGTGCGGAACCCGGTGTCGATCGTCCCGCTTTTGGTCATGTTGTTAACTATGGCTTGGCAGGATGAGTGCGTGTTATTGATAAGCTGCAGGTGAGTGAGTGTGTCAAATCTAGTCATGAGCAACGTATCGCGTGCTGAGTCCGGCCTTACGGCTCGGAACGTCACCATCTCCTTCGGTGAGCGTTTCCAGGCGTCCGCTCAGTTCGATGGCGTCTTCAAGCAGGGCATGGCGCTCGTCGAGCGCACCGCCGCTTACCTCGAAGGCCCCGGCCGCGTCGAAGCCAAACGCCTTCCCGCCGCCGTCAATGTCCTCTACGCCTCCGAGAGCATGCGTCTAACGACGCGTCTCCTCGACATGGCGTCCTGGCTCCTCATCCGCCGCGCTCTCAAAGAGGGCGACATCAGCGAGACGGAAGCGCAGAAGAAGCGCAAGGGCGTCGCACTGCAGGCGCCGTCGCGCTCGTCGCACGTCACCGGTTTCGGCGAGCTCCCCGAGGGGCTGCGTACGCTGGTCGGCGAGAGCTACGCGCTGCAGGATCGCATCATCCAGCTCGACCGCGCCATGAGCATCAAGTCGGATGACGTCAACGCCGGCTCGCAGCCGGTGCACGCCAACCCGGTCGGCTCGCAGCTCGATCGACTGCGTGTCGCCTTCGGGCGTTAGACCGAACGGCGTTAACGAATGCTGACAGCAAAAAGCCCGGCCATTGAGCCGGGCTTTTCTTTGGATGGTCTGCTTCGAGGATGTTCTGGCAAAAATGAGCGCGTGGCTCAGAACATGCCTTCGAACTTCTTCTTGAAGCGCGACAGACGCCCGCCGCGGTCCATCAGCCGCTGATCGCCGCCCGTCCACGCCGGATGCGAGGTGGGGTCGATGTCGAGGTGCAGCTCGTCACCTTCCTTGCCATAGGTGGAATAGGTGATGAACTCGGTGCCGTCGGTCATCTTGACCTTGATCTGGTGGTAGTCGGGGTGGAGATCGGGATCGTTCTTCATGGGTGCGCTCGCAATAGCTCGCCCTCTGGCGAAAAGCCTGTCCAGCCGGGCAAATTGGCATTCGGAGCGGCCTCTATAGTCGAGATGCGGCAGCGGCACAAGCTTCCCGCTCGGCGGGCGGCGCGTCTCGATGCCACTTGAGTGGCCGCACCCCGTCAGGCATGGTCCCTGGCAATGATCGAGCGGCCGCCCGGGCCGATAAAAGAGCACTGTTTTGAGCCGCCACAGCACCACCCAATCGGACGGGGCCAACCCCGCGCATAGGGAGAGCGACCAGGGCGAGGAGCCGCGCACCGAGCTGCGGCCCTTGCTGGCGTTGCGGCCCTATCTTTTGCGTTACAAGCTGCAGTTGGCACTCGCGGGCGTCGCGCTTGTCGTCTCGGCGCTGGCGATGCTCGTCATTCCGATGGCCGTGCGGCGCGTGATCGACCTCGGCTTTGGCACGCACGACGGCGTCTTCATCGACAAATACTTCGCGATGCTGATCGTCATCGGGCTCGCCCTCGCCCTCGCCAGCGCCGCGCGCTTCTACTACGTCAACTGGCTGGGCGAGCGTGTCGTCGCCGACCTACGCTCGGATGTTTTTCGCCACGTCGCCGATCTCGGCCCGGCATTCTTCGAGCGCACGCATTCCGGCGAGTTGATGAGCCGCCTCACCGCCGACACGACGCAGATCAAGGCGATCGCCGGATCCTCGCTCTCGCAGGCGTTGCGCAGCTTGATCATGCTCATCGGCGCTCTGGTCATGATGTTCGTCACCAGCGCGAACCTCACGCTGCTGGTGCTGCTCGCCATCCCGCTCACGGTGCTGCCACTCATCGCCTTCGGGCGCTCCGTGCGCCGCCTGTCGCGCCGCGCGCAAGATACACTGGCGCAAGCCTCCGCCTACGCCGCAGAAAACCTCGCTGCCTCGCGCACCATGCAGGCGTTCGCGCACGAGAGGGTCGCCTCCGACCAGTACCGTCGCGACGTCGAGGTCGCCTTCGATGCCGCCAAGGAGCGCATGCGGGCGCGCGCGGTGCTCACGGCGCTCGCCATGTTCCTCGTCGTCGCCAGCATCACCGGCGTGCTGTGGTTCGGCGCCGCCGCCGTCATCGACGGCAGCATGACCGTCGGCCGCTTGAGCCAGTTCGTGCTCTACGCGGTTTTCGCCGGCGCCGCCTTCGCGCAGGTCTCGGAAATCTGGGGCGAGGTCAGCCAGGCGGCGGGCGCCGCCGAACGCCTCACCGAATTGCTGGCCGTCGAGCCGGAGATCAAGTCGCCGGCATTTCCCCTCGCCCTGCCCATCCCTGCCCGCGGCGAGGTCGAGTTCGACGACGTACGCTTTGCCTACCCGGGGCGGCCGAAGCTGCCCACGCTCAACGGCATCTCGTTCCGCGCAGCACCCGGCGAAACCATCGCCATCGTCGGACCGTCCGGCGCCGGCAAGAGCACGATTTTCAATCTGCTGCTACGCTTCTTCGATCCGCAGGCGGGCGAGGTTCGCGTCGACGGCGTGCGCGCCTGTGACGCCGCCCTCGATCAGCTCAGGGCACGCATGGCGCTCGTCCCGCAGGACGTGGCGCTGTTTGCCGGGACGATTGCCGACAACATCCGCTACGGCAGTCCCGACGCGGATCTCGAAGCCGTGCGCCGCGCCGCGGCCGCAGCGCAGGCCGACGAGTTCATTCGCGCCCTGCCGGACGGCTATGATACGCGGCTCGGTGAGCGCGGCATCTCCCTCTCCGGCGGCCAGCGCCAGCGCATCGCCATCGCCCGCGCCGTCCTCAAGGATGCGCCGATCCTGCTGCTCGACGAGGCGACCAGCGCGCTCGATTCAGAGAGCGAGGCCCTCGTGCAGCGCGCCCTCGAGCGGCTGATGGTGGGGCGCACGACGCTGGTCATTGCGCATCACCTGGCAACCGTCCAAAAGGCCAACCGCATCCTCGTCATGGACAAGGGACGCATCGTCGAGGAAGGCACCCACGCCGAGCTCATCGCCCGCAGCGGGCTATATGCGCGGCTGGCCGAGATGCAGTTTGTCGCCGAGGCCGCCGAATAGCCGAAATCAGCGGCATTGCTGACCGCCTCGGAGGGGAACTACGGGGGAGGAAGCGGCGTACTCCTCGCCGAACGCCGACAACACGTTGGAGGGGATCTTGACGATGGAACCCGATTACGAATCGCCGCTGGCGCCGGAGCCGCCCATGGCCGCCCCGGCCCCGCTGTGGGTGTGGATATTGGTCGTCGCGCTCGGCGGCCTCACCGTCTATTCCGGCTATACGGCGCTGTCGGCCCGCCAGCTTTACCTCGAGGGCGAGACTGCGCGTCTCGACTTGTCGCAGCAGCGCGATCGGCTGAAGGCAAACGTCGCCGACCTGACGCGTCAAGTCGATCAGGCCAATAAATCGCGCGACGAGGTCGACGGCGCGCTGAAGCAGTCGCGCGCCAACACCGAGGCCGCCACGGCGCAGATCGGCGATCTGCAAAAGCAGGTCGGCGATCTGCAGCAGAAAACCGGCGAGTTGGAGCGTGCGCGCGATGCGGCGGTGGCCGGCGCGGCGGCAACCGAGGCGTCCGCCAAGGAAGCGGTGCAGCGCGAGGTGGCCACTCTCAAGGCGCAGCTTGCGGCGACGCAGAAGAAGCTCAACCAGGCGCTTGCCGATCTGAAGCGAGAGCGCGAGCAGGTAAGCCCGACGCCCGTCGGGCCTCCACCGGCAGGGACAGCACCCGGGCCGTAACGCGTAGGCGCGCCTAGCGGTTGGTGAGCTTCAACTCGATGCGGCGGTTGCGCCGCAGGCTGGCTTCATCGATGCCTTGCTCGAGCGGCCGGAACTCGCCGTATCCGGCCGCGACCAGCCGCTGCGGGGAGACGCCGCGGCTGATGAGATAGCGCACCACGGAGATGGCGCGCGCCGTCGACAGATCCCAATTCGACGGGAACGTCGGGCTGGCGATCGGGCGGATGTCGGTATGGCCGTCGACCTGCAAGGCCCAGTCGATCTCCTTGGGGATCTCCTTCTCGAGCTCGATGATTGCGGCGGCGAGCTGATCCATGGCAACGAGGCCCTCGGGCGTCAGTTGGTTCGAGCCGGACGGGAACAGCACCTCCGATTCGAACACGAAGCGGTCGCCGACGACGCGGATGTCCTTGCGGTTCTTCAGGAGCTCGCGCAACCGGCCGAAGAAGTCCGAGCGGTAACGCTGCAGCTCCTGCACCTGGCGGGCGAGCGCGGCGTTGAGGCGCGAGCCGAGATCCTTGATGCGCGTCTGGCTCTCCGCGTCCTTCTTCTCGGAGGCCTGCAGCGCGTCGTTGAGCGCGGCGATCTGGCGGCGCAGCGACAGAAGCTGCTGGTTGAGTATGTCGACCTTCGCCAGCGCCTCGTCGGAGACCTTCTTCTGGTTCTCCAAATCGGAGGTGAGACCGGAAATGCGCGCCTCCGCGGTCTTGGCGGCTTCGTCGCCGGAGAGAGCCGAGCCCGACAACTTGGCATTCTCCTCGCGCAGGGTCGACAGCGTCGCCTGCATGGCGGCAAGGTCGTCGGCCGTCGACTTGCTCTTCCCCTTCTCGAGCGACAATAGATTGGTGAGCTCGTTGATCTGCAGGGTGAGCTGTTTGAGCGCCGTGTCCTTGCCGCTCGCTTCCTGGCTGGCGAAATACTGCGCCAGCATGAAAATCGACATCATGAAGGTGACGACGAGCAGCAGCGTCGACAACACGTCGACGTAACCCGGCCAGAACAAGCCGTAGTCGCCGCTGTGCCGACGCGAGCGTCCACCCGCCATGCGTTATCCCTTGCGCCGCATGTTGGTTGCGAGCTCCTTCAGCGCGCTCGCCACCTCCGAATGTTGCGAGGCCTGCTCATCCACCCATTCGCGTACGACCTTCTGCTCGGCACGCATCTGGGTGACGAGCTGATTGACGCCGCGCGCGAGCTCGCGAAGCTGCTCGTCGCCGCCGCCATGGCCGACGATGGCGCCCGCCATTGATTGATCGGCAAGGCGCGTCGACAGATCCTCGACGGCGCGCTGCATGTGCAGGATGGCGCTCGAAAGCTGCCGATTGATCTGATCGCCCGACACGTTGCTACCGGGGGTCAGCTCGGTGATCCCCGACAGCCATTCCTCGAGCTCGTTGTAGAATCGGTTGTGCGCATGGCCCGCCTGCAGCTCCAGGAAGCCGAGGATGAGCGAGCCGGCGAGGCCGAGCAGCGAGGACGAGAATGCCGTGCCCATGCCCTTCAGTGGGGCGGCGAGGCCGGCCTTCAAGTCTGAGAACATGGTGACGTTGCTGGTGTCGCCGGTGTTGATGGAGTTGATGGCGCCGCCGACCGACTGGATGGTCTCGAGCAAGCCCCAGAAGGTGCCGAGCAGGCCGAGGAACACCAAGAGGCCGACCATGTAGCGGCCGGTGTCGCGCGCCTCATCGAGGCGCGAGCCGATGGAGTCCATGATCGAGCGCAGCGACGCGGTGGAAAGTGACAGCACGCCCGTGCGGTCGCGCAGCATCGCCGCCATCGGTGCCAGCAGCACCGGCTGATGCGATATGGCAAGGCCCGGATCGGCGATGCGGAAGGCGTTGATCCAGCGGATCTCCGGATAGAGCCGCGTCACCTGCCGGAAGGAATAGAGGACGCCGAGCGCCAGCACACCGACGATGAGCCCGTTGAGGCCCGGATTGTTCATGAAGCTGTCGATCAACTGCTTGTGCAGGATGGCCGCCAGGAAGGCGACGAGGGTGAGGAAGATCAACATGCGGATGAGGAAGACGCCCGGCGGCGTCAGCGTCCTATGGCCCAGCACCCCGGCAGGGTCGCTCTGTCGTCTTCTCGCCATCAATGAGCTCCGCTGCCCGCCGCCTTTATTCAGCAGGTGACATTACCCGAAGCCAGTGACAGCACAAACGGGGCAAGATCGTGCCCGCCGGGCCTCAGGTGCCCGCCAGCAGGGGAAGGAACTCCTTCTGCAGCGCGCTGTTGGTGGCAAGCACCTCAGACTTGGCGAACATCCCGGTGCCCCCGGAAAGGTCGGTGACGATGCCGCCCGCCTCTCGCACAAGGACGATCCCCCCGGCCATGTCCCAGGGCTTGATGCCCCGCTCCCAGTAAGCATCGAAGCGGCCGGCAGCGACCCAGGCGAGATCGAGCGCGGCCGAGCCGGTGCGGCGCACGCCTGCGACGTGCTTGATCACCTCTTTGATTTCGCGAACGAACGGTACGTGGCCGGGGCGGCCGAGGTGGGGAATGCCGGTGGTGACGAGCGCATCGGACAGGTTCTTGCGCACGGCGACGCGCAGGCGGCGGCGATCGTTGAGATACGCCCCCTTGCCCTTCTCGGCGGTGAACAACTCATCGGAGATCGGATTGTAGACGACGCCGGCAACGATCTGACCCTCGCGTTCCAAGCCGATCGAGATGGCGAACAGCGGAACGCCGTGCAGAAAGTTGGTGGTGCCGTCGAGCGGGTCGACAATCCAACGATGCGTCTGGTCGTCGCCGACGACTTCGCCGCGCTCCTCCATGAGGAACGAGTAGCCGGGGCGCGCCTTGGCCAGCTCGCGGTAGATGATGTCCTCGGCCTTGTGGTCGGCCGCCGAGACGAAATTGCCGGGCCCCTTCACGGAAACCTGCAACTGCTCCACCTCGCCGAAGTCGCGGGCGAGGCTGCGGCCAGCCTTGCGGGCGGCGCCGATCATCACGTTCATAAGCGCTGAGGCGGGCATGGGGCCGGAATCCTTTTGGCGCCTCGCACGCGGCGCAAGGCGCCCCGACTAACGCCAGACAGGCGCGCTGGCAAGGCGCGATCGACCGCTTTTCTAGAAAAGACCCGCCTTCTCCCGCCACTCGCTGGCCGCCTGCTGAGCCGCGAGCTGCTGCTGCTTGGGCATCTTGGCGACGACGGCATCGAACGCGGCATCCTTGAGTCCGCCGGCCTGCGCGATGAGGCGCCATTTGGCCGCCTCCTGCGGGCTTTTCTTGACGCCGACACCCTCGGCATAGACGTAGGCGAGGCGGTTCTGCGCGGACGCCAGACCCTTTTGCGCGGCGGCGCGCAAGTAGGGGATGGCCTTGGGCTCATCCTTGGTGAGGCCGAGGCCACGCAAAAGTACGACGGCGTAGTCGAACTGCGCTTCCGCCATGCCCTGCTCGGCAGCCTTGGAAAGCCAGCGCGCCGCGTCGAGGGCGTTGGGCTTCACCCCGGAGCCGTTCTGGTAGAGACCGGCCATGTCGTACTGCGCCACGGCGATGCCCTTCTCGGCCGCATAGCCGATGTGCATGGCCGCGCGGTACTCGTTCTGCGGCTTGCCGTCTCCCTTGAGGAAGAGCAGACCGAGATTGTAGTTGGCCAGCGGATGGCCGGTGCGCGCCGCCTTCTCGAACAGCTCGGCCGACTTGTTGCGATCCTTTTTGACGCCGCGCCCCTCTGCATAAAGGACGCCGAGCGCGAAGGTCGCTTGAATGTCGCCGAGCTCGTCGCCGCGCGCGTACCACTTGGCAGCGGTCTCCGGCTCCTTGCTGACGCCCAGCCCCTCCGCATAGAGGCGGCCGAGCAGCGTGTGTGATTGCGGGTCGTTGCGCTTCACGCCTTCGGAAGCAAGCTTGAGGGCCGTGAGGTACTGGCCCTGGTCGAAGGCGATGTACGCGGCTTCGTCGCCGGTGGCGGGCGCCAACGATTTCGCATAGGCGCTCTGGCCCGGCGTCGCCGGGCCCTGGAAGGTCGGCCCCTTCGCCGCGTCGGGCGCCGGAGCGAGCTTCACCGGCCTGCCGCGCTTGGGCTTCGGCGCTTCGGTCGTCTCCATCACCCACGAGCTGGTCTCGGCGGCAGCAGACTGCGCCAACGCGAGTGCGCCGATGACGACCAACAGGGCGGCGCGGCAACGGATCATGCCAGTGCCTCGCGCTGTTGCGCTGCCTCGGCGAGGGCGCGGGCCAGAGCCTCGGCGTCGCTCGCGTTGAGCTCGACGTCGCTACGCAAGGCGATGAAGTCGGCGCCGGCAGCGGCCAGCGCTACGGCGTCGGCGCCGTTGTCGACGTCGAAGGCGACGCAGGGAATTTCGAAAATCTCGCCCCACCAAGCGATCAACTCGAGCCGGCGCGCCGTGGCGGTGGCGCGGTCCTCGACGTGCGGCGGGATGCCGAAGGCGATGTAGTCGGCGCCCTCCTCGGCGAGGGTCATGGCATCGTGACGCGAGCGACCGACATCGATGCCGACGATGTAGCGCGTGCCGAGGATCTCGCGCGCCTCGCTGAACTTTGCGGCGACATCGTTGCACCAAGGCAGGTGCACGCCGTCGGCGCGCAACGTGCGGGCGAGCTGCGCGTCCGCCTCGATGAGCGCGGCGACACCCTTGCTTTGCGCCAGCTCGACGAGCGGCCGCGCGGTTGTAGCAGTGAGGGCGGCGCCCTCGGCGCCCGGCGTGATCAGCATGGTGGCGGCGCCGGCAGCGTCGAGCAGGCCCGCCACCTGCTGCGGATCGGTGCCCGCAACGGCGACGACATACAATCTCGACTGAACTTCCTGCGGCACCGACACGTTACCTCTAGCCCATGGGTGAACAGAGCCTATTAGGGCCCATTGGGGCGGAAAAGCGACGTGTTTGTGTGCCCGTGCACCAGGGCCACAACCTCAACAACATTTCCCGTATCGCTCGGGCCAACCGCAAAGGGAGCCACGCCAAATTAATGAGCCGCTATCTGATCGTTGCCGCCGTTTCGTTCGCCGCTTTGCATGCCGTCGCAGGTTCCAGCGTCGCGGCCGAGCAAGCCCACCTCAGCAAGGTTATCGAGGTTGCGCAGGCACCCGAGGCGCCGCCACCCGAGGCTGGTGAAGCGCCCGACGAGGGCCAGGGCGGCGAGCGCCGCGGCCGGCGTGGACGTGGCGGTGATGGCGGCGGCGAAGGCGGCACACCACCGCCCGCGCCGCAGGCCGAACCCCAAACGCCGCCGCCTCCCCCACCTCCGGCGCGGGAGGCCCAGCCGCCTGCGCCTCCGCCGCCCCCCGCCGCCGAGAGCGATGATAACGGCCGCGGCGACCGCCGAGGGGGTCGTGGACGCGATCGCGGCGGGGATGGGCCGCCGCCGGTGCGCGAAGCCCAACCGCCGCCCCCACCGGCACCACCTCCGGTACAGGAGGCGCAGCCTCCGGCCGCTACACCGCCCCCTGCCGCACAGAGCGACGATAACGACCGCGGCGAGCGCCGCGGCGGTCGTGGACGCGATCGCGGCGGCGACGATCCCGGGCGCGAAGCTCAACCCCCTGCGCCGCCCGCGCCGCCCCCTGTGCAAGAAGCGCAACCTCCTGCGCCGCCTGCGCCGCCAACGCCGCCAGCCGCAGCATCGAGCAAGGAAAAGGATCGCGGCGAACGTCGCGGCAGTGACCGCGGTCGCCGCGGACCTGAGCCCGCACAGCAGGCTCAGCCGCCCACTCCGCCGGCGCCGCCGCAGCAACAAGTCGTGCCGCAGCAGCCACCTCAGGCCACGCCGCCGCCCGCCGCCGCGGGCGCGCCACCCGCACCGGCTCCCGGCCGTGACCGCCGCGAGTTCGGCCGCGCGCCAGGCAGCATCGACGAGGTGAAGCGCGGACGCCGTCAGCGCGTCGAGGGTAAGCGCACCATTATCGAGGAGCAGGGCGGCCGCACCATCGTGCAGGAGAAGGGTGCGCCTCCTACGATCCGCCACGACGAGGGCGAACGCCTACGCCGCACCTCACGCGATGTGCGAACCGAGCGCCGCCCCGACGGTGGCAACCTGACGATCGCCATCCGCCCCGGCGGCATCGAGGTGTTCTCCGAGTTCGATTCATCCGGGCGCCTGCAACGCCGCTACCGTCGTGGACGCGACGGCCGCGAAACGAACCTCATCGACAACCGCCGCTTCCGCGGTCGCGGACCAGTGATCGTCGATCTGCGCCCGCCGGTGCTGCGCATGCCGCGTGAGCGCTATATCGTCGACTACCAGCGCGCCTCCGACGCGGACATCTACGATTTGCTCATGGACGGCCCGATCGAGCGTCTCGACCGCGGGTACTCGCTGGAGGAGATTCGCTACAATACCTACCTGCGCGATCGCATGCGCCGCATCGACCTCGACACGGTCAATTTCGAGTTCGGCGCCTGGCAGGTGCCTTACGATCAGTACAATCGATTGGAGCGCATCGCCAACGCCATCAACCGCGTACTTGACCGGCGCCCCGACGAGATCTTCCTCATCGAAGGTCACACCGATGCGGTCGGCTCCGACATCGACAACCTCACCTTGTCGGATCGGCGCGCGGAAGAGGTGGCCATCATCCTCACCGAGACGTTCAGGGTGCCGCCGGAGAATCTCGTCACCCAGGGCTACGGCGAGGAGTTCCTGAAGATCCCCACCTTGCGTGCCGAACGTGCCAATCGCCGCGTCGCCGTGCGGCGCATCACGCCCCTGCTCGCACGCGGACGATGAGTTGCAGCCGCCCGCCGCAAGGCGGGCGGCTGATGTCCCTTGCGGGAAAGGTTGCATCGCCCGGCGCCTAACGGCGGTGGAGAAATTATCCGAATATTCGAAGCCATTTCGCATGGTTGCGAGCACGCTGCGCCGCATCCGACACGCCCCGCTATTGCCCGACCGATCTTGGAACGGGCGTTGGCACTCGCGCCACCATAGAACCATGAAGCCGCGCGAATCAGCGGCCGATTCTGCTATAACCATGTTGGGAAACTCAGCACAGGGACGACCGCCGTGGCACAACCGATGAAAGTCTCCGACCTCGAGATGCGGCTGGCGGATACGCGCCGGATGATCACCGAAAAGTGGGGCTGGTTCCTCGCCCTGGGCATCGTCCTCATCGTCGCCGGCCTCGTCGCCATCGCCTTCCCGCTGCTCGGCACCATTGCCGTCAAGATCATGCTCGGCTGGCTGTTCCTCATCGGCGGCGTGATGATGATCGCGCACGCCTTCCAGGCGCCCGGCTGGCAAGGCTTCCTGTGGGAGTTGCTGGTCGGCATCCTCTACGCCGTGGTTGGCGCCTACCTCGCCTTCTTCCCCCTCACCGGCCTCATCACCCTGGCCATCCTCTTGTCGGTGATGTTCATCGCCGAGGGCATCTTCGAGGTGATCCAAGCGATCCGCGTGCGCCCGCACGAGGGCTGGGGCTTCCTGCTCCTCAGCGGTCTCGCCGCCCTCGCCGTCGGCGTCATGATCGCCCTGTCGCTTCCCTCGTCGGCCGAATGGGCGCTTGGCCTGCTCGCCGGCATCAACCTAATATTTTCTGGTTGGAGCTATGTTTTCCTCGCGCTGGCTGGGCGGCGCGCGCACGAGACGGCGGCGGCGACACGCTGACGTCGGTGCGTCAGAGGGCGTGGGAGCCGGGTCATGAACATGTTGGGTCTGTTTCCGGTGATGGCGCTCGGCGTCGGCCTCGCCCTCAATGCGATGACCTCCGGCGTGCCTGACGCGCAAGCGCAAGTGCAGCAGGTGGCGCAAGAGGCGAACGACGAGGTGCCGCCTGACATCATCGCCGTGCAGATCCGCAAGCAAGGCTTCCCCTGCACCAACCCCAAGAGCGCCAAACGCGATCCGCAGGCGTCGAAGCCGGACGAGCCGGTATGGATCCTGACCTGCGAAAACGCCACCTATCGCGTGCGCCTTATCGGTGACATGGCCGATCACATCGAGAAGATGTGAGCCGCCGAGCGACGGCGAAATAAAAAAGGCGGGGCAAGCCCCGCCTTTTCGCTTGTTCGCGCGCGCTTTGACTAGGTGCGCCAGGGATGCGCCGGCAGGTCGCTAACGCCGACGACCTTGAGGCCGGCCTGCGCCACCTTGTGATCGTTCTCGACCGAGCTGCCGCTGACGCCGATGGCGCCGACCAGCACGCCTTCTTCATCGACGATCGGCAGGCCGCCGGGGAACGTGATCAGCCCCTCGTTCGAGTGCTCGATGCCGAAGAGCGACTTGCCCGGCTGCGACAGCTTGCCGATCTCGCCTGTCGGCATGCCGAAGAACACGGCCGTCTTCGCCTTCTTGATGGCGATGTCGATGGAGCCGACCCAGGCGTCGTCCATGCGCACGAACGCCTTGAGATTGGCGCCGGAATCGACGACGGCGATGCACATCTGGGTCTTCAGCTTGACCGCTTCTTTACGCGCCGCTTTGACCGCCTCGAGGGCGTGCTCGATTGTTACGTGCATTGATCATCTCCACGTTCGGGCTGCTGGGGACAGGGAATATGTAAGTCGGGGCGAGGTTTGCAGAAGCGGGTAAACGACTGCCCTATTGCCGCGCCTCAACAACGGTTCAAAGGCACCGGACCCTGAACCGCGGATGCGATCGCGATCTGAGTTGTATCAGGCGGCTTTTTCGAGCTGCTGGTTCCACTTGCCGAGCGCCGCCAGCGAGTTCATGCGCGCCCGGTGGGTGAAGGCGCGCTGGCCGGCGGCGACGTTCTCCGACTTGCCGCTCCAGGCTTTCAGCGCGGCTGCCTGTAGCGCCCGCCCGTAAGAGAAGGTGACCTTCCAGGGCAGATCGCCGATCTGATTGATGAGCGACAGGTTCTCGGTCGCCTGCTCGTCCGACTGGCCGCCGGAGAGGAAGGCGATGCCCGGCACCGATGCGGGGGTGGTCGCCTTCAGGCACTTCACGGTCAGCTCCGCCACTTGCTCGGGGCTCGCCTGCTTGGGGCACTTTTGGCCAGCGATGACCATGTTCGGCTTGAGGACGATGCCCTCGAGTTCAACGCGCGCGTCGTACAGCTCGCGGAAGACGGTGCGCTGCGTCCACTCGGTTACCTCGTAGCATCGCTCGATGGTGTGGCCGGAGTGGGCGCCGTCCATCAGCACCTCGGGCTCGACGATGGGGACGATGCCGGCTTCCTGGCACAGTGCGGCGTAGCGGGCGAGCGCGTGCGCGTTGGCCTTGATGCAATTCCAGGACGGCAGCTCGTCAGTGATGGTGATGACCGCGCGCCACTTGGCAAAGCGCGCCCCGAGCTTGTGGTATTCGGCAAGGTGCTCACGCAGCCCGTCGAGCCCTTCGGTCACCGTCTCGATCTTGACGTGCGGGCCGGCGAGCGGCTTGGCGCCGGCGTCGACTTTGATGCCCGGGATGGAGCCGGCGGCCTTCATGACGTCGACAAGTGGCGTGCCGTCCTTGGCCTTCTGGCGGATGGTCTCGTCATAGAGGATGACGCCGGAGACGTAGTTTTTCATGCCCTCGCCAGCGCGGAACAGCATCTCGCGATAGTCGCGGCGCGTGTCCTCGGTGGAGGTCACGCCGATGCCGTCGAAGCGCTTCTTGATTGTACCGGAGCTCTCGTCGGCGGCGAGGATCCCCTTGCCGGGTGCAACCAGCGCTTCAGCGATTTTCGCAAGCTCTTCAGTCATTGACGGACCTCTCGTGGGCAAGGCAACAAATTCGCTGCAGAGCACTTAGCGCCAAAACGCCGGCTGGGCCAGCCCCCAGGGTCGGCGTTCACGACGGCGTTCGGCATCGTCATTGCGGGCCTTTCGCGGCGCCCGCGGGCATGCAAAATTGACGCCGTCACGGTCCCGGCAAAAAGGCTGTGAATTGTGGGCTAACTCGATGCCCAGGGAGAAAGTTCAATGCCCGCCACCGCCAATTTCGCGGCCATGTTCTCAGTGGCATTAATTATCGCCTGCACGAGTTCTCCCGCGCGCGCCGAGACGGTGCGCTTCACCGCCGATCTGCTGCCCGTCGCCGGTACCGGAAGCAACGCATCCGGCAATCTCGTCGCAGATTATGACACCGGCAGCAAAAAGCTGACCTGGAGCGGCTCGTACAAGGGCGTCGCAACCTACGCGACGTCGGCGAGCTTTCATGGTGCGGCCGCCGGTCCGCGGCGCGGTGTGGTACGCCTGCAGACCATCGACAGTCCGTTCCAAGGATCGGCGATCCTGGGAGAGAAGCAATCCGAAGGCTTGCTCGCCGGTGAATGGTCGCTCGTCGTGCGCACGGCCGGATTCCCCAACGGCGAGTTGCGCGGCCAGCTCGCGCGCTGACGCCGATAGCGTTTAGAACAGCCGCCGCTGCAGGAACTCGGCATAGCTCTCGTTCGGCGCATCGCCGAGACCGACCTTGTTGAGCACGGCGAAGGCAGCCTCGGCGTCCAGCGTCTCGATGGCGATGGTGTCCAGCTTGTCGTCACCGACGCGCAGCTCGCAGTACTCGGCGATGCAATTGCCCAGGTCGTAGAGCGTGCGCTGCTTGTCGACCTTCGCCGTCGCCAGCGCCGGCTGGCCGGCAATGACGGACAACAGCGCCCCATCGGTGAGCGCGCCGCCACGGCCGATCTCAAGGTCGAGACCGAGCGCTGGAATGACGATGCTCTCGACCTCCTCGACCGACACCGGAAAATCCGCATCGAGCGGACGCGCCCACTCCTCGAGCGCCTGCAGCCGTCCGCGCAAGGTCTTTACCTGCAGTCGACCGGCGCGGATTTTGACGTTCGATTCGATGTTGAGGCGCGTGACGATGTAGGTCTCGCGACTGAAGGGCTGCTTCTTTCCCGGACCGAGCGCGGCAAAGCGATCGCGCATGATGGAGAAGTCCTCGCCGAAGCGGCGGAACTCGTAACGCGTGGCGTCCTTGAACTTCATGCGCCGTCCCCCTTGTCGTGGAATTGCGCCAACGCCGCCAGCGCCTCGTCGATGTCGGCGGCCGTGTGGTCGGCGGAAATCTGGAAGCGTATTTCCTCCTCCCCCTTCGGCACGACGGGAAAGGCGAGGCCGGTGGCAAGGATGCCGCTGTCGCGCAGGTGCGCAACGAGCGCGGCGGTGCGGGCCGTGTCACGCACGAGCAGCGGCACGACCGGGTGCTGGCCTTCGACCGTTTCCAGACCAAGCGCGCGCAGGCCGCCGCGGAACCGCTGCGTCATGGCGCGCAGGTGGTCGAGCAGCCCGCGCCCTTCTTGGCTGTCGACGCGTTCGATGGCGACACGCGCCGCCTCGGCTTCGCCGGGGGTGATGGGGTTGGAGTAAATATAGAAGGGCGATGTTTCGCGCAGGTAGGCAATCAACGGCTTCGCCGCGACGACGTACCCGCCGTTGACGCCAAACGCCTTGCCAAGGGTGCCGATCAGCACATCGACCTTGGCACCGACGATCTCCTCGGTGCCGCGTCCGTTGGCGCCGAAGCCGCCGACGCCGTGCGAGTCATCGGCGACGACGATAACATTCTCGGCGTAGCTCGCATCGTGCTTGGCGGCGATCTGCATGATCTTGCCGAGGTCGGCGTGATCGCCGCGCATGCTGAAGACGCCGTCCGTGACGACCACAGCGCGCGCGCAAGTGCGCGACAGTGCCGCCAGATGTCGCTCCAGCTCGTCGTAGTCGAGGTGCGCATAGATGCGCTTCTCGGCCGGGCGCGACAGCGAGATGGCGTTGATGATCGAGTTGTGATTGAGCGCGTCGCTGATCACCACCGTCCTGTCCGTTATGAGTGGCGAGAGCACGCCCATCACCGTCGCGTAGGCGGAGCTGTACAGCATGCCGGCCTCGCGCCCGTGGAAGGCGGCGAGCCGCGCCTCCAGCTTCACGTGCGGCGCCCAGGTACCGGAGATGAAGCGCACGGCGCCCGGCCCGACGCCGTAGCGGCGCACGGCCTCCTCCTCGGCCTCCATCACGTGCGTCGCAAACGACAGTCCCAGATAGCTGTTGGAGTTCATGCGCAGGAATGGCCGCTTACCGTGCCCGTCGATAAGGAAGCGCGGCCCCTTGCCGCCGGCACGGCTCCACCATACCGACGGTCACGGACTCGGCGCCCTTGAGACGGCCGGAGCTGCTCAGCTCCTGCAGCCTCGTTTCCAACAGCGGTGTCAGGCGGTCGGTGGGCATGGCATCCTTCGGCTCAGCGCTCGCGGCGCGGCGCTTCCAGCTTTTCCTTGACGCGGGCGAGCATGTCGTCGGTCATCGCCTCGAGATCGAAGCGCGGTTGCCAATCCCAATCGGCATGCGCGGCACTGTCGTCGAGCGAGCGCGGCCAACTGTCGGCGATCGACTGGCGTACCGGATCGACATCGTAGTCGATCGTAAACTTCGGGATGTGGCGGCGGATGGCGGCGGCGATTTCCTCCGGCGTCACGCTCATCGCCGTGATGTTGTAGGCGTTGCGGTACCGCAGGCGCGTGGGGTCGGCAGCCATGAGACCGATCATGCCCGAGATGGCGTCGGGCATGTAGGCCATGTCGAGACGCGTGTCGGCCGACAGGAAGCACGTGTAACGGCCATAGCGAATGGCGTGATAGAACATCTCCACCGCGTAGTCGGTGGTACCGCCGCCCGGCGCCGCGACGTAGGAGATGAGCCCGGGCAGGCGCAGCCCGCGCGTGTCGATGCCGAAGCGCGAGGCGTAGTAGTCACACAGCAGCTCGCCCGCCACCTTGGTCACGCCGTAGATGGTCGTCGGCCGCTGCACGGCGACTTGCGGCGTCAAATCACGCGGCGTTTGCGGACCGAAGGCGCCGATGGAGCTGGGGAAGAACACCTGGCAGCCGTATCCGCGCGCCACCTCGAGCACATTGTAAAGACCGCTCATGTTGACGGTCCAGGCGAGTTGGGGCGCCGCTTCGGCAGAGGCGGAAAGCAGCGCTGCGAGGTGATAGATGGTGCCGACATCGTAACGGCGAACCGCTTCATGCAGTTGGTTCGGCTCGGTGCAGTCGAGGTGATCGTAAGGGGCGATGGTGGCCGCACCGCTCGGCGGCAGGACTTTCAGATCCGTGGCGATGACATTGTCGGTGCCGTAGCGATGGCGCAGCGCCGGCACCAGCTCCGAGCCGATCTGGCCAAGCGCCCCGGTCACCAGGATCTTGTTCATCGGGCCTCCGCGATCTCGATCGGCGCTCACGCACCATAGTGGTCGCGATACCATTTAACGAAGCGGGCAATTCCCTCCTCGATCGGCGTCGCCGGGGCAAAGCCGACGTCGGCCACGAGATCATCGACGTCGGCGTAAGTCGCCGGCACGTCACCGGGTTGCAGCGGGAGGAAGATCTTCTTGGCCTCGCGCCCAAGGTTCTTCTCCAGCACCGCGATGAAATGCATCAACTCGACGGGGCTGTGATTGCCAATGTTGTAGATGCGATAGGGAGCCGAGGACGTCGCCGGATCGGGGCGGGCGCTGTCCCACGCGATGTTAGGGGATGCGATGAGGTCGGTGGTGCGCAGGACGCCCTCGACGATATCGTCGATGTAGGTGAAGTCGCGCGCATGGTGGCCGTTGTTGAAGATCTCGATCGGCTCGCCGGCGAGAATGCTGCGCGTGAACTTGAAGAGCGCCATATCGGGACGACCCCACGGTCCGTAAACGGTGAAAAAGCGCAGGCCCGTCACCGGCAGCCGGTAAAGGTGGGAATAGGAGTGGGCCATCAACTCGTTCGCCTTTTTCGAGGCGGCGTAGATGCTCAGCGGGTGGTCGACATTCTGATGCACGCTGAAAGGCATCGCCGTGTTGGCCCCGTAGACCGAACTCGACGACGCAAAAACGAGATGCTCGACGCCGTGGTAGCGGCAGCCTTCCAGCACATGCAGCGTGCCGACGATGTTGGCGTCCACGTACGCGTGCGGGTTCTCCATCCCATAACGGACGCCCGCCTGAGCGGCGAGGTGGATAACCCGTTGCGGTTGCGTCGCGGCGAACAGCCGCTCCATGCCCGCGCGATCGGCAAGGTCGAGCTTGTGGAAGGAGAAGCCGGGCGTGCCCTCGAGCTGGCCGAGGCGCGCCTCCTTCAGTTTAACGTCATAGTAGGTATTGAGATTATCGACGCCGACTACCACATCGCCCCTGGCGAGCAGCGCCTTAGCAGTATGGTAACCGATGAATCCGGCGGCGCCGGTGACCAGAACCCGCATGTGTCATATTCCCAGCGCTTGGGTCCGAACTGCCCGCGTCTTGATGACGCCGGCAATACCGCCTGCCGGCGCTAAGTGATACACGGATAGCTGTCAAGGCGAGGTGTTTAGGTGTTAGCCTTCGGGTGGCTTCCTTCGCATAATTGGCCCCCCGGCCGCGGTGCGGCGACGACGGAACAGGCGGCAGGCGTGATGCGCATATTCGCCACAAATTTCCTGAGAGAGTTGCCGCCAGCCGTGGATGCGCCCGACCTCGAATCCTGTCACGCATCGCCTTTCTGCGCATGGGGCGCCCCGTATGCCGCCATGCGTCCGGCTCGCGCGGATTTTATGACGCGGCATTCAATTGCTCCTGGAGGGACACACGCGTGTTGAAAGGCGTCGTTGAGACCACCCCCGCAGATCCAATCTCGTCCTACTTCCAAGAGCTGGCTCGCGCGCTCACCGCCGTACGGGTGAGCGACCACGAGGGACGCCCGCTCGATTTGCAGAAGGGCTTCGAGTGGGTCGCCGAGGCCGCGCGCAACGCGCACGCCAACGGCAACAAGGTCGTCCTCATCGGCAACGGCGGCAGCGCCGCCATCGCCAGCCACCACGCGATCGAGTTCCTGAAGAACGGCGGCATCCGCGCTCTGGCGCTGAATGATCCGGCCGCGCTTACCTGCCTCAGCAACGATCTCGGCTACGCCAACGTGTTTTCCGAGCAGCTCAAGCTGCATGCCGTTCCCGGCGATCTGCTGATCGCCATCTCCAGCTCGGGCCAGTCGGTCAACATCCTGAAGGCTGCCGAGGTCGCCCGCGCCAGCGGCATGAGCATCGCTACCTTCAGTGGCTTCCAGCCCGACAACCTGTTGCGCGGCCGCGGTGACGTAAACTTCTACGTGAACTCCAACCAATACGGATTCGTCGAAGTCGCTCACCACGCGTTGATCCAGGCGATACTCGACCTCTACGTCTTTCCGCGCCGCCCCGCGCCGTAACCGGCAGCTTGCGAGCGTCGACCGCAACGGGAACGCTATGCCCAATGTCAGACGCTTCGCCATCCATCGACGCGCGCCTCGACCTGAAGGTGAGCGTCTGTGGTGCGCCGGGCGCGGCACGGTCGGCTCTCGTGCGCGAAATCGAAAACAGTAAAGCCTCCGACGTCGGCCTCTTGATTGGCGAAACGGGGGACACCCTCAGCGAGGGCAGCACCGCAGCCGACGTGCTGGTGCTCCTCGTCGAAATGCGCGAGGGCTTCGGCCCCGCCGCGCGCCGTCTTGCAGCCGGTGCGCGCGCGGCGGGCGTCCGCCATATCGTGCTGGCGCTCGACCACCCCGAGCCGGCGACGTGCGATAAAGAAGCGTTCGATCGGGCCAGCCGGGCGTTCGCCGCGTTCACCGGAAAATTCGAGTTCGCCTCGGCGCTCGCCCTTCCGCTTTCAACGTCCTCGGGCGAGAACGTCGTAACGCCGGGCCGCCACGCCGGCTGGTATGATGGCCCGACGCTGATCGCGCATCTCGAAGCGCTCGACGACGGCGACACTCCCCTCGGCGAAGCCGACCACACGCAGGTCACCGAGCAATTTGTCGCGCATATCGCCTGCGTGTCGGAGCAGGAGGTGATCCCCGGCCGCGAGTACCAGCTCAAGCTCGCCGGCCGGGAGCTGGCGGCCAGCGTCACCGGCGTGAAGTACCGCCTCGACATCGACAACCTGCACCGCGTTCCCGCCCGCACGCTGGCCCGTGGCGACATCGGCGTGTGCACAGTCGCCACGCACACTCCGCTGGCGATCGATGGCCTCGCCGGCTCCCGGCACGCGGGACGCTTCACGCTGTGCGACCTTTTCACCGGCGAGATCGTCGCCGCCGGCACCGTGGATTTCGCCCTCCGCCGCGGCATGAACATCCACTGGCAACCGCTGACTGTGACGAAAGAGGTGCGCGCCGCGCTGAAGCAGCAGCGGCCCTGCGTCGTCTGGTTGACCGGCCTGTCGGGGGCCGGAAAGTCGACGATCGCCAATCTGGTCGAAGGGTGGTTGGCACTGCGCGGCTGCCACACTTACCTTCTGGATGGCGACAATGTACGTCACGGGCTCAACAAGGATCTCGGCTTCACCGCCGCCGATCGCGTCGAGAACATCCGCCGCGTCGGCGAGGTCGCGCGGCTGTTCGTCGACGCGGGCGTCATCGTCATCTGCTCCTTCATCTCGCCGTTTCGCGCCGAGCGCGAGGCCGTGCGGGGCCTCCTCGATGACAGCGAATTCATCGAGATACACGTGACGGCACCCCTGGAAGTGTGTGAGCGGCGTGATCCCAAAGGCCTCTATGCCAAGAGCCGCGCGGGACAGTTGCCGAACTTCACCGGCATCGATTCACCCTACGAGGCGCCGGAAAGTCCCGACCTTGTTCTCGACACGACGTCAGCCCCCGCTGCGGAGCTCGCCCAGCGCGTCGTCGCATTGTTGCAATCCCGCGGTGTGGTGCTGCCGGCGGCGGCCGACGTGCGCCTCGCTGGCAGCCAATAACCTGTGCAAACGGCGCAGATGCTAGCATCTCCCCCTAAACGTGGCCCAGCAACCACACCCGCCGATTATGTGCGTACTGTAGATTTTCCTATCGACAGGTTGTGCATAGATTCCGCTCGGATCGGAGATTCGACTGCGATGGCGGGTGGCTGGACCTTGACGACACGTGTTGGCCGTGCGGCGCTCGCCTGCACGCTGGCATTGTCTGTCGCCGGCTGCTCGACGGTTTCCGGCCTGAGCGGGGCTCCACGTCCGGGCTACCAGGGCGACGGCAGCTACGTGATGAGCTCTGAGCAGCAGGCGCTCGGATGCCGCGAGCTGCAGGCGCGCCAGGTGGGATTGCAAGAGCGCATGCAGCAGCTACCGGAGAAGGCGGTCAAGGAAATGCAGGAGCTGCCGAAGACGGTGGCCGGCGCTTGGGCGCGGCTTGTCGGCTCTCCCGACCAGGGTGCGCCTTCGCTCGCCGAGTACAACGAGGCGAAGGCGGAGCATGCGGCGCTGAACGAGAGCCTGTCACGTAAAGGTTGCACCTCGGTCGAGACGGCATCCATCAAGCATTGAGCGGGCGCGGCGCGGCGATGCGCGCGAGAGCGCCGAGCGTGTCTGCGTCAGGCCGCCAGCCGGCGGCGATCAGCTTGCCCGGATCGACGACCAGCGATCCGCCGATGCGATCCCAGACGTCGCCGCGTCCGATCAACTTGAACGCTTGCGCAAAGACCGCTGGCGGCACCGGATAGAGGCGCGGCGCGCGCCCGAGGCCGCGACGTAGCGCGGCGATGATCTGCGGCAATGTCACCGGCGTCGGATCGGCGACGAGGTACACCTGCCGCGCAGCAACGTCGGCGCCGAGCACGAACCGCACGGCAGCGATGAGGTTGTCGAGGCTGACGAGGGAGCGCCGATTGGCGAGCCCGGCGAAGGGCAGCGGCCAGGGTGAATCGGCGACCCGCAGCAGCCGCGCGAGGTTTCCTTTGGCGCCGGTACCGTAGACCATCGTCGGACGCAGGATGGTCCAGGGAACGCCCGCCGCGCTTACGGCGGCTTCCGCCCGCAACTTGGCGCGACCGTAGGCTTCGGTCGGGCGAGGCGCATCGCTTTCTGTCAGCACACCATCCGCCGCCGGGCCGCTCTGCGCCCGCACCGACGACATGAAGACGAGCCGGCGCACGGCGGCTTTGCTGCAGGCGGCGGCGAGGTCGGCGGTTGCCAGATGCACGACGCGATCGTAGGCGGCCTCGTCGATAGCCGGTCCGATGTGGGCGATGCCGGCAAGGTGCACGACGGAATCGATGCCGGTGAGCAGCGGCGTCCAGTCGACCGGCTGGCGATAGTCGCCGGTGGTGACGGTCTCGACGCCCACGCGAAACTTGGCTTCGGCGCCCTGCCGGGTGGTCGCGCGCACGCGATGACCGGCGTCGGCGAGGGCATCGACCAGGGCTCGGCCGACGAAGCCGGTGGCACCCGTGACGAGGACCCGCGCGCTCATTGGCGCACGCGCACGAAGGATTCGAGCAGCCAGGCGACGAGGCCGACGCCGATGAGTAGCCCTGCGGCACTGCTCCAGGGGGTCACGTCGACGACGCTGAGCGCGGCCAACACCACGAGCCCGACGTTGACCAGGAATACGCGCCGCACGATCTCCATGTTGGTGAAGCCGTTGTCGCGGGCGCGCTGATAGAAGTGGGTGCGATGCGCCACCCATGGCTTTTCGCCGGCGCGCGCGCGGCGCAGCAGCGTGACGCTCGTATCGGCGACAAAATACAGCGGCAGCAGCAGGGCCGCCACGAGATGCCCGGAGCCGGCCACCAGGATGAGCAGCCAGGCGAGCAGCAGCCCGATGGGAAGACTGCCCATGTCGCCCATGAACAGCCGCGCCACGGGCCGATTGAACGGCGCAAAGCCCAGCATGGCGCCGTTGAGTGCGAGCGCGACAAGGAGGGCCTCGGGAGGGAGCGCGCCCAGCGCTCCGATGACGGCGATGCCGGCGGTGACCGGCACCACCTCCGCCACCATCATCCAGTCGATGCCATCCATGAAGTTGACGAGGTTGATGAACCACAACGCGCCAACAAACAGGAGGCCGCGCTCAAGCCAGTATGGGAAGAAGGGTAGCGCGCGCATGCCCTCGGGCAAGGCACCGAGCATTAAGGCCACCGCCGCCGCCTGCACCGCCAGCTTCGCCAAGGCATCGAGCTCGAAATGATCATCGGCGGCGCCGAGCAATACCATGAGAAGAGCGGCGAGCAGCGCCATGAGAACGCCGTTGCGCGCTGCCTCGTCCCACAGGCCGGAAAGAAGCATCGCTCCGGCGCTCACGCCAAGGGCCGCAACGCTGATAGCAAGTCCGCCCCATTGCGGCGTCGGCGACCGGTGCGAGGAGCGGTGCGTGGGGATAGCGACAGCGAAGTTGCGGAATAGGGGTGTCAGGGCGAGGATCAGCACCCCGCACAGCACGAGCGCATTGAGCCAGGCCACGGGCGCGAGACTTCCAACGATGGACCAGGCGGCCGAGGTGTCAGGCATCGCAACCGCTCTTCAGGTGGCCCGTCGCTTCGATCACGCACGCGCGAACGTTGGCTGGGGCGCCAGGATTCGAACCTGGGTATGACGGAATCAAAATCCGTTGCCTTACCACTTGGCGACGCCCCATCACCCCCGCGATGACGAAGCGGTGCTTCGCCGGCTTTGGGGGAGCGCCCCGTATAGTCGAGCCCGTAGAAGCGAGCAATCCCGCTGCAATTGCACGCCGCAAGGGCCCTTCAATGGCTTGGGGATGGGCGCCGAACCCTTCGCTTGCGGGGCTGCCGCATGGCCGCTATAAAGCCGCCCTCGCCGCATGCATCCTTCATAGGACGCTGCGGCGTTGTCCCTCAAAGGACTGACGGTCGGGCGGAGCGTAGCGCAGCCTGGTAGCGCACTTGCTTCGGGAGCAAGGGGTCGGGAGTTCGAATCTCCCCGCTCCGACCATCACCTTCATTTGGCAGTGCGCTGGCGTCGCTGATGCGTCCAGCCGGAGCTACGGCAGCTCTCGCTGTGCGTGCCTGACGTTTTGGCTCGCCGCCAGCAGGCAAGCGCCACTCGGCGCCGGTCGGGCCCTTCTCTCTATCGACGGCGACCGGCTCAACGCGAGGGCAGGCGCCGGTTCCGGCTATCGGCAGTTTCAATGCTTCACATATGCGGCTCGGTGAGCGTGCGGGCGCAGGTCTCGCGCCACTTCGCCTTGCTCATGTGCGTTTCCTCATCCCAAGCGGCTTCGCAGTCTTGCATGTTGGCGCCCCTCGCTCCCTCGCGGTTGCTGCGTCCGCCGCCGGCGAGACGGTTGGGATCGCCGCTGGTGCTCCGGTTCGGATCCGCCTGATTGGGAAGCCCCGGCGTCGCCTGATCGGTGGCCGCGCTGTCGCTGCCTACGTTCGACGTGCTGGAGCGGTCGGCACCGACGCCGGTCGCCGCCGGCGGAATGGGTGTGCCGGGCGGAGATTGCATGGCCCGCTGCCGTGCGGCCTCGAGGGCGTTTCCGCTCGGATAAGCGGTGCCTGAGGGTGTCGTGGTGCCGGCGGGCGCCGGCGTGCCGGCGGCCGAGAAGGTGCCCGGCGCCGTGCTGCCGGGAGCAGCGATGGGGCCGGCCTGATTGTTGAGGCTGCGGGGATCGCTAGTGGCAGGCACGCTTGTGCTCGAGGTGCCGGCACCCACGCGCGGAGCCGGCGCACCGGCGGAACCGGCGCCGCCAGCACGTCCGACCGAACCGCCGCCACTGCTGGCTCCGGCGCTCGACGAGCTGCCGCCGGAAGACCCACCCGATTGCGCCAACACGCCGCTGGCGCCGAGCGCGAGCGCGGACGCGAGCGTCAAGGCCGCGCACAATTGAGAGGATATACGGCTCATCTTGGACCTCACGTGATCAAGCGAGTTCGAGGTCCAATTCGCCAAATCCAATGTGGTTCCAGGCGGTCGGCGCTCGGCGTTAACGCGCCCGCAGGCGCTTGCGCGATGTGCGGACGTGAAGCAGCAGAAGCGTTGCCGCCTCTTCGGCGGGAAGCGCCGCAAACGCTCGCCGCAACGCCTTGTCCGGCGCCTTTTCCAGCAATCCGGCGAGCTTTCCATCGAGGTACGCCGCCAGCACCTCCGGATGCACGTAGCATTTGCGGCAAATCGCCGGCGTGTTGCCGAGCCGCGCGGCGACTTTTTCGATGGCCCTGCGAACGTTGCGCCTAGCGGCCGCCCTAGCCTCGGCCGGTTCAAATTCGCGCAGCGCCATGGCGGCGAGCACGGTGCCCGCCCAAGTGCGAAAATCCTTTGCCGTTACCTCCGGCCCTGCAATGGAGCGGATGTAGTCGTTGACGTCGGCGGACGACACTTGGCGGACGACGCCCTCGTCGTCCTCGTATTGGAACAGGTGTTGACCCGGCAGCTCCTGGCAGGAGCGCACGATACGTGCGGCACGGCGATCGCTCAGCTTCAGCTTCCATTCCTTGCCCGTCTTGCCGCGAAACTGAAAACGCAACTCGCTGCCCACGAAGGTGACGTGCCGGTCCTGCAGCGTCGTCAAGCCATAGCTCTTGTTGGTGCGCGCATATTCGCGGTTGCCCACGCGAACGAGTGTCGTGTCGAGCAGGTAGGCGACCGTCGCCAGCACCTTGCGGCGGCCGAGGCCACGTTCGGACATATGTCGGGAAATGGTGCGGCGGACCTTGGGCAAAGCCTTGCCGAAGTCGATGAGGCGCTCGAACTTCGCCTCATCACGCACGCGCGTCCAATCGGGGTGATAGCGGTATTGCTTGCGCCCGCGGGCATCGCGTCCGGTTGCCTGGATGTGACCGTCGGCGCGCGCGCAGATCCACACGTCGGTCCATGCCGGTGGAATGACGAGGCTCTTGATGCGGGCGAGCGTGCGTTCGTCCTTCACCCTGCCACCTGTCGCCGCGCGATAGCGGAAAGCCTTGCCGGATCGCTCGCGACTGAGGCCCTTCTCGTCGTCTGCGACGAAACGCAGGCCGGCTTCCTCGGCGCTGGCAGCGGACGCGGAGGCGATTTCCTCAGCTACTGAAGCATCCTTGAGCATCGCGCGCCCCGGTTATGTTGAGCCGCGCTGACAACGCACGGCCGATCATCCGGTTGCACGCAAGCGTGCGCGACGACGTACGCGAGGACGTGCGTCCCTTGATGCAGGGAATTGAGGCGCAGGCGCCGGACTATTGTGGTTGCACGGGCTGCGGACTGGGGGCCACCTGCTCTTTGCTGGTCGCAGGTCCGGTCGTTTCATCGGCAGCGGGCGGAGCGACCACCGCGACAAGCAGGGCGGCAATAATACCCAAACCGAGCATGCCGACGATCCAGGCAGTTGCGCTTTCTACGCCGGGTTTTCGCGATGACGGAAGACCTCTATGGCGTTCCATCGTGCACCTCCTTCCGAAGGTGTGACTAACCCGCGTGTCCCGGAAGCGTTCCCCTGGTAACTCCCCGAGACTGGCACGCGTGGCAATGCGTCCCTAAGTTGGCCGGCGCGATCGGAGCGCCATATGCACAAATGAGCGACAGTTTGAAGTTCAATACCTCGATGCAGTTCAGCTACGGCGTCGCCGACCGCATGGCCGAGGGCGTAGCCCGGCTCGTGGCGCCGAACGGCGGGCCGCTGACCTTCAAGGGCACCAACACCTATATCGTCGGCACGCGCGAGCTGGCCGTCATCGATCCGGGGCCCGAAGACACGCCGCACCGTCTGGCCATCCTCGCCGCGGCGGCCAGGCGCCCAATCACCCACATCATCGCAACGCACGCGCATCGCGATCACATCGACGGCGTAGCCGCCCTGCAAGCGGCGACGGGAGCGCGCACATATGGCTTTCGCCGCTCTGAAATCCCTGCCGGCGGAGGCGGCGACGCCGATGCCGATTACGTCGGTCACAGCTTCCGGCCCGACGTGCACGTCGGCCACGCCGACCGGATCGAAGGCGAAGGGTGGACGCTGACGGCGCTGCATACGCCCGGGCACGCACCCGATCATCTATGTCTGGCGCTCGATGGCACCGGCACTCTGTTTTCCGGCGATCACGTGATGGCGTGGAATACGTCCGTCGTGGCGCCGCCGGAAGGGCGCATGGCGGACTATATGCGCTCGCTCGAGCTGCTGCTCGGTCGCGAGGAGACGACGCTGCTCCCCGGCCACGGAGGCGCCATCGAGGAGGCTCGGCGGACGGTGAAGGCCTACCTCCTGCATCGCAAGTGGCGCGAGCAGGCGATCCTCGATGCCGTGCGCAAGGGCACCAATACGGTGCGGGCGCTGCTCCCGGTGATCTATCGCGATCTCGATAAGGGCGTCGTCGGCGCCGCAACGCTGTCGCTGCGCGCACACATCGACCACTTGGCCGAGCGCGGGCTTATCGCCTGCGCCGATTCTTCGAACGTCGACTGCGTGGCCGTTCCTCTTTGACGGCCTTCTCCGCCTCGGCGTCCTCGCCGCCGCGAGCGGCAGGCACGGTCGATTCCATCACCGTCACGACTTCCTTGAGGATGACGCGCACGCGGTCGGCGTTGCGACCGAGGTCGTGGCCGCCAAAGCGTGAGGCGGAACGCACATCGAGGCGCGCGTGCCGCTCGGTGCCGGCTACGCGGATGGCGACGTCGTCATAGAGGCCGAGGATGAGCGTGCGATCGGCGATCTCGATGAGCCCCGGCCGGCCGGCGGCAACGTCCGGCGCCTCCTGATGCACGATCTCGAACTTCAGACGCTTGGCGGCGTCGACCGCCAGCTCGAAGACCTCATCGGTCGAGCGATCAATCTCGATCGGCTTGATGTCCGGATAGGCGATGAGCTGCTTGCGCGCGAACGACAGCCCAGGATAGTCGATCGAATTGGCTCCTGGAGGACGCTGCTTGGCGATCTCCACGAATGGCGGCGGGCTGTTCACGTCGGTCGTCACGTCATTGATGCTCGGCAGTCCCTCGTACTTCGGCAGGAAGAGCAGCGGCCACAGCATCAGCCCCAGGCTGACGAGGATGGCGAAAACGACGCGCGCCGTGCCGGGGCGGCCCGTGCGCCAGATGCCGATGGTCGCGGCGGCGGACATGAGCAGCGACAGGCCGGCGCCGAGGAAGGCGACCCAAGTCAGGTTCTCGGCAATCGGGGTCGGCAGCGAGAACAGCCGGTGCAGGAACAGCGCCGTGGCCAACAGCACCGCCGAGAACACCGCGATACGGCTGGTCCAGCGGGCAAAAAATGATGGGCCGAGGGGCGGCGGCGACCTCATGCGCGGCGCAGCCTTAGAGGCCGGAGCTGGGAGACGATGGGGGCCATGCGGTGCGAGCTATCCGGAAAATGGGTCGGTCGGCAGAGGATAGCGCAGAATCGGGCGAAAAACAGCGACACACCCAACCCGCGCTAGACGTGCTGGCCACCGTTAATGTGCAATTCGGCCCCGTGCACGTAGCTCGACTGCTCGCTGCACAGGAAATAGATGGCGCGGGCAACCTCCTCGGGGGATCCGAGGCGTTGCATGGGGATCTGTTCCTCGACGATCTTGCCGGTGCCGGGCGACAGGATGGCCGTGTCGATCTCGCCCGGCGAGATGGCGTTGACGCGAATGCCGCGCGGCCCGAGGTCGGCGGCCATCTCGCGCGTCAACGCCGCCAGTGCCGCCTTCGAGGTCGCATAGGCCGAGCCGGCGAACGGGTGCACGCGGCTCCCGGCGATGGAGGTGATGTTGACGATAGCGCCCTGAGCGCGCTCCAGCTCGTCGAGCAGGCCGCGCACCAGCATGAGCGGGGCGAAGAAGTTGACCTGATAGACATGGTGCCAATCCTCGATCGGCGTGTCGGCAGTATTAAGCCGCGCGCCTCCTGCCGCCTTGGGGCTGATGGCGGCGTTGTTCACCAGCGCGTCGAGGAGCGAGCCGTCGGCTGCCAATCGCTCCTTTATGTCGATGATGGCGCGGGCCGTGTCGGCCGCGTTGGCGAGATCGACCTGCATGTGGTCCTCGCGGCCCAACTCCCAGGGACATTTCTCGGGAAAGGGGTGCCGCGAGCAACAGATCACCCGCCAGCCCGAGGCGGCGAAACGCATCACCGTCGCGTGGCCGATGCCGCGCGAGGCGCCCGTCAGCACCAACGTCTTGCGCTTCTGTTTGCCGCTCGTCGGCATGGCGTCCATCGTCCAACAAGGCACCCTGGTGCGGGTTTGCCCGGACAGCGGGGCGCGGTCAAGGCAGGGTGCGGGAGGCCCTTAAGGGCTAGGGATAAAGGCGCGTTTTGAGCCAGTCGCCGCCGGGCGCCTCGCGCTTGAAGGAGATGCGCTCGTGCAGTCGCGACAAGCGGCTGTGCCAGAATTCGATCTCGACCGGGGTGACGCGAAAGCCCGACCAATACGGCGGACGCGGCACGGCCCCGACGAGGTATTTGGCGGTCAGCGTCGCTACGGCCTTTTCCAGTGCAAAGCGGCTTTCCAGCGGACGCGACTGTTGCGACGCCCAGGCACCGATCTGCGCCGTGCGCGGGCGCGTAGCGAAGTAGGCGTCGGCCTCCGCAGCGCTCGTCGGCGTCACCGGCCCGCGCACGCGCACCTGCCGATGCAGGCTTTTCCAATAAAAATCGAGCGCGGCGTGCGGCGCGGCGCCGAGCTCGCAGCCTTTGGCGCTCTCGCAGTTGGTGAAGAAAACAAATCCGCGCGCGGGGTGGCCCACCGGATCGACAGCCTTCAAAAGAACCATGCGCACGTTGGGATGGCCCGCGGCATCGACGGTCGCGAGCGCCATGGCATTTGGATCGTTCGGCTCGTGACGCGTCGCATCGGCGAGCCAGGAGTTGAACAGCGCGAATGGCTCGGCGGCCTCCGCGAAGTCGCCGGGCTCGAGCGCCGTACCGGTCGCGGCAGCGGGATCATTGCTCACGTCAATTCCTCGTTAACTCGCCGTCGCCGCATCTGGGACAGCTCTTCAGTCAGCCTTAACCAAAGCAGCTCATACTCACGACAGGTCGCCCCGCAAGTAGCGGATCGTAGCGTCGTCAGCATCGAGTGATAGCGTCATGAGTTCGCATTCTTCACTAGTAACGCTTGCGGCCTTTGCCGCCACGGCATTCGTGCTCGCCGCCCAGGTGCTGCTCGGCTCGTCGGCAGCGTTCGGCGGATCGGAAGAGTGGGCGACGTCCGTCTCTCCCGCCGCCCCCGCCAATGCGCCGACGCAGATCCCGCTCTCCCTGGTGCCGGGGACCACCGTCGACATTGCCGTGCCGCCACCCAAGCTCGACGAGAAGGACGAGATCGCGGCTCTCGAGCGCATTCAGTACGCGCTCTCCGAGGTCGGCGACGGCAAGACATACGTCTGGCGCCGCTGGCATGGAAGACTGTCTGGTATCGTACAGCCCACCGCCTCGTTCAAGGATACCGGCGGCAAAGTGTGCCGACATCTGATCGTCCTCATGACGAGCGGCACCAACACCAAGAAGCAAGAAGGAATCGCCTGCCGGCTGCCGAGTGGCCGCTGGCAGCTCGACGGCTGAAGCGGCGGGCTCCCCTTACCGTTCGACTTCGCCGAAAGGCCGGCCCCCAGGGGCCGGCCTTTTTCGTTCATTCCTGTAGAAATGGGCGCATCTGGACCCCACAGTGCATTTGTGTAGGATGCGCGCCGAACGGACCCGGCGACAATTAGGAACAGAGAGAGACCCATGACGGAGCCATTGCCGAGCACAGGGGTTGCGAAAGGCAACCTGATGGCTGGCAAACGCGGCCTTATCATGGGGTTAGCGAATAACCGCTCGATCGCTTGGGGCATTGCCCGCGCGGCCGCCGCGCAGGGCGCCGAACTTGCCTTCACATATCAGGGCGATGCGCTGAAGAAGCGCGTCGAGCCGTTGGCGGCCGAGCTCGGCTCGACGATCGTGCTTCCCTGCGACGTCGTCGATGCGGGGTCGATGGACGCCGTGTTCGCCGAGCTGCAGCGGGTGTGGGGCCGTCTCGACTTCCTCGTCCACTGCATCGCCTTCTCCGACAAGTCGGAGCTCGACGGGCGCTACGTCGACACGAGCGAGAAGAACTTCACGCAGACGATGCTTGTCTCCTGCTACTCGTTCACCGCGCTCGCGGCGCGTGCAGAGAAGCTGATGCCGCCCGGCGGCTCGATGCTGACGCTGACGTACTACGGCGCCGAGAAGGTCATGCCGCACTACAACGTGATGGGCGTCGCCAAGGCCGCGCTCGAAGCCAGCGTGCGCTACCTCGCCGCCGACCTCGGCAAGAAGAGCATTCGCGTCAACGCCATCTCCGCCGGCCCGATCAAGACGCTCGCCGCCTCCGGCATCGCTGACTTCCGCTACATCCTGCGCTGGAACGAATACAATTCGCCGTTGCGCCGCACGGTGACCATCGAGGAGGTCGGCGGCGCCGGCCTCTACCTGCTGTCGGATCTGTCGCGTGGCGTCACCGGCGAGGTGCACCACGTCGATTCCGGCTATCACGTGCAGGGCATGAAGAACGAAGAAGCGCCGGACATCAGCGTCGCCAAGTCCGAGGACGCCTGAGCTGAGCGGAGCGTATCGAAGCGATGCGCGCCGACGTCACCATTTATTTCATCCGTCACGGCGAGACCGACTGGAATGCGCAATCGCGCTACCAGGGGCAGGCCGACGTCCCCATGAACGAGACGGGCCGGGCCCAGGCGCGCCGCAACGGCGAAGCCTTGCGCCCTCTACTGCCGGAAATCGGCGGCTTCAACTTTGTCGCCAGCCCGTTGCTGCGCGCCCGCGAAACCATGGAGATCGTGCGCTCGGCATTGACCCTCGAGCCGCTCGATTACGCGCTGGATGAGCGCTTGAAGGAACTCAACTATGGCCACTGGCAGGGCATCTTCGCCAAGGATCTGCCGGGCATCGACGCTGCCGGCATTGAGGCGCGCTCGCGCGATACGTTCCGCTGGCGACCGAGGGGCGGCGAAAGCTACGAGGATCTGATGGCCCGCTCCGTCGACTGGCTGGGTGGCGTGACCGGCGACACGGTCGTCGCCGGCCATGGGGGCGTCAGCCGCGTGCTGCGCGGGCACCTCTATGGTCTGGACGCGGCCTCGGTGCCGGAACTGCCCGTGCCGCAGGATCGCATTCTCGTCCTGCGTCGCGACGGCATGGAGTGGATTTAATCCGGCGCACGCGGCCGGCTCCCCGCGGGGGGGTCGCGCGCGCCAAAAAGAAAGAGCCAGAGCAGCGGCTGCTCCAGCTCTTCCCCGTAACGTCGAATGGCCGCTCGATGCCGGTTGCTCAGACCGGCAGGGAGCAGCCGATGTCGGGCACGACCGAAGCCGCCCGTGACGCACACCTTGCTTGCGACACGCGACCGGCGGATCTAACGCCATTTAAGCGCAGAAACGTAGCGAGACCTGTGGTCCCAAGGCCAAGCCTGAAGGCGACCGGTGGTCCCCGCCAAGTGGCGGTGATGCGGAAGATCGCGCTTCGCTTGAAGCGTCCTCTCCTGCTGACTTCTGGCAGCTTGTCGCGTATCGCGACGCAGTACTGAGCCCAGATAAACTGCATCGAATGAGTCTGTCACGGGCTTTGCCGCCCTCGGGCCTTGCGAGCGTGCGCTTGCACTCCTAAGACTGGCACAACTGCCACGGCGCCAGGTTGCACGCGCATCCGCGCCGCCATCCCTCTCTCCGGCTAACAGGCGATGTCGCACAACACCTTCGGCCATCTGTTCCGCGTCACCACCTGGGGCGAAAGCCACGGCCCGGCGCTCGGCTGCGTGGTCGACGGATGCCCGCCGGGGCTGCCGCTGGAGGTCCGCCGACATCCAAGGCTATCTCGACAAGCGACGCCCGGGGCAATCACGCTTCACCACCCAGCGCCAGGAGCCGGACGCGGTTGAAATCCTGTCGGGCGTGTTTCCCAACGGCGATGGACGCCAAGTGACCACGGGCACGCCCATCTCGC
The DNA here is from genome assembly GCA_963812795.1 of uncultured Alphaproteobacteria bacterium. GTDB lineage: Bacteria > Pseudomonadota > Alphaproteobacteria > Rhizobiales > Hyphomicrobiaceae > Hyphomicrobium_A. The sequence continues at coordinate 32,195 of CAWEWG010000014.1, read as the reverse complement.
TGATGATCCGCAACGTCGACCAGCGGTCGAAGGACTACGGCGACATCGTCGACAAGTTTCGCCCCGGGCATGCTGACTACACCTATTGGAAGAAGTACGGCATCCGCGACTACCGCGGCGGCGGACGTTCGTCGGCGCGCGAGACGGCTGCGCGCGTTGCCGCCGGCGCCGTCGCCCGCAAGGTGCTCGAAGGCGTCAGCATTCGCGGCGCCCTCGTGCAGATCGGCAATATTGCCGTCGATCGCTCGCTGTGGGACTGGGATGCCGTCAACGCCAATCCCTTCTTCTGCCCCGACGCCGCCACCGCCGTGCATTGGGCCGACTACCTCGACAGCGTGCGCAAGTCCGGCTCGTCGATCGGCGCCATTGTGGAGGTCGTCGCCGAGGGCGTCCCGGCAGGTTGGGGCGCGCCGATCTACGGCAAGCTCGATCAGGACATCGCCTCGGCGATGATGAGCATCAACGCCGTGAAGGGCGTCGAGATCGGCGCCGGCATGGGCGCTGCAGAACTCACCGGCGAGCAGAACGCCGACGAAATCCGCATCGGAAAAGATGGGCAGCCGTGCTTCCTGTCGAACCACGCCGGCGGCATTCTGGGCGGCATCTCCACCGGCCAACCGGTGGTCTGCCGTTTCGCCGTGAAGCCGACATCCTCCATCCTCACGCCGCGCCGGACCATCGACAGAGACGGCGGCGAGACGGATATCGTCACCAAGGGCCGTCACGACCCGTGCGTCGGCATCCGCGCCGTGCCGATCGGCGAAGCCATGATGGCCATGGTGCTCGCCGACCATTTCCTGCGCCACCGCGCACAGGTCGGGGAACGCGGCAGCGACACCTGACCTAAAAAGCGGCGACGCGCGTTCCTAGCTTCGAAAGGTGCGCCCGAACAACGCTGCGCACGAAGCAGACACGGGAGAGATCGCCATGCAGTACCGCAAGCTCGGATCGCTGGAGGTATCTGCCCTCGGCCTCGGCTGCATGGGCATGTCCGACTTCTACGTCGGCGGCAGCGAAGCGGAATCGATCGAGACCATCCACCACGCACTGGAGCTCGGCGTCACCTTCCTCGACACCGCCGACATGTACGGGCGCGGGGCCAACGAGGAGCTGGTGGGGCGCGCCCTCAAGGGCAAGCGCGACGGCGTTGTCCTCGCCACCAAGTTCGGCATCGTCCGCGGCGCCGATGGCGCCATCACCGGCTTCGACGGCCGGCCCGAGTACGTGCGCCAGGCCTGCGACGCCAGCCTCAGGCGGCTCGGGGTCGGCACGATCGACCTCTACTATCAGCATCGCGTCGACCCCAACACGCCCATCGAGGAGACGGTCGGCGCCATGGCCGAGCTGGTGCGCGCCGGCAAGGTTCGCCACATCGGTCTGTCGGAGGCGTCGGCGGAAACCATCCGCCGCGCGCACAAGGTGCATCCGATCGCGGCCCTGCAGAGCGAATACTCGCTATGGACGCGCGAGCCGGAGGGCGAGATTCTCGCCACCGTGCGCGAGCTGGGTATCGGCTTCGTCGCCTACAGTCCGCTCGGGCGAGGCTTCCTCACCGGTCAGATCAAGTCGCCGGAAGATCTGGAAGCGACGGATTACCGACGCGGCTCACCGCGCTTCCAGGGCGAAAACTTCCAGAAGAACCTCGACCTCGTCGTCGCCGTCACCGAGATGGCGGCAGAGAAACGCTGCACGCCCGCACAGCTTGCGTTGGCCTGGGTGCTGGCGCAGGGCAATGACGTCGTGCCCATTCCGGGTACGAAGCGGCCGCGCTACATCGCCGAGAACATCGGCGCCCTGGCGTTGACGTTCACGCCTGCCGATCTAGAGCGCATCGATAGCGCATTCCCGCACGGCATCGCCGCCGGAGACCGCTACCCAAGCGCCGCGCTCAAGGCAGTCAACCGTTGACGGCCCGTCCAGTGCTGGATTGTGATTGACCCCCAAAATAATTGCTGCAGCCCGTCAAATTGTCGCACGCAAGACTAGCCAAGGTTTACGGTCTGGGTTATCGTCAACGGACTGAAGCTCAAGAGAAATCTTACCTCTAACGTTGCGGCCGCGAGAGGCTTGGCAGCGCGCGGTCAAACGCGTCTCCCGCTCAGCTCAAGAGCCGTGCGAACGATTAATCGTGCCTGCCGTGTTCGCACCGGATGGGGTGCAGATGGTCGGTATTTTCCGCGTTGGGAGCGTGGTGCCGTGCTGAGAGTCGAAGAACGTCGTAGTCGGCCGTCCCTGTTGAGCAAAGCAGCGGCCGATAGAATTGCCCCCGAAATCCACTATGACATCGCTCCTTCCGTTCCGCTGATCGCGCGCGACAGTTTCGTCGCCGAGACGGCAGGCAAGATCGAGCAATTGCAGGCCACCGTGCGTCTGATGTCGCGGGACCTCGGCCAGCTCGCGTCGAAGGTGACCGAGCTGCAGGAAGCCGCCGAACAGGATCAGCGCTGGCAGGCTTTCCAGCAGAACGAAAAGCGCAGCAAGCAATCCAAGCTTGACGAGTTGCTGCGCGGTTGCCGCGATCTCAAGTCGCGCCTCGACAAGATCGAGCAACGCACCGGCGGGGACTACCACGCGTACAACAGCTTCGAGGCGGTGAGCCGCAAGCTTGCCGAGCTCGAAACATTCCGCGACGAGGCCCGACGCATCGAGCGCAGCATGATGATGCGCGCCTGGGTGCTGTTCGGGGCGGTGAGTGTCACCGCCATCGTCGTGGTGCTGGCCAACGTGCTGGTTCACTAAAGAAGCGGCAGGCGCTGGTTGGCGCCTGCCGCTCAATCATCTACCGCAAACAATTCTCAGCTCGCGCGCCGACGTTGCGCGGCTGGACGCTTGCGCGGCTTCGCCGCCGCCTTGCTGACCTTGCGCGCGGCTGCGCGGCGGGCTCCGCCAGCCTTCGAAGACTTGGCCGACCTGCGCCCGGGCGCCTTGTTGACGCGCGCCTCGGCGATGGCCGATAGCTTCCTGTCGGCGGCTTTCTCCTCACGCAGAGTGCGCTCCAAGAACGGAACTACTTCGTGCTTGCCGAGCTCGGTCGCCCAGGCAATGAGAGTGCCGTAGCGCGTGATCTCGTAGTGCTCGACGGCCTGCGCCGAGGCGACGACGGCGGCGTTGGTCACGCTGCGACCATCAACGTCGCCGAGCACTTCGTCGCCCTCTGTGAGGATGCCGTCGATGCCGGGGCAGCGGGTACCGCGCGGGTTCTCGCCAAGCAGATCGAACACCTGCTCCAGGCGCGTAACCTGGGTCTCGGTCTCGGCGAGATGCAGCTTCAGCGCCTTCTTCAATTCCGCGTCGCTCGCCGCCTCGATCATCTTGGGCAGGTTTTTAACGATCTGGTTCTCGGCATAGTAGATGTCCTTGAGGCCGTGCATGAACAGGTCTTCAAGGGTCTTCAGGTCTCTGGAGAAGATTCCCATTGTGCGTCTCCCGGTTTTTGCGTGGTTTTAGCAATCCGTGACGCCAACGTGTGAATTCGCAGCGAAGTTCCTGTCGCGAGCAATACGGACGCTTCTTGTGCGTCGGGCCATCTTGCGGCGCGGGATGGCGCCATTGCGAGCGACCCGCTTCGCTTGCTACTGCTAGCGGCGGGGATTTTCCGGGGGATCATCTGACATGACGCAGGCAATCGAAGCCGCCGGCGCGCCGGCGAAACAACCGCGGCGCTGGCCCGGGCTGCTGCTTCTGCTTGTCGCCATTATCGAGCTCATGGGCGGCCTCGGCGCCTTGCCCATACTTGCCGGCAACCTCGACGAGATCCCCGGACCGGGCCTCGGAGGCAAGATCATTATCGCGACCATTATCCTGCGGCCCATCGCGGCGGCGGCTGCGCTGTTCTTCCTGGTGCGCGGGAACCTGCCGGGCGCGCTCGTATCGATGGCGATTGTCATCCTCGTCGGCTGGATCAGCTACCTGCCGTCCGTCCAACTGCACGGCCTGGAATTGCAGGGCGACGGCGTCGGCGGATTGTTCTCATTTGCGCTGCTGATCCTGCCGCCCATCCTGGTTCTGGCAATTTCGGCGCTGGCACTGACGGGCAAACGCCTGACGCTGGCAACGGTGCTCGCAGCGCTGCCGACGCTGATCAGCATCCTATCCGTGGTGGCCTTCGGGATCGGCGTGGCGATCTACGGCTTTTAGGACGCGCTACACGCGGTCGGCCCACAGGTCGTAGTCGTCGGCGTGGGCGACGCGCGCCTTTACGATGTCGCCCGCCTTGAGATCGGTGTCGCCGTTGAGAAACACGCTGCCGTCGATCTCCGGGGCGTCCCACTGGGAACGGCCGAGCGCGCCTTCCTCATCGACCTCGTCGATAATGACGTCGATCTCGCGCCCGACCATGCGGGCGAGGCGCTTCTCGCTCACCTCTTTCGCCGTCTCCATGAAACGGTGCCAGCGCTCTTCTTTCACTTCCTCCGGCACCGCGCCGGCGAGATCGTTGGCCGGGGCGCCGGCGACGGGCTCGTAGCGGAAGCAGCCGACGCGCGCGAGCTCTGCCGCGCGCAGCCATTCGAGCAGGAACTGGAAGTCTTCCTCCGTCTCGCCGGGGAAGCCGACGATGAACGTCGAACGGATGGCTAGGTCGGGGCAGACCTCGCGCCAGCGGCGGATGCGCTCCAGCGTCTTTTCCTGCGCCGCGGGGCGGCGCATCGCCTTCAAGACCTTCGGCGAGGCGTGCTGGAAGGGGATGTCGAGGTAGGGCAGGATCTTGCCCTCGGCCATGAGTGGAATGACGTTGTCGACATGCGGATAGGGATAGACGTAGTGCAACCGCACCCATACGCCGAGCTCGCCCAGCGCTTCGCATAGCGCCTGGAAGCGGGCCGGCAGCGGCCGCCCCTTCCACTGGCTTTCGGCATACTTGAGGTCAAGGCCGTAGGCGCTGGTGTCCTGGCTGATGACCAGCAGCTCCTTGACGCCGGCCTTCACCAGACGTTCCGCCTCGGTCATGACGTGGTTCGACGGCCGGCTGACGAGATCGCCGCGCAAATGCGGGATGATGCAGAACGAGCAGCGGTTGTTGCAGCCCTCGGAAATCTTCAGATAAGCGTAGTGGCGCGGCGTGAGGCGCAGCCCTTCGGCCGGCACGAGGTCCATGAACGGGTCATGCACCGGCGGCACCGCTGCATGCACCGCCTGCACCACCTGCTCGTACTGATGCGGGCCGGTGACTGCGAGCACGCCCGGATGGCTCTCGCGGATGCGGCTTTCCTCCACCCCGAAACAGCCGGTGACGATGACGCGGCCGTTCTCGGCCATGGCCTCGCCAATGGCGTCGAGGCTTTCCTGTTTGGCGCTGTCGAGGAAGCCGCAGGTGTTCACGACGACGACGTCGGCGCCGCTGTAATCGGGCGCCACGCGATAGCCCTCGGCCCGCAGCTTGGTCAAGATGCGCTCGCTATCGACCAGCGCCTTGGGGCAGCCGAGCGAGACGAAGCCGACGGTTGGCACGTGCCCGCGCGCCTTCGGGGCCGGCGCCGCGATTTTCACGGGAGAAGCTGTCATGCGGGCGGCTCTAGCACGGGCGGCGGCGGCGGGCGAGCCCACAGGATGGGGGTGCTGCGCCTGGGGTCTAGGCGGAACGCCGCAGCGGAATTCCTCGGCTTGGTGGAATGGGCCAGTCGCCGGGAGCATAAATCTCGAAAAGTCGGCCCGGATGTCGACCGAGCGCCTTAGCAGGATCCGGCATAAGCAATGCAGAAGTTCATCGTTCTGGGCACTTATCCGTACCGCTAGGTTCCCGCGCGTCAACTACCGGGAGCCCGCCAATGTCTGCCGAACAACTGCTGTCGTGGGCGGGCCTGGTCATGTCGATGGCCTTGGTCACCTCGGTGATCTTCGCCCTGGTCTAAGATACCGGCTAGCGCGTCTCATCGGGGGCGCGGTGATAGACATCGTCGGTCCGGATGATGTCGTCCTCGCCCAGGTACGTGCCAATCTGCACCTCGATCATTTCCAGCGGCACCTTGCCCGGGTTCTCCAGCCGGTGCCATTGCGTCGCCGTGATGTAGACGCTCTCGTTCTCCTGCACGAGCTTGGCCGTCTCCCCAACCGTCACCTTGGCGGTGCCGCGCACCACGACCCAGTGCTCGGACCGGTGGTGATGCATTTGCATCGAGAGCTGCCCACCGGGCTTGACGTGCAGCAGCTTCACCTGGAAACGGGCGCCGGTGCCGAGCTGCTCGAAAAAGCCCCACGGGCGATAGTTTCTTATGTGCTGCGCCTGCTCGACACGGTTGAGCCCCTTGAGGCGCGCGACGAGGGCCGAGACATCCTGTGCCCGCTCCTGATCGGCGACGAGCAGCGCATCCGGCGTATCGACGATGACGAGGCCGTTGAGACCTATCGTAGCGACGAGCGAGCGCTCCGAGTGGACGAGGCAGTTGGTCGTATCGATGAGGATCGCGTCGCCCTGCACGGCATTTGATTGCTCATCGCGCGGCGAGGCCTCCCACAGCGACGACCACGAGCCGACGTCGCTCCAGCCGACGTCGATAGGCACCATCGCCGCTTTCTTCGTCTTTTCCATCACCGCGTAATCGACGGAGATATTGGGCGAGCGCGCGAAGGCCGCGCCGTCGAGGCGGAGAAAACCCAGATCCTCGCCGGCCGCATCGAAGGCGGCGCGCGCCGCAGCGAGCACATCCGGCGCCAGTTGCTCGATCTCGGCAAGGAAGGTGCGCGCGTGCAGCACGAAGATGCCGCTGTTCCAGAAATAGCTCGCATCGGCGACATATTTTTCAGCCGTCGCACGGTTTGGCTTTTCGAAGAAGGCATCGACACCGAAGCCGCCGTTCTTTCCCGGCAGCTCCTTACCGCGGCGAATGTAGCCATAGCCGGTATGCGGTCCCGTCGGCACGATGCCGAACAGAACGAGCTTGCCGGTCGCCGCAATGGCTGCCGCACGCTTGAGGCTGGCGGCGAATGCCGGTCCGTCCTTCACCACATGATCCGAGGGCATGACGGCGATAATGGCGTCCGGAGACTTCTTCAGGGCGGCGAGCGCGGCAACGGCGACGGCTGCGGCGGTGTTGCGCGCTACCGGCTCGAGGATGATCGCATCGGGCGTCATGGCCGCGCCCGACAGCTCCTCGCGCACGAGGAAGCGATGGTCGTTGTTGCAGATGATGATCGGCGGGGAAAAGTCCGCGTCGTCGATGCGCCGCAGCGTGGCGGCGAGCAGGCTGCCCTGACCGTTGAAAAAGCGGATGAACTGCTTGGGATACATGGTTCGCGACAGCGGCCACAGGCGCGTGCCCGAGCCACCGGACAGAATTACGGGAACGATCCGATCCGTCGCCATCAACTGCCCTCGACCGCTTCCATCTTTTGGCAATCCCGAGTGCGTTCGCACGCCACTCGAGGGCCTCGCAACGCCGCTTCTTAAGCGCATCCGAAGCGCCGACCAAGCCTAGTTTTACGCTTGCCGGCTGGGCGGACGGAAGCCGCTATGAGCTTTCATAGTTTTTATCGCCGCGTTCGGCCGATACCCGCCGATCGACTTTTATGGCAAAGTTGCCCCTCGTTCTCAGCCGCCAGCCTCCCCGCGCGGTCGGCTTCGCCTCCATGAATTTTTAAGCCGCGTCCCTGTAGGTTAACGCCGGCGCCGTAGTCTGCCCTTTGACGGAAAATTCGCCATGCGCGCGTTCGGTTCGACTCTGCGCCCCGCACTCGTCCTTGTCGTCGTCCCGCTGTTGCTGGCCGCGTGCGGCGAGCGCAACACCTATCAGCCGCCGCCGCCGGCCGAAGTCTCCGTCGCCAAGCCGGAGCAGCGCAAGGTCACGCTGTACATGGAGCTGACCGGCACCACCGCTCCGTTCAATCACGTCGATCTCGTGGCACGCGTGCAGGGCTTCCTCGACAAGGTCGGCTACAAGGACGGCGCTGCGGTCAAGAAGGGCGACCTGCTCTTCCAGATCGACAAGCAGGACTTCGAGATCGCGCTGCAGATCGCTCAAGCGACGCAGGCGCAGCAGGAAGCGCTGCTCCTGCAGGCCGACGCCGACCTGAAGCGCAAGCAGGATCTCGTCAAAACGGCCGCGGTGTCGGTCGCGCAGCTCGATGAATCGCGCGCCAAGCGCGACTCGACGGTGGCGGCGCTCGAGCAGGCCAAGGGGCAGGTTGCGCAGGCCAAGCGCAACCTTGCCTACACCACCATCGTCGCGCCCTTTGATGGCAGCGTATCGGCGCGCCTCGTCGACCCCGGGGCCATGGTCGGCGCTGATGGGCCGACCAAGCTGGCGACGATCGTGCAGCTCATGCCCATTTACGTGAACTTCAATATCGACGAGCAGCAGGTGCTCGACATCCGCGAGCGCATGCGCATCGCCGGTGTGACATTGAAGGATCTGGGACCCATCCCCGTCGGCATCGGCCTGCAGAACGAGCAGGGCTATCCGCACACCGGCACGCTCGACTACGTGGCGCCCGAGGTCGATTCCAGCACAGGCACCCTCGCCGGCCGCGCCGTGCTCGACAATAAGGATGCCGTGCTGCAGCCGGGCCTGTTCGTGCGCGTGCGCATCCCCAAGCAGAAGGATGTTGAATTGCTCCTCGTGCCGGACATCGCGCTCGGCAACAACCAGCAGGGGCGCTACCTGCTAATCGTCAACGACAAGAACGTCGTCGAGCAGCGGCAGGTACAGCCGGGGGCGCTGGTCGACGGTGGTTTGCGCGTCATCGAAAGCGGGCTTTTGCCGAACGAGCGCGTCGTCGTTGGCGGCCTCATGCGCGCGCTGCCCGGCAACACCGTCGTGCCGACGACGACCTCCGCATCCGCGGCGGCCGAGGCGGACGGTCAATGATCGCCAAGTTTTTCATCGAGCGGCCGGTACTCGCCAACGTCATCGCGCTGCTGATCGTTATCCTCGGCATCGTCGCGCTCTACAATCTCCCCGTCGCGCAATATCCCGACGTCGTGCCACCCACCGTGCAGGTGACGGCGCGCTATCCCGGTGCCAGCGCCTCTACCGTTGCGCGCGAGGTTGCCCTGCCCATCGAACAGCGCGTCAACGGCGTCGAAGGCATGATCTATATGTCGTCGCTGTCGACCAGCGACGGCCAATACACGCTGACAGTCACCTTCAAGATCGGCACCGACGGCGACAAGGCGCAGATCCTGGTCCAGAACCGCGTGACGGCCGCGCTCGCCGCCCTGCCGGAGAGCGTGCAGAAGCAGGGCGTGCAGACCAACAAACGCTCTACGTCCATTCTCGAGATCGTCGCCCTCACCTCGCCCGACGGCCGCTACGACAGCCTGTTCCTATCGAACTACGCGACCATCAACCTGCTCGACGAGATCGCCCGCCTCGATGGCGTCGGCAACGTCGCCGTGTTCGGCGCCGGACAGTACGCCATCCGCATCTGGCTCGATCCCCAGAAGCTGCAGGCGCGCGGGCTGGTACCGCAGGACGTCATCAACGCCGTCAATCTGCAAAGCCGCTCGACCAGCGCCGGACAGGTCGGCCTGCCGCCCGTGCCGCAAGGGCAGACGTTCCAGTATTCGATCAACGTGCGCGGCAAGCTCGACGACGTCGCCGAGTTCGAGAAGATCATCGTCAAGACCGACAAGGGCGGCCGCATCACCCGGGTGCAGGACGTGGCAACCGTCGAGCTTGGCGCCCAGCAGTACAGTCAGACGTTCAAGCTCAACGGCCAGCCCTCGGCCGGCATGGCCATCTACCAATTGCCCAATGCCAACGCCCTCGAGGTCGCTGCGCGCGTCGAGGCGCGCATGAACGAGCTGGCCAAGGCCTTCCCCGAAGGCATGACCTGGGTCATCCCCTTCGACACGACGAAGTTCGTCTCCTCCGCCGTGCACGACGTTTATAAGACGCTGATCGAAGCGGCGGTGCTCGTCCTCATCGTCATCCTCGTCTTCCTGCAGGACTGGCGCGCCACGCTGGTGCCGGCGACGACCGTGCCCGTCACCATCATTGGCGCCTTTGCCGCCATGGCGGCGCTCGGCTTTACGGTGAACCTGTCGACATTGTTCGCCATCATCCTCGCCATCGGCATCGTCGTCGACGACGCCATTATCGTCGTCGAAGGCGCCGCCAAGCACATCGAGCATGGGCTGACGCCGCACGATGCCGCCATCAAGGCGATGGACGAGTTGCTCGGCCCCATTCTCGGCATCACGCTGGTGCTGATGGCGGTGTTCATTCCCGCCGCGTTCCTGCCCGGCCTCTCGGGCCAGATGTACCGCCAGTTCGCGCTCGTCATCGCGGCGACGGCGCTGATCTCGGCCATCAACGCCATGACGCTGAAGCCGACGCAATGCGCCCTGTGGCTACGGCCCGTTACACCGCCCGAGCAGCGTAACTTCCTCTATCGCGGCTTCAACCGCGTCTATAGCGCGCTCGAGCGCGCGTACACGGGACTCGTCCGGCGCATGGTCGGCCACGCCGGCCTGATGTCGCTCATCGTCGGCGGCCTCGTCGTGCTCGCCGTATTCAGTCTCAGCCGCGTACCGACGGGGTTCCTGCCCATCGAGGACCAGGGTTACTTCCTCGTCATCGTGCAGCTCCCCGAGGGCGCCGCGCTGGAGCGCACCACGCGGGCGCTCGACGACATCACCACCCGCGTCAAGGCGCAGCCCGGCGTCGACAAGGTCGTCGCCATTGCCGGTCTTGCGGCCCTCAACGACAGCGCCAGCCTCTCCAACGCCGGCGTCGCCTATGTCATCCTCAAGGATTGGGACGAGCGCAAAGAGGGCGAGGACCTGCTCGGGCTCTATAAGGGCCTGTCGGCGCGCGTCAAAGACATCAACGACGGCACGGCACTGGTCATCCCGCCCCCGGCCATCCAGGGCATCGGCAACGTCGCCGGCGCCACGATGAAGGTGGAGATCCGCGACGGCTCCTTCGACTACGCCAAGCTGCAGCGGCTCGCCCAGGCCGTAACCGACCGGGCCGCCGGCCAGTCGATGATCCAATCGGCGACCAATGTGTTCCTCGCCGATGCGCCGCAGATCAACGTCGAGATCGACCGGATCAAGGCGGAAACCCTCGGCGTTCCGCTGGGCAATGCGCTCGACGCGCTCAGCACGTACGTCGGATCGACCTACGTCGGCCAGTTCAACAAGTTCGGCCGCGTGTTCCAGATCTACGTGCAGGCGGACGCCGCCGCACGCATCAACGCCGACAGCCTGCAATATCTGCAAGTTCGCAATAACGATGGCAACATGGTGCCGTTCGGCACGCTGGCATCGATCAAAACCGTCGCCGGCCCCTCGGTGATCAGCCTTTATAACCTCTACCCGGCCGCCACCGTCATTACCGCGACAGCCATGGGTTTCTCATCCGGTCAGGGGATCGAGCTCCTGGAGCAGATCGCCAAAGAGACCCTGCCGCCGGGCTCCGGCTACGAATGGACGGCGATGTCGTACCAGGAGAAGGAGGTCGGCAATCAGATCTACGTCATCTACGGCCTCAGCCTGCTGCTCGTGTACCTGGTGCTCGCCGGCCAGTACGAGAGCTGGATCGCGCCGGCCACGGTGATCATCTCGGTGCCGCTGGCGCTGCTCGGCACCGCCGCGGCGCTGCTGGCACTCGGCGTCGGCAACAACCTCTACACGCAGATCGGCCTCATCCTGCTCATCGCGCTGTCGAGCAAGAATGCCATCCTCATCGTCGAATTTGCCCGCGATCTGCGCATCCGCGAGGGCAAGGACATCCTCGAAGCCGCCGTCGAGGCGGCGCGCTCGCGCTTCCGCCCCATTCTGATGACGTCCTTCGCCTTCATCCTCGGCGTCGTGCCGCTGGTGGTTGCCAGCGGCGCCGGCGCCAACGCGCAAAAGTCGATCGGCATCGCGGTGTTGACAGGCATGCTTGGCTCGACGCTGCTGACGGTCGTATTTGTGCCGTCGGTGTTCGTCGTCATGCAGCGGCTGGAAGAATGGCGCGCCCGTCGCAAGGCGAAATCCGCCACCGCACCCATTCCGCCGGCTCCGGCGCACTGAGCCTTCGCTGTTGCGAAACAAATGTGGCGCGCAACGCGAAGAAATTCTTGCTGGCGCGACCGCCCCCACTTGCGGCAGGCGATGACAGACACAAAATATTGCCGTGTTCGGAGATTAGCAGACAAGATCAACCGCTTGCTGCGGAACTAGTCCGCAGCAAGCGAGTTGCAATGGGAGAGAACTAGTAGGAGTGACTTAGATGCGCCTAAAAATGACGGCCCTCGTTGCTTCCGCTCTCGCCGGCTTCCTCTATGTGTCGGTTCCGAGCGCCTCGGCGCTTCCCGCGCCCTCGCCTGGTGACGTCACCACCCCTAACGCCAAGACCGGAGCGATCACCGAGGAGGTCCGCTGGCGCCGCCGCGGCTATCGCCGTTGGGGCTACCGCAGCTATGGCTATCGGCCCTACGGTTATTACGGCTATCGCCGTCCATACTACTACGGCGGGTACGGCGGTTACGGGTATCCCTATTACTATCGTCGCCGCCCCGGCTTTGGCATCTACCTCGGCTTCTGAGGACGCGCGATCGGATGAGTATCGGCGAGGCCTTCGGGCCTCGCCTTATTTTTGCTTGCCAGACGAGTTGCGCATGGTGTCGACCAGACGTTCGGCGGAGAACGGCTTGGGAAGGAAGCTGGCGGCGTAGGGAATCTCGTCGGCACGCGGCAGCTTTCTGCCGGATGTAATGATGACGGCGATGTCCGGCCAATGCGCCTGGATGTTCCAGGCAAGCTCGAGTCCGTCCAGATCGCCGGGCATCTCGATGTCGGTTAGCACCGCACCGAACGGCGTGCCTCGACGCAAAAGGGCGATCGCCTCGTCGGCGGAGCTCGCGCCCACCACCTCGTAGCCGGCCTCTTCCAGCGCCTCGCATGCAAAGAGCCGGAGGATCGGCTCATCGTCAACGACCAGGACACTGCGGGCAGAACCATGCGGCATGCTTGGTGAAGCCCTCCGAGCGCCTACCGGTTCCGCCAATCAGAATGAAGTTTAGGAAAGCTTGGATGTTTTCCCTATCTGTAACCGATCGCTAACTGCAACTCGCCACGCCCTCGTCAGAGCAGGCCGTCTTCCCGCAGCAGCGCGCGATTGATGGCGACCGCGGCCTTGGCGCCCTCGGCCAGCGCCACGGCGATCAACAGCACATCGCGCGATACGTCGCCCGCAACGTAGACCCCGGGCACCGAGGTCTCTTCGGTCAACGCGTCGGTGACGATGCCGCCCTTGTCGTCGCGCACGCATCCGAGCGTGCGCCACAGATCGGACTTCTGATGGCATTGCGTGGAGAAAAATATGGCGTCGCGCTCGATGTACGAGCCGTCCGCAAAGCGAATGCGGCGCAACACGCTGCAGTCGCCCTCGAGCCCGACGATCGGCGCCTCGAAGGTCGGAATGGCGTGCGCGGCGAGTCGCTTTTGCGTTTCGCCGGGCACGGGAGCACCGCCGCCCGTGCACAGAATCACATCGGCCGACCACTGGCGCATCATCAATGCCAGGCCGGCGCCCTTGTCCGCCTCGCCGAAGGCGGCGATGGGCTTGTCTGCATATTCGAAGCCGTCGCAATAGAGGCAGTGGTGCACCGAGCAGCCGTAGAAGGTCTCGATGCCCGGGATGGCGGGTAGCTCGTCGCGCAGCCCCGTCGCCAGCAGCACCTTGAGCGCGGTGCCGCCCGAGCCGTCGGCACACGTGAAGGCAAAGCCATCGTAGGCAACCTTGATGGAGACCACCTCGGCATCGCGCCGGTGCAGCGTCGAATAGCGGCCGAGATCGCTCTCGGCGGCGCTGATGAAGTCGGCCGGCAACTGCCCCTCGTGCGTGAGCAAACCGTGGATGCCGTGCGAGGAGTGATTGCGGCGATCCCCCGTGCCACACAGCAGCACGCTCCGGCGGCTGCGCGCCAGCACCAGCGCCGCACTCAGTCCGGCTGGACCGGCACCAACGATGAGGACGTCATAGGATCCCGTCATCGACCCACTGTGCACACCATAGTCGGCCGGTGATAGCGCATTTGTTGCTTACCCCGCAGCGCGTGGAATTGAGCGAGATGGGCCTCTATGCGTGTCCGGTTGGCCGCGGGGCGGTTCTCAACTCGTCGATCAACCTCTGCGCTTCCGCGGCACGCGGCTTCGACAGCGGTGCCAGGATGCGATAGGCGACCGGCGTCAGCAGCAGCGTGAAGATCGTCGCCAGACCGAGACCGCCGACGATGATCCAGCCGAGCGCGAGGCGCGCCTCGGCACCGGCGCCGCTGGCGAAGATAAGCGGCACGGCGCCGAGCACCGCCGCCGCCATGGTCATCATCACCGGACGCAGGCGCGTCCGGCAGGCTTCGCGAATGGCGTTATCGACGCTAGCCCCCTCGTCGCGCCGGATGTTGGCGAACTCGACGATCAGAATGCCGTTCTTGGCCATGACGCCGACCAGCAGCACGAGGCCGATCTGGCTGTAGACGTTGAGCGTGCCGCCCGTCAGCATGATCGCTATCGCGGCGCAGGCGAGCCCGAACGGCACCGTGCAGATGATGACGAGTGCACTCGTCAGGCTCTCGAACTGCGCCGCCAGTACGAGGAACACCACGAGAAAGGCGATGGCGAACACGAACGTGGTGTTCTGCGTCGTCTCCGCCAGGGTGCGCGCCTCGCCCAGCAACGTGATCGACATGTCCGGGTCGAGCGTCGTCGCGGCAATGCCGCGCATCTCCTGCACCGCGTCTCCCAGCACCACGCCGTCGTTGAGGTTGGCCGTGATGCCGACCGAGCGCTGGCGATCCTCACGGCCGAGCGTCGGCGCGATGGCGACCTCCTTGATGGTGACCAGAGACGCCAGGGTGATGAACTTGCCGTCCGCCGCCTTGACGAAAAGGTTCTGCAGGTCGGACGGATCGTTGATCGGACGCCCGCCGGCCATCACCTGGATCTCGACAATGTCATCCTCGATGAACAGGTCGGCCGCCTTCTGGTAGTCGATCATGGCGTTGATCAGACTGGTGATCGTCTCGATCGGCACGCCGAGCTTGGTCGACGCCTCGCGGTTGATGCGCACCGAAAGCTGCGGCTGCGTCGTGTCATAGTCGGTACGCACGCTGCGGAAGTCGGGCAGCTCCTGCAGCTTGTTGACCATCTTCAGCGCGGTCGCCGACAGCCGCTCGTAGCTCGGCCCGACGATGGCAAAGCGCAGGCCCTGGCCGCCGCCACGGATGCCGAGGCTGTTGGCACCCAGCAGCGAAATCTGCAGGCCGGCGATGTTATCGAGCTTCTTCTGCAGCTCCGCCTGGATCTGCTGTTGCGTGCGCTCGCGTTGGTGCCAATCGGCCAGAGAGACGATCACCATGGCGCGATTGGCGCCGCCGTTGCCGATGGAGCTGAGGACGTTCGTCACCTCGCCGGATTGCTTGTAGGGCGCCAGCGCCTCCTCGACGCGCGCCGTCAGCTTCGACATGTAGTCGAGATTGGCGCCCTGCTGCGCCGTGAGGCGAATCTGGATGACGCCGCGGTCCTCGGCCGGCGTGATTTCTTGCTTCAAGGTCTGGAAGGCGATGAAGCCGAAGACGCCGAAGCCGAGGCAGATGGCGACGACGATCCAGCGCAGCCTGAGACACGCCTCGATGATCCCCATGTAAAGGTTCGTCAGACCCGTACCGATGCGGCCCATCAGGCTCTTGTCGTCGTGCCCCTCCTCGCCGGTGCCGAACTTCGAAGCCAGCATCGGGCAGACGGTGAGCGCCACGGCAGCGGAGATGCTCACCGAGAAGGCGAGCACGAAGCCGAACTCCGAGAACAGGCTGCCGACGAGCCCCGGCATGAACGAGACGGGGATGAACACCGCGGCGAGCGTTGCCGTCGTCGCCAGCACGGCGAAGACGATCTCCTTGGTACCGAGAACGGCGGCAGCGCGCGGCCCGGCGCCCATGGCCCGGTGGCGGGCGATGTTCTCGACGACGACGATGGCGTCGTCGACGACGAGGCCTGTCGCCACGACCAGCGCCAGCAGCGTTATGACGTTGATGGAGAAGCCGACCGCCCAGATAGCCGCCAGCGTGCCGATCAGCGATACCGGAATGGAGATTGCCGGCGCGATGGTGGCGCGGAACGAACGCAGGAAGGCGAGGATGATGAGGATGACGATGACGTTCGCGAGCAGGAGA
This sequence comes from uncultured Alphaproteobacteria bacterium, assembly GCA_963812795.1. GTDB lineage: Bacteria > Pseudomonadota > Alphaproteobacteria > Rhizobiales > Hyphomicrobiaceae > Hyphomicrobium_A. Next base: position 16,094 of record CAWEWG010000014.1, on the reverse strand, counting down.
CTGATGATCACCTCGCGCACGGACTCGCGGATGAATACGGCGTCGTCGCGCGTGATGGAGATGTCGACGCCGGCCGGCAGCGTCTTGCGCAGCTCGTCCACGGCGGCATGCACGCCCTCGGAAATGTCGATGGTGTTGGCCTGCGCCTGGCGGATGATGTCGATGCCGATCGCCGTCTTCCCATCGCGGCGGGTGATCGCCGTCGCTTCCTGAAAGCCCCAGCGCACGAAGGCAACGTCTTTCACCTTGGTCTGCGCGTTGATCTCCAGGTTGCCCACATCCTCGGGCGTCGCGACAGGCGCCTCGGCGCGCACCAGCAACTGCTGCGTGGCGTTCTCGAGTGCGCCCGACGGTGCGGTCACCGCCGCCTTACCGATGGCCGAGGTGAGATCGGCGAGGCTGATGCCACGTCCGGCCAGCGCCGTCTGATTGACGCGCACCTCGATGGTCTTGGCGCGCAAGCCGTAGGAGTTGGCAGCGGCGACGCCTTCGACGGACGCCAGCTTGTCCTCGATGACGTTGTTGACGAGGTCGGTCAGCTCGCCCTCGGTGAGCTTAGCCGCCGACACCGACATCTGCATTATGGGCGTTGCGTCGGCATCGGCTTTGACGACGCGCGGGTCGTCCTCCATGTCGTCTGGCAACTGATTGACGATGCCGGCGACGGCATCGCGCACGTCCATCGCCGCCGTATCGAGATTGGTGCTGCTGGAGAACTCGATGGAGATGCGCGCCGACCCGTACGAGGAGTTGGACGAGATGCTGGTCACGCCCTGCACGCGCGACACTGCGCTTTCGATGACGGCGGTGATCTGCGAGTTGATGCTTTCGGGCGTCGCGCCGGCGTAGGTGGCGCGCACGGTCACCACCGGGCGGTCGACGTCCGGCAGCTCGCGTACCTCGATGCCCTGGTAGGCGGCGATGCCGGCAATGATGATGAGCAGGTTGAGCACGAGCGCCAGGATCGGCCGGCGCACGAAGACGCCGACCCAGCCGCCGTCGTCTGGCCTCTGTGGGGCACTCCCCGGTTCAGCCGAGGTCGTTGCTTTCTGTTCCAAGTTGCGATGTCCCGGCTGATTGCGAAAGCGCAGCGGCTACGACGTCAGGAGCCCTGCGGGCGAATGGTCTGTCCGGCGCGCAGCGAGCTGCCGCCTTCGGAAACGACCTTGTCGCCGGCCTTCAGCGGCGCGTCGACGTGCACCTGGTCTGCATCACGCGCGAGAATGGCGACGTTGACGCGCTCCACGGTGTTTTTGTCGGTGACGCGCCACACGAAGGCGCCCTGCCGGTCCCATTGAATGGCAAGCGCCGGCACCATCGGCCGGTCCTCGCCGGGCAACTGCACCGAAATGGAGAATGTCGACCCGGGAATGAGCTTGAGCTCCGGATTGGGGATCTCGGCGCGCACCATCAACGTGCGCGTTACCGGATCGATGCGCGTGCCGACTGCCTGGACCTTCCCCTCGTAGGGCTCGCCCGAGCGCGTCACCAGGGTCGCCCGCACCGGAATGCCGACCTTCATGGCCGGCGCGACCGCTTCCGGCACGGTGAATTCGATGAGCAGGGTCTCGCGATCATCGATCGGCGCGATGGGATTGCCGACGGCGAGATAGTCGCCCGCCTGCAGGTTCGACAGCCCCATGATGCCCTTGAACGGCGCCTTGATGGTCATGCGGTCGAGGTCGTCGCGGGCGCGGCGCAGCGCAGCGTCAGCGACCTTCAGGGCCGTATCGGCCTGGGCAACGGCAACGCGCGTGACGGTCCCCTCGTTGAGCTGCTTGTAGCGGTCGACCTGGTCGGCCGCCTGCTGCCGTTGCGCCTCGGCGGTCTCGACGGCAATTTTCTCCGGCTCCGCATTGAGCCTGACCAGCGGCTGGTTGGCATCGACCAGCTGGCCGCCTTTGAACAGCACCTCCTCGATGACGCCCGAAACGCGCGTCGTCAGCGTCACCTGCTGGCGCGCGCGTGCCGATCCGACGGCCGCGATGCGCTCGTTCATGCGCGCCACCTTCACGTCGGCGAGCGTCACCGCGGGAGCAGCGGCGCCACGTCCGCCACCACCGGGGCCGCGTTGCGCGGCTGCATCGGTGGCGTCTGCAATCGGCATCGCCAAGGCCATACCAAGTGCCACCTGGCACAGCAGACCGCGGCACCGTCTGCCGGGTTTAGCGATTTCGGTCATTTCGGCCCCGTTGGTTGCTCAGGCGCACCCGCCTCATAGCACTTGTATGGCGGAACTACTCGAGGGCGCGAAATCCGTCGGTGCTTTTGAAGTTTGTGGGGCGTCCGTGCCAATTTCCGCCCAGGAGATGCTGCTGTTACCGGGGGTGGGCAGTTGACAGAACGCCCGCTATAAACAAGACTTCGCAAGTATACATTTAGCGCTTGCATCGACGGCATACGGCACCGGTCGACGGAAGGCATGATGACGCGCATTCCTTATCTTTGCTTCGGCTTTCTGATGCTGCTGCTCGCCGCCATCGGCGCCGTGCTGCCGGTGATGCCGACGACGATATTCCTGATCCTCGCCGCCTGGGCGTTCGCGCGTTCCTCGCCCCGCCTTGAGCAACGGCTGCTCGATCACCCGCAATTCGGCCCGACGCTGCGCAACTGGCAGCAGTATGGCGCCATCTCGACCCACACGAAGGCCGTCGCCTGTGCCGGCATGGCCTTCGGTTTTTCCGTGTTCTGGCTGAGCGCGCATCCAGCGCCCTGGGTGGTGATCGGCGTCGCCGCCTGCATGCTGGCGTCGGCCCTGTACGTGATCTCGCGGCCGGCGGCCTAACCTGACAGCCGGCCCGCCATTCATCCTCGGTCCCGCAAGCACGTTGACAGGCCCAGGTGGACGATAACAGTCTCGCGCGGCGTATCGTGCGCGAGGCTCCCGGCGTGGATTACTTTATCGCTTTCCTGCTCGGCATGGCGGCGGTGTGGCTATGGCCGCGCCTGCGCCAGTATTTCCGGCAAAGCCCGGAGCAAGAGCGCACGTCTGCAACTCCGGTTCCGCTGATTGCGGTACCGGCTGACGCGGACCCATCGCCGTCAACAGCGACCGAGCCGGAATCCTTGAGCAGCCGTCTGACGGCGCTGTTCAATGCGATCGATCCGGAAACCAACACCTCGGCGCATCCGCGCGAGCTGATCGCCAACGCCAAGTTCGCCGAGGGGCGCCGGCTGCTGGCTGACAAGAACGTCCCGATCGCCGTCGTGCGCGACTACGCCATCGGGTCCAACTGGTTCTTTTCATGCTCCGCGCTCGCCGCGCTGTTCGACCGCGATGATCGCGACGAAGCTCTCATGATGGTGAGCACGTACTTCGACACGCTGACGCCGTGGGCGATGCACTTTGCGCTCAGCGCCTATACCGTCGCCGACCCGCGGCCGCCCACCGGCAGCCCATTGCTTTCGGCGCGCGAGTGGTGGCGGGACAACATGTTCGTGGTCACGGCTTTCCGCGAGCACTTCGAGGAACGGTCGAGTCTCGGCGATGCGCCCGCGTTCGGCCCGGGTATAGACGGCATCAGCCCGGAGACGCGCGAGACCATCAGGGCCATTCTTGCCCGCGTCAGCCATCCGTTCGCCAACGAGCTGCTGGCAGCGCTCGACACGGCGCGGCTGTTAAACATTGATCGCGCATTCCTCGCCACGTTCGGCCGCTTCTGGCAAGCCACCTCCAACGACGTCCTCGTCGAGCCGACGTACTGGGCCGATGCGCTCGCAGAAACCGGATCGAACGTGCTCGGCGCGCATCCGCGCTCGCTGCTGGTGAGCGGCGAAGTGCGCGTCGGCAAGACCTCGTTCCTCAAGCTCCTCGGCCGCCGGCTCGAATGGCTTGGCTGGAGCGTCTTCGAAGCCAGCGGTGCCGACCTGATGGCCGGTCAAAAATACTTCGGCGAGCTGGAGGGGCGCATCCAGCGCGCCATCGAGGAGCTCGCCGCCTCCAAGAAAGTCGTCTGGTACATCCCCGACATCCTGCAGATCGCCCTCAGCGGCACCCACCAAGGGCAGGCAGCCAGCATCCTCGATCAGATCCTCCCGGCCGTCACCGCCGGCCGCCTGATCGTATGGACGGAAGCCTCGGCCGCCGGAACCTCGCGCATCGTGCGCCTGCGCCCCTCGCTCCGCGGCACCTTCGAGGTCGCCCGCCTCGAGCCGATGGAGCCGGACGAGACCGAAGAGCTGGCCCGCGATGTCGCGCGCGCCATCACGTCGGCCAATGGCGTCAAGGTCGAGCCCGCCGCCATCGACGCCGCCATCGCCTCGGCACGCCAGTATCTGACCGCCTCCTGCCTGCCCGGTGCCGCGCTCGATCTGTTGAAGCTCAGTGTCAATCGCGCCGCGAAGGGCGCCGGTGCGACCGTCACGCCGAGCGACATCGTCGAGACCCTGGCACAGCTCACGGGGCTGCCGACCAGCATCCTCGACAACCGCCAGCGCGTCGATCTCTCCGCCGTGCGCAGCTATTTTTCCGCGCGCGTCATCGGCCAGGACGAGGCGGTCGGCGCCATCGTCGACCGCATCGCCATGCTGAAAGCGGGCCTCAATGACCCCGGCAAGCCGATCGGCGTATTCCTGTTCGCCGGTCCGACCGGCACCGGCAAGACCGAGCTCGCCAAGACGCTCGCCGAGTTCCTGTTCGGCACGCAGGAGCGCATGATCCGCCTCGACATGAGCGAGTTCCAGACGCCGGACTCGACGGCCAAGATTCTCGGCAGCGGCGACACCGTCAATCCGACCGACTCGCTCATCACCCTGGTGCGCAAGCAGCCGTTCTCGGTGGTGCTGCTCGACGAGTTCGAGAAGGCGCACGCCAGCGTCTGGGATCTGTTCCTGCAGGTGTTCGACGACGGGCGCCTCACCGACCAGCTCGGCCAGGTCGCCGACTTCCGCCATTGCATCATCATCCTCACCTCCAACCTCGGGGCCACCAGCCACCGCTCCGCGCGCCTGGGCTTCTCGCCCGGGGACGACGCCTATTCCGGCGAGCAAGTGCTGCGCGCGGTCGGGCAGACGTTCCGTCCGGAGTTCCAGAACCGCCTCGACAAGGTGATCGTGTTCCGCCCGCTGTCGCGCGATCTGATGCGCGACATCCTGAAAAAGGAGCTGGCACGCGTGCTCGACCGGCGCGGCTTCAAGGACCGCGAATGGGCGGTCGAGTGGGAAGCCTCGGCGCTCGAATTCCTGCTCGAGCGCGGTTTTACACCCGAGATGGGCGCGCGTCCGTTGAAGCGCGCCATCGATCAATTCCTCATCGCACCGCTGGCGGCGACCATCGTCGAGCAGCGGTTTCCGCAAGGCGACCAATTCGTCTTCGTGCGCAGCGACGGCCGCGCCATCCAAGCCGAGTTCGTCGATCCCGACCTCGATGCCGCGTCGGCGCCCCTCGCCAAGCCCACCCACGAGCGCCCAACGCTCGTTGAAATGATACTTTCGCCGCAGGGCAACGAAGCCGAGCGATACGCACTCGATGCGGAGATCGGCACGCTCGACGAGACGCTGGCGTCGGAAGCATGGGAGGCGCTGAAGGGCGAACTGTCGGCAGCGATGCTGGAAGCCGGCTTCTGGTCGAACCCCGACCGCCACGCGACGCTGGCGCGGCTGGCGCTCATGGACCGGGTGAAGGCGGCAGCAGAGACCGCCCGCTCGCTCAAGGCGCGCCTGGACAAAGGAAGCGAGCGGGCCGGCAAGGCGTCGCGCGAACTCGTCTCGCGCATCGCGCTGCAGGTCTATCTCGTCGGCGAGGGTATAAAGGACGTGCAGACCAACGCCCCGATCGAGGTGGTGGTGGCCGTCGAGCCTGCCTTTGAAAAACCCGGCGAGGCGAAGGCCTCACTCGCCTGGTGTAAGCAGGTGCTCGACATGTACCGCGGCTGGGCCGGCAAGCGCCGCATGCAGCTCACCGAGGTTGCCGATGGCGGTCAGTTGCCCACGCTGCTCATCAGCGGCTTCGGCGCGCATCGCGTACTCGCGCCGGAAGCAGGGCTGCACGTGCTCGAGCTATCCGACGACGATCGTGCGCCAGCCCGGGCGACGGCGCGCGTTCGCATTGGCGTGGCGCCGCTGGAGGAGCAGTCGAAGGCGAAGCTGAAACTGGCGCTCAAGGCCGCGTTGAACGGGGGAGCCCCGTTCAATACAGTCATCCGCCGCTACCGTGGCGATGCTGCACCGCTCGTGCGCGACCTCGGTAGCGGCTGGCGCAGCGGTCGCCTTGACGACGTGCTGGCCGGCGACTTCGACCTCATCGCACGCAACCGGTAGCCGGCGGTCGGCCGATCAATCGTTGTTGCTGGTGAGCGCCATGATGGCCAGCGCCAGCGCCCGCGCCTCCTCGTCGTCGTCGTGGGCCCTGACCTCGACCAGTCTCTTCAAGTTCACTACGGATTTGGCGGCCGGTACGGCCTCGGGTGCAATGCTCGCCGCCCTACCGCCGTCGAAACTGTCAGCCTTGTGATTCTTGACCATGATGTCCCCTCGCTAGTTGCGCCAATGCAGCGCGTGCGATGGGGCGGACCTGTGGCTCGCCAGATCACATTTGGACGCCAATTGTAAACGGCGCGAAACCAATCGGCTGGCCGCAGGGTTCAGCAACGCAGCGCGACAAGAAGATGCCGCATTTCCCCTCTTTCCACGCAGGCCGCATGTCCCCCAACGACATCTCGACGACCGACTCAGCCACCGAAGTTCGCGACCTACGCACGGGCGAACAAGTGTGGCGAGCCTATCGGTCGTCGGCACCTTCGGCTGAACGACTGCGCAGCGGGCTCAGCGTCGATGTCGCCATTCTGGGCGCCGGCATCAGCGGTGCGCTGCTGGCTGAAGCAGCCACAGCGCGCGGCTTGTCGACGGTAGTGCTGGATCGCCGGCCTCCTGGCCACGGCAGCACAGCGGCAAGCACGGCACTGCTGCAGTTCGAGATCGATACGCCTCTCATCCATCTCGCCGCCAGCATTGGCCTCGAGCGCGCCGCGCGCATCTGGCAGCGCTCATACCGTTCAGTCCAAGATCTGGCGCGGCTCGTCCGGAGTCTTGGCATCGCCTGCGATTGGCAGAACCGCAACGCCGTCTATCTGGCGGGGAATGTCTTGGACCCGGGGCGGTTGGCGGAAGAATTTGTGATGCGTCAATCAATCGGGCTGCCGACAATCCTGCTCGGACGCGCCGATCTGCATGGGCTCGCAGGCATCGACCGCGAGGCCGCCCTCTATTCGCAGGGCGCGGCCGAAGTCAACCCGGTGCAATTGACCGACGGCCTGCTGACGATAGCGCAACGACGCGGCTGCCGACTTCTCGCGCCCGTACAGATCGCCGACGTGCAGCCCTCCTCCGGAGGGGTCATGCTGGCAAGCGACGATGGCATGGAGATAGCGGCACGCGCACTCGTCTTCGCAACCGGCTACGAGCTGGCGCACGGAGTACCAACCGAGGGGCATAAGCGCACTTCAACTTGGGCCTTTGCCACTAAGGCGCAGCCGGGCGCCGTGTGGCCCAACCGCGAGCTCATCTGGGAGGCGGCCGACCCCTATCTCTATATCCGCACGACGCTTGACGGCCGTGTCATCGTGGGCGGCGAGGACGAAGACATCGACGACGAGACGCTGCGCGACGCCTTGCTGCCGGTCAAGATCGAGGCGCTGCAGGCAAAAGCCAAGGCGCTACTGCCGGCGCTCGACGTCGCCGCCGATTTCCGTTGGACGGGCACCTTCGGCGAGAGCGAGGGCGGCCTGCCAAGCATCGGGGCCATCCCCGACATGCCTGGGTGCTATGGCGTCCTGGGCTACGGCGGCAACGGCATAACCTTCGCCATGATCGCCTCGCAGATCCTCGCCGCGGAGCTGTGCGGAGATCGCGATCCCGATGCCGAGCTCTTCGCGTTCGGGCGTCCAGCCTGATTTTGGCCATACTGGGCTGGGCGGCAGTCTCAAAGTCGTCACGCTGCTCTGCTGATTGCTGGACCGCCGAGCGGCCGTGTAAAGCCGACGTCCAGAGCAACCGGGATCCCCATGTCCAGCTTCCGCACCCTCCTCGCCGTTTTGCTGACGCCCCTCATCTTCAGCCTGCCGGCCGCCGCCGAAAAGCGCGTGGCGCTGATCATCGGCAATTCGAACTACGCGCAGGTCCCGGCGCTCCCCAACCCGGTGAACGACGCCAACGACATCGCCGCGGCGCTCAAGCGCGCCGGCTTCGAGGTCATCCTAGGCATCGATGTCGACAAGCGCGCGTTCGACACCAAGGTGCGCAATTTCGCCGACCTCCTGGAGAATGCCGACGCCGCCATCTTCTTCTATGCCGGCCACGGCCTGCAGGTAGCCGGGCGCAACTTTCTGCTGCCCGTCGATGCCCGCGTGCAGAGCGAGCGCGACCTCGACTTCGATGCCGTCAACCTCGACTTCGTCCTCAAGCAGATGGAGCTTGGACGCGCCGACAAGACCAACATCGTGTTCCTCGACGCCTGCCGCGACAATCCCTTTGCTGGAAACCTGGCGCGCTCCATGGGCACGCGCTCGGCGAGCATCGGCAAGGGTCTCGCCCAGGTCGATACGGGGGTCGGCACCTTCATCGCCTACTCGACGCAACCGGGGAACGTGGCGCTCGACGGTACGGGCCGCAATTCACCCTTCACTGCCGCGCTCGCCAAGCACGCCGTCGAACCCGATCGCAATCTCACCTCGGTCATGATCGAAGTGCGCAAGGATGTGCTGGCCGCGACGGGCGGCAAGCAGGTGCCGTGGGACCACTCGGCGCTGACCGGCGAATTCTATTTCCAGAAGTCGGCTGCCGCGAGCGTCCGCTCGGCGACAGGTGACAAGGATTCCGATGCCTTGCAGCAGCGGATGCGCTCGCTCGAGGACGAGGTGAGCAAGAAGTCCGACGCCGAGCAGACCTCCAACATCGTCGCCCTGGCCCAGGCGCGCGAGCGGCTACGGCAGCTCACCGAGTCCAACCAGGCGGATCAGCAGAAGATCTTTGAAAGGCAATACGAGACGGGCAGCTCCGGCGACGCCAACTCGCGGCGCACGTTGTCGATGGAGATCGGTAAGATTCAGATGCAGATGGTCCGCCGCGGGCAGGAGCAGAAGAAGCTGCGCGAGCAGATCACGACCTTGGAAGGCAAGCTCGGCATCCCCGCCGAGAAGACCGAAGGCGCCGCCAAGTAGCCGGTGCCGCCAGCCCAGCTCGCGCGGAGGCGAGGACGCCGGCTCGCAGGCCGATCCGTCAGGCGTGTGGCGCACAAAGACGATGGCACGTGTCAGCGAGCTGTCCCAGATCGCAGGGCTTGTTGAAAAACACGCCACCGCGAACCAGCCGAGACCGATCGGACGTGTTGCCCGAGGTGTAGATCACCGCCGCGTCAGGCCAGAGATCACGCACCCCCTCGGCGACAACCCAACCGTTGGCCGAGTCGCCGAGTTGAATGTCGGTGACGAGGACATCGACGCGGTTGTCCTTGGCCAGGGCAAGGGCTGCGTCTCCGCTTGGTGCGTCGAGGACATCCCAGCCTTGCGCAGACAGCTCGCTGACAACGTCGCAACGGATGAGTGCGTCGTCTTCGACGACGAGCACGATAAGCCCCGCTTGGCCGGCACGCATTCTGTGCCTCCATTGTTTATTGGGTGGGGAGTGGCCGATCCGGGATGTTTCTTTTGGCTTATTGCTTAATGGCGGATGGCTCGTGCCGATCAAACGCTCCTCAGCATGCGCCCGTTCCGCGAGACTGTCCGAAATCGTACTTTCCGCATATTTGGCATTCTGGAACTAAGAGAGTAGCCTTCGCCATCGTCCGCTCGTTTTAGGGCGCGGACGGCTGAGAGATGCCAGTGCTCTTGCCCCATCGGGACGAGAGCCATGCGTCAATCAGATTCGAAGAATCTCATCCTTTCGCGTCTTTCGAGCACCGACTTCCAACTCCTGGAGCCGTTTCTTGAGCAAGCCGACCTCCCGTTACGCAAGGTCCTGGAAAGGGGGGGCAAACCAATCAAAGTCATCTATTTTCCTGAACGCGGATTTGCCTCGGTCGTGGCCGATAGCGGCGGTAAGCATCCCATCGAGGTCGGTTTGATTGGGCGCGAGGGCATGACGGGGCTCCCGGTCGTCTTGGGGAACGACCGCAACTCCAACGAAGTATTCATGCAGGCCGCGGGCGACGGTCGATGTGTGCGCGCCGGCGATCTGCGCAAGGCGATCGACAAGAGCGTGACCCTGCACCGTTCGATGCTCCGTTACGCGCACGCCTTTCTTGAGCAGACGACACGAACTGCAGTCGCCAACGGCCGCTCAAAGATCGAAGAGCGCTTGGCGCGGTGGCTGCTAATGGCCGACGATCGCCTCGACGGCCCCGAGCTTCCCCTGACCCACGAGTTCTTGTCGATGATGCTGGGCGTTCGTCGTCCCGGGGTCACGGTCGCGATGCAGGAGCTGGAACGCGCCGGCATCATTGCCCGCAAGCGCGGCAATGTCGTAATTCTCGACCGGACACAGCTAGAGAAGATGTCGAACGGAACGTACGTCGGCGCCGACTATCGTTAGGCGCGGGCCGTATTTGATAGAGTAAGAGATACGCAAAGGTTCTGCCAGATGACTGTATGGTGCTATGTCGACCGCGTATTTTGAACAGCCCACCGGGACTGAAAAGCCGACCCTGATATCTATGCAGTCTACGGATGAGTTGCTCTGTCGTCCCGCACGCCCGCCCGACCATGAAGCGGAAAACCGCGCCCAGCGGTTTCTGGCCGAAATCGCCAGCTTTTTGGCGTTGTGGCCCAATTTGATAACCGTCAATTGCGCAACGGGAACAGAGTGCTAATTTGAGGCACTTGGTGGAGCATGCCATGGAAATGTCTGCCGGACTCCGAGACGCTGCGCCCCAGTTGCAGGCGCTGCTCGACGAGCGGATCCTCGACCTTCCCGACCGCCTGCTGGATTTGCTGCCGGTCGGCGTCTACGTCTGCGACCAAGCCGGCCTTATCGTCCGCTACAACCGCGTCGCCGCTGAACTATGGGGCTGCACGCCACAGCTCGGCGACCCAGCCGTTCGCTATTGCGGTTCCTATCGCCTGTACGGGCTGGATGGGAGCCTGGTGCCTCACGCCAAATGCCCCATGGCCGATGTCCTCGCCACCGGGGACGCACTGCGTGACCAGGAAATCGCTATCGAGCGACCCGATGGAACCCGCATCGTAGCGCTGGTGAACATCGAGGCGATCAAGGACGTCAGTGGTCGAGTGGTCGGCGCGGTGAATGTCTTCCGCGAACGGCCCGAACCAAGACAGGTTCGCTCGAACGGACACGCGCCGACCTCCACCGATCTGCTGCAAGCGCTGCCCGCGGCCGTCTACACCACCGACGCTGCCGGCCACATCACGTTCTACAATGACGCAGCAGCCGTGCTTTGGGGGCTGCGCCCGGAACTTGGCAAGAGCGAGTTCTGCGGCTCGTGGAAGCTGTATTGGCCCGACGGCACGCCGCTGCCTCACGACGAATGCCCGATGGCCATGGCTCTGAGGGAGCAGCGCCCCATTAGGGGTATGGAGGCCATCGCCGAGCGGCCGGACGGCACGCGCGTTCCGTTCATTCCCTATCCAACGCCCCTCTTCGATGCGGCAGGAACCCTCATCGGCGCAGTGAACGCGCTGGTGGATATTTCCGAGCGGCACGAGGCCGACAAGCAAATTCGCGAGAGTGAAGCCCGCTTTCGAGGCATTGCCGCCATCGTCGAGTCCTCCGACGATGCCATTCTGGCCAAGAACCTGGACGGCATCATCACGAACTGGAATCGCGGCGCCGAGCGGCTATTCGGCTATACGGCCGCCGAAGCGATCGGCAAGCCTGTGACCATGCTGATCCCGGTCGATCGGCACGATGAGGAGCCGGCCATCATCGCGCGCATTCGCGCCGGCGAGCGTGTCGACCACTACGAAACCATGCGGCAGCGCAAGGATGGAAGCCTAGTCGATATTTCGCTGACGATCTCGCCGGTGCGAGATCGCGATGGCAGGATCATCGGCGCATCGAAGATCGCCCGCGACATCGGCGAGCGAAGGCGGGCGGAGGAGCAGCAGCGCTTGTTGCTCCGCGAGATGGACCATCGAGTGAAGAATCTCTTCGCCCTCGCCAGCGGAGTGGTTGCGCTGAGTGCGCGCTCGGCAAAATCGCCCACGGAGCTGGCGTCGGCCCTGCGCGAGCGACTATCGGCCTTAGCGCGGGCTCACTCGCTCACGCTTCCGGTGATGACCGATGATGGTCATCGCATGCCGCAGTCGACGACGCTGCACGCCTTGCTGCAGACGATCCTCGCCCCCTATGACGGCCAGACGTCCGACGGCAACACGCGCGTATCCATTAGCGGAATCGATATCTTGGTTGCGGGAGGCGCCCTGACCAGCCTCGCGCTCCTATTGCATGAGTTTGCGACCAACGCCGCCAAATATGGTGCACTTTCGACGCCCGCGGGCCGCGTCGAGATCGACTGCAGCGAGGAGGGCGCGTTGTTCATCCTGGCGTGGGTGGAGCGCAACGGACCGCCGGTCGATCACCCGGCCCATGCCGAAGGCTTTGGCACCAAGATCGCTCGCACGACAGTGGAGGGGCAATTGGGAGGCGAGATTTCTCGCGATTGGCACCCCGATGGGTTGAGGATACGCCTGTCGATTGCAAAAGCGCGGGTTTCTACCTAGCGCAGGGCCGCTGCAGGGCGTCTCGCATGTTTCTCTCGCCACATGCGGACGATGAGGCCAATCTCGTGCGAACCTCAGCTATGCCTCGCGCCGAGCCCGTGGCGAAAGTCCTCGTAATCGAATGAGGCCAGTACGCGATAGCTGCCGTCTTCCTCGAGCATGGCGAGATCGGGCCGCGGCGTGCCGTTGAAGGTGGTGTTCTTCACGAAGCTGTACTGCATCATGTCGGTGAAGACGACGCGGCTCCCGACCTGCAGCGGCTCGGCGAACGAGTATTCGCCGATCACATCGCCCGTCATGCACGTCTTGCCAGCCAGAACGTAGTCGTGCGCTGCAACGCCAGGCGGCGACGCGCCGATCACGACGGGCGTATACGGCACCTCCAGCACGTCCGGCATGTGGCAGCTCGCCGAGGTGTCGAGGATGGCGATGTTCTTTTCGTTCCAGTGCAGGCCGATCACCGTCGCCACGAGGTAGCCCGCATCGACGATGATGCCGCCGCCCGGCTCGAGGATCACCTCGACGCCGAACTCGGCGCGGAAGGCCTTGATCGCCGCGATCAGCTTGTCCACGTCGTAGCCCGGCTTGTTGATGAAGTGACCGCCGCCGAAGTTCACCGCCTTGACCTGGCGGATGTAGGGGACGAACTCGCGCGCAACCTGCTCGATGAGGCCAACCGACCCGTCCGCCAGGCTCTCGCATAGCGCGTGGACATGGAAGATGTCGATCTCGCCCCAGGGCAGCTCGTCGATCTGCGCCCGCGTGGTGCCGAACCGCGAGCACGGCGCGCACGGATCGTAGAGCGCGCCGCCGAGGGTGGCGTTGGAGAAGCCGGGATTGATGCGCGCGCCGATCTTGGCGCCGGCTGCCTTGGCGAGCCCGCCGAAACGCGCGAGCTGCTCGGGCGAATTGAAGTAGATGTGGTCGGCGAGTGACGTCAGGCGCTCGACCTCGCCGGGCGCGTAGGCGGGTGCATAGACGTGCACCTCCTTGCCGAACTCCTCGCGGCCGAGGCGCGCTTCGTATTCGCCGCTCGCCGTCGTGCCGTCGAGCGTATCGCGCATGAGGGGAAAGGCCGCCGGCATCGCCCAGGCTTTCGTCGCCAGCAGAACCTTGCAGCCTGCTTCACGCCGGATGCGTGCGACGGTTTCCAGATTGCGCTTCAGCGTCGCCACGTCGAGGACGTAGGCGGGGGTGCGTATATCAGGGGGAATGATCGGCGCCATGCCAGCAACCCTCCGAGCCAACGCCGTCATCATGTCTTGACGGCGAAGAGCTCGCTCTGTTCGGAAGGGCTAAGCTCGCGCATGTGCCAGGGCAGGCCGTGCTTGCCGATCTCGTCCATGAACGGCTTTGAGGGGAGTTGCTCGACGTTGTAGACGCCGGCGCCCTTCCAAGCGCCCTTGAAGAGCATCATTGCCCCGACCACGGGCGGCACACCGGTCGTGTAGGAAACGGCCTGGGCGCCGGTCTCCTTGTAGGCCTGCGTGTGCTCGCAAACGTTGTAGATGATGGCGCGCTTGGGCTTGCCGTCCTTCGTGCCGGTGAAGATGCAGCCGATCGAGGTGCGCCCCGTGTAGCCTTCGCCCAGCGACGACGGCGGCGGCAGCAGCTCCTTCAGGAACTCCATCGGAATGACGGGATTGCCCTTGTACATGACGGGGTCGATGCGCGTCATGCCGACGTTCTGCAGCACGTCGAGGTGCTTGATGTAGTTGTCGGAGAACGTCATCCAGAAGCGGATCTGCTTCAGGCCGCGGATGTTCTCGACGAGGCTCTCCTCCTCCTCGTGATAGATGAGATACGACTTGCGCGGGCCGACCTCCGGGATAGTCGATCATGGCCGCGATCGACAGCGGATCGATGTCGATCCACTGGCCGTCCTTCCAGTACTTGCCGCGCTGCGTGACCTCGCGCAGGTTGATCTCCGGATTGAAGTTGGTGGCGAAGGCCTTGCCGTGGCTGCCGTCGTTGCAGTCGATGATGTCGATGGTCTCGATGGTGTCGAACAGGAACTCCTGCGCGTAGGCGCAGTAGATGTTCGACTGGCCCGGGTCGAAGCCGCAGCCAAGGATCGCCATGATGCCCTTGTCCTTGTAGCGGTCCTGATACTTCCACTGCCAGGAGTACTCGAACTTGGCGAGATCGCGCGGCTCGTAGTTGGCGGTGTCGAGGTAGTGCACGCCCGTTTCCAGGCACGCGTCCATGATCGGCAGATCCTGGTAGGGAAGCGCCATGTTGATCACGAGGTCGGGCTTGACCTTGTTGATCAAGGCGACCGTCTCGGCGACATTGTCGGCATCAACCTGGCTGATCTCGATCGGCGTGACGCACCGCTTGGCTACCGCCTCGCAGCTCGCGATCCGACGCGACGCCAAGTGCACCCGCTTGAATACGTCGCGGTTCATCGCGCACTTCTGGGCGGTGACAGACCCGGCGGCGCCGGCGCCAATGATGAGAACACCTTCCAATTGAGTCTCCTGGGGCAAGCATGGAAGCTTAAGCGCGCCGTAGAGTGTTGACCGGCCGGCGTCTGGCGACGGATTAGTGCAGCCGGCCCCCAAGCACAACACCTTCGGGCCTAACTTGCTTTTGTGACAAAGGCTGCCGGTTGAGGTCGCGGTCCGATGGCCGTACGTCTGCGCTAGATCGGCTCAGCCGGACTTCACCGGGCGAGGACGAAAGCGCGGATTTCCGCCGAGATGGCGCTCCAGATTGTCGAGGAGCGCCTCGTAACGGGGGGCGGAGCCGTCGATATCGGCGTCCTCGAGGCGCACGATGTGCGCCGTCACCTTCAATTGCGTGCGCTCCCCTACGGCCGTGAATTCGAGCGTCGTTGCGGCAACCCACAGCCGCACGTCGCCGTCGCAAACGATCTCCGTCGATACGATCCGACGTTCAGGTACGATGTCGTGATAGATGGACTCGCGACGGAAGCGCAGGTTGTCGCCACGGCCGAACCTGAAGACGTCGTGACCTCCCACGCGTAGATCGGCCTCCTCGGGGAGGATGGTCAGCTGATCGCCCCCGCCATTCAGTCGCAAGCGCTCGTCGGGATCGGAAATGGCGGCAAAAACCCGAGCAACGGGGGCGTCGTATGTTCGCAGCACGACGATGGTGGTGTGCTGCGCGGCACGATAACTCATGGCTCGGCATCCGCAGTGGAAAGGGTCACGGTACCACGAGCAAGAACGTTGAGATCAATGGCGCGAAACGGACTTTGTCGCGCGAACGCCGGCCTAAGGCAGGCTGCTTGGCTTCGATGGGGAATTGGGGAGGCGCACCGAGCGTGGTGGCGAACCTGACGGCCTCTTCGCGATCTGGCCGGCCTCGCGGGGCGGAATCCCCAGACGCTAAAAATTAGAACCCCAGGGAGACGGCGTAAGCTGTTGATACAGAACTAATTCCTGTGGCGGAGGGGGT
>CAWEWG010000013.1:5000-313540 GCA_963812795.1 uncultured Alphaproteobacteria bacterium | reverse complement strand
GGAAACAGCGTAGGGTCCATTTTCCCGGTCGCTCGACGGCGCTAGCCGTCCCGTCATGGCTCGATTTTAGCAGTATTTACCAGCTATTTAGCACGCGATTATTGAGTCAGTTTCGGTCTAAGTCGGGACATAGTGCGCCCTTCGGCGCCACGTTCCTGCGTAACCCCTGCGTAACTGCATTTGACGCGCCGACGGCGCGTGTGCAAATGCTTGCTCATGCCAAGCATTCCCCGGAACCAGCTCAAAATTGACCGGGTAGGTTGCATCGCTGGTGGCGCACGATTTACCGCGTTGAGGGCGTTCCCGGGCTTGAGTTGGACGTGAGCCCACAGGTAGCGCGTAACTGGCGTGTGCGCTACCAGGTCGGCAAGGGCGCGCAGCGCGAAGAGCGGCGTTACACGATCGGTTCCGCGCGCGCAATTACTCTCGGGAAGGACACAGAAAAAGTCACCAAGTTATAGCCGCTGTTAAGCTCGAACGACGCGATCCGCATGCGGACCGCAAGCGAGATGATCTGAGCACCTTCGGAGCACTCTTCGGCCTCTGGCTCGAGGGTCACGCGAAGCCAAACAAAAAGAGTTGGGCGGCTGACGAGGCATTGTATGCGAGGCACATCGAGTTCTAGCTTAGGGCATCGCGCCGTCACCGACCTAAAGAAGCGGGATTACGTTGACGTGCTCGATGCGATCATGGCGGCGGCGAGCGGTAGCCAAGCCAATTCCGCTCAAGCGATCATTACGGCAACGCTCAACTGGGCTGAGAGTGAAGGCAAGATTGAGGGCCACGGCGCACGCGGAATACCTAAGCGGCAGTCGCCAGCTTCACGGGACCGGGTCCTATCCGGAAGCGAAATTTCTCGGTGGTGGAATGCCCTAGATCGCGAGCTGACAACCCGGCTATCGCGTGTGCTCCGGCTACATTTTATTGACCGGCGTTAGGTTATCAGAAGCCTGCGGCATGGCGAGATCAGAACTTCATGGAGAAATGTGGGAAATACCAGGAGCGAGGACCAAAGGCGGCGTGCGAGGTGGCCGCGAATTCCATGGGCCTGGGAGATGGGCCCAGGATGTGTTTTATCGACGAGGCAGAATATCTGTCAAGGAATGCGCAGGCTGGACTGCGGGGGCTAATCGAAAGATCGCACTGTCGGTTCATTCTTACTGCGAATGATATCAGCCGGTTCCATTCAGCTCTTAAGTCAAGATGCATGCCCATTTGCTTCGATATCCGAGCAGGAGAAGCGTCCGAAATAATTGCACGTCTTGTCCCGCGGTACATGGATGCCCTGGCGAGGGAAAAGATAAAGATCAGAGAAGAACGTCTGAAGGAACTCATGGCTGTTTACTTCCCCGATCTACGAGGCTTGGCAAATCGAATTGAGTTCGAAGCCATCGATTGCGACTGAGTTCCAAATGGAACAAATTCTCCACGGTGTTGAGGCTTAGCTGGCCGTATCTATGCTGAGAAAATTTATCCTCGCGAGACGCGCTGGCGGGTGGTGTTTAGAAGACGACCAACGTAACGTCTTGGGTACCTTCGCGACCAAGGCAGAGGCGCTTGCCGGTATTAGAGGCTTGGTTGGGGCTAACGGCGGTGTTGTACGAGTTTACAAAGAGCACGGCTATTTCGATAGGGAAATAAAGTTTTTTCCGCGCCTCGAGCAAAGCGGTGAACACGAGGGCGAAAAACATCCGGCACGGCCTAAACATCATGGTGTGAAGCGCACAGTTCAGCAGACGCGAAAAAGCAGTTGGCGGCGCGTTTGTATCAGATAGTTTTGGACGTGCACCTCATGATGGATCCTTGTGAACTGAATTCCGATTAGAACCCTGATGTGGGCGAATTTACCTAGTGCCACCGAAATGCTCGTCAAGTTCTCCCGCGTCGATGGCTGCAATCAATGTGTCAATGATAGATGCAAGCTGGGACCTGTCTTTAACAAGGATTGCCGGCTTGCCTTTCTCGAACTCGATTGCTTTGGCACCGCAGCGGACTTTGAGGTAGGTCGTTCCTGTCTCATCCGTTCTCCACCACGGTTGCACGCGTTTGGGAATTTCGACTAGCGTTTTCTCCCCGTTATCATGCTTGACCCACTGACGCGCACGTGCAGGGGGTTCTCTGCAAGAAGCTTTTGTTGTTCTAGTCGGGCAACCAACTTCGCACGCCGTAGCGCCAAAGGGCTTTGTTGTTCTGAGGGCGGGGCTGTGAACGTTAGCGTTTTAAGCGTTTTCATCGGCAACTCCTCTCAAAAGCAGGGCGGACATGCTGATTTTAAGCGGCGAGCCGAGAAGACGCGACCTGAGTTTGACTCGTTATCTTATGTCCGGTCTGCCACTGTTCCACCATTCACGAGATGAGACCTATGGGTGGCAAGCCTTGCTGCGTGAAGCCCGCTCGCTTCAGGCAGCGGCGCGTCTTGTTGGAAGTGTCTGCAGGAGGCCAGTTCCTTCGCGCTCACAGCATGGTGCGTGAACGTGATGATTGAGCGGCGGCCGACGTTGTGCCGCAATCGCGGCGCGTTCCGCTGCGGGTCAAAAGCAGACCTTGCGGCATACTGCGCAACGTCCGCTTAGGGTCAGTGCGCCACTTGTCGCCAATGCTTATTGCAAGCAAGTAGCAAAGCGCCGAAGCGCAGGGCGATAACTTTGAGCTAGGCGGCGGCATTTATGGGACTTATCTCGCCGTTCAAGTTGAACTGCAGGCGATTGCCGCTCGAGCCTTTTACGCTCGGATATCTCCTCGGTCAGCATCATCACGCCGCCGATGCTGTCGTCTTGCAGATGCCAGGGGCGAACCTCCCAGCGGATGATGTTCGTCGACCCGTCGGCGCGTCTGAAGACCTCTTCAGGACAGCTTTCGGTGGCGCCCTTGAGGACGCGCTGATGCTTTGCCTTCCAGTGGTCAGGGATATCGGTAAACACTTCGTAGTGGCTACGTCCGATCAGCGGCTCGTCAGGAAGATTGTAGTCGTGCAGCCAGCGGTCGGTATGCGCTATGTACCGCATGTCCCTATCGAACATGGCGACCGCCGTCGGCACATGTTTGATGAAAACCTCGAGCGTCGAGTTCGTCCGTTTCAGTGAATCCAGTTGGACGCGTGCTTTAAATCCCGTGCGCTTTACGTGAACGACCACCTCTGCGCGGGTGTGGGCCGATAGTTTTAAGAATATGCGCTTGAGATGCGTTTTGATCGTTTCCGGTGCGACCCCGAGTTGGATAGCAATCGCTTTGTTTGAGTGTCCCGCAGCAATAAGCGTGACGATGGCAATTTCTCGTTGCGTGAGTTGCCGCTGCTCGCCAGCAACCTCATCGGGAATGACCTCAACCAGGTCCATGTTCCAGGCTGCTCCTACACAACGCGCTCAAGGAAATCGGCGATGAGCGCTTCCTCGAGGGACGGGGAAGTTTGCAGAGGAGTAACAGCCATATACATTCGTCCTCCACCGCCAAATCGACGCGCGACAGAACAGCTTTGCGGACTAGCCGCGGGATGAGTTGTTCAATTGAAGCTGCGTCAGCTCACGCCGGAACAGACGCTCCAATGCGCATCGTCAGAACTCTCGCACCAAGAGATAGCGCGCTCTGCCTGCACACCGGTCACGTCAAAGCTGCCTAAGGCGTCTTAGTGAACGACAATCGTTTTGAAGACGACGAGCATCTACGCGCACGCCAGGCCCAACGACAGCTCGAGCCGCTATCTCAAGAGACGTTGAGATTGGCTAGGTCTACGAGCGCACAGTCCAGGCTTGGAAGGCGACGGACGCTCGTGTCGCGTGTCGTCGCTCACCACCTCGGTCCCACGTAAGGCGGGGTATAGCGCGCGTCTAGACAGCGATCCCCACCCCAGTAACGATACTGACCGCAGCTTGGGGGAGGCGGAGGGGGTATAAACACCCATCCATAAACCGGGGGCCCATACTGGGGTGGCGGGGGGATTGGTGCTCGACGAATTGCGACAGGAGGTAGGGGCCTGGGATAAGGCACATCGTACCCGTCGCCGGAATAATAATCGTCGCCATAGTCGTAATCATCATACTCGCCGGCTTGGACACTGCAAGAAAAGCCGAGCACTCCAGCGGCTAGAACGGCGGCAACAAGGCTCCTCGACATCTGAGACATTATACAAGCCTCCTTACGCAGCGGTCGCCCCTCGCGCGCCTCCCGACTTTAGTTGCTCCGATTCCCCTTATCAACCGCGTCGCATTGCTGAGATCGAGGCGCGTTTCGCCGTAACCGTTTGGGCCAGATTCAAACTTGCGCCATCATCAGCGCCGTGCTCGCGTTGTCCTACGCAAGCTCTTCAGCCCGACTAGCGGCGGCACTCCGCAGCGTTTCAATCAGCGGGGACTCGCAGACGCTCGCATGCTGACCTGAAGACGACGAGCGTGTCTATGCGCACGCCAGACCAAAGATAGCACGAGCCGACATCTCAAAAGGCGCTGAGTGGGCACCCTCTGGTCGTGTGGCGCGCCGACCTTAGTTAGTCGGCAGCCGTAGAGGCTGCGCGCTCCAGGGCCATCCTTCCCCTGCCCGTGCCGGGATGCGCTTCATGCTTACCGATGTGACTGCGGTACTTCGCGGGCAGCGCAGCCAATTTTTCCGGCGGCGGCATGCGCACTCGCCGTGGGGCAGCAGTTTTAGTGGTGGTACAATTGACGACCCAAGGAACTGACGCCGGATTTCTCGAGCTAAAATCTCGGCGACCAGCGAAGGGACGGCATTGCCAAGCTGCTGATACCGTCCGTGAGGATGATCCCAGACCATTCGGCCAGTCCTTGTAAAAAGTTTGCCAGCTAACTCAGTGCGCCTCCCGACGCCCGATCATGCAAAGATCAGGTGTTAAGATGCCTGGAGTACCAGTATGGATGGAGCGCAGGCACCTACGGAAGGCCGTCGATCGCCCCGCCAAAATTTATCTCGCGGGTGATGAGGGCGTGGTCTGCCGCATCCGGGACATCTCGAAAGGCGGGGCTAAGATCCGCATCGCTTGGGACGGGATGGCTCCCCGACTCTTTCGATCGGGAGGACAGCTTCACGCATGTGCGGCGGGAAGTTTGGGTGGTGTGGAGGGAAACCTCCTACGTCGGCGTCCGGTTTGCGGATGAGGGCCCGTGGCTGTCTAAGCCCAGGGCGTTTGGCCCGCCGACAAGGCTAATAGCTTCATGTGTTTCTCGGCCTGCACATCAATGTCCCGGAACTGTGAAATGACGCGAGTTCGGACAGCCGCGACATGGGCGCAAGAAATTCCAGGTGTCCCGGTCCGCGGCTTTGATGCCTCAGCACGCGAAGATTTGGCCTAGCTTCGGCGCGGTTAATACCAACGAGCGCCCCGGCTGCAGCCTGCAGCAAATGCAAGGGCGGCAACTACGACCCAGATCCTCATCCGGCCTAGCTACTTGCGGGTCAACTCGGAGCTTTTCTCCGCAACTTTCTGTCCGACCTCGGATGCTTTTTCTGAGGTCTTCTGGATGAGGTCTGATGTTTTGTCTGCGATCTTCTGCCCGACCTCAGACACCTTCTCTGCGGCCTTCTGGATGAGATCCGGGCCCCTATCGGCAATCTTCTTTCCGACCTCGGAAGCTGTGTCCGTTGCCTTATGGCCGAGTTCTGAGGCTTTATCGACTGCCATCTCAGCAACCTTGGATGCTGCGTCGGCGGCCCGATGACTCAACTCAGAGGCCTTTTCCACGGCTTTTGCTCCAAGGGCAGCAGCGGTACCCTTCAAATGGTCTAGAGACGACGGTTCTGGCGCCTTGAATACCGATGCCTCTGCCAAGTACGGCCTGGACAGTTTGGCGACAATGCGGGGCTTGCCGGCCGTTGCTAACCCAATCGATAGCGAGCTGAAGGGGACAGCGACAAGTTTCTCTTCGACGCCGATGAAACTGCCGACCTCGACCAGCACCGCGCTGATGTGGCCCTGTTTATCCATGATCAAGTCATCAACGTCGCCGATTTTCTCGCCAGCTTCATTCACGACGGGCTGGCGGATAAGAGATGAGACGAGAACGTCATCGCGCACGAGAGCGGCAACCATCGAAGCCTCCTATGCCTACACTAATACCAACAATCGCACGACGCTTCAGCGCGCGATCCACGACCTTGCCGAAGCTGCCACGGTGATGAAACTGGCAAGTCGGGAACGGCGCTAGCCTGATAATCCGCCAACGGAGGGCCGTCTGCTTTAGCGGACGGCCTTTCTGCTGCCCGCTAGAGAAATGATTATCACCGTGATAAAATGTCCTTATCGCCGCTGTTCCCCCCAACAGGTCCGTCCCTCGGACAGGCGAATTTGCTGGGCGCTGGCTCCTCCCCCCGGAATCAGCGCCCTCTTTAAAGGGCCGATCTCCACGGCTGAAGATCGGCCCCAAAGCGCGCCCCCAGACAGCCAGCCCATGCGCGCCGCCGCGAAGACTAGTGCGGGGGCAATGCGGCGTCTGCACACATACGGTTTCAAGATGCGATGAGCGGAGACTGCGACGCGCCGGACGGCGCTGGTAACAGCGCGCGCCGCCCGGCATAGAAGGAGAACGGTAGTCAGCCTAAAGATGACGCGGCTGACCAAGAGCCCGTTGGTTCTTCAGGCAGGAAACAATCGAGTTAAGCGTTTGGCACCAACGCTGTATGCCATTGATTTCGTTAGCCCCAAAAACGAGCGCATCAATCGCCTAACGTGTTGAATTACTTAAAAAAGCGCGGATTTTTCAATCTTGAAAGACGGGTTCGACGTAGGGACCGCCACGCGACATCAAGGCCTTAGGCGATCCATCGCCGCTTCCTTGTCTCGTTCTGCAAGCGATATGCAAGCGCCGCGTCTGTGGCGGGGGTCGGTTGAGGCACGTCCGCATGACGTCCTGCCTGAGGGGTTGTCGCACTCCACGTCTGCTTTAGGTCGGAAGCGGACGTTGATGCGTATGAGCCGTGATGTCTGCTAAGGGCCAGCAGCGGACATGGAGCGTATCGCTACGGACGTCCGCGTTGGGCCAAAAGCAGCTGTGCGAGAGGACTTCAGTACGCCCGGAATGACCTCGTCAGCGGACATCGTCGACAGAGTTCAGCCCACCCACTGACCTGCACTCGACGATATCGGCTCGTGGGACCGACCGTCGGCTCTGCCGAGACGCCGACGCCTCCTAGCTACCGCGTCCCCGGAGGTGAAGCGATCCGTTAGCTTTCGTCGGGCGGGCCGCGTTACGGGCCAGAAGCGCCCGATGCATCTTTTCGGATAGTGCCCGGCATAACTGCGAGGTTCGAGCCGCAAGAACAAATTCAGGGCACGTCTAGTGCCGGGTTCAGAAGCATAGCCAGGGGCCCAAGCAGGTCGCGGGCGTTCCGCCCTTGCAGGCCATCTGCGAGGAGTGACACTCAATCATCGCCGAGCCTGATTTGCAGCTGGTTTTCACTGGCCCCTTCCCTATAAGCCCTCGCCCGGCGATCGTATTCTTAAGTGCGTTTGTGGAGAACAGCACCGCCAAATCGTGGGTGATGTTATCGCCAGCGGCTGCGACCCTGGTACAATCCGCCGCCTGAGCCATCGCCGAAAGTGCGCACAGCATAACCGCGGCCACGAAGCCTAACTTGAAAACTTGCATTGCACCCCCCCGTAAGAACAAATCTGCTCGAACGCTAGTCGAGTGCTTGGCGGTTGCCAAGTAAAGTGACCGCTGCCGGTACAGATATTTTCCGCAATGTGATTTATGACCCTCCGCGCGCACGGCATCGCCATCTATGCGTGTCCGATTTGGGTCAGGAGCGGATGTCGAGCGGTGGGCAGTGAACGTCGGCTAAGGGTCAGAAGCGGACATTGACCGCGTCGCTACGAATGTCAGCTTTGGGCCAGTAGCGGACATCGAGCGTGACGCTATGAATGTCAGCTATGGGCCAGAAGCGGACATCGAGCGTTCATTTCTGCGCTGAACGAACCGCCCGCCGATGCTCGTTTGGCGCCGAATTTCGGGCTGTGCGGAGCGCGACCCAGCGTTGGCAGGATGGCAGCTTTAGATTGCACTGAATCCGTATCGTCGGGCGCCCTGGTTGGGTTGCAGGCGAACTATTCGCGGCAATGCCGGCCGTGTTGCCGGGATCAACCTCGAGGTCGCGTGCGCACTTGGCAATGAGGTCTTCCGCCGTCATGTGCTCCATGAAGGAATTGGCAGACATTGCCGCGGCGCTGAGTAGCGCCGAAACCTTCATCTGGGGTGGCGAGCGCAAAACGCGTACGGCTCCGCTGGGGCCGGTGAGGTATGCGAGCCGCAGGTTAGTGAAGCTCGTCGGCAGGCCTTCCTTCGCGAGATGTGCCGCATTGTCCTTCGCGTATGCCTCCGCGGCGCGGCGGGCGAACGCGCGGTCTTGGCGCAGGGACAGCACCGCTACGGTCGAGAGAGACGCCGTCTCGTCGGCGAAGTGGCGGCGGACGACATAGAGAAACGTCCCGCGGATGAACTGAAACGCGCCGACGGCAGTGGAACGCGGATTGCGCGCCTCGTCGCGGCCGCTCGACTCCGCCATCATTAGGCGGTCGAGAAAGGTCTCAAGCGTGAGCCCCGGCGACGCGTCTGCAGCGGGCGCATTCGCTTCCACCTGCTTCGCCCCGGCCTGCGCCTTACTGGCTTCCTCGGCGGAGGCCGAGCTCAGCACCGTTGCGAGACCGATAAGGCCGATCCATGCCAGGACGGTGCTCCGCATACCAAGGCTCCGATCCCACCTTAGTGCTAGCTTCTCGTATCCCTGCTCCCCCGACAGTTTTCGATGCTAATTCGTCGATCGGCTCCCGACAACAGGTCTCAGCAGGTCAGCAGAACCCGTAGCGGTTCAGCGCCACCTCCGCTTAGGGCCAGGGGGGACGTTGCCGTTGCTGGCCTAATCGTCAGCTTTGGGTCAGAAGCCGACTCTGCCGCGCAAGGTGGTGATGTCTGCTTAGGGTCAGTAGCGGACATCGCGGCTGCCTGAGCTTGACGTCAGCTTTGGGCCATTAGCGGACATCGAGCGTGTCACTGCAAAATGTCAGCTATGCCCAAAACAGCGGCCATCGCCCTGCAAAGAGGCCGCAACGCAAACGGCAGGATTTGGTCTTGGGCAGATAGCTTCACCGCCGCGATCCCCGTCACGGCTCATCGCCCTCAATCACGGCTACGCCGCCGTCTTGTTGTCGTCGCAGGTCTTGGGGATCTCGAACTTCGCGGCACACTGGGCGATCGTGCGCTGAAGGGCGCGCGCTGGGACAGGAAGACTGAAGTAAAAACCTTGGGCCTCGTCGTAGCCCGCCAAACTGACGGCCGTGAACTCCGCTGCCGTCTCTACACCTTCGGCCACTGATTTGATGTTGAGTTCGGATGCCAGATCGGCGAGCGACCGCACAATCACAAGTCTATCGTGATGCTCGGTTACATCGTGCACGAAACTGCGGTCGATCTTGACCTTTTTGAATGGGAAGCTCCGCAAGTAGTTGAGCGTCGCGAAACACGTGCCAAAGTCGTCAAGTGCAACGGTAACACCGAGGTTATTTAGCTTGCGCAAGGTCGCTTGCGTGCGCACGCTGTCGTGCATCAGCACACTTTCTGTGATTTCCAGTTGCAACCGCTGAGGCTCGAGGCTCGCTGCTGTGAGCGCGTCGAAGACGACTTCATAGAGATCGCATTTCTCGATCTGCACCGCCGAAAGATTGACCGAGACTTTGATAGTTTCGGGCCAGCTTTTGGCGTCCATGCAGGCCTGCTTAAGAGCCCAGGTTCCCATCGACACGATGTCCCCCGTCGTCTCGGCCAGGCCAATGAATTCGGAAGGGGGTATCATGCCGCGGCTGGGATGCTTCCAGCGCATCAGCGCTTCAAAGCCTGAAACGCGCTTTTCGCGAAGGTCGACGATGGGCTGGTAGTGCAGCACGAGCTCATCACGTTCGACCAGCCGTTGAAGCTCGCCCTTGAGTGGATTGGGCGGCGAAGCAGCTTCGGCGCAGGCAGGTTCATAAACGACGGCGGCTCCACGACCATTCAGCTTGGCATAGTAGAGCGCGGCATCGGCGCTTGCGAAGAGGTGGTCTGGATCTTGGCCGTGTTGTGGCGCCAGGGCGATGCCGATACTGGCGCCAGCGTCGAGCTTGTGGCCAAGAACGTCGTGCGGTTGGCTGATGTTTTTCAAGATGCGAGCTGCAAACTGCTCTGCGAGATCTTTGCGGCCGCCGCCCACCTGCAGGATGGCAAACTCATCACCGCCGAGGCGACCGACAAGATCGCCCGCGCGCAAACTTGTCGCCAGACGCTTGGCCACGCTCTTTAAATAACCGTCACCAACCTGATGGCCGTACTGGTCGTTGATCTCTTTGAAGTGATCAAGATCGATCCAGTGCAGGGCGAAGCCGAGCCGTGGATCGTAGCATTCAAACTGGTGCTCGAGCCGCTCGCGGAATTGAAAGCGGTTCGCGATAGCGGTCAATGGGTCGTGACGCGCGAGCCATTCGATTTTTTCGCCCGAGTGTTGAACGGCGGTGATGTCCTCCTGAAGATCGACCCATCCGCCACCTGCGATGGGGCTTACTTTCTTAAAAATGCTGCGGCCGTCGGGAAGACGCACGGTCTCGGTGAAAACTTTGCCAAGCCGGAGTTTAGAGACGTGTTCCGCAATCCAGTTGCCTGCGTTGTCAATGCGTGTGGTATCGTCGCTTCCGCCGCGCCTCACGTAGTCGAAAACGATGTCTGAGAAGCTTGCTCCCTTGCAAGATAGATTGTCGGCAAGATCGTAAAGCCTGCGATAGGCGGGATTGCACATAATCAAGCGCTGCTCGCTGTCGAACATCGATAGGCCGACAGGAAGATGGTGCAAGGCGACTTCAAATAGCAAATTCTGTTCACGCAGTACCGCCTCGCAGCGAAGGTTTGTTTTTTGGACGGCTGCAGCCGCGAGAGCAGTGAGTAAGACGATGGAGGTGACGGCAGCCACAGCAAGCGCCAGTTCCACGCGATTGATGCCGAAGCCTTGGAACGCAACGGTCGGGTCGGGCTGGATTGTTACCGCGCCCATCGCCGTGAAGTGTAGGCCGCAGATTGCCAGTGTGAGGAGGCCACTTGCGGAGGCAATCGCCGCGATTCCGGTTTTGTGGTGGAAGGCCAGCATAGCGGCAGCCGAAAACACAACGCCGAACACTAATGAGGCGATGATCAGCGACTCGTCCCAACTGAGATTGCCGGGAATGAGTAGCGCGTGCATGCCCGCATAGTGCATGACGCCAATCGCGATCCCCACGACGGCCCCACCGAAACCTACCGACCAGCGGTCGCCCCGAGCAGCCAACGCAAAGCCGCAGGCCGCCACACCAATGGCGACGAGCAGCGATGCCAATGTTGCGACGGGTTCGTAGTACGTCGGCAGCCCACCTCGGTAGGCAAGCATAGCGACAAAGTGCGTCGCCCAGATACCTGAGCCCGTACAGACTCCGGTGATTATGGCTAAGACTACTCTGCGGCCGCCTTGGCTAGCACAAGCGATAGAATACATTCGGAAGGACGTGAGGGCGGTCGCGATGCAGACGACGGCCGCAAGACCTACCAGCCAATAATCGTGTTCGTTCGTTAGGCACGCAAGAACGCGGTACATGTCCCTCACACCATTTAAAAGTGTCAGATGACCGTGTGCGGATGTCGTTTAACGTATTGTTACATCATCAGTGTCCAAACCGACCGCTTATGCATTAAGGTAAAATAAATGCTGAGTTCCGCCGATTGACTGCAGCCCATTTGACGGTCACACGAGCCGTCATGTCCACTTCGGATCACAAGCCGATATTGTGAGGACAGCCCTTACAGCCGTCCCAAAACAGGCCCAGGGCGCAATTAGATCATCCGTTACCTGATTAACGTACGGTCGGAAGGATCTTATTCTGGCCTGGGGAAATTCGTCGTGCCTGCGCACCGTTCCGCAAATTGCGTTTCTAAACCAAAGTGCAAAACGTCTCGCACTCATAGGGCTTCGGCCGATTCAGGCCACGACTCTTTGCCCGTTACCGACTTAGCGCGCGCGCTTGGAGCGCTCAAAGAGAACACCGACGAGGCTGACGCGCATAAAAAGGAGATCGACCAGCTCAACGGTTGGTTCGAGATTGCTCTTCACAATATGGCTCGTGGGCTGTCCATGTTCGACGCCGAGCAGCGGCTCATTGTCTGCAACAGAATGTACCGAGAGATTTTCGATTTGCCCGAACGCCTGACACGGCGGGGCACGCCGCTGGCGGACATCGTGCGCTATCACGTTAAGCGCGAGACCGGCTCGGATACCCCGGAGGATGTCGAAAAGGAGCGCAACTGGATCGAATACCATGTGTCCGAGCTGGCACGTGGCAGGTCTTTCTCCGATACCCGTCATCTCAAAAACGGGCGGATCATCCTCGTCACCAATCAACCCATGCCGCAAGGCGGTTGGGTCGATCTGCAGGAAGACATCACCGAGAAGTGCCAGGCCGAACAGAAGATCACCTGGCTGGCGCGGCATGACACGATGACGGAGATCGCCAATCGCTTCCACTTCCGCGAGACGCTCGACGATTGGTTTAAAGGACTGCAGCCAGGCGACGGCTTCGCTCTCCTGTGGATTGACCTTGACCATTTCAAAGCCGTCAACGACACGCTCGGTCATCCTGCCGGCGATGCGCTGCTGAAGAGCGTCGCCAAACGTTTGCGGGAGATATTGCGCGGGCCCGATGTCGTCGCGAGACTCGGCGGCGACGAGTTCGCTATCATCCAATCTGGTGTCACCACCGAAACGCAAGCAGCGAAGTTGGCCAAGCGTGTGCTGCGCACCATCGGTAAGCCGCATCACGTGCTCGGACGTGAAGTGTGCGTCGGCGCCAGCATTGGTATCGTCCTGGCCCCGAGCCAAGGACGCGATGCTGATGAGTTGTTGAAGAATGCCGACCTTGCTTTGTATCGCGCCAAAGCCTCGGGTCGAGGCAACTATGCCTGCTTCAAACCCGATCTGGATCAGAAGATGGCGCAGCCGCGGAGCTTAGAGGCTGACCTACGCTCGGCGATTGCCGAGCGGCAGCTGGAACTCTACTACCAGCCGATTGTCGAGCTGCAGCGAAACGAGGTCTCGGGGTTTGAAGCCCTAATGCGGTGGCATCATCCGGAGCTTGGAATGGTTCCGCCCAGCACCTTCATTTCCCTCGCCGAGCAGACTGGTCTGATCGTGGAGATGGGCGCGTGGGCGCTGAAGCAGGCCTGTCAGGAAGCCGCGACGTGGCCCGAGCGCATCAAGGTCACCGTCAACCTCTCTTCCGTACAGTTTGAACACGGCGATCTCTTCAAGGATGTCAAAGACGCGCTCAACTTTTCCGGGCTCAGCCCCGATCGCTTGGAACTCGAGATCACGGAGAGCGTGCTGCTACGCGATGACCCAAAGACGCATAAGCTGCTGCACAGGCTGCGATCGTTCGGCGTCAAATTCGCGCTCGACGATTTCGGTACGGCTTACGCCTCGCTCAGCTATTTGCGCAGCTTTCCGTTCGATAAGATCAAGATCGATCGTTCGTTCATTGCCGACCTCGACAACCCGAAGCGCAAGGACTGCATCGCCATTATCCATGCGGTTGCCGGACTCGCGAAGCAGATGCAGATGAGCACGGTCGCCGAAGGGGTCGAGACGCTTGATCAATTGGGCTCCGTTACCCTTGCGGGATGCGAAGAGGTGCAGGGCTTCTATTTCAGTAAGCCCGTCCCAGCGGGCGAGGTCAAAGCCGCGATAGCAGGCTGCCGCGCCATGTTGCGCGTTGACGGGAAACAAACGGCATCGAGACCGCAGGTCCGAAGATCATCTTCAGCTGACGGCTGATGACGGAACTGACGTAACGGGATCTGTACATCGCAGTCAATCTCAGCATGGGGGCAGCTGACTAAAGCATGAACTCGCGACTGGGTCCGCTAAGGGGCCAGAAGCGGACGCAAGCGCTGAAGCGCGGCAACGTCAGCTAAGGGTCAAAAGCGGACGTCGGCTGCGTCGTTGCGAACGTCCGCTTCACATCTAACAGCGGACTTCGCCACGGGAGGCGCAGCTCGTTAGAGAATTTACAATTCGTAACGAACCGATTGTAAGCTGCTAACATCGCTGTACTATTTTTATTCTGTTTCCGCAGACGCCGTGGCGACAGATTATGTTCGACGCTGCGCTGGCAAAATAGATAACGAGTTTTCGCACGCACGACGCCGTTGGTTTCCGTCCGCACCAGGTCGCGGGCGCGCGACAATCGCAGGCGAAAGAAAGCCCCGACGCCGAGAGCGCCGGGGTGCACGAGAGCGTGAGTGAAGCCAGAGGTCCGTGCCAGCACCGTCGGGTGCGCGGAGGCCCTGCGAGCGACCGTAGCGCCACCAGCGACAGGGGAGCTTCGACTAGCGGTTGTTCTTAAACTGCCCGAAGCTCTTCGCGAATGCAGAGTTGAAGTTGGCGAACGTCTGCTGGACAAGCTGCGTAGAGAGCTGAAAAAGCTCCTGGTTCTGTGCGGTCATTACCTGCAGCTGCTGCTGAACGAAGTTGGCCTGCAAGCGGGCAAGCTCCGGGAGTGTCTTTGCACCCGCAAGCGTTGCGGCCGCCTCAAACGCGGCCTTGGCGTTCGTCTCGGCGTTGCCGAGCACCTTCTCGCCGATCTGCTTGCTGCTCGTCTGGGCTGCTGAGACAAACGTCTCAACGGTTTTCATGTTTGCCCTGGCATATTCTGTCGCCTTGTCGAACGACTCTCGGCTCTTGCCGACCCCGTTCACGATTGCGGATTGAAGTTGCTGCGGGATTTGAATGGCCTGGCCATCAAACACGTTAGTGAAAGTGGTGTGCTGAGCGGTCAACTTGCTCTCCTAAAATTGTGCAATGCAGACACTGCGCCTCAGATGGTTTCTGATGCGGGATCAATGTTTTGGCCGGGTCTGATTTACCGGACCATGAGGTCCTGGCGCATAGTCGGTTGTGTACTGACGGCCTGTGGATAAAGCAAGTTGATTTCGCAGCTGCGAGATAAACTCCGGCATTAAATATTACGCTGTATCAGGTAGTTAAAGGAAACTGCGCGACATTTAGGCACTCTTCTTTCGGCATTAGCCGGAGCTGGAAAGAAGCAATGGGCACGTCGAAGAGGCCCTGTCCTACGTCATGCCGGACGCTCAATCCCCACTGCGGCTCATACGAGCACGCGCCGAGCCATCCGCCTCTTCGACTCTGGTCTGCCCCAAACAACGGATGGCGCCAGAGACCATCTAGGGTGCCTTCGTATATATCGTTTCGCTGGGCCGATGATGTCCCACATTTAATGGAACCCACCCGCACGCGCACAGTTAGCGCCTTGAAAGGCATGCCATGCGCGAAAGGAAACTCCCGGAGTGGGCGGCCAAGATAGGTGCCGAAGTTAGAGCGCGCACCGTTGAGTTGCCTTTGAACGAGCCGTACCTTGTGGACGTGACTGAATTATTGAAGACAATCTCTGTTAGAGAACTCGACCACGGCCGTGGTCGTAAAGCTCGGCGAGAAGGACATTGAGTTAGCGCGTGCACGCTTGGCTCAGCTATCTATCTCGTGGCGGCAGATCGCGAATGCCATGACACCTTGCAGGTTTCAGCTTACCGTTGCCGCTGCCAACTGGCACTGATTAATGCATTTCACTGTTCTCTCCACTTCTTTCGCGTTATGTGTTTGGCGAAATTCGTCGGAGGAAAAAACGATGGCCGGATCGAATGGGTTGGTTAAACTCTCGTATGCGCAGCTTATCGCCCTTCAAGAGCGCGTAGAAGAAGCTATTGCGGCTAAGCGAGCGGAAGACGCACAAGCGACCAAAGAACAGCTCAGAGCGATGGCCGAGAAAGCCGGTTTCGATATCAAGGAGCTTTTCGGCAAGCGCGGATCACCGAAAGGCAGCGGCGTAGCCAAGTACCGCAATCCAAAGGACATTTCGCAAACGTGGACGGGTCGCGGGCGCAAGCCAAACTGGTTAGTCGATGCCGCGAAGAAGGGTTCGAAGCTCGACAGCTTCAAAATCTGATCTGGGTTATGTTCCTGACGGTGACACTACGTCACCGCCAGGTCCTCTAAATCAGTTAATGAGTTTCAGCAGTTCCTGACCAGCAGGGCTGTCCAACTCTTTCTGATCAATCGTGCCGTCGTTATCCGGATTGGCAGCCTTGAACTTCGCCTCGACCACCGCAGCGTATTCCTTTGCGTCCAGCGTTCCGTCGTTGTCCGGATCGGCGGCCTTGATGGCAGCCTCGTCTAGAACGCCGCTCAGCTCCTTGGCGTCGAGGGTGCCATCATTGTCGGGGTTCAGCTTGGCAAACTTCTTTGTTGCACCGGCTTGGGCCTCCGCCAGGTCGATGGTGCCATCGTTGTCGGGATCGAGTGCTTTGAGGGCCGACGTACTGCTTTGACCGCATGCTCCTAAGCTGAAGGTGCCCAGCAACAGGGCGATGGCGATTTTATTCATCGTTCTTCCTCCGATTGAGCTGCGGGAGTAACACACAAAGTTCCCACAAGCATCATGCTGCTTCACTCATCTCGTCAGTGCAGCTTGTAGCAATTGGTCTGCACTCGCTTCTCGCGCGTCACGTCATAGCCCGCACGGCATTGGACGAGATGGTTCTGGTTGGGGTGGCGGAGGAGAATGAAAGCCGAATAGCCATCATCGGCGCCCGTATAGCCGGCGATCTGCCAGCCTTCCTTCAACAGGCTCTCCATGCTGGGCCTCTCGTCACTTTCGGGAGCTTGGGTGAGACCTGGGACCGTGCCGGCGAGAGGGAGGACAGCCATTGCCAACGCGAGCAAGCCTACTCGACGCCGGCAACTCGTCTGCTCTGTTCGCACCCCATACATCAATGCCTCACGTGGTCAGCACCGCGTCACGCCGCCTTCAGCAGATCTTCCTTGTCATCACCGCTCTGTACAATCCGCATTTGCTCCGCGGGGAACGAGCGAGCGAGCGCGTAGGCTTCCTTCGCCGTTCCCTTCAACCACGTCTCGCACTGCTCGTCAGTGGATAGCAGAACAGGCATGCGCTCGTGATTGATGCTGGCCGTCAGTTGGTTCGGCTCTGTCGTCATGAACGCAAACACCTCGGCATCGACGTTCGGCCCATCCTTCTTCAGCGGACCATTGTAGCGTCGCCAAATCCCGGGGAACGCGAACAACGGCCGGTCCTCGTCGCCGTTGAGCGCGAACCAATGCCACGTCGCTGGCTTCTCTCCTTTGGGTTCGCAATAGGACGATGCAGGCACTAAACAACGGCGCTGGTCAAACGAGTTCTTCCAAAACGAACTGGTCAGCAGCTTGTCGTCTCGCACGTTGCTGACGCGTCGTGGTGCCTTCCCATTTTGAAGAAGCACGAACCCCCAGCTCGCCATGACTAGTTCGCGCTCGCCGTCTACTGCCGTGCGGATGATCGGTGCATCGTAGCCAGGAAAGTACGCATTCTTTGGTTCGAACGAAGCGGCGCGGTTGTGCCGGACGCGGAAGAGGCGTCGCACGGCCTCTGGATTGCGGGTCATCGAGTACAGATTGCACACGGCGATGCGCTCACTCGGGGCAGGCCACTGATATCGTGAGGTTCGCAATAGGATCGAAGCGGCGACACTCCCCCTGGCCCGCTCTCTTGGCGTGCTCGGTTCTTGCTTTGGTGAGGGCGCTGGCTCGACGGGTTTGCTCTCGACTTCAAGCGGCGCTGTCGGCTGCGCGGTAAGAGAGCCAGGCTTCAGAATGACCGGCTCAGGCTCACGCGCCAGCCTATCTAATAGCGCCGCCTTTCGTTCGGTGTAGTAAGTGTCACCGGGCTTAAGTGAGATCAGCTTATCGTAGTCAGCGAATGCGAGATCGTACTGTTTCGTCTGCTCGTAAAGTAGGGCGCGATTGCTGATGGGTACTGGATAGGTCGGGTTGACTTCGGCCGCGCGCGTGAGGTCGGCGATTGCTTTCTCCACCTCGTTTTTCCGCGTGTAAAGCTCGGCTCTCAGCAGATAGGCGTCGTCATCCGCCTCAAGTTCGAGAGACTTGTCCAGGTCGGAGAGAGCGGCATCGTCGTTCTTCCGCTTCGCATTCACGTACGCTCGCTTGTAATAATACCACGCGTCTTTTGAGTTTAACTCGATCGCTCTGTCCATGTCAGCGAAGGCGTGCGTGTCGTCACCCTTGGCCAGATACGAAAGCCCTCGAAAGTAGGTGGCGAAGCTTTTTGTTGGATCAGCCGCCAAAATCTTGTCGAAGTCTGCAATCGCTTTGTCGTGCTCACCTTTGTGGTGCAGCATAAATGCGCGGTCGCTTCGTCGCTCTAAGTTGTCGGGCTCAAGCTCAAGCGATTGATCTAAGTTCGCGATGGCATCGTCTCGCCTGTTCCCTCGACTGGCGGCACTAGCTTTCTCCGCATAGGCCAACGCGCGATCAGCCTTTGAAGAGCTCTTGTCTTCAATGATGCGGTCGCACGCCTTCAGTAGCTCTTGCTGCTCGGCTTCGTCCTTGCCTGTCAGCCAGTAGTCACAGGTTTTGACGAGCGCCTCGTCCGCAGCGAGAGACGGAAGGCAGCGCAACAGTAGGACCGCGAAAGCAAGCAGGCATCGCATGGCTCACCTCTGCCTGGGCTTTAGCACGGACGCGGCGCTTTGTGTTGACCGCGGTTCTTGCTTTGTTCTAACACGCAAGGATGGTCAGAGGACGATCAATCGCGAGTGGCCGCATCAGGTCGCGGTGACAGCCGAAACCTGCCGAGGCGATGGCTACCTCACGACGCATTACTTCTGCGAAGGCCTCTCACTCTGCCCACGTCACGGGTATTTCAGGCGTGATGACCGGGACTACGTTGTGTTCTGTTTTGCTGATCCCGCGCATGCAGAGAAGTTCCGTGCGCGCTTCAACGGAG
Organism: uncultured Alphaproteobacteria bacterium; assembly: GCA_963812795.1. GTDB lineage: Bacteria > Pseudomonadota > Alphaproteobacteria > Rhizobiales > Hyphomicrobiaceae > Hyphomicrobium_A. The sequence continues at coordinate 294,678 of CAWEWG010000013.1, read as the reverse complement.
AGATCGCCTCTACGAAGAGTGAGCAACGGAGAGAGGCGTGAGCTTCACACCGCTAGATAGACGAGCAACCGCCGAGATCGCTGGCTAGGAAGCCGTCGAACGTACCTACCGAGCATCATCCAGATCTGTTCCGTTGGGATAGCCGTAGAGGAGGTATGCGACCGCGCCGATTGGCCCGGCGCCGAGGACCAAAAAGGCGACGCCCATCACAGCACTCCCGCAGCGTTGATGAGGCGGAAGTTGAGCATCTGAGAGACGCCGACAAGTTCATGCACGCCGCATTCTGAAGTGTGCAGGATGCCGAAAGAAAGCATGTCACCGCGGTTGACCGTCGCGTAGCACACGCCCTTCAGCTCACCCTTCTCTGCAGCTTCCAAAAGCTTCTTGAGGCCGGCGATTAAGCTCTGCTGGTCCTCGATGGCTTGCTTCTCACGCTCTTGGCTCAGCAGCACGAGGTTGGCTGTCATGTCGTCCTCCTGACCTGGCAAAATCGAAACAGTCAGGCAGAGCCAAAAGTTCCTGCCACCCTCAGCCGGTACAAGGTGTGGACGAAGGAACGTTCTCAAATGCGGCTCCGGAGCAACACGGCCCGGGTTATCCTACGGAGCCGACGCGAGCGCCTTCGCAAAGTGCAGCACTGCCGCGCGCTCGTGATCCTTCAACGATGCGAACGCCTTGCACAGATAGATTGCGTCGTTCGTCAGCAGGAGTTCTTCGAACCCACGAGTGGGCACACCCTTACCGTTTACACGTAAGCCGTCGAAGAAGTCGTTCGGTGTGCATTCAAGAGCTTGCGCAAATAGGTAGAGGTGGCCCGCCGCGATCCGATTGGCGCCACGCTCGTACTTCTGCACTTGCTGGAAAGTGATACCCGCGACTTTGCCGAGATTGATCTGGCTCATTCCCGCCATCATGCGACGGGCCTTGAGCTGATTGCCTACGTGGGCATCGATGGACTGCGGCTTGCGGGCGCCTTGTTTAGCGTCGACCAGTCGCTTCGGCATGCACGATCCCTAGGGCAGAGGTGGTCGCTTTGATGCGCATTGCACTCGGACCGCGGCTCGGCCTCACTTCACTCTCGCTTCCACCCGCCTCAATGGTCACGTCGAAGCGCTTCGAGACTTGAGATTCGCGTCCAGCTGAAAACGTATCCAAGCCTGCGCAGCCTGATGGCTTCCGCCACGTCGTCGAGTGTCGCGAGCTGGGCAGGCCACTCCTTGCGTCCGAGTACGTTGAGCTTGCGGATCACCTCGTCCTCATCGCAGGCGAGCTGGAAACGGTGGCCGCTCTCATTGTCGAAGACGCAGGGAGTAATCTTCGCTCGCCACTTTCGAGGGTGCTTCAGCAGTAGCGCCACTTTTTCTAGGGTCGTCTTGGGTTCGTATCTGAAGCGACTGCTCATGACACCACGCTCACCAGTTCAGTGGAGATGCCCGCCGCAAGCCGTAGCTACATGGCAACCTAGGCAGAAATTGGAATGAGATCTGCGGAAGGTGGAGGCGGCGCTGTCGTGGAGGTGTTTGGGAGCGAGCGCCCGCCTTCAAACCGGATCCCCGCCCAAATCATGCAGGCGCTGCATTAGAACCTGAAGCTACTTCAGATGCGCGACCGTGGCTGCCTGAGGTTAGAAACGATGCGTTCGATGCGACGAGCAGGTTCTCGCTCTTCAATTCGATCTCTCTGATCTCGGCTTCTCGGTCATCCATCGACCGGTTCCTCCGTTCCACACAATTGCCGAGAAGCTGTGGTTGGTAGCAGTGTGGGGTAGTCAGCTTCAAAATGTTCATAATGCGCCAGTCGCGCAGGAGGTGTCATGGTGTTCGAGCCAAAGAAGTCAGGCGTGCCGCAGCCAGGCCTGCCCCAGACGAATGGAACCGCAGCAGCACGCTCAGGCCCATCCGCTTTTGAACCCTCTGCGAATGCGGCGACCGGTGTATCCGTTATCGGCACCGATCTGACAATTCTTGGAGATCACATCACGATCATCTCCAAGAACAAGCTCCAGGTCGACGGTGACGTGCGCGGCAACGTGCACGGCAAGCATGTGTTGATCACCGAGGAAGGATCGGTGTTGGGCATGGTGAGTGCTGAGTCGATCGAGGTCCGCGGAGGCGTGCGTGGGGGCATCCGGGCTGTTAGCGTCAAGCTCCAGGCAACCGCGCAAGTTCAGGGCGACATCGCACATCAGAAATTGGCAATTGCTGAAGGAGCCGAGTTTGACGGGAACATTCGTAAGGTCAAAGAGGCAAAGGAATTGATGCCCGAGCTTGACCCGGACGTGATCGAGCGGACGCGGCACGATGCTAGTGCGAGCCCATTTACCGGTTCTAATCTGAATTAAAAGCCGGGCGTCGCCCCCTTCGATGCGCCAGGGCTTTTTTTTGGGAGTCGCGCATTACCGCGGCGTGGCCACCGGTGGCAGCCGCCCGTTGGCGCTGTGAAATCCAGCGGGCGGCTTCGAGCACCAGACGACGCTCGACGCACGCTGGGGGGCGCGCTGCCTGATCATCCAACGGTTGAGTCTTTAGCGGCGTTCCAGCCCGCCAGCACAATCGCTTTCAGCTTCTCTGGATCGCGCTCGCCCGTCTCCGCGGCCTCAAAAAGTCGCCGCAACATCAGATCGAGCGGGACTTCGAAGCCTTTTGCTGTGGCCTCAGTCATTGCCGCGTCGAGTGCCACCTGCAGCGCGCTGATTTCGTCGACTGTGAAGTTCGGGGCCAAATTCGATATCCACGCCACACTGTCGGCAGGAAAACGCTGGTTGATGGGGCCCAGTTCCGGCTTCCGCTGGACGATGTCGATACGCCTAATGACGTCCGTCGAAGCGTGCGAACGCGGACGCGTCAGCAGCGCCGATGAACGCTCCGGTGGCACATGATGATGCCTGCGTTAGGCATGCTACCTACGCTTGGCCGACTTTCGCCAGGACGCGCCCGCTCCCATCCAAGATCTCAAGCCAAAGCAGATCGAGGGCTTCTTCGTCGATGATTTCAGCCCGAGCTTTCTCTGCCTCGGCGATGGCGTGGTTTAAGTCGGAGACCTCGATACCGATCGGGTCGCGCGCGACATCGCCATCGAAGTGGAGTTTGAAGAAGAAACGTGGCATGCGCCAAGCCTTCTGGACGAGCACATCGAATGCCCGCGCCCCAGACTGGGGCGCGGGCGAGGCGATCACACGACAATCCCGTGCATTATTGAGCAGCCGGGTTCTCGTTCTTCTCTTTCGATTGTGGGTCGGTCGCCGGCTTCTGGCCCGGTGTCGCGTCGGACCCTTGCTCGCCCGTGCTCGCGCCGCTAGATCCCGCGACGGGAGCCTTCATCTGTTCCTTAGATGCGGGATCGGTCGCGGGCTTCTGACCGACCGTCGAGTCCGCAGGCTGCGCACCTTTGCCGGCACCCATGGTCGTCGGGCTTTCCTTATCGGCCTTCGTTTGCGGATCGGCGGGTGGCGTCTGCGCCATAGCAACGGCGCCGGTGCCCAACAATGCCACCGCTACGGCGGCTGCTTTCACTACTCGCATGGACGTCTCCAACGTTTTTTATGGCCGCCGCCGAAACCCGGTGGCAGCTCCCGCCATCCGCACGCAAAACGCACCAACGAGATATTTGGTTACATCCAGAGATCGGAATTATTCGCGGGCGGGATGACGAATTGCAGGTGCCCTACAAGTTGTTGGCCCAAGGTTCTCAGCGAGGAACTCATCTGACAGGCCGCCTCGACAAGCACTTGGCTCTTGCCGGTGGACCGGGTGTGTCGCCTCAAGGAGACCTGGCAAAGAAGGCCAAGTCTTCATAGGCAGGCCAACAACCCCGCCAGCTATTAATTCGCGCCTGCGACAGGCGGGCGGGAACCGTTCGCCAAAACGCCTCTGGAATGCAATCGGGCGCTGGAGTAACGGTGCCGCCGCGCTGTGTCACCCTCAACGGCGCATTGTGCGGACGCCGATTCCTCCCCCCGGAGTCGGCGTCCTTTTTCGGTGGCGGGACGTATCTAAGTCATGACGCACGACGCGCATCTATCCTACCTGCGTCCCGGCGTTGCACCCTACTTCTTCATCGCATCTGGGGCTCGCGGGGTTTTGCTTGCGGGATCGACCGGCGTAGTTCTGTCCCGTTCGAAACCCGACGGCGTCGGCTTTTCAGGCATGCGATCTGACGTTTCGGAATCGATGGGCTGCCCGGGCGGGCTGCTCGCCGCTGGGGTGTCCCCGGGATCCTTTGTCGGTGACTCCTTAATGGGGTTGCACGTCTGGGTCGCGCTGTCCCAGATCATTTCCTTCATGTCGGCGCATTCGGTTCGCGACTTCGGTTCGCCTTCGGCCAAGGCTGGTCCGGCAATTGCGATCGCGAGGCTCAATGCGAGAATTGAAGTGAGTGGTTTCACCGCTGCGCCTCGATCCGAAGCCGGAAGAAAAAGCCCCGCTGGAGTAGTCCAGCGGGGCTAACTTTTGGAGGGGCTGTTATTTGAGGTTGTTGCACCAGTCATCAACTTCCTGCTTCACCCGATCTTTGGCATAGCCGTAGCGCGCCTGAATCTTGCCTTCGAGCTGCTCGCGGTTGCCGTTGATTTGAGCGATGTCGTCGTCGGTGAGTTGGCCCCACTTTTCCTTGGCTTTGCCTGTGAACTGCTTCCAGTTGCCTTCGACGCGATCCCAATTCATCGTTATCTCCTACGAGTAATTGTCGGTGTGCACAAAACTCGTCAGGCAACGCGCTCGTTCCTGGTCAAGAAAGAAAAACACTGCTTGGTGACCAAGCGGACTGAAGGTGCGTGCGAGGAGGTCGTCACTGGGACTGCTTGGGCGACGACTATTGGCTGGCCGATGGAACCAGCGCGTGAGTGGTGGTGTTTCCCCGCCGAAGCTGCCCTTCGGCTTCCTCGTCCGATCCCCAAAACCCCGGCGCAGCCTCCGCGCCGGGGTTTTTCTTTGCGCGTCGGCCCCCTACTGCCAACGTCCGGAGCTCGCGCGCATCTTTGGGAAAATGGCGAATTGCCCGCCGAATGAAGAAGGGCGCGGAGCTGGCTTCGTTCGCAGTCTAGGCTGAGAGAGTGGTGACACCCGGACGGCAGCGAGTTGGGGCGCGCCGTTCCGGGTGTCGGGGGCCGACGAAACCCACCCAAAACCGGACGGCAACGGCCCACCTAAATTCTAGGCGGAGACGGGGCAGGTTGGTGCGGAATCGGACGCCAGCTGACTAATGCACGACATGAGCGTGGTTACCGCACAACATATCCACAGCATCAAGCACCCGTGACCAAACATTCTCTAGACGGACAAATCACTCATCGTCACTCATCGGCAGGTTGAAGCATCCTCCGTTGACCCTCTACGGAGTGACCATCCCTGTCTCGGCTGAGCGCCGGTCACCCTGTCCTCAGAGGCAGCCCCTGGCCGGCGCTCTCTTTTTTTGATCGGCGCGGCTACAGACCTGCTCACAAAAATGGCAGCTGGTGACTGAGAGCGCATATCCGCCGTTAAGTGCCTTTGACGACACCCCATCGCAACAATGGCGCGCCCAGACCACCCGGCTCTCGACTTTGCCGTTGATCTGACGACTGAGGTCCCGTCAGATTATTCAACGCAAATCATTCGGGGGTTCAGATGACATTTGAACTTTACACCGCTGAGCGCGAGCGTTGTGCCGACGAACTTTCCACCGTGACCATGAAGATCGGCGAGCTTGAAGACGCTTTGATGCTCGAAGTGGATTGCAGCATCGAGAGCAGCCGGTTAGAGGCGGCTTTAGGGGCGACACGGGCCGAAGGTGAGCGCCTCGAGGAACGGCTGCTTCAGCTCGAGGGTTCGGTCGGTTCGCTATAGGTTTGATTGCTGCGCGTTGCTGATAGGCATACAGGGCGGCAGTGAGCACACCGCCCGGCCCGCCCTGGAGAAATGCCCGCTATTGGGTAATGCTGGCGTGCCTGCTCGTTTTCGCGACGGGCAACGGCTCGGGCGGGGAAAGACAATGATCCGGACAAGCGCTCTTCTGGCGCTCACGGTTAGCGGAGCGGCGCACGCTTCGTGCTTCCTCGACGAGGCTGTTGCTTGAAAGAACCGTTAGCGATCTGCAACCTGTAGGGTGACCAGGAACTTTCTCACTCATCGGGCAGTTGGTCGTTCGTTCTGCGTAGAACCGGCCAGGAAGCATGAAAAGCAAGACCAATAACGCCGCCAGACTAATATCAACCGTAGCCATCGCTCTTTCTACCATGGCCGCTGCGGTCAGCTCGTTTCCAGCTGCAGCTAAGAAGCCTGGAGCAACGTACTGCATCAACGGTATTTGCCATCGCGTGAAAACGGTTGATGAGGTGAATGCCGAAATCGGCCTTGAGGTAACTCAGGGCGCGTCATTCTACGATCAGTGCGAGGTCGACGTGGGCAATCCATGTACGCCGATGTCATCGGGCGAAGAATTCCACGCCGATCGGCCGGACAACGCTGCGAGCCCCATATACCCGAATGGAACTATGCTAGCGCTGGTGAACCCTAGAAGTAACGCTACTGCGCTAGTGCGCATCAATAACTCCGGGCCATACTTTAAGGGGCGCTTGCTGGATGTGTCGCGCGCGACAGCGGTGCAACTTGGATTTCTCGATGCAGGAACCGCTCAGTTGAAGGTAACCGTGATGCCCGATCCCGGAATACCGGTAATCGTGCAGACCCCTACTCCAAGCAGGTAGATGAGAGTCTGAATTGCGCAGCGGATGGAAAGCGAGAAGGTCATCCACGACGACTACCGGTGACCTGGTGGATTAGGAAGGAGCATTTCACGCGTGAAATTAGCTTAGCCATCGCTTGTTGCTAAGCCAGTTAGCGTGCACTGCAGCAGTCTCTTGATGGAAGCGCAGCATGTCAGGGACCTCATAGTTCATCACGTACCTCAGGTCCCTAGTTAGCGAACGTCTAATTACGTCGCTCCTACACATTCCCAGTGCGTTTGCTGCCTCGTCCAGCGCCGCTACAGTCTCGTCCGTTAGGCTGAGCAGTAGTTTTCTTGTGTATGTTGACATCCCGTCCTTTGCTATGCCGTTGCTCGTTTAAAGCGCTAGTGCGTTCGCTCAGCATGCTCTCAAACACTAGTCATGCTTAGCAAACAAGGGGCTGCTCCCTTGCTCACATGTTTGAAGATTGGCTGCGTTCCAGAGTGTGTACTCCTGGTCGGCTCAACTAGCTGAAGTTCGTCCAATCGATTGCATCTGCGAACTCTTCCTTAGTGCGCAGCTTAGAAATGTAGGAGAGCCATCCATCATCGTCGTAGCACGGCTCAACTGTGACTAGTCTGTGACCCCACCACGTGCGCTGCCACTCTCGCTCAACCATTGCCGCGTATTCTGCTGATTGAATGCAGTTGGGTCGGTCCAACATGAGATGGACGTGCGGTCCGCACCAGGTCGGTGCCTTCGAAAACAGGTACGCACCGCAGCTGGGCACCTTTCGGAAATCCGTGTCGACCCAACCGCTTGTGGATGACATTGCGGAAGTGTCTTAGGTTCTGCTGTGCCGCATCCCGTGTGAGGCGGACCCAAATCAGGCCCGCCTGACGACCTTGTTTGAAAGTTAAAGTGATGGCCTGCGGGTTCGTCCAGATCTTGTTCGGCAGAATTTTATAAATTCGCTTTGAAGCGCAATTTCTTTAGTTTTAGCCATTGCATCCTTATATATTGCAGTATGTGAAATGCCTCCTGCTGCAATATATTTAGTTATATTTTCACGTTAGGAGCCAACAAGCTCGACGATTTTTCTCTTAGCATCGGCATTAATTTCGATGTAGCGCTGCGTGGTGCCTAGCGTTGCGTGGCCCGCCAACGCCTGCACGTCTCGCAATGAACCGCCTACTGTAGAAATTCTGCGGGCGGCGTTCGTGATGAAGGTGCGGCGTCCTGAATGACTGGAGCATCCTTGGAAACCCAGTCTGCCATACCAGGCTCTGAAGAGGTTCACGAGGACTTGGGATGACGTAGCCTCGCTGCGCTCAGTGCTAATCACGTGATCCTTGGGGTCGCGTGCTCTGCAATCCGCCTTCCAACTGTCGAAGGCGGCGCGAAGTTCTTTGCTGATGGGGATGGTTCGCCCAGAGCGCCCCTTCGAAGCTTTGTCCATGAGCGCAATGTCAGGCGCGACTGCACCATTTGAATCGGTGACCATGGACCACGTCAGGCCAGCTATCTCTTTCGCTCTTAGACCCGCCCGCACGGAAAGTAGGAAGATCAGACGGTTTCGCGAGGGGTGCCTGGTGGTGGCGAGGTAGGCGAGAACGGCATCGACCTGAGCCCGCGATAGGATCTTCGCTTGTTTCGTCAGCGACACGTGGATACACCCGATATTCTTCACAAAATGATAGTACAACTCGGCAGGCAAGTCAATAACTAGAATAGAATCAACGCAACCTTTGTGAATTCTAGGCATATACTAGGCGGGCATCGATTGCACCCCATAAGTCATTGAAGTATATAATTAATCCACGAGGCAAAAGTAGTACAAGCACTGCCACGGGAAGAACGATTAGAGCAGCAACTTCAACCGCCTAGCGACTGGCGGCGGGTGCCCAAGCGGCGCTACCGCTAGCTTGAGCCATGCGCCAGGCGCTGGTCGGCGAAAGCTGCCGATCAGCCGCGAACAGAGCTTTTTTGCGTCCCGCCCGCATGATAAGAATGGGCCAAGCCAAGATCCACATTGCGCAATCGCCGGAGGCTCCCTTGACACGGACACTCTTTGCCACCGCCTCTGCGCTTCTGGCCGCCACGGCGTTTTTCGCCCCGCGCGCCGAAGCCTGCATTTCCTGCGAATACGTCCCATCCGTCGTCCACAGCGTTCCCGCCAACTCGGCGCGCAGCACGCCGCGCTACGAGAAGCGCAGGCACGAGGTGGTTCGCGAGCGGTATGAAAAGAAGAAGTCGCGCGTGACCGAGACGAAGCGGCCCGAGAAGGTGCAGAAGGCCGACAAGCCCGAGAAGGCGCCGAAGGTCGTCAGCACCGCGAAGGCGACGCCCGCCGTGGCCGATGCCGAGGTCGAGAACTCCTCGCTCGCGCTGGCGACGAAGGTCGGCGAGCGCGTTCCTGCCAAGACCGAGACGCCCGGCGATCGCGGTACGCAGAATTCGACCATCGCCACGGCCTCGACGTCGGATACTTCGACAGGATCGGTCGAGGCCAACGCCGGCGACAAGGTCTCCACCGGCACCGGCAGCGCCACCTGCTCGCGCTACTTCCCGACCGTCGGGCAGACATTGCGCGTGCCCTGCGACCACTGAGGCGCGTCAGTCGCGTTCCAGCCAGCAGGTGATGTCGAGGTCGCCGACCTCGACATCGAAGTCTTCGAGCTGAAACAACCCAAAGCAGGGGCTGGCGCTGGGCGCCGGCCCATCGCCGGCGACGAGCCGCTTGGCGAGGATCACCGATGCCATCGCCGGCACGTACGGCCCATCGCCGCCACGCGCAACGAGGTTCCAAACGCGCGTGCGCTTGATGCCCTCGTGATCGAAGCCGATGACGCGCACGAACATGCCACCGGTGTCGCTGCCGAGCATGGATAGCCGCCGCTTCGCCGCCAGCATCGGCGCGGCAAGCGGTGCGAGGCTGCGCACGATGCCGGCACGCGCAAGCCAAGATGCTCCCCAAAGTCCAAGGTGGAACAGGCCGACCTCGAGGCCGGCCGAGAAGCGCACCGTCGCAAGCTCGGGATAGTGCAGCGGGAAGAGGTCGAGGTCGGGCACGTCGACGTCGCTCATCCACCGGTAGCCGATCTCGGGGAAGCGGTGGCGGTGCAATCCCTGCCAACCACGCACCGTCATTTGGCGGCCGCCCTGGCGTACGCCCAGCGGCTGGCCCGCCTGCCCGACGATCGACGATGCGGTAGCGATCCCCGGATCGAAGCTGTTGCCCGGCGAGATGCCGATGTGCACTTCGTCGAGACGGTGCAGATCCTCGGCCATGCGTCGCACGGCGGCGGATGAAAGCCCGGGCACCGAGCTGGCGCCGCTGATGACGCTCACACCTGCCGCCTTGGCTGCGCCGTCGAGCGAGCCGATGCCGGTGACGAAGGCGCGCGCGTCAGCGAGATCGACGTAGTGGCAGCCGGCGGCGATGCACGCACGCGCCAGCGCATAGTCCTGCTGCTGGAAGGGGCCGGAGGCGTTGATCACCACCTTTGGCGCCAGCGACCGAAGCGACGCGGCGCTGGCAGAGCTCGCATCGAGCCCGGCGTGCCCAATGCGGGCTTGGGCGCGGGCGCGGAGCGCTTCGGCATGGATACGCGCCTTGTCGGCGGAGCGCCCGGCAATCACGATCTCGAAGCCAGGTTCGCGTGCCAGCCGCTCGGCGGCGCGGGCCCCGAAGGCGCCGTAGCCGCCAACGATGAGGACGCGCCCCATGACGTGCCCCTTCTGGGCCCGAAGGCCGCTAGGCGTGCGCCTTGCCGCCGCCTTTAGCCGGTGGCGCCGGTGCTGCTGCCGCCGCTGCTGCCTCCGAGTACGAGGCGTGGGCGCTCGCCGAAATTCGGTCGGACAAGGCCAGCAGTACGCTGGAGACGACGAAAACGACGTGAATGACCACCAGCCAGAACAGATCGCGATCCGACACCGTGGTGATCGACATGAACTGCTTCAGCAGTTGAATGGCCGAGATGGCGACGATCGACGACAGCAGCTTGATCTTGAGCGCGGTGAAATCGATCGTGCCCATCCACTCGGGCCAATCGCGATGCTTGCTGTGGTCGATCTTGGAGACGAAGTTCTCGTAGCCCGAGAAGATGACGATGACGATGAGCGAGCCGGTCAGCGCCAGATCGACGAGGGCGAGAAGCCCGAGGATCACTTCCAATTCCGTCGCCGTGAACGCGGTCTTGGCGATGTGCACCAGCTCGAACATGAACTTGATGAGCAGCACGAACAAGGACAGAGCCAGGCCGAGATAGAACGGCGCCAGCAGCCAGCGGCTGGCGAAGATTGCCGTTTCCATCAGCCGCTCGAGCTGTCGTGGGATGTCGCTCAACATGCAGATGACCCGCTGATTGTCCAATTCAGCCGCGTGTATGACATGCGCGGCGAAGCCTTCGCAAGCAATTGGGCCCGGAGCTGATCTGCTGCCGGGCCCAAGCTTCTATTCGTAGCGGGAGCTCTTGAATTCTCGCCACTGTCGATCGTCGCTGGCGTGCCGCGTCTCGCGTACGTCGCGGTACTGGCGCGGCTCTCCGTGGATTCGCTGTAGCGGCGCTTGCTGGATTTCTTCTTGGCGGATTTCTTCTTTTTCGGCGCACGTGCCTTCTCGCGCTCCGGCTCATCGATCTTGAGTGCCGCCTTGTGCGCCATCTGCTCGCGCAGGGAGGCGTAGCGCCGGCAACTCGGCATGGCCAGCGAGCAAGGCAACGGACGTGTAAGCGTCTGGCTGACGCCGGGACGCGGCGTCTCCGGGGCCAACTGCTGCTCGAAGTTCTCGCCCAGCTTGTTGACGATAGCGGCCGCGATGGCCGGACCGCCGAGGTAGGAAGCCGGGGCGCCGATATAGGAGGCGCCACCGCCGCCCAGCGACGCGGTCTTGATCTCGGACGACTGCTGCTGCGGCACCGGCTGCTCGGCAACCTTCTTGTTGATGCTCGACAGGTCGGCGATCACCTGCTCCGTCTCCGGGCAGACCTGGATCGGGCCGGGATGCAACCCTTCGAGGCGGCTGGATGCGGCGAAGTCGTAGCGCGTGCCGCAAACGGTGACGCGCGGCGGACGTGCGGTGCGCTCGAAGAGGTCGTACCCCTCTTTCAGGTTCTGCCAGAAACCATTCCAACGCGGCATGTCGTACTTGGCGAAGTTCGCCTCCGTCATGCGGAACGGAAATACGTGCACGGGAATGTTCGGCTGGCCGGCGTCGAGCGCATCCGTCGCCAGCTTGTGGACCTCGAGGCTGACGGCGTTGGTCATGGCGAAGCAGCCGATCGACGCGCAGCCTCCGTGGATGAGGATGTGCGAGCCCGACCGCAGGTTCACCTGATCGAAGGGGTTGGGGTAACCGATGTTGAGCGACTTCGGCCAACGTGTGCCCGTGTGGAAGCTCTGCTCCATGGTGACCGTGTAGAAGCCTTCGGGCGCCTGCTTGTCGCCCTCCTTCAGCTTCGGTCCCAGAGTTCCCGACCAGTAGCAGATCGGGTACGTGGCAAAGAGCGAATAGGTGCCGTTCTCGTCGCCCGTCCAGACCTCCATCTCCGACTCCGCCTTGAAGACGCGGATAAAGATCGGCGCGTCGCGGTCGACGCCCCTTTCGGAGAGGCGGTCGTCGAGGCGTTTCAGATCGGGCGTCCCAGGAAGGGGCAATTTGCCATCGGAGTTCGCACGCTTGCGCTCGGCGCGAACGGCGGTGATTTCCTCGACGTCCAGTGAAAGCGCTGGCGCGGTCCCGACCTGTCCCAGGATGGCGGCAGCTGCGCACGCAGTAAGAGCGGTACGCCGGATATAAGCGACTGACTTCGTCATGCCGTCGCTTCTGCACGACGCGTGCCACCGGGAGCTACTCCGGCGCGTGCGCGACGTGCGCGAATTGTTACGGGAGATGTCAGCATGTTGAACTCTCTTACTTCTTCTTGCCGTCCGAGGTTGGCAGTTGAAAAAATGAGCCGCGAATGTCAACTGCGAGTCACGTCGCAGGGCAGCCCAAATCGATCGGTGCGCTACCGTCGCTATCCCCATTTGCCGGCCGAAATGCGTAGCGTCCATCGCATACGCTGACGACCGGCGGGACATGATCGCGCTCGAAGGCGTCATGTCCGGGCTTCAATTGCTGCCAAAACCCCATGTCGGGATCTGCGGCATGAAGTGACAAATTTGTCTCCGTCATCCGGAACGGAAACACCTGAACTTGGGCACGTTTTTGACCGGCGCCGAGCGCGGCGGTCAACAGGGCCCAGATTTCATCAATAACGGGGTCGGTCATAGCGTAGCAGCCGATGGAACGGCAGTCGCCATGCACCATCAGCAAGGATCCGGTGCGACCATGTGCCCGGTCGAACGTGTTGGGAAATCCGAGATTGAACGAGCGATGATATTGGCTGTTCGGATTGAGTGATGAATTTTCGACCGTGTAGAAGCCTTCCGGCGCCTGGCGGTCGCCCTGTTTCAATTTCGGACCGAGTTTCCCCGACCACATGCAGATCGGGTAGGTCGCGAACTTCTCGAATTTTTCGCCGCGCTTCATCCACATCTCCAACTCGAACTCGCGTTTGAAAATGCGCACTAAAACCGGTGCGCCGAGTTGAAGATTCTGGCCGGCGAGTCGCGCTGGCAGGTTCTTCAGGTCGGGCGTATTCGGCAGCGGCATACCCTTCGAATAGGCAGCCCAATGCCGCGCCTTGGCGGCGTAGATCATTTCCTCTTCGATCAGGGCGTAGATCTGTGGCCAGAAAAAGTAGCCGATTCCTGCGGCTACCACGGCGAGCGCTCCGAAAACCATGAGCGCTGCGGACCAGCGACTTCTGCGGCGGGCAACCATCAGGCGACCATGCCGGTGTTTTGCGGCACGCGCAACGACGCGACGTGGGCGCATCGTCGCGGCGCGCGATGGCGAAGCACGATTATTGCGAGAAGCCGAGCGCCGGCGTGCCCGTGCTGCCCGTCTCCACGGGAGCGCCGAGACCGTACGCGGTGCCGTAGGCCGTTTGCGCCGGCGTGCTTGCCGGGTTCGGCGTCACGTTGGCGAACTGGCGCGTCTTCGGTCCAGGCGCGGTGATGCGCTCTTCGGCGATCTGCTGCTCGAAAGGCTTCGGCGCGAACGGTTCGAACACCGGACGCTGGAAGCGCGGGCAGCGGCCGTCTGGCTTGACCGTGGCGTTGGACGGGATCTTCACGTTGACGACGTAGCGCTTCTCGCACACGGCCACCGTCGGCGGCAGGCGGTACTTCTCGAAGAAGTCGTAGCCTTGCTTCAGGCTCTTCCAGAATGGAACGTTCTCATTGCCCGCGTAGCGCGCCATGTTCACTTCCGTCATGCGGAACGGAAAGGCGTGAACGTCGAAGCTCTCCTGGCCGCCCTTGAGCGCTTCGCGGGCGAGCGTGTAGATCTCTTCGATCAGCGCGTCCGTCATCGCGTAGCAGCCGACGGATTTGCACTTGCCGTGCACCATCAGCGCGTCGCCCGTGCGTTGCAGCGCGCGGTCGTAGGCGTTCGGATAGCCGAGATTGAAGGCGAGATAGTACTGCGAGTTGGGGTTCAGCTGATTATTGGCGACGCGATAGAACCCTTCCGGGGCCTGCTTGTCGCCGAGCGTCGTCTTCGGCCCGACGTTCCCCGACCAGTTGCAGATCGGGTAGGTCTTGAAGTGGTAGAAGCGGCCGTCGTCGCGCGCCTTCCACACCTCGAGTTCGGATTCTTCCTTGAAGATGCGCACGAAGATCGGCGCATGCAAGTCCATGCCCTTGCGACCGAGCATCGACATCGTCTCTTTGCTGAGCGGCTGCTCGGCGGCGGTAATGGAGGGGGTGCTGCCGCCGCAGCCGGCGAGCGCGCACGCGGTGGCGCAGACCGCCAAAGCAGACAGAACGCGGGCTCTTAGATTCGAGCCAAGGATGATCTTACGCATACGCAGTGCCCCTGGCGCACGGTGATCAACCATCGATCTCTAGACCTTAAGATTTGCTTAACGTTACGGAAATCTTAGCGGCGACGGATACTTGGGTGAGACGCGAGGTTTGAAGGTCACTACCGCGGAGATTGGACGGTAATTAGGCGGTTTCGCCTGCACATTCGCAACTTGCAGAGCTAAGCCCTTACAACGACTGACCAATTTCCATAAACCGCGTGTGCCGCTGCCGCCGTATCTCAGCCGGAGACTTGCCGTCGAACTCCGACAGTGCGCGGGCAATGGCGTCGCCCGTAGCCTTCATAATCAATTCGCGGTCCCGGTGGGCGCCTCCCACCGGCTCGGTGATGATGACGTCGATGACGCCGAGCTGATCGAGATCCTGGGCGGTGATCTTCATGTTGGTGGCCGCGTCGATGGCCTTGGCGCTGTCGCGCCACAGGATCGAAGCTGCGGCCTCGGGCGAGGCGACCGTGTAGATGGCGTGCTCGAGCATGAGGATGCGGTTGGCGGCGGCGATGGCGATGGCGCCCCCCGATCCGCCCTCACCAATAACGACGGTGATGAGCGGCACGCCGATGGCAAGGCAGCAGTCGGTGGAGCGGGCGATGGCCTCGGCCTGGCCGCGTTCTTCGGCGCCGATGCCCGGGTACGCGCCGGCCGTGTCGACCAGCGTGATCACCGGCAGGTTGAACTGCTCGGCCATCTCCATGAGGCGCACGGCCTTGCGGTAGCCTTCCGGCTTGGCCATGCCGAAGTTGTGGCGGATGCGGCTTTCCGTGTCGGAGCCTTTTTCGTGGCCGATAATCATCACGGAACGCCCGCGGAATCTGCCCAAACCGCCGACGATCGCCTCGTCCTCGGCGAAGTAACGATCGCCGGCGAGCGGCGTGAAGTCTTCGATGAGCGTGTTGACGAAGTCGAGGCAGTGCGGACGCTCCGGGTGGCGGGCAACCTGCGTCTTCTGCCAGGGCGACAGCTTGGCGTAGGTATCGACGAGCGCCGTGCGCGCCTTCTGCTCAAGCTTCTTGATTTCATCCCCGATGGAGACCGCGCTCTCCTCGCCTTCCATGGCTCGCAGCTCGGCCACCTTGCTTTCCAGCTCGGCGATCGGCTTCTCGAAGTCGAGGTAGGTGCGGATGGGGGAGCGGTCCAAAACGGGGCCTCGCGTCGCAGGTTCCAGGGGTGGGGCGGACAATCGCGCCAGGGGTCGAGATCTGTCAAGGCGGGCGTGGCGGGCGCCTTAATGCGCCATTACATCGCCCCGTCCTCACTCAGCCCTTCTTGGCTAGCGGATGATGTTCATGCACCAGCTTTTTCAGCCGCTCCTCGAGCACGTGCGTATAGATCTCGGTGGTCGAGATATCCGCATGGCCGAGCAACTTCTGCACCGAGCGCAGGTCGGCGCCGCGGTCGAGCAGGTGGCTGGCGAAGGCGTGGCGCAACACGTGCGGGCTGACGCGTTCGCCATCAAAGCCAGCCTCCTCGGCGAGCAGTTTCAGGTCGTGGCCGAAGCGCTGGCGCGTCAGATGCCCCTGCGCGCTCTTCGAGGGGAACAGCCACTTGCTCGATACTTTTCCCTCGCCCGTCGTCGTTGCCAGATAGAGATCGAGGGCGGTGCGGGCAGAGGTGTTGAGGGGCACGAGACGCTCGCGCCCGCCCTTGCCCTTGATGGTGAGCACCCGCGCGTCGCCCGCCAGAACGCTGCGCGGCAGGGACACGAGCTCGCTGACGCGCATGCCGGTCGCGTACAGCATCTCGATGAGGCAGTGCAAGCGCAGGGCCCGCAGATGCTCGATGCCTTCGCCGGTTTCGGCGCGGCGCGCGGCGGCGCCGATCAGGCGATCGACCTCGGCGACGCTGAGCGTCTTCGGCAGCGGGCGTTGCTTGCGCGGTCCGGCATAGCCATGAGTCGGATCGGCGGCGACGTGCCCCTCGGCAAGCAGGAACTTGTAGAGCTGCCGGACGGCGGACAGTCCGCGCGCCCGCGAAGAGGCGCTAAGGCCGGCGGCCGATGATGCCGCGAGCCAGGCGGAGACGTGCGCCGGCTCGGCCGCCACGAGATCGATGTCGCGCCCGGCGAGGAACGTCCGGTACTGGTCGAGGTCGCGGCGGTACGCCTCGATGGTGTTGGCGGCGGCACCGCGCTCTACGCCCAGCATCTCGAGGAACGCGTCGATGTGCTGTTGGGCAGAGCTCATCTAATTGGTGATGGCTCGCGGCCAGCCGGCGAACAAGGCCTCGAAGCCGAGGTTGCGCGCGTCGGCCTCCAGCCCCGCACGCTTCAAAGCGCGGATGGAATCGCCGAGGGCGATCATGTTGGCGCCTTCCGCGCCGTTGGGCCCGAGCGTCTTCATGGCGAGCAGCACCGTGCGGCCGAACTCTTGTTTCTTGGCGGCGTCCTGCAGCTCCGACAGCACCCCTGTTTCAGGCAGATAGCCGCCAGCCGGTTGCGGCGTGCGGCTTGCCGCCTCCCAGAGCGGGATCGGCACGTTGTATTCGAGCGCGTCGAGAACGGTGGCGAGCCGGTGCAGCAGCGTGGCGTCGAGCCGCCCGTGCACGGCCAGCTCCTCGACGTGCGCCAGATCGGCTTCGCGATTCACGGCAGGACGATCATCGGCAATGTCGATCAGCGCCAGCCAATGGTTGAGGCCCTGCACCGCGGCGCCGTTGGGTGAGGAGCCGAACGCAGCCCATTCGCGCGCTTTGTCGTAGTTGCCGGCGGCAAGCGCCACCTCGATGCCTGTTTCCGCGTACCAGCCGATCTCGGGCGCGGCGATCACGAGGTCGGAGGCGGACGTCATCATGCGCAAGCCCGTGAGGTAGAAGCCGGCGCGATGCGCCTCATCAAGGAAGGCGCGAATCAGGCGGACTTTCTTCTGGGGCGTGCCTTCGTTGTCGGCGGCGACAAACAGTGCCGCGCGCCGTTGCGGCGTATCTGTGCCTGCAGCGTCGGAGATGACGGTTCCGGCCGAGTGTTGCGCACGATAGATGTCGGCCAGCTGCTGCGGCGAGATGGCGTTGACGTTTGCGGCAGCTTCGGCGGCCAATAGTCTCGCCCCGGGCTCCAATTGCGGATCGACCGCAAGCGCGGCGAGCAGCGACGCCTTGGCGTGCTTGAGCACTTGCGCCGTATCGATCGCCCCGCCAGCCGCTTCGATCAGCCGGTAGTCGAGCAGCGCCAACTCGGTATCGGGCGCCACCTGCGGCTTGGCGCCTGTCGAGATTGCATCGAGCGCCTGCAACCCGGGGCTCTCTGTGACGCCCGCCTCCCTTGCCAACTCAGCGGCAAGACCGGCGCCCGGCGCATCGCCGGCAACGGCTGCGCAGAAGCCGGAAATGAGAGCGGCATCGGCCTTCAAAGGCTTGGGGAGCTGCGCCGGGGCACCTCCCGTATGCGCCGTCTCGCAAGCACGGTCCTGAGCGCCGAGGCCGATCTCGTTGCGGGCGGCGAGGATGGCGAGCGTCGGATCGCCCGGCGGTGCCGAGGCGAGCGCCTTGGCTGCATCCTCCAGCAGGCCGGACCGGTAGAGGATTTCCAGGCGCAGCGCGAGGAACTGCTGGTCGGTTACGCCGCCGTCTGGCGGTGTGACGTTGGAAGTGATGAGGCGCAGCCATAGCCGATGCAGTGCCGGGGAGCGCGGCGGGATGTCGATCTCGGCGATCAGGCGTGAAAGCGTCGCAACGTCCAACCCGCGCCAAAGCTCGTATGGCAAGCCCGAGCCGTCGGCCGCCATGACCGGGGTAAGGTCGCCACGCTCGACGGCACTGGCGCCGCTGTCGCCGAGCGGGCGAACGATGTCGTCGCCGTTGGCTGCCGGTTCGGTCGCGCGGTCGCGCGCCGGTTCCTCGCGGGGCTGCTGTTGCCTTTGCTGGCCACGTGCCGGATTCTTGAACGGGTCGAACGGGCTCCAGTCCTGTGCGGGGGCCGCGCTGGTGAACAGCCAGCAAATCCCTAGCGCCCCGATGACGACCGGCATGTCAGCTAATTTGGGGCGCTTTCCCATGGTTGCGCGTGGGTCACTCTGAACGCACCTTGACGCCCGGAACGGGCTTAGTGACGGTGCGCGGCTCAGGCTCGAATTTCGTGGCAAGTAAGTAGAGCGCGCCGGTAACGATTGCTCCGGCGGTGCCAACAATGAACAGAAACCGAAACAAGCTGGGCATTGGCTATCCCGTCCCCATGGCTTTGGTCTCTTTGCAAGTTGGCGCCATTATGACTTGCACTCGACGATGATCCAAAGTAGGCGGCGCTGGCGGCCCGGGCAATTCTTGCCGTGCACGTTGCGGACGTAGGCTGTGGGCGACGGACCCGAGGCTCCCGTCATCCGTCGATTCGGGCGGGATTCGGAAGTGAAGAAGATGCCAGACGCTCAATCGCTGAACGCGATCCGCGCCGCCCTTGGGCAGCAATCGATCGTGCTCGTCGGGCTGATGGGCTGTGGCAAGTCGGCGATCGGGCGGCGCCTTGCCGCCAAGCTAGCGCTGCCGTTCGTCGACGCCGACGAGGAGATCGAGAAGGCGGCCGGCAAGAGCATCGAGGACATTTTCACCGATCACGGCGAGCCGTACTTCCGCGAGGGCGAGCGCAAAGTGCTGTTGCGCTTGCTGCGCTCGGGCCCGCAGGTGCTGGCAACCGGTGGGGGCGCCTTCATGAACGAGGAGACGCGGGGCGCTATTGCCGAACACGGGATCTCGGTGTGGCTGCGGGCCGAGCTGCCGCTGCTCGTGCGCCGCGTCGGCAAACGCGGCAACCGTCCGCTGCTCAAGGGAGGGGATCCCGAGGCCGTGCTGCAGAACCTCATGACGACTCGCTATCCGGTCTATGCGCAGGCCGATCTAACAGTCGAAAGCCGCGACGTGCCGCACGAGGTCATCGTCGCCGAGATCGTCGAGCGTCTCGGCCAGCATCTGGGCGCCACGTCCGAGGTGGCACGATGAGCGCGGCAGAGCTGCAAGACGTTCGCACCGTCAACGTGCCCCTGGGCGACCGTGCTTACGACGTTTTGATCGGACCCGGACTGCTCGCGCGTGCCGGCGTGTTGATCAGTGCGCGTCTCGGCGCCGGCCGGTGTGCCATCGTCACCGACGAGAACGTTGCCCGCCATCATCTCGGCACGCTCGAAGCGGCGTTGAAGCAGGACGGGCGTCATGTCGGCTCGACAACGTTACCTCCGGGCGAGTCCACCAAGAGCTTCCGGGAGTTAGAGCCGCTGTGCAAGCGCCTGCTCGAGCTGGGCCTCGAGCGCGGCGATCTCGTCGTCGCCCTGGGCGGCGGCGTCATCGGCGACCTTGCAGGATTTGCCGCGGCGATCCTGCGTCGCGGCGTCCGCTTCGTGCAAATTCCGACGTCGCTGCTGGCGCAGGTGGAATTCATCGGTCGGTGGCAAGACCGGCATCGACACGCCGCAAGGCAAGAACCTCATCGGGGCCTTTCATCAACCGGTCCTCGTGCTCGCCGACACCGACACGCTGCGCACGCTGTCGGGTCGCGAGCTGCGCGCCGGTTACGCCGAGGTGGCGAAGTACGGCCTGCTCGGCGATGCGGCATTCTTCGCCTGGCTCGAGAAAAACCATAAGGCCGTGTTCGCGCTGGAAGCCGAGCCGCTGACGCGTGCCGTCGAGACGAGCGTCAAAGCCAAGGCTGGCATCGTCGGCCGCGACGAGACCGAGCAGGGCGAGCGCGCATTGCTCAACCTCGGCCACACCTTCGGACACGCGTTCGAAGCCTGGTGTGGCTACTCCGACCGACTGCTGCACGGCGAGGCGATTGCCATCGGTATGGCCATCGCTTTCCGCTTCTCGGCGTCGCTCGGCTACTGCGATTCTGCGGCGGCCGATCGCGCCATCGCCCACTTCGGCGCCGTCGGGCTACCGACCCGCATCGGCGAGATCCCCGGCGACAAGCCTGGAGTAGAAGCCATGATGAAGTTGATGGCGCAGGACAAGAAGGTGCGCGGCGGCAAGCTGACGTTCATTCTCGCGCGCGGTGTCGGCGAGGCGTTTATCGCCCGCGACGTGCCGGCCGACACGGTGCGCGCCTTCCTCGGCGGCGAGATCGGCGCCACTTAGCCGGCGCTAACGATCGGCAGTCACATATGTGATAAAGAGATGCCGGGGCCGGGGGACCGGCATACGCACCGACAACACTCATTGAGCTTTACCTATGTCACTCGTTACCGCGCTCATTCTCCTGGCGATCGTCGTGCTGATCGCGCTGTCCGCCTTCTTCAACGGCAGCGAGACGGCGCTGACTGCCGCTTCGCGCGCCCGCATGCATGCGTTGGAGCAGGAAGGCAATAGCCGTGCGGCGCTGGTGAACAAGCTGCTGCAACGGCCAGAGAAGATGATCGGCACGATCCTCATCGGCAACACGCTGGTCGACGTGCTGGCTTCGGCACTTGCCTCGGGTCTCGCCGTCTTGCTCATCGGCGAAGTCGGCGTCGCCTACGCGACCGCCGTCATGACGTTCCTCATCGTCGTTTTCGCCGCCGTGCTGCCGAAGACATACGCGCTCGCCTATGCCGACCGCGTGGCGTTGATCATCGCGCCCGTCCTGCGCGTCGTTATCGTCGTAATGAACCCCATCACGGTGACGATCGAATACATCGTGCGCATGTTTCTCAAGATGACGCCCAGCAAACTCGACGACGAGGCCAACATCCTCGCCGCTCACGAGGAGATCCGCGGCACCATCGCGCTACAGAAAATCGAAGGCTCGGTCGGTCGCCACGACGCCGACATGCTCGGCGGTGTGCTCGATCTGCGCGACCTGCAGGTTGCCGACATCATGGTCCACCGCACCAAGATGGAGACCATCAACGCCGACGACACGGCGCAGACGGTTCTCGACGAGCTGTTGCGCAGCCAGTACACGCGCGTGCCGATCTGGAAGGATGACCCGGAAAACATCGTCGGTGTGTTGCATACGAAGGATTTGTTTTCCGCGCTCGGCCGCTCGGGGTGGGATGTCAGCAAGCTCGACATCATGAGCTTCGCCGTCGAGCCTTGGTTCGTGCCCGATACGACGCCGCTGAAAGACCAGCTCAACCAGTTTTTGAAGCGCAAGGCGCAGATGGCCCTGGTCGTGGACGAGTACGGCGAGGTGCAGGGCCTCATCACGCTGGAGGACATTCTCGAGGAGATCGTCGGGCAGATTGCCGACGAGCACGACACGCAGGAGGCGGCAATCCGCGTGCAGGCGGACGGTACGGTGAATGTCGACGGCACGATCGCCGTTCGCGATCTCAACCGTCAGATGAATTGGAACATGCCGGACGAAGAGGCAACAACGATTGCCGGTCTCGTCATCCACGAGGCGCAAACGATCCCGGAGCCTGGACAGGTTTTCACGTTCTACGGGTACCGCTTCGAGATACTGCGCAAGACGCGCAATAAAATCACGGCGCTGCGCATAAGCCCTACGTCGGCCATCGCAGCACGCGCCGCGCGTGCAGGTGAAGTCGCACCGTCGACGTAGATCATCGTCGCAAATTGTCGTTCAGGTTAGGTTCAGGCGCCGGGCGAGAACCTGTGCGTGGATCTGGTCAGGAGGATCCGCGTTAGTGTGCTGCTGAACCACATCGAAATGTGCCGGCAGCGCGTTCGAAATAGAAAAAGGAGCTACAATGACTCGATTCCTCCCCCTCGCTGCCGTCGCCGGCGCACTCGCCTGCGTCGTCGCAGTCGGTAGCGCTCAGGCAGCTCCGGCCTCCGGCAACATTCTCGGCAAGCTGACGACCGTCAGCGACACGGGTTCGTCGGTTGAGAAGGCCGGTTACCGCCATCATCGCCGGTGGCATCACCGCTGGTGGAAGAAGCGTTACTACAAGCGCCATCATCACCGTCACCATCACCGCCGCCACTGGAACTAAGCTCCAGTCGGCAGTAGGTTTGGTGTCTGAAAAGTCTCGCCTTCGCATCACCGGAGGCGAGATTTTTGTTGCTCAGGTTGGCTCTCCCGGCGCCAGCGCCTTGATTGCCAGGGCGTGCACCCCATCTCTCAATTCATCCCGCAGCACATCATTGACGATCCTGTGGCGCTCGACGCGCGACTTGCCGGAGAAGGCGTCGGAGACGATCAGCACGCGGAAATGACTCTCGCCGGTTCCCGGTGAAGAGCTGTGCCCCGCGTGCTGGTGCGACTCATTGACTACGTCGAGCCGGGTGGGATTGAGCGCGAGCATCAACTTTTCGCGCATGCGTGCCTGCAAGCTCATTAAGGGTCGCCTCATGCGGGTGTGAAACAGTGCAAAACCGACCGGTCCTATCGACCGGCTTGTGTGGGAACTGAGGGCGGATCATACTTCGCGCGCATGAAGCTGGATTCCAAATACTTCGATAGCATCCGCGTCGGCTCAAAGCGCGCTCGCACCGAGCCTGCGCGCGAGGAGCGGCATGGGCGTTGCCAGTGGAAGGGCTGCAAGGACGCGGGCGATCACCGCGCCCCACGCGGTCGCGGACAGGACGGCAAGTATTACCTCTTTTGTATCGAGCACGTGCGCCAGTACAACGCCGCCTACAACTACTTCGATGGCATGAACGACAGCCAGGTGCAGGATTTCCAGAAGGATGCCCTCACCGGCCACCGCCCGACATGGAAAGTGGGCGTGAACGCCAAGGCGCCGGGTGCCGCAGCACCGCCGCCCGCCGCGGAGGCCGCCCCCACGGGCGCGTTCCGCACCCTCGACCCGCATGCCTTTTTCGCGCGTCGCGCCAAGGCCGCCCGCGAGCAGCCGGCCGAGAGCCGTCGACAGTTGAAGCCGCTCGAGAAGAAGAGCCTGCAGACGTTGAATCTCTCCGGCGACCCGACCCGAGTGGAGATCAAGGCGCGCTTCAAGGAGCTGGTAAAGGTTTACCATCCCGACGCCAACGGCGGCGACGCGCGCTCCGGCGATAAGTTGCGCGAGATAATCCAAGCCTATAACTTTCTGAAGCAAGCGGGCCTCGTCTGAAATCCGGCATTGCCGCCGCGCCGATTTCTTGACCCCGCGCCACATCCGAGGACCCCTCGATAATGCGTGCGCAAACCCAGTCGGGTGCCGAAGGCAAGCCGATCAATCTCCCCGACATGAAACTATCGGTGCGCCAGGTGTTCGGGATCGACACCGACCTCGAGGTGCCTGCCTACTCCAAGCCCGACGAGCACGTGCCCGATCTGGATGCGGACTACCTGTTCAACCGGGAAGTGACGCTCGCCATTCTCGCCGGCTTCAAGCACAACCGCCGCGTGATGATCCAGGGCTACCACGGCACCGGCAAGTCGACGCACATCGAGCAGGTAGCTGCCCGCCTCAACTGGCCGTGCATCCGCGTCAACCTCGACAGCCACGTCAGCCGCATCGATCTCGTCGGCAAGGACGCGATCGTCATCAAGGACGGCTTGCAGGTAACGGAGTTCCGCGAGGGCATCCTGCCGTACTCGCTGCAGTCCAACACTGCCCTCGTGTTCGATGAGTACGACGCCGGCCGGCCCGACGTGATGTTCGTCATCCAGCGCGTGCTCGAGGTCTCCGGCAAGCTGACGCTGCTCGACCAGTCGAAGGTGATCCGCCCGCATCCCGCGTTCCGCCTGTTCTCGACCACAAACACCATCGGTCTCGGTGATACATCGGGCCTCTATCACGGCACGCAGCAGATCAATCAGGGCCAGATGGACCGCTGGTCGATCGTGGCGACGCTCAACTATCTGCCACACGACGACGAGGCGAAAATCGTGCTCGCCAAGGTCAAGACGTGGGGCAAGAGCGAGGCCAAACGCAAGACCGTATCGCACATGGTTCGCGTCGCCGACCTGACGCGCAATGCCTTCATCAATGGCGACCTATCGACAGTGATGAGCCCGCGCACGGTGATGATGTGGGCGGAGAACGCCGAGATATTCAACGATGTCGGCTTTGCCTTCCGCCTCACCTTCCTCAACAAGTGCGATGAGCTCGAGCGCCCTCTGGTGGCGGAATTCTATCAACGCAGCTTCGGCGAGGAACTGCCCGAGAGTGCAGCCAACGTCGCGCTGAGCTGAGCTAAATGTCGATCGGCCCCAAACGCAAGGAAGCGCCGACTGAGCCGCTGAAGCGCGCTATCGGCCTTTGCGTGCGTGCCATCGCCGGACATTCCGACCTTGAAGTCGGGTTCGCGCCGGGGGCTCCCGAGTATTCGACCGGACACGCACAGCTGCCGGAGCCATCGCGGGTGCCCTCGCAACGCGAGATCGCCGTTATCCGCGGCTGGGCCGACAGCTTCGCCCTGACCGCCGGCTGTCATGACGTGCGCGTGCACAACAAGCTGGCGCCGAGTGCCGGCCCCGCACGCCTCGTGTTCGAGGCCGCCGAGCGGGCGCGCGTCGAGTCGCTGGGCGCCAACCGGATGCCCGGCATGGCGCGAAATCTCACGGCTCGCATCGAGGACAGCTACGCGCACGGCCGCTACGCGCAGATAAAGACGCGCGCCGACGCGCCGCTGGAGGACGCCGTCGCGCTGATGATCCGCGAGCGTCTCACCGGCTTGCCGCCGCCGGACAGCGCCAAGGCGCTAGTCGACGTATGGCGCACGTCGATCGAGCAGCGCGGTGCCAAACTGCTCAAGCGCCTCGACAGCCTCGCCGAGGATCAGGAGAGTTTCGGGCGTCTCATGCGCGATCTGTTGCGCGCCCTCGAGCTGACCGAGGAGAGCGTCCAGGCTGACCGCGAGGAGAACGACAGCGACGACGATGACAAGGATGAGGGTAGCGACGGCGACACCGAAACCGCCGAGGATGGCGAAGAAGGCAGCGACAAACAGCGCGAGGAAGGTCGGGCCGAGGGCGATGCCAACGAGGCGCAGGAAGCTTCCGAAACGGCCAGCGCCGACGATCTGGAAAACATGCTGGACGATCACGAGCAATTCGATACGCCCGAGCCGTGGCGTCCGAATACGTCCGTCCTCGAGAACCCCGAGGCGTTCGGCTACAAGGTGTTCACGCGCGAGTTCGACGAGGAGATCGGCGCCGAGCAGCTTTCCTCACCGGAAGAGTTGGAGCGACTGCGCGCTTACCTGGATCGCGAGTTGCGCGCCCTGTCGAGCGCCGTCGCGCGCCTCGCCAACCGGCTGCAGCGGCGCCTCCTGGCGCAGCAGAGCCGGGCCTGGGATTTCGACCTGGAAGAAGGTGCGCTCGATGCCTCGCGGTTGCCGCGCGTCATCATCGACCCGATGCACGCGCTGTCGTTCAAGCGCGAGCGCGACACCGATTTCCGCGACACGGTGGTGACGCTGCTGCTCGACAATTCAGGCTCGATGCGCGGCCGGCCGATCATGGTTGCCGCCTGCTGCGCCGACATCCTCGCTCGTACGCTGGAGCGTTGCGGCGTGAAGGTAGAGATCCTCGGGTTCACCACGCGCGCCTGGAAGGGCGGGCAGGCACGCGAGCAATGGCTCGCCGCCGGAAAGCCGCAGGGGCCGGGGCGGCTCAACGATCTGCGCCACATCGTCTACAAGAAGGCCGACGCCCCGTGGCGGCGCGCCAAGCGCTCGCTCGCCCTGATGATGCGCGAGGGCCTGCTCAAGGAGAATATCGACGGCGAAGCACTTGCCTGGGCGCACAGACGCTTGCTGGCGCGGCCCGAGCAGCGCCGCATTCTGATGATGATTTCCGACGGCGCGCCCGTCGATGACTCGACGCTCTCCGTTAACTCGGGCAGCTACTTGGAGCAGCACTTGCGGCAGGTGATCGACGAGATCGAGACGCGCTCTCCGGTGGAACTGATCGCCATCGGCATTGGCCACGACGTCACGCGGTACTATCGGCGGGCCGTCACCATCACCGACCCGAGCGAGCTCGCCGGCGCCATGACCGACAAGCTGGTCGAGTTGTTCGAAGAGAAGGCGAAGCAGTCGCAACCGCGCCCGGGCGCGCGCGCGCGCCGGAGGCATCTCCATTGAATTTTAGAGGCCTCCTCGCGGACCATCGCGGCCGACGGCTGCGGTTCCCTGTCGGCGTCGCCATCGTGCTAGCGGCCGGCGCCGGCCTTGCCTTCGGTGGCACCAAGCCGTCGACTGTCGACCTGCAGACGGGGCCGATCACCGTCGACGCGCGCCCGATAGCGGCCTTCGACCGCCTGAAGCGCGACGAGACACGTTTCGGCAAGCTGAATTGGCGCGGCGGCCTCGTGCTTACCTCGCCGTCGGAGTTCTTCGGCGGCTGGTCGGGCCTCGCCATCGATCCGGACGGCAAGGGCTTTTTCGCCGTCTCCGATGCCGGCACGTGGATGTCGGGCGCTTTCACGCACGACGACAAGGGCGCGCCCAGCGGCATGACCGGCGTGCGCCTCGGCGCCATTCAGTCGAAAGACGGAGATCCGCTGTCGCGCAAGAGCGACCGCGATGCGGAGGGCCTAGCTCTGGCGAAAGGCACAACGCAAAACGGCTCCGCCTACATCTCGTTCGAGCGCAAGCACCGCATCGCTCGCTACGATATCGACGCCGGCGGCCTGTCGCCATCAAGGGGCAAAGTCGACTTGCCGAAGTCGGCGAGCAAGATGTCGAAGAACGGCGGCTTCGAAGCGATCGCGGTGCTGCAGGGTGGCCGCTATAAAGGCAAGCTCGTCGCTTTCTCGGAGACGATGCGCGACGACGACGGCAATCACATCGGCTGGATCTGGGAAACGGACAGCCGGCCGCGGAAATTCTATCTGACCAACGATGGGGACTACGACATCACCGACGCCGCCCCACTTCCCGACGGCGGCCTGCTGGTGCTGGAGCGGCGCTTTCGCTTTAGCGAGGGCGTCAGGATGCGCCTGCGGCTGATCAATCAGCAGCAACTGCGCCCGCGCAAGATCATCGACGCGGACATCCTCGTGGCCGCCGACGGTGGCCGTGAGATCGACAATATGGAAGGACTGGCGACACACGTCGCGCCCAGTGGCGAGACCATCGTGACAATGATCTCGGACGACAACTTCAATCGCGGCCTGCAGCGGACGATCCTGCTGCAGTTCGCGATCAGCGCTGGGGATCTGGCAGCATCAGGCGGCGGCTCGCAGGCCGACCAGCCTTAGGCGGCTTTGGCGCCGCCCTTGGCGAGCTTCTTCACTTCGCGCTTCATCTTCAGGCAGCGCTCGGAAAGCTCCTCGTCGTCTGCCTTGAGCAGGAAGGCGTCGAGACCGCCACGGTGCTCCACCGATTTCAGCGCGTGGGCGCTGACGCGCAGCCGGAACTTTCGCCCGAGCGCGTCGCTGATCAGCGTCACTTCGCACAGGTTGGGGCGGAATTTCCGCTTCGTCGCGTTCTCGGCGTGGCTTCTCAGTTGCCCGGAAAGGGGCAGCTTGCCAGTCAACTCGCAGCGCCTCGTCATCGTAAAAGCTCCTTCGCCACCGCTCCCGTGCGGCCGGCGTCGTGCAAGGGATTGCGGGAAAAAATGTCCCGCCAGCGAGGCTGGAGGGGGATTTGGCGGTGTCTATGCCCGACGACCCTCTTTTCGTCAAGGCGTCGGCGATGCCGATGGGGCGCCTGCAGTGCCCGCCGTCCCTGTGCTCCATCCCCGCCCGAGGGGCCACAGAATAGACGTAAAACGGCACTACCCGCAGTATCAGTGTGCACGTCCATTCGGGGCATTGGGGCATCATGACATACCGGTTTGGGCACGGAGCCAAGCGCGGGCTTGCGAGGCTCTTTCCCGCCGCCCTGATGCTGGCCTGCGGAACGTCCGCCGGATGGGCGCAGCGCACCGGCCCGCTTCCTGCCACCGTCGATGCCGTCTACCGCATCAGCTTCACGGCGCTCGGCGACATTGGCCATTTCCACTTCAATTCGAACCTGAACGGCGGGGCCTACAGTCTCGCCGCCGATGCCAAGATCAACGCGACGATCTTTAAATACGACGCGAACATGGGCAGCCACGGCAGCCTCGTGTCGGGCAAGACACAGCCCGCAAGCCACGCCTTCAGCTACCGCCAGAAGACCTTCCTGAAGAAGAAAAAGATCAAGGCGCTCAACATTACCTTCGCCGGGCCGGCGGTGAGCAACGTGACCTTCGTTCCTCCCGATGGACTATCGCCCAAAGCCATACCCGTGACACCCGAGCAGCTACGGAACGTGCTCGATCCCCTGAGCGGGGTCATGGCCCTGTCGCTCGCCGGTGGCGCCAACCCCTGTAAACAAAAGCTGCCCATCTATGACGGCAAGCAGCGCTTTGACATCGTTTTCACGCCGCTTCGCCGGGCCGGGGCAGACCACGTCTGCAACGTGCGCCTGGTGCCGATCTCAGGCCACAAGCCTGGAGAGGGCGCCGCGTCGGTCGTCAATGGCAAGATCGAGCTCGTGTTGCGGCCGGTGCCGAAGGCTAATGTCGTCATCCCCTATAGCGTCAGCGTGCCCACCACCGTCGGCACCGCCAGCCTGACCACGGAGAAGGTTGACATCACCATGCCGGACCAGCAGCGCATCGCGCTGCGCCGATAGGCGGCGGACAACTGCCCTCGAGCAATCGCCAGCGGGCCGCAAGACGATTACAATAGACGCTGTCTCTGCGGGCACCCCAAGGCAATCATGCCCTTGATCTCGGCGGACGTCTCTGCAATGCCATTGCGAGAGATATGAGGAGTTCAGATGGGCAGCGACCTCGAAACGCGCATCCGCCACGTCACGGCGGTGCTCGGGCCCACCAACACCGGCAAGACCCATCTCGCCATCGAGCGCATGCTCGGCCACGAAAGCGGTATGATCGGACTGCCGCTGCGCCTGCTGGCGCGCGAGGTCTATGACAAGATCGCCAACCGCGTCGGGGCCGACAAGGTCGCGCTGATCACCGGCGAGGAGAAGATCAAGCCGGAGCGGGCGCGCTATTGGGTCTGCACGGTCGAGGCGATGCCGCGCGACATCGACGTCGACTTCCTCGCCATCGACGAGATCCAGCTCTCCGGCGATCCCGAGCGCGGGCATGTCTTCACGGACCGGCTGCTGCATGCGCGCGGCCGCTCCGAGACGCTGTTGCTCGGGGCGCAGACGATGCGCGAGCCGATCGCCGATCTCATACCCGGTGCCAACTTCATCTCACGTCCGCGACTGTCGAAGCTGAGCTACTCCGGCCAGAAGAAGATCACGCGGTTACCGCAGCGTACCGCGGTCGTTGCCTTCTCGGCGACCGAGGTCTACGCCATCGGCGAGTTGATCCGCCGTCAGCGCGGCGGCGCTGCCGTCGTGCTCGGCGCGCTGTCGCCGCGCACGCGCAACGCCCAGGTGGCCCTCTATCAATCGGGTGATGTCGAATTCCTCGTCGCCACCGACGCGATCGGCATGGGTCTCAATCTCGACGTCGATCACGTTGCCTTCTCGGCGACACGTAAGTTCGACGGGCAGAACCACCGCAACCTGACGCCGTCCGAGCTGAGCCAGATCGCCGGCCGCGCCGGCCGCCACATGAACGATGGAACGTTCGGCGTCACGGGCGCCGCCGAGCCGCTCGACAACGATACGATCGAGCGGCTGGAGACGCACAACTTCGACAGCGTGCGCGTCCTGCAGTGGCGCAACCGCGACCTCGATACCCGCTCGCTCGAAGGGCTGAAGCAGTCGCTGCGCGAGATGCCGAACATCCAACGCCTCGTGCGGGCGCGTTCGGCCGACGACGTCATCGCCCTCGAAACCGTTAGCGCCGACCGCGATATCGCCGCCATGGCGACGGCGCCGGCCGCCGTCGGCAAGCTGTGGGAGGTCTGCCAGATTCCCGACTATCGCAAGATTTCGGGACAGAACCACGCCGAGCTCGTCGCCTCGATCTACGGCTATCTGATGAGCGACGAGGAGCGCATTCCCGAAGACTGGTTCGCCAAGCAGGTCGGCCTTGCCGACCGCACCGACGGCGACATCGACACGCTCGCCAACCGTATCGCGCACATCCGCACATGGACGTTCGTCTCCAACCGTGCCGCGTGGCTGAAGGATCCCGAGCATTGGCAGGGCAAGACGCGCGAGATCGAGGATCGCCTGTCCGATGCCATGCACGAGCAATTGACGCAACGCTTCGTTGACCGACGCACCAGTGCACTGATGAAGGGCATGCGAGACAAAGACGAACTGCACGCCGAGATCGCCGCCGACGGCGCGATCAACGTCGAGAACCACTTCGTCGGACGCCTGAGAGGCTTCCGCTTCCAGCTCGATCCGGGCGCCGAAGGCATTCACGGCAAGGCAACGCGCAGCGCTGCCGCTCAGGTGCTGGCGCGAGAGCTCGGCATGCGAGCCCGACGCGTCGCTGCCGCGCAGCCGGACGCGCTGTCGCTCGACCGTCGCGGGCGCATCATGTGGCGCGAGGAGGAGCTGGGGCAGATCGAGGCGACCGACGATCCGCTGAAGCCGACCATTTCGCTGCTGGTCGACGAGCATCTGTCCGGGCCAGACCGCGAGAAAGTGCAGGCCCGGCTCGAAGCGTGGCTGGAGTTGACGATAGCGGAGAAGTTGAAACCGCTGGTCGAGATCAGCAAGGCGGAAGACATCGCCGGGCTGGCGCGCGGCATTGCCTACCGGCTGCGCGAGAGCCTCGGTGTATTGCGTCGCGAGACGGTCGCCGAGGAGATCAAGTCGCTCGACCAGAATGCGCGCGCGCAGCTTCGCAAGTACGGCGTGCGCTTCGGCGCCTTCAATATCTACTTCCCGGTGCTGCTCAAGCCGGCAGCAGCGGAACTCGTGCTAACGCTCTGGTCGCTGAAGAACGCGGGCGCCAATGGACTTTCTGTCGACGCGTTGCCGGAGCCGCCACGCGCCGGGTTGACGTCGTTCACGCCCGATCCGGCCTGCCCTGAGGCGTTCTACCGGGCCTACGGCTATCACGTGTGCGGTCCGCGCGCGGTGCGCCTCGATATGCTCGAGCGCCTCGCCGATTTGATCCGGCCGCTGCTGGCGTGGCGCGGCACCAACGGTGCGACGCCGCCAAAGGGCGCGGCAGGCGATGGCGGGTTCACCGTCATTCCGGAGATGATGTCGCTGCTCGGCTGCTCGCCGGACGAGCTTGGCGGCGTGCTGAAGGCACTGGGCTTCCGCCTCGATCGCCGGCCGGTTAAGACCGATGCGGCGGCGGCCAGCCCGCCGGTGCCGACTCCCGCGAACGGCGAAGCCACTGGCACCGACTCCGGCACCGACTCCGCGGCCGTCGAGGCGGCACCTGTCGAAGCGGCCCCTGTCGAGGCGGAGCTGATCGTAGCAGAGCCGGCCGATACCGTGGCCGAGTTTGGTGCGCCCGCCGAAGGTACCGCCGCTGCCGCTCCTGCGGAGACGAAGTACGAGGATATTTGGCGCCCCCGCCGTCATCCGCGCGGCGAACGCCGGCCCGATCGCGGCCAGCGCAACCGTCAGCGCTCCGCTGATCGCGCACCTGCTGTGGCCGCCGCGGCTCCGCCTGACGCTGCTGCAGCCGCCGCACGGCGCCAAGCGACAAGCCTCCCGTGCAGGCGCGCGAGGAGAAGCCCGATCGCAAGGAGGATCGGCGTCCTCACGGCAGGGAGCGCAGTGGAGAGCGTGACCGCAATCGCGAAGCTGGCCAGCATCGACGCGGCCCGCAGACCGAGCGCCGGCCGCGCCGCGACGATCGCCGCGACGATTCCCGCCGCAAGGCCGAGGTGCACACCGCCGCTCCGCCTCGCCGAGGCGGGGCGGATCCGGATTCGCCTTTTGCCGCCCTCGGGGCGCTCCGCGATGAGCTCGCCAAGCGAGGCAAGGAGACCAGTACTTGAGCGGCGGCGGGGCAGACGCTGCGTCGGCCGCGCCCGGCACGCAGCGCCTCGACAAGTGGTTATGGTTCGCCCGCTTCGTGAAGACGCGTACGT
This sequence comes from uncultured Alphaproteobacteria bacterium, assembly GCA_963812795.1. Taxonomy (GTDB): domain Bacteria; phylum Pseudomonadota; class Alphaproteobacteria; order Rhizobiales; family Hyphomicrobiaceae; genus Hyphomicrobium_A. Next base: position 262,324 of record CAWEWG010000013.1, on the reverse strand, counting down.
TGGCAGCCGACATTGTCAGCTGCCGGCAAGGTTCGGCTCAATCGGGTGCGAGTTGAAAAGCCGGCCCAAACCGTGCGGGCGGGCGACGTCCTGACGCTCAACCTCAATCGGCGCATTCAGCTCGTACGAGTTCTGGGGATTGGCGAGCGGCGGGGCCCTTCTGCCGCGGCGCGGGCGCTCTATGAGGAATTGACAGCCGAGGGCGATGTCATCAAACCTCAGCCGTCCTCGTCGCCGCCTGGCGCCGCCTGGCGGCCGAGCGGGGTTGGTGCGGCCGGACGGCCTGTGGGGAGCGGGCGGCCGACCAAGAAAGAGCGACGCGAGATCGACCGCCTGAGTGGCAAGATCCGTTGATGGTGGTCAGCGGAAGGGCACAGGAGCCCCGAACTACAGCGGCCTTCCTAGAATGGACGCAGCCCCCGCTGCTCGGCGGCAACGGGGAGCAAGCCGGAACAAGTAATGACCTACGTCGTCAACGAAAAATGCATAAAGTGCAAATACACCGATTGCGTCGAGGTCTGCCCCGTCGATTGCTTCTACGAGGGCGAGAACATGCTCGTCATTCACCCTGATGAGTGCATCGATTGCGGGGTGTGCGAGCCTGAGTGTCCTGTAGACGCCATCAAACCGGACACCGAGCCGGGGCTGGAGAAGTGGCTCGAGCTCAACCGGAAGTTTTCGGAGAGCTGGCCGAACATCACCTCCAAAAAGGAGGCGTTGGCGGACGCCGATGCTCACAAGGACGAGGGCGACAAGTTCAATAAATACTTCACACCTGAACCTGGTTCAGGCGACTGAACGGATGTCCTAAGGCCCCCGCCGCATGCTTGCGGCAAAATGCGCAACCTTTTCGCACCCTTTGCGGATTGCTTGGTATTCAGGCCTGTCAGGTAAGGCGGCCCATACCCTGCTGATGGGCGACCCTTCATTTTCAGTGAAATTTATGTTACGCTCCTCCTAGATGACGACTAAAGCCCGGTACAGAGTCGGAACAGGAGCGAACAAAGAGCATCCGCTTTGCCGTTTAGGCAATGGTCGGGCCTTTCTGCGGTCCGACGACGAGGCGGGTTTGACCAACTCGGAGCAAAATTCGAGATCGACCGCAGCTTCTACAGGCGCGTTCGGTCCACCATATCCCCTCGGAACGGCAGCAGTCGTGCTGGCGTGCCGGGTTAACGCGCATCGCTGCTAGTCCGCACCCCGACGAGAAAGTGAGACGACCCCTATGGCTGATAAGAAAAAGGCGCCTGCCGCCCGCTCGGCGAAGTCCACGGCTGCCGCCGGAAAGAAGGTCGGCCGCAAGCTGACCGCTGCGAAAAAGCCGGGTCGCTCGGAAGCGAAGCTTGTCGCGAAGAAGCCGGTGACGAAGGGGCCCTCAACCGTCAAGGCCAAGAAGCCTATAGCGAAGACAGCAGGAACCGCCGCCCCCGTCAAGCAGGCTGCGAAGCCGGCGTTGAAGGTTGCGCATAAGGCTGTGGCCGCCAAGCCGGCGGCCGCGCCGATACGTGCCGTGGCAGCCGCCGTCAAGCCGTCCGGTCAGAAGATCACGGCACCCGTCTCGCAGCCGTCGCAGATGACGCCGAAGGCCGTCGCCGAGAAAGCGGCAGCGGCGCGCCAGCTCATCAACGCGCAGAAGAAGCCCGTGAGCCAGCGCCACGGCTTCAAGGCTACCGAGTTCATCGTCTATCCCGCTCACGGCGTCGGCAAGATCGTCGGCATCGAGGAGCAGGAGATCGCCGGCATGGCTCTCGAGCTGTTCGTGATCAACTTCGAGAAAGAGAAGCTGACGCTGCGCGTGCCCACGGGCAAGCTGGCGAGCGTCGGCATGCGCAAGCTCTCCGAGGAGCCTGTCGTCAAGAAGGCGATGGAGACCTTGAAGGGCCGCGCCCGCGTCAAGCGCACGATGTGGAGCCGCCGCGCCCAAGAGTACGTCGCCAAGATCAACTCCGGTGATCTCGTTTCGATCGCCGAGGTGGTGCGCGACCTCTATCGCTCCGAGGCGCAGCCCGAGCAGTCGTACTCCGAGCGCCAGCTTTACGAGGACGCGCTCGACCGTATGGCGCGCGAGATCGCGGCCGTCGAGAAGCTCGACGAGCGCGGCGCCGTGCAGCGCATCACCGAGGTACTTTCCAAGAGCGCGCGTGGTCGCCGGCTTGCTGCCGAAGCCGAGGGCGGCGATGCGGAGACACGCGCCGCCTGATAAGGGCGGCGCACTACAGATCGAGAGCGCCCGGTGCCTTTGGTGCCGGGCGCTCTTCCTTTTCGGGGGCCGGTTGCTCGTCGCGGTCGCTGCTGGTCATGGCGCCGGCCGGCGGCGGCGAGCGTCCGGGCAACGTCTCGTCGGCCGGCGCGATCTGGCTCGGATCCTCGATGTCGATGTAGGGGCCGTTGCGGAACTGGATCCAGCCGCGCACCTCGACCCGCTTGCCTTCGAGCGAGGCCAGCGTCTTGGCCCATTCGGGATTGGCGCGCAAAACGCGTCCGTCGATGCCGGCGGTGAAATCCTGTCGCCAGTCGGCGCCGAAGTTGATGTAGGTGCGTGCCTTGGTTACCGCGACCTTGGCAATGGTGCCGACGACAATCTCGTAGGAATTGCGCCGTCGCATCAGCTCGCGGGTGCGCCGCGCCGACCGCACCGCGTAGGCGGCGTTGTCCCACAGGGCGCTTCCGGCTTGGCGTGCAACGCGCTCGTGCGCCAGCATCTCGGGCATGCAGGCGTAGCTGCCGGGAAGCCCGTAGGCGCGCGCGTTGCCCGTGGCCAGCAGCTCGCCCTGCACCCACACGCGCTCTCCGCCCTGTTCGACGAAGAGGTGCGCGAGCCGGCGACCGTAGCGATCCGTCAGGCGCCCGGACGTGGCCAATGAAATGGACCGCCCAAGGACCAGCGCGCGCAGCGCGGCGGTCGCCTCTTCCTCGGGGCGCCAAGGCTGCGCGCTCGGACTGAGGTCCGGCGAGCGCGGCGCCAGCGCGCCGATGAGGCGGACCTCCTGATGGTCGTCGAGCAGCACGGTTTCGGCATCGAGCACGCGGACAACCGAGCGGATCGGCCCGGCTTGCAGCGTGCAGGTCTGCGGCGCGTCGGCCTTATCCTTGGCGAGCGCAGCGGCAACGCCAAGTGCGACCGCCAGCAACGTCGCTGCGGTCATGGTCAACGGCAGGTGGAATGCGCCAACACCCATCGTTCCGAGCTTCCCCCGACATCAGCATACGGCCAAGGGGGGCGGAATGCTCGTCAGAAGAGCGCCGCCGTATGCGCCTCGACATGCCAGTCGGCTGGCAGCGCATACTCTGCAGCGGCATCAAATCCCGGCCAGAGCGACGCGTCTGCGAAGTCCGCGGCAGTCGGCGCATCGACGGCGCGTAGCAGCAGTTCTTCCCGCGACCATGTCGCATCGTTATCGAAGACGATCCGGTCGATGCTCCTGCCGGCCGTTGCAAAGAAATGCTTCACAACGATTTCGCCGCCACCCACGGCGAGTACGAGATCGTTGGCAGCCGTGCGAAATACCCCGACATCCGCAGCCGCGATGCCCGCGAACAGCAGCGCGTCGGCGTCAGCTCCTGCTACTTCGTCTACGATCAGGTCGATGTCGCCGCGTAGGAAGACATCGGCCGGTGCCAAATGTTCGGCTGCCGGCCGCGGGCTAGTCTCCACCAGCCAGGCGACGCGTGTATGCGCTGCCGGCAACGAGCTGCTCGGCTGCAGAACCCGATCGTCCTCCAGAAGATCGATGCCGCCTCCGAGCAGGATGCGGTCGGTCTTGGCGTTCCACTGGATGCGCTCGATCGAGAACAGATGGTCTATGCCGTGCTCCGATACGGCGACGAAGTTCGGCGTTCGGTGCGCGAGCCAGTAAGGATTGAAGGTGATTGTCACCTCGCCTGCCCCGGAATAGTCGATGACGTCGGTGCCGTCGCCGGCGTAGTCGAGCTGCGGCTGGCCGCCATGCACGATGTTGAACCCCGGCGACCAGCGGAACACATCATCGCCTTCGCCGCCGTAGAACTTCTCGGTTTGTCGGTACGCGGCGCTGCCTTCCAGCCAATCCGCTCCACGCCCGCCGAGCAGGGTCGTGAAGCCGTGCTCGATGCGCATCCGATCGTCGGCGCCGGTGCCAAGCAGCGTTGCCAGGCCGGGCGACAGGTGCATGCCGTAGGGAAGCTGCTGCGTCGGATCGAGACCCGAGTAGTGGATGAGCGAGGCGATCGCCGAAGAGGAGTTGATCGTCGGCGTCGGCGAATTGGGAAGCCCGAAGGCGATGTAGGGATAGTCTTCCGCCTCGATGTCGCGCGCATAGCTCGACATTGTTTCCCAGGCACCGAACTCATCGCCATACGGCAGCGGGCGGCTGCCGCGATGGTCGGGCAACCCGATCTTGCTGGTGAGATCATTGCGCGCGGCGAGATTGGCGGTTGCCAGTGTGGTGCGGCCGTCGGCGCCTTCGATGCCGAGGAAGGTGCCGGCACTCGTGTGGTCGCGCACGCCCTCCATAACGAACCAATCGTCCTGCGGGGCGAGACCTCCTTCACTCGGCTCGAACGTGAGCTGCAGGTGATCAAAGCCGAGCCGGCCGAGGCCGTACGTCTGCACAGGCACCCATTCGATGCGCACGCGCGGCACTTTTAGCCCTCGGTCAATCCCCTGCTCCCCCATAACTACGAGTTGTTCAGAATGCAACCTGAGATTGCGCTATCGTGCGCGGAACGCCGGAGTCCGTCGCTCGTTTGCAGCGGTAGATAGAAGGAGGCGACCAATGGCGTTCGAAAATCAGCGGCAAGGCCCGGGGGCCATATACATCCTGGCGATCGCGGTGATTATCGTGGTGATTGTCGTTGCTGCTGTAAGTCTTTGGCGGACCGACAACTCCGGCACCAATGCCCTCTCCGGCGATCCGCAAGCGACGAGCCCGCCATCGACGCAGGTCGCGCAATAGCGGTCGTGGCGCAAGGCCGAACCGGCGAAGACTTCACCGCTAGTGACCGCATCGCGGCCTCGCGCGCGTCGCGTGCGGAATGACAGGCTGCGTGAGAGTGCACGGGCGGCGGCCTGGCCGGCTTCGCCGCGATCCTTATCGGTAGCCCTTGGGCGGCGGCCCATGTCGGGAGCCGAGCCTCTCGAAAATGCGATCGGGCGTCAGTGGGAGATCGGCAAAGCGAACGCCAGTGGCGTTGGCGACAGCATTGGCGATCGCCGGCGCTACGGCGTTGATCGCGCACTCGCCCTGTGCCTTCGCCCCCAGGGGTCCGACGCTGTCGTACGTGTCGGCGAAATAGATTTCGCTGCGGGGCAGGTCGGCGAACGTCGGAATGCGATAGTCGCGTAGCGCCGGGTTCACCATCGCGCCGTTGGCGTCGTAGATCATATTTTCGTACAGCGCCCAGCCGATGCCCATAGCAATCGCGCCGTCGATCTGCCCGCGGCATTGCATGGGATTTATCAGCCGGCCGATGTCGGCAGCGTGCACACTCTGCAGGATTTTGACCTCACCCGTGACGCGGTGCACCGCGACGCGAATGCCTTGCACATTGAATCCGACCGAGCGCGGTGAGAGGTAGGCCTTGCGTCTCACCTCGAACCGGTCGCCTACCTTGGCGCCGGCGGCGTGCAATTCGGCGAGCGGAAGCATCCGGTTGCCGCAAGTGATCGCTTCATCTGTCAGGCGGCAATCGGCGGGCTCGAAGCCAAATTCGCGGCAGGCAAAGTCAATGAGGACGTCGCGCATCGCCGCGGCGGTCTTCTCGACGGCGGCGCCCGCTACGACGGTTCCGGTGCTGGCGAAGGTGCCGGTGTCGTAGGGAGTGCGATCGGTATCGCCATTGACGATGGCAATACGGCTCGCGCGCGTGCCGAGAACCGACGCGGCGAGCTGGCGATGCGAGGTGGTCGACCCATTGCCCATTTCGGTCGAGCCGACGGCCAAATGGTAGCTGCCGTCGGCCAATAGCCGAATCTCGGCGCCGGATCTGTGCTCGGTGGGTGGCCCGGATTCCAGCATGGAGAGCGCGACGCCGCTCCCCTCCAGCCAGTCCTCGCCGGCGGGCTTAGCCAGTCCGCGCCCGCTCGCCAGCGCCTCCTCGACGTGATCGAGACATTGATCGATCCCGTAGCTGCCCATCACCACGTCTGTCGGATCTTTCCAGATCGAACTCGATGCGGTCGGTTTCGTGGATCTTGTTTTTGCGTCGGATATCGAACGGGCTCACGCCCAGCATCCTCGCCAGATCATCGAGGGCGGATTCGATGGCGAAGGTCGTCTGCGAGGCGCCGTATCCGCGGAACCCGCCGGCCGGGACCATGTTGGTATAGACCGCATAGCCGTCGGCCTTCTTGTTGAGGCAGCGGTAGGCGGCGATCGGGCTGCCAAGTGCAGCCGCCAGGGTCTCGCCGCCGTGCCCGCCGTAAGCGCCGGTATTGGAGACGACACGTACCTGGATTGCGGTCAGCGTACCGTCGCGCTTGGCGCCCAGCTTCACATGCGTCTTCATCGGGTGGCGCGTGGTGGCGCCGATGAACTGCTCCTCGCGCGTGAACTCCCAGATGACCGGCCGGCCGGTCCGTAAGCTGGCCAGCACGCACAGGTCTTCGCAGAGCATCTCCTGCTTGCCGCCAAAGCCGCCGCCGATGCGCTCGGTGAAGACATGCACGTCGCGATCGAAAAGGCCGAACAGATAGCAAAGCTTCTGCTTGGTGATGAACGGCGCCTGCGAACTTGTCCGCACGTGCAGCCGGCGATCATCGCCCCGCCAGGCGAGGCAGCCATGCGTTTCGAGGTGCACATGTTGCACGCGTGAGGTGGAGTACGTGCGCTCGTGGATAGCGTCGGCTGCCTTGAAGCCTTCCGCGACGCTGCCGAGCTCGCCGTGAATGTCGACGTAGATGTTGTCGTGGAAGGCGATGCTTCGGTCGTGCAGCACGGGTGCTCCCGGCGCCATCGCGGCTTCCGCATCGAACACGGCGGGAAGCAGCTCGTACTCCACATCGAGCAGCCGGCAAGCTGTTTCCGCCGCGGCCTCGGTCTCGGCGACGACCGCTGCAACCCGCTGGCCGACGAAGCGGACCACGTTGTCGAGGATGTAAGTATCGTCCGGATCGACGAGGTGATCCTCGTGCGTCGCCGTGCTGTAGAGCCGGCGCGGGACGTCCTCCCACGTGAACACGGAGACCACGCCCGGCACCGCGGCAGCCCTGTCGCGCTTGATGGATTTTATGCGGGCATGCGGATGCGGCGAGCGCAGTACCTTCAAATGCAGCATCTTCTTCATGGGTGGCACGTCGAGGGTGTAGCGCGCCTGCCCCGTCACGATCGCTTTGGCGAAAGGAGTGCTAAGGCTGGCGCCGCAAGCGCTGCCGGCGACGTCCTCTTCAACCGATTTGATGCCGTCCAACGCGTCGACGATGCTCTGGTAGCCCGTGCAGCGGCAGAGATTGCCTTTGAGCATGCGCGGCAGGTCGCGGCGCGCCGCCTCGTCGAAGGTTGCCGTCGTCATGATCATGCCGGCGGTGCAGAAGCCGCACTGAAACGCCTGCGCATCGACAAACGCCTGCTGCACGGGATGCAACTGCCCGTCCTTTTCGAGCCCCTCGATCGTCGTGATGTCGCGTCCGTCGGCGCGAAACGCCGGCATCAAGCAGCTATGGAACGGCGTGCCGTCGAGCCAGACGGTGCAGGCGCCGCAGTCTCCCGCATCGCAGCCCTTTTTGACGCCGAGGCATCCCTGCTCGCGCAAGAAGGTGCGTAGGCACTGCCCGGGCGCGGGCTCGGCGGAGAAGCTGCGGCCATTGAGCGAGAACTTCATTCCTCCGCTCCATTGAGGAGCTCGGCGCGGATCTGCTCGGCAAAATAGTAGGTGAGGTGACGCTTGTAGACGGCAGAGCCGTGTACATCTTCGAAGTAGTCCGCTTCAGGGATGGTGGAAAAGATCGCTTCACGCAGCGTTCGGTCGTCGGGGACACGATCGAAGCGCAGCTGAAACGGCTTTACGGTTGCCGCCGTGACGGTGAGCACCAGATCGTCGGCGCCGGGCGCTTGCGTTCCGATGACGATAATTGCCGAGCGCCCCAGCTGGGTGAGCGAAGCGCGGCGGAAGGCGAATCGCTTGGAAAGTGCCCTTGCCGGGAGATGAATGGAGCGCAGCAGCTCACCGGGCCGCAGGGCATTCTCATTATTTCCGGCGACGAAGTCGACGGCTGCGATTGTGCGCGGCGCGCCCTCGCGCGGCCACAGCGTGTAGGTGCCTTCAAGGGAAGCCGTCAGCGAGATCATCGACCCGGCGGGCAGCGACATGCAGATGTTGCCGCCAACGGTTGCGGCGTTCCACACCTTGAAGGATGCCAGCAGCGAATCGCAGCACATCTTGAACAAGGGAGCCGCTTTCCAGTTCGGCGGCGCCTCGAAGTGGGCAAGCTCCGCCAGCGTGCAAGTCGCGGCGATCTCGAGCCCGTCGGCCGTGACTTGCAGTGCCGGCCAGCGCAGGGACTGAAGGTCGACCAGCGTGTGGGTATCGACCTGCGGTGTCGAAAACAGCCATGTCCCGCCGGCAAGCCACGCGTACCCCTCGGGCCAGTCGATGATCTCCTCGGCCGACAGCGGTCGTTTGACCTCGGTGACGGTATTTAAGTTCATAGCCGCCGCCTCCCCGGAAACGGGCTTAATCGCAAGACAGTGCGCAACTCGTTACATCGACGTTATCCTCGCTCGGCGACGCCCGCTACAGCAGCAGGTGCCAAAGCAGGGCAATCTCGACCAAGTAGCAGAGAACCAGGCCGATCGGCATCGCCCACGCCATCCAGCGCGGCTGGCCCTCGGGATAGAGCCACGCGTGGAACGCTAAAATTGCGAGCGGCATCAGCGGCCACGTCGTCAATCCGACGCTGATGGCATTACCGATGAAGGTGCGGACCGCGGGGTTCAGCGCCTCGATGTGCGGATTGAGGAACCGAAGCTCGAGCATGACGACGGGAAAGAGCGTTAGCAGAACGAGGCACGCCGTCTTCCACATGCTCGGTGGGGTCCCGGTGGCGGGATCGTTCGGGGCCCATCCGGGAAACGACGAGTCGACCCGCTGCGCGTGGAATCCCGCGACGAGATTCTCGCTTTCCTTCACCATTTCGGCGCGCGCGGGGGACTTCATCCAGCCGTCGAGGTTCGCTGCCGAGTCAAAACGCAAGACCGCCGTCCAACCCGTTTCATTGTGTTGCGGCGGCTGGACGAACGACCCGAGGAACCCGGGGAATGTCGCCTGCAGCCTTTGAATGCGATCCGCCCAGTCCCTGTAAGCCGCTTCCATGCCGGGTTTAATTTCAGTGGCGATGACTAGGGTCGCGCCGTGCGCGACAGTGTAATCGACCGCAGCCTGCCCCACGAGCTGCATCACCAGGCCGCCTTCGACCAGCGGTGCGACAGCGCTGATAAGCGCGCGGTTTTTCTCGCCGCGACGCCAACGCCGCAATGCATCCATCGACGAGAAGCGAACGAGGCCCACCGTTTCTAACTGATCGGGTGGTGCTGGAGGCCAGAACTCGACACTGAGTGTGTCGCTCGCAGCGAGCAGCGCGCTTTGCCAATCCCCCTGCCACTGAGAAAACGCCGCTTCGCACCCGGGGCGAACGCGCGCAGCTAGAAGAAGTGTCGATGGCTCGCCGCTCATTGTTCAGTCACCGCCCACGAACCCTGGAAATGCGCCTTGGATGGAGCTGACCTCACCGATTTGCCTGGCGACAAGCGTGTCGGCTTCAGCGCTTGGTTTGACGAGTTGGTACTTGCGAACCCTTACCGTTCCGTCTGCTTGCGAAGCGCCGCTGAGGAGAAGGTCGGCGCCAACCGTCGTGCTGGTGGTGGCGACGCGCACCCCTGAGGCCGGGCCGAAGGCCTTGAACTGCGCAATGTCGGTGAAGACAGGGATGGGGGTGTGCGCAGCGGCGCTTTGCAAATAGACCCTGGGTCCGCCTTGCAGCGCCGAGCCGCTCGAATAGATTTTCACCGCGCCGGGGCCGGTCAACTGGCCAACGACGATCGCTTCGGCGCCCCCCAGGCTCCCGGTCAGCCAGCCGGTAGCGAGAGAAGCACCCCCGCTGTAGCCGAGACCGAACGGCATGAATGCGGCGGTTACCGACGCTTCCTTGGGGCCGGGGCATTGTTTACCGGCTGTCTCGCTGGCCGGGCGCACCTTCAGCGGTTTCATCAGCGAAAAACTGAAGACCTTTACCTGCGTCGGCGTGCCGGGACCCGGTGCGGTGATGATGCTGTTGCGACCCGTTGCGAAATCGACGAACCCGGAGGCGACGCTGACGCCGGAGCGATCGTTTGCGTAGGGGCTGAAGGTCGAGAAGAGAGCCGGCGCCGTGTCCAGCGAGGACGGTAGCTCCGTGCCGAATACGCGAACTTCGCTCGGCATGCCGGGACCCGAGCCGACGATGATGTTATCGGCGGTCGTCCCGTCGATCTGCGCTGCCGTCACGCTGACGCCGCCGCGCGCGCTCAAATCGAATGCCGCAAAGCGGGCGATCGGCATCTCGAAGGCGCCCTTATCGCCTATCGCCTTGCCCGAGTAAGCGAGCACCATCGGCGCATAGTTCTCACCGGCGCCTACGATGAGATCGAGGACGTTGTCGTCGTCGACGTCGCCCATGGCCACGCTCAGGGCACCCTCGAACCCGGGAAACGGCGTAACCTTGGCCATGAGCCGGTCGCCGTTGCCGTCGTAGACATTGACCTCGGCTGAACGGCCGGGCGATCCCTGCACCGCCACCGCGTAGCTCGAGACTTCCGGGATGACGTTGACCAACGTCATCAGCCCGTTGTCTTCGTGGTTGAGCCGATGGCAGTGCATCACGAAGAGGCCGGTGTAATCTTCGAACTTGGTGCGTATCGACAGGGCGCCGGACTGGATGGTCGATTCACCTGAGCCCAGGGTCGGAGCCGGCACGTTGGCATTGTCGACCTCCCACATTTCCGCGCCAGTCTTGAGACCGGTCGTCGGATCGAAGTAGCTCGTCACCTGGAAGTCGTTCACGTGCACGTGGATCGGATGCTCATCATTGTTGTCGTTGATGAAGGTCCATTCCTCCACGGAATTGAGCCGCGGCTGCAGAAGCGGGACGTTGGGAAACGCGGTGCCGTCGAACGCATAGACGAAGGCCTTCGGATCGGCGTTGCTTGCCAGATCGTTCAGAAAGCCGCCTGTTATTCTGAGCTGGCGCTTGAAGTCGGGCGTGAATTTCGAAAGCTCATCGAAGGTGGCGTGGGCGCCGAGCTTCTGTCCCTCCGCGAACGCTACGGACGTGCCGCGCTCTCCCGATGGCACGGCGCGGGCCAGCACTTGAGTCGGGAAGATGAAGAATCCGTCGAAATAACTGACGGCCGCGGGAACGACGCTCAACGTGCCGAGGGTTGCGGGCGGGTTGTCGCTGCCGTCATTCTCGTAAAGAACGCCGGGTGAGCTCATCGTCCGTGCGCCGCTTCCCATCGGCGGCATCTCGAGCACGAGATCGCCGCTCTCCGGCATCGTCACCGCGATCGCATAGCGCGTGGCGGGCGGTATCACGAGCCGCGTGCCGTCTTCGAAGACGGGATGGTGAACCGCGGGGCTCGGATTGCCGTCCTGGCCGACGATGGCGATCTTGGGATGCCTGCCCGTCGCCGTCTCGGTGAGCTGCACGCTCATGTAAGCAATGTCGCTCACGTTGGCGAGCACCCAGATCTCGGTCTGTCCGGCCTTGCTCTTGATGGTCGGCTGGAACTGACCGTTCACCGTGAACTGCACGTCTCGCTTGTAGTCGGGAAGCGAAGGATCGGCCTCGACGTCGCCGCTTGGGCCGCCGGGCCTGGCGCCAAAGCGCTGCAGGTTGCTCGGGATGAACTCGAAGCGTCCGCGGAAGTTCTCTATCGACAGCGGGCCCGCGAACCAAACGGTGAAGCTCTTCGTTCCCTTTTTCGATTGGGCGAAATTCACCGGCGCGAGCAGCGGCCGGTACGTGCCCTTAGCCAGCTCGTCACCCTCCGGCGGCTTCTTCGTGCTCACCCACTGCGGCCAGTTGGGATTGTTGATCTGCGCCAGACCTCCCGCCCGATCGAAGACCGCATTGTACTGCAGCACCATGTTGCGGATGGGAATGTCGTGCTTGGTGACGAGCGGAAGATTGCCGTCGGTGCGGCCGATGGCGAGCAGCCCCGCCAACCCGTAGTACACGTGCGGCGTGGTGAGCCCGTGCAGGTGGCTGTGGTACCAGTAGGCGCCCTGCGGCATGTTTTTGGGAATGCGGTAGGTGTAGGTGTTCGACATCCCGGCCGGAATGTGGAGCATCACATTATCGGAATTTCCCTTGGGGCTCACGTGCAGCCCATGCACATGCAGGTTGAGCGGCGATGAGCTGAGCTGCTCGGGATAGAGCGGCACCGCCTCACCCTTCGCGATGTAGCGCGGATCGAAGAAGTCGCGAATCGTCAGCCCGGTCAGTGCGTTCTCGAAATGCACGATGAGCGTCTCGCCCGGAAACACTTGCAGCGTCGGCGCGGGATACAAATTGTCTCCCGTCATCTGCTCCGTTGGAGGCCGTGCCGCGGATCACCGTGTAGCCGAAGACGAGCATGTTCTGGACGGGCTCCGCCACCGTGTCGAGGCGGGCGTGCCCCTGATGCGCGGAGAGCGTCACCTCCAAGACGCCGTCCTTGCTCGCCAGCGTAACGGGCTCGCGGTACTCGGGCCGCACTGCCGGATCGAAGTGGGCGATTGCGTCCTGACCGATGGCGTCCTGCGCTTCGACGCGCGGCGCGTGCCAGACCGTAGCGAGCGCAAGGATGACGGCCACGCTGCGTGCGACGACCGCGTGCACTCTTCGCACCGTGCTTGGCACCACGCCCGCCATCTTGGTCCTCGCTGGGATATGCCTCGAAAGCACGTCGCGACTTTTCGCACGTCGGCAGATCGGCTGCATCGGCACGCGATGAGCGAATCCTAGTTGTCCCCAACCGTGCGCTGCAGGCCCGGCTCGGACAATGTTTTCAGATGGATACGCACGGATTTTAAGGAATCGGAGGTACTTTTCTCGAAACCGAGGATCCGAAATTGCGACGGCTAATGCTTCCGAGCGTACTGGTGCTGGTCGCGGCCACGAGCCTCGGCCTGGCGCAGTCGTCGCCGTCGAGCCGCCTGAAAACGCTCGATCCGCCCGGTGCCATCAAAGCGGAAGGCACCTGGAGTTTGGGTGTCAGGGCCGGCGACTTCGTCTTCGTCGCCGGCATGCAGGGTGTGGATCCCGCCACCAACAAGTTGGTGGAAGACCCCGAGGCCCGCATCCGCCAAGCCTTCCTCAATATCAAGCTGATCGCGCAATCGGAGGGGGCAAGCCTGCAAGATTGCGTACGGCTCACGATCTACGTCAGCGACCTGCATCGTTTTGCGCCGATGGTTGATAAGGCGCAGGCGGAACTGTGGGGCAAGCCGCCATATCCGCCGCGGACGATGGTCGAGGTCCGGCGTCTGTTCGACGACGATATCGTGGAGATCGACAGCGTCTTTTATGCGCCAGTGAGCAATTGAGCCCGCTTCGCACGCACTTTTGAGGATCGGTTTGCCTGAGATCGGCACCGCGAACGCACAGGGACACCGACTGCAGGATTCCGCATAAGCTCAGAATTTCTTCTTAGTTCGGTTAAATCGCGCCCATCGCTAGTTCTCTTTTCCCCGGACCGCATTGGTTGAGGTCACGGTAAGAGAGGATGCACCGATGAAGATCGAATTCACCCGGCGTCAGGCGTTGGCCCTCGCCGTTGCCGCTGGCCTCGTCGGCGGCGCGCATGTGGCGCTGGCCCAGACGACGCTGCTCAACGTTTCCTACGATCCCACGCGCGAGCTCTACCAGGAGTTCAATGCCGCGTTCATCAAGCACTGGAAAGAGAAGACCGGCGAGGACGTCACCATCCAGCAGTCGCACGGCGGCTCGGGCAAGCAGGCGCGCGCGGTCATCGATGGCCTTGACGCCGACGTCGTTACCCTGGCGCTCGCCGGTGACGTTGACCAGCTCGCCAAGAAGGGCAATCTCATCCCCGCCGATTGGCAGAAGCGCCTGAAGGACAATTCGTCTCCCTACACCTCGACGATCGTGTTCCTTGTCCGCAAGGGCAACCCCAAGGGCATTAAGGACTGGAACGATCTGGCCAAGGACGGCGTCGAGGTCGTCACGCCGAACCCGAAAACGTCGGGTGGCGCACGCTGGAACTACCTTGCGGCTTGGGGCTATGCGCTTAAGCAGCCGGGCGGCAGCGAAGCGACGGCGAAGGATCTCGTCGGCAAGATCTACAAGAACACCAAGGTGCTCGACACCGGCGCACGCGGCTCGCTCACCACGTTCACCGAGCGTCAGATCGGCGACGTGCTGATCTCCTGGGAGAATGAGGCGCATCTCGCCACCAAGGAGCTCGGACCCGACAAGTTCGAGATCGTCATTCCGTCAATCTCCATCCTCGCCGAGCCGCCCGTCACGGTCGTCGACAAGAACGTCGACAAGAAGGGCACGCGCAAGGTCGCCGAAGCCTACCTCGAGTATCTCTACTCGCCTGAAGGCCAGGAGATCGCCGGCAAGCACTTCTATCGCCCGCGCGATGCGAAGGTGGCCGAGAAGTACGAGGACCAGTTCTCGCCGGTGAAGCTGTTCACCATCGATGAAGTCATTCGGCGGCTGGGCCAAGGCGCAGAAGACCCACTTCGAGGACGGCGGGATCTTCGACCAGATCTACGTCCCCGGCACCAGCAAAAAGAGCTGACCGGACGAACAGACGACGACACACCGGTAAAAACCTCGATCAGCTACGGACCCACGCCGCGGGCTGATCGAGGTCTCCTCTCCCCGAGCCGGTCGTCAAGCACGTGCGCCGCCGCTTCTGCGCGGGGGGCCCTCCAAGGGGTATGCGCAGGAAGGCGGCGCACGAGCCTTCCGAACCGGATGCCACGAGGCACGCCATGGACACGACGCTCATCGTTCCCGGTCTTCACGGCAGCGGCCCTGACCACTGGCAGTCCTGGTTCGAGCGCAGAATCCCCAATTGCGTCCGTGTAGTGCAGAGCGACTGGGCGACGCCCAATCTGCCGCAGTGGTCGGCAAAGCTGCGCCGCGAGCTCAACCGCGCTTCAGGTCGCGTATGGATCGTCGCCCACAGCTTCGGCTGCTTGGCCAGCGTGCAGACGGCCTTCGACCACGGCGAGCGCATCGCCGGTCTCATGCTCGTCGCTCCCGCGGATCCCTCTCGCTTCGACCTGCAAGACGTCATCGCCGAGCGCACGCTCGACGTGCCGTCGATATTGGTCGCCAGCACCAACGATCGGTGGATGTCGTTCGACCGTGCCGCTGCTTGGGCGGAAGCCTGGGGGTCGGAATTGCTCAGTCTCGGCACCGCCGGCCACGTCAATGTCGAAGCGGGTTACGGCGCCTGGCCGCGCGGTCTCGATATCTACTGGTCGCTGCGCCACGCCGCGCCGGCGGAGCGTGCGCCACGCCCCGCGCGTGATGCGTTTGAGCTCGGTGAGTTCTGATGCACCGCGTTCTTCGTTCATCGTCTGACGCATTCCATCCGCTGCAACGGAAAAGTGTGTCTGCTCAGCAGCAGCGTGCGAGCGCTGTCATAATTTGTCACAAAGCTTCATTGACGAGGAGGCCGGATAGCTAAAAAGTTGAATGATATCAATTCGCTATAACGGACCGTCGTGCCGCTATAGCAGAAGTCAGTACCTCAGTTGCGTATCAGTAAGAGTAGGAGTTTGTGATGTACGGGGGAGTAGGGGGCAAGGCCAACCTCGCGTTGGTTCTTGCAGTGGGGCTGTCCATTTGGACAACTCAGGCGAGTGCCGCGGATCTCGGGGGAGATTGCTGCGGTGATCTAGAAGAGCGCATCGCCGAGCTCGAGGCGACAGCCGCCCGCAAGGGCAACCGTAAGGTGTCGCTCGAAGTTTCCGGGCACATCAACGAGGCGGTCCTGTGGTGGGATGACGGTGCGGAAAGCAACGCCTACATTGTCACCAATGACAACTGCGCGCACGCGCTTCCGCTTCAAGGGCAAGGCCAAGATCGATAAGGACTGGGAGGCCGGCTATCAGATCGAGGTCGGCGTGCGTACCGCCAACTCGAAGCGCGCCAATCAGTTGAACCCGAAGGGAAACGATTTCGCCCCAGACGCGGGTCTCGATCTGCGTGACTCCTACTGGTACATCAAGAGCAAAACCTACGGTAGGGGCTCGCTGGGTCTGCAGGCTTCGGCGACTGACCAGATCACCGAAATCAACCTCACGCAGACGGCCTCATTCTCGAAATACTCCGACGTCGAGGATACGGGGTTGGGCATGCTGCTGCGCTCTGCGACCGATGGTCAATTGACTAACAACGGGGTCGGGGCGACGGGTCAGACGGGTCTTACGTGGCGCCGTCTCATCGGTGACGGCGGCGACCAGCCGGGTGAGGGCGAGCGCAAGTTCAACCTCGTCAAGTATGTGTCGCCCGAGTTTAGCGGCTTCGTTGCTTCGGCATCGTGGGGCGAGGACGACTTTTGGGATGTCGCGCTCAACTACGAAGGCGAGTTCGGCGGTTTCAAGGTCGCTGCCGGCATCGGCTACGGCGAGATCACTGACGGTCTCCAGACAAACACCGTCTGCAACGCCTCGGGTGCGGTTGGCGGCCACGACACCAGCTGCCGTCAGTTCGGTGGATCGATCAGCGTGATCCATGAGAAGTCGGGCCTGTTCGTCAACTTCGGCGCGGGTCAGAAGACCGACGAACTTATCGAGCAGACCGCGCGCTTTGCGGGCACCGGTGTTGACGACGGCCAGTTCTTCTGGTCGACGCAGGCCGGTATCGAGAAGAAGTTCCACGATCTTGGCAAGACCACCGTGTACGGCGAGTATTACGACTACGACGGCGGTGGTAATAGCAAGCGCACGATCGCTGCCACCGATTCACTTAACCCGACGGATGCCGGCACCTGGGCTTTGTGGAACACGGGCGTGCAGGTCTACGGTGCGGGCATCGCGCAGGGCATCGATAAGGCCGCCATGGTCCTCTACCTTTCTTACCGCCACGTCGAGGGTGACCTAACGCTGCGACAGATTGGTGCCGGCGGCGTCGCCAACGGCATCATTCGCGACGCGCCGATCGATGATCTCGACCTTGTCATGTCGGGTGCGATCATCAAGTTCTAGACGACTGCACTGTGACTGATGCACGATATTGAAAGAGCCGCCCTCGGGCGGCTCTTTTGCGTAGTGCGCCTGCTGCGCGAGGAGACCTGCTGGCCAAGTACCATGTGAAATATTCCCGGCGCGGGCCATCGTCCGCGCAATGAGTCGAAGCGCAAGAATTATTCGCGAGGCTGCGTGGCGTAGGCGTGTAGGAAAAGCCGCGCAAACAGAAGAGAGCCGCTTGTCGCGGCTCTCTTTTTTGTTGGAGAAGCGTTCGCTCCCAGCGACGGCGACTTCATAAGCTTAGCAGTTTTTATGCGTTCCCTTATGCCCGCCATGAACGTTAATTTCGCACGCATCACTGGGGCAGCGGTGTGCAAATGCCGCTGAAGGGGCACCTTTGAGCCGACCAATCGACATCGCTGTGGCGAAGCGCGGCAAGCCTGGCGTCGGATCACGGCGCGAGCCCCGTGCGAAGCAACGATCCAACAACTCGACGGCTCTCTTGGCAACGATCAGCACAAATTTGAAGCGTTTACGCACGCGCCAAGGGCATTCCTTGGAGCGGTTGGCGAAGTTGGCGGGCGTCAGTCGTGCCATGCTCAGCCAAATCGAGACGGGCAAGAGCGTGCCGACCATCAGCCTTCTGCTGAAGGTCGCCGACGCGTTGGGCGTGCCCATCGCCAACCTATTGGTGACGCCGGCCTCGCGCGTCACTGTCGTTTTGCCGAAAGCCCGCGCCAAGATCGTCAGCGCCAGCAACGGCCGCTTCACGTCACGCGCGCTGTTTCCCGTCGACGGCAACCGCCGCGCCGAATTCTACGAGGTACGCATCGCCGGTCAGCATCGCGAAGTTGCCGACCCGCAGGCCGCCGGAACTAAGGAGAACATCGTCGTCGTCGAAGGCCGCATCGAGCTGGCCGTCGGCAACGAGCAACCGGTCGTCATTCCGCAAGGCGATGCCGTCCAATTTCACGCCGACGTGCCGCATAGCTATCGCAACCTCGATGCCAAGGAAGCGGTCGTGCACGTGGTTCTGGTCTATGTTGAACCTGTAGGGAATACCCACCCCTTTGCGTTCGCCGGTGAATGAGGGGGCGGGGAAATGAGTTCAGCTAAATCGCGGCGGGTGCTGCCCGGCTTCGGCCTGTCGATGGGCGTCACGCTGTCGTATCTTTCACTGATCGTGCTCATTCCGTTGGCGGCGGTGTTCATCAAGAGCTCGTCGCTTGGCTGGACCGAGTTCTGGCACGTGGCGACGGCGCCGCGCGTGATGGCGTCGTACCGACTGAGCTTCGGCGCTTCGCTGCTCGCCGCGGCGATCAACGTCGTGTTTGGGCTGATGTTGGCCTGGAGCCTCGTGCGCTACAACTTCCCCGGGCGCCGCATCGTCGACGCGCTGATCGATCTGCCGTTTGCACTCCCCACGGCTGTCGCCGGCATCGCGCTGACGGCGCTCTATGCGCCCGAACGGCTGGCTCGGCCAGTATCTCGAGCCGCTCGGCATCAAAGTGGCCTTCACGCCGCTCGGTGTCCTCGTCGCCCTCGTCTTCATCGGCGTCCCGTTCATCGTGCGCACGGTGCAGCCGGTGCTCGAGGATCTCGATGTCGAGTTCGAGGAGGCGGCGGCGAGCCTTGGCGCAACGCGCCTGCAGACGATCCGGCGCGTGGTGCTGCCGGCGTTGGCGCCGGCGCTGCTGACTGGCTTCGCGCTCGCCTTCGCCCGCGCCGTCGGCGAGTACGGCTCCGTGATCTTCATCGCCGGCAACCTGCCGATGGTGTCGGAGATCACGCCGCTCATCATCATCACCAAGCTCGAGCAGTACGACTACGCCGGCGCCACTACGGTGGCCGCGGTGATGCTCATCGTATCGTTCATCCTACTGCTCATCATCAATGCGCTGCAGGCCTGGACCGCGCGCTCCAGCGCGAGGCCACGCTGATGGCTACGATTGCGCACGCGCACGCGGCGCCATTCGCCCGCGCAGCTCGTTTCGAGGCAAGCCCGGCAGCGTCCGATTCCTCGCTCGTGAAATGGATCATCATCGGCGTCTCGCTGACGTTCTTCGCAACCTTTCTGCTGCTGCCGCTGTTCGCCGTGTTCGTCGAAGCGTTCAAGAAGGGTTGGGAAGCCTACCTCAGAGCTATCGTCGAGCCCGATGCACTCTCGGCCATGCGGCTGACGCTGCTCGCCGCCGCTATCGCCGTGCCGCTGAATGTCGTATTCGGCATCGCCGCAGCCTGGGCTATCGCCAAGCACGACTTTCGCGGCAAGCAGTTCCTGATCACACTGATCGATCTGCCGTTCTCAGTCTCGCCGGTGATCGCAGGCCTCGTCTATGTGCTGGTGTTCGGAGCGCAGGGCTGGTTCGGACCCTGGCTCTACGAGCACGACATCAAGATCATCTTCGCCGTCCCCGGTATCGTGTTGGCGACGATATTCGTCACCGTACCTTTTGTTGCCCGCGAGCTTATCCCGCTCATGCAGGCGCAGGGCCGCGAGGAAGAAGAAGCCGCACTGGTGCTCGGTGCGTCGGGCTGGCGGATGTTTACCAGCGTCACGCTTCCCAACATCAAGTGGGGATTGCTGTATGGCATCATTCTCTGCAATGCGCGGGCGATGGGCGAGTTCGGCGCCGTGTCGGTGGTGTCGGGGCATATCCGCGGCCAGACGAACACCATGCCCTTGCACGTCGAAATCCTCTACAATGAATACCAGTTCGCCGCAGCTTTCGCGGTGGCGTCGCTGCTCGCGCTGCTCGCTCTGGTGACGTTGGTCATCAAGACCATCATCGAGTGGCGGGCTGGTGTTCAGCTCCATGAACCTGAGGCACCATGAGCATTGAAGTCCGCGGCATCCGCAAAACGTTCGGCAACTTCGTCGCGCTGGACAATGTCAGCCTCGAATTCCCCACCGGCCAGCTCGTAGCGCTGCTCGGCCCGTCGGGCTGCGGCAAGACCACGCTGCTGCGCATCATCGCCGGCCTCGACTACGCGACTGAGGGCAACATCATCCTCGACGGCGAAGATGCATCCGACAAGCATGTGCGTGAGCGGCAAGTCGGCTTCGTCTTTCAGCACTACGCGCTGTTCCGGCACATGACGGTGTTCGACAACGTCGCCTTCGGTCTGCGCGTGAAGCCGCGCCGCCTTCGCTTGCCGGAGCGGGAGATCAAGCGCAACGTCAAGGAGCTGCTCGAACTGGTGCAGCTCGATTGGCTTGCCGACCGCTATCCCTCGCAGTTGTCCGGCGGCCAGCGCCAGCGTATCGCGCTCGCCCGCGCGCTCGCCGTACGCCCGCGCGTGCTGTTGCTCGACGAGCCGTTCGGCGCGCTCGATGCCAAGGTACGCAAGGAGCTGCGCCGCTGGCTACGACGCTTGCACGATGAACTGCACATCACCTCACTGTTCGTCACGCATGATCAGGACGAGGCGGTGGAGCTGGCCGATCGGCTGGTGCTGATGAACCGCGGCAAGGTCGAGCAGGCGGGAACCGTACGCGAGGTCTACGCCAAGCCGGCGACGCCGTTCGTCTACTCGTTCCTCGGCGCCGTCAACAAGTTCACCGGCCAGGTGCAGGGCGAGTTTCTGCGTGTCGGCGGCAATGTCATTCCGATCGCCGGCGGCATCGGCAGCGAAGGCCAGGATGTCGTCGCCTTCGCGCGTCCGCACGAGCTCGACATTATCGCCGACATCAATGGCGGGGCCGTAGGCGTACCGGCAACCGTCAGCCGCATCCTCGATGTTGGGTCCGTCGCCCGCGTAGAGCTGAGCGCTCCCGGTGCCGCCGTGAATGGATCCGGGAAGGCGGCCGAGCCTCAGTTCTTCGAGGTGGAATTATCGACGCAGAAACTTTCCGAGCTTAATCTCGCCGCAGGCCAGCCAGTGCGCCTCGTCAGCTCGAGGCTGCGGGTCTTCGATCGAGGCGCCCAGACGTGAACTTTCAACAGCTTCGCATCATTCGCGAAACCGTACGCCGCAAGTTCAACCTGACCGATGTTGCCAACGCTCTCTATACCTCGCAGTCCGGCGTCAGCAAGCACATCAAGGATCTCGAGGACGAGTTGGGGATCGAGCTGTTCGTGCGCCGCGGCAAGCGGCTGCTCGGACTGACAGAGCCCGGCAAGGAGCTGGTCGGCATCGTCGAGCGGATGCTGCTCGACGCCAAGAACATCAAGCAGCTTGCCGAGCAGTTCGCGCTGAGCGACCAGGGCGAGCTGACGGTGGCGACGACGCACACACAGGCGCGCTACGCGCTGCCGCAAGTGGTCGTGCAGTTCAAGAAGCGATTTCCCAAGGTGCGGCTGGTGCTGCATCAGGCCAGCCCGAAGGAGATCGTCGCCATGCTGCTCGACGGCAGCGCCGACATCGGCGTTGCCACCGAGGCGCTGGAGGAGAACCCCGATGTCGTCGCCTTCCCGTACTATTCCTGGGATCACGCCGTCATCGTCCCCGCCGGCCACGAGCTGGAGCGCGTCGGGCCGCTGACGCTGGAGGCGATCGCCGAGTACCCGATCATCACCTACGATCCCGGATTCACCGGCCGCTCGCGGATCGATCAGGCCTTCGCCAAGGCATCGATCGTGCCCGACGTCATCATGACGGCGCTCGATGCGGACGTCATCAAGACGTACGTTGAAGCCGGGCTCGGCATCGGCATCATTGCCTCCGTCGCTTACGATCCAAAGCGCGATACCGGCCTGAAGCTGCTGCCGGCCAAGGGGCTGTTCGCCCGCAACACGTCACGCATCGCCGTGCGTCACGGCCGCTACCTGCGCGGCTATGCGTATCGCTTCATCGAGCTGTGCTCGTCCGACTTGACCGAGTCCGTCGTGCGCTCCAGCATCGCTCCCAAGGGCGAGCTGGAAGTCTCCGACTAGCTCTACTGCCATCGGACGGTGCCAACCGTTCGACATGATGGAGCTTCATCACCATCACTCGAGCCCCCTTGCCGCGCGCAAAGGCGGCGCTTTCCTTCCGCCATAGATTGGCTCGGTCCCCGGCTCACTACGGGGATTGCGCCACCGCTTCTGCAACTCCGGTAGGACGTACAGTTCGATCGCCGATTTGGGGTCCGGGTTGCCAAGCGCGGTCCGCGCCTTCGACGGGCAGGGGAGGGCAAACAAAATAGCCCTGTGCTTCGTCGCAGCCGACATCGCGCGCAAGTTGGAGGTGCTCTTCCGACTCGATGCCTTTGACTGTCGTGGTCTTGGCAAGACTGCGAGCAAGCATCGCTACGGCGCGAAAGATATCTTCGGAGCTGCTCTCAGCCGCAACCGAATTGATCAACGAGGGGTCGATCTTGATGACGTCAACCGGGAAGCTCTCCAGATAGCGCAACGAAGAATAGCCCGCTCCGAAATTCTCCAGCGCGATCCTAACGCCGAGGCTGCGAAGCTCGCGCAGCGTGTCCAGCGTCGCTTTGTCGTCGATTAACAAGGCCGTCTCGGAAATTTCAATATCGAGCCGATTGGCCGAAAGCCCGGACGTCTCCAGGGCGTTGACAATCGTCGCCACGAATTCCGGCGACTTCAGTTGCGGCGTAGAAATATTGACGGCGATCCTCAGGCCGTCCGGCCATTTGCTGGCTGTGGAACACGCTTGCCGGAGCACCCATTCCCCTATCTGGACGATCAGCCCAGTTTCCTCTGCGAGCGGGATGAATTCGGCCGGCAAGACGAGCCCAACGCCGGGCTTGCGCCAGCGCAGCAGCGCTTCAGAGCCCACAATCTGGTTGCGTTTGAGATTGATGATCGGCTGGTATTTGAGCTCGAATTCGTCGGCAGCAAGTGCTTTGCGAAGATGGCCATCACTGATCGGATTGCCGAAGCTATCGTTGACTGCCCTGAAGGTTTCAAAGTCGAGAAAGAGCATGGCGAACCGCTCGCCCCGCGCCGCCCGTGCCAGCGCTCCTCTCAGACGCTCATCGAGAGCCATCCGATTTCCAGGCGAGCCGTCATGGCGACGGAGGTGTAGAATCTGGGCTTCGGCACGGCACTTGTCCGTAATGTCCTCGTGCACCTCGGCCCATCCGCCTTCAGTCAGCGGTTGATTGCGAACGAGTATGATCCGGCCATCGCTCAGGAAGTGGACATGTGCCGACGAAGCGCCGAGGGCCAGCAGTTCGAGATGTCGGGCAATCCACTGGCGGGCATCTGCAAGCGCTTCAGGATGTGCGATCCCGGTCTCATTCTCGAGAAAATAACGCACGATCTCCATGAGCGGCGTGCCGGGCTGCGCCAAACGCTCGGGCAGATTATAGATCTGGCGATATATGCCATTGCACGCCGTCAAACGTTGGTCGGCGTCGAACCTACTAAGACCGCATGGACTATCGGCTGCCATCTCCGACATCAACATGATTTCTGGTTCCCCGGCATTCGGTTGCTTGGAAGATTTGCCCGCTCGTCGTCGAGAGCGGCCTGCTGAGTAACGCGCCAGCTCAGCTACGCACATCGCGATTGTGCATCCTTCAAAGGCAACGCCAGCATTTGAATAGGTATTGTCGATGATTTAACCCGATGGCCCCCGGGGCATCGTGGCAACGTCATTATCAGCTCATCGAGGAATGATTTTGAAATACCTTTCAGCAATACCATTCAGCAAAGCTTCGCTCAAACCAGTATAGGAACGCAGGTGTTTACGGGTGTCGCGTTCTGGAACATTTGGCGCCGCCGCAGGGACGTGAATTGCCTGAACGCGAATGGACGGGGTTCAAAAGTGACAATTGCTTTTCCTTATACTGAATTTCATGGATCGGGAGAAGAGATTGAGAACCATTAGTGGACCATTTGGCGCTACCCCATTGCCATGACTAAACACATCCCCAAAAAGGCCCGGAAAGGCGTTACCCGCGACCGCGCGCGCGAGCTGGACGTCAAAGCGCTGGCACGTTCCGCTGGCCTCAATTTCGACGGCGTCGCCCTCACATCTGCTGGATTGGTCCTTCTCGCCGACAGCGCCGGCGCCGCGCCGCTGACGAAGGCACCGGCCGAGCATGGTCACCCACGTGGTGGCAAAGATCAGCTCGCGAGTTCTACGACTTCTTCTACGACTTCGGATGGGGCGAGCGCCGCCACGCGTTCCCCGGGTCACGACGTAGCTGCGGCGGCTGCCGTTACAAAGCCGGTTGCCTTAGATCAGTCCGCGGCATCCGTTCGCGGGGGTGTCCGGCAGCGGTACGTCCCAGTCGTTGATCGACAGCCTGATCGCACGCGAGACGGAGGCGCCACTCCCGGGCGACGCGACGTCAACATCCGAAGCCTCAACAGAGGCGGTTTCTGGCTCGGGTACAATTGCGACCAGTGGCGAGAGCCTGGTGGTCGGCGCCGCCACCGCCACCGCCGCCGCCGGCATCACCGCGACGGTCGACCTCACCGCCTCCACCGTCGATGAAGGCGCCGGCGTCGACTACGTGTTCACCGCCACGCTCTCCAGTGCCTCGCACGGCGTGACGACCATCCACACCGATCAGGGCGACATCACCATTGCCGACGGGGCCACCACCGGCACGCTGGTCATCGCCGCCAACAACGGCGAGGACGTCTACAGCGACGCCTCCAGCCTGACGGCGTCCATCACCGGCGTCTCCGGCGGCGGCTTCGAGAGCCTCGTCGTCGGCACCGCCACCGCCACCGCCAACGTGTCAGCGACACCGTCACCGCCGCCACGGTCAGCCTCACCGCCTCCACCGTCGATGAAGGCGCCGGCGTCGACTACGTGTTCACCGCGACGCTGTCGGCTGCCTCGCACGGCGTCACCACCATCCACACCGACCAGGGCGACATCACCATTGCCGATGGGGCGACCACCGGCACGCTGACCATCGCCGCCAACAACGGCGAGGACGTCTACAGCGACGCCTCCAGCCTCACCGCCAGCATCACCGGCGTCAGCGGCGGCGGCTTCGAGAGCCTCGTCGTCGGCACCGCCACCGCCACCGCCAACGTCAGCGATACCGTCACCGCCGCCACGGTCGACCTCACCGCCTCGACCGTCGATGAAGGCACCGGCGTCGACTACGTGTTCACCGCCACGCTCTCCAGTGCCTCGCACGGCGTCACGACCATCCATACCGATCAGGGCGACATCACCATCGCCGACGGGGCCACCACCGGCACGCTGATCATTGCCGCCAGCAACGGCGAGGACGTCTACAGCGACGCCTCCAGCCTGACGGCCAGCATCACCGGCGTCAGCGGCGGCGGCTTCGAGAGCCTCGTCGTCGGCACCGCCACCGCCACCGCGAACGTCACCGATACCGTCACCGCCGCCACGGTCAGACCTCACCGCCTCGACCGTCGATGAAGGCGCCGGCGTCGACTACGTGTTCACCGCCACGCTCTCCAGTGCCTCGCACGGCGTCACGACCATCCACACCGATCAGGGCGACATCACCATTGCCGACGGGGCGACCACCGGCACGCTGACCATCGCCGCCAACAACGGCGAGGACGTCTACAGCGACGCCTCCAGCCTGACCGCCTCCATCACCGGCGTCAGCGGCGGCGGCTTCGAGAGCCTCGTCGTCGGCACCGCCACGGCGACGGCGAACGTGTCGCGACACCGTCACCGCCGCCACGCGTCAACCTCACCGCCTCGACCGTCGATGAAGGCACCGGCGTCGACTACGTGTTCACCGCCACGCTCTCCAGCGCCTCGCACGGCGTGACGACGATCCACACCGACCAGGGCGACATCACCATCGCCGACGGGGCCACCACCGGCACGCTGATCATCGCCGCCAACAACGGCGAGGACGTCTACAGCGACGCCTCCAGCCTGACGGCCTCCATCACCGGCGTCTCCGGCGGCGGCTTCGAGAGCCTCGTCGTCGGCACCGCCACCGCCACCGCCAACGTCGCCGATACCGTCACCGATGCCACGGTCAGCCTCACTGCCTCGACCGTCGATGAAGGCGCCGGCGTCGACTACGTGTTCACCGCCACGCTGTCGGATGCCTCGCACGGCGTCACCACCATCCACACCGATCAGGGCGACATCACCATTGCCGACGGGGCCACCACCGGCACGCTGACCATCGCCGCCAACAACGGCGAGGACGTCTACAGCGACGCCTCCAGCCTGACGGCCTCCATCACCGGCGTCACCGGCGGCGGCTTCGAGAGCCTCGTCGTCGGCACCGCCACGGCCACCGCCAACGTGTCCGACACCGTCACCGCCGCCACGGTCGACCTCACCGCCTCGACCGTCGATGAGGGCGCCGGCGTCGACTACGTGTTCACCGCCACGCTCTCTCGGTGCCTCGCACGGCGTCACGACCATCCACACCGATCAGGGCGACATCACCATTGCCGACGGGGCCACCACCGGCACGCTGACCATTGCCGCCAACAACGGCGAGGACGTCTACAGCGACGCCTCCAGCCTGACGGCCTCCATCACCGGCGTCACCGGCGGCGGCTTCGAGAGCCTCGTCGTCGGCACCGCCACCGCCACCGCCAATGTCACCGATACCGTCACCGCCGCCACGGTCAGCCTCACCGCCTCGAC
The DNA here is from genome assembly GCA_963812795.1 of uncultured Alphaproteobacteria bacterium. Lineage (GTDB taxonomy): Bacteria > Pseudomonadota > Alphaproteobacteria > Rhizobiales > Hyphomicrobiaceae > Hyphomicrobium_A. The sequence continues at coordinate 235,648 of CAWEWG010000013.1, read as the reverse complement.
CGTCGATGAAGGCGCCGGCGTCGACTACGTGTTCACCGCCACGCTGTCGGATGCCTCGCACGGCGTGACGACCATCCACACCGATCAGGGCGACATCACCATTGCCGATGGGGCCACCACCGGCACGCTGGTCATTGCCGCCAACAACGGCGAGGACGTCTACAGCGACGCCTCCAGCCTGACGGCCTCCATCACCGGCGTCTCCGGCGGCGGCTTCGAGAGCCTCGTCGTCGGCACCGCCACGGCCACCGCCAACGTCATCGACACCGTCACCGCCGCCACCGTCAGCCTCACCGCCTCGACCGTCGATGAAGGCGCCGGCGTCGACTACGTGTTCACCGCCACGCTGTCGGACGCCTCGCACGGCGTCACCACCATCCACACCGACCAGGGCGACATCACCATTGCCGACGGGGCCACCACCGGCACGCTGACCATCGCCGCCAACAACGGCGAGGACGTCTACGCGACGCCTCCAGCCTGACGGCCTCCATCACCGGCGTCAGCCGGCGGCGGCTTCGAGAGCCTCGTCGTCGGCACCGCCACGGCCACCGCCAACGTCACCGATACCGTCACCGCCGCCACGCGTCAGCCTCACCGCCTCGACCGTCGATGAGGGCGCCGGCGTCGACTACGTGTTCACCGCCACGCTGTCGAATGCCTCGCACGGCGTCACGACGATCCACACCGACCAGGGCGACATCACCATTGCCGACGGGGCCACCACCGGCACGCTGATCATCGCCGCCAACAACGGCGAGGACGTCTACAGCGACGCCTCCAGCCTGACGGCCTCCATCACCGGCGTCTCCGGCGGCGGCTTCGAGAGCCTCGTCGTCGGCACCGCCACGGCCACGGCCAACGTCACCGATACCGTGACCGCCGCCACGGTCAACCTCACCGCCTCCACGGTGGATGAAGGCGCCGGCGTCGACTACGTGTTCACCGCCACGCTGTCGGACGCCTCGCACGGCGTCACCACCATCCACACCGACCAGGGCGACATCACCATTGCCGACGGGGCCACCACCGGCACCCTGGCCATTGCCGCCAACAACGGCGAGGACGTCTACAGCGACGCCTCCAGCCTGACGGCCTCCATCACCGGCGTCTCCGGCGGCGGCTTCGAGAGCCTCGTCGTCGGCACCGCCACGGCCACCGCCAACGTCACCGACACCGTCACCGCCGCCACGGTCAGCCTCACCGCCTCGACCGTCGATGAAGGCGCCGGCGTCGACTACGTGTTCACCGCCACGCTGTCGGACGCCTCGCACGGCGTCACCACCATCCACACCGACCAGGGCGACATCACCATCGCCGACGGGGCCACCACCGGCACCCTGATCATCGCCGCGGGCAACGGCGAGGACGTCTACAGCGACGCCTCCAGCCTGACCGCCTCCATCACCGGCGTCAGCCGGCGGCGGCTTCGAGAGCCTCGTCGTCGGCACCGCCACGGCCACCGCCAACGTCACCGATACGGTGACCGCCGCCACGGTCAGCCTCACCGCCTCGACCGTCGATGAAGGCGCCGGCGTCGACTACGTGTTCACCGCCACGCTGTCGGACGCCTCGCACGGCGTCACGACCATCCACACCGACCAGGGCGACATCACCATTGCCGATGGGGCCACCACCGGCACCCTGGTCATCGCCGCCGGCAACGGCGAGGACGTCTACAGCGACGCCTCCAGCCTGACGGCCTCCATCACCGGCGTCAGCCGGCGGCGGCTTCGAGAGCCTCGCCGTCGGCACCGCCACGGCCACCGCCAACGTCACCGATACGGTCGACCGCCGCCACGGTCAACCTCACCGCCTCCACCGTCGATGAAGGCGCCGGCGTCGACTACGTGTTCACCGCCACGCTGTCGGACGCCTCGCACGGCGTCACGACCATCCACACCGACCAGGGCGACATCACCATTGCCGACGGGGCCACCACCGGCACGCTGACCATCGCCGCCAACAACGGCGAGGACGTCTACAGCGACGCCTCCAGCCTGACGGCCTCCATCACCGGCGTCTCCGGCGGCGGCTTCGAGAGCCTCGTCGTCGGCACCGCCACCGCCACCGCCAACGTCACCGATACGGTCACCGCCGCCACGGTCAGCCTGACCGCCTCGACCGTCGATGAAGGCGCCGGCGTCGACTACGTGTTCACGGCCACGCTGTCGGACGCCTCGCACGGCGTCACCACCATCCACACCGACCAGGGCGACATCACCATTGCCGACGGGGCCACCACCGGCACGCTGGTCATCGCCGCGAGCAACGGCGAGGACGTCTACAGCGACGCCTCCAGCCTGACGGCCTCCATCACCGGCGTCACCGGCGGCGGCTTCGAGAGCCTGGTCGTCGGCACCGCCACCGCCACCGCCAACGTGTCCGACACCGTCACCGCGGCCACGGTCACGCTAGATGACGCAGTGGCTGGCAGTGCTCCCGGCACCGCCACCATCACCGCGCATGTGGATCACGCGGTTACCGGCAGCGACCTGATTGTCAACCTGTCGAACGGGGCGAGCATCACTATAGCTGTCGGCGCCACCAGCGGCACTTCGGCATCGTTTGCCGCCACAGCTGACGCGGTGATCGGCATCAGCAGCTACTCCGGCGGGAACTTCGAGGAGCTCGATACCTCCGCCACGGCGGTTCTGGCCGTGAACGACGCCCCCGTAAACACGGCGCCAGGCGCGCAGACAGTCGCCGAAGATACTAACCTTGCCGTCACCGGACTATCGATCAGTGATGCGGATGCCGGCAGCGCAACCAACGTTACCACTACGTTGTCGGTGGCGCATGGCACGCTGACAGTGTCCTCGGCTGGAGGCGCAAGCGTATCCGGCAGTGGCACCAACTCGGTCACGCTGACCGGCTCAATCGCGCAGATCAACGCGACGCTGGCCGCGGCCAACAACGTCATTTACAGGGGAACGTCTGACTTCAACGGCAGCGATGCGCTGACCATAACCACCAACGACCACGGCAATACGGGGATCGATCCGGGACTGTCTGGGGCTGCAAACAGTGAGCAGGACACCGACACCGTGACGATCACGATCACCGCGGTCAACGACGCGCCGGTGGCGACCATCACGCCGGTGAGCTACGCGGCCACCGAGCAGGCGGCCGTCAGCCTGAAGAACAACGGCCTCGCCATCAGCGACGCCGACGCCGGCTCCAGCTCGATGACCGTCACCCTGGCGGTCACCGAGGGCACCCTCGCCATCACCGCCGGCACGCAGCGGCGCCGTGGTCACCAACAGCGGCACCTCGTCGGTGACCATCACCGGCACCGTGGCGCAGATCAACGACCTGCTCAACGCCAACGCCACCAGCACCGTCAGCTACGTCGACAACACCAATACGCCCGGCGCCTCCGCACGCTGACGCTGACGGTCAACGACAACGGCAACACCGGCACCGGCGGCAGCCTCGTCTCGCGTCGACACCGCGACCATCACCATCACCGCGGTCAACGACGCGCCGGTGGCGACCATCACGCCGGTGAGCTACGCGGCCACCGAGCAGGTCAGCCGTCAGCCTGAAGAACAACGGCCTCGTCGATCAGCGGACGCCGACGCCGGCTCCAGCTCGATGACCGTCACCCTGGCGGTCACCGAGGGCACCCTCACCATCACCGCCGGCAGCAGCGGCGCCGTCGTCACGAACAGCGGCACCGTCGTCGGTGACCATCACCGGCACCGTGGCGCAGATCAACGCCCTGCTCAACGCCAACGCCACCAGCACCGTCAGCTACGTCGACAACACCGACACGCCGGGCGCCTCCGCGACGCTGACGCTGACGGTCAACGACAACGGCAACACCGGCACCGGCGGCAGCCTCGTCTCCGTCGACACCGCGACCATCACCATCACCGCGGTCAACGACGCGCCGGTGGCGACCATCACGCCGGTGAGCTACGCGGCCACCGAGCAGGTGAGCCGTCAGCCTGAAGAACAACGGGCTGTCGATCAGCGACGCCGACGCCGGCTCCAGCTCGATGACCGTCACCCTGGCGGTCACCGAGGGCACGCTCACCATCACCGCCGGCACCAGCGGCGCGCGTGTCACGAACAGCGGCACCTCGTCGGTGACCATCACCGGCACCGTGGCGCAGATCAACGACCTGCTCAACGCCAACGCCACCAGCACCGTCAGCTACGTCGACAACACCAATACCCCGAGCGCCTCCGCCACGCTGACGCTGACCGTCAACGACAACGGCAACACCGGCACCGGCGGCAACCTCGTCTCGGTCGACACGGCGACCATCAACATCACCGCGGTCAACGACGCGCCGGTGGCGACCATCACGCCGGTGAGCTACGCGGCCACCGAGCAGGTCAGCGTCAGCCTGAAGAACAACGGGCTGTCGATCAGCGACGCCGACGCCGGCTCCAGCTCGATGACCGTCACCCTGGCGGTCACCGAGGGCACCCTCACCATCACCGCCGGCACCAGCGGCGCCGTGGTCACGAACAGCGGCACGTCGTCGGTGACCATCACCGGCACCGTGGCGCAGATCAACGACCTGCTCAACGCCAACGCCACCAGCACCGTCAGCTACGTCGACGCACCGATACCCCGGCGCCATCGCCACGCTGACGCTGACCGTCAACGACAACGGCAACACCGGCACCGGCGGCAGCCTGTCTCCGTCGACACGGCGACCATCACCATCACGGCGGTCAACGACGCGCCGGTGGCGACCATCACGCCGGCGAGCTACGCGGCCACCGAGCAGATGAGCGTCAGCCTGAAGAACAACGGGCTGGCGATCAGCGACGCCGACGCCGGCTCCAGCTCGATGACCGTCACCCTGGCGGTCACCGAGGGCACCCTCACCATCACCGCCGGCACCAGCGGCGCCGTGGTCACCAACAGCGGCACCTCGTCGGTGACCATCACCGGCACCGTCGCGCAGATCAACGACCTGCTCAACACCAACGCCACCAGCACCGTCAGCTACGTCGACAACACCGACACGCCCGGCGCCTCCGCGACGCTGACCCTGACCGTCAACGACAACGGCAACACCGGCACCGGCGGCAGCCTCGTCTCCGTCGACACGGCGACCATCACCATCACCGCCGTCAACGACGCGCCGGTGGCGACCATCACGCCGGCGAGCTACGCCGCCACCGAGCAGGTGGCGGTCAGCCTGAAGGACAACGGCCTGTCGATCAGCGATGCCGACGCCGGCTCGAGCTCGATGACCGTCACCCTGGCGGTCACCGAAGGCACCCTCGCCATCACCGCCGGCACGCAGCGGCGCCGTGGTCACGAACAGCGGCACCTCGTCGGTGACCATCACCGGCACCGTGGCGCAGATCAACGACCTGCTCAACGCCAACGCCACCAGCACCGTCAGCTACGTCGATGCGACGGATACGCCCGGGCGCCCCGCCACGCTGACCCTGACCGTCAACGACAACGGCAACACCGGCACCGGCGGCAGCCTGTCTCGGTCGACACGGCGACCATCACCATCACCGCGGTCAACGACGCGCCCGGTGGCCACCATCACGCCGGCGAGCTACGCGGCCACCGAGCAGGCGGCGGTCAGCCTGAAGAACAACGGGCTGGCGATCAGCGACGCCGACGCCGGCTCCAGCTCGATGACCGTGACCCTGGCGGTCACCGAGGGCACCCTCACCATCACCGCCGGCACCAGCGGCGCGGTCGTGACGAACAGCGGCACCTCGTCGGTGACCATCACCGGCACCGTGGCCCAGATCAACGACCTGCTCAACACCAACGCCACCAGCACCGTCAGCTACGTCGACAACACCGACACCCCGGGCGCCAGCGCCACGCTGACCCTGACGGTCAACGACAACGGCAACACCGGCACCGGCGGCAGCCTCGTCTCCGTCGACACGGCGACCATCACCATCACGGCGGTGAACGACGCGCCGGTGGCGACCATCACGCCGGCGAGCTACGCGGCCACCGAGCAGACGGCCGTCAGCCTGAAGAACAACGGGCTCGCCGATCAGCGACGCCGACGCCGGCTCGAGCTCGATGACCGTGACCCTGGCGGTCACCGAAGGCACGCTCACCATCACCGCCGGCAGCAGCGGCGCCGTCGTCTACGAACAGCGGCACCTCGTCGGTGACCATCACCGGCACCGTGGCGCAGATCAACGACCTGCTCAACGCCAACGCCACCAGCACGGTCAGCTACGTCGACAACACCGATACGCCGGGCGCCAGCGCCACGCTGACGCTGACCGTCAACGACAACGGCAACACCGGCACCGGCGGCAACCTCGTGTCGGTCGACACGGCGACCATCAATATCACGGCGGTCAACGACGCGCCGGTGGCGACCATCACGCCGGTGAGCTATGCCGCCACCGAGCAGGTGAGTCTCAATCTGAAGAACACCGGCTTGTCGATCAGCGATGCCGACGCCGGATCCGGCTCGATGACGGTGACACTGGCCGTCACCGAGGGCACCCTCACCATCACCGCCGGCACCAGCGGCGCCGTCGTCTCGGGCAGTGGTACGTCGTCCGTCACGTTGACGGGAACCGTTGCTCAGATCAACGCCCTGCTCAACACCAACGGCACGAGCACCGTCAGCTACATTGACAACACCGACACGCCGAGCGCCAGCGCGACGCTGACGCTGACCGTCGACGACAACGGCAACACGGGCACCGGCGGCGATCTGATCGCCAGTGACAGCACGACGATCAACATCACCGCCGTCAACGACGCGCCGGTATTCTCTGCCACATCTTCGACCCTCACGCTGGTCACCAACGCAGGCGCGAGTGGGCCGTCAGCTTTACCGAGGCGGCTCTGGCGGCCTACTTCACCGATCCGGAGGGCGCCAGCCGACGGCGTGAACGCGCTCACCGTCGTTGGCGGCACGTTGACTTCGGCGACCGGCACTAGCATTGGGCGCCGCCAACGTAGGGACGGTCGGCACCATCACCATCACCGACAACGCCACACTCGAGCGGGTCATTCTCGGTCACCGCCACCGATGGATCGGCAACCAGTGCCACCGCGACGGTGAACGTTCACCAATAACACAACCGCCACAACCGTTTGACCGCCGCCGGAACCGGCGACTCGATCATCGTCAACGATCAGACCACCGCGGCGACGATGACCGGCGGCGCAGGCAGCGACTACATCATCGGCAACTCGGGTGCCGATATCATCGTCGGCGCGCAGAACGACAAGGTGCTCGATGGCGGCGGCGGAACAGATACCCTCAGGATCGGCGCCAACTTCACGAGCACCAGCGACGCGCAGATCGTCAACATCGAGAACGTGACGCTGACCGCCGCGGCGACGGTCAATCTGAGCAATCAGACGGAAGGCTTCACCATCACCGGTTCGTCCGGCGTCGACTCGATCACTGGCGGCAGCGGTGCCGACATTATCGTCGGTGCCCAGAACGACACGCTGCTCGACGGCGGCGGCGGAACCGACACGCTCAATATCGGCGCCAACTTCACCAGCACCAGCGACGCGCAGATCGCGAATATCGAGAACGTCACGCTGACGGCCGTCGCGACGACGCTGAACCTCGCCAACCAGACCGAGGCTTTCACCATCACCGGCTCGTCGGGCGCCGACACGATCACCGGCGGCAGCGGCAACGATACAATCACCGGCGGCACCGGCGCCGATATCATGACCGGCGGCGCGCGGCGCGGACCGGTTCATCATCAATACCAGCCAATCGCGGGAACGCTTGGCGGCTCCGGCAATTCGGGGACGATCTCCGGGTACGACGTCATCACGGACTTTGCGACCGGATCCGACACGCTTGATCTGCAGGGAACGACGGTCGCGGCTGCAAACACCGCCGGCACCACTGGCGCCCAGCAGTCCACATTGCAGATCGGAAGTCAGACCATCAAGTCGCACGCGATCTCGAACGGCATCGTGACGTTCGATGATGCGGCTCCTGTACAGCTCCGCTTTGAGCTTGACGTCAACTCGCGAACGTGGCAGCCGTCGTAAGCTATCTGAGCCGCAACGACATTGGAACGACTGGGACCACGGTCGCATTCACGGCGACGATTGGCGGCGTTGCGCATAGCTATGTCTATGAGCAGCTTTCGACTGGAACGCCGGCATCGACGGCCCAATATCTGCTCGTCGACCTTTCCGGCGTAACGCTGACCAGCGGTGGCACGAGCGTTACGTCACTGATTTCGGCGGGACGGATTGCTCCTGCGGGCGCCTCCGGCGAGGCGATCAATCTGGCGCTAAGCCAGCCTGCAGATCACACCGGCCCCGTCACGGTGACCGTAGCCGGCGTGCCGGAAGGCTGGAGCCTCAGCGAGGGCAGCCACAATGCCGATGGATCGTGGACGGTCGTCACCGACAACGTGAACGCTCTGTCCGTTACTTCCCCCGCTGACTACGCGGGTGCGATGGCGTTCGACGTGACGCTGAGCTGGACCAATGCCGACGGTTCGACCGGCTCCACCACGCTCATCGACAACGTAGAAGCCTATGCTCCGGGCAATCCGATCTTCGCCCTTGCCGGCGACGACAATCTGACCGGCTCGTCGGCCAACGATCTCATGGTCTTTGCCCAGCCGATCGGCCACGACATCGTGAAAAGCTTCGACGTGGCGCACGACCAAGTCGACCTGCTCGGCTTTGCCGGCACGACGAACTATGCGGATGTTCTGGCGCACCTCGCCAACGATGCCGCCGGCAATGCTGTGCTCACCTTGGGCGACGGTATGAGTATCACCTTCGTCGGGGTCGACAAGGGAGATCTGGGTGCATCGAACTTCCTCTTCGACCAGCAGCCGGTAACGATCAACTCGGGCAGCATGGTGCTGAGCAACGGCTCGATCATGCCGTTCTCCGGCATCATCGACAACGGCGGCACGATTGCCCTCGAAGCCACCACCGGCATCACCGAGCTGCAGATCATTCAGCATGGGCTGACCTTGCAGGGCGGGGGCTCGCTTCTGCTATCGGACAGCCCCGGCAATCTGATCTTCGGCACGGACACGGGCGTGACGTTCACCAACGTCGACAACTTGATCTCTGGCGCAGGTCAGCTCGGCGGAGGCCAACTTACGCTCGTGAACCACGGCACAATCACTGCTTCCGGTTTCAACGCGCTCGACATCGACACCGGGGCAAACACGATTGTGAATTCCGGTGTGCTGGAATCGATCGGGTACCGGCGGCCTCGTCGTGCATGGCGATATATTCAATTCCGGACTGTTGTGGGCCAACGGCGGCAATGTCACCGTCGAGGGTGATGTCACAGGCGGCGGATCGGCTGTGATTGACGGCAACGGCACATTTGTATTCGACGGCCTGTTTGCCAGCACGGTCGCAATCAACGACACCGCGAGCGGCACGCTGACGCTCTCGCATTCCGCTCATTTTTCCGGCGCGGTTACCGGCTTCGACGGAAACGATCACATCTTCTTGGCCGACATTTCTGCTGACACGGCAACGCTGAAATACACCGAAAATGCGGACGGAAACGGTGGCGTGCTAACGATCGCCGATGGCACGCACGCAGCCAATATTGCCCTCCAAGGCCAGTACGATGCGCTGGAATTCCAGTTCGCGGCCAACGCGACCGGCGGAACGGCCATAACGCTTGTTCCACTAAATGATCACTTGGCTTGAGCGTCTGACCATATCGAAACAGCCGTGTACCATTTGATATCTAAGGCAACGCAAATACCCTTCAAATTTCCGCGAAAGTACGCAGATTAAGGACGTCGCCGATATAAAGCTAAGTCGCCGCCACCTATCAGGGCGCAAGCCAGCCGGTGCCAAATGGAGTTCGTCCGACTGCTTATTGTCTTAACGCGAATTAAAAGGTCTTGCGTCGTATAATTGAACGCGGATCGCGGGAGTGGCGCCATGAGTTTTGGCAGAAAATCGATCGACAAGAACGCGCACGCGGCGCCCATGCGCTCGGCTGCGGATGCGATCGCGCCAATTGCCAACCCGCTTGCGCATCCCGAACGCGACGTTGAAGCCATCCGAAGCATGTCCGCAGCTCGGGACGCATCCGCGACCTTCGGTGAGATCGTCATGCTTCTCATGCGCACGTCCGAGTACAGGGGCATGCCTCTTCGTGACCTCGAGGCGCTTGTCATGCCGCCGCTTGTCAATGGCCAAATCTCAGTCGCCACCGCGCAATCGAACGGAAGCGATGTGACGACGCCCGTTGGCGCCGTCTTGTGGGCCACAGTCTCGGAAGAAGTCGCCAAGCGGCTGGCATCTGAAGCAGGCAAGTCAATTCCTCTCGCGCGCCGGTGAATGGAAGTCCGGCGACATTGTTTGGGTCGTGGCGACCGCCGGAGAGGGTCGTGTGCTGAGTGAAATGCTCAAGCAGCTTTCGAAGCGGGAATGGGACGGCAAGGACGTGAGAATCGTGGTTCGGCCCAAAGGCGGCGAGCCGACGGTGGCCACGCTGGCCGTCCAATCATCGGAGGCCGCCTGATAAGCGCAGTAATCGAACGGGCCGACTGTAGGTAGCGTTCTTGGCAAGCGAAGTGACATAGTATGAGTGTTGTGCAAGTTGCATCCGATTTGGAGCGAGAGGCGACATCAGGCGCGCCAGCTTCGCGCGCGCCTGCGCCTAAATCGCCCCGCTCTGAGAAATCCGAGCTCCAGGCAGCGCTTGCCGCTTGCCGCGGTGCGCTCATCGGAATTGGTATCTTAACGGTCGTGATCAACGTGCTCACGTTGACCGGTTCGCTGTTCATGCTTGAGGTATACGACCGCGTCTTGCCCAGCCGGTCCGTGCCGACGCTTGTCGGTCTCGCCATCCTCACAGGCATGCTGCTCGCGATTCAGGGCGTCCTCGACCTCATACGATCGCGCGTCCTAGTACGCATCGGCGCGTATATTGACACCTCGTTGAGTCGGCGCGTCTACACGAGCCTCGTGCGCTTGCCGCTGAGAGTCGCGAGCCGCGGCGACGGCTTGCAGCCGCTTCGCGACCTCAATTCCATGCGAAACTTCTTGTCGGGGTTGGGACCCACCGCACTCTTCGATCTTCCTTGGATCCCGGTTTACATCGGGGTCATCTTCGCATTCCATCCGCTGCTCGGCACAGTGGCTCTGTGCGGCGCACTGATCCTCGTTGCGATCACCCTGATGACGGAGGGTTTGACGCGCAGCCCGACAAAGGCGGCTTTGACAGACAACGTCGAGCGGCACGGGCTTGCGGAGACGGGTCGGCGCAACGCTGAAGTGCTGGTCGCGATGGGCATGACCGAGCGCATGGCCGATCGGTGGGAGACGGCAAACGCTGCCTACCTCGAGACCCAGAACAAGGTGGCCGACGTTGCGGGCGGCTTTGGCGCGATCTCCAAAGTCTTGCGCGTCATGCTGCAATCGGCCGTGCTCGGCGTGGGTGCCTACCTGGTGATTCATCAGGAAGCAACGGCCGGAATCATTATTGCGGGATCGATCCTGACCGCGCGCGCTTTCGCCCCGGTCGACCTTGCTATCGCCAACTGGAAGGGATTTGTCGGTGCGCGCCAGAGCCGCCAAAGGCTCGCGACGCTTCTTGAGGCATTGCCGGCGCGTTCTGTTCGCCAACCTCTTCCGTCGCCAAGCAGCAGGCTCAAGGTCGAGGCACTAAGCGCAACCCCGCCAGGTGGCGATCGGCTCGCGGTCGCCGACGTGAATTTCGAGCTGAAGGCTGGCCAGGGCCTCGGTGTGATCGGTCCGAGCGCTGCGGGAAAATCATCCCTTGCGAGGCTTCTCGTGGGTGTCTGGCAGCCGTTGCGTGGGAAGGTGCGTTTGGATGGCGCCGCCCTCGACCAGTGGGACGAAGAGGTTCTTGGCCGTTACATCGGATACCTGCCGCAGGACGTCGAGCTCTTTGCCGGCACGGTCGCCGAGAATATCTCGCGCTTCGAAGCCACGGCCGATCCGGCCAAAGTCGTCGCCGCTGCAAAGGCGGCCGGCGTCCACGATCTCATTGTTGGCCTTCGCAACGGCTACGACACTGAGCTCCGTGGCCCAGGCCTCGGCCTCTCGGCTGGCCAAAAGCAGAGGATCGCGCTAGCGCGCGCGCTCTACGGCGATCCCTTCTTGGTGGTGCTCGACGAGCCCAATTCGAATCTCGATGCCGATGGTGAGGCGGCCCTGACGCAGGCCATACTCAGCGTCCGCAAGCGCGGTGGCATCGTCGCCGTCGTATCGCACCGGCCGAGCGCACTGGCCGGCGTCGACATGGTTCTCATCATAAATCAAGGCCGCTCCATCGTCTTCGGTCCCAAGGACGAGGTGCTTCCTCAGGTGACGCGACCGTCGTCACCATCGCTGCAGCAGCCGGTCAACGACGTTCCTGAGACGGTAAGCCTAGCGTCATGACCAGCGAAAACAAATCCACGCTCCATACGTCCATGCGCCGCAATATTCGCGCCGCTCTGGCTGTCATCGTGTTCCTCCTGGGGGGCATCGTAGTTTGGGCTACGACCACGCAAATATCCGGGGCAGTGATCGCCGCCGGCAGCGTTGTTGTCGAATCGAATGCCAAGAAGGTGCAGCACCCGACGGGTGGGATAGTGACCGAGGTGCTTGCGCGCAACGGTGACCGGGTGAAGGCCGGCGACCTGCTCGTTCGTTTGGATCACACGTTGACGCAGGCCAACCTCTCCATCGTGAGCAAGGATCTCGATCAACTCACCGCGCAGAAGGCGCGGCTGGAGGCCGAGCGCGATGACCTGGACAATGTACCGCTACCGGCAGAGCTCGCGTCGCGCATGAGCGACCCGCAGGTCATGCGCACAATGGAAGGCGAAAGGAAGCTGTTTTCGCTGCGTCAAGTAGCTCGCGTCGGCCAGAAGGACCAGCTCGCCAAGCGCGTAGACCAGCTCAAGGAAGAGTTGGCTGGGTATGAATTTCAGTTGCGTGCCAAAACGCGCGAGATGGAGCTGATTGAGAAGCAGCTCGTCGGCGCCCGCGAGCTGTGGGTCAAGAAGCTGATGCCCGTCACCAGATTCACCGAGCTGCAGAGAGATGCGGCGCGCCTCGAAGGTGAGCATGGCGTCCTGATAGCGACCATGGCGCAAATCAAAGGGAAAATTTCCGAGACCGACCTGCAGATATTGCAGGTTGATCGAGACTCGAACAGCGAGATTGGCAAGGAGATGCGCGAGGCCGATACAAAGATCGGCGAGCTGATCGAGCGCCGCGTCGCGGCAGAGGACCAGCTGAAGCGAATCGAGGTTAGGGCGCCAGGCTCAGGTATCGTCGATCAATCGATCATACATACGGTCGGTGGCGTAGTCGCTCCTGGCGAGACGATCATGCTGATCGTGCCTGACCAGGACACCCTCAAGGTCGAAGCGAAGGTCGCTCCACAAGACATTGACCAGCTGCACACGGGGCAGGTGGTGAGCCTGCGTTTCTCCGCCATTGATCAGCGCACGACGCCCGTCATCAGCGGCACCTTGACCAATGTCTCGCCTGACACAACGGTCGACCCGAAAACCGAGCAGCGCTACTACACAGTTCGCGTCTCTCTCGATCCGCAAGAAATTGCCCGGCTCGGATCCACCAAGATCGTACCCGGCATGCCGGTAGAGGTCTTCGCACAGACGGGTGGTCGCAGTGCTCTTTCCTACCTACTGAAGCCGCTCGACGATCAGATTAGTCGCGCTTTCAAGGAGCAATAGGTCCTAGCGTGACCGCGCCGACTTGATCGACATCAGGACCCCGATGTCACCAACCGACAGCGTGGTTGCGACGACGTCGGGTGCGCTGTTGCTAACCACCAACCGCGGTCCGCGCTCCGCATCTGCCGCCAAAGGTAGAGATGCCATTTCGAGCGCGACACTTTCCGCTTCCATCTGCCCGATGATGGCGTCCAAGGCCTCACGCAGCTTCATGAGCTGGTACCAGGCCCATCGCGGCTCCTGACCGGCGGAAATTTTGCCGTCTGCCCATGCTCTGAGCCGCTGAAGTTCCTGTCTAGTCATGTCTACCCCTTCGCCCCTGCGCCTCGAGCCTGAGGCGGCAAGCCGTATTACCCCATCAACCCCCCGATCCTCCAACCGACATTGGAGAACAAAGTGAAGAGACGCGCGCGGCCCAGAGCCGAGAGTTTAGTTAAATGCTAGGTGGGCGCGACGCGGCCGACTGCGACGTTAGCGTTGCGCTGATGAAGCTCTGCCCGGCCACCGCCAAGACGAGATCGTCAAGGCGGGGCGCCCCAGCGGTCGCGTAGCGCGGCTCCATAAGTACATGTAAAGTCATGACGGGGCCCCGTAGCTCAGCTGGATAGAGCACCAGATTCCTAATCTGGGGGTCGCATGTTCAAATCATGCCGGGGTCACCAATCAAATCAAGTGGTTAGCGTGCGTTTACCGTAGCCTCCCTTTACGCAGCTACTTCGTCAGAACACCGCTAGCGTCCGGCGGCCGGGCAGCCGCTGCGCAAGTCGTCCCATGGCCCAAAATTTTCGGTGCACGGAGAGACGATGTCGCGCCAGTCAACCGAGGTCGTCATTCTGGGTTTGCCGGTCACCACGCTCAGCATGGGAGGTGTCATTCAGACCATTGCCGGATGGATCGAGCGCAAACAATCGCGCCGCGTGTGCGCGTGCGATGTTCACAGCGTCGTCCGGGCTCTTGACGATGAACGGCACGGGCACGCGCTTGGCACTGCCGATTTGTTGCTGCCCGATGGCGTGCCGCTGGTGTGGGTCGGCCGATTCCGCGGCAACAAGCACATGCAGCGCGTTTGCGGCCCAGATTTGTTGGGTGCTTTCGTCCGCAATCCTCAGCGTGGTTGGCGTCAACCCTCATGGGGGCGCTCCCGTGTCAGCGAGATCCTTATTCCGATAGCGCTGCTGGTACCGCGGCCTGGCCCTGACCGCATCATACTTCTGGCTCTTCGGGCGGGCCCCGCCACTGCCCGCCAAGTAGCCCCTAGGATCGTTCTGTCGCGAGTTTCCGACGACCGCGGCGGCAACCGCGCGGCATCTTTATTCCGTCCTTATGCGGCCAGCGCACATTCCGCATCGCATCTTTATCCGGCGGGCCCTAGCTCCTGATCGTCGAAGTCGGCAGGAGCAATCTCAATGTTGGATCTCATCTACCTGGCGCTTGGGCTCGGCCTCTTCGGCCTGATGCAACTGTACGCCCGCTGGGCGGCAAAAGCCTGAGGCGCCCCATGTTCGATCTCATCCTAGGCGGCATCGTCGCCCTTCTCATCGCGGTCTATCTCGTCTTCGCGCTCCTCTACCCAGAGAAGCTGTGAGGATCCGCGCGCGCCGGCGCGCAACACTGACTAGGACGCTCCCATGACACTCAACGGCTGGCTTCAGATCGCCCTCATGCTCGTGCTCGTCGTCGCGACGGCGCGACCGCTGGGCGTCTTCATGGCATCGGTGCTGGAAGGCAGGCGCACGTTCCTGCATCCGGCGCTGCGCCCCATCGAGGGGCGGTTCTACTCGCTCGCCGGCGTCGACGAGACGCGCGAGCAGACCTGGCTCCAATACGCCTCGGCGCTGCTGTTGTTCAACGCCGCCGGCTTCGTGCTGCTGTACGCAATCCTGCGGCTGCAGGACGTTCTACCGCTCAACCCGCAGGGCTTCGGCGGGATGAGCGAGCACCTGGCGTTCAACACGGCGGTGTCGTTCGTCACCAACACCAACTGGCAGAGCTACGGCGGCGAGACGACGCTGTCCTACTTCAGCCAGATGGTCGGCCTCACCGTGCAGAACTTCGTCTCGGCGGCGACCGGCATGGCCGTCGTCGTGCCGCTGGCGCGCGCGTTCGGCCGCGCCAAGGCGACGACCGTCGGCAACTTCTGGGTCGATCTCACGCGCGTCACGCTCTACGTGCTGCTGCCGTTGTCGATCGTGGTCGCGTTCGCGCTCATCGCGTTCGGCGTGCCGCAGAACCTCAGCCAATACGTCGACGCGACGACGCTCGAAGGCGCCAAGCAGACGATCGCGCAGGGCCCCGTCGCCAGCCAGATCGCCATCAAGCAGCTCGGCACCAACGGCGGCGGCTTCTTCAACGTCAACTCGGCGCACCCCTACGAGAACCCCAACATCTGGACGCAACATCATCCAGGTGTGGGCGATCCTCGCGCTCGCCCTTGGCCTCGCCGTCACCTTCGGCCGCATGATCGGCGCGCGAGCGCGAGGGCTGGGCGCTGCTCGGCGTGATGATGCTGTTCATGGTGGCCGGCTGCGCCATCGCCTACTGGGCGGAAGCGGGCGGCAATCCGTTGATGCACGCCATGGGCATCGACGGCGGCAACATGGAAGGCAAGGAGGTCCGCTTCGGCATCCCGCAATCGGTGACCTGGGCGACCTTCACGACCGGCGCGTCGAACGGCTCGGTCAACTCCATGCACGACTCCTACATGCCGCTCGGCGGCCTCGTGCCGCTGGTGCTGATCCAGATCGGCGAGGTGGTGCCCGGCGGCGTCGGCTCCGGCCTCTACGGCATCGTGGTGTTCGCCATCATCGCCATGTTCGTCGCCGGCCTCATGGTGGGGCGCACGCCGGAGTATCTCGGCAAGAAGCTCGAGGCCAAGGAAGTGAAGATGGCGATGCTGGCCATCCTCATCATGCCGGTGTTCATCCTCGGCTTCAGCGCCGTCTCGGCCGTGCTGCCGGTGGCGCTGGCCGGCCTCGCCAACCCCGGCCCGCGCGGCTACACGGAAATCCTCTATGCCTTCTCGTCGGCGGCCGGCAACAACGGCTCGGCCTTCGCCGGCCTCACCGCCAACGCGCCCTGGTACGACACGACGCTCGGCATCGCCATGCTCGCCTGCCGCTTCGGCATCATCGTGCCGGTCATGGCCATCGCCGGCTCGCTGGCGGCCAAGCCGAAGCTGGCCCCGTCGGCCGGCACCTTCCCGACCCACGGCCTTCTGTTCGTCGCCCTGCTGACCGGCGTCATCGTCATCGTCAGCGGCCTCGAATTCTTCCCCGCGCTCGCGCTTGGCCCGATCGTCGAGCACTTCCAGATGCTCGCCGGCAAGACCTACTGAGCGTTCCATGCAGGAGACTTCATCCATGCTCCGTAAGCGCTACAAAGCCGCTTCGTTCGACCAGGCGCTGCTGGGGCGCGCCGTCGCCGATGCCTTCCGCAAGCTCGATCCGCGCGTGCTGGTGCGCAATCCGGTGATCTTCGTCACCGCCGTCGTGTCGGCGCTCGTCACCGTGCTGTTCGTGCGCGACCTGCTCACCGGGCAGCCGGCGGCGTTCAGCGGCCAGATCGCCGCGTGGCTGTGGTTCACGGTGCTGTTCGCCAACTTCGCCGAGGCCATCGCCGAAGGGCGCGGGCGCGCCCAGGCCGACGCGCTGCGCAAGACGCGCACCGACGCCACCGCCAAGCGGCTCGCCGATCCGAAGGATCGCAGCCGGTATCAGACGGTCTCGGCGCTCGACTTGCGCCCCGGCGACACCGTAGTGGTGGTCGCCGGCGAGCTGATCCCCGGCGACGGCGACATCATCGAGGGCGTTGCCTCGGTGAACGAGGCGGCCGTCACCGGCGAGTCGGCGCCCGTCATCCGCGAGGCCGGCGGCGACCGCTCGGCCGTCACCGGCGGCACCACCGTGCTGTCCGACTGGATCGTGGTGCGCATCACCTCCTCGCCCGGCTCGTCGTTCCTCGACCGCATGATCGCCCTCGTGGAAGGCGCCGAGCGGCAGAAGACGCCGAACGAGATCGCCCTCAACATCCTGCTGGCCGGCATGACGATCGTGTTCCTCGTCGCCGTGGTGACGCTGACCGGGCTCGGCGCCTACTCCGGCACGACGATCGCCGTCACGGTGCTGGTGGCGCTGCTCGTCACGCTCATCCCGACCACCATCGGCGGGCTCCTGTCGGCCATCGGCATCGCCGGCATGGACCGCCTGCTGCAGTTCAACGTGCTCGCCATGTCGGGCCGCGCGGTGGAAGCCGCCGGCGACGTCGACACGCTGCTGCTCGACAAGACCGGCACCATCACCTTCGGCAACCGCATGGCGACGGAAGTGATCCCGGTGCCCGGCGTTTCCGAGCGCGAAGCTGCCGAGGCGGCGCTGCTCGCCAGCCTCGCCGACGAGACGCCGGAGGGCCGCTCCATCGTGACGCTGACGCAGGAGAAGTACCGCGCCGCCATGCCGGCTTCGCGTCCGCAGTCCGGCTTCATCGAGTTCTCGGCGACGACGCGGCTGTCGGGCGTCGACCTCGACGGCCGCAAGCTGCGCAAGGGCGCCGTCGATGCCGTGCTGAAGTTCGCCAATGCGGCGGGCAACGGCGGCGGCGTCGTCGAGCCGCCGGCGTTCCGCGCCGCCGTCGAACGCATCGCCCGCTCTGGCGGCACGCCGCTCGGCCTGACGGACGGCGGACGCCTGCTCGGCGTCATCCACCTGAAGGACGTCGTCAAGCCGGACATCAAGGAGCGCTTCGCGCAGCTGCGCCGCATGGGCATCAAGACGGTGATGATCACCGGCGACAATCCCGTCACCGCGGCGGCCATCGCCTCGGAAGCCGGCGTCGACGACTTCGTCGCCGAGGCGACGCCCGAGGACAAGCTGCGCTACATCCGCGAGGAGCAGGCGCAGGGCCGGCTGATCGCCATGTGCGGCGACGGCACCAACGACGCCCCGGCGCTGGCACAGGCCGACGTCGCGGTCGCCATGCAGTCGGGCACGCAGGCGGCGCGCGAAGCCGGCAACATGGTCGATCTCGATTCCAATCCGACCAAGCTCATCGAGGTGGTCGAGATCGGCAAGCAGCTGCTGATGACGCGCGGTTCGCTGACGACGTTCTCCATCGCCAACGACGTGGCGAAGTACTTCGCCATCATCCCGGCGCTGTTCGTCGCGTCGTTGCCCGAGCTCGGCGCGCTCAACATCATGGAGCTGGCGACGCCGGAGAGCGCCATCCTGTCGGCCGTCATCTTCAACGCGCTGATCATCGTGGCGCTGATCCCGCTCGCCTTGAAGGGCGTCGCCTACCGGCCGGTCGGTGCTGCGGCGCTGCTGCGGCGCAACCTGCTCGTCTACGGCCTCGGCGGCCTCATCGCTCCGTTCATCGGCATCAAGCTCATCGACCTCGCGGTCGCCGGCCTCGGCCTCGTCTAAGGAGGACGCACACATGCTTCACAATCTTCGCGCCGCAACGGTCATGCTGCTCGCCTTCACGCTGCTCACCGGCGTCGTCTACCCGCTGGCGATCACCGGCATCGGCTGGGTGATGATGCAGGACCAGGCGCTCGGCAGCCTCGTCGAGAAGGACGGCAAGGTGGTCGGCTCGAGCCTCGTCGGCCAGTCGTTCACCACCGAGCGCTACTTCCACCCGCGGCCGTCGGCGACCAGCGGGGCCGACCCGGCCGATGCCTCGAAGACGATCGATGCGCCATACAACGCGGCGGCCTCGACCGGCTCCAACCTCGGCCCCATCACCAAGAAGCTGCTCGACCGCGTGCAGGGCAGCGTCGACGAGCTGCACAAGGAAGGCGTCACCGGGCCGATCCCGGTCGATGCCGTGACGACCTCGTCGAGCGGCCTCGATCCCGACATCACGCCGGCCAACGCGCTGCTGCAGGTGCCGCGCGTCGCCAAGGCCCGCGCGCTACCCGAGGACCGGGTGCGCGGGCCTCGTTAACGGCGAGGTACAAGGTCGCGCGCTAGGACTGCTGGGCGAGCCGCGCGTCAATGTCCTGCGGCTCAATCTCGCGCTCGATACCCTTAAGCCTTGACAGCAACTCCGGCGAGGCAGACCTCAATCGAGCATGCCAGCAGCGACGACCCAGAGAGCTTCGCCGGACGCAATCCTCGCCATCGCCAAGAAGGGCGGACGCGGACGGCTGAAGATCTTCCTGGGCGCGGCGCCGGGCGTCGGCAAGACGTACGCCATGCTGAGCGCGGCGCACGTCGCCAAGGCCGAAGGCCGCGACGTCGTCGTCGGTCTGGTCGAGACGCACGGGCGGCGCGAGACGGAGGCGCTGCTTGCGGGCCTCGAGGTCATCCCGCGCAAGCCGGTCATCTACGTCAACAAGATCCTCAGCGAGTTCGATATCGACAAGGCGCTGGCGCGACGGCCGAAGCCTGCTGCTGCTCGACGAGCTGGCGCACACCAACATTCCCGGCAGCCGCCATCCGAAGCGCTGGCAGGACGTCGAGGAGCTGCTAGCCGCCGGCGTCGACGTGTGGACGACGCTCAATGTCCAACATCTCGAAGGCCTCAACGACATCCTGCAGCGCATCACCAGCGTCAGGGTGCGCGAAACCGTTCCCGATCACGTGTTCGAGGACGCCGACGAGATCGTGCTCGTCGACCTGCCGACCGACGAGCTGCTGAAGCGCCTCGCCGAGGGCAAGGTCTACGTGCCCGACATGGCGGATCGGGCGCGCAAGCGCTTCTTCAAGCCGGAGAACCTGACGGCGCTGCGCGAGCTGGCGCTGCGGCGGGCGGCCGAGCGCATCGACGCCGACCTCATTGACCACATGCGCGCGCAGGCGATCGAGGGGCCGTGGCCGGCGGGCGAGCGCATCCTTGCCTGCGTCGGACCCGACAGTGACGCAACCTCGATCGTGCGCGCCGCCAAGCGCCTGGCCGACGTGATGGATGCGCCGTGGATTGCCGTCACCGTGGAAGAACCCGGCGAGCAGCTGAACGACTGGCCGACCGCCGCCACGTCGATGCGGCGATGAAGCTGGCGCGCTCGCTCGGCGCCGAGACGACGACACTGGCAGCCAGTGACATCGCCGGCGAGATCCTGCGCTTCTCGAAGTTCGAGAACGTGACGCAGATCGTGCTCGGCCGCTCGCGCGGCGGCTTCCTCACCGAGCTGTTGCGCCGCTCGCTGCCGCACGAGCTGTTGCGGCGCGCCGACGGCGTCGCGGTGCACGTGATTACCGGCTCGAAGCGCGAAGCGCGGCGCCCGTCTCGCGCCACGCTGCCGGCGTCGGCCAATCTTGCCATCGCGCCGCTGGTCTGGTCGACGGTGGCCGTCGCCGCCGCCGTCGGCGTCGGTCAAGTGCTGACGCAGCTGACGACATTCCCCAACATCTCGATGATCTTCCTGATGGCGGTCGTGTTCTCCGCCGTCACCTTCGGCATCTGGCCGGCGGTCTACGCCTCCGTGCTGTCGTTCCTCGCCTACAACCTGTTTTTCATCGAGCCTCTCTACACCTTTACTATCGCTAGGCCGCATGAGCTGCTGGCTCTCTTCATCTTTCTGGCGATCTCCGTCGTCACGTCGACCATGGCGGGGCGCATCCGCGAGCAGGCGCAGCTGGCCGTGCAGCGCATGCGCGCGACGCGGCGGCTGTATGAATTCTCGCGCCGGCTGTCGGGCGTCGCCTCCTACGATGACATTCCGGAGGCGGCGGTCGCGGAGATCCATACCAGCCTGGGGCGGCCGGCGGTGGTGCTGCTCTCCGTCGATGGCGAATTGGAGTTGCGTGCAGCTTGGCCGCCGGAAGACGCGCTCGACACGGCTTCGATGACGGCGGCACGCTGGGCGTTCGAGCACGACGAGCCGGCGGGCGCCGATACGGCGACGCTGCCCGCGGTGCCGTGGCTGTTCCTGCCGCTGAAGACAGCGTCGCGCGGCATTCGGCGTCGTCGGCGTCGGCCGCGACGAGAACGGCGCCACGCTCGATCGCGGAGGCGCGCACGCTGCTCGACACGCTCGCCGAGCAGACGGCGGCGGCGCTCGATCGCGCTTCGCTCGGCACGCGAGATGGTGGCGGCGCGTAGCGCCGACCGAGACCGAGCGCGTGCGCAACACGCTGCTGGCGTCGATATCGCACGACTTCCGCACGCCGCTCGCCTCGATCCTCGGCTCGGCGACGAGCCTCATCGACTACGGCGACAAGCTCGGCGACCAGGCGACCGCAACAATCTGCTCGCCGATATCCGCGACGAGACCGAAGGGCCTCGATCGAAATGGTGCGCAACCTGCTGGCCATGACGCGTATCGATGCCGGCGCGCTGGAGGTGCGGCGCGACTGGGTCGACCTGCGCGAGATCGTCGCAGCGCGCCGCCGACGCCGCGCGCCGGCACGGCGCCAAGCAGACGCATCGACGTGCAGCTGCCCGACGATCTGCCGATGGTGCATGCCGACGCCAAGCTCGTCGAGCAGGCGCTCGGCAACGTGGTCGCCAACGCCGTTGCGCACACGCCGGCCGAGACGCACGTCGTCATCGACGCCGAGGTGTCGCCGACGTCCGTCACTCTTGCGCGTCACCGACGATGGTGGCGGCATACGCCCCGACCTGCTGCCGCACGTGTTTGAAAAATTCGTGCATGCGCGCGACGCTGCGAGCGAGTGCACGCCGATGGCGGCGAAAGCACCGGCCTCGGGTTGGCCATCGCCAAGGGCATCATGGATGCGCACGGCGGGCGCATCGACGCGTGAGCCCCGTCTCCGACGGCCGCGGCACGCGCTTGACGCTGAAGTTTCCGCGCGAGGAGGCATCCGCCATGACCGGCAAGCCGCGCGTCCTCGTGGTCGACGACGAGCCGGCCATCCTGCGCTTCCTCAAGCCGGCGCTGGAAGCCAACGACTACGAGGTGGCCAGCGCGGCGACGCTCGCGGAGGCCCTGAAACGCATCGCCAAAGAGCCGCCGGACGTCGTCGTGCTCGATCTCGGTCTGCCGGACGGGGACGGCAAGGACGTGATCCGCGAGGTGCGGCAGTGGTCGCAGGTGCCGATCATCGTGCTGTCGGCGCGCGAGCGCGAAGCCGAAAAGATCGAAGCGCTCGACCTCGGCGCCGACGATTTCGTCAACAAGCCATTCGGCGTCGGCGAGCTGATGGCACGACTGCGGGCGGCGCTGCGCCATCGCCGCCAATCGCAAGGCGAGGCGACCGTCGCCCGCATCGGCGCGCTGGAGATCGACACTATCCGCCGCAGAGCGACGCGCTCCGGCGTCGAAGTGAAGTTGACGCCAAAGGAGTTTGAGCTGCTCGCCTGTCTGACGCGGCATGCGGGCAAGGTGATGACGCATAGACAACTACTCACCGCCGTTTGGGGACCCGCGCACGGCCAGGACACTCAGTACCTGCGCGTCTATATCGGACAGCTTCGCCAGAAGATCGAAGACGATCCCGATGATCCCAAGGTCATCCTGACGGAACTCGGAATCGGCTACCGGATCGCCGAAAGCTGATCGATCGTGGCCTCGTGCGCTTCCGTTATCGGGGTTCAGCTGGGCTAGCATCCTTCCGCTTGGCACCTGTTCCACGACGGACGCTAGCGTGCTAAAGCGCGCCCCGCGTCCGTTCTCCGACGCGATCCGCAATAGGCGCTCTTAATGCCGGCACGGCCGACTAGACTGTCGATCCTCATCATCGATGAAAACCGCTTGCGGGCGTCGGTGATCGAGGCCGGCCTGCGGGAGGCGGGGTACGACAATCTGACCCTGATCCATGACGTTAGCGGCATCGCGCGCCGCATCGCCGATGTCGAGCCCGATGTGATCTTCATCGATTTGGAGAATCCCAACCGGGACATGCTGGAGAATATGTTCCAGCTCTCGCGCGCGGTGAAACGGCCCATCGCCATGTTCGTCGACCGGTCCGACCAAGCCGCCATCGAGGCGGCCGTCGATGCCGGCGTGTCGGCTTACGTGGTCGACGGTCTCAAGCGCGAGCGCGTCAAGCCGATCCTCGACATGGCCATAAGCCGCTTCAATGCCTTCTCGCGCATGACACGCGAGTTGGAGGAGGCGCGGTCGGAACTCGAGAACCGCAAGCTCATCGACCGCGCCAAGGGGATACTCATGGCCACCCGCGGGTTGAGCGAGGCGGATGCCTATGCGCTGCTGCGCAAGACGGCGATGAACCAGAACCGCAAGATCTCCGAGATTGCCGAGAGCTTGATCACGGCGGCCGGCCTTCTCGCTCCGCCGGAGGACAAAGGAAGATGACCGGCGAACATCAAATCGTTGCGGGCTTCATGCCGCTGCTCGACAGTGCCATCCTCGTGGCGGCCAGGGAGAAGGGCTTCGCTGCAGCCGAAGCAATCGATCTCGTTCTCGCGCGCGAAACGTCGTGGGCCAACATCCGTGACCGCATGGCAGTCGGCCACTTCCAGGTGGCGCACGTTCTCGCGCCGATGCCGATCGCGTCCAACCTTGGGCTGACGCCGCTCGCCGTGCCGGTGGTTGCACCCATGGCGCTTGGCCTCGGCGGCAACGCGGTGACGGTGTCGACGGCGCTTTGGGCCCACATGGTCGACCAAGGAGCAACGCCGGACTTCGATCCGGCAGCGACCGGCAAGGCGCTGCAGCAAGTCATCGCGAGGCGAGCTTCGCTTTCCGAACCCATGTTGCGATTTGCAGTCGTGCATCCCTACTCGGGCCATAACTACGAACTGCGCTATTGGCTCGCGGCATGCGGCATCGATCCGGAACGCGACGTCGAGATCGTCATCGTGCCGCCGCCGCTGATGGCCGATGCGCTCGGCAGTGGCGCCATCGATGGGTATTGCGTCGGCGAGCCGTGGAGTACCGCAGCTGCGCTGCAAGGGTACGGGCGCATTGCGACGGTAAAGGCTGCAATTTGGCGATCGAGCCCGGAGAAGGTCTTGAATACAAGCGCTAATTGGGCCGCCGACGAGCCCCAGGCGCTCGCCGGATTGCTGCGCGCCCTGTGCCGTTCCGCGCAGTGGTGCGCCGAGCCATCCAACCGGCGCGAGCTGGCGGAGATTCTATCGGACAAGGCGTATCTGGGACGTCCGGCGGCGTGGATGCTGCACGGATTGACCGGTGAGCTCGATGCGGGTGGCGGCGACATCCGTCGCGCCGAGGACTTCTTCGTGCCGTTCGCCAAAGCGGCAACCTTCCCTTGGAAGAGCCACGCGCTGTGGTTCTATTCGCAGATGGTGCGCTGGGGCCAGGTGCAGCACACACCCGAGAACGCGAACACGGCCCGCGAGACGTATCGTCCGGATCTTTATCGCAGTGCGCTCACTCCGCTCGGCGTCGCGCTGCCGGCGGCCAATGCGAAGGTGGAAGGGGCACTATTGTCGCCAACGCCGGTCGGCTCGGCCGGTGCCAGCCTGACCCTCGGCCCGGATGGTTTCTTCGACGCAACGCTTTTCGATCCCGACAAGCTCGACGCGTACATCGCCGGCCAGAGGGGCTAGTGTGCCCGAGTGTGCAGTGCACAAACTTTGAGCCGCGGGCACCCGCAAATGGCTAATCTTTGGTCTTGC
This sequence comes from uncultured Alphaproteobacteria bacterium, assembly GCA_963812795.1. GTDB lineage: Bacteria > Pseudomonadota > Alphaproteobacteria > Rhizobiales > Hyphomicrobiaceae > Hyphomicrobium_A. The sequence goes on along the minus strand of CAWEWG010000013.1, from coordinate 210,484 downwards.
GCTCGCCCGGCGCGATAGGGCATCAAAGTCGCAAGTCGTTGATTTAAGTAGGAAACGCCTTCTGCGTACAGATGGCACGTTTCCTGCTCTTAAGGAATTCGATCGCGCCCAACGACGGGCGCTACGAGGCAAAGCTGCCGATCAAGCCATTGCGCATGTGCGCAGAGGCTTGGCCGGCAGCTTTTTTGTTTTGGGTCACGGCGAGGGGACGATTGATGCGCACCAACGGAATTCCAGGCCCCACGACACTGGGGGAGCAGGGCCGCGCCACGTGGTTGGCGACGCTTACCTTCACGCTCTGCTTCGCAGCCATGCTGCTCGCTTCAATGCTCGCCGTGCGGGCCGAGCCACTGGTGCCGGAGAAGGACGAGCTCAAGTTCGGCTTTATCAAGCTCACCGACATGGCGCCGCTCGCCATCGCCAAGGAGCTCGGCTACTTCGAGGACGAGGGTCTCTACGTCACGCTCGAACCGCAGGCGAACTGGAAGGTGCTGCTCGACCGCGTCATTAGCGGCGAACTCGACGGCGCTCACATGCTCGCCGGCCAGCCATTGGCCGCTACCATCGGCTTCGGCACCAAGTCCGACATCGTCACGCCCTTCTCGATGGACCTCAACGGCAACGCCATCACCGTCTCCAACGACGTCTGGTCGATGATGAAGGCGCATGTCCCGGTCGTGGACGGCAAGCCGGTGCATCCCGTCAAGGCCGACGCATTGAAGCCCGTAATCGAAAAGTTCCGCTCCGAGGGCAAGACCTTCAACATGGGCATGGTCTTCCCCGTGTCCACACACAACTACGAGCTGCGCTATTGGCTCGCGGCCGGCAAGATTCATCCCGGCCTGTATTCACCCAGCGACGTTTCCGGTCAGATCAAAGCCGACGTGCTGCTCTCGGTGACACCGCCGCCGCAAATGCCGGCGACGCTCGAGGCCGGCACCATCCACGGCTACAGCGTGGGCGAACCATGGAACCAGGCCGCCGTGTTCAAGGGCATCGGTGTGCCCGTCGTCACCGACTACGAGATCTGGAAGAACAACCCGGAGAAGGTGTTTGGCATCACCAAGGCGTTTGCGGAAGCCAATCCCAAAACAACGCTGGCTCTCACCAAGGCGCTCATCCGCGCCGCCATGTGGCTCGACGAAAACAACAATGCCAACCGGATGAAGGCGGTCGAGATCCTCTCCAAGCCGGAATACGTCGGCGCGGATGCGCAGGTCATCGCCAACTCGATGACCGGCACGTTCGAGTACGAGAAGGGCGACAAGCGCGCGGTGCCGGATTTCAACGTCTTCTTCCGCCACTTCGCCAACTATCCCTACTACTCCGATGCCGTCTGGTACCTCACGCAGATGCGCCGCTGGGGCCAGATTGCCGAGGCCAAGACAGACGACTGGTATGCGGACATCGCCAAGAAAGTCTATCGCCCGGAAATCTATCTGCAGGCGGCAAAGCTTCTCGTTGCGGAAGGCAAGGCGAAGGACGCCGACTTCCCGTGGACCGCGGATGGCTATCGCGCGCCGACGGCGGATTTCATCGACGGCATCACCTACGACGGGCGCAAACCGAACGCTTACATCGACACGCTGCCGATTGGGCTGAAAGGCCAGCAGAAGCTTGAAGGCGGCGAGATCGTCGGGGGATGACCGCTGCCCGTGCGGCGACCGCGCCCGCGGCGGTCGCCGCCCATCTCAATTGTATTTGAACCAGGACCAACGAGCATGACCAGCGCGTCCGATACGATCGCCACCGCCGAGGCGGGGCGGCTTCTCCGCCGGGAGAGGCGTTTTACACGCATCAACAAGGCTGCCGGTTGGCTCGATGCATTGGGGCTCGGCTGGCTGACGCCGCTGCTGCGCATCGCAGCGGGCGACAGCGTGAGCGAACAGCTCGGTGAATTGAAACGCGTGCTCGTCATCCCGCTTGTCGGCATCGCCATCTTCATCGTCGCCTGGAGCGTGCTCGCTCCGCGCGTCAACACCTCGCTCGGCGCCTTGCCCGGGCCGGCGCAGGTGTGGGAGCAGGCATTGAACCTCTTGGCCGACCACAAGGCAGAACGGGTCAAGGAGGCGGAGTTCTACGAGCGCCAGGCGGCTCGCAATGCCGCCCTTGCCGAAGCCGGCAAGGGCGACGAGGTGAAAGTACGCAACTACACCGGCAAGCCGACGTATCTTGACCAGATCGTCACGTCGTTGAAGACGGTCGGCCTCGGCTTCATCATCGCAACGTTGATCGCTGTACCACTGGGCATCGCCTGCGGTCTGTCGAAGACCGTGAACGGCGCCATCAACCCGCTCATCCAGCTTTTCAAGCCGGTGTCGCCGCTGGCCTGGCTGCCAATCGTTACCATGGTCGTCTCGGCACTTTACGTGAACCCGAGCGACGCGCTGCCGAAAGCGCTGCTGATCTCGGCGATTACGGTAACGCTCTGTTCGCTTTGGCCGACGCTCATCAATACCGCGCTCGGGGTCGCGTCCATCGACAAGGACCTCGTCAACGTCGGCAAGGTGCTGCAGCTCTCGACGCTGACGAGCATCCGCAAGCTGGTGCTGCCATCCGCCCTGCCGCTCATCTTCACGGGTTTGCGCCTGTCGCTCGGCGTCGGCTGGATGGTTCTGATCGCGGCCGAGATGCTGGCGCAGAACCCCGGCCTCGGCAAGTTCGTATGGGATGAGTTTCAGAACGGCTCCTCCTCGTCGCTAGCGCGCATCATCGTCGCGGTGCTCACCATCGGCGTCATCGGCTTCGCGCTCGACCGCATCATGTACGCGCTGCAGTCGGCCTTCACATTCCAGACTAACCGGTGAGCGGCACATGAGCTTTCTTGACATCGCCGGACTGTCGAAGAGCTACGGCGAGGGTGCGAGCCGCACAGAAGTTCTTGGCGGCATCGACCTCTCAGTCGCAGAGGGCGAGTTCATCGCCATCGTCGGCTTCTCCGGATCGGGCAAGACGACACTGATCTCGGCCATCGCCGGTCTCATCGCGCCCGATAGCGGCACCATCAAGATCCGCGGGAAGGACATCGCCGGGCCCGGGCCGGACCGCGGCATCGTCTTCCAGTCCTATTCGCTGATGCCGTGGTTGAGCGTCTACGGCAACGTGGCGCTCGCCGTCGACGCCGTACACAAGGGCAAGTCCCCCACCGAGCGCGGTGCGATCACCCACAAGTACATCGACATGGTCGGCCTAGCGCACGCCCTCGATCGGCGCCCGGCGGAACTGTCGGGCGGCATGCGTCAGCGCGTGGCTGTGGCGAGGGCACTGGCGATCCAGCCCGAAATCATCCTGCTCGATGAGCCCCTGTCCGCGCTCGATGCGCTGACGCGCGCCAAGCTGCAGGACGAGTTCGCGGAAATCTCGGCACGCGAAAAGAAGACCATCATCCTCATCACCAACGACGTCGACGAGGCGATCCTCCTTGCCGATCGCATCATCCCGTTGACGCCGGGACCGCGGGCGACGCTGGGGCCCTCGTTCAAGGTCGACCTGCAACGTCCCCGCGAGCGCGCGGCGATGAACTCTGACCCTGCGTTCATCCGCATTCGCGCCGAAGTGACGGCCAGCCTGATGGAGCTCGGCGCCACGCGCAGCGCGGACGCGCAGAAAGGACCCGTGCTGCCGAATGTCCTGCCGATCACGGTGAAGAACGATCTGCCGCAGGCCTACAAGAAGGCGGCGCACTCTCCGATCGAGGAGCGCTACGTCGAGTTCTTCGAAGTTCGCAAGACCTATCCCACGCCGAAGGGGCCGCTCACCGTCGTAGACGGTTTCAATCTCAAGATGAAGAAGGGTGAATTCGTAACGCTCATCGGCCATTCCGGCTGCGGCAAGTCGACGGTTCTGTCGATGGCGGCGGGGCTCAACAAGATATCGAGCGGCGGCTTCGTGCTCGATGGGCACGAGGTGAGCGGCGCCGGGCCGGATCGGGCCGTCGTCTTCCAGTCTCCTTCGCTCATGCCGTGGCTGACGGCGCGCGAGAACGTTGCTCTCGGCGTCGACCGCGTCTACCCCAAGGCCACTCCGGCCGAGCGGCGCGACATCGTCGAATACTACCTGCACCGCGTCGGCCTCGGCGACACCATGCATCGGCGCGCCGCCGAGCTCTCCAACGGCATGAAGCAGCGCGTCGGCATCGCCCGCGCCTTCGCGCTTTCGCCCAAGCTACTCCTGCTCGACGAGCCATTCGGCATGCTCGACAGCCTCACCCGTTGGGAGTTGCAGGACGTGCTGATGGACGTTTGGACGCGCACCAAGGTCACCGCCGTCTGTGTCACTCACGACGTTGACGAGGCGATTCTCCTCGCCGACCGGGTGGTGATGATGTCGAACGGCCCGAACGCGACGATCGGCAACATCATGGAGGTGAACCTGCCGCGTCCGCGCTCGCGCAAGATGCTCCTCTCTCACCCGCACTACTACGCATATCGCGAAGAGCTTCTCGACTTCCTCGAAGCCTACGAGGGCGGTGCCAATCCGGAGCCGGCCCTTCTCGAAGAGATCAAGCGCAAACGCGCCGAGCGGCTCGCTGCCGGCCCGAAACTGCGCATCGAAGCAGCGGAATGAACAGCATGACCGAGAAACTCGTCATCATCGGCAACGGCATGGCGCCGGGACGCATGCTCGAGCATCTGCTCGAAAAGGCGCCGGGTCGCTATGAGGTCACGATCTTCAACGCCGAGCCGCGCGTCAACTACGACCGCATCATGCTGTCGCCGGTGCTGTCGGGCGAAAAAGATTACGAGCAGATTATCATTCACGGCGACGGCTGGTACATCAAGAACGGCATCACCCTCTACAAGGGGCACAAGGTCACCGAGATCGATCGCGTGGCCAAGACGGTGACGTCGGAACACGGTGAGACCGTGCCGTACGACAAGCTGGTCATCGCTACCGGCTCGGTGCCTCTGATCCTGCCCGTGCCGGGCAATGATCTCCCCGGCGTCCTCTCCTACCGCGACCTCGACGACGTCAACGCCATGCTGGTTGCCGCCCAATCGCGCGCCAAGGCAGTCGTCATCGGCGGCGGCTTGCTCGGCCTCGAGGCCGCGGCCGGTCTCAACTCGCGCGACATGGACGTCACCGTGCTGCATCTGATGCCGACGCTGATGGAGCGCCAGCTCGACCCGGCAGCCGGCTACATGCTGCAGCGGGAACTCGAGCAGCGCGGGATCAAGATCATCACCAAGGCTTCGACCAAGGCCATCCTCGGCAATGGCAAGGTCGAAGGGGTGGAGCTGGCCGATGGCCGCATCATCCCCGCCACCCTGGTGATCATGGCCGCCGGCATTCGGCCCAACGTCGGCATCGGCAAGCAAGCCGGCCTCGCCACGAACCGCGGCATCCTCGTCGATGGCGGCATGCACACCTCCGATCCCGACATCTTCGCGGTCGGCGAATGCGCCGAGGTGGGCGGCCATGTCTATGGCCTTGTCGCGCCGCTCTACGAGATGGCACGTGTCGCCGCCTCGCACCTGACGGGCGATGCCGCCGCGACGTTCGTGCACAACGACACGCCGACCAAGCTGAAGGTCACGGGCATCGATCTTTTCTCGCTCGGCGACTTTGCCGACGGCGAGGATCGACAAGAGATTGTGCTGCGCGATGCTACGGCCGGTGTCTACAAACGCCTTATCCTGCAGGACAACCGCATTATCGGCACCGTGCTCTACGGCGAGACTGCCGATGGCGCGTGGTTCAACGACCTGAAGAAGAAGCAGGTCGACATCTCCGACATGCGCGAGACTTTGATCTTCGGCCAAGCCTATCAGGGAGGGTCCCCGCTGGACCCTATGGCGGCCGTTGCAGCGTTGCCCGATGACGCAGAGATCTGCGGCTGCAACGGCGTTTGTAAGGGCAAGATCACGGGTGCCATCAAGGACAAGGGCCTGACTTCGCTCGACGACGTGCGCGCCCACACCAAGGCGTCGGCCTCGTGCGGCTCATGCACCGGTCTCGTCGAGCAGCTCATGACGTTGACACTCGGCGACGCCTACAACCCGGCGGCCGTGCAGCCGATGTGCGCGTGCACATCGCTCGGCCACGACGACGTGCGCCGTCTGATCAAGGCCAAGGGCCTGAAGACCATCTATGCGGTCATGCAGGAGCTCGAGTGGACGACATCGTGCGGCTGCGCCAAGTGTCGCCCGGCGCTCAACTACTATCTCATCTGTGACTGGCCCGGCGAATACGCCGATGACTACCAGTCGCGTTTCATCAATGAGCGCGCGCACGCCAACATCCAGAAGGACGGCACCTACTCGGTGGTGCCGCGTATGTGGGGCGGCGTGACGAGCGCCAAGGAGCTGCGCGCCATTGCCGACGTGGTCGACAAGTTCGCCATCCCGACGGTGAAAGTCACCGGGGGCCAGCGCATCGACATGCTCGGCATCAAGAAGGAAGATCTGCCGGCGGTCTGGTCCGATCTCGGCAAGGCAGGATTCGTTTCCGGGCACGCCTACGCCAAGGGCCTGCGCACGGTGAAGACGTGCGTCGGCACCGACTGGTGCCGCTTCGGTACGCAGGATTCGACAGGCTTTGGCGTACGCATAGAGAAGTTCATGTGGGGATCGTGGACCCCGGCCAAGGTGAAGATGGCCGTCTCCGGCTGTCCGCGGAACTGTGCCGAGGCGACGTGCAAGGACGTCGGCGTGGTTTGCGTCGATTCCGGCTACGAGATCCATTTCGCCGGCGCTGCCGGCCTCGACATCAAGGGCACGGAGGTGCTCGGCCTCGTCAAGACCGAGGACGAGGCACTCGAGGTCATCGTCGCCCTGGTACAGATGTACCGCGAGCAGGCGCGTTACCTCGAGCGCATCTACAAATGGACCAAGCGTATCGGCGTTGCTGAGATCCGCCGCCAGGTGCTCGATGACGCGCCGCGGCGCAAGGCGTTCTTCGATCGCTTCGTCTTCTCCCAGAAGTTCGCTCAGGTCGACCCGTGGTCGGAGCGCGTCTCCGGCCTGCATAAGCACGAGTTCAAGCCGCTCGCGGCGGTCGGCATGGCACAGGCGGCGGAGTGAGCGCGATGAACTGGATCGCCATCGGCAGCATCTCCGACATTCCGCAGCGCGGTGCACGCTGTATCGACACGCCGGACGGCAAGGTGGCCGTGTTCCGCACTGTTGACGATCGCATCTTCGCCATCGACGACCGCTGTCCGCATAAGGGCGGCCCGCTCAGCCAAGGTATCGTGCACGGAACTTCGGTGACGTGCCCACTGCATAACTGGGTGATCTCGCTCGAAAGCGGCAAGGCGCAGGGCGCTGACGAAGGCTGTGTGCGCACGATCCCCCTCAAGGTCGAGGAAGGCACGATCTACATCGCCGGCCAGGCCACCGCGCATCGGGCGGCCTGAACATGGACATGTCCGCCCCGCGCTGCATCAAAACCACGTGCCCCTACTGCGGGGTCGGATGCGGCGTGCTCGCCGAAGTCGCGGCCACCGGCGGGGTCTCCGTGCGCGGAGACCCCGACCACCCGGCGAACTTCGGCCGCCTGTGTTCGAAGGGTGCCGCGCTGGCGGAAACGATCGACCTCGACGACCGGCTCGTGTTTCCGCACGTACACGGGGCAAGGACGGATTGGGATGCGGCGCTCGACCTCGTCGCCGGCAAGTTCAACGAGACGATCCGCGCGCACGGCCCAGACTCGGTAGCCTTCTATGTTTCGGGCCAGTTGCTAACCGAGGACTACTACGTCGCCAACAAGCTGATGAAAGGCTTCATCGGCTCCGCCAATATCGATACCAATTCGCGCCTGTGCATGGCGTCTTCGGTCGCCGGGCACAAGCGCGCCTTCGGTTCCGACACGGTGCCCGGATGTTACGAGGATCTGGAACTCGCCGACCTTGTCGTGCTCGTCGGCTCCAATCTCGCCTGGTGCCATCCCGTGCTCTACCAGCGCATCGCCGCAGCCAAGGAGCAGCGGCCGGAGTTGAAGGTGGTGCTGATCGATCCGCGCCGCACGGCCACAGCCGACATTGCCGACTTCCACCTACCCATCAAGCCCGACGGCGACGTGCCGCTATTTCTCGGGTTGCTGCGTTATCTCGCGCGCAAGTACTCGACCAAGCGCGGCTACATCAAGCTGCACACGACCGGCTTCAAGGAAGCGGTGCGTGCAGCCGACGCGATCGACCTCTACGCCCTCGTGCGTCTCACGGGGCTGCCCGCCGCGACGCTGGAAAAATTCTTCGCGCTGTTTGCGGCAACGGAGAAGACCGTCACCGTTTTTAGCCAGGGCGTCAATCAATCCGCCTCCGGCACCGACAAAGTCAACGCCATCATCAACTGCCACCTGGCGACCGGTCGTATCGGCAAACCGGGCATGGGGCCGTTCTCCGTCACCGGCCAACCCAACGCCATGGGCGGGCGCGAGGTCGGTGGTCTCGCCAACATGCTTGCGGCGCACATGAACATCGAGGACGCCGCACATCGCGAGCGCGTGCAGCGCTTCTGGAACTCACCGACGATCGCAACCCGCCCCGGCCTCAAGGCGGTCGACATGTTCCGTGCTGTCGCCGACGGTCGCATCAAGGCGCTGTGGGTCATAGCCACCAATCCCGTCGTTTCGATGCCGGAGGCCGAGAACGTCGAGGCGGCGATCCGCGATTGCCCGTTCGTCGTCGTCTCCGATGTGACCGCCGCCACCGATACAGCGCGGCTGGCCGACGTTCTCCTGCCGGCAACGGCTTGGGGCGAGAAGGACGGCACGGTGACCAACTCGGAGCGGCGCATCTCGCGCCAGCGCAGCTTCATGCCGCAGCCGGGCGACGCCCGTCCCGATTGGTGGATCATTTGCGAGGTCGCCAGCCGCATGGGACATGGCGAGGCCTTTGCGTATTCGGAGCCGGCCGAGATATTTGCCGAGCACGCGGCGCTATCCGGCTTCGAAAACGGCGGCGCCCGCGACTTCGACATAGGCGCTCTGGCCACCCTAGATGGCGCCGACTACGAAGACCTCCAGCCGCTCCAGTGGCCGCGGACGTCGGCCGTTGCCGGCCCCGCGCGCCTGTTCGCCGACGGCCGTTTCTTCACGCCCGATGCGAAAGCGCGATTCGTCGAAGTGCGCGTTGCTACCGAGCCGCTGCCCGCACCAGGTTTCCCGCTCACGCTAAACACCGGACGCGTGCGCGATCACTGGCACACCATGACGCGCACCGGCAAGAGCACACGTCTGTCGCAGCATTGCGCGGAGCCGTTCGTTGAAATCCACCCGCATGACGCCGCACGCCATCGCGTCGGCGATGCCGACCTCGTGCGCGTGTCGACCGGGCTGGGCGCCATCCTCGTTCGCGCCCTGGTGACGCCGCGGCAGCAGCCGGGATCCGTCTTCGTGCCGATGCATTGGAACGATCAGTACGCTTCGCGCGCGCGGGTCGACGTGTTGGTCGGCGCCGTCGTCGACCCGATCTCAGGACAGCCGGCTTTGAAGAACGTCCCCGTGCGCATCGAGCGCTTCGTCGCGGCTACCTATGGCTTCGCCGTTCTCCGCCGCAAGCCGCAGAATATTCCCGCTGCATACTGGGCCATTGCCAAGTGCAGTGGCGGCTGGCGGCTCGAGATGGCGTTCGCCGACGCGCCGGACGATTGGACGCCACTGGTGGGGGAACTCGTCGGTGCCGACGTCCAACTTGCCGCTTACTGCGACGCTGAGAGGGGGCGGTATCGCTTCGCTTGCTACGAGGAGGACCAACTGGCAGGGACTATCTTTCTCGCGCCCGAGCCGGTGGCCGTGTCGCGCGACTGGGCCATCGCCCAGCTCGGGCTCCCAAACCTGGCGCCAGGCAAACGCACGTCGGCTATCGCCGGCCGGCCCGGAAAAGGCGCCGTCGATCGCGGGGCGACTGTCTGCGCCTGCTTCGGCGTCGGTGCCAACGAAATCGCCCGAGCCGTCGAGCGCGGTTGCAGGACGGTGTCGGCCGTCGGCGAAGCGCTCCAGGCTGGCACCAATTGCGGCTCATGCCGCGCAGAGATCCGCAACATTATCGAATTGCAACACGCGCGCGCGCCGACGTCTGCTGAGCGCCCAATTGTTGTGCCGGCTTAGGGGACGCCAACATGCACGCACCTTCGCCGCTGAGCGTCTCCACCCTCCCGCACATTGTTGCGGCGGCGCTGTACCGTGTGACCCAGGCTGGGCGCGCCTTGCTCGGCAACCAACGCGCAGTAGCCGGCGGCAACGTCGGTCACCCCTGCGGCAAGCAGGCCGGTCGCGTCAGCCTCGTTGGTTCCGGTCCTGGTGACCCGGAGCTGTTGACGCTCAAGGCGCTGCGCGCGCTGCAGCAGGCAGATGTCATCCTCCACGACCAGCTCGTGTCGACGGAGGTGCTTGCGCTCGCCCCGTCGCGTGCGGAGCGCATCCACGTTGGTAAGAAGGGTTACGGTCGCGCCTGCAAGCAAAGCGACATCAACGATCTGATGGTGGCGCTCGCCTCCGCGGGACGCCGGGTCGTGCGTCTCAAGGCTGGCGACGCGTTGATGTTTGGGCGCCTCGATGAGGAAATAACGGCCCTTGTTGCGGCCGGTATCGTCTTCGACGTTGTCCCCGGCATATCGGCCGCCCAAGGAGCTGCCGCCGCCCTCGGCATTTCGTTGACGCGCCGCAGGGGCGCGCGACGCTTTCAGGCGATCACAGGCCACGCCGCCGACGGGCGTTTGCCGGACGATTTCGACTGGTCGGGGCTCGCCGACCCCAAGGCGACGACGGCCGTCTACATGCCGAAGGCCACGATCGACGCCCTGTGCGACGAGCTTTTGCGACGCGGCCTCTCGGAGCAGCACCCGGCCGTCGCCGTATTCAACGCTACGCGTCCGGACCAGCTCGTCGTGACCGCCTCCGTCGGAACCTTGCCGGAACGAGTGGCGTCCGTCGGCAGCGGCGCTCCCTGCATCATCCTTATCGGCATCGATCCTGCCAATGCCGCCTTCGTCGCGCGCTCAGCGGCACGCGAATGCGTTAGCGCATGACGTCCTCTGTGTTCTAATTGGAGTAACAAGTACCGTGAACTGGCAATGTAAAGCGCTCGGCCTCGCAGGCATCGCAATCGCGTATGTCCTCAGCACAACACCAAGCCGGGCGGCAGACCTAGGCGGCGATTGTTGCGCCGACCTCGAAGAGCGCATTGCGGAGCTCGAGGCCACGACTGCACGTAAAGGCAACCGCAAGGTTACCCTCTCCGTCACCGGCTACGCGACCAAGCAGATCATGTTCTGGGACGATGGCGTCGAGCGCAACGCCTACATCAACGACATCGGCCCCACGCAGGCGACCAACTTCCGCTTCACGGGAGAAGCAGTGATCGGGCCCGGGTGGAAGGCGGGTTACATGATCCGCGTGCAGGATCTCACCGCCAACCCCATGGGCTCCAGTCAAACCACTCCAAGTACCGACCTGGGCCTCAATGTGCAGATGGCCTATTGGTACGTCGCGAGCAAAGAGTTGGGCAAGCTGAGCGTCGGCAAGAACGCGCTTGCCGCCAAAAGCGCGGCCATGTTCACGGATCTTTCCGGCACGCAGCTCATCGCCAACTATGTGCTGTTCGACGGAGGCGGATTCTTCCTGCGCAGCGACGGCAATCTCCTCGCGCTCAAGTGGGGCGACTTCGGCTACTGCTACGCGCAGCAACGCCCATGGGGTGGCGACTGCGACGGCATCGTCATGAACGGCGTGCGTTACGACAGCCCGACCTTTGCCGGCTTCTCCGTCTCCGCGAGTTGGGGCGAGGACGACGACCAGGAGATTGCCGGGCGCTACGCTGGGGAGGTTTCAGGCTTCAAGCTTGCCTTCGGTATCGGATATTCGGTGAATACCGACCAGCTTACACAGCCGCCGCCGGTGTCGCTGAGCAAGGACTCGGCCGTGTTTCAGGCCGGCGGATATGCGCAGCATCTCGCTACCGGTCTGTTCCTGCACGCCGCCTATGGGCAGGAGGACAACCACGGCAAGCGGACACTGGCCGGCTTTACCGAGCCCAACTCGCACCAGTGGTACGTGAAGGGTGGCGTGCGTCGGCAGTGGCTGCCGCTTGGCCACACCGTGCTGTATGGAGAGTGGGGAAGTTATATCGACCAGCTCTCACCCGCTGCTCTCGCCGCCGGCGCCTCATCCAGCGATTTTACACGGTTCGGCATCGGCGCCGTGCAAGAGATAGACGCTGCGTCGATGGCGTTGTGGATCAAGTACCGTGAGCACGACGCGGAAGTGACCGGCATCGGCGACATCGACAGCTTTCGCTATGTGTCGACCGGCGCCATGATCAACTTCTAGCCGACAAAAGTTTGAACGCGCGACGCCGGGCTAATACTCCACATCGGCATCGTGTCTCGCAAAGCCGTGAACGGCGAGGGGGAACCTGCCGAGGCCGGCGCAGGTTGTCTCCGGGGATGAAACCCTAGGAGAAGAAGAATGTCCTTCAAATATCTCGCCATCGCCGCCGCACTTGCGGTCAGTCCGGTCGCACTCGCGCAGACCGCTCCCCCGCAGGCCGGTCAGGCCGGTGAAACCTCGGATCGTACACCTGACAAGTCAACGCAGACCCCGCAGAACCAGCAAGATACGGCCGGCGGTAAGACCTCCGATCGCAGCCAGGACAAGGATGTGAAGGTTGAGCATCAGCCGGGCGCTGCTGGCAGTGCAGGCTCGAACGCCTCGGAAGGCGCTTCTTCGGGAACGTCAGGCAGCGACACGACGATCCTGCCCGCGAACCCTCCTCCGGCGTCCTCCGGCAGCGGCAACTAGTAAAGGTTGAGAGCGCCGCTCCTTGGATCCCGATAGCGCTCTCTGCAGCCGCCCTCACGGGGGCGGCTGCTTCTACAGTCCCGTCACCGGACATTGCAAATCTGATCGCGCCTCAAACTGCGCGCGCAGTTCCCATCCACTACCGCCTCGTCATTTTTACTCGTGTGCCGAATGCGGCTTGGCTTGCTTGCCGAACATCTGCGCCCGGACCGATGCAGGGATGATGTTCGACATCGCCGCCAGAAACTTGTTGTGCCAGCCGGTGACCACGTGGCCGACGCCTTTCACCATGGCATCGAAACCCTGCTGGGCGACGGCTGCGGCATCGTCCATCTTGCCGTGCCCCAACTTGGTGTGCGCGAGGTCGGCGCGCTCGAAAAAATCGGTCTTGGTGGCGCCAGGCATCAGCAACGTCACGCTGATGCCGGCATCCTGCAGCTCGGCGCGCAGGGCGGCGCAGAAGGAATCGAGGAAGGCCTTACTCGCGTGATAGACGGCGTGATACATGCCCGGCGTATATCCCGCGATCGAACCGGTGATGAGGATCTTGCCCGATCGGGCGGCGCGCATGTCGCGTCCGACCTTGTGGATCAGATACAGCGTCCCGGTGATGTTGGTATCGATGACGTGACGCACCGATATGAAGTCCTGGTCCAAGAACCCATTGCCCAAACCGCGACCGGCGTTGGCGAGGAGAGCGGCGACGGGTCGCCCGCCGATGGCGGCGTACAACTTGTCGACACCGTCGATGGTCGACAGATCGGCCTGCACGGCGTCGGCCTTGCATCCAAGCGGCCGGAAGTCCGCGGCGGCCGCGTTGATTTTCGCTTCGTCGGCGGCAATCACCAAATCAAAGCCATTGACCGCGCAGCAGCGCGCGAGCTCGTAGCCGATACCGCTCGAGGCCCCCGTCACGACTGCCAGCGGTCTTGTTGTCGGGCCCATCCGTTTTCTCCGCGGTTGCAAGCAGTCACGGCGGCCGTGCGGCCGCCGCCAGAACACCAATGAAATATTGAGTCTCGGAACCAGCTTGCGAGCACACTGCCGCCCAACGACGTTCCGATCGCTGACCGCGGACCTTAGCTGACTATTTTGATTGAGGCATTGCGAAATTCGCGGAAGGGCCAAATTTCAAACCTCGTGCTTGTGCCTCCGCGCGTAGGTCGAATGGGTAATGGGCGGTTAATCGCTGTAGGAACGAAGTGAAAATGTGCGGCGGCTGGCTCCGCGCAATTGATGTGACCTAGACCACGAACAAGGTAGCGAAGGACGCGCGGCGAGATGATCGCCTTGGCTGGGACGGCGATCGACGTCGCGAGCAAACCTCGGTCAGCGCAGCAACGCCACATGGTCTCGCCGGAAGTCATTTCGGTATCGCCTACTTCTGACCCAGACGGGATTTGCTCGTGGTTCGGGATAACGCCGGCGCGATGGCGCCGGATTTGTTCAGCTTCACGACAGACTTGCAGTTCGGCGGCGTGCCGATCATGTTGCCCGGGCATTTTGGCTTCACGATCGGCTTGCAGTTCGGCGGTGTGCCGATCATGCCGCCCGGGCATTTCGGCTTCACGATCGACCTGCAGTTCGGCGGTGAGCCAATTGTCCCGCTCGGGCATTTTGGCTTCACGACCGGCTTGCAGTTCGGAGGCGAGCCCGTGGTGCCGGTCGGGCAAGGCTTTGGCGGCTCGACGCAACGCTTGCCGGTCCACGTCCAGCCCTTCTTCCGACACTCGTCGGCGGGATTGGTCGGCTCGACGCAACGCTTGCCGGTCCACGTCCAGCCCTTCTTCCGGCACTCGTCGGCGGGATTGGTCGGCTCGACGCAGCGCTTGCCGGTCCACGTCCAGCCCTTCTTCCGGCACTCGTCGGCGGGGTTCGTCGGTTCGACGCAGCGCTTGCCGGTCCCACGTCCAGCCCTTCTTCCGGCACTCGTCGGCGGGGTCGTCGGTTCGACGACGCTTGCCGTCCGTGACGTCAGCGGCCGTTCTTGTCCGCGCTCGTCGCCACGCTCGCAGACGCACTTGCCGTCCTCGTCGCGCACCTCTTCTGGCCGCGTTCGCACTGCGGCTTGGTTCGTGACGCAACGCCCACGCGCATCGCGCTCATAGCCGCGTTTGCAAACGCACTGGGCGACTTCGTTGCGATACTCGTTCGGACCCGGGTCGCAGAGCGGTGCGGTTTTCTCGATGCAGCGGCCCCGCGTATCGCGATCATAGCCGCGCTTGCACATGCACTGACCGTCGTCGTTTCGGTACTCGTTCCGGCCCGGCTCGCAAAGCGGCTCTTCTTTCTCGACGCACCGTCCACGCGCATTGCGCTCGAACCCGCGCTTGCACACGCACTGCGCTTCATCGTTACGGTACTCGTTCGGGCCTGGCTCGCACTTTGGCGCGGTGCCGGGGCAGCGGCCGTTCTTGGGAACCGGCTTTCCGTCGGGGCAGCGATCGGGCTCGGCGATGATGCGCACGCAGCCCAGCTCGCGGTCTCGCATGTATCCGACCTTGCAGACACAGGCGCCACTTTCGCTGCGCATTTCATTGGTGCGCGGCTTGCATTGCGGCCGCTCGGGCTTCTCGCAGCTCTTGGCGGGAATCCTCGCCGCTGCAGCGGCGAGGTCGTCGCCTAACATGTTGTTGTAACGGGTTCCCGGCACAGGGAAAACGGTCGCCGCTTGATTGAGGAGCTGGCACTGGCGTCCGCCAGGCACCTGGGCGGTGACCTTCAGCTCGACGCTGTCGCCTTTCTCCATATCGACGTGCGGATGCGTGCACTGATAGCTGGAGCCGCCACCCATGCAGCCCCACGGCGCCGAGAAAGATACGGACGCCGGTGCGAAGCCCAACTGCTCATTCAACTTGAGCGGGCCATGGTAGGGATCGGGGCCGGTGTTGGTCACGGTGACGGTGTAGTCGCAGCGAAAACGATCGCCCGACGCGACGCAATCGCCGTTGGAGACCTTCGTCGTCTTGAGGTTGGTCGGATCGCAGGTGACCTGCAGCACGCCGAAGCCATCCACCCAACTGAGGAACGCATCGGCGACGGCCGTGTCGGCATCATCGCCGGCATCGAAGTTGGCGTCGCTGCCGCCGGCCGGCACAATGATCGCCGCCGTGTTGGGCAGCGAACAGCCAGCGGCTTCGAGCGGCGCCAGCGGAATGGAAACTTGCAGCATCAGCTTCAGCGTGGCGCCAACCGCGATGTCGGCTGCGGCAAGCGTGTTGCAGCCGTAGACGGGCGGCCCGCCCGCGCACACCCACGCCGGGTCAGCGATCGTCAGCGTCGATGCGGCAGGAACCGTCTCGTTGAGGGAGAGCATGCCGTGAAAAGGCGACGGACCATCGTTGGTGACGCCAATCTCGTAGTCGCACAGAATGATGTCGCCTGGTGCCTTGGCGCACTTGGCGGCGTGTAGCGCCGTCTTCGTGAGGCGCAAGTTGTTGAGCGGCAGCGGCGCACCGACGGGCACCCAGGCGCAGCTCACGTTGCTCGGCGCCGGCATTGCGGGCGGTAGCACGGGCGGCACGACGCCAGGGGCGGACACGGCGATACAGTTGCGCGCCCAATACCCGGGCGCTGGCCCAAGCGGCATCGTCGCGGTGATATCGAAGGTCTGCGAAGCGCCAGCTGCAAGTGTGAGCGGCGCCGTGCACGAGAACGGAACGGCGGCCGGGGCGGGCGCGCAGCCCAGCGGCGGCACGATCGCGGTGATCGGCGCCGGCAGAGCGGCACCGCCGCCCATGAACATGCTGTCGCTCAGCACCACATCGCCGCTGAAGGGAAGCGACCCGGTGTTGGTGATTTTGATGCCGAAGGTACAGTTGCCACCAGGAGCGCATCCCGCCGGCGCGGTCTTCACGACGACGAGCTGAGTTCCGCCCTCGGCACAGGCTTCGCCGTACCACGGTGCGCCGAGCACCGCGCAATTGCGGAATCCATGATTGCCGGCGGCCAGCAGCGGGGCGGTGTCGACCGTCACATCGATTGAATGACTCTCCCCCGGCGGCAGCAGCTCGGGCGCCAGCGTGCAGGACAGATTGGCAGTGGGCACCGGCGAACAGAGCCACTGCGGTATGTCGGGAACGACGGCGCTGATTGTCACCGCGCCTCCGGCGCCGGGCCCGGCGAGGATGGCTGCGGCATCCCAAATGGTGATCGGGTCCTCCGGCAGTGAGCTGCCGCCGTTGGTCACGGTGATGGTGCAATGGATGGGTCCACCGAACGGGGCCGGTGTGCACACCTTGCTGATCCACACGCCGGAATGCGGCAGCGGAGCCGGTGGCGGGCTCAAGGGCGGCGCGACTTCGGCAACGGGGAGCTCATCGCATGGATCGTAGATGGCGATGTCGCCGACGCGGCTGTAGAAGTCCGCGTCGTCGAATTGGCCGTCGTTGTCGACGAACCAGGTCTGGTAGGGCGGCGCGTTGGCCGGGCGTACGTTTCCTTTGCTGGTGGCTTGCAGGCCGTGCACGACGCGTGCGGCGTCCTTGTCGCCACCCTCGTCTTCGGCGCGATCGCGCAAATGCTCACCTGTGGTCCACAGCGTCTCGCGGCATTTGCCGTAGTCGATAGTGCCATCGGCGTCGTAGCCGTAGCTGAGCGCCAGACCGCCGAGCGTCGATCGATGCGGCAGCTTGAATCCGACGGCGAACTCGCCGACCTCCTCGGACCAGCGCGTGTCGCCGTCCTTGCGCGTGTAGCGGCGCACGACCGGCTTTTCGAGTTTGGCGAAGATGGAGTAGTCGTAGCTTCCGGTCAGGCCGCCGCGCTGCGACAGGTAAAGCGTGTCTGGGCCGTCGAACACGATATTGGTGACGATGTTGTCGTTGGGCGTGTCCTTGACGTCGAATTCGGCGCGCGCGTCGTCGGCGAAGCTTCCGTCCGCGTTGAGGCCGACGGACCAGACTTGCAAGGGCTTGGCGACGGAGTAATAGACGCGGCCGTCCTGTACGGCGACGGCGAACACGCGGCGACGCGCGTCGGCGAGGCCCCAGGTGAACGGATCCTCGACGTTGAACTCGGGGCGCTCGATGCCCATGCGACGCGCGGCATCGTAAGGGATGGCTTCGAGCCCGGCGCTGGAGCGTCCCGTGGTGCCGTGGTCGAAGCTGCTGCGTTCGCTGCCGTCGAGGCCTAAACGGTGAATGAGACCGAACTCGAGATCGGTGACGAAGATCTGCTCGGAGGCCGGGTCGTAGGCCGCGGTACCGAGACCGGGGCCGGCGTTGCTTTTGCCGTCATATTGCAGATTGGCGAAGAGCGACACGGCGCCCGAGGCGCCATCAATCTTCCAAACCGAGCCGGGGCCGCCGCCCTTAAGGACGCCAAACTGGCCGGGCATCCAGCGCGCCCCGCGCTCGCCGTTGACGAGCCGGCGGCCATCCTTGGCGACAATCTGCAGACCGAACAGCGACGTCGATGTCAGATAGATGTTGGGGGTACGCTTGGCTGTGTCGCTGTCGAGCGCCACGCCGAACACCTGGCCAACGTCTCCCGCTGTTACCTGGAATGTCGAAGGAGCATTGGCCAGCACGCCGGTGGGCGGCCCACCGAGTTTGTCGAGATCGAATACGCGCAGCACGGCGCCGGTGGTGTCGATGTAGGTGACGTCGGTCGGCGACACGTCTGCCGGAACTTTGCCCCACACCTTAGCGCCGGAGAAGCCGGTGACCGCGGCGTCGCCGCGATTGATGATGGCATCTGCGCCGAACGCAGGAAGCGCCACCGCGGCACTTGCCGCGAGGGAGAGCAGAGCTGCCTTGAGGCGGGCTCTGCCGAAACACTGTCGTGGGATGGACATACCTTGATACCGGTTCGCTCCTGAAGAGCCAGGACCAAACGTAGTAGCCTACCGCAATTTGATGCGGTGTTCCCGAAGGAACAGTTCGGGGCGTGCCATTGCACACGCGGACGTGACCGGTGCCGTTGACATCGACAGCTTCCGCTACGTGTCCACCGGCGCCATGGTCAACTGCTAACCGGCAGGCGATTGCTACGGCTGAGTCGCGCGCGCAGATAAAGTCTCAATGACTTTTGTGAAGGCTGGCCCGAGCTTGCCGTCAATCGACCCAGAATACATTCCTGCACGGTGCAATCGCCGTGCCGCAGACGGTCGCAAGCTGAGGGTGATCGGGGTCGAGTGTCTAGTCGAGGTTTGCTGCAGGCCCTTAGCGGCCTTTGAGAATTCGGCAGCCCGCTCCACACTGCGTGGTGTCTGAGGCAATTCATCAACCACGATACTAGATCGTCGCGCCGTCGACCCTTGCGAGACCCTACTTCAAAGGGTCGCTTTCACCGCCAAATCAGCGAGGCGGAAAATGCCGGTATCTTCCAGCGTCTCTACGCGACCCGATCGCGGCGATGTCCTTGTGGACTTAGCACTGCAAGGTGGAGGCTCGCACGGTGCATTCACTTGGGGTGTGCTCGACAGATTGTTGGAAGAAGACAGGTTACAGATTGAAGGCATTTCTGGCACGTCGGCGGGCGCCATGAATGCAGCCGTGCTGGCCGATGGCCACGCAGCCGGCGGAAGCAAGGGCGCTCAGACGGCCTTGCACGATTTCTGGCGCCGCGTGTCGGATGCGGCCCGGCTCAGCCCGTTCCGGCGCAGCCCGTTGGACGTGATACTCGGTCGCTGGACGATGGACACATCGCCCGTCTTCCTCGCCTTCGACCTCGCCGCGCGTCTGTTCTCGCCCTACGACCTCAACCCGATGGGCGACAACCCGCTGCGCGATATCCTCGCCAACAGCGTCGACTTCGAGCGGGTCGCGCGCTCGCCGATCCGGCTATTCGTCACCGCCACCAACGTACGGACGGGACGTGGCCGCGTGTTCCGCAACGCCGAGCTCACGCCGGACGTACTGCTCGCGTCCGCGTGCCTGCCGACACTGTTTCAAGCAGTCGACATCGACGGCGAGGCCTACTGGGATGGTGGCTATGCCGGCAATCCCACCATCACGCCGCTGGTGCGCGAGTGCTCGTCGAGCGACACCGTGCTGGTGCAGGTCAATCCAGTCGAGCGCGCCGGCACGCCGCGGTCCGCGCGCGACATCCTTAACCGCCTGAACGAGGTTGCCTTCAACGCCACCCTGTTGAAGGAACTGCGGATGATCGCCGTGCTTCGTCAGGTGGCCAACGCCGGTAACTGCGAAGGCGCACGGTGGGCGAGCATGCGCATCCACCGAATCGCCAGCGAGGCAATGAACGACCTCGGGTATTCCTCCAAACTCAACGCCGAGTGGGAGTTCTTGTGTCTGCTGCGAGACGAAGGGCGCCGCTGCGCCGAGGCTTTTCTTGCCGCGCACGAGCACGACGTCGGCCATCGATCGTCGTTCGACCTTGACGTCCTTCTTGAACAAGCCTGACCCCAAGGTATAGACGAGCGACTTGAGGTGGCCGGAACCACCAGGCGATCGAATGGGCTGTGGTTCGCCCCGACAATTTAATCGATGAAGGCGTGGCCACCGATTTTGAGGCTCACTCTGCTGACCCAAAGCGGACAGCGCCGTCGGTCTCTCGATTTTGTGGTCCGATTGGTTCAATAAGATCTTGTCGATGACGCTCGAACAGTCTGGGCACTAGATTAGATGGGTAAGTTAAGAACTCTCGAACGTACGTAAGTGCTTCGGCGCATCCGTAATTCTCGAGGACATCAATCTCGAGATTGCGGACGGAGAGCTCGTGGTCTTCGTGGGACCATCGGGTTGTGGAAAGTCAACCTTGCTGCGCCTCATCGCGGGACTCGATGAGGTATCAGGCGGCGAAATCTCCATCGATGGAAAAGTTGTCAACGATGTCGCGCCTGCGCGCAGGGCCGTGGCCATGGTGTTCCAATCGTATGCGCTTTACCCGCACATGACGGTCTACCAGAACATGTCTTTCGGGCTGCGGCTTGCCAAGCTCGATGCGCGGGACATCGATGCGGCGGTTCAATCGGCTGCTCGCAAGCTGCACATCGATCACTTGCTCGAGAAAAAGCCGAAGGTGCTGTCCGGTGGCCAGAGGCAGCGCGTGGCCATCGGCCGCGCCATCGTCCGAAAGCCGAATGTCTTCTTGTTCGACGAACCGCTGTCCAATCTCGATGCGGCCCTGCGGGCGAGCATGCGCTACGAGCTGGCAAAGCTCCATCAGGATCTCAAGACGACGATGATCTACGTGACGCACGATCAGGTCGAGGCGATGACGCTCGCGAAGCGCATCGTTGTTATGTCGGCGGGACGCATCGAGCAGGTCGGCACGCCGATGGAACTCTACAACGACCCGGACAACATCTTCGTTGCGGGATTCATTGGTTCTCCGCGCATGAATTTTCTCGATGCCGAGATCGAGTCGATAGCACCCGCGGCGCGCCGTCCTGCGACTTCCTTCGGGGGACACCATCGCTGCGGCCGTTGACGCCCGCTCGGCCCAGCCGGGGCAACGCGTAACGCTCGGCATTCGGCCGGAGCATTTCGATGCGCGGGCAAAATCGAATGTGCTGCCGGTGAAGGTTCGCTTCGTCGAACGCTTGGGAAGCGTGACGATCGCTTATGGCGACGCGGCGAGAACAGAGACAGAGGTGATCGTTCAGCTGCCTGGAGACTTCGAGGTCAGCCCTGGGGAAACAATTCTGCCCGGCGCGGCGCCGCACGCCTGCTACCTGTTTGACGCCAACGGGCATGCCTTCCGCCGCGTGACCGAGGAAACCCCAGCGGTCGCGTTGCCACGTGAGATCGGCTAGCTCGTGCTCTTCCTCTAAGACGGCTCCGTTGCTCGCGACGACCTTCGCATAGAAGTGTGCGCTGTCCTTCGGCGTGCGCTGTTGGGTTGCGAAGTTGACATGCACGATGCCGAAGCGCTTCGAATAGCCGAGCGACCATTCCAAATTGTCGAGGAGCGACCAAGCCATATAGCCGCGGACGTCGACACCCTGCGCAATCGCATCGCGTACGGCGCCGATGTGCTCACGCAGGTAATCAACGCGCAGCGGGTCCTCGACCCGCCCCTTAGCGGCGGTCGGTGGGTCGAAGAAGGCGGAACCGTTCTCGGTTACGTAGAGCGGGATATCGCCGTAGCAGCGTTTGACCCACAGAAGGGTCTCCGTCAGGCCCGGAGCGAATACCTCCCAACCCGTTTCAGTATATGTCGCCTGCTTCTGACGCACCGCGCACGCCTTGAGCGGCCAAGCGTTGGCATCGAAGCGCGTGACACTGCGCGTGTAGTAGTTGACGCCCAGGAAATCGATCGGCTGTTGGATGAGGGCGAAGTCGTCAGAGGGCCAGTCTGGCCACGCCTCGCCGAATATTTCGACCATCTCTTTGGGGTAATGGCCGAAGAACACAGGATCGAGGTACTGCCGGTTCATATAGGCTTCGGCGCGAGCGGTCGCCGCAATGT
The DNA here is from genome assembly GCA_963812795.1 of uncultured Alphaproteobacteria bacterium. Classification (GTDB taxonomy): domain Bacteria; phylum Pseudomonadota; class Alphaproteobacteria; order Rhizobiales; family Hyphomicrobiaceae; genus Hyphomicrobium_A. The sequence continues at coordinate 188,368 of CAWEWG010000013.1, read as the reverse complement.
CGGCTGGATCGTCCGAGGCTTGGTATTTCGGCTCGATATTGACGACGAGGCCGATCTCATGCCGGCCCGACTGCGCGGTACGCCTGAACAGCGGCGCCATGAGCGCGCAACAGGTTATGTGAGGCGATAGGAGCCTCGAAGCGATTGCGGTGACCCGGTGCCAAAGCACCATGGAGATAGCCGCCATCGGTGACGACCCAGGGCTCGTTCAGCGTCGCCCATTTCTTCACGCGGCCATCGAGCCTGCGGAACATGACCTCCGCATAGTCGGCGAACCATTTCGATATCTCGGGATTGAGCCAACCGCCACGGTCATCGAGGGCTGCGGGGAGATCCCAATGATAGAGCGTGACCAGCGGCTCTATTCCGTTCTCGAGCAACGCGTCGACGAGACGATCGTAGAAGTCGAGCCCGGCGTTATTAACATGTCCTGTACCCGCCGGCAGGATTCGGCTCCACGAGACACTAAAGCGGTACGCCTGCAGTCCGAGGCGTCGCATTATCGCGACGTCTTCCTTCCAGCGGCGATAGTGATCACACGCGACGTCACCCGTGTCTCCGTCGCGGACTAATCCCGGCGTATGGACAAAGCGGTGCCAAATGCTCGGTCCCGCACCGTCGGCGAGTGGTGATCCTTCGACCTGATAGGCGGCTGTTGCACTGCCCCACAAAAATCCATCGGGAAATTGTGCGGCGCACATTGCTTGCCCTTGAGTCTGTTGCACTGCCGTCGGTGTTACGCACGATTTGTAGACATGCTCGATTTGAGTAGCACTCATGTCCCCGATGTGAGTAGCGCCCATGCCACTCTGCGTCGCAACAACGCGCTACATTTTAACTCATGACTCGAAAAGCTCCGCATCAAGAGTTGTCGCGCTCGGCAGATGACTGTAAGCATTCTCCCACGGAGGGAGCCGGGGGGATGATCTCCAGCTTACAATCCAAAGAACGGGTCAACCGTTCACATCAAAGGCGCGGCGCCGATGACTCGTCGGCGCGAATTGCTTTGGTGTGTTTCAGTCGTGTAGCCAAACGCGAACGGCAGTCCATCGCATGGCTCTCGTTCCCGCCTCAAACGCCGCTTAGACGACGCACGTTACGAGGCAGCGCTGCGGCGCAGAGTCCTCTTCAACATCAACCACAGATCCCTGGAGGCGTAACGCCGGCGATTGGCTCGCTGAAATTTTTCAGGAGCCCACGAGATGCCCGGCAGGAAGAAAAGCGGGAGGCACATAACTTGGCGAAACGGACAACGACTGAGAAGGGCCGCAGGTTCCCAGCAAACCGTAGCAGTGCGAGCCGACGTACCGTGCTGCTCGGGGGACTAGGCCTGCTAGCGACGGGTACGCTGCCCTTTCTAGCGGCCTCCAGCGCGCTACCGCGCCTTTCAAGGTCGGACCAGCCCGTGCTCGACCCGTTCATTGCCGACGTCCAAAGGCGCACGTTTCGCTTTTTTTGGGAAACCACGAATCCGAAAAATGGACTGGCGCGCGATCGCTTCCCGTCGCCCTCTCCCTCAAGCATCGCGGCCGTAGGATTTGCACTTACCGCCTATCCCATCGGCGTCGAACGCGGCTACATCACGCGCCGCGCGGCAAGGGAGCGGGTGCTTGCAACGTTGCGGTTCCTATTTGAAGCGCCACAGGGGCCAGATCGTCTTGGTATGACGGGCCACCACGGCTTCTTTTATCACTTCCTCGATATGACGACCGGCCACCGCGCGGGAGACTCCGAGCTATCGACGGTCGATACGGCGCTCTTTCTTGCAGGGGCGCTATTCTGCCAATCCTATTTCGACGACCCTGCTGACGACGACGAGGCGCAGATCCGCGAGCTGGCAGAGAAGATCTATGCTCGCGTCGATTGGCGCTGGGCGCAGGTTCGCCCGCCGGCGATCAGCCACGGTTGGTCGCCCGAATGCGGGTTTCTCGAATACGATTGGCGTGGCTACAACGAGGCGATGATCGTCTACCTTCTGGCACTCGGCTCACCGACATACCCGGTTGAAGACGCGGCATGGTCGGAATGGACGAGCACCTACGACAATTCATGGCAGACCGAATTTCGGTGAGCCGCACCTCGCCTTCGCACCGCTGTTCGGCCACCAGTATTGCCAGACTTGGATCGATTTCCGCGGCCTCGGCGACACCTATATGAGCGGCCGCGGCATAGACTACTTCGAGAACAACAGGCGCGCCGATCTATGCTCAGCGAGCCTATGCGATCGCCAATCCGCATGGCTGGAAGGACTATGGCAGCGACGTTTGGGGAGTTACCGCTTCCGATGGCCCAGCGGATGTCGAGCGCGAGTATGCCGGCAAGCTGCGGATGTTTCGCAGCTATGCAGGGCGCGGCGCCGTAGGTCCGGACGGCTATGATGACGGCACTCTCGCACCGACCGCCGTTCTCGGCTCCATCGCGTTCGCACCCGAGATCGTGGTTCCCACGATTCGCGAACTGCATCGGCGCTACGGGGAGCACATTTATTCCGACTATGGTTTCCTCGACGCGTTCAATCCGAGCTTCGACTTCGATGTTCCGCTCGTGCACGGACGCTGCATTCCAGGTTTCGGTTGGGTCGCAAGCGACTATCTCGGCATCGACCAGGGCCCGATCGTCGCCATGATCGAGAATGGGCACTCCGGGCTCGTTTGGCGCGTGATGCGCAAGAATCCGCACTTGCGCCGCGGGCTGGAGCGTGCCGGCTTCACTGGTGGATGGCTAACCACCACCGAAACTTAACCGGCGCGTCGACCGCTTGGTGGGATAAGGCCAGGCGCAGCGTAAGCTGTGAGCAATCGGCGTTGATCAACAGTATGCGTGTCGATCGGACTGCAATGCGCATCATCCTCATTCTTGTCGTCGCGTGGGCTCTTGCCGGCTGCCAGGAGTCTTCCGGCACGCCGACGGTTGTCCAATTCTGGGCCATGGGCCGCGAGGGCGAGGTCGTCCGCCAACTCATACCCGACTTCGAGCGCGCGCATCCCGACGTCCGCGTCGAAGTACAGCAGCTTCCCTGGTCAGCCGCCCATCAAAAGCTGCTGACCGCATTTGCGGGCGAGGCGCTACCCGACGTAGCCCAGCTCGGAAACACTTGGCTTCCGGAATTTGTCGCGCTTCACGCGCTCGATCCCGTGGAGCCGTCCGTGGTCGACGCCAGCGATTACTTCCCCGGAATTTGGCAGACAAACGTTATCGATCAAACAGCCTATGGGGTGCCTTGGTACGTCGATACGCGCCTCCTGTTCTATCGCCGCGATCTGCTGGCTGAAGCGGGATACGCCGATCCGCCGACCACGTGGGCGGAATGGATCGACATGTTGCGGGCAATCAAGCAACGCGCCGGACCGCATCGTTATGGCGCGCTCTTGCCGCTCAACGAGTACCAGCCGTTGCTGGCACTTGCGCTGCAGCAAGAGGCGCCGCTTCTTCGCGATGGGGACACGCGCGGCAACTTTCGCAGCGAGGACTTCAAGCGCGCGCTTCGGTTCTATCGGGAAATGTTCGACAACGGCTTTGCGCCGGCGACGAGCGCAAATCAGATTTCCAATGTCTGGGATGAGTTCGCGCGGGGATCCTTTACCTTCTACATCACCGGCCCTTGGAGCATTGGCGAGTTCAAGCGCCGGTTGCCAGCGAGCCTGCAAGCGAGTTGGATGACGGCGCCGCTACCGGGACCGGAAGGCCCGAGCTATTCCGTTGCGGGGGGCTCGAGCCTTGTCGTGTTCAGCGACTCGCCGCGGAAGAAGGCCGCGTGGCAGCTCGTTCAATACTTGTCTCAGCGCGACGTTCAGCTGCGCTTCCACGCGCTCACGGGCAACCTGCCGCCGCGGCGCAGTGCCTGGAACGACGAAGGCCTCCGGCAGGACGTCCACGCGCGTGCTTTTCGCGAGCAGCTCGAGCGCGTCAAGCCTGCTTCAAAAGTGCCCGAGTGGGAGCGCATTGCCACCGACATGCAGCTCGTCGTCGAACACATGGTGCAGGGCAGCGGTTTGACGATAGATGAGGCGGCTGCCGAGATCGACCGACGCGCGGACCGCATTCTCGAGAAGCGGCGCTGGCTGCTGGCGCGCAAGGAGCAGCCGTGAAGCTCAATTGGGCCGCATGGGCGTTCGTGGCTCCGGCATTGATGGTGATCGCCGTCTTTTTCTTCCTGCCCGTGCTGGCCGGGTTTGCCCTGAGCTTTACCGACTTCGACATCTACGCGCTCGCCGACATCGGCAATCTTCGCTTCGTCGGGTTTGCGAACTACGTGGAGCTGCTGCAAACGCCGCTGTTCTGGAAGGCACTGGGCAATACGCTTTACTTCGTGGGCGTCGGCGTGCCGCTGTCGATCGCGGCCTCGCTCGGTGCGGCGCTGCTGTTGAACTCGAAGCTCGCGAGGTTCAGGCCGTTCTTCCGCGTTGCCCTCTTTGCACCTGTCGTCACCACCCTCGTCGCGGTTGCCATCGTCTGGCGCTACCTGCTGCACACGCGCAGCGGCCTTATCAACTATGGCCTGGAAGGTTTGGGTCTGGCGCCGATTGACTGGCTCGGCGATCCCAACTGGGCCATGCCGGCGATCATCCTTTTCGCGGTGTGGAAGAACTTCGGCTACAACATGATCATATTCCTGGCCGGGCTGCAGAGTATTCCGGAGGAGCTTTACGAGGCTGCGCGCATCGACGGCGCCTCGAGCTGGCAGCAGCTCCGCTACGTCACGCTTCCCTCGCTAGCGCCCGTCGTGCTTGCTCGTGAGCGTGCTCACGATGGCCGGCTACTTCCAGCTCTTTGCGGAGCCCTACGTGATGACCCAGGGCGGTCCGCTGCAAAGCACGGTGAGCGTGCTCTACTTCATGTACGAAGAGGGCTTCAAGTGGTGGAACCTCGGCTTCGCCTCCGCCATTGCCTTCGTTCTCTTCGTGCTGATGTTCGTCGTCACGATGCTGCAGCTTTACGTGGCACGCCTGAGGGAAGCGCCATGAAGCTGAACCCTGCCGCCATCGCCATCAATGGCGCGCTCGTCGCAGCGGCGGCATTCGCGCTCTTTCCGCTCGTGTGGATGCTCTCCGTCTCGTTCATGGCTCCGGGAGAGGCGAGCGCCTTTCCCCCACCGATATTTCCGCAGGAGCCAACGCTCGCCAACTACCGCGAGCTGTTCGCGCGCGAAGGGATGGGCCGGTACTTCGCCAACAGCCTGCTGCTCGCCACGTGCGCCACGCTTGTGGCTCTGACGTTCAATGTCATGGCTGGCTATGCCTTCGCCAAGCTGCGTTTCAATGGGCGCGAGCAAATCTTCCGGTCCCTGTTGGGAGCGATCGTCATTCCTGCGCAAGTGGCGATGTTGCCGCTGTTTCTGCTCCTAAAGAGCATGGGCCTCGTCAACACATATGCCGGTGTGCTCGTGCCCGCGCTCGCCACCATCTTCGGCATTGCGCTGGTGCGCCAGTACGCGCTCTCCATACCCGATGAGATGCTCGAAGCTGCGCGCGTCGATGGCGCGAGTGAATTCAGGATCTTTGTTTCAATTGTCGTTCCTGCGCTGAGACCGATCCTGGCGACGCTCGCGACCTTCACGTTCCTGGGGACCTGGAATGATTTCATGTGGCCGCTCATCGTGCTGTCGGATGAGAGCCTCTATACGCTTCCCGTCGCATTGGCCTCGCTGTCGCGCGAGCACGTGCAAGACAATGAGCTCATGATGGCCGGCTCGGTCGTAACAATCCTGCCCGTGCTGCTGCTCTTTCTCGTCCTGCAGCGCCAGTACCTTGCGGGTCTCTTGGCGGGGAGTATCAAGGGATGAGGAAAGTGTTCGCTTCCGCAATGCGACGCGCGCGCTGGTGCGCGGCGTTGCTGTTGGCAGCACATGGCTTTGTCATGAGTGAGCGCGAGTGGCGCGGCGGTGGCGATCAGGCTCGGTTGCTTGATGGATTTGAGCACGCTCGCGGCTTGGACAGCCGATGCCTCCGATGGCGTGAAGGCCTCCGCTCGGTCCACGACTGGCGTGCACGGGCGCGCCTTGCGCCTGGATTTCGATCTCGGAAACTCCGCCGGCTACGCGTTCGTGCGTCGCAAGCTGCCGCTCGATCTGCCGGAGAACTACGAGATTTCGTTCAATCTGCGGGCGAATGCGCCGGTAAACAACTTCGAGGTCAAGCTCGCGGACGCCAGCGGAGACAATGTCTGGTGGTTTGAGCGCACTGACTTCGTGTTCCCCAGCGAGTGGCGCCGCATCAGGATCAAGAAGAGACAGATCGCGTTCGCCTGGGGTCCCACCCAGGACCGCACCCTGCGGCGCATTGATAGCCTGGAGTTCGTGGTCGCCGCCGGTAGCGGCGGCGGCAACGGCTCGATCGAGATCGACGATCTGAGGTTCCGCGAGCTGCCGCCCCCGCCAACCCACTTCCCGCCCCTGAGGGCGACGGCGAGTTCATCTTTGAGCGGGGCTGAGCCGGGCCGCGCGGTGGACGGCGACGCGCGCACCAGTTGGCGCAGCGATCCAAAGGCGGGAGCCGCGCAAAGTCTCAACGTCGATCTTGGCATGGTGCGCGAGTTCGGCGGCCTCGAGCTTCACTGGCAAGACGGCGCGCGGCCGCGCCGTTACGACGTGGAGGCTTCCAGCGACGGCGTTGCCTGGCAGGTGCTGCGGCGCGTGACGAACGGCAACGGCGCCAAGGATGCGTTGCTTCTGCCGGACGAGGAAGCGCGCTTCATCAGGATCAATCTTCGCGAAGGCGCGAAAGACGGCTACGCGCTCGCCGAGCTGGCGATCAAGGACGTGGCATACGGCGCCTCGCCCAACGCATTTTTCCAGGCGCTTGGCGAAGGACGCGCCGCGCGGCCTCTACCCTCGTGGCTTCTCCGGCGAGCAGCCCTATTGGACGCTTGTCGGCGTCGATGGCGGTGCCGAAAGCGCGCTCCTTTCCGAAGATGGCGCACTCGAGATCGGCAGAGGCGGCTTTTCGATCGAGCCTTACATCGTGTCGGGCTCGCGCCTCATCACGTGGGCCGATGTCACCACAACCCAATCGCTGTCGGACGGTTATCTGCCTGTCCCGAGCGTGACCTGGCAGCATCCCGAGTGGAGCATGCACGTCACGGCCTTTGCGCGCGGTGCGCGCGATGCCACCGAGCTCGTGGCGCGCTACACGGTGACCAACCTTACCGACCGGCCGCAATCGTTGCAGCTCGTGCTTGCCGCGCGGCCGTTCCAGGTCAACCCGCCGACGCAGTTTCTCAATATCACCGGCGGCGTCAGCGCGATCAGGTCGCTTGACTGGGACGGGACGAAGCTCTCGGTCAACGGGCAGGCGAAGGTCGTGCCGCTTGCCGCGCCCGACCGATTTTCAGCGTCGGCCTTCGATTCCGGCAGCTATCCTGACAAGCTGCTCGTTCCCGGCGAAGATAGCAGTCAACCGCGTCACGGACGACACGGGATTTGCGTCTGCCGCGCTCATCTACCAATTGGAGCTCGGCGCCGCGGGAAAGCCGCACGGTAGGTCTCGTGGCTCCGCTTGCGGGCGAGGCGACAAGGCCCGACCTTGAAGGCCGATCCGCCGAAGATTGGCTCGAGGCGCAGCAAAGGCAGGTTGAGTCCGACTGGCGCACCAAGCTCAACCTCGTCGAATTCGACGTTCCCGCCGCGGGTCAGCACCTCGTCGATACGCTGCGGTCATCTCTCGCGCACATCCTGATGACGCGCGACGGTCCTGTTCTGCGCCCCGGCACGCGCTCCTACGGACGCTCGTGGATCCGCGATGGGGCGATGATCTCGGAATCGCTCGTCCGGCTCGGGCACGCCAACATCGCGGCGGATTATCTCCGCTGGTTCGCCCCGCACCAGTTCGAAAACGGCAAGGTGCCCTGCTGCGTCGACTTCAGGGGCGCCGATCCCGTTCCGGAGAACGACAGCAACGGACAACTCATCTTCCTCGCCGCCGAAGTCTTTCGCTATACCGGCGACCGCGCGCTGCTCGAGACGACCTGGCCGCATGTCGAAGCGGCCGTGCGCTACATGGACAGCCTGAGGGCGTCTGAGCGTACCCCAGCCAATCTCACGGCGCAGCGCCGCATGCTCTTTGGCCTGCTTCCCCCTTCCATCAGCCACGAGGGCTACGCGAGCAAGCCGGCCTATTCGTATTGGGACGTGTTCTGGGGCCTCCTCGGCTACAAGGATGCGGTTGCGATCGCCGAAACGCTCGGCAAGAGCAGCGCCGCGAGAGAATTCGCGCAAGCGCAGGACGAGTTCAGGCGCGACTTCCATGCCTCGGTGCGCTCCGCCGCTGAGGTACACGGCATCTCCTACGTGCCGGGCGCCGCCGACCTTGGCGACTTTGACGCCACGTCGACAACCATCGCCTTGGCACCCGCCGGCGAGGAGCACAACGTACCCGACGATCTCCTGCGCGCGACGTTCGAGCGCTATTGGCGCAACTTCACGGACCGCCGCGACGGCAAAGTGAGCTGGGACGCCTATACCCCCTATGAGCTTCGCGTCGCCGGCAGCTTCGTGCGGCTCGGATGGCGCGAGCGCGCGCACGAGCTTCTTGACTACTTCTTCAGGGACCAGCGCCCTGCGGCCTGGAACCAGTGGGCGGAGGTCGTCGGCCGGGAGCCGCGGCAGCCCCGCTTCATCGGCGACATGCCGCACGCGTGGATTGCCTCCGACTACATCCGCTCGGTGCTCGACATGTTCGCTTACGAGCGCCAGAGCGACAAGTCGCTGGTGCTGGCGGCAGGGATTCCAGTCGATTGGTTCGAAGGGCCGGGCTTTGCGGCAAAGAACCTGCGCACACCCTATGGCTCGCTCAACCTGTCCTTGAGGCGGCGCGGCACGGACCTCGTCGTCAGCCTTGACGGGCAATGCGCGGCCGCCGGGCGGCTTCCTCCTGCCTTCGCCATGGCCGCATCTTCCGCATGCGCGCAGGTTGGATGGGCGCCCGCTGGCTTGGCAGAATGGCGAGTTGCACATCAGGGACTCTCCCCGTCGAGATCCTGATCGAGCAGAGGGCCGAGCCGAACCAAGACGCGGGCTGAGAAACCGTTAGCCTGGCAATGGCGACTATTGGCGCCAGCGGAAGAGCCAGACCTCCGACGCCGGCTCCCCGTTGGCAACCAAGGCGAGGCGCAGCTCGCTCTCCTTGCGACCTTGCGGATCGAACTCGAACGTCGCCCGAATGCCGCCGATGTCGGGGTTGCGCTGCACGAGAGGATTGCCGATGACGCCCGGCGCTGGCACTGATCACAGCTTCCGGCAACGGCCGCAAGGGCACGTCGGTGATGCCAACCGATGCGACTTGCTCCAGCTTGGAGCTTCGCCAGTCGAGGAAGTCGACAACAAAGCGAACAGTCTCCGGCCGTGAGCCTACGCCGATGCGGGTCTTTCCTACCCGATAGCCGTTCCAGGCGGGTACGTCGTCGCACCAGCTGAGGCGATAGTCGATCGAGTATGCCTGCCCGGCGAGCAGTGGGTCGTCGGGGCGCCAAAAGGCGACGATGTTGTCGAAGTATTCGGCCTGGTCGGGATCTCGACGAGCTGCACGCACCCGTCGCCCCAGTTGCCCGTGGGTTCGACCCAGGCGCTGGGCCGATCCTGATAGTGCGCTTCGAGATCCTGATAACCGTCGAACTGTCTTTCGCGCTGAATGAGTCCGAAGCCCTTTGGGCTGCTGTCTCGGAAGCAGCTGATCTGCAGCTCGGGCGGGCTGACGAAGCGGGCGCCACAGACGCTCATCCCGACTGTTCCACGCCGCGAGCCCGCCCGAGTCGTGGATGGCCGGCCGGAAGTCCAGCGGTCCGTCGCTGTCGTGCGTATCCTTCAAGAACATGCTGGTCAGCGGCGCGAACCCGACCTTTGACAGATCGCGCCGAGGAAATAGATTTGCGCGTCGACGTCCATCACTGTTGCGCACCTGGCGCAATCACGAATGTGTAGGCGCCCGTGACCGACGGGCTGTCGAGCAACCCGTGCACAGTGATCGAATTGCTGATCCTTCGGGCGTTCGATCCAGAAGCTCCTGAATAAGGGAAACTCTTCCGGTTCGGGGCCTTCGGTGTTCAGCGCCAAGGCGCGCGCCGAGAGGCCATAGCTGTGATTCCTGCCGAGGCCACGGAAATAGCTTGCGCCTTGAAATGCCAGCAGCTCGTCGTAGTAGCCCGGCCGCTTGAGCGGCGCGTGGATGCGGAAACCCGAAAAGCTGAGAGGTGCCTGCAGCGGAACCTTGCCGTTCTGCGGGCCGAAGTCGAACAGCGCGCGGTCAGCGTTCAGCAGCCGGATGGAGCCGTTCTCGACGAGAAAGATCTCGACGGGAGACCGGTAGATGTATGCCGACGGAAAGAACTGGAGTTCGAACCCTAGTTCCTCTCCGCGCCATATGGCTCGCTCGGGGCGAAATCGAAGATCGCGGTACTCGTCGTAGCCCATTGCCGCGAGCGCAGCGGCGAGCGTCTCACGCGGAGGCTCGAAGGCGCGGAGGGAGAGCTCTTGCGGCGCGCTTGCGTACGAGCGCCGCAATCGCGCTCTCACTGGCTGGAGCCGCAGGCCGCTCGGCAGCTCGGTAGCTGACCGCGACTCAAGGCGAGGTCGGACCTCAGTGTGGCCAAAGCTGCCAATCCGGTCGCCAGGAAGGTGCGGCGGTGCACGATCTGATCCTCGCGTTAAGCGAGAAGTTTCAAGGATCGAGTCTTGAACGGCACCTGAATGCACCGCAATTAATATTGCGGAGCCGCCACTGGGCGTGTCCACTGTCCAGCAGCCCAACTGAGCACACGCTACCTTGGCGCCGATTTGTGCACGTGGATAGAGATCGCAGCAATCTGAGCATCAGGACCGATCCGCATGCCCGAGCGCAATTGCATCATTGTCCATGGCTGCCCCTCAGGGCCCGAAGGAGAGCGTGATGTCGAGACGCGATCCTTTGACAAGCATTGGATGCCGTGGGTGCGGCAGAGGTTGATCGAACGAAATATTCCGACGCTCACGCCGCTCATGCCGGACCCCTGGGCGCCCGACTACACGAGCTTCAGGCAGGAATTCGAGAAGCATCCGGTCTCGGAGCGGACGATCCTGATCGGCCACAGCTGCGGATGCGCGTTTCTCGTGCGTTGGCTTGGCGAGTCGAAGCAGGAGATCGACACTCTCGTGCTTGTCGCGCCGTGGAAGATACCAAGGGCGGGAGATCCCCTACGGAAGGCGTTTTACGAATTTCCCATTGATGAGACGATCAAGCATCGTGTGCGCCGGATCCTCATGTTCACGTCGGATACCGAGAAGGAGGATGGAAAGAAGAGCCTCGCCATCTATCACGCGGCGCTAGACGGAGAGATCGTCCATCTGCCCGGAAGGGGGCATTACACAATCGCCGATATGGGCACCCACGCATTCCACGAGCTGCTCGACACGATTGTCTAGGCGAGGTTCGGCCGACCCGTGGCCCGAAGCCAAAAAAGTCCCTACCTCCATTGGTCTGCGAGCACGCACAGGCGCGAGCCGACATAGGAGTTTTTCCCGATAGACACCCTGCAGGACCCGCCATGTGTTCATTTGGAACCTTTCCTGGGGTCATCCGTTTTTCTGCGTTGGCGGGGATAATGACGAGAACAACTTTTGGAGGAATCACCATGAGGACTCTTGCTTCGCTTCTCGTTTTGGCTCTTGCAACAGCATTCACGGCTCCAGCGTTTGCGCAGGATCCAGCGCCAACGACCAAGGCCGACTGCGAGAAGGCCAAGGGCACTTGGGACGAGAAGACCAGCATGTGCACCTTGCCGAAGTGACCTGACGCGCTACTTGCGCGCCGACACACATACGAGAACTCCAGGCGGGCGGCCGCAGGCGACCGCCCGCTTTGCGTTGCTGGTCACCGGAAGTCCGAGCCGTCTTAATCAACAGCCGCGGTCACGACATGCGCTCTAATGCGACCTTCGATTTGACCGGGTCCAAATCGCCGCGCTAGTGCTCCCGCAACTTCGTGCGTCGCTTCTTCGAGGCGTGATGGATCGCGCCCCTCGATTTCGCTCCTCAAGGGCGTCCCCTGGCAGTAGGCGATCGCGACATCACGCGGCGAGCGCGCCCCGGTTACCGCATCCAGCGTCTCAACCAAGATCGATGCGAACCCCGCCGCAGACAGCTCGTCTCGGATCACTTGCAAATTGTAATAGCCGTGCGGGGTACGCGCCAAGAAACACGGCGGATCTTGTGGAAACAGGGTTGCCAGCGCGTCCGTGACGACTTCGGCGAACTCGTTCTTGGAAATTTGGTCCCACACGTTGAACAGGAAACGGCCGCCGGATTTCAGGACACGGCGTGCCTCCCTGTAACCTTGGACCTTATCGGGAAAGAACATCACGCCGAACTGGCACGTCACGATGTCGAACAGCTTGTCCTCAAACGGTAGCTTCAGAGCGTCTGCCTGCCGCCACACGATGCGAGCATCAACATCAGGTTGCCTGGAGGCGGCGCGATCCAGCATCGGCTGGTTGAGATCGGTGGCCACGATATGCGCGCTCGCCGGAAGTCTAGCTGCTAGCGCTCGGGTGAGAACGCCAGTTCCTGCAGCTGTTTCCAGTACGCTCTGCGGTTTGAACTCGGCGACTCGCACGGCCAGGTCGTCCGCATAGGACTCGAAGATAAGCGGAACCAGGAAGCGATCGTAAATTTCCGGGATCGATCCCGCGAACAGCTTGTCAGTAGCGGCCATGATGCTGCTCCTGTCGGCACGCGTGGCTGATCGTAGACCGGAAGGACCGCAATTGACACATAGCTGACGTCGTCAAACTCGCGGCGTCCGCAAACTGTGCAGAGGCATCTTGCTGATGGCCAGTCGGTCCTTCAGCTGCGAGCCCTCGGAGCAACCGCAACCTGCAAGAAGTTGTGATTACCGCACAATGCCCCGAGACGCCGCGCGTTGATCAGCTTACGCTGAGCGACACGGCAGCCACCGCGGGGAGGCACCGATGGCGCAGTCAAACGTACTTGCAGGACTACTCGGCTCCGGAAAGCCAACCGTTGCGCGGGTCCGGGCCCTGGTCCGCGAGGAAGGTTCGTCTCTGCTGGATCAGGTCACCGATCAGCAGATCGATAAAGCGATCCTGAGAGACATCAGACGCCCGGCCGTGACGCTCAATCTGCTGGCTGCGTCAGCAATCTACATCATCGAATTTGACGTGCTCTTGGACAGGCTGCGCGAAGGCATCGCTGATGGCAGCGTGCTGGACCATGAGCCGGCTAACGACAAGGTAATGCGTCATTTCCGCAGAGCGAAGTTCGCAACGCCGCCTGAAAATGCGATGCTCGCGGCGGCGTGGGAGATAGCCTTCACGCAAGAGTTTTTAGTGAGACACCTACTCACCGCCGCGGCCGAGATCGCTGACGAGGCCGACATGGAAAGAAGGGAGGACGGTCACGCTCTAGCTGTGCATTGCGCGATCTTCGGCGTTGCTGCCGCTATTGAGCGGATCGCCGAGAAAGTTATCGACGCAATGCCCGCCGACGAGCGGGCCGCGCTTCAGGCCAGTCGCAAGGCGGGGTGGGAAGAGCACAAGCGATGCGTGACGGCCGACATGGCTTCCTCGCGAAAGATGTGTTGAGGCGCGCGACCGTACGGCCACCGTTCGGAATTTGCATTGCTCGACGCTCTGGCACGATAAGTGAGGTGTCAGACCGCTTTGGCCAGCACAGGCTGACACATGACTGATTTTAGCGCGCTTGTTTTCATCGCTTGCATGTCGCGCACGCCGGCCAACGCGAAACGCATGACGGCGCGGGCGAGCGCGTTGCGTGTTGCGGTTACTGAACTTGTATCGTTAACGTGAGACCGAGGAGAGATACCGACCGACCAGCAGGCACCGTAGAAGGCGCGCCGGCTGAGGTTGATAGCGTCATTGTCGAAGGCTAGCCGCCAGTCGTGCATGAGCATGGAACCCTCCAGCAGTCGCGCGCGCCTATCCCGTCATCTCGTGATCCTTTTATGTAAGGGTGAGCAGAGTTGAGAGTCATTCGACATTGCGGCGCACGCGGTTGACAGAAGACTGGATTGCGGACGGCGCCGTTGCGGCTGGTGGCAGCCTTATTGAGGCCAGCTTGGCAATGTCGCACTGCGAAAGCGACTGGGAGATTCTATTGTGGATGGCTTCCGTCGCCGGTGTGGGCCCAGCGAGATGCGGCTCCACCCGGACGAGATATTGAGGGCCCCCAAAGGAGTAGCCGACGTCGCAGCAAGATCGCCACATCAGCACCATTAACATTTGTTTGGCTTGCCTCTGCGGCGCATTTAACTCGGCAGGCTAAGTGGCACCACGAGGTCGTGCTGAGGTCCGGGGGGACTGTGCGATCTGGGCTGTCAAAACGCGCGTATCGGTTCCTGGCTGCGGCGACCGTTAGCATACTGTTGGCAGCCGTTTGGTTCGTTCTGCACGGCACCTCCGCCAGGCCGGATCTAGTCGCGGGTGGCCAATCCGGGCCAACGGCCCATGAGGCGGCGCCACCAACCCCAACTCTCATCACGCTGCGCAAGATGCTGCCCACGTTCGGCGGGCGCGCCAATGCCGATGATCTGGCGGCAATGACCGGGTTCTATGGCGAGCGGGCGGGTTCGCTGATCTGGGTAACCGAGAGCGGCCTTTCAGCCAAGGCGAGCGCTGTCATGGCAGAGGTCCGCAGGGCCGACGATTGGGGGCTGCGCCCTAGAGATTTCCCCCTCCCGCAACTGACCGCGGCAGAAACGTCGCTCGAGGCCGCCGCCGAGGCCGAGATCAAACTCACGCTCACGGTCCTCAAGTACGCGCGCTACGCGCAAGGTGGACGCATCCTTGATCCGTCGCGCATCTCAAAGCTGTTGGACCACACGCCACCAGTTCATCCCCCCGCGCTGGTTCTCACCGACCTTGCCGCTACGGATGCGGCCGATGCCTACTTGCGCGCGCTGCACCCGAAGCACCCGCAGTTCGAGAGACTGCGCCAGCTGCTCTTGAAGCTGCGCGGCTCCAAGGGAAAGGAAGAGCGGGTCGAACTGCCGGTAGCCGACAACGAAAAGGAGATCGTCTACGGTGAGAAGCTGCAGCGCGCCGTGCCTCAGTTGCAGCGTGCCAACAGTTGGGATCCTGACGTCAGGATCGAAAGCGCGCGCGCCGATCTCAATGGCCAGCCGACGGTTGAAGGCGAGAATGTCGATGCCGCGATCGATCGCATCCTCATCAACATGGAGCGCTGGCGGTGGGTACCGGCCGACATGGGTGAGTTCTACATTTGGGACAACGTGCCGGAGTTTCTCACGCGCATCATGAAGAGCGGCCAGGCCATCCACACCGACGAGATCATCGTCGGTCAGCCGTCATGGCCGACGCCGAGCTTCTCGGCCAATATGAAGACCATCGTCTTTCGTCCGAGCTGGGGTGTGCCCGACGGCATCAAGACCAAGGAGCTGGCGCCGCTCCTCCGCAAGAGCTCCGGCGGCGGCCTCTTCGGCTTATTTGGCGGCGGCTACTCGGCGCAGGCCGTGCTCGATGCCCACGATTTGCGTGCCTATGTGGGTGGCCGCCAGATCGACGCCAACTCCGTCGATTGGGCCAACGTTGACATTCGCCGCTACAGCTTCCAGCAGCCGCCGGGGCCAAGGAATGTGTTGGGCGAGGTGAAATTCATGTTTCCCAACTCGCATGACGTCTACATGCACGACACGCCGGAGCGGAACCTGTTCAGCAAGTCGTACCGTGCTCTCAGCCATGGGTGCATGCGCGTGCACGAGCCGCGCCGCTTGGCCGAGGTCCTTCTCGCCGAGGACAAGGGCTGGTCGGCCGCAAAAGTACAAAGCATGTTCGCCAGCGGCGGCGAGGTCGCGCTCGACAAGCACATCCCGGTGCACATCACTTATTTCACGGCGCGCGTCGACGACAACGGAAAGCTGCAGACGTACGGAGATTTCTATGGTCTCGACAGCCGCGTCGGTGCTGCTCTATTTGGCCGGAAAGTCCGTTTCGAGACGCCTCGATACGACGACGAGCCAGTCGCGAGCCAACAACAGGACAGGCGCCCGCAAGCGTCTCAGAGCCTTGGCGACCTGATCTCGGACATCTTCTCGCCCTGACAGTCTCAAGGTGATTCCTACGTCTCCTTCAGGCTCGTAGCGGAATCCGCGTGCAGCTCTGAAAGTTAGCTCACAGATGCAGAGGCGACGCGATAGACGACGATCAGCAGACGCGGCGCCGGCATCTCGAAAGTGCCCGACCATCAATCGGCGCAGACGCCAGGAGTTTGACAAACTATTGCCGCAGTAGCGTGCACTTCTGCACTAGCGGGGTTCGCACAAACATTTTTCTCTTCCCAGCAGCGCCATGCGCCGGAGGCGTCCCCATGTTCAACTCTCAACCTGACTCGAATCCGAAACCTATCCCCGCATCACAGCCGTCAAACGTTCAAAAACCGGTGTCGCCCCGTGTGGCGCCCTTTGCCCCCGCGGCCTCAGCAGCAACGGGCACGTCCGTGATCGGAACCGATCTCACCATCCTGGGCGACAAGATCACGATCATCTCCCAGAACAAGCTACAGGTCGACGGTGACGTTCGCGGCAACGTCCACGGCAAGCACGTCGTCATCACTGAGGAGGGCTCGGTTGTTGGCATGGTGTGTGCCGAAACAATAGAAGTGCGCGGCGGCGTTCGCGGTTCAATCCGCGCAGTCAGTGTCAAGCTGCAGGCGTCGGCGCAAGTTCAGGGCGACATCATGCATCAGAAGCTCGCCATTGCCGAAGGGGCGGAATTCGATGGTAGCGTTCACCTGACGAAGAATGCGAACGAATTGATGCCTGTCCTTGATCCAGAGGCGATCGAGCGCGCATGAGTTGACGCACTTAGCGCTTCGGCAACCGGAAGCGCGATAGCTCATGCGTGGGAGGCGTCCCTAATGTTCAACCCGAAACCCGACAACGATCTCGAGCCTTTCGCTCCACCGGAAGCAACCGATCAAAAAGCAACGTCGCCCCCCGCGGCGACGTTGCCGATTGCCCCTGCGGCCACAGCAGCTGCTGGCATATCCGTGTTCGGAACCGATCTCACCATTCTTGGCGACAGGATCACGATCATCTCTCAGTCCAAGCTACAGATCGACGGCCAATTCCGCGGCAACGTGCACGGCAGGGAGGTTTTGATCAACAAGGGAGGATCGGTAACCGGTGAGATTTGGGCGGAGCGAATTGACGTGGGCGGGACGGTGCGCGGTCCCATCGTAGCGATCAATATCGCGCTGCACGACTCGGCCCAGGTTGAAGGTGACATCTTGCATCAGAAGATATCGATCTCTGAAGGGGCCGAGTTCGATGGGCGCGCGCGGCTCATCAAGAATGCGAGCGACCTGTTGCCCATGCTCGATGCGGCAACGATCGCGAGTGGGAAGGCGAACCCCTACCGAACCTAGGGAGTTTGAAAATAGCCGGGCTGACGAAAATTCATCGAGCGCCCGCTTCTCCTAGAGACGCTGCCGTCAGCAATGAAGGCTCGTGATCTGACGTCCGCTAAAGGCATCGAGCATTGCAATTGCCAGGCGTGAGCGAGGCTGTCCAAACATTTGCCACGGTTGTCTCGCAAGTCAGAAATGGATCTGAGCGAATCGGCGAGCGCCATATGCCACGGAAGAAGCGTCCGCTACGTGCTGCAGCCTCGGGTATTGCCGCAAGTTGGTGGCCTGCGCTGCCGGCTTTGGTCGGCGCCGCCGCGACCCTCATCGTCAGCGCCACGGCCGTGCCGACGGCGGATGCCAAATCTCCCGGCACCCGCTACTGCTTCCACGGCTATTGTCACCGCGTCGGCACGCTGGCCCAGACTGATACCCTTGTCGGCTGGCGCGGCTACGTGCTCGCTTCCTACTACGACAGTTGCCATCGTGACCGGTTAAATCCCTGTGGGCTGACGAGCTCGGGCGCCGTCTTCCGCGCCGATCTCCCCGACAACGCGGCAAGCCCGCTGCTACCGGACGGCACCGTCATCCTCGCCTACAATCCCAAGACCGGCGACGCCTCCGTGCTGCGGATCACCAACGCCGGCCCCTATAGCGGAGAGCGCAAGCTCGACGTATCGCGCGCCGCTGCAGGGAAGCTCGGCTTCCGCAAGCAGGGGGTGGCAGAACTTGTCATCAGTGTCCTCCAATCTCCGACAACGTCCGAGGCGAACTACGTGGGCAGGCGCGTGTACCCAAGCGTTCCGGGCTACCTCGGCAGGTTTGTGACCGTCGACAGCGCGCTCGAGACGGCTCGAGCTCGATTGGGCCTCCGTGAGGAGGGCGAGCAACTGACGGACGCCATGGGGCTAGTCGTAGAGGTTTCTGCGCTGGAGGCTGGGCTAGTTCCGCGGCCGCAGCTCGCGGTGTCGCCATCCCTCGCCCGCGAGCTGGTGGTGTTGCGCTCGCCCCCGCGGCCGGTGAGCCAGGGCATGCTTGTGGAAGGCCCGCGGCTGGTGCAGGGCCCGCGTGTCGTGAGCCGAGCCGACTTCATGGCCCAGCAGTCACTTGCACAAACCGGCGCGACGAAAGACTGAATAGCCAGCACGAGAATCTGTGCGCTTGGTGCTTCGAACTGCTGGATATTGACGGTAGGGACTTGCGTCGGTTGCCGCTGGTCGAACGCGGACGTGCTGCCCATTACGGCCGCCAGCCGAGGTCGCAGATGACGGACATCATTCCCTTCAGACTTTCTAGCAAAGAGGGCAGATGGGTGAGGTGCACGACAGCTTGCGTAGCACTCTGGTTCATGTCGGCGCACGTTTCTGCTCAACAACCTGCGTCGTGCGCCGATAGTACCGACCTCGGTCAGCTCATCGCCTGTAGTCAGAAGGCTCAACCGCGTTCAACGCGTTGCGAAACGCCTCGAGCAGATAGAATGGTCGTGCCAGTTGACGGGCAGCGGATCCTGAAGTTCGGCCAACCGACAGTATACGGCGGAAAGAGCCATGGTCTTGTATTTCAGGTGGCGGGCGGAGCATCCGTGCGCGCTCCGGCGACTGGAGTGGTGATTTTCGCCGGCGAATTTCGCTCTTACGGCGACTTGCTTATCGTGGACGCTTGCAATGTAGTTGCGGTCGTTGGCGGTCTGATGTCTTTTGATGTCGCAGCAGGGGATCCCGTTGAAGCCGGCGATACCCTAGCCTCAGTGCGCGAGCCTCCGTCGGGCGAGCCCACGTTGTATTTTGAGGTTCGGGACAACGGCGTACCCGTGGACCCGGATTCATTGCCAGGAATGAATTGATTTTGTCGCCCGGTGGGTGATGCTCCCTAGAGGCGGGCTTGCGCAAGGTGTTGATCGCAGCTGATGACGATAGCCGCTGGCGGTCGTCACTAAGGTGGGCCTCGAGGGCATTGATCGGCGGAAGGGCGCCCTTGCTGGCGAGGTCATCAATTTGATCGGCCGCCGTGCGTCCGTCGGTTTTGCCGTAACGGAGAACGAGCTGGGCCGCGCTCCGCGCGAAGTCCCACCAGCTTCGGGCCATCTCTATACCCATCGGCCACGCTAGAACGGCAGAATTGGCCAGCAGTTGGCGTCATCAAGCATACTGCCGCACGCGCGGTGCGGCCTTAGATGCGCGTGCTGGCTTCTTCGGCTTGGCTCGTACTTTGGAAACGCGAACAGCGCCAGTTGCCTCCGCAACCTCGCGCCAAGCCGCATTGGCAAGATAGTCGGACCGGCTGGTTCCAGTAATCCTTGCCGCTTCGTCTAAGGCGGCAATCAACGAAGGCTCAAGGGTGACGTTCACGCGCTTCTTTTTGTCGGCAACGAGCAGGGGAACGAACACAAGCGCACCATTGCCTTCGGCCAGCGACGCCTTGACATCCGCATCTGCAGATATCGCACTCAATGAACGAGCTGCAGGCAGCTTCATCCCTCTCTCAATGAAATCTTCTGCATACATGCGCAGAGAGACGCGAAGACTATCGAGCGCCTCATCTTCTGAGTCGCCCGCCGCAAAGCAGCCGCGTAGATCGGGAAAGTAGGCGCCGAACGAGCTGTTATCGTCTTTGTGGACTACTGCAATATACTTATCCATGCCTAACCTCCTAAAGCCAACCGGCGTCCCTGTGAATCGCTCGCGCCGTTCCCTTGGGCAGGTCCTTCTTCGGGTGTACGAGGATGATGGGGTAGGCGAAATCAGGGTGCCTCAGCTTGTGGTGACTGCCTTTGATGCTTTCGATCACCCAACCATCTCTCTCAAGCCTTTGAAGAATTTTTCTGCTGTTGCGTTCCAGCGCGGGCTTAGGTTGCTTTGGCTCGCCCTTGGTCTTCTTTTTCTTCGCCATAGGTATACACACTTTCCTAAAACATCAATACCAAAGATGTGTACTCGGGTACACAACAAGGTGACCGCGTGTGTGCGATCGGAAAGCGCAACCTTAAGCATAATTCGGCAGGGCGGGGCACGCTCATGCGGACTGTCAGCGTGACTTCAACTAGGGGGCAGAGTCACAAAGGCAGATGCTGGAAAGCCGCTAAGCAGATGGTGCCGCAAGAGGGATTCGAACCCCCGACCCCGTCATTACGAATGACGTGCTCTACCGACTGAGCTATTGCGGCTTTCTGTAAGAAATCAGCGCCTTAAGCAGTTTTTCTGCGGTACGGGTTGATCAAATTTCTGACGATGTCCCCGGCAGGCGCGATCAAGAGTAAGCCGAATAGACCAAACTCGCCGAGCGTTCAAGGTCTCGATGCGGGAAGCTGACCGGGCGCTCCGGCCTTGAAAAACTCTATTGGGTCGCATCTGGCGGCCGCGATGGCGCCTCGCGGTGCGACCGGGCGGATCGCCGGCCGGGTGGGCTTAACTCACCAGTTCGGGCCCCCAACCGGGGCACCCGCGGGAATGATGTACCCAGTCACGACCGCCGATTCACCTGCCGCTGCCGTACGGCAGCACTTACACCTGTTTGGCGGCTATGATCGGGCGCCAGAGAGCTACGGATTTCAAGGACATGCACCGCAGTTGGTGGAACGACCTGCCGGTCCGATGGCAGCTAATGATTTCCATTTCGGTCATCAGCATCGGCGCCGTTCTGATGTCCATCCTACTAGCCGTGCTGGATGCGCGCAGCCGCGTCGAGGTCGAGGTCATCTCGTCGATGGAACTCGCCCAGCAACTCGTCAATGACGTCGTCAAGCGCTCCGCCGCCGACGGAATGACGGGGCTTTTGGAGGTGATGCCCGAGCAACTGAAGTATGTGCGCCACGCGCGCATCTCGTCAGCGACGCGCATGGCGAACTCGTTCAGATCGCGCCCGACGAGAGCGCCGAGCGCAACATCTTCGTGCATCCCGATCGCGCGCCGCAATGGTTCGCCGACCTCGTTGGCCCGAGGGTCGGTACGCGTGAGGTGCGCGTCATGCTCGGCGAGCAGCGCAGCGGCAGCATTGTCATTGTCGGCGAGCCGCGCGATGAGTTGGGCGAAGTGTGGGAAGAGGTGTCGCGCCGCGCGGTCATCTGGCTCGGCATCACGGCGATGATGCTGGCTCTTCTGTATGTGGTCCTCGGCCAACTGCTCAACCCGCTCCTCAATCTTGCCGGCGGTATGCAGGAACTCGAGGACGGACATTTGGCACGCGCCTTGCCGAGCCGAAGGTGCGCGAGCTGGCGGGTATCGCCACGCGCTTCAACACGCTGGCGGAAGCGCTGGAAAAAGCCAGGGCGGAAGCAGCCGCTCACGCAATCGTAATCTCAGCGTTACATTGCGAGACGAACAGCGCGCCTATGAACCCGGCTGCGAAAGTTGCTGCCAGCGGTTGCCGGACCGCTTGATATTCGACGCCGCCAGTCCTGAAAATAGCTCTGCGACGCCTTGCGCTCGAGCTGCAAAATTCTGATCGCCTCAGGGAGGCGTTTCCCGCCCAGAAACATGGCGGCCCGCAGGAGTTGCATCCTGCGGGCCGTGCGGATCAGCGACAGCCGGTGGTCACTTCCAACCGGCTTCCTTGTCACAGGCCTTGGTCTCGTCCGGGTGGGTCTTCTCCCACTCGGAGACGGACTTCACCTCTTCATCGCCCATGGCGTTGTTCATGCAGACGCAGTACTTGCGCACCACGTCCTCGGTTGCGCCTTCCTTCTTGTTGTCGGCGATGCACTGGTTGACCCACTTGACGTCGTCCTCCGTCGTGTCGGCGAGGGCGGCGGTGCTGGCGAGCAGCGAGGCGGCGAGGATCAAGAGCGCGGCTTTGTGCGACATCACACATCTCCAGTTTCACCGCCTACACGATGCGGACGGCGCGGGGAACCTACTCTTTGCGAGTTCAAAGCGTTAGCGGGGACGGCGCAAACGCTGTGGAAAGCGCGCTCGGTTGCGACTAAAAATGGACGAAGGCACGCCGGCCCACTTCCAACGAGGCCATCAGGCCCGTTGCGGCCGCAGCGGAATGGTGACGTCGTCGGCTTCAACCGCTTCGGTGCCCGGATCATCCGGAGCATGCGGCGGTGTGAAGACGCGCGCTTCGCCCGGCTCCGGCTTCTTCCCGCGGCTCGGGTTTGCCGTAGTGTCCGTTGCGCGCACCCGCTGCGTTGCAGCGGGCGCCGTCGCCGGCGATGTGCGCTTAGCAGTCGGCCTGGCAGTGTTGGGGACGGAGCCCTGGTTGGCCGGCACTTCGTTGGTCGCTTCCACCTTCGGCGACTCTGGCTCGACGCGTTGGGCTGCCTCCCTCGCCGGCGCGGGTGGTGTCGTGTCCGCTTTCGCCTCGACGGTGTGCGCAGCGATCGCCGGCTCGGCCTCGTCAGGATCGTCCACAGCCGGGCGGGCCATGCCGAGCGCGACGAGCTCTTCGAGCTTGCTCGCCAGGACGTCGCCGTCGCTCTTCTCGACGGCCTCGACGGGCACGCGCCACTGGAATGCATCGAGCGCCCCGGTGACCGGCGATACCGGCATCCAGCGGTCGGCGACAAAGCCGTCGGCGGTCCAGGCAGGATCGCGCGGCGAATTGACGGCGCGCGCCAGCCACTCGCGCACGCGCCCCTTGTCGGCGTGCTGTTCGCCCTCGATGCGCGCCATCAATGTCGCGACGCGCTGCGTCATGCGCCCCGGAATAAGCGGCTCCAGTGCGGAGCGTGCCTCATCGAACTGGCGCGCCTCGATGGCGGCGGTCGCCACGGCAATCGGGCCTTCGAGCGAATTGGGGCTCAGCGCCGCGAGTTGGCGCACGCGATCGAGACGGTCGCGCGGGCTGTCGCCGATGCGCGCATAGGCGTAGGCAGCCGAAAGGTCCGGGTGCGGCGCGCGGCTCCACGTCCGCTGCAGGATCTTGGCGGCGCGCGGGGTGTTGCCACGGGAAGCCAGCAGACGCCCGGCAATGGCGGCGGCGGGCACGAGGTTCGGCGCCAGCCCGTGCGCTTCGAGCGCCAGATTGAGTGCGCGCTCCGGATCGCTCTCTTCGACGGCTTGCGCCTGCGCCGTCAGCAAAACCGCGCGACGGCGATCGGCGGCGGGGCGTTCGATGTGGCCGTTCTTGCGGGCAACGGCGACGGTCTCCAGGGCGCCGTTCCAGTCGGCGTCGCGGCACTGGAGATCAAAAAGTGCGTCCACCGCCCACGGCAGTTTGGGGTTGAGCCCCACGGCGCGCTCGGCGAAATGGCGCGCGGCCTCCGTCTCGGTTTCGCGCTGCGCTTCGAGGAACAGCCCGCGCAGGCCGAGCTGCTCGGTATCGGGTGAGGCGAGCATCGCTTCGAAGATGCGGCGCGCCGTCGTTCGGTCGCCGGTGAGCTGCGCCGCCTGGGCACGCAAAAGATGCGTCAGCGGTTCGTTGGGAAGCGACTTTCGTGCCTGGATGGCGGCGCGCATGGCCGCCGCCTTGTCGCCGGCGCCGAGTGCGATCATGCCGCTCGACAATGCGTCGATGCCGAGTTTCTGCCGGCGCTTGCTGAGAACGTTGCCGACGGCGGCGGGGCTGTACCAGACGTTGCGCAAGATCGACCAGACGAGCAGGGCGAACGCGACGATCGCCACCAACAGCACGATGGCGCGAAACACGCTCGTCTCGATCTGGTAGCCCTGCCAGGTGATGGCGAGGTCGCCGGGACGATCGGCGAGCCATGCAAGGCCGGCGGCGATAAGGGCAATGGCGATCAGGAATGCGATCAGACGCAACATGCCGTGGGGTCTCTACTCTGCGGCTTTGCCGTTGGCGTCGGCCGGCGCAGCGGCGAGCGAAGCCTTGAGCTGGGTTTCGACGGAGGCGAGCGCGCGGTCGACGGCGTCGCGTGCCTGCACCTTGGCGAGGAAGTCCTGCGCGGCATCCTGCGCGGGAGCGGGAAGTGACTTCGCCTCCTGCAGCACGTCACCGAGACGATCCTCGTTGAGCGCGATTTCCATGCGCGATACGACCGCCTCGATGCTCTTGTCATCGGGGCGGTGGTTGGTTTTGCGCACGCGAACGACCGAAGAAGCGCCGGCGAGCAGCCGGTCGACGATCGAGGCATCCGCCGGCTGTTCCTCGGCGTCGATGATCTTGAAGGCGACCGGCTTGAATTGGCCGCGCAGCTCGGTTGGCGTCGGTACGCCTTCGAGGGCGAAGCGCTCGAGCGGCGCGAGATCGACGTTGGTTCCAGCGACCTTGCGAGCCTGCTCCAGCTCGGGCGCGTAGGCGCGACCGCGGTCGATGGCGCGCTTGAGGTTGGCGAGCTCGAGCGAAAGCACGATGCGCTCGGCCGTCGTTTTGCGGTCGCCTTCGCTCTTGATCACGCCCTGCAC
Organism: uncultured Alphaproteobacteria bacterium; assembly: GCA_963812795.1. GTDB lineage: Bacteria > Pseudomonadota > Alphaproteobacteria > Rhizobiales > Hyphomicrobiaceae > Hyphomicrobium_A. Next base: position 163,696 of record CAWEWG010000013.1, on the reverse strand, counting down.
GTCCTGTTGCAGCGCCGTCAGCTTGCCGTTGATCGGTCCCACGGCAATGGAGACGTCCTCGGCCTTGGCGAAGCTGGCGAGGCGCGTGTCGAGATCCGCCTTGAGGCGTTTGATCTCCTCCTGCGTCGTCTTGAGGCTGGCGGCGGCGCGGTCGCTGTCGGACTTGAGGACTGTGACGCCTGTCGCAATCTCGGCGCTCTCCGCCTTCAGCGTCGAAAGCTCGCGGTCCATTCGCTGGGTGCCGGAGCGTGCGGTCTGCCCGGCTTCGGTCGCCGAAGCAAGGCGCGTGTCGATCTCCAGCGCTACGCTTTTGCGCAGCGCGTCGAGCTGCGTCGCCAGCGTCGATTCAAGATCGGCGAGCTTACCGCTGATGGCGGCGAGCTGCGGCAGCCGTCCGCTTTGCGGGTCGCGCTCGGCGGCGGATGCCATCAGCGACAATTGTTCTTCCAACTTGGTGACGCGGGCCGGCGTGCCGGTATCGCCGCCCTCGGCGCTGAGCTTGTCGTTCACCGCAGTGAGGCCTTCGTCGAGCTGGCCCTGCTTCTTGGTGATGCCATCGACGTTGGCATCGAGTTGTTCGAGCTTGGCGAGCTTGGTCTCGGCAGCGGCGAGGCGATTGGCTACGTCAGTCGGAACGGTGCGCTGGGCGCGATTTGATTCGAGCGTAGCGATGCGCTGCTCGAGCGCCTTGGTAGCGTCCGGACGACCTGCGGCTTCAAAGCCGAGCTGCGAAGCGAGAATGTCCGCGGCAAGCAATGCGACGAGGCCGCCGGCGAGACCGGCCGCGACATGCGTGAAGAAGCCGCCGTGGCCGCGCGGGGCCGGACGCGGATTAGGGGATGACGGCGGCGGCGTACCACCCGCCGGTTTGGTGGTCGCCGATGCTCCCGGCTTGTCGGCAGCGGCGGTAGCGGCGCCGGACGAACTCGCCGCAGCTTTCGACTGGGCGGATGCCTCGGCAACCTGAGGCGCGTCCGACTTGGCGGCCGTCGTTTGCCCCGCCTCCGGCTTGGGCGCGGGGGGCGTCACTTCGGTCGCCTTGAGATCGAGCGTCGCATGCGGACGGCTCCCCGTTTGTGCGGAGGGATTGCCGGCCGGCTTCTTATCGGGCTCGTTCTTGTTGGCAGTCATATCTACAAAGCACCTCGCTGCGGACTGTTCTCAGCCGGCCCCTGGGGACCGAAGCTCTAGCACGCCGGGCCGGACGCTAACCTACACTCCTGACCATAGCGTTGCTACTCGGGTAACGGCGCTCAGCAACCCCGCTGAATTGGGCCCGTCCGCCAGCTCAACTCGTGCCGGGGCAAGTGGTTCGACGCTGGCCGCCACGGCCGGCGAAAGGCACAGCAAAACGAGCTTTTTGGCGGCCTCGCGCAGCCCGGCGACGGCGATAAGCCGGGCGAAGATTGCCCCCGTTCGCGGCGACATCAAGATGACCGCGTCGATGCCGCCGGACGCCAGCAGCTCGCGCGTTTGCGGTCGCAAGACTGCCGCCGGTACGGCCCGATAGGCGACGATCTCGCGCAGCTCCACGCCTCGCGCGCGCAGGGCGGCTTTGAGGTCGACGGCCACTTGCTCGCCGCGCACGTGCGTCAGCGTTCCAAGCAAGGCGCGCGCGGCGTCGGCGATCACGGGCACCAGCTCGGTCGCCGTGCCGCTTCCCTCGGTGATGCGCGTAAATCCCAGCTCGCGAGCGAGCGCTGCAGTGCCGGGGCCGACGGCAATGATCGGCAGTTGCCGCGCCGTTGCCATAGCCCGGCTGGCGGCAAGCGCGCGCAATCCGTTGCGGCTGGTCACGACGAGACCGGCCGCATCGCCGAGTGCATCGGCGGCGATCGGCAGGTGTTCGATGGTCAGCAGCGGCTCGGAGGTCACTTGATGGCCGAGCGCTTCGAGCCGCGCGCGGAACGCGTCGGCGTCTGGCTCGGGGCGGGTAATGAGCAGATGCATCAGGCTGTAGCGGTGAAGAAGTCGGCGCCGGCTTGTCGTAGCAGATCCGCCGCGGTGGCTTCTCCGAGCCGTATTGCTTCCTCGGTGCTGCCGCTATGCGCGGCCGTGTGCGCGTGCACGCCATTCGGCGTCAGTATTTCGCCGCGCAGGCGCAACGAGCCCTCGCTCAGCACGGCGTAGCCGGCAATCGGTGTGCGGCACGATCCTTCAAGCTGCGCCAGGTAGGCTCGCTCGGCGGTGACACACAATGCCGTTGCAGCATGGTTGAGCGGTGCGATCAGGCGAGCCGTCGCGTCGTCATCGGCGCGGATCTCGATGCCGATGGCGCCTTGCGCCACGGCTGGTAGCATCACCTCCGTCGGCATCGCCGCCGTGATGTGCTGCGACAGCCCCAATCGATTGAGGCCGGCGCAGGCAAGGAACGTCGCATCGGCAACGCCTTCCTCCAGCTTGCGCAGCCGCGTCTCAACGTTGCCGCGGAAGCCGACGACGCGCAGGTCGGGGCGTGCGCGCAGCACCTGCGCCTGGCGGCGCGGCGATGACGTGCCGATCCGCGCGCCTGCCGGCATTGCATCGAGCGAGGGGTATTTGAGGCTGACGAATGCGTCGCGCGCATCCTCGCGCTCCAGGATCGCGTGAATGCCGAGACCTTGCGGCAGGATGGCCGGCATATCCTTCATCGAGTGCACGGCAAGGTCGATGTCGCCGGCGAACAGGGCTTCTTCCAGCTCCTTGGTGAACAGGCCCTTGCCGCCCGCTTCGATCAGCGGCCGGTCGGTGATCCGATCGCCCGTCGTCTTGATGACGACGAGCTCGCATTGCTCGGGTGCGAAGCCATGCGCCGCCTGCAGCCGAGCCGCCACCTGGCGCGCCTGGGCGAGGGCCAAGGGAGAGCCGCGCGTGCCGATGCGGATCTTCGCTGCTTGCAAGCCAATCTCCCCGGGTGCTAGTGCCCTTCAGATCGCGAAATTCGTTCCAACCTGGCCCAATGCGATATCGCGGACTTCCCGATCATCACACTAGGCGACAGGCCAGGTTGCGCGCCTCCATGCGGCGCCATTAATGCCTGCGCCGGCCCCTGAACGCAAATTCGGCATCGCCTCCACAACCCATGGCAAATACAGAGCAAATAGGCGCCAAGCCGAACCTCGTCCTGGGGCTGGAGACGAGCTGCGACGAGACGGCGGCAGCCATCGTGCTGCGCGAGGCGGACGGCTCGGGGCGCATCCTTTCGAACATCGTGCGCTCGCAATGGGAGAAGCACCGGCCCTTCGGCGGCGTCGTGCCCGAGATCGCCGCCAGGGCGCACCTGGAGTGCCTGGACGTGCTGGTGCGCGAAGCCATGCGTGAGGCCGACGCCGGGTTCGGCGATCTTGCCGCCGTCGCCGCCACCTCCGGGCCCGGCCTCATCGGCGGATTGATCGTGGGGACCATCACCGGCAAGGCCATTGCACTCGCGCAGAGGGCTTCCGTTTATCGCCGTGCATCACCTTGAGGCGCACGCCCTGACCGTGGGCCTCACCGAGGGCGTGCCACCGCCTTACCTGCTGCTGCTGGTGTCGGGCGGGCATACGCAACTCCTCATCGTGCGCGACGTGGGGCAATACGAGCGCCTAGGCACCACCATCGACGATGCGCTCGGCGAAGCCTTCGACAAGACGGCGAAGCTGCTGGGGCTTAGGCTTCCCGGGCGGCCCGGCGGTCGAGCAAGCCGCACGCAAGGGCAACTCGCGTCGCTTCGACCTGCCGCGGCCGATGCTCGGGCGCGAGGAACCGCACTTTTCCTTTGCCGGGCTGAAGACGGCGGTACGGCGCACGGCCGAGAAGCTGGGGCCGCTCAACGATCAGGATGTCGCCGACATTGCTGCTGCCTTCGAGGCGGCCATCGCCGATGTCGTGGCGGATCGCTGCGCACGGGGGATGGACCTGGCGGTCAAGCGGCTCGGCCGGCTATCGCCGATGCGTTTCGTCGTGGCGGGCGGCGTCGCTGCCAACCAGCGCCTGCGTCAGAGCCTCGGCGAGCTAGCACAAGCTCGTGGCTTCTCCTTCCACGTGCCGCCGGTCGAGTTATGCGGCGATAACGCGGCGATGATCGCCTGGACGGGGGCGGAGCGCCTGGCGCGCGGCTTATTCGATCCGCTCGATGCGCCGGTGATGCCGCGCTGGCCCCTCGATCGCGATGCCCCTCCCGCAATCGGCGCCGGGGTAAAGGCATGAGATCAGAGCCATGCTAGAGTTGTCGGGTTTACGAAGCGGCGGGGCAAGCGCGTGAGCATCGACAGCGTCGGTATCGTCGGCGGCGGAGCATGGGGCACGGCCCTGGCGCAGACAATGCGCCGTGCCGGTCGCGACGTCACGCTCTGGGCGCGCGAGGCCGATATCGTCGGATCGATCAACGAGCGTCACACCAACGAGACGTTTCTGCCGGGCGTGACCCTCGATCCGAGCGTGCGCGCCACCACGCATCTCGCTGATGTGGCCAAGTGCGATGCGCTGCTGCTCGTCTCGCCGGCGCAGCATGTGCGCTCGGTGTCGAAGGCTTTGCGGCCGTCGCTGCGGAAGGGCCAGCCGGTCGTCATCTGCGCCAAGGGCATCGAGCAGTCCTCAGGGCAGATGATGGGCGACATCCTCGCCGCTGAATTGCCCCATGCGATGCGCGCCGCGCTCTCGGGCCCCAGCTTTGCGGCCGATGTAGCGCGCGGCCTGCCGACGGCGCTCACCATGGCGTGCACCGACGAAGGCATGGGGCGGCTGCTCGCCGAACGTCTTGGCAGCCCCAAGTTCCGCCTTTACTGGACGAGCGATCTTGTCGGCGTCGAGCTGGGGGGCGCGCTGAAGAACGTGCTGGCCATCGCCGCCGGCATCGTCGACGGCCAAGGCCTCGGCGCCAGCGCCCACGCGCGCTCTGGTGACTCGCGGGTTTGCGGAGATGCGCCGTTTCGGCAATGCCCTCGGTGCCCGCCCGGAAACGCTGATCGGGCTGTCGGGTCTCGGCGATCTCATCCTCACCTGCGGCAGCCCGCAGTCGCGCAACATGTCGCTGGGACGCGCGCTGGGTCGCGGCGAAACACTGTCCCAGGCGCTTGCCGGCAAGCTGGCGGTGACCGAGGGCGTACATACGGCGACAGCCGTGTGCCGTATCGCCGATGAGAAGGGCATCGATATGCCGATCAGCGCCGCCGTCTGCGATGTCATTGACGGGCGCGCGAGCGTCAAGGATGCCATCGAGCAGCTCATGCAGCGGCCGTTCAAAGCCGAAGACTGAGCGTCTTTTTGCCCGCTCCGTCGTCTTGACTTGACACCATCGATGCGTTGCGCGACGCCGGGGGCGAACCACGAGCGAGCACGCCCATGCCTGCCTACTGGCTGATGAAGACCGAGCCCGACGTGTTCTCTTGGGAGATGCTGAAATCGCGCGGCAAGGCCGGCGAGGCCTGGGACGGCGTGCGCAACTTTCAGGCGCGCAAGAATATGCTCGCCATGCAGCTCGGCGACCTCGCCTTTTTTTATCACACCGGCGATGACAAGGAGGTCGTCGGCATCATGGAGGTGTCGGCGCTCGCCCATCAGGATCCCAAGGATGATACGGGCGTCTGGAAATGCGTCGATGTGCGCGCCCTCGCCGACATTCCTAAGCCCGTGTCGCTGGCGGCGGCCAAGGCCAACCCGAAGCTTGCCAAGATGGTGCTGGTCAACAACTCGCGCCTGTCGGTGCAGCCGGTCACCGCCGCAGAGTGGGCCGAAGTTTGTCGCATGGGCGGACTGTCGGGCGCGGCGAAGAAACCGGCCAAAGCGAAGTGACGGCAACGCCCGCACGCCTCGACCCTGAAGTTCGCGCCTCCGCCGAAGCCTTCATCAGCGCCAACACACGCGCCCTGGCGCCACCGCTCGTCCCCGAGATACTGCTGCATCTCGCCGAAGAATCTCTCCCCATCTGGCAGAAGACGGAGGAAGAGCTGGGCGAGATCAACGTTCCGCCGCCCTATTGGGCCTTTGCCTGGGCAGGCGGCCAGGCGCTGGCCCGCTATATCCTCGACCATCCGGCGTTGCTTGCGGGGAAGCGCGTGCTCGATCTGGGATCGGGCTCCGGCCTGACCGCTATCGCGGCCATGAAAGCAGGGGCCGCGGGCGTGCTCGCGTCCGATATCGACCGCATGGCGCTCGCCGCCGTTCGTCTCAATGCAGCGCTGAACGGTGTCGTCGTGTCGACGACGGCCGAGGATCTCTTGGCGCACCCGCCTGCGCCTTATGGCGTGGTGCTCGTCGGCGACCTGTTCTACGAGCGTGGCCTTGCCGAGCGCGTCACGCGCTACATCGAGCTGGCCGCCGTGCACGGCGCCCTTGTGCTCATCGGCGACCCACAGCGCAACTACTTTCCCAAAGGGCGGTTCACGGCTGCTGCCGAATACCGCGTGCCGGTAACGCGCGAGCTGGAGGACGCCGAGATCAAGCGCACGTGCGTCTGGCGTCTCGGATAATCTTGCTCCGTGGCGGACGTCAGGGTTCGCATCTGTTAGTCTCCGCCGCCACGCTTTTGCGAACGGAGAAGCGCCATGGAATTCGCCGGTATGAATCTGCTCGCCGTCGTGCTTGCCGCGGTCGTGAGCTTCATGTTCGGATGGCTTTGGTACGGCGTCCTGTTCTCCAACGCCTGGCTCGAGGCCTGCGGAAAGACGCGCGAGGAGATGCACGCCGGCACTCCGAGCCCGACGCCATTTATCATCAGCTTCATCGGCCTTGTCGTCATGGCGAGCGTTCTCGCCGGCGTGTTGCGCCACATCTACGGGCCCGGCATGACAATGGGCGATGGACTGATCACCGGCGCCTTCATGTGGCTCGGCTTCGTCATCACCACGATGGCCGTCAACAACGCATTTCGCGGCGCCAAGCGCGACCTCACCCTCATCGATGGCGGCCATTGGCTGGGGGTGCTGCTCCTGCAAGGCGCGGTTGTCGGCTGGCTGGGTCTTTGACGCTGCACGAGCGTCGCCTTCGCCCAAGTGCCAAATTGCCGTTGCCGAGCAGGGCGCCCATAATGGCGCCAACAACGAATAATCGTGGGAGAACGCCGATGTCGGGGAAGCTGCATCCGGTGCCGGGTGGCGAATGGTCTGAGCGCGCCTGGATCGACAAGAAGGGCTATCAGGCGCTGTACGAGCGTTCGGTCGCCGACCCGCAGGGCTTTTGGGGTGAGATCGGCCGCCGCATCGACTGGATCAAGCCTTACACGAAGGTGAAGAACACCTCGTTCGGCCCCGGCAACGTGTCGATCAAATGGTTCGAGGACGGCACGCTCAATGTTGCCGCCAATTGCATCGACCGCCATCTGGCGACGCGCGGCGACCAGGTTGCCATTATCTGGGAGGGCGATGACCCGACCCAGGAAGAGCAGATCACCTATCGCCAGCTGCACGAGCGGGTGTGCAAGTTCGCCAACGTCCTCAAGGCGCACGGCGTCAAAAAGGGTGACCGGGTCACCATCTACCTGCCGATGATCCCCGAAGCCGCCTACGCCATGCTCGCCTGCGCGCGTATCGGCGCCATTCATTCCGTGGTGTTTGGCGGATTCTCGCCGGAAAGCCTCGCCGGCCGCATCGAGGACGCCAATTCCAAGTTCATCATCACCGCCGACGAGGGCGTGCGCGGCGGCAAGTACGTACCGCTGAAGAAGAACGCCGACGACGCGCTCGGCAAGTCCGGCAAGGGTGGGGAGAAGGTGCTGGTCGTGCGCCGCACCGGACGACCCGTGGCTTGGACGCCCGGACGCGATCTCTGGCTGCACGAGGAAATGGAAAAGGTGTCGGCCGATTGTCCGCCCACCGAGGTCGGGGCCGAAGACCCGCTATTCATCCTCTACACGTCGGGCTCGACCGGCAGCCCCAAGGGCGTGCTGCACACGTCCGGCGGCTACCTCGTCTATGCCGCGGTCACCCACCAGTACGTGTTCGACTACCATGACGGCGACATCTACTGGTGCACGGCGGACGTCGGCTGGGTCACCGGCCATAGCTATATTCTATATGGGCCGCTCGCCAACGGCGCGACGACGTTGATGTTCGAGGGGGTGCCGAACTACCCGACGATGGCGCGCTTCTGGAACGTGATCGACAAGTGGAAGGTGAACATCTTCTATACGGCGCCGACGGCGATCCGCGCGCTGATGGGCGCCGGCGACGACTTCGTCAAAAGCAGCGACAGGTCTTCGCTGCGCCTGCTCGGCAGCGTCGGTGAGCCGATCAATCCGGAAGCCTGGGAGTGGTACTATCGGGTCGTCGGCGAGGAGCGCTGCCCGATCGTCGACACGTGGTGGCAGACGGAGACCGGCGGCATCCTCATTACGCCGTTGCCCGGCGCCATCGACCTGAAGCCCGGCTCGGCCACGCTTCCCTTCTTCGGCGTGCAGCCGGCGCTGGTCGACGACAAGGGGCAAGCCCTCGAAGGGGAGGCGACCGGCAACCTTGTCATCCTCGACAGTTGGCCCGGCCAGGCGCGCACGATCTACGGCGATCACGAGCGGTTCGTGCAGACGTACTTCTCGACCTATCCCGGCACCTACTTCACCGGCGACGGCTGCCGGCGCGACGAGGACGGCTATTATTGGATCACCGGCCGCGTCGATGACGTGATCAACGTGTCGGGGCACCGCTTGGGCACGGCGGAGGTGGAAAGCGCTCTCGTCTCGCATCCGAAAGTGGCCGAGGCTGCGGTCGTCGGCTACCCGCACAATCTCAAGGGCCAGGGCATCTACTGCTATGTGACGCTCATTTCCGGCGAGACCTGGAGCGATGACCTCGTCAAGGAGCTGATCGCGCACGTCCGCAAGGAGATCGGACCCATCGCCTCGCCCGATCTCGTCCAGTTCGCACCCGGCCTGCCGAAGACCCGCTCGGGCAAGATCATGCGTCGCATCCTGCGTAAGATCGCCGAGGACGAATTCTCCAACCTGGGGGACATCTCGACCCTCGCCGATCCTGCGGTGGTGCAGGATCTGATCGATAACCGCCAGAACCGCCGCGCGAGCTAACCATCAACGCGCCCAGGTCACTCGGGGAACAGCCTTCGCCACATCGCTGGCGTATGTCGACGCCATATTCAGTCGGACAGAGCCAGGAGCATTCACGTGGAACACATCGTTAACGTCGGCATGGACGTCGACACCTTGAAGCAGTTGGACAACCTGCGCCGGGCGCATCCCAATGTGCCCTCGCGCGTCGAGGTCATTCGCCGGTTGATTTGGGACGCTCACGCCAAGGTCGTTCAGGCTCAGTCCCCCGCCGAATAATCCCCGGCCACTATTTCGATCAAAGAGGCGTCGCCAGCGATGGCGGCGCCCTTTTTATTTGTAATATTGTTCTGGTGTTTCAGACACTTAGAGGAGCGCTCCAAAAAATCTTCGGTTAGCGACGGCCCTGTCCCAGGCGGAACAGCGTCCAGCACCCCCGATCCGTAGGTTGGCTTCAGGAACAAGGAGCCAACGCAATGACCGCCGCCACCCAGAACAACGCCACGAAGGACCAGGGCCTCCGCATCGCCGGCGGCAAGGTCGGCGTCCTGCTCCTGCACGGTCTGTGCGGCACCCCCGCCGAGATGCGCTTCGTGGCCATGGGCCTCGCCCGCGCCGGCTACACGGTTCACGCCCCCCAGCTCGCCGGTCACGGCGCCGAGAACACCGGCCGCTGGCAGGAGTGGTACGTGTCTGCTCGCCACGCCCTCAACGAGATCCGCAAGGAGTGCGACACGGTCATCGTCGGCGGCCTGTGCATGGGCGCCATCCTCGGCCTCCACCTCGCCGCCCGCAACCCGGGCAAGGTGCAGGGCGTGTCGCTCTTCTCCCCGACCCTGTGGATCAACGGCTGGGCGATGCCCTGGTACACCAAGCTGTTCAAGCTGGTTCGCAGCCGCTGGTTCGCCGGCTTCATGACCTTCCCGGATGCCGAGTCGCTTGGCATCAAGTGCCCGCGCGTTCGCTCCTTCGTGAAGTCGGCCCTCGAGGCCGGCCAGGGTACCGAGTTCGGCCGCGCCGGCGTGCCGGCGACGATGGTTCTCGAGCATCGCCGCATGGTCGATGCGGCGATGAAGCTGCTGCACCGCGTCAAGCAGCCCACGCTGATCGTTCACTCGCTGCAGGACGACTATGCCAACATCAACAACGCCCATTACCTGCAGGGAGAGATCGCCGGCAACGTCGACATGGTGGTCCTCGAGGACAGCTACCACATGGTGACCCTCGACAAGGAGCGTCAGGTGGTGGTCGACCGCACCCGCGCTTTCGTTGCCGGCATCGTCGAGGAAATCCGCCTCCTGGCCACGCCGGCCCTGCCGGTTGCGGCTTAATACGACAAGCTGGCCCGCACCCCTAGTGGTGCGCGCCGCCCGGCCGTCGCTCACCGGTCATTCGTTGTGCTAAGAGTTGCCGCCCGATGGCGCGGCGGTCTCGCACTGCCCAGCGTCAACCCGAACCGCGAGCGATGAGATGACCTCCGAGCCGCATGCGCGCGCGGACAACTTCTGGAACCGCAGCAAACAGCCGCGGGCGGTCTCGCCGCCGCTGGCCGGTGACATCGCCGTCGATGTGGCCATCATCGGCGCCGGATATACCGGCCTCGCCACGGCATACCATCTGAAGGCCGCCGATCCCTCCCTCAACGTCGCCATCCTCGAAAGCGAGACCGTCGGCTTCGGCGCCAGCGGCCGCAATGCCGGGTTCGTCATGACGCTGTTCGGAGCGTCGGTCGGCATGATGAAGGGGCTGCACGGCGGAGCGCGCGTGCGGGAGGCGCATGACTACATGGTGCAGTCTATCGACGCGCTCGCAGCGATGATCTCGGAGCACCATCTCGATTGTGATTTCGAGCGCAGCGGATTTCTGAAGGTCGCCACCTCGCCGCGCTACGCGGCGCGCATCCGCGATGAGATCGCCCTGTTCGAGGAACTGGGTGTCGAAGGCTACGCGTGGCTCGATGCCGACGCCTTGGCCGAGCGGGTGCGCTCGCCGACCTTTCTGGGAGGCTGCCTGGAGACGGTGTGCGGCACCATCAACCCGCGCAAATGGGTCGATGCGCTGGCCGGCCTCGCCATCGGCAAAGGCGCGCGGCTCTACGAGAAGACGCGCGTCGACGACGTGCGGCGTCTGCGGGGCAAATTCCGACTGGCGACGCCCGGCGGCAACGTCACCGCGGACAAGGTCGTCTTTGCCACCAACGGCTATACGCACCTCATTCCCGGCATGCGTTCGAAGGAGATGCCGGCTTTCGCCTTCATCGTCGTCAGCGAGCCGCTTTCGCCGGAGCAGCGCGCGTCCATCGGTTGGGCAGGGCGCGAAGGCATCGAGGATGGCCGCAACTTCATGCACTTCTACCGGCTGACGCCGGACAACCGCATTCTCATGGGCGGCGGACCCGGTTTCGTGCCCTTCAACGGCCGCATGGACCATGATGCCTATCCGGCTGCCTGGCAGCATCTGGAGGAATTCATCGGCAAGACCTTTCCGGCGCTGCGCGGCATCCGCATCGAGTATCGCTGGGGTGGCGGGTTCTCTGTCACCGCGAATTCGACGCCGCAGATCGGCACGATGCACGATGGCGCCGCCGTCTATTCGGTCGGCTGCACCGGGCACGGCGTCGCCATGACCCACATGAACGGACAGATCATCCGTGACCTCGTGCTGGGAAAAAAGACGGCGCTGTCGCAGCTTTGGTTCGTCAATCGCCGCTCTCTGCCGCTGCCACCCGAGCCGCTGAGATCGATCGGCGCCAAGACGGTGACGAGCGCCATGGCCCTCGACGACTGGTGGTGCGATCAAGAAACGCCGCAGACCTGAGTGGCGCCCGTTGAAGCTTACTGGCAGCGCGTGAAGATGCCGCGATCGAAGTGCAGGTGGTCGCGGTGCGCTTCGTTGAACTCGGGGCCGATGGCAACTCGAAAATAGCGGCAGGCGCGCATATGCGCTTCGCGCAGGAAGCGGCCTTCCGGGCTGTCGGCTCGGTAGTCCTTGGTGATGCTCATTTGCTTGCCGTTGGCCAGACGGAAGCCGCCGATGTCGACCGCGTTGGCGAGCGAGTGCTGGCTACGCATGTTCACCCACCGCTTGTTGCCGATCATGTTTCGGCATGAGTAGGTGCCCATGTCCTGCATCCAGGTCACGCGGCTGCCGAACATGGCGACGGCCAGCGGCTGCACGTCCTGTTCCACCCAGAGGGCGAGTGCGACGGACGCTTCGCACGTCAGTTGCTCCAGACCGATCTCGGCGCCGCCGACCTCGCGGACGCGCACCGCGTTTGTCCACCCGCAGCCGTTGGGCTGCACCTTGTCGGCGATCGGCGTGGCGTTGATGTGCGGCGTGCGCAGCACCTCGCGGCACAGGTCCGGGTCGCCGCGCAACGCCGCCAGACGCGGATCGAGGAACCACGTTGGCGGGTCAGCCAGGTTGATCGGGGCGAAAGGCGAGAAGCGCTGGGGGACGAGCCCGAACCAGAACGCCGCAAACACGACCAAGGCGAGCAGCGCGGCGAGAACGACGCGCAGAAAGTTCCGGCTGCTTCGGCGCATGATGGCATCCCGCGAGGCTATGCGCTTCCACTATAGCTTCCCGCGGCGCGCGCCAAGCAGGGACGTCGCTGCCGACGCATATTGCAACAAGGACGCGGCGGCGGTTGGGGTGACTATTGCGAGAGCCTGAGCCTGGTCAGGGTGCCGGCGAAGCGGGAGAGTGCCCCGTCGAGCTCCTCGGTGTTTGACGCGTCGGCGTAGTAGTCCTCGCCGGGCGTGGCGCACTCCTCGAGCGTTCGCTTGGCTTGTGACGGCGGGTCGCCGAAAGCGATGGAAAAGACGAGGACGTTCTTGTCGCGCATGGCGCTGCACAAGGCCGTCGCCTGCTGTGACGAGCTGCCATTGAAGAACGAGGTGTTGAATACTCCGTCGGTCATCAGGATCACCGCCTTGGCCAGCTCGGGGTTCTCGCCTTCGGTCCTGGAATACGGGTCGGGCCGGCTGTCCGCGCCCCAGAACGAACCCCAGTCCTCGGAAACGAGGTTCCACGCCCACTGCACGCCGAGATGGCCGCCGGTCGAGCCGCTGGCCTTGTACCCGTCGACGGTGGTGGTCAGCAGGGAACGGTTGTCGGTGAGCGGAATGATCTTGGCATCCGGACAGGTGTAGTCTTGCCGGCCTTCCGTGTTGTCCGTGTCCTTCGGCTGATCCTCATGCACCTTGAAGTAGGATCCTGCGCCGACCGGTGCGTCGGAGGCGCTTGCGCGCCCGGTGCGCTCGATAACGCAATTGTCGCGACTGCGGTTGTTGGATGCGCCCTTGGCAAACCCAGCCATGTTGACGCCGGACGAATAGGGCGCCACGGCGATGCGCACTTTGCGGCCGTCGGCTTTGTGCTCCGGGATCAGCTGCTCGACGAAGCGCCGGAACGCGAACTTGAGTCCATCGATCTTTCGCTGACTACCACCGGCGTTTTCGGTCATCGAGCCGGTGACGTCCAGCGCCATGGCGACCTCGACGTCCTTCTGCTCGAACAGCGCGGCGGTCGAAACCGGGGCATTCATCTCTTTGTAGCCCGCGATGCGCGTCAGCGTCGTCGGAACCGTGACGCCCAAATCGACATGCACGGAGCCGAGGTCGCGGTTCATCCTTATGGTGGGTGCCGAATATTTGCCGGGCATGGCGCCGCCGGCCTCGGCGTTGTGTTGAAGGTAGCTGTTGGCCACCTGGCGCACCTGAGCATCGTTGAGCCTGCCGTCCAGCATGGCGCGGCCGGCGGCCAGCGTGGCGGCATCCGCGGCGGCGCCGATGCGCGACTTCATGTTAACGGTGCGCGCGTAATCGATGGCAATGCCGGCAGCGAGCAAGATGACCGTCGACATGAGCGCGAACATCACGGCGACGTTACCGCGCTCGTCGGCGGCAAAGCTCCGGGCTGATGACGTTAATGGCCGGTACATCCTGTCTCTCCATGAAACAATGGAGAGTGACGATGCAAAGCCGGTGCCGCACTGCCGATTTGGAAGCCGGGATCAGAAGTCGGAGGCGATGCCGTCCTTTTCCCAGTCGCCGTAGCGCACAGGGTCGGGTCCGTCGCGGCCGCCGAGCTCCCCCTCTCCAGCGCCCGAGGGCGCCTTCGCCTTCGCAGCGCGACGACGCTCCTCGGCCTCGGCCAAGGCGCGTGCAGCGGCCGGCGTCAGGGCTCGCTTTTTTGCTTCAGTTTCCATGCCTCAGATTGGGACTGGTTGTTGTTAAGCCTCCTATCCATATAGCATCCCACGGATGCATTGAGACGGAGCTGCGACAATCATGAACTACGTCAAGACGGCCATGCTTCTCGCGGTGCTGACCGCGATCTTCGTGGCGGTTGGCGCTCTCATCGGGGGCCAGACGGGCATGGTGGCCGCCTTCGTCCTGGCGCTGGGGATGAACTTCTTCAGCTATTGGAATTCCGACAAGATGGTGCTGCGCATGTACGGCGCGCACGAGGTCGATGAGCGCTCCTCACCGGAGTATTACGGATTGGTGCGTGAGCTGGCACAACGCGCCGGCCTGCCGATGCCGCGCGTCTATGTAATGGACAGCCCGCAGCCGAACGCCTTCGCCACCGGCCGCAATCCTTCACATGCCGCCGTGTGCGCATCGACGGGACTGCTGCAGGCGCTGAGCCGCGACGAGATCGCCGGCGTCATGGCCCACGAGCTTGCGCACATCAAAAATCACGACACGCTGACGATGACGATTGCCGCGAGCATCGGCGGCGCCATCTCCATGCTCGCACAGTACATGCAGTTCGGCGCCATGTTCGGCGGCCATCGCGACGACCGCAGCGGCGTCGGCATGATCGGGACGCTGGTCGCCATCATCGTCGCGCCCCTCGCCGCCATGCTGGTGCAGATGGCCATCAGCCGCTCGCGCGAGTATTCCGCCGACCGCATGGGCGCGGCGATCAGCGGCCAGCCGCTGTGGCTGGCCTCGGCGCTCGCCAAGATCCAGAACTACGCCCACCGCATACCCAACGAGGAGGCGGAGGCCGCACCCGCGACGGCGCACATGTTCATCATCAACCCTCTGTCTGGACGCGGCATGGACAATCTCTTCTCGACGCACCCGAACACCGAGAACCGTATCGCCGAGCTCGAGGCAATGGCGCGCGAAACGGGCCAGACCATGGGCCCAAGCGATGCCGGCGCACTTCGCGACGAAGGGCCGTGGTCGGGGCAGGCGCCGCGCTCGCGCGACGCTTCCGGCGGTCCCTGGGGCTGAGGCAAGGTGACCAAGCCCGACCCGCGATCCCCTCAAAAAATCAGACGTGAGCCGTCACGCGACCGCAAACCGGCGGCTGTCGCCAGCCCGGCGCCAGCCGGATTGCCGGCGCGCGAGGCTGCGGTGCGGTTGTTGACGGCCGTGCTCGGCGATCGGCATTCGTTCGATGCCGCGGTGGCGAAGGAGTTCCGCACCAGCACGCTCGAGCCGCGCGATCGCGGCCTCGCCCGCCTCATCGCCGCGACGGTGCTGCGCCGCCTCGGCGAACTGGAGGCGGTGCTCAACAGCTACCTCGAAAAACCGTTGCCCAAGCAGAAGGGTGCATTGTGGCCCATCCTACTTTCCGGCGCCGCACAGCTCCTGTTCCTGGAGACGCCGCCGCACGCCGCGGTCGGCCTCGCCGTCGATCAGACGCGTGGCGATCGGCATGCGGGGCGCTACGACAAGCTGGTCAACGCGCTTCTGCGACGCGTGTCGCGCGAGGGCGCGGCGGCGCTGCGGAGCCAGGATGCAGTGGCGCTGAACGTCCCCGCGTGGATGTTGCAGCGCTGGACGGATGCCTACGGTGCCGAGGAGGCGCGTCGCATCGCGGCCGCTTCGCTCAACGAGGCGCCGCTCGACATCACCGTCAAGAGTTCTCCCGAGGCGTGGGCCGAACGTCTCGGTGGAAAGGTGCTGCCCACGGGATCGGTCCGCCTCGAGGCTGGCGGTCGCATCGAGGATTTGCCGGGGTATAGCGACGGCGGCTGGTGGGTTCAGGATGCGGCGGCCTCGCTGCCGGCACGGCTGCTCGGTACGGTCGCCGGCAAGTCTGTCGCCGATCTGTGCGCCGCCCCCGGTGGCAAGACCGCACAACTCGCGGCAGCCGGCGCGGACGTCACCGCCGTCGACCTTTCGAGTTCGCGTCTGCAGCGGCTGCGCGACAATCTCGCGCGCTTGAACCTCAAGGCGCAGGTCGTCGAAGGCGACGCCGGGACGTGGGCGCCGGGCTCCACGTTCGACGCGGTGCTGCTGGACGTGCCGTGCACGTCAACCGGCACGATCCGCCGCCATCCCGATATCCTGCGGCTGAAGCGCGCCGAAGACGTCGTCGCCCTCGCGGAGGTGCAGTCGCGTCTGTTGGACAACGCCGCTCGCCTCGTGGCATCCGGTGGCGTGCTCGTCTACTGCACGTGCTCGCTCGAGCCCGAGGAAGGCCTGCAGCAAGTAGAACGGTTCCTTTCTCGCAACCCCGGGTTCGCGCGGTCGCCGATTGCGGCGGGCGAGCATGGAATTGTCGCAGATTGGCTGACGGCCGATGGCGATCTGCGCACGCTGCCGCATTACCTTGCCGCCGAGTCGCCCGAACTCTCGGGGATGGACGGATTTTACGCCGCGCGGCTCCTTCGCCGCGACTGATTCACAGCTCAGCCGGCGCTGCGCACAGGCGCGCGCGGCCCCCGCCTTGTCTTAGGCCGCCCACGGGGGTAGTCCGGACCTCTGGTGCTGGCGTCTCGAGGGGCTTGCATGGCGGAACTGACGCTGAAAGACCGGTTGCGCAAGGCGGCGATGACGGTCGATGAACCGGGCAAGCGGTCGACGATGATGAACGCGCTCGCCGGTCCGCTGCGCCGCTGGGTCGGGCAGGCGCCGCCGGTGGATCACCTGCTCATCGTTCCGCAGGATCTGCGCACGGCGGACCCCAGTTTCTGGCATGAGATGGAGCACGGCCAGTTCGGACTGGCGGGAAGCAACGCCCTTCTGCGCGGACGCTCGCCGTTCGTCATCGAGCAGCCGAACGTGGCGTGGGCGCGCGAGCTGCACGGCTTCGGCTGGTTGCGCAATCTCGATGCCGTTGGCAGCGAAGCTGCGCGCGAAGCGGGCCGTCGGTTGGCGCTCGAATGGATCGTTCGCTTCGGCACCGATCGCGGTGTTGCCGCCGAGCCCGCCGTCGCGGCGCGCCGGCTCATATCCTGGCTGTCGCACGCCAACCTGCTGCTGGAGGATGCCGACAAGGACTCCTACGGTGCCGTGACAGCGAGCCTCGGTCGCCAGTTGGCGGAGCTGACGCGCTCCTGGCGCGATGCCGCTATCGGCTACCCGCGCCTGCTGGCGCTTGAGGCGCTGGCATTCGCGACGCTGTCGCTCGCCGGTCATGACCGGCAGATCAAGGACATCGAGACGAACCTCGCCGCGGAGCTCGAATGGCAGGTGCTCGACGATGGTGGCCACGTTTCGCGCAACCCGGCCGTGCTCGTCGAGCTGCTGCTCGACCTGCTGCCGTTGAGCCAGTGTTTCACCGCGCGCGATCGCACTCTCCCCAAGCAGCTCGGCGAAGCGTTGGAGCGGATGCTGCCGATGCTGCGCTACCTGCGGCTCGGCGACGGCATGGTCGCCCGTTTCAATGGCGTTGGCTGCGCTCCGGCCGCTGGCCTCGCGACCGTTCTCGCCTACGACGACGGTTCCCTGGCGCCGCTGGCGGAGGCGCGGCCTTCGGGTTACGCGCGACTTGAGCGCGGCGACGCCATCGTCGTCGTCGACGTCGGCAAGCCGCCGACGCTGGCGCTGTCGGCCGAAGCGCAGGCCGGTTGCCTGTCATTCGAAATGAGCGCCGGCAAACAGCTCCTGTTCGTCAATGGCGGTGTGCCGTCGGCGGCTGCCGGCGACTGGTCGGCGGTTGCGCGCGCCACCGCCAGCCACAACACGCTCACGCTAGCGGAGAAATCCTCCTCGCGCCTGATCGCCCATCGCAAGCTCGAGGCGCTGATGGGTGCAGCGCCGATCCGCTATCCCGATCGTGTCGAATGGCAAAGCGAAGGGGTTGATGGCGACGCAGTGCTGCAGGCCACTCACGACGGCTATCATCGCCGCCACGAGTTGATCCACAGCCGCCGTCTGCGTCTGTCGGCAGACGGTTTGCGCCTCGAAGGCAGCGACCGCATCGATGGACTGAAGACCAAAGTTCGGCTGCGCACCGACGTGCCGTATGCCATTCATTTCCACCTCCTCCCAAGCACGCGCTGCGGGCTCGGATCGGCGCCGAACGAGGCGATAATCACGCTCGCCGATGGGCAGCGCTGGCGGTTTACCGCCCAAGGGGCGACACTCAGCATCGAGGACGGCGCTTTCTTCGGCGAGAGCGCCGGCCCGCGTGCGGCCCAGCAGATCGTTCTGCGCGGGGCCACCTTCGGCGAGGCGGAGGTCAATTGGGTTGCCGCGCACTTGACCGAGGACAAGACGTAAATGACGACCGGTTTGCGCATTCGTCGTGCGCTGCTTTCAGTGTCCGACAAGACGGGTCTCATAGAGTTTGCCAGCGCGCTCGCCGGCATGGGCGTCGAGCTGATCTCCACCGGTGGCACGTCGGCGGCCCTGCGCGCCGAGGGACTGCCCGTGAAGGACGTCTCCGAGCTCACCGGATTTCCGGAGATGCTCGACGGCCGCGTGAAGACGCTGCATCCGAAGGTGCATGGCGGCCTGCTGGCCATTCGCGGCAACAAACAGCACGCGGCGCAATCGGCGGAGCACGGCATCGAGCCGATCGATCTCCTCGTCGTCAACCTCTATCCGTTCGAGGCGACGGTCGCCAAGGGCGCCGGCTACGACGAGTGCATAGAGAACATCGACATCGGCGGGCCGGCGCTGATCCGCGGCGCTGCCAAGAACCACGCGGACGTGACGGTGATCGTCGATCCGCAGGACTACGCGCGCGTGCTGGAGCAGATGCGAGAGCACGCCGGTGCCACGACGCTGGAAACGCGTAAAGCGCTGGCTGCCAAGGCCTACGCGCGCACGGCCGCTTACGATGCGGCGATCAGCCAGTGGTTCGCCGCGACGCTCGGCGATGAGCTGCCTCAATGGCGCGTGTTCGGCGGCCGGCTCACGCTGCCGCTGCGCTATGGCGAAAACCCGCACCAGCGTGCCGCATTCTATGCCTCCGGCGATACACGGCCCGGCGTGGCGCTGGCCGTTCAACTCCAAGGCAAGGAACTCTCATACAACAACCTGAATGACACCGACGCGGCGGTGGAGTTGGTGGCCGAGCTCGCCGTCGCCGGTCCGGCGGTCGCGATCATCAAGCACGCCAATCCGTGCGGTGCGGCTACCGCGGCAACGCTGAAAGATGCCTACCTCAAGGCTTTGCGCTGCGATCCGGTCAGCGCCTTCGGCGGCATCGTGGCTTTGAGCGGCACCATCGACGCGGAGGCGGCTGAGGAGATCGCCAAGATCTTCACCGAGGTGGTGATTGCCCCGGCAGCGACCGAAGAGGCGAAGAAGATCTTCGCCGCCAAGAAAAACCTGCGCCTGCTCACGACGGGTGCGCTGCCCGATCCGCGCGCTGAGGGCGTCACCGTGCGCTCGCTCGCCGGCGGTCTGCTGGTGCAGTCGCGCGACAACGGCGTCATAACGGCCACCGACCTCAAGGTGGTGAGCAAGCGCCCCCCGAGCGAGCGGGAGCTCGCCGATCTATTGTTTGCCTTCAAGGTGGCCAAGCACGTGAAGTCGAATGCCATCGTCTATGCCAAGGACGGCGCGACGGTCGGCATTGGCGCCGGCCAGATGAGCCGCGTCGATTCGGTGCGCATCGCCGCATTGAAGGCCGCCGACGCTGCACGAGAGTCAGGATCGAGCGAACCCCCGACGCGCGGGTCGGTCGTCGCTTCGGACGCCTTCTTTCCGTTTGCCGACGGGCTGCTTGCGGCCGCCGAAGCCGGCGCCACCGCCGTCATTCAACCGGGCGGATCGATGCGGGACGAGGAAGTGATTGCCGCTGCCGACGACAAGGGCCTCGCCATGGTCTTTAGCGGCATGCGCCACTTCCGGCATTGATCGTCGTGACCCATGACGCCGTTCATCTGCGCCCGGCGCGCAAGTCCGATTGGGAGATGATCCGCGGATGGCTGTCGCGGCCGGACATCGAGGCGTGGTGGGGCCCGCGCTCGGCCACCGAGGCCGAGATCAACATCGCCCTCAATTCTGAGCATGCCCTGTGCCGCATCATCGAGGCTGGGGGTGCCCCGATCGGCTACGCCCATGCCGTCGACGCCACCATGTGGGGCGCCGAGCTACCCCAGGATCTGGAACCCGGGACTTGGGATCTTGACCTTTTTATCGCCTCTGAAGAGCACCGCGGCAAAGGCGCCGGGCAGGCGGCACTGTCACAACTCAAGGACGAAGTTTTCGGCACAACCCTGGCGATGGCCGTCTGCGTCTTTCCCTCGGTAAAAAACGAACGCGCTGTAAGGGCTTATGAAAAGGCCGGATTCCGCTGGAAGCGCATCTGGAACGACCCCCACATGGGGCCGTCGTGGTTCATGGTCGCCGAGCGACCGCGTCGCTAGCCCTCGGCTCACGGCTTTATTGTCGTTTCCGCGTAAAGGCTCTAAGGTAGCGGCTCGAAAAATCAGGAGTTGGGGGACATAGCCGTGAACACTGTTGTCCGAGCGATCATCTTCATCGTCATTCTGGCCGCCATCGTTGGCGGTATTGTCTACGTCTACACGCCGATGACCGAGACGGCCACGCCGCCGGCAGCCGTCGAGGCTCCGGCCGCCCCGCCGGCAGAGCCGGCTCCAGCACCGGCTCCGGCCGAGCCGACGCCACCGCCGGCTGAGACGCCGCCCGCTCCGTCGCCGTGAGGCCGCTGAGCCGTTAATGCCACTTTTGTGGATCTGGCTGGGGCTCGCGCTCATCGCGCGGGCCCCTTTCATTTGGACCACCGTCCTTCGGCGCAGGCGAAGCCTCGGTCGACTTCCGACCCTTGCCAAGCTCGTCGGCGGCGTCCTTCGCCTTGTCGAATACTTCCGAAGTAGCCTGTTTGGCCTTGTCGAGGACCTCCCGCGCCGCGTCGGCGGCCTTGTCGAGGAGTTCTGTCGCCTCGTGAGCCTTGTCGAGCGCGTCCTCGCTCGCCTTCTTGCCCTCGTCGAGCTTAGCGCCGGTATTCTCCTTCGCCGCCTCGATGGCGCGCAGGATCGCTTGCTTTGCCGCCTCGATGGCCGCGTTGGTCGCATCCTTCGCATCGTCAATCACTTCGCCGGCGCTACGCGCCGGAGGAGGGGGCGGCGCGGCGAGGTCGGGTGCATTGGCGGCTGGAGGATCGTTGGCGGCGTTCGCGTTGCCGCCGGCCAGGGCAGCGGCGGTGAACAGCAACGACGCGGCGAGCAGGGAGACCAAGCGATGCATCGAAATCACTCCTTTGCGTGACCCGAGCGACGAATACCGCTGCCGAGCCTACGCCGAAACATGGGAACCCGCAGCCTCCCGGGCTAGGCCTCCCGCGCGGGCATGCGCACGGGCAGCATCAGCACGATGCCGGCGATCAAGAATAGGGTGATGGCCGACATTCCAAGGCGCTGGCTCTGGGTCAGGGTCGTGACCAGGGCGACCATCAGGGGCGCCAGGAACGCCGTGACCTTCCCGGAAAATGCAAACAATCCAAAATACTGGGTGATCTTATCGGGCGGGGCGAGGCGCGCCAGCAGCGAGCGGCTGGAGGATTGCACCGGCGCCGAGACGAGCCCGACGACGATCGCAAAGGCGAGGAACACGCGCTCGCCGGGCGACGAGAATGGGGAGGAACCCGCCACCTTGGGATCGACCTCGACGAAGTAGAAGACGTGCGTCGCATCCACGGAAAGGATGCCGAGGGCGCCGATCACGAGGATGACCAGCGCCGATACGATGACGAACTTGGCGCTGATGCGGTCGTCGAGCGTGCCGCCGATAAGGGCGCCGAAGGCGCCGACCAGGGTCAGGACGATGCCAAACAGTCCGAGCTCCAGGGGACCCCAGCCGAACACCGAGGCACCGTAGATGCCGCCGAAGGTGAAAATGGCGGTGAGGCCGTCGGTATAGATCATGCGCGCGATAAGAAAGAGCAGCATGCTGCGGTTTTGCGGCAGCGAGCGCAACGTGTTCCACAGCTCCGCGGTCGGGCTCCGCCCATCGTGTGCCTTCTTCTGCCGGACGTCGGGCACGAAGAGGAAGAACGGGATCATGAACACGAGATACCAGATGGCGGATAGCGGCCCGACAATGCGGTCGCCCTCGCGCGCCCCGATGTCGAGTGCGACCAGCGGGTCGAGCCCGAACATCGTCTTGCCCGTATCGCCCATGGGGACGAGGAGGCCGGCGACGAGAAACAGGCTGGCAAGGCCGCCGAAGTATCCGCATGCCCAACCACGACCGGAGAGGCGGCCGAGCTCGGCCTGCGGCACGAGGCTGGGCATGATGGCATTGGTGAAAACGGCGGTGTACTCGGCGCACGCGGTAGCTACGATGAAGGCCAGCAGCACGAGATAGATCGTTGACATCGGCGCGGCAGGTGTCGCGATCCACAGCGAGGCCATGGCTACGGCGAGCACGGCCGAGAACATGGCGATCCACGGCTTGCGTTGGCCGCGACCGTCGGCGAAGGCGCCGAGAAACGGACTGCCGACGGCGATGAGGATGCCGGCCACGGCCGCCGCGTAGCCCCACAAGGCTTGCCCTTGGGGTCCGTTGCCGACGACGACGTTGGCGAAATAGGGTGCGAAGAGGAACGTCAGGATCAGCGTGTAGAACGGCTGCACCGACCAATCGAAAAGCATCCACGAGATGCGCGCCGACAACGGAGCGCGCGCCACCGGCGCGGCATGTAGAGCGGACGTAGCCATTTCCACGATTTTGACCCCCAACAACGAGCCCCCCCGGCGTCAGCCATATAGCACGGAAAAAGGCGGCCGCTTGTGACGCCTCGCCGCCCCGGTGGCGCCTATTGCAGGATGATTAAGTGGTCCGGCAGCTCGTTCGCCGACCGGGTGCCGGGCGGGAAGTGCTGGGCAAGGATGGCGCCGATGGCAGCTATGGCAGTAACGAAGCCATCGGCAGGATGCCCGCTGCCGATAGCCGCTGTGAGGCCGTCGACGATGTCCTTCCAGGTGCCAGGTGCGACGCGCTCGTTGATCCCCTCGTCGGCGATGATCTCGGCGTAGCGCTCGGCGACTGAGACGAACAGCAAGACGCCGGTGCGCCCAGTGGTCGTGTGCAGGTTCTGCACCAGGAACTGCTCGACGGCGCGGCGGTGCGCGTGCAGCCGCTGAACGGCCCTGGGAACCAGCGCCATACGGATGGTGAGCGGCATCAGCACCGCCGTCACCACGGCAAACACGGCGAGCTGGATGAGGTAGATCGACACGAGATCGAGCTCGGTGAAATAGATCAACACCCAGGGAACGAGGAGGCTGACGATCCCCGCCACCAGCGGCGGCACGTAGTGGTAGCCGTCGCTCTGTGCGGCGACGACGACGACGATCTCGCCCGACGTCTGCCGTTCGGCACTGACGATCGCCTCGGAGATGCGCCGCTCGTCTTCGGCCGAGAACAGTCTCATGTGAACGTCTCCATCACCAGCTTCCCGACGACCCGCCGCCGCCGAAATCGCCGCCACCCCCGGACCATCCTCCGCCGCCGCCATCGCCGCCCGACCAGCCGCCGCCCCATCCGCCGGAGCTTCCTGGTACGGCGTCCGGCCCGGCACGCCGCCCGCGGCGGCCGCCGACCGCTTGCGGCGCCTGATTGATCGATTGCACGACGGCGAACAGCACGAACAGCACCACGCAGATCCAGAAGATGATCAACGCGATCTGCCAGAAATCGAGAGCGTCGCTCGCTTGCCGCGCGCGCTCCTTCACCTCCTCGGCGTCTCCCAGAAGCACGTCCTTGATGTCGCGCACGCCGGCGCGGATGCCGGCGGAAAAGTCGCCGCGCCGGAACTCCGGCAGGATCGCGTTCCGGATGATGAGGCTCGACATGGCATCGGTCATCACCGGCTCGAGGCCGCGCCCGACCTCGATGCGCACCTTGCGCTCGTTCGGCGCGACGATGAGCAGAATGCCGTTGTCTTTGCCCTTCTGGCCGATGCCCCATTCGCGGCCGAGCCGGTAGCCGTAATCCTCGATTGGATAGCCTTCGAGCGACTTGACGGTGACGACGGCGAATTGGTCGGTCGACTTCTGCTCGAGCGCGGCGAGCTCGGCCATGATGGCCGTGTAGTCGTCAGCGCTCAGGAGGCCGGCCTGATCGGTGATGCGGCTGGTGAGAGCCGGAAATGTCGGGCCGGTCTGCGCAGCCGCGGATACGACGAAGCAAACGACGCCGATGAACAACGCCGCGACCGCGCGAGGCGCCCAGCTCAGAGGGCAAGCGCAGCGAGCCGCCGGCATCGTTGGTGTCCTCTACGGCGCGGCCTATTGCTTGGTGCCGAAGTCGACCTTGGGCGTCTTCATCTCCTCGGCGGCAACGTCGAACGTCGCCATATCCTTGGCCGACGGGTACATGACGGCGCGCCAGATGCGGCCCGGGAACGTGTTGATTTCGGTATTATAGATGCGCACCGCATCGATGTAGTGATTACGCGCGATGGCAATGCGGTTCTCAGTGCCCTCGATCTGGCTCTGCAGGGTGAGGAAGTTCTGTCCCGACTTGATGTCCGGGTAGCGCTCCACGACGGCGAGCAGGCGCCCGAGCGCGCCGCCGAGCTGGTTCTGCGCGTCCTGGAAGTTCTTCATCGCCTCGGGATTGGTCAGGATGTCAGGCGGTACATTGATTTGCGCCTGTGTCGCCTTGGCCCGCGCCTCGACGACGTCGGTCAGCACCGTCTTCTCTTGGTCGGCGAAGCCTTTGACCGTCTCGACGAGATTGGGAATGAGGTCGGCGCGCCGCTTGTATTGGTTGAGCACCTCGGACCAGGCCGCCTTGGCGTTCTGCTCGTAGGTGGGGATCGTGTTGATGCCGCAGCCGGCGAGCATCAGTGTCACAAGTGACACCACAATCGCTGCCAGGGGGCGGGGATTGCGAAGCGCCGGCGCGTAGCCCATGACGAAGTAGCCTCCTGAAGAGCGAAACTGCCGCCTTTTCCTAGTAACAGTTCTAGGCGGGAGCAAGTCGCCGCAACTCGGCTGAAGGTTTATGGGCCGTTATTTGGCGCTTATCGGCATGCGTCGCCAGGTGCGATTGAGGCGCGTTCCCATGGTTGCCATATTCCCGGGCCATGCAAGGAGATCAATGGGCGCGGTGGGGAAGTCCTGGCAGCATGCGTAATACGATTGCAGTGATGAATACCAAAGGCGGCGTCGGCAAGTCGACGCTCGTGCTGGCGCTGGCCGAGACCATCTCCGCCTATCATGGCAAGAACGTGCTGGTCATCGACAGCGACGCGCAGGCCAGCGTTTCCAGCATGCTGATGTCGGTTTCCAGCCTCTACAAGCTGCAGAGCGAAGGCGCGACCATCGTCGACTACCTGCATGGACGAGTACTGAAGAACCAGGTCATCGATTGGCCCAAGTTCATCGTCCGCAACGTGTCCGACATCGACGACGCCCGCTCGCTGTTCCTGCTTCCGAGCGATATGCAACTCACGCTGCTCGAGCGCGAGGTATCGAAGGAGAACCTGCACGGCAAATTGCGCGAGGTGATCAGCGAGCTCCTAAACGGCGTGCGCCGCGTGTTCGATATTATTCTCATCGACTGCCCGCCGGGCCTTTCGGTGCTCACCGAATGCTGGCTGCGCGAGGCCGACTTCCACATCTCACCGACCAAGGCCGACTATGTTTCGGTGTGCGGTCTAGAGGTGTTTCGCCGCTTCAAGGGCCTCAACCCCGAGATGGGCTTTGCCGAGAACCTTGGCGTCATGGTCAACCTCAAGGAGACGAACTCGGTCTCCGACGAGGAATATCACCGCTGGTTGCAGGACAACCCGGAGAACGCGTGTTTCGCGCAAGCCATCCCGCGCATGCCCGCCCTGCAGGACGCCGCCAATTTCCAGAGCTACGAGCGCAGCTATCTCGCCAAGTACCCGGGCCAGGTTGGCATAGCCGTGCGCGCCCTCACCGAGGAGGTCATGGCGCGGCTCGTGGCGCGCGGGGTCGCCAAGGCCGCGGCCAATGCGCCGGCGGCAGCGAGCGCCTGAGACGCGACAGCATCGCCGCCGGGTGGTAAGGGTTCCGCATGCTGCGAACATGCCTCCTGCTGTCGGTGTTGGCCCTGCTGGCCGACCCGGTCACGGCCCTCGAAGTGAAGAGCTGCGATGAGGCGCACGTCGGTCTCACGACGCTCATTGCGCCCGTCGCGAAGAACAGCCGGACCTACAAGGACGACAAGATCAGCGTGTATGCCGTCGACACGGTCGAGCCGGTGTGCTGCGCGGCCGGCGTGGCGGTCGTCATTCCCGATGTGACCGATGAACTGGGAGGCAACAAATGCCTTGCGGTGGTCGGGGTCGCGTCGGTGCAACTCGACGAGGCGGCGAGCGAAGACGACCCGGCCAAGGGACTGCTCATCAGCATCCCGACTCGCGTCTTCAATGAAGCGTCCGATTCCGCCCCCGGCGAGCCGATCAAGCTGCGCGTCGATGTCGAAAAAGGCACTTTGGTCGTCGAATAGAGCCAATCCCGGAGTGGCACATCACGCTCAATCGAGCGTCGTGCGGAACCGGCGCACGGCAAACGTCATGGCGAGCGTCATGAGAGCCAGCAGTGCCAAGGCCTCGCGGTGCAGGTCGTAAAGATCGGCGCCCTTGAGCATGATCCCGCGCACGATGCGAATATAGTGCGTCAGCGGCAGCAGCTCGCCGATCACCTGGGCCCATCCCGGCATTCCTGCGAAGGGGAACATAAAACCCGAGAGCAGGATGTTGGGCAGGAAAAACATGAACGACATCTGGATCGCCTGCAGCTGGTTCTGGGCGATCGTCGAAAAGGTGTAGCCGATCGACAGATTGGTGGCGATGAAGAGCGTGCTCAGCAGCGCCAACAGCCCGACGCTGCCGTATATCGGGACCTCGAACACGGCCGTTCCGAACGCAAGTATCAAGGTCGCCTGCATAAAGCCGATGACGACGTAAGGCGTAATCTTGCCGATCATGATTTCGAGCGGTTGGATCGGCATGGCCAGCAGGCTTTCCATCGTGCCGCGCTCAATCTCGCGCGTGACGGAGAGCGCTGTGAAAATCAACATGGTCATGGTGAGGATGACGCCGAGCAGGCCCGGCACGATGTTGATGCTGGTTACGCCCGCGGGGTTGTAGCGTCGGTGCTGCCGTATCTCGAAGGCCGCTACCGAGCGAGTAGTCTCGGGCAGGCCGCGGTCGCGCGCGAGGGCTGAGGAAACGACGCCTTCGAGAGCGGCAAGGGCGGTTCCGGCGGCGACGGGATCGCTTGCATCGGCTGCGACGAGCAGCGCAGGTCTGTCCCCACGGCGCACCGCACGCTCGAATCCTGCCGGGATCTCAACGCCGAACAGCACCTTTCCCGAGCGCATCAGCCGATCCATCTCGTCCTCCGAGCGGACGACCTGCACGAGATCGAAGTAGGTGGTGTTGCGCAACGCGGCGAGGATCGACCTGCCAACATCGCTATCCTCATAGGCGAGAACCGCTGTCGGCAGATGACGGGGCGTGGTGTTGATGGCGAAACCGAACAGCGTGAGCTGGACCAGCGGAATAAATATCATGGTGCCGAAGGTCAGCCGGTCGCGTCTCAGCTGCACGAATTCTTTGGTGAACATGGCGGCCGTGCGTACCAGCGCGCCAGGCCAGCGAGGAAGCGCAAGAGCGGTCATCGGAAATTGTCCCGTGATCTGGACATCAAATCTATGAAGACGTCCTCTAGCGAGGGTGCCGATAGACTCCACGTGGCGCCGCCGCCAACTCTGGCCACCGTTGCATCCAGTGCGTCGGCATCACGTCCGGCCACATGCAAATTCGTGCCGAATGGGGCCACCATGTCGACGCCCGGCATGCCGACGAGCTTTTCGGCGAGATCGTTGATCTCGGGGCCGCTCACCGTATAGGTGCGCAGGTGCGAGGCCTCGATGACCTGCGGGATCGTGCCCTGCGCGAGCAGCTCGCCGTAGGCGATATAAGCGATCTCATGACAGCGCTCGGCCTCGTCCATGTAGTGGGTCGATACGAGGACGGTCATGCCGTCGGCGGCGAGTTTGTGGATCTCGCCCCAGAACTCGCGTCGCGCTTTCGGATCGACGCCGGCCGTGGGCTCATCGAGCAGCAGCAGATCCGGCTTCGGTAGGATGCAGGCGCCGAGCGCCAGGCGCTGCTTCCAGCCGCCGGACAACGTGCCGGCGAGCTGAAGCTCGCGTCCCTGCAGTCCTAATCGCTCGATGGCCTGCTTCACGGCCTGGCCGGGGTTCGGCAGTCCATAGAGGCGCGCGACGAACTCGAGGTTCTCCTTGATGGACAGGTCCTGATAGAGGCTGAAGCGCTGCGTCATGTAGCCGACGAGACGCTTGATCTTCTCGCGCTCCGTCAGGATGTCGTAGCCAAGGCACGTGCCGCGCCCGCCGTCGGGCGTCAGCAGCCCGCAGATCATCCGCAGCGTCGTCGTCTTGCCTGAGCCGTTGGGACCGAGGAAGCCGTAGATCTGGCCGCGTCGCACTTGAAGCGAGAGATTGCGCACCACCTGTTTGCCGTCAAAGGACTTCGACAGCCCTTCGACGTCGATGGCGATGTCATCGCGCGGCGCGGTGTCTTCACTTCTGGGCATGAGCGGTCTCCCGCGGCGGCTCCTTTAGCAGGGCCACGGACGCCGGCTGGCCGATCCGCACGTCCTCCGGTCGCTCGGGAAGCGCCTCGATGCGGAACACGAGCCGTGCGCGTTCCTCGAGGCTGTAGATCACCGGCGGCGAGAACTCGGCCTGGGCCGAGATGAAACTGACGCGCGCGTAGAGATCGTCGCGGCAACCATCGCAGCTGACCTGCACGCGGTCGCCGATTTGAATGGCCGGCAGGTCCGCTTGCGGCACGAAGAAGCGGATCTTGACGTTCTTGGGCGGCAGAATGGAAACGATCGGACGACCGGTGTCCACCATTTCGCCGACGCGGAAGTAGACTTCCTGGATCGTGCCGTCCACCGGGCTCACCCGGCGCCTTCGTTCCAGCCGCGTACGCGCCGAGTTGAGCTTCGCTTCGGCCGAGCGCAGCACGGCTTGCGCATCGTCGAAAGCCTTCTGCGAGCCGACGGCGCGCTTCAGAAGGGCTTCAGCGCGGCTATTCCCCTGTTTGGCATTGACGACGGTGGCCTCGTAGTCGGCGACGGAGGCGCGCTGCAAATCATCGTCGAGCGTGAACAGCGGCGATCCCGCCTCCACGGTGGAGCCCTCGCGCACGAACAACGTCTCGATGCGGCCCATTTCGTCCGGGCTGACGAATATGAAATCCGCTTCCACCCAACCCTGGTACTGGTGGGGAGCGTTGCCGGTCGCAAAATATCGGTAGGCGGCGATGCCGCCGACAATCGCCAGCAGAACCATAGCGACCGCGGCAACTCGCCGTTTCATTTGGCCGTACTCCTGCCTTGGGCGGTGAGCACATCGCGATGCGCGCGCAGAAAGTCCGAGACATCGAGCGGGCTGATACGCGCGAAGAGACCGTCCCAGATGACCGAGAGCAGCAACGGAGCGGCAACGAGCTGCGGGTAGCGAGCGACGGCGTCGTTGGGTAGCTCACCACGATCGGCGGCGCGCTGGGCGATCTTGCTCAGCATCGGCATGATGCGACTGATGACGTCGCGGAAATAAAACTCGGCGATGCGCGGAAAACGCGGGCCCTCGGCGATGATCAGGCGGATGAGCAGCTTGCGCCGGGTGCCGAGAACTTCTTTCTCGAACAAGCCGAACAGGGCGTCGAGCATGACCGTCATCGGCATGTCGGGAGCGGCGGCGAGAACGCTCAGGCGCTCGACGATGGGTGATGCCGCGCTGCGCACGACCTCCTCGAACAGCGCTTCCTTGTCCTTGAAGTAGAGGTAGAGGGTGCCCTTGGCGACGCCGGCCTGGGCGGCGACGTCGTCGAGCCGCGCCGCCTCGAAGCCCCGCTCGGCGAAGACCGTCAGGGCGGCGTCCAAAATGGCGTCGCGGCGGGCGGCTGGTTCCGCCTTGCGCGCACGACCGGGGCCACTATCGGACATCTGAAATCCATTATGACTGACGCGTCAGTCATAATCATAGCATCTGGCGCTTGAGGATGCAATGGCAGTGTGGGGTAGGGAGAAGCCGGCAGCCGCGGGGGCGGGCGCCGGCGAACCCAGCAAACCGGGCGCAGCCTCCTCAACAACAGGCTTTGGTCATGGCGCAGGGGGCGGGCGGCCTACTGAGCGCGGCGCTTCTGAACCCGGCGGCCCGTCACGAGCCAAGGCCCCCAGATTTCAAACTGAGACCGACACAAAAAAAGACGCTGACTTCGGGGGGATGGGGTCAGCGTCCTGGTGTAGCCCGCTGCCTTGTGGGACGGGGCAGTGGATGAGTTGAGAATACTCCGAGCACAAACCTTGGGAAGCTGCTGCGGTGGGGTAACCCTACCCTTTTGTGATCGTCGCCCGCTCCACTGCCGTTTGTTTCCCACTAGCCTCCCTAGGCATAAAGCCTTGACCTTCCTGGCACTGCTGCAACCGGGAGGCAGGGGTAGCCGAACTCTCGGTGAGTGCGTGCTCTCAGCAGATTCAGCTCGCCGCCCCGACGGAGTAAGCCGATCGGCCCCGCGCCTCATTCGCATGGCGGATTGCGGGCTGATGCTGTTGGAAAAAGCGCCTAAGTCTTGAGAATTGGAGCGGGCGAACGGATTTGAACCGTCGACCCTCACGTTGGCAACGTGATGCTCTACCCCTGAGCTACGCCCGCATCCATTGGGGTGACGACGCCACGCACGGCGCGGCGGAGCAGCCTTATGGCGCAACTGCGCAGCCTTGGCAAGACGGCGGATTCCACGGCGCCGATTTGCCCGCTTCGCAGTCGAGCTAGCCTTTCTCGCCGGTTCCGGCCTTGAAATAGCTCTTCAGGCTGCATTGGGAGAATCCACCGTCCGAGAACAGCTTTTTGACCTCCCGCAGAGCGACCTCGCGGCTGGAGCCCACGGCAGCCGCGCAGCCGGACTTGGGGTCGCTGCAGCACATGACGGCGAACACGTGGTCCATGCCGTTCGTGCTGGCCGGCGTTTCGGCGCACGTGGAAGACACCTGCTTGCAGGCGAGGACGGCAAGCTTCTTCGCCTGGTCCTTGCTTGTGGCCCAAACGACGGCGGAGGAATTTTCCAGATTGGGTGCAATTGCTGCCCAGCGGTCCTGGGCATGTGCCTGCCCGGCAATGAGGATGGTGACGAGAACCGCCACGGCGGCAGTCGCGAGACGCACAATGGCAGTGGCGGGCATCTGATCTCCTACGGTCATGGCGCCGGGATGCTACCGCCGCGACGTACCGTCATCAAGCGGGCGCACATGCGAGAAAGAGAGGAAATTTGTGACGAATGCGATTGGCGGCTCGGGCGGCGCCGACTAAGTAGGGAGCCCATCATGCCAATATCGCCAAATGCCTGCATCGCGCCAAGACCTGTTCGCCCGCCTCTCGGAACTCGCCATTGAAACGCGCACGGTCGAGCACCCGCCGGTTTTCACGGTGGCGGAAAGCAGCCGGCTCGAGCGCGAGATGCCGGGCGCGCATACGAAAAATCTCTTCCTCAAGGACGAGGACGGCGCTTTGTTTCTCGTCGTAGCCATGACGACGACGCGCGTCGACCTCAAGGCGTTGGCGAAGACGCTGCGAGCCGGGCGTTTCAGCTTCGGCAAACCGGAGCTGCTGCTCGCGGCGCTCGGCGTCCCCCCGGGCTCGGTCACGGCCTTTGCCGTGATCAACGATCCGGGGCAGCGCGTGCTTCTCGTCATCGATGCGGAGTTGATGAAATACGACACGGTCAATTGCCACCCGCTTGAAAACACGGCGACGACGAGCATTGCGCGTGAGGACCTTTTGCGGTTCATTCGGGCCTGCGGTCATGAACCGAAGGTCGCCGTGCTCGGCAGCGCCACGGTCGGGATGTAAAGTGCTCGGGCTGCGCAAAAACACCGCTGTCGCCACAGTTGTAGTCCACGTCGGTCGTCACGATCTGCGGGTCGGGCGCTTCGCCCGCGGCCACGCGGAAATAGGCGACGAATTGTGTTTTTGCTATTCGGTTGCCGCCGACGGTAAGCTCAGGCTCGCCTTGAGGAGAAAGATATGGAATTCGGCTTGAAGGCGTCGCCCGCCGCTGCGGGCACCGCCGCCATCATCAAGGACGCGACGACGGCGAGCTTTGCCAAGGACGTCATCGAGGCCTCGCGCGACGTGCCGGTCATCGTCGACTTCTGGGCGGCTTGGTGCGGGCCGTGCAAGCAGTTGACGCCGATGTTGGAGAAGGTCGTCCAGAGCTACGGCGGCAAGGTGCGGCTCGTTAAGATCAATGTCGACGAGCACCCGGGTATCGCCGGGCAACTGCGCGTGCAGTCGCTGCCGACGGTGTATGCCTTCCGTGATGGCCGTCCGCTCGATGGGTTCATGGGCGCCCAGCCGGAGAGCGCCGTCCGCGCCTTCGTCGACCGGCTCGTCGGCGAGGACGCCGAGGCGGATATCGCCACCGTTCTGGCAACCGCCGAGCAGGCCCTGGAGGAAGGCGACGTCCAGACCGCAGCGGAGGTTTTCGCTGCCGTGCTGCAAGACCACAAGCAGAATCCGGTGGCGCTGGCCGGCCTCGCCCGCTGCTATCTGCAGACCGGCGACGTCGACCGCGCCGAGCAGATGATCGCGCTCGTGCCGCCAGAGGAGAAGAAGGTCGCGGCCGTCGAGCAAGTGCGTGCGGCCTTGGAGCTGGCGCGCAAAGCCCCGAAAGCGGATCAGCAGGACGCGCTGGCGCAGAAGCTGGCTTCGAACCCCGCCGATCAGCAGACGCGCTTCGATCTTGCGGTTGCCTTGGCGGCGCGGGGCCGGAAGATGGAAGCCGTCGAGCATTTGCTGGAGCTGGTACGCCGTGACCGCAACTGGAACGATCAGGCGGCACGCAAACAGCTCGTGCAGCTTTTCGAGGCTTGGGGTTTCAAAGACTCCGCCGCGGTCGAAGGCCGTCGTCGACTGTCATCTTTGCTATTCTCGTAGCTTCAAAGCGCTCATCCGAGGCGGAAGGATCTAAGGCCAGTGTCACCGACCGATCGCTACCGGCGTCCGGCAGACCTCCCGCCACGTATCCCCGTGTTCCCACTCCGCGGCGCCATCCTGCTTCCGCGCGCAACATTGCCGCTGAACGTGTTCGAGCCGCGCTACCTCGAGATGCTGGATGCAGTGATGTCGGGTGAGCGCCTGATAGGAATCATCCAGCCGGCGACCGGCGATGCGGGTGAGGACGAGGAAAGCCCGCGTGGTCCTGTAGGGCTGCGCAACGTCGGCTGTGTCGGTCGCGTCACCAGCTACCAGGAGGTGGATCACGCGCGGCGCATGATCACCCTGACCGGCGTCATGCGCTATGACGTTCTCGACGAAGCTAGGACCGGCCTTCCCTACAGGGTGATGAGCGTCAGCTATGATCGCTATGCTGCGGATCTGAATGAGGGGTTAGGCGAGGAGCAGGTCGACCGCACGAATTTGTTGCGGGTGTTGCGCTCCTATCTCGACGCCAACAAGCTGGAAGCCGATTGGGCCGCGATCCAGCGCGCCTCCAGCGAGTTCCTCATCAATGCCTTGTGCGTGATGTGTCCGTACGGGCCGGAGGAGAAACAGGCGCTTCTCGAGGCCGCAGATCTGAAATGCCGAGCCGACGTGCTCGTGGCCCTCGCCGAGATGGAGTTGGCGTCGAGCGGCAGCAGCGGCACGACCCTGCAATAGGCGCGCGGAGAAACGGTATGAGCAGCTCACCGGAAGAGAAGGTCGACCCCAAGCTGCTCGAGGTGCTCGTGTGCCCGCTGACGAAGACGACGCTCGAATACGATGCGACGGCCAATGAGTTGATCAGCCGCGCCGCCGGCCTCGCGTTTCCGATCATCGACGGCATTCCGCGCATGCGGCTCGAAGACGCGCGCCGTCTCGACGAGGGGCCGCGCCGGCCCTAGCCCGTCTTGGTTAGCATTAACCAACTAGCTTCAACTTTTCGAAACGCCCGTATGATTGCTTGGCCGCACCGTTTGTAGTGTTGCGTAGCGAGTGCGGTAGGCGTGGACAACAGCAGTTTTGATCTTTCGGCCGCACCGCGTTTCCTGCGAACCGCGGGTGCGCGAGTATCGAGCGTGGCGTCGCTGCTGCTCCTCGTTGCCGGATTGGCGTGCCTGATCGTTGCGCTCCTGCTGCTGCCGCGTCCGCTCGCCGCGTGGCAAGTCTTCACCGCTCTCGCCGTCGCGTTCGGCCTTGCCTCGCTGCATCTTGCGCTCGCGCGCATCGCGCGGTCGGGATCCGTTACGGGCAACCTCGAGGCGCGGAGTGGGCGCGACCTAGAGCAGTTGCAGGATGTTCGGTGGCAGTTGAGCGAGAACGAGGCGCGCTATCGTGCCCTGCTCGACAGCCAAGGTAGCGCCATCGTTCGGCGCGACGCGGCGCGCAATCTGACTTTCGCCAACAAAGCTTTCCTCGATATGTTTGCGGCAAAGGCCGATGAAGTGCTCGGCAAGCCATTCGAGCTGGAACTGTGCGAAGCAGCCGATGTCGAGCCGCTGGCCGTCACCGCCGCCATCCGCCACCAGCGGCTTGTGCAACATGCAGTGACTGCGATGGGCCCCCGCTGGATCGAGTGGGAGGAACAGCTCGTCGCTGCGCCACACGGGGGCGGCCTCGAGGTGCAGAGCGTGGGCCGCGATATCA
The DNA here is from genome assembly GCA_963812795.1 of uncultured Alphaproteobacteria bacterium. Taxonomy (GTDB): domain Bacteria; phylum Pseudomonadota; class Alphaproteobacteria; order Rhizobiales; family Hyphomicrobiaceae; genus Hyphomicrobium_A. Next base: position 128,875 of record CAWEWG010000013.1, on the reverse strand, counting down.
CCGAGCAGCGGCGCTTCGACTTGCAGCTTGCGGAGGCGCGAGACCAAGCCGAGTCGGCGAACCGAGCCAAGGGCCGCTTCCTCGCCGCCATGAGCCACGAGATCCGCACGCCGATGAACGGCATCCTCGGCATGGCGAGCCTTCTGCTCGAGACGCCGCAGACGCCGGAGCAGAGCACCTACGCGCAAGCCATCGATCAATCCGCGCGCACGTTGCTCGCGCTCATCGACGAGATTTTGGATTTTTCTAAGATCGAAGCCGGCAAGCTGGAACTGACCGAGGAGCCGTTTGCGCTCGAGGCCTGCGTGCAAAACGCTGTCGAGCTGCTTGCCCCACGCGCGCATGCGAAGGGCCTGGAGATGGCGTGGTCGGTCAGCCCGCAATTGCCGCGGCTGGTCTTCGGCGATGAGACGCGCGTACGCCAAATACTGCTCAATCTTCTATCCAACGCCGTGAAGTTCACCGACGCCGGCGGCGTCAGCGTCGAAGTCGGCCCTTCGGCGGAGCCCTGCATCGAACCGGGCTGCGTCGGGATCGACATCACAGTCGAGGATACCGGCATCGGTCTGTCGCCTGATGACATGCGCCGGCTCTTTACGGAGTTCGAGCAGGCAGACGCCGCTGTCCGGCGACGTGACGGTGGCACCGGGCTGGGGCTGGCGATCTCCATGCAGCTCGCTCGCGCTATGCGCGGCGGCATTCGCGTCGCCAGTACTTTGGGCAAAGGCTCGACATTCAAGGCAGGCTTGGTGCTGCAGCCCGTAGAAATACCCGCGGACGATGCCGGCCAGAACCTGATCGGCGAAAGCGTGCGTGTGCTCTTGGCCTTCGATCGCCCGTTGGAACGCCGAGCCTTAGGTTACGCGCTGGCGTCGGCCGGCGTTGCCACGGCGGAGGCCGATTTCGCCAAGGCGGCAGACGTGCTCGATGCGGCGCTTGCCGAAGGCAGGCCCTTCGATCGCCTGGTCATCGACGGTGCAGAAGGATCCGGCGCGGCTGGTGGCCTCCTAGCCAAGGCGCGGCAGCTCAATCGCCATGCGAAAGTGCGTGGGATCGTCCTCGTCAATGTCTTGGCGCGGGCAAGCCTGTCGGAGTTCCGCACCGCCGGTTTCGACGCCTATTTGGTGCGCCCGGTACGTCCGGCATCGCTGATGCTGCATCTCGGGCTTTGCCGGCCTGCAGAGACGTCCGCCGCCGTCCGCGCCGAGCCTGCCGTACCCGCGTCGCCGCAAGCGGGCTGGAAGTCGGCGCACCGCGTCCTGCTCGCCGAGGATAACGAGATCAATGCGCTTCTAGCCAAGCGCATGCTCGAGAAGTGCGGCTGCGAGTACCTAGCCGTGACGAACGGCGCCGAAGCTGTTGCTGCCGTAGGCCAGATCCTGCGAGGCGAGACACGCGGCGTCGATCTCATCTTGATGGATATTTTCATGCCCCAGCTCGACGGCCTGGAGGCGGCCCGTGCCATCAAGCAGCTCTATGCGAGCGCCCCCCTGGCGACGGGAGCGCCGCCGATCGTCGCACTGACGGCGAACGCCTTTGCCGAGGACAAACAGCGCTATCTCGATGCCGGCATGGACGATTACCTTGCCAAACCATTCGATAAGTCCGGCCTCGAAGCGGTTCTCCACCGCTGGTTCGGCGATCATGGCGGGAATACGGACGCGGCCGCCTGAGGGCCGCCCCCGCGTGCGCGCAATTTCGTACCGATTTGCTGAGCGTAATCCCCAGGCTGCCCATTGGCCGCGGGTAAAAAGTCTGTCATGGAATCGTGCTATCCACCCGCGGCTATTGGGGAAACGGCCCAAGCAGGGACGGCGCCTACGGGTGGCGAGGGGCTGCTTCATTGAATGCGATGCGCATCGTAAGATGGTCGCGTGCCGCCAGGGGAGAGACGGAGCAATGAGATATACCGCACGGCGGATGGCCACGCGGCTGGCGAATAGCCCCAAGTGGCATGCGGTCCCCGGCGGGTTGCTTGCCCTGCGCGCACTGAGCGACGCGGGCGACGCCACCTTCGCTTTGCGCAAGCCCGACAAGGTGTACGGCAAGATAGGCAGCCTCGAAGTGCGCCTCACGCGGCGGTGGCGCGACATCAAGCTCGCGCAGCGGCTGCGCTATAAGGTGTTCTACGAGGAGATGTCGGCGGTTCCCACACTGCGCGCCGAGATGCGTCGCCGCGATGAGGATCCCTATGACGCCGTCTGTGACCACCTGCTCGTCATCGATGAGGGTCCGACCTCTGCCAATGAGCCATGGGGTGGTCTGCGCCGCAACAAGGTGGTCGGCACCTACCGGGTGCTGCGCCAGGAAGTTGCCGAGCGCACCCTCGGGTTCTACACGCAAAGCGAATACGACATCGCCCCGCTCATTGCGCGCAAGCCGCACCATCGCTTCATGGAGCTTGGCCGCTCTTGCGTGCTCGAGCCCTATCGCAACAAGCGCACTGTCGAGCTGCTTTGGCACGGGCTGTGGACATACGTGCGCGAGCGTAAGGTGGACGTGATGATCGGTTGTGCCAGTCTGCCCGGCACCGATCCCCACCAGCACGCGATGGCGCTGAGCTTCCTGCATCACAACGCGCTGGCGCCGGCCGAGTGGCGCTGCCGCGCGCACGAGCGTCTCTATGTCGGGATGGATCTGCTGCCCAAAGAGAAGGTGGACGTCAAAGTGGCGCTGAAGGCGCTGCCACCACTCATCAAGGGTTATCTGCGGCTCGGAGCGTTTGTCGGCGACGGCGCCGTCATCGACAGGCAGTTCGGCACCACAGACGTGCTCATCATCCTGCCCGTCGAGAAGATCGACCCGCGCTACTTCGAGCACTTCGGCATGCCGAACGAGGTGAAGAGCCGGGTCGCCGTCGACGCTTGAGGCGGATCAACCGCGCTTTTTGTCGCCCTTGGGGGCCTTGTCGGCGCTCGCGGAATCGAGCGCCGCGAGCCGCAGGGTGCACTGTTTCACCGCGCGCTTGATGCCGCTGGCGCGCACGGGCGGGCTGAAATAGAAGCCCTGCGCTTCGTCGTATCCGGCAGCCCGCACGGCCATGAGGCTGGCCGCGGTCTCCACGCCCTCGGCGACGGAGCGCATGTTGAGCTCGCGCGCCAGATCGGCCACCGATTTGACGATGGCGACGCAGTCGTGATGCTCGGGAATGTCGCGCACGAAGCTGCGGTCGATCTTGATTTTCTTGAACGGGAAGCTGCGCAGGTAGTTCAGCGTCGCAAAGCAGGTTCCGAAGTCGTCGAGCGTGATCAGGACGCCGAGATCATGCAGCTTGCGCAGCACTTCCTGCGTGCGCGACTGGTCGCGCATGAGCACGGTTTCGGTGATCTCCAATTGCAGGCGCTGCGGCGCGAGCCCCGTTTCGCTGAGGGCTGCAGTGACGATCTCGTACACATCGCAGCATTCGATCTGCACGGCGGAAAGATTGACGGCCACCTTCGTGTAGTCAGGCCAGTCCATGGCGTCGGTGCAGGCTTGTTTCAGCGCCCAGCTACCCATGCGCACGATCAGCCGCGTTTCCTCGGCGATGGGTATGAACTCCGAGGGTGCGATCATGCCGCGACTGGGGTGCTTCCAGCGCATCAGCAATTCGAAGCTCGATACTTTGCCTTCGCGCAGATCGACGATCGGCTGGTAGTGCAGCACCAGCTGGTCGCGATCGACCGCTTCCTGCAGCTCGGCGCGCAACGGGTTGGCTGCCGCGGGCGCGTCGACAGACCCCGGAGCATAGACGGCGTGCACGCCACGGCCCAAGGATTTGGCCCGGTAGAGCGCCATGTCGGCGCAGGCGAAAAGCTGCTCGGGTGTTTGGGCGTGATGCGGCGCCAAGGCAACGCCGATGCTGGCTTCAGTGTGCAGGCAATGGCCCAGCACGTCGTGCGGGCGGCGGATGTTCTGCAGTATGCGGCGGGCGAGATTGTCGGCGAGATCCTCGCGATCCACCCCCACCTGCAAGATGGCGAACTCGTCACCACCGAGGCGGCCGACCACGTCGCCCGCACGCAGGGTGCTCTTCAGTCGGCTGGCGACGCTTTTCAACAGGCCATCTCCTACGAGGTGGCCGTGCCGGTCGTTGATCTCCTTGAAGTGGTCGAGATCGAGCCACAAGAGCGCGAAGCCCTGGCGGGGATCATATGTCTCGAACTGGTGCTCGAGGCGCTCGCGGAAATGGAAGCGGTTTGGAATTTCCGTCAGCGTGTCGTGACGTGCCAGCCATTCGATCTTTTCGTCGGACCGCCGCTGCGCCGTGATGTCTTCCTGCATGTCGACCCAACCGCCGCCTGCGAGCGGTTCGTAGGTCACGCGGATGATCCGGCCGTCGGCGAGATTCTGAATCTCTTCCCGGTGCCCGGCCTGCTGAAGCCGTGTCACATGCTCCTGGATCCACGCCGAGGCACCTTCGCGTGAGGCCTGCTCGCCGGTGGCGCGGGTCATGTGGAAGCACAGAATATCGAGGAAGGGTGTTCCAGGGCGCGCCAACTCGGCGGGGAGCGCATAGATATCCGCATACGCCTTATTGCAGACGACGAGGCGCTGCCCGCTGTCGAACATCGACAGGCCGCGTCCCATGTGGTTGAGGGCCGCCTCGAAACACGAATTGAGCTGCTCTAGGGTCTCGTTGCGCTGCAGCACGGCTCCGAGCTGCTGCTCGAGAGCATCCTGCAGATGCGCGACTTCGCCGGCCGAGAAGAGCTCAGGCTCGTTCTCACCGCGTAGTCCTTCCTGCCGACCCTGTGTGTGGGCAAGCTTGAGCGCACCCTGACTCACGTGCTGTCTTCCCTGGCGTCGCCGAAGCGGTTCAGCAACTCTAGCCTGGGGTTAGTCGCCACATTCCTAATAAGTTTCGATGTATTCGCCAAAGGGTTTAGCGATCCGTAAACGATGGCATCTTGAGATTGAGCGTTTGGGCTCATCCAATCTTAGGGCGAATCATAGAAATACTTAACGCCCAGGGTGACCTCGTACTGCTCGGTATTAATTTCGACGATATGGCTGCCGACCACCTCAGGGCCCGTGACCGAGGCTTCGGGCGCATACATTGCCGCCAGCTCCACGGCCCAGTCCCTATCGAACCGCCACTCGCCGCCCGCTGTCAGGTGATGCTGCGTGGCGGCCGGCGCGAGGATGTCGAGTTGCACGTCGCGCGAGCCGAATAGAGGGGTGTTGTATGCATAGCCGGCGCGCAACGCGATGTCGGGCGTGTAGCGCCACTCGACGCCGAATTTCACGGCATTGATGTCCCGCCATCCGAAGGCCGGCCCATTGGCGGCGCCGAACGGCCCCGGGCTTGTCGCGGGATTGGCCACGCACGGTATCGAGCCGTACGCGATGTGCTGATAGTCCAGCATCAGGGTGAGGTCGGGCTGCGCATCATACGCTATGCCGGCCTGCCCGAACGCCGGCACGTCGCAGTCGCCGTGATCGGCGAGGAGGTTGGCATACTTTTCGAACGAGCCCATGTAGGTGCGCGAGGCGATCGCGGCGCCGAAACGCAGATGGCGCGCGATGCTCCATTCGATGCCGCCGCTGACGCCGTAGCCCCATTCCTGATCGATGCTGTTCGCCACCGGTGCGAACACGTCGAGGCCCTTGGCGCGGAACTGCTGGCGGGCGAGCGTTGGCCCGATGCCAACCGACAGCTCCGGTGTGATGTGCTTGGCGACTGACAGCGTCAGGAACATCTGCTGCAGGTCGACGCCCGCCGGGCCACCACAGTACATGCCCGAGCCGCCGTTGAGGCAGCCGCCGCCGCGGTCGAAGTTGCGATAGTTGGTGCCGGCGCCGTTGCCCCACACCGAAACGCCGACAACGTCGACGAATGGGTTGCCGGAGACGCGGTAGGCCGCCGAAAGATTGGGAACGAAGAACTCGAGCGTATTGCTCTCGTACTTGCCGGTCGGCGTCAGCCCAGGCGCTCCAGACCCGACCATTTCGCGCGTCGGGCTGAACAGGCTGAAGGCGGAATCGATCTCGTTTTGAGCGTGCACGAGGCCAGCCGGATTGATGATGGCGATGGTCGCGTCCCGGCCATCGGCCACGCCTGCACCCGCGAGCGCCTTATGCCGCGCGCCGTAGCCGTGCTGGAAGTATCCCTCGAGGGCTTGGGCCGGCTGCGCGAGCAGCAGGGCCGCCAGCAGGCCAGCGCCGACACCGCCGCTCCGCCGCGCATCCGTTGAATTCATTGCTGCCCCCGCCGCCCGAATCACTAGGGCAGTCTAAGCGCGGGTGGGGCGGTGCGGGGTGCGTGTCCAACTCAGTGCACCGCTGGCGCACAGGACATCAACAGAAATTCGTCGCCGACTTCCGCGGAGACTACTCAGGGTTGCGAACCATCACGCCCGCTGGCTACGGAGCGGTTCGTGGGCAGGATGCTCATGGCGGATGTAGCTGTAGGTCCAGGCGCCAGAACCGGGGAGAACCTGCGCCGGCCAGATGAACTTCGCCCAGTTGGCCTCGTAATCCGGGTGATAGATGCCTTCCTGCGTCGGGAACCAGGCGTGCGCCTTGCGGGTGCGCAGCAGCTGCACCATGTCGGCGGGCGCGTGGCGCGTCTCTGCCGCCTCGCATTGGACCTCGAGGGTATCGGTGTCCGAAATCAGCAAGAACGACTCGTTGCCGTCGGCGTCGCGCATCATCACGCCGGGCGGCGCCGCACAGACGTAGTGCTCGACGATGTCGTTCTTCTCAGCGACTTCCTTGAACAGCGCGATAAAGCCCGGGTCGGAGAAGAACGATGGCTTCTGCAGAGCCAGGGCGCTGTTGATGGGCGCCGAGATCTCGGCGAAGTACTCGTGCTGCAGCCGCTTGATCTCGCGGCGCAAGGCATACGTCACGCTCTGATCCTGCTTCTGCAGGAAGCAATCGATGACGCCCTCATTGAAGGCGGAGATCGCCGTCTCCAGACCCGCCTTGCCCGTGAGCAGGATGGTCTTGACCGGCAGATCGCGAATGGCGCGACAGAATTCGACCCCTGTCATTTTCGGCATGTCGTAGTCGACGATGGCGACCGAGACCCGCTGCTGGCGCGAGCGGTCGTCGATGACGGAGCGCAGCTCGGATAGCTGCAGGCGCAGGAGCCGGTCCCCGAAGCGAACCTCCGAGCCGAGGTCCATGTCTGAAACGTCTCTGAAATAGCGTGCGAAATTCGGGTGCTGGGGGGCTTGCGTGCGAAGGTGCTCGAGCGCGGCGTCTGGCCGCGTAAAGGTCTGGCACGACACTTCTTCGCTAAACTGAAAATCCAGACTTTCTAGAAAAAGCGGATCGTCGTCGAGTACGAGGATCGAAGTCGGATGGTAGAACGGCGTCATGATCGGTTAAGCCCTCGCCGGTCGAATGCACTTTCCGTAAGTACCTTTCGTACTACGGTTTCGTATCGGATCCGGTACGACGACGGTTAAAAGTTTAAATGTTTCAATTGTCAGATCGTTTGACGTTAAAGCCGCGTGCTAACGTCATTTCAAATGAGGGCGGCGTCGGTTCGCGCCCGAATATCATCGCGCGCGCGGTGCACGACCTCGCGCGCCGCTACATCGAGTATCACGCCCACGCACAACGGAAGATATGGGCGGCGGCCGTGATCGGCATTTTCGGCTTCCCCATTTTCTACCTGGCGTGGACGTACGTTCTGCCGCAGCCCTACGACAGCTTGACGCTGCGCGGCATTGGCACGGGGCTTTGTCTCGCCCTGGCGCTGGCGCGCTGGTGGCCGACGGAATTGCGACGCTACATCGTGCCGTTCTCGTACTTCATGTTTCTCTACTGCCTGCCGTTCTTCTTCACGCTGATGCTGCTGCTCAACGGCAGCAATGCGACGTGGCAGATGTCGACGCTCGCCGCGCTGATCTACGTGGTGCTGCTGTACGACCTCGTAAACGCCATCGTCGTGCTGGTTATCGGTTCGATCGCGGCGATCGGCGCCTATCTGCTGATGACCGGCGGCGCGCCGATCCCGGCGGGTTACTGGACGACGCTGCCGATCCTCTTTTTTGCACTAACTGGGTTTCTCGGCCTGGCCTTCGGCGACAACGTCATCGCCCGCGAGAAGATCAAGGCCGCTGCCTCGCTCGCCAGTCAGGTGGCGCATGAATGCCGGACGCCCCTCACCGGTATCCGCTTCGAGGCGGACGGCTGCGAGCGCCTGCTGGAGCGGCTTCCGGATTCTCCCATCCGCGCCAAACTCGCGGCTTCGCACCGGCGCGTGCGACAGCACATCACTTCCGCCAACGCGGTGATCGATCTCCTGCTGACCAACGTGGCGCAACACCATCGCGGCGCGCCGACGGCCGAGCTGCACAACATGAGCAAGATCGTATCGCTCGCGCTGGAGCGCTACAGCTTCAAGCCCAATCAGCGGGAAATCGTGCGCACCGTGCTCGACGAGGACTTTCTGTTCCGCGGCTCGGACCTGCTCATGACGCACGTGCTCTTCAACCTAATGAAGAACGGACTGCGTGCCATCGAGGCGCGCGACGGAGACGAAAACTATCTGTCCGTCGAGCTGCGCCGCGGGCCCGACACGAACAGGATCGTCGTCACTGATACCGGCGAGGGCATTCCGCCGGAGATTCTGAACTACGTCTTCATTCCGTTCGTCTCGGCGCAGCGTCCCGGCGTCGGCACCGGCCTCGGGCTGTCATTCTGCCGGATGATTATTGAAGGCGCCGGCGGCACCATCTCGTGCCGGTCGAAAGTGGGTGTCGGCACCACCTTCATCATTGAGCTTCCGGCGGTGCAGCCAGCTATTGAGAATGCGGCTGCGGCCTAAGCGCGAGCCCATTTTATCGCGCTTTTTGTCCGCTTGAATGGTGCCGGGACCGCCGGCCAACCTGCGCTTCGTCGATCGCCATTCGGCCATACCAACCTCGGCGCGGATCTCGTCGCAGACTTCGATGATGCGATCGAGCTCGCGGCGGCTGAGCCCGCAGTTGACAGTGAAGCGGACGATGCAGCGCTTGTCCGGGGTTGCCGGCGGGAAGAAGATGGCGCCGAACACGCCGCGTTTCTCGAGCGCGTCGCGCAGGGCCGTGGTCTGGCGGATATCGCCCGCTTCCAGCCCGATGATCTGCGACTTCGACGCCGACATGTTGTAGCCGAGCGCGTCGAGCCCTTGCTTGAGGTAGGCGTGATTGGCGTGCAGCTTGTCGCGCCGCCAGTCTTCCTTCTCGAAGATGTCGAGGACGGCGCCGAATCCGGCGATCTCGTGCTGCATGACCGAGGTGCTGAAGATGGTCGGTAGCGCCTCGTAGCGGAAGTACTCGATATTGCGGCGGGACGAGACGACGAGGCCGCCGCGGCTGGCAACCGCCTTTGAAAGCCCGACGGTGCGGAAGTGCACGCGTTCGGCAAGTCCGGCGGCGACCACCAGGCCGGCGCCGTTCGGCCCCTGAGTGCCGAATGAATGGGTTTCGTCGGCGATCAGCGCGGCGCCGTGGCGCTCGCACACCTCGACGAGCTCCTTGAGCGGCGCGGTGTCGCCGTCCGTGCTGTAGAGCGCGTCGACGGCGACCAGGCCGGGGCCATGCTGCGCCAGCATGCGGTCGAGGGACTGCGGGTCGTTGTGTCGAAACAACACGGGCTTTGCCCCGGCGCTGACCACGCCCTCGTGCAGAGAAATGTGCGCCTTCATGTCGAGATAGACCGGGCTGCCGCGCGTTGCGAACGATTGGATCAGCCCAACGTTGGCGGTGTACCCCGAAGAGCAGACGACGCAGTCTTCGGCCTGCATCAGGGCGGCGACGCGCTGTTCGAAGTCGCGCGTGACATCCGCCTCGTGATGCACCCAGACGCGTGAGACGGCGTCGCCGTGCCCGCCCGACCTCAGCGCTGCGATCTCGCTCTCGATGACATGCGGGTGGCCGGCAAGGCACAGGTAATCGTTGCTGCGGACTTTGATATCGCCGGGACGGGGAGACAGGCCCTGCAGCGGATGCCGGCCCTGCCAGAGCTCGATTTTCCGGCGGATATGGTAATCATCAACCCGAGCACGGACGAATTCCCGCTCCGGCGGAATTCCGACGCTCACGGATTTCGACGCACGCATATTGGTAACTCGAAATAGCACAGACGACCCCACCGATTAATGAGACCTTAATTAAGGAGAAGGAAAGGTTAATTTCAACCCGATTCAGTTATCGGATAGCGGATGCGCCGGAGATTATCGCGCTTTGTTCGCTTGCATTTGCATCTTAAAGCGCTCTTCGATCTGAATTGAGGCTAGCTTTAATACATAATTAACGTGTGACGCGCCGCAACGATTCCGCGGTCGCTGCGGCGATAGGAACCAGTCAGTCAAAGGATAGTGGGGCGCAACAATTGGGGCGCATGCGGAGCGCATTGGCGCTCGGCTAAAGCGAGTGCTTTCGCTGGGAAATGCCTAGAATTCTACGTCGAGCTCTTCCAATTCCTCGGGCTCGAGCTTTGCGGCTTCGGTCCATTCCTGCATGGCCGGCCAATTGGAAATTGTCTCGCAATATCCAGAGCAATCGCTATCGAGCTTCACATCGTAGCTGAGGAAGCGGGTACACACGGGCGCGTACATGGCATCGGCCAGTGAAAGGCCGCCGAACAGATAGGGGCCGCCATAGGTATCGAGGCACTCGCGCCAGATCGTGCAGACGCGCTCGATGTCGCCCCGGGCGCCGGTCCATACCGAAAAGTTCGGGAAATGGGCCTTGAGGTTCATCGGCAGGGCCGAGCGCAAGTTGTGAAACCCCGAGTGCATCTCACCTGACACGGCGCGGCAGTGAGCCCTGGCGGCGAGGTCCTTGGGCAGGATGCCTGCTTCCGGCCTGATCTCCGCCAAGTACTCGGCGATGGCGAGGGTGTCCCACACCTTGACGCCTTCGTGGACGAGGCACGGAACTAGGAACGACGGCGACAGTAGAAGCAGCTCGGCCCGCGTCGAGGGATCATCGGACGACATGACCTCCTCGTGGAAGTCGAGCCCCGCCATTTTGCAGAGCAGCCATCCGCGCAGCGACCAGGATGAGTAGTTCTTGCTGCTAATGGTGAGTACGGCTGTTGCCATTCTGCATGTCCTCGATCACCAGCCCGCCGAGCTCAGGTCGGCGGTGTTGCAAAAAAACGCTCGCTCACTGTCGCAGGATGCACTAGCGTTTGTGCGCCGCACAATAGGCTGATGCAAATTTCGGCCGCCTGCGGACGTCCCCGCAGAATGAGACTAGATGCTCTATCTCGCCTATCAAGCCCACAACGACCTGATCGAGCCGGCCAAATCATTGGCCCGCCAGTCGCTGGCAATGCTCGGTTCCTGGGGTGTTCAGACCAATATCCCCGTCGTTCGCAACCTCTCCGCCGCCTATGAGCTGATCGCCCGGGCCGGCCTGACGCACGCCCGCCCCGAATACGGCATCCCGGCCGTCATGGTGGGCAACCGGGAGGTCGAGATCACCGAAGAGGCGGTCCTGACGCTGCCCTTCGGGACGCTGCTCAGGTTCAAAAAGGACGTCGACATCGAGCAGCCGCGCGTTCTGGTCGTGGCGCCGCTGTCCGGCCACTTCGCGACGCTCCTGCGCAATACGGTGCGCACCCTGCTCCCCGACCACGACGTCTACATCACCGATTGGCACAATGCCCGCGATGTTCCGCTCGAAGCCGGTGCCTTCGGCTTCGACGACTACGTCGACTACCTCATCAAGTTCATGGAGAAGCTCGGGCCCGGCGCGCACCTCGTCGCCGTGTGCCAGCCCTGCGTCCAGGCGCTGGCGGCCGTGGCCGTCATGGCCGCCGACGGCAACCCGGCGCAGCCGAGCAGCATGACGCTGATGGCCGGCCCCATCGACACGCGCGTCAACCCGACGAAGGTCAACAAGCTGGCCACCAGCAAGCCGATGAGCTGGTTCGAGCGCAACCTCATCGCCCGCGTGCCGTGGAAATATCCGGGTGCGGGGCGCATGGTCTATCCCGGCTTCGTGCAGCTCACCGCCTTCATGTCGATGAACGTCAATCGCCACTACAACGCGCACCAAGAACTCTACGAGCACCTGCGCAACGGCGAGCACGAGAAGGCGCAGGTCATCAAGTCATTCTACGACGAGTACTTCGCCGTGCTCGACCTGGCCGCCGAGTTCTACCTGGAGACCGTGAGCTGGGTGTTCCAGGAGCAGCGCCTGCCGAAGGGCGAGCTCACCTTCAACGGCCAGCCGGTCGAGCTGAAAGCCATCCGCAAGACCGCTCTGCTGACGGTCGAGGGCGAGCGCGACGACATCTGCGCGCTGGGCCAGACGGCGGCGGCGCACGATCTGTGCACGGGGCTGCGGCCGCACATGAAGCGCCATCACATGCAGGCGGGCGTCGGCCACTACGGCGTCTTCAGCGGCCGCAAATGGGAGGGCCAGATCTACCCGATCGTGCGCAATCTCATCCTCGCCAGCGATTGACCGATCGCTTCAGCGTCCCGCGTCGTAGGCGGCGAGCGCGGCCATGTTGACGATGTCGCTGTCCTTGGCACCGAAGCCGCAGATCTGCACCGGCCGCGAGAGGCCGACGAGGATCGGCCCGATCACCGTGGCACCGCCCAGCTCCTTCAACATGTTCGTCGAGATCGACGCGGCGTGGAAGGCGGGCATCACCAGCACATTGGCGGTGTCCGACAGCCGGCAAAACGGATAGTGCCGCATCAGCTCGCGATTGAGCGCGACGTCGGCAGCCATGTCGCCGTCATACTCGAAGTCGACCTGCCGCTCATCGAGGATCGCCACGGCTTCGCGCACCTGGTCGGAGCGTTCCCCGCGCGGCTGGCCAAAGGTGGAGTAGGCCAGCAGCGCCACGCGCGGCTCCATGCCGAAGTTGCGCGCCGCCCGTGCGGCCTCGGTGGCAATGTTGGCCAGTTCTTCCGCCGTCGGCATGTCGTGCACGCTCGTGTCGGCGATGAGGACGGCCCTGCCGCGCAGGAGCGCCAACGATACGCCGATGACATTGCGCCCCGGCTCCGCATCGAGCACACGCTGCACGTCGTCATAGACGCTCGTCCAGTTGCGCGTCACGCCTGACACAAGCGCGTCGGCATGGCCATGCACCACCATCAGCGCGCCGAAGATGTTGCGCTCGTTGGCGACGAGCCGTTGGCAGTCGTGCTTCAGATACCCTCGCCGCTGCAGCCGCGTGTAGAGAAACTCGGAGAACTCTTCCAGATGCGCCGACTTTCGCGTGTCGACCAGCTCGTACTCCGGCCGCAGCACCATGCCAAGCGCGCGGAACTGTTCGCGCACCACGTCAGCTGAGCCGATGAGGATCGGTACGCCGAAGCCTTGCGTGAAATAGCTGTGCGCGGCGCGGATCACGGCCGGGTCCTCCGCCTCGGCGAACACGACGCGCTTGGGATCGAGGCGAACGGCGCTGAACGTCGACTGCAGCCATCCGGCGAGGGGATCGAGCCGGCCCTCCAGCTGGGCAACGTAGGCATCCATATCGACGATGGGCTTGCGGGCGACGCCGGAGTCCATGGCCGCCTTGGCGACGGCGGTGGGGATCTCGACGATCAACCGCGGATCGAACGGTGCCGGGATGATGTACTCGGGGCCGAACGTCGGGCGCCGCCCATGGAAAGCGGCCGCGACCTGGTCAGGCACCTCGGCGCGGGCGAGCTCGGCCAGCGCCTCGGCGGCGGCAATCTTCATGGCTTCGTTGATGGTCGACGCCTGCACGTCCAGCGCGCCGCGAAAGATGAACGGGAAGCCGAGCACGTTGTTGATCTGGTTCGGGTAGTCGGAGCGGCCGGTCGCCATGATGGCGTCATCGCGCACCGCCAGCACGTCCTCCGGCGTTATCTCCGGATCGGGGTTGGCCATGGCGAAGATGATCGGCCGCGGCGCCATGCTGCGCACCATGTCCTGCGTGACGGCACCCTTGACCGACAGCCCGAACAGCGCGTCGGCGCCCTCGAGGGCATCGGCGAGCGTGCGCGCCTTGGTCTTTGCCGCGTACGCCGACTTCCACTGGTTCATCCCTTCCTTGCGGCCCTGGTAGATGACGCCTTTGGTGTCGCAAAGGATGATGTTCTGCTTTTGCATGCCCATCGCCAGAGCCAGTTCGAGGCAGGCGATGCCGGCGGCGCCGGCGCCATTGACGACGAGCTTGCAGGTCTTGAGATCGCGGTCCGTCAGCTCCACCGCGTTGATCAGCCCGGCGGCCGCGATGATTGCCGTCCCATGCTGATCGTCATGAAATACGGGGATGTCGAGCAGCTCTTTCAGGCGCTGCTCGATGATGAAGCAGTCGGGCGCGCTGATATCCTCGAGGTTGATGCCGCCAAACGAAGGGCCGAGATAGCGCACGGAATTGATGAACTGCTCTGCATCCTCAGTGTCGACCAGCAAGTCGATGGAATTGATGTCGGCGAAGCGCTTGAACAGCGCTGCCTTGCCTTCCATCACCGGCTTGGCCGCGAGCGCACCGAGATTGCCGAGGCCCAAGATGGCGGTGCCGTTGGAGACGACGGCGACGAGGTTGCCTTTGCTCGTATAGTCGTAAACGCACGCCGGATTTGCTGCGATCGCGTGCACCGGAACGGCGACCCCGGGCGAATAGGCAAGCGACAGGTCGCGCTGGGTCGTCAGCGGCTTGGTCGGCGTGATCTCCAGCTTCCCCGGCTTGCCCTGCGCATGGAACTGCAACGCCTCCTGATCGGTGAAGCGCGCTTGGGCGGCCTTGGAGCTTTTGGGCGTGGTCATGTCGCAGCATGTCCGGTCGAGATACGTCCAACACTAGGCTTGTGAGGCAGCCAGAACAATCGATTGGCGACCTCTGCTGGTGAACAAACTCAGCCCCGCGTTTGACCCGGAGGACTAGGCGGCTATCGTGCGCGGTGGTGGGGCTGGGAATGCGGGGACTGCCGCCGATGGCGGGCAAACGGACACGAGCGAAGCAAACGCCACCGCCGGTGGACGAGCAGGCGTATCCGCCTGCCGAGGCTGCGGCCGATGCCGCCTGGGCCGCGGAAACCCTCGAGCCGCCGCCCGCCGCCGCGCCGGTCGGCGAGGCTTCCCCGTCCATGGCGCAGTTCCTGGAGATCAAGGCGGCCAACCCCGACAGCCTGCTCTGGTATCGCATGGGCGATTTCTACGAGCTGTTCTTCGATGACGCGGTAGCGGCGTCGGCGACGCTCGGCATCGTGCTGACCAAGCGCGGCAAGCACCTGGGCCAGGACATCCCCATGTGCGGCGTGCCGATCCATCGCGCCGATGAGTACCTGCAGCGGCTGATCAAGGCCGGGCACCGCGTCGCCGTCGCCGAGCAGCTCGAGGATCCCGCCGAAGCGCGCAAGCGCGGCTCCAAGGCGGTGGTGCGCCGCGACGTGGTGCGGCTCGTCACGCCGGGGACGATCACCGAGGACACGCTGCTCGATGCCAAGGCGCGCAACTATCTCACCGCGCTGTTTCGTGCCGGCGGACGCGGCGAGAGCGCCGTTCTCCCTGGTAAAGCCTTGCTGGGACTGGCCTCGATCGACATTTCAACCGGCGAGTTCGAGGTGGGAGAGGTCAATTGGCGCCGACCTTCCGGGCGAGCTGGCGCGCCTGTCGCCGGGCGAGGTGATCGTTCCCGACGCCTTGCTCGCCGACGCCGAACTGCGATCGTGGATCGGGCGCGTCGGCGCCTCGGCAACGCCGGTGCCGGGCGCCTATTTCGACAGTCTCGCCGGCGAAGCGATACTCAAGAAGCAGCTCAAGGTGTCGGAACTTGGCGGCTTTGGCACTCTCACGCGAGGAGAGTTGGCTGCCGCCGGTGCCGTGCTCAAATACGTCGAGCTGACGCAAATGGGCCGCGGACCGTCGCTGCGGACGCCCAAGCGCTCGGGTTCGGACTCCATCCTGCTCATCGATGCGGCTAGCCGCGCCAGTCTGGAGTTGGTGCGCTCCGTCGCCGGCGAAAAGCAAGGCAGCCTGCTCGCCGCGATCGATCGCACCGTTACTGGCGCCGGCGCACGCGAGTTGGCGGCGCGACTGGCAAGCCCGCTGCGTGACGTGGCGCGCATCAATTCCCGTCTCGACGCCGTCGGCTTTCTCATCGATGAGGAAGCGCTGCGTGGTGACCTGCGCGCTGCGCTCAAGGCGGCGCCGGATATCGCGCGCGCGGTATCGCGGCTCGGTTTCGGACGTGGGTCGCCGCGCGATCTGGCGGCGGTACGCGATGGGCTTGCCGCGACGCTGCGTTGCGGAGCATTGCTGGCCGGCGAAGGCTCGCGCATGGGTCTCCCCGAGGAGCTGAGCCGCATCTCAGGCGATTTGCGTGCAGTCGATGCGGCGCTCGCCAATGCTTTGGCGGCGGCGCTCGTCGACGATCCGCCGCATTTGAAGCGCGACGGCGGTTTCGTGCGCCAAGGCTACCGGACCGAGCTCGACGAAGCGCGCCGCCTCAAGGAGGACGGGCGCGGCGTGATGGCCGGGCTCGAGGCCCGCTACGTCGAGCGCACCGGTGTCAAATCGCTGAAGGTGCGCCACAACAACATCCTCGGCTACTTCATCGAGGTGACGCAGGGCAATGCCAAGCCGCTGCTGGAGCCTCCGCTGTCGGATGAGTTCCGGCATCGGCAGACGATGGCCAATGCCGTTCGTTTTTCGACCGCCGAGCTGGTCGACATCGAGGGGCGCATCGCCTCGGCTACCGAGCGCGCCCTGAGCCTCGAGCAGGAGATCTTTGCCGAGCTGGCTGCGGCGATCGAGGTGGAGCAGCAGGGCCTGGGGCGCGTTGCTGCCGCGCTCGCCGAGTTCGACGCCACGGCCGCGCTCGCCGAGCTGGCGCGGGACGAGAGCTACGCGCGGCCGCTTGTCGACGACAGTCAGACGTTCGAGATTCGCGGCGGACGCCATCCGGTGGTCGAGCAGGCGCTGCGAGCCGGCCAAGGCAGGCGCGTTCATCGACAACGATTGCGTGCTCGGCGACGGCGGCGCGGCGGCCGGCGACGAGACCGCCGATGGCCGCATCTGGCTCGTCACCGGCCCCAACATGGCGGGCAAGTCGACATTCCTGCGCCAGAACGCGCTCATCGCCGTGCTGGCGCAGATGGGCTCGTACGTGCCGGCGCGCTCGGCGACCATCGGCGTGCTCGACCGGCTGTTCAGCCGCGTCGGCGCCTCCGACGATCTCGCGCGCGGGCGCTCGACCTTCATGGTCGAGATGGTCGAGACGGCCGCCATCCTCAACCAGGCGAGCGACCGCTCGCTCGTCATCCTCGACGAGATCGGGCGCGGCACGGCGACTTTCGATGGTTTGTCGATCGCCTGGGCGACGGTCGAGTACCTGCACGACGTCCTCGGCACCAGGGCCCTGTTCGCCACCCACTATCACGAGCTTACCGCGCTCGCCCGCCGCCTCGCCGGCGTCGCCAACGTGACCATCGACGTGCGCGAGTGGCACGACGAGATCGTCTTCCTGCACAAGGTAAAGCCAGGTGCCGCCGACCGCTCCTACGGCATCCAGGTCGCCAAGCTCGCCGGCCTGCCCGACGAGGTCGTCGGCCGGGCGCGCGAGGTGCTGGCTCTGCTCGAGAAGACGGAAAGCCGCAAGAACGCGCGCAACGGCGGCTCTCGACGAGCTGCCCCTGTTTGCGCTAAGCCGCCCGACAGTTCGGCCGGAGGCCGCCGGCCCCTCGCCGGTCGAGCGGGCGATCGATGCCTTGGCACCCGACGAGTTGAGCCCGCGGCAGCGCTCGACGCCATCTATCGGCTCAAGGCGCTGCGCCAGGCGCCGGAGCGCAACGCTAGTCAAGGGCCGCGGCTAGCTGGTCGGAGACTCGCTAGCCTGCAGCATGGATAAAGCGATCCAACCTACCGCGCCCTACTTCGACTCCCGCGAATTGCGCGCCGAGTTGACGGCGAACTTTCCGCGCCAACGGCGATGATCCGGCGAAAGCCCGCGGCCGCCATGATCGAGCGCCTGAAGACGCTCGTCGCCGATGCGCGCGCGTGCGCGCGGCGTCGAGCTCGAGGCCGATCACAGCGGGCGTCGCTGCGCCGCGGGACTGTCGCACTTTCAGGACGAGCTGATCCGTGTCCTCTACGACTACACCGTGGCGCACGTCTATCGCGCGACCAATCCTTCGGACGCCGAGCGCATGGCGATCGTCGCCACCGGCGGCTATGGCCGCGCGCTGCTGGCGCCCGGCTCCGACATCGACCTGCTGTTTTTGCTTCCCTACAAGAAGACGGCGTGGGGCGAGAGCGTCGCCGAGTACATGCTCTACATTCTGTGGGATCTGGGCTTCAAGGTCGGGCACGCGACACGCACCGTCGATCAGTGCATCAAGATGAGCTCCGACATCACCGTGCGCACGGCGCTGCTCGACGCGCGCCTCATCCACGGCGACGGCGCAGCTCTATGGCGAGTTCGAAGAGCGCTTCCGCACCGCAAGTCGTGCACGGCACGGCGCGCGCCTTCATCGATGCCAAGATGGCGGAGCACGATGCGCGCCACCGCGCGGCCGGCGAAAGCCGCTACAAGGTCGAGCCCAACGTCAAGGACGGCAAGGGCGGCCTGCGCGACCTGCACACGCTGCACTGGCTTTCGAAATACCTCTACGGCCAGGGCGTCGGTGCGGCGACGGTTGCGGCCGGCATCTTCCGCCCGGAGGAGGTGGCGACCTTCCGCCGTTGCGAGGACTTCCTGTGGACCATCCGCTGCTTCCTGCATTTCCTCAGCGGCCGCTCAGAGGAGGTGCTGACCTTCGACGTGCAGCCGTGGCTCGCGGCGCAGCTCGGCTACAACGATCGCGGCGGCCTGCTCGCCGTCGAGCGCTTCATGAAGCACTACTTCCTCGTCGCCAAGGACGTCGGCGATCTGACGACCATCCTGTGCTCGGCGCTCGAGATGCAGCAGCTCAAGGCGTCGCCGGGGCTTCAGCCGCTTTTTGCGGCCGCTCAACTGGAAGCAGCGCCGGCAGTTGCGCACGCGCACTGATTTTCGCATCGACAACGACCGGCTCAACGTCGCCGACGCAGGACGTGTTCAAGCGCGATCCGGTGAACCTCATCCGCTTTTTTGCCGAAGCGCATCTTGTCCAACTCGTTCCTGCATCCGGACGCCATCCGCCTGCTGCGCCAATCGAAGCGGCTGATCGACGACGACCTGCGCGAGAACCCGGAAGCCAACCGCATCTTCGTCGAGCTGCTCACCGGCGACACCAATCCCGAGATGTCGCTGCGGCGCATGAACGAGGCCGGGCGTGCTCGGCCGCTTCGTGCCGGAGTTCGGCCGCGTCGTCGGCATGACGCAGTTCAACATGTATCACAGCTATACGGTCGACGAGCATCTCGTGCGCACCGTCGGCATGCTCACCGACATCGAGCGCGGCGGCGCCGAGCAACGAGCTGCCGCTGTCGACCGAGATCATCAGCACCATCAAGAATCGGCGCGCGCTGTACGTTGCCGCCTTCCTGCACGACATCGGCAAGGGCCACACCGAGGACCACTCGATCGTCGGCGCGCGCATCGCGCGCGAGCTGTGCCCGCGCTTCGGACTGACGCCGGCCGAGACCGAGACCGCTGTCTGGCTCATCGAGCAGCATCTGACGATGAGCAACATCGCGCAGAGCCGCGATCTGTCCGATCCCAAGACCATCCGCGACTTCGCCGACGTCGTGCAGAGTCCCGGAGCGGCTGAAGCTGCTGCTGCTGCTCACCGTTGCCGACATCCGCGCTGTTGGGCCCGGCGTGTGGAACGGCTGGAAGGGCCAGCTCCTGCGCACGCTCTACTACGAGACCGAGCCGCTCGTTGCCGGCGGCCACACGCAGGTGAAGCGCAGCCAGCGCACCGCCGAGGCGCAGGAGACGCTGCGCCGCGATCTCGCCGACTGGAAGCCGGCCGACGTCGACCGCTATATCGACCGCCACTACCCCGACTACTGGCTGCGCACCGACGCCGAGCGCCGGGTCGAGCACGCCAAGCTGCTGCGCCGCGCCGAGCGCGAAGGCTGCACGTCGCCACCGATACGCGCACCGACGCGTTCACGGCCATCACCGAGCTGACGGTCGTGGCGCCGAACCACCCGCGCCTGCTGGCCCTGTTCGCCGGCGCCTGCGCGGCCGCCGGGCGCCAACATCGCCGGCGCCCACATCATGACGACGCGCGACGGCTACGCGCTCGACACCTTCCTGCTCAACCGCGCGTTCAAGGACGACGACGACGAGCTGCGCCGCGGCAAGCGCATCGGCGAACTGATCGGCCGCCTGCTGCGCGGCGATGCGTGGCTCGACACGCTGATCGCCGAGCGCGGACCCCCGCCGCGAGCGCGTCATGGCCTTCACGGTCGAGCCGGACGTGATCATCAACAACGCGCTGTCGGATCAGTTCACGGTGATCGAGGTCGCCGGCCGCGACCGCCCGGGCCTGCTCTACGAGCTGACCAGCACGCTCTCGAACCTGCTGCTCGACATCACCTCGGCGCACATCACCACCTTCGGCGAGAAGGCCGTCGACGTGTTCTACGTCACCGATCTGACCGGCAAGAAGGTGATCAGCGAGCACGCGGCAGGAGACGATCCGCAAGCGGCTCGTCGCCGTGCTCGAGGGCAGCGAGAAGCCAGGCCGCGGAGGACGCGCGCCTAGCGCGACACCACCAGCTCGACGCGCCGGTCGAGCTGGTAGAGGTCCTCCTGGCTGAAATCGCCGCGCACGACGCCCATATACGGCTCCGTCTTGCCCTTGGGGATCAGCTCCAGCCGCCCATTGAAGCCGCCTTCGCGCAGGAAGCGGGAGACCGTCTGCAGCCGCTGCGCCGACAGCGCCAGGTTGAGCGCCTCGGTGCCGCGTTCGTCCGCGTGGCCGGTGAGCGTCATCTTGGGGAAGCGCTTGATGCTGCAGATATTCGAGCAGCAGGTCGGCGGCCCTCCGCCCTTCGCCGGTCAGCTTGGCCTCGTTGAAGACGAAGGTGACGGGGACGGGAACCGTGCGTTCGCCTCGATACGGGGTCTGCGCGGCAATGTGCGGCCTGTTGCGGCGGGGTCGCGGCGCCTTCTGACGGTGCCGGGTTCCGGCAGCGCCGGCTCCGGCCGGCCTGCCGGCGGCGGGGGAGGCGCGCGGCGGCGGCCTGCTTGCTCTCCTCGGTGCGCGCCTCGGCGACCATGCCCTCGAGATTCTTGATCATTTTCGACGTGACCGCCTCGGCCGACTTCGCCTGTCGGCGTGGGCGCGCCCTCGCGGTCTTGACGTCGCGGCGCCCCGCGGCGCAGCCTCGGCGACCGGGGCGCCGTCCCGCCGGCGCCTTGAACAGCGCGAGCTTGGCGTCCGGATTGGCGATCTTCTCGTCGGTGGTGAACGTCCACTCGCCGTTCTCGTCGGCCTGCGCCGTGCCGATCTCCTTGCCGTCGGCCGTGATCGTCACGGCCGAATTCGGCTCGGCGCGGCCGGCGAACACCGACGTGCCGTTCGGGTCGATGCGGGCAATATCGAAGGCAGGCGCGCCGTCAGCCGGTTTCGGCGGCGGGTAGCGCCTCCTGCACGGCATCGACGGCATCCTTGCCGCCGTCCGGCGGCCCTCGCCTCCTGCGCTCCGGCTTGCCTGGGACCGCTCTTTGGCCTGCTTTTCGGCAGGCTCGAGCGGTCCGCGGCTGCATGTCGAGCAGCCACACGGCGCCGCCGAACAGCATGAGCAGCAAAAGTATGAGTGTCACTGCCAGGCGAAGCATGGAATTCGTCCCGCGCTCTAGGCCCCCCGGCCAACGAAGGCATTTTCGGGCAATTGAGCCAGCCGTTCAAGGCTAACGCGTGGCGACTTTTGGGCGTGGTTTCCCTAGGCCGAAATGCGGGGGTTGCCGCCGCTGCCGCCGCGGAACAGGAAGGCCATCAGAAGCCCGGCCACGAAGCCGCCGACGTGCGCCATATAGGCGACGCCGCCCATATCCGGGTCGATTCATCCGTATAGGCGATCGAGCCGACGCCGCTGAACAGCTGCAGCACGATCCAGAAGCCCAGCACGATGAGTGCCGGCATGGCGACCACCTGGCTGCCGACCAGCACGTTCACGCGCGCCTGCGGGAACATCAGGATATAGGCGCCGAGCACGCCGGCGATGGCGCCCGAGGCGCCGACGTTGGGAATGTTCGAGTCCGGGCATGACGTAGATACTGGGCGAACGTCGCGGCGATGCCGGCGAGCAGATAGAAGATCAGGAACTTGACGTGCCCGAAGCGGTCCTCGACGTTGTCGCCGAAGATCCACAGGTAGAGCATGTTGCCGCCGAGGTGCAGCCAACCGCCGTGCATGAACATGGCGGTGAAAATGGTCGCGATGTTGGCTGCCGGATTGTCCGAGAAGCGCGCCGGGCACGAACGCCCATTCTTGGATGAACTCGTCGCCGTTCTGCAGCTCGAGCAGGAAGACGAGCACGTTGATGGCGATGAGGACGTAGGTGACGTACGGCGTCGTGCGCCGCATGGAATTGTCGTCGCCGAGCGGAAACATCTGTCCGTCCTCCACCTGTCCGCAAAACTTGTCGGCGCAATACCCCCTGCCGATGTCAACGGCGGCGCCTAGGCGGCGCCACGTGCTACATCTGGCCGCTTGCCCTTCGGCCAAGCGCTCCGCTACCGCTCAGCCGCCCATGAAGCTTTACCGCTCCTTCGCGACCGTCGGCGGCCTCACTCTGTTGAGCCGCGTGTTCGGCTTTCTGCGCGACATCCTCATCGCCGCCATCCTCGGCAGCGGCGCGGTGGCGGACGCGTTCTTCGTCGCGTTCCGCTTTCCCAATCTGTTCAGACGCTTGTTCGGCGAGGGCGCGTTTAATGCGGCGTTCGTGCCGCTGTTTGCAAAGCGCCTGGAGGGCGAGGGGCGGGACGTGGCGCGCGCCGTTCGCCGAGGAGGCGCTGGCCGGCCTCGTCTTCATCCTCCTTATCCTCATCGTCGTCGCCGAGATCACCATGCCGTTCCTGATGTACGGCCTGGCACCGGGCTTCAGCGAGAACCCGGAGAAGTTCGACCTCGCCGTGCTGCTGACGCGCATCACCATGCCCTACCTGCTGTGCATGTCGCTCGTCGCGCTGATGTCGGGCGTGCTGAACTCGTTCGGCAAGTTCGTCGAAAGCTCGTCGGTCTCCATCGTGCTCAACGGCGTGATGATGATCGCGACGCTCATCGGCATGTGGCTCGGCTATCAGAACGAGCCGATGGCGGGCGTCATCCAGGCGTGGGGCGTTTTCGCCGCCGGCATTCTGCAGCTGGGGCTGCTGCTGGACGGCCTGCGGCGCAACAACATCTGGCTGAAGCTGCGCTGGCCGCGCATGACCGACGGCATGCGCCGGCTCGATCCGCCTCGGCATTCCGGGCGTCATCGCCGGCGGCGTGACGCAGATCAACATCGTCATCGGCACGGTCATCGCCTCGATGCAGAACGGCGCCGTCTCGTACCTCTACTATGCCGATCGGCTGTACGAGCTGCCGCTCGCCATCGTCGGCATCGCCATCGGCGTGGTGCTGCTGCCCGATGTGGCGCGGCATCTGCGGGCCGAGAACCACGAAGCGGTCATGGACAGCCAGAACCGCTCGCTCGAGTTCGCCGCGCTGCTGACGCTGCCGGCGGCCGTGGCGCTGGCCGTGGTGCCGACGCGCCATCGTTGCCGGCCTGTTCGAGCGCGGCGCCTTCACCGCTGACCGATACGCCGGCCACCGCCTACGCGCTGGCGATCTTCGCCATCGGCCTGCCGAGCTTCGTGCTGATCAAGGTGTTCTCGCCCGCCTACTTCGCGCGCGAGGACACGCGCACGCCGATGATCTACGCGACCATCAGCCTGACGGCGAACACGATCGGCTCGATCGCGCTGTTCTTCATCTTCCGCTCCTATGGGATGGATGCCGCATCTCGGCATCGCGGTGGCGACGACGCTCGGCGGCTTCCTCAACGCCGGGCTGCTGTACGCGACGCTGGCCAAGCGCGGGCACTTCGTCGCCGACGCGCGCCTGAAGCGCGCGCTGCCGCGCATCCTGCTGGCGAGCGCCATCATGGGTGCCGTGCTGTGGCGGTCGTCGCCACCGCGCTCGACGGCATGTTCGAGCCGCCGACGTCGGAGCTGGTGCGCGCCGCGCGCGCTGACGGTTCTCGTCGGCTCCGGCTTCCTCGCCTACGCGATCGCCGTGTTCGCAACGGGGGCGCTCGACCTGCGCCAGGCGCGCGCGCTTCCTCACCCGCCGCACGCCGCCGCCTGGGCCGCTCTGAGACCATGCACGGTGCTTGCGCGCGCGCCTGCGCGCCGCGCCATAAACCCGCGCCAATCGCGCAAGGGGCCACCATGGCATTCAAGGAGCGCGTGTTTTCCGGCATGCAGCCGACCGGCAGCCTGCACCTCGGCAATTACCTCGGTGCCATGGTCAACTGGATCGAGCTGCAGAAGACGCACGAGTGCATCTACTGCGTCGTCGACATGCACGCGATCACCGTTTGGCAGGACCCCGCCGAGCTGAAGCAAGCGCGATCCGCCAAGTGACGGCCGCCTACATCGCCTCCGGCCTCGATCCCAAGAAGAGCATCCTGTTCAATCAGAGCCAGGTGCCCGAGCACGCCGAGCTGGCGTGGGTGTTCAATTGCGTCGCGCGCCTCGGCTGGCTCAACCGCATGACGCAGTTCAAGGAGAAGGCCGGCAAGGACCGCGAGAACGCCTCGGTGGGTCTCTATGTCTATCCGAACCTGATGGCGGCCGACATCCTCGCCTATCGCGCCACGCACGTGCCGGTCGGCGAGGACCAGAAGCAGCACCTCGAGCTGGCGCGCGACATCGCCCAGAAGTTCAACAACGACTTCCGCGACGGCATCGTCGAGAAGGGCTACGCGGACGGCATCTTCTTCCCGCAGCCCGAGCCGGTGATCACCGGTCCGGCGACGCGCGTCATGAGCTTGCGCGACGGCACGAAGAAGATGTCGAAGTCGGAGCCTTCCGACATGTCGCGCATCAACCTGATGGACGACGCCGACGCCATCGCCGACAAGATCAAGCGCGCCAAGACCGACATGGAGCCGGCGCCGCCGAGCAACCTCGAGGAGCTGAGAGCGCGCCCGGAAATCGACAACCTCGTCGGCATTTACGCGGCGCTGGCCGGCATCTCCAAGCAGGCGGCTTTGGACCTGCTGATCTCGACCGCGACGGAGGGACCGAGCATCTACACCGGTCTGAAGCGCGCACTGACCGAGGTCGCCGTCGCGCGGCTCGGGCCGATCCGCGCCGAAATCGTTCGCCTCATGGCCGACCCGGCCGAGATCGACCGTATCCTCGCCGACGGGTCGAGACGTGCCCGCGCCATCGCTTCCCCGATCTTTGCCGAGGTGAAGGACGTCGTCGGTTTCGTGCGCTCGTAATGCTCGCGTTGTTGTTAGCGGCCCGGCGCCGTGGCAGCATGCGCGCATGAACACGATTAAAAAGCGCCGCTCGTTCGAGGCCGATCACTTTCGCAAGTTCCTGATCGTCGTCGACGAAACGCCGGAGGTGGATACGGCGCTGTACTACGCCGCGAGCCGCATGCAGCGCTCCTCGGGGACGCTGGTCATGCTCTACGTGATCGTGCCGCAAGAGTTCCAGCACTGGATCAACGTGCGACAGCAGCAGGTCGAGGAAGAGACGGCCAAGGCCAAGGCGCTCTTCCGCCTGATGCGGCGCAAGCTCAACAACGCCGGCTACGAGAGCGTCGCCTGCGAGGAAATCATCCGCGAAGGATCGAAAGGCGAGGAGATCCGCAAGCTCATCGACGAGGACGAGGACATCGCGGTGCTGGTGCTGGGTGCGTCGGCGGAGGCCTCGGGCCCCGGTCCGTTGGTCTCGTCCCTGGCGGCGGGAAGCGCCATGGGCAGTTTTCCGATCCCAATAACCATCGTGCCCGGCTCACTGGCCCTGGAGGAAGTCCGCAGCCTGGACTAAAAGGGCGGAAAGGCTCTCGAAATCCAGCTCCAGATCCACTATCTTAGAGCTATTCTAATCTGAGATTCGACCGCCAGCCCCCGTGCCAGGCGACGAAACCGCGGAAAGGCCACCCGATGTTCATCCAAACCGAGGCGACCCCCAATCCGGCGACGCTGAAGTTCATTCCCGGCAAGTCCGTGCTTGCCGACGGCACTGCCGACTTCACCGACAAGGGAGAGGCTCTGGCGTCTCCGCTCGCCTCGCGGCTGTTCGACATCAAGGGCGTGCGCGGCGTGTTCCTCGGCTCCGACTTCATTTCGGTGACCAAGGGCGAGGAGGAATGGCAGCACCTGAAGCCGATGATCCTCGGCGCCATCATGGAGCACTTCATGTCGGGTGCGCCTGTCGTCGCGGAGACCGCGAACGACGACACCGGCGCGACCTCCTACGATCCGAAGGATGAGGCGGTTGTCGCCACCATCAAGGAGCTGCTGGAGACGCGCGTGCGCCCGGCCGTTGCGCAGGACGGCGGCGACATCACCTTCTCGGCGTTCCGCGACGGCGTCGTCTATCTACATATGCGCGGCGCCTGCTCGGGGTGCCCCAGCTCGACGGCAACGTTGCGCCACGGCATCGAGAACCTGCTGCGGCACTTCTGTCCGGAAGTTCAACAGGTGCAGGCCGTCTGAGCCGCATGATCGCGAATTGAGAAAACCCCGCCGCATCGGCGGGGTTTTTGTTTTCAGCCCTGACCAACCGAGAGGCGACCATGCCGCAAGCCGACGCCGCCGCCGTCCGCCAGGCCTTCCTCGATGCGCGCACGCAAAACGCCTGGCAGCCGAAGGACGTGCCCGACAGCCTGTTGCGGCAGTTGATCGACATCGTGAAGATGGGTCCGACGAGCGCCAATTGCCTGCCGGCTCGCTTCATCTTCGTGAAGTCGAAGGAGGCAAAGGAGAAGCTGAAGCCGTTTCTCTCCGACGGCAATCGCGAGAAGACGATGCAGGCGCCGGTGTGCGCCGTTATCGGCTACGATCTCGATTTCTACGAGCACCTGCCGAAGCTGTTTCCGCACAAGGACATGAAGGCAGGCTTCGTCGGTAAGCCGGACAAGATCAAAGACACGGCATTTCGCAACGGGACACTGCAGGGCGGCTATCTCATCATCGCCGCGCGGCTTCTGGGTCTCGATTGCGGCCCTATGTCGGGCTTCGACAACGCCGGCGTCGATGCGGCGTTCTTCGCGGGCACCGCGGTCAAATCGAATTTCCTCTGCAACCTCGGCTACGGCAACGCATCAGCCGTGAAAGAGCGCCTGCCGAGATTCACTTTCGATGAAATGGCGAAGATCATATGACGCCCGCGCGTTATTTTCGGATGGTGTATCTGGAGTACCCTGCGTATAGGGTTACGCCCGATGAACATTCTCGCCTTCGACACCTGCTTTGACGGCTGCTCGGCCTGCGTTGCCGAGCGGCGCGGCGGCGTTGTCGTCGAGCTCGCCGCAGTGTTCGAGCGCTTCCAAACCGGGCACGCGCAGCGCCTCATCCCGATGATCGGCGAAGTGATGCAGCAGGCGCGGGTGAGCTTCGATCAAATCGATCGCATCGCCGTTACCGTCGGTCCCGGCACGTTCACGGGAACGCGCATCGGTATTGCCGCGGCGCGCGCGTTTGCTCTTGTCTGCGGAGCCGAGACTGTGGGTGTTTCGAGCCTTGCGGTCATGGCCGAGGCCGCGCGGACGCAGGTGACGGCGGAGGCGCTGGCCGTCGTCGTGGATGCGCGGCGTGGCGAGGTTTACGCGCAGTTGTTTGGGCCCGGCGGCGGGCTCGATGCCAAGTCCCCGCCGCAGCTCCTATCGATTGAGGACGCGGCGCGGCTGGGCAGCGGGCCAATCGCATTTGTTGGGTCGGGCTCCGCCGCCGTTGCCGACGCCGTGCGCGAGGGGCGTGATGCGTTGGCCGCACTTCCAGATCTGCTGCCCGACTCGGTCGCTCTGGCGCGCATCGCCGCTGGCTTTGAAGCTTCGCAGGCGCCGCTCGTCCCCCTCTATCTGAGGCCGCCCGATGCCAAGCCTCAGGTCGGCCACGCGATAGCGAGAGCCTGAAGCATGCCGTCTGCCGCCATACCGCTCGATCCGAAGAATCTGAGCCTCCTGTGGGCGAGCCCCGAACGCGCGGAAGACATTGCCGCCTTGCACGCGCGCCTGTTCGACGAAGCGTGGGACGCCGAGAGCATCGTCCGCTTGATCGAGCATCCGGCTTCGTCCTCGTTCATCGCCCAAATACGCGAGCCGCGTGCGCTGGCCGGCTTCGTCATCGGCCGCATTGCCGCCGACGAGGCCGAGGTCCTCTCGATCGGCGTCGCTCCCGAGTGGCAGCGTCGCGGCATCGGAAGGCACATGGCTGAGGGATTGGTGCGTGCTGCCCGCAGGGCCGAGGTAAAGCGGCTGTTCCTCGAGGTGGCGGCCGATAACGACGCGGCGATTGCGCTCTACGAGGGCCTCGGCTTCAAGATCGCGGGCGCGCGCAAGGCCTACTACCAGCGCACGGGCTCGGCCAATGTCGACGCCGTCATCCTCGCTCTCGATTTATAAGCAGACGAGCCCGTCGAATCGTCCGTGGCGGTGGACGGCCATCCGCCACTTTTCTATAAAGCGCTCACATAGCGAGAGCGGAGAAGTAACCGCCGCATGCCCGATACTGGAAATTCCGGCTTGAGCCGCATCGAGCTCCTGTGCACCCACCAAGGGTTGCGCATGACCGGCCAACGGCGCGTCATTGCCCGCGTTCTGTCGAGCGCCAAGGACCACCCCGACGTCGAGGAGGTCTACCTGCGCGCCAACGAGATAGACCGGCGCATCTCACTGTCGACCGTCTACCGCACGCTAAAGCTCTTCGAGGAAAAAGGCATTCTCGAACGCCACGATTTTGGCCACAAGCGCGGACGCTATGAAGAGGCCTCGCGCGGCCACCACGATCACCTTATCGATGTCGATAGCGGCCGCGTCATTGAATTTCGCAACGAGGCGATCGAGGCGTTGCAGGAACGTATTGCGCGCGAACTCGGCTTCAAGCTCGTCGGTCATCGACTGGAGCTCTACGGGGTGCGCGCGAAACCGGCGAAGAAAGCGTGACGCGCACTGCGGCAGAGCGCTTAAGTGCCCTTCGCGGCGGGGCGGTGCTGGCCGGGTTCTTTGCCTTGACCGTGCCGCTGATGCCGCTGCAGGCGCTGCTGCTGCGCGTGTCCCCCCGCGGCGCACGCGCCTTCCCCAATTGGTATCATCGCCAAGTCTGCCGCTTGCTCGGCATCCGCATTCACATCGACGGCACGGTTGCCCGCGACCGACCGGTGCTGCTCGTCGCCAATCACACGACGTGGCTCGACATCCCCGTGCTGTCCGCCGTGGCGCCCGTTTCGTTCGTCGCCAAGAAGGAGGTCGGCACCTGGCCGTTCGTCTCCTCGCTGGCGCGATTGCAACGCTCTGTCTTCGTCGATCGCACCCGGCGCACGGCCGTGGGCCAGGCGGCGAGTGAAATACTGACGCGGCTGGCGCAAGGCGACACGGTGGTGCTGTTTGCCGAGGGCACCTCGAGCGACGGCAACCGCGTCCTGCCGTTCATGACCTCCCTGTTCGCCGCTGCAAAGCCCTCGGGCGGCAGCCTCGCCGCGCACGATGCCGTCGTGCAGACGATTTCCTCCGTCTATACGCGGCTGCATGGCATCCCCCTTGGGCGCGCGGAGCGCCCGGCAGTCGCCTGGTACGGCGACATGGAAATGCGCAGTCATGCTTGGGCGCTGCTCAAGGCCGGGCCGCTGGATGTCGAGATTCGCATCGGGCCGCCGGTGCCACTGGCGAGCTTCGCCGACCGCAAGGAGCTGGCGCGGCATAGCGAAGCACAAGTGCGCGAGGGCGTCGTGCGCATCTTGCGCGGGCGGCCGTCGGAAGAAGCCATCACCATAGCGGCACCGCAAGACGCCCCGTCAGTAAGGACGAGGGTCGCCGCCGAACCGGGGCAAAAGTGGGTGTAATCTGGCTGCCCCTCTTAAGGGCTGGACAAAGCCTGCCCGATAAGGCTGTCGTGGCGCCCCGGCAAATGGGCTTAGGCACGCGAGTTGATGGACGATCGGCTGACGACCGAAGTGACGGACGTTGACGGCAGCGAAGCGGCGCCCGCGTTCGCTGCGCCACCCCACGCGCCGGGTGGCGGGCGCAAGGTGTTCGTGCGCACGTTCGGCTGTCAGATGAACGTCTATGATTCCGAGCGCATGACCGAGGCGCTGTCGGCGCAAGGCTATTGCGAAACGGATGCCATCGAGAAAGCCGATCTCGTCATTCTCAACACCTGCCACATCCGCGAGAAGGCGGCCGAAAAGGTCTACTCCGATCTCGGGCGCATTCGCGTCCTGAAGGACGAGCGCGCCGCCGCCGGCAACGACACGGTGATCGCGGTCGTCGGCTGCGTGGCCCAGGCCGAAGGCGCCGAGATCGTGCGTCGCATGCCGGCCGTCGACCTCGTCATCGGCCCGCAGAGCTATCACCGCCTGCCCGAGCTCGTGACCCGGACGCGTGCCGAGAACCGCTCGCTGGTGGAGACCACGTTCCCCGAGGAGGAGAAGTTCGACCACCTGCCGCCGCGATTGCCACGCCGCGCAGTCACGGCATTCCTCACCGTGCAGGAAGGTTGCGACAAGTTCTGCACGTTCTGCGTCGTGCCATATACGCGCGGCAATGAGTATTCGCGCGGCGTCGCCGACATCGAGCGCGAGGCCCGCGCGCTCGTTGCAAGCGGCGTGCGCGAGGTGACGCTGCTGGGCCAGAACGTCAACGGCTATCACGGCGCCGGACCCGACGGCCGCACGTACTCGCTTGCCGATCTCGTGCACCATCTGGCGCGCATCGATGGATTGGAGCGGTTGCGCTATACCACCAGCCATCCGCGCGACATGAGCGACGATCTCATCGCCGCCCATGCCGACGAAACGAAATTGATGCCGTATCTGCATCTGCCGTTTCAGTCAGGCGCCGATCGCATACTCGCTGCCATGAACCGCAAACACACGGCGCGCGAATATCTGGACCTTGTTGCGCGCGTTCGCGCCGCGCAGCCAGAGCTCGCCTTATCGACCGACGTCATCGTCGGCTTTCCCGGCGAGACGGAAGCGGAATTCGAGGCGACTCTGGCGGTGTTCGCCGAGGTCGGTTTCGCCGCCGCCTATTCGTTCAAGTACAGCCCGCGGCCCGGTACACCGGCCGAGAAACTGGGCGATCAGGTTCCCGAAGAGGTGAAAGCGGACCGGCTTGCTCGTCTGCAGCGGCAAATCGAGCGCCAGCAGAGAGCATTTGCCGAGCGCTGCGTCGGGCGAACGCTGCCGGTCCTTTTCGAGAAGGTCGGACGGCGCCCGGGACAGCTTATCGGCCGCTCGCCCTACCTGCAGTCGGTGCACGCCGAGGCGCCGCCCGAAATGCTAGGTCGGATCGTACCTGTTGAAATTTCCGCCTTTGGCCCCAATAGTCTAGCCGGTGTCATACGGCGGGGATGACCGACAGGTAACGCTATTTGCGTGCTGCCGGGCCCCGCACGTACGAGCCGGACGCGCGTTATGATAGGTTAAGCAACTAGAGTGACAATTCGCAGCGAACGACGTCTGGAGCGCCGATTGGCAGCATTTCGCGGAAGCCCCGTCGCCGGGGCGGGCAGAGCTCCCAAAGCTCAGGTCTCGAACAAGCGTGTTGTCATCCCCTTTGAGGACAACCGCCATCTGCCGCAACTTCTCGGTGAGTACGACAGCAATCTGGCGCTCATCGAGGACCGTCTCGGCATCGAGGCGCACGCGCACGGCAACGTCATTACGTTGAACGGCCCAGAGAACGCATTGGACATCGCGCGCAGCGTGCTGGAGCAGCTTTATAAGCGGGCTTCCACCGGCGAGCCGATCGGCCCCGGCGACTTCGACGGCCTCATCCGCCACGCCCGCGAGGAAAGCGTCCCGGGCGATGGTCAGGCGCAGATCGCCACGCGCCGCCGCGTCGTCAAGGCGCGCACGCCGATGCAGAGCGGCTACATGCGGGCGCTGGAGAAGTCGGACCTCGTGTTCGGCGTCGGCCCCGCCGGCACCGGCAAGACGTACATTGCCGTCGCCTATGCCGCCCATTGCCTCGAAAAGGGTATGGTCGAGCGCATCATCCTATCGCGTCCCGCCGTCGAGGCCGGCGAGCGGCTCGGCTTTCTGCCGGGAGACATGCGCGAGAAGGTCGATCCCTATTTGCGCCCCCTCTATGATGCTCTCTACGACGTTCTGCCGCCGGAGAAGGTCGAGCGCGACCTCGAAACGGGGGTCATAGAAATCGCACCGCTCGCTTTTATGCGCGGGCGCACGCTGGCAAATGCCTACGTCATCCTCGACGAGGCACAGAACACCACCAGCATGCAAATGAAGATGTTCCTCACCCGCCTCGGCGAAGGGTCGAAGATGACGGTGACGGGTGATCCCAGCCAGATCGACTTGCCGAACGGCATGCGATCGGGCCTCGAGGAGGCGATCTCGCTATTGGCCGGCGTCCCCGGCATCGAAGCGATACGTTTCACCGGCGCAGATGTCGTGCGCCGCGATCTCGTCGCGCGCATCGTTGCAGCGTACGACAATCAGAAGTAGCCCACGTGCAATGCCACACACTGCGCCAGGGACGAACGCTATTGCCGACGGCGGCGAAGCCGCAGCCGGTTCCGACGAACCTCCGCTAAGTCTCGACATCGATGTCGTGCACGACGGCGGCGACTGGTCAACGGTCGCCGACGCCGAGAATCGCGTGCGCCTCGCCGCGCGCGAGGTCGCTGCATCGCTGCAGCTCGCACGTAGTGAGGTCTGCGTCGCGCTGTCGTGCGATACCCAAGTCGCCGAGCTCAACGGCAGCTATCGGGGCAAGCCGACGCCGACCAATGTGCTGTCGTTTCCCGCTGGGCCCGGCATTCCCATCGACGACGACGATCCGCGATTCCTCGGCGACGTTGTCCTCTCGCTGGAGACGCTGCAGCGGGAGGCCGCCGAGCTTGGGCTGCCCGTCGAGCACCATATGCAACATTTGGTCGTGCACGGACTGCTGCATCTTTTAGGCTACGATCACACGACGGACGAGGAAGCGCAGGTCATGGAAGGCCTCGAAGTAGGCATTCTCGGACGCCTCGGCATCGCCGATCCCTACGCAGCGGCAGGCGAGCAGACGCACATTCACGAGCAGACTGGTCAGCACTCAAAACCATGAGCAACGCACACCTACCCAAGGAACCGGCAGAAACTTCGAGCCCTAGCCCGGCGAGCGGCGGCGAGCAGTTTGCCAGCGGCACGCAGGGCCTGCTCAATGCCCTCCTCAGCCGCATCGGCCTGCGCTCTCCCAGCCTGCGCGAGATGCTCGAGGCTGACCTCAAAGGCGAGGCCGATGCAGACGCGGTCGCCGCATTTTCGAACGAAGAGCGGGAGATGCTGCGCCGGCTGCTGCGCTTCGGCGGCTCGCGGGTCGACGACATCATGGTGCCTCGGGCTGACATTATCGCCCTCGAGGAGAGCGACAGCCTGGCGGAGCTGCTGCGCACATTCGGCGAGGCCGGCGTTTCGCGCATCCCGCTGTTCAGTGAGACCTTGGATGATCCGCGCGGCATGATCCATGTGAAGGATCTTTTTCGCTGGCTCACGCAGGAAGCGGCCGCGGATGCGGTCAATACGCGTATCTCCGTGGCCCCCCCGGCGGATACCCCCGACACCGCGCCCGCCGTCCCGCCGTCGACCCAGAAGCTCGAATTGGGCATCGTCGATCTTTCCCGTCCCATAGCGTCGGCGAAAATTAGGCGTCCGGTTCTCTACGTTCCTCCGTCGATGCCGGCGACCAATCTTCTCATCCGCATGCAGTCGACGCGTATCCACATGGCGCTGGTCGTCGATGAGTACGGTGGCACCGATGGTCTCGTCACGATCGAAGATCTCGTCGAGCAGATTGTCGGCGATATCGAGGACGAGCACGATATCGCCGAGGCGGCGTACATCTTCACTGAGCCCAAGAACGGTCTCGTCGCCTCTGCGCGCACCCCCATCAAGCAGCTCGAGGAGCACCTCGGCATCAAGCTTCTGAAGCCTGAGGAGGAAGAGGATATCGACACCTTGGGCGGGTTGATGTTCTCGCTGCTTGGCCGCGTCCCGGCGCGCGGCGAGGTCGTGCGCCATCCCAGCGGACTGGAGCTCGAGGTTCTCGACGCCGACGCCCGCCGCCTCAAGAAGGTGAAAATCCACCAGCCGCGCGTCGTCGCCACGCCTGCGCCTGACGCCGAAAGAGCGTGAAGCTCGACTCGCCATCTCTTGACCGGCAGCGCTCGGTTGCGGGCTCGCTCGCCATCCGTTGCGCCGCCGCCATCGCGCAGTTTTCCATGACAATAGGCAGCCTTTCGGGTTGGCGGCGCGCGCTTGCGGCGTTCTCGGCAGGGGCCGTCTCCGCTGCAGCGATGGCGCCGTTTTTCCTCTCTCCGGTACTCTTCCTCACGCTTCCCGTTCTCGTTTGGCTGATCGACGGCGCCGCCGCCGCGGGGCCCTCGAAGCGCCGAGAGATCATGCGCGCCGCCAGTGCCGGTTGGTGGTTCGGCTTCGGCTACTTCCTGCTTGGCTTGTTTTGGATCGGCGAGGCGTTTCTTGTCGAAGCCGAAGTGTTCGCCTGGCTGCTGCCGTTCGCGGTGTTGGCGCTCCCGGCCGGTCTAGCGTTGTTCACCGCGCTGGCAGCGGCAGCGGCGCGCCTTGCCTGGTCGCCAGGCATCGCCCGCGTCCTCGTATTGGCGCTGGCGCTCGCATCGACGGAATGGCTGCGCGGTCACGTGCTAACCGGGTTCCCTTGGAACGTTCTCGGCTATGCGCTCACGTGGCCGCTGCCGCTGATGCAATCGGCATCTGTGCTGGGCATCTACGGGTTGACACTTCTGTGCGTCGCCATCTTCGCGGGGCCGCTGGTCCTGATCGCCGATGCAAGCACCGGCGGCGCGCGCGAGCGCACCATCGTGCGCGCAATCGCTCTGGCCGTCGTTCCGCTGCTGATGCTGTACGGCCTGGGGGCGTGGAGACTATCGACGGATCCTGCGCCAATGCTCGAAAACGTGCGGGTCCGCATCGTGCAAGCCAGCGTCCCGCAGCGCGACAAGTGGCGTCCCGACAAGCAGCGGCAGATCTTCGAGGACCAACTGGCGCTGTCGCGCCGGGATGCGGCGGGGCGCCAGGACGACCTGGCTGGGATCACGCACCTCGTTTGGCCGGAGGCGGCGATGCCTTTCCTGCCGCTCGAGCATCCCGAGGCACAGGCCGCCATCGGCGATCTCTTGCCAGAGGGGACGCAGCTCCTTTCGGGCGCCCTGCGCCTGAAGAAGCCGGCATCCGGGCCGGCCCAGGGCGCCTACAACAGCCTCTTGGTCTTCGGCGATACGGGTAACCTTGAGCAAACCTACGACAAGATCCACCTCGTCCCGTTCGGCGAGTACCTGCCGCTGCAGGCGCTGCTGGAGAGCGTGGGCCTGGAGCAGCTGGCGAGGTGGCGCGGGGGTTTTGCTTCCGGCCCGGTGCCGCGGCCGCTCTTATCCGTCCGGGGTTTGCCGCCGGTGGGAGCGCTGATCTGCTACGAGGCCGTTTTCCCCACCGCAATTGTGCAGGGTGAACAGCGTCCGGGCCTGCTGATCAATGTCACCAACGACGGCTGGTTCGGCGACACCACCGGCCCCTGGCAGCACTTTCACCAGACACGCGTGCGAGCCGTCGAAGAAGGGCTGCCGATCATCCGCTCGGCAAACAACGGGGTGTCGGCAATTGTCGACGGCCAAGGTCGAGTTGTCGCAATGCTCAACCTTAACGCGCGCGGCGTTATCGACAGCCAAATTCCAGGCTCTATTGCTGCGACCGTTTACGCTACAGCCGGTGATAGTACTTTCGTAGTCCTTGCACTCTTCTTCCTGGCGACCGCAGTAGTGCTCCGGCGCCGCGACCGGGATTAGAGACAATTTGGATGTTGTTTCAACGGGACGCAGCAGTCATAAAGCAGCGTGGGGAGCCGCTAAGCGAGCAAAACTCGCACGGCTCCAGGTTGGATGGGGGTAAGAACCCGCAATCAATACGTGCAAAATCAACATTGTTGCGGGGCATAAGGTAAGCAGTAATGGCAAGAGAAAATGCGCTGGAAAGCGCGGAAGTAGAAGAGCGTGGCTCGCGGCGTGCAAACCCCGTCGATGTACACGTCGGAAGTCGGGTGCGTCTGCGGCGGATGCTACTCGGGATGAGCCAAGAGAAACTCGGCGAGCACCTCGGCCTCACCTTCCAGCAAGTTCAGAAGTACGAAAAGGGCATCAACAGGATCGGCGCCAGCCGGCTTTTTGATTTGTCGCAAGTCCTCGGCGTCCCAGTGCAGTTTTTTTACGAGGAGCTGGCCGTGGCCGGTTCCAACGCCGGTTTCGCTGAGCGCCCAGCGGAAAGCTATGCCGTCGAGTTTCTCGGCAGCCGCGAAGGCCTTGAGCTTAACAAAGCCTTTGCGCGCATTACCGACCCCAAGGTCCGTCGCTCGATCGTCGACCTCGTCCGCGCCTTCGCTGGCGAAGCAGCGGCCAGGGAGTAAGGCCGCCCGCTGTCACAATCGCTGGCGGCGTGCCAGGCGCCGCAGGCCTCGCCGGGGCGCCTGTCGCTGGGGCGCCATTGGGCCGTCCTTGACCCCACGGGCAAAGCTTGAGACAACCCGGCGTTTTTCGAGACATGCCGAAAGCGCACGGGGGCCCGAGTGGCACGCAAATCCTACCTCTTCACGAGCGAGTCCGTTTCCGAGGGCCACCCCGACAAAGTGTGCGATCGCATCTCCGATGAGATCGTCGACCTGTTTTTCCGCGAGGGCCCCAAGGCGGGCATCGACCCGTGGGCAATCCGCGCGGCCTGCGAGACCCTGGCGACGACCAACAAAGTGATCATCGCCGGTGAGACGCGCGGCCCCGAGACCGTGACCAAAGACTGGATCGCGCACGTGGCGCGCATGGCCATCCGCGACATCGGCTACGAGCAGGACGGCTTCCACTGGGATAAGGCGGACATCGAGGTCCTGCTGCATCCGCAGTCGGCCGATATCGCCGCGGGCGTCGATGCGCTGCAGCCGGGTGACAACAAGGAAGAAGGCGCCGGCGACCAGGGCATCATGTTCGGCTATGCCTGCACCGAGACGCCCGAGCTGATGCCGGCGCCGATCTACTATGCGCACAACATCCTGCACGATCTTGCCATCGCCCGTCACAAGAAGGACGGCGGCGCGGCCCTGCTCGGCCCCGACTCCAAGAGCCAGGTGACCGTCCGCTACGAGGACGGCAAGGCCGTCGGCGTGACGCAAATCGTCGTCTCGCACCAGCACATCGAGGAGGATCTGTCCTCCAAGAAGATCCGCGACATCATCGAGCCGTATGTCCGCAAGACGCTGCCCGATGGCTGGATCACCAAGGACACGGTCTGGCACGTCAACCCGACGGGCAAGTTCTTCATCGGCGGACCGGATGGCGATACGGGGCTCACCGGCCGCAAGATCATCGTCGACACCTATGGCGGCGCGGCTCCGCACGGCGGCGGCGCTTTCTCCGGCAAGGATTCGACCAAGGTCGATCGCTCGGCTGCCTATGCGGCGCGCTATCTTGCTAAAAACGTCGTCGCGGCCGGTCTCGCCGACCGCTGCACCATCCAGCTTTCCTACGCCATCGGCGTGGCCAAGCCGCTGTCGATCTATGTCGACACGCACGGCACGGGTAAGGTCGACGAGGCGACGCTGGAAAAAGCGCTCGCCGAGGTGATGGATCTGTCGCCGCGCGGCATCCGCAAGCATCTCGACCTCAACAAGCCGATCTACGCGCGCACCTCGGCCTACGGCCACTTCGGGCGTGCGCCGGAGGCGGACGGCGGTTTCTCCTGGGAGAAGACCGACCTTGCCGATGCCATCAAGAAGGCCGCCGGCTGAGCTCGGCGCTGTAGCGACGGACAGCGAGCATCGGCAGGAGCTGCGCTCGTTCGGCCGCCGTCGCGGGCGCAAGCTGAGTGCGCGCCAGCAACAGCTGCTCGAGGCCGTGCTGCCGCGCGTGGCGCTTACCTTGAGTGAGCCGCTCCCAGCATCGATTGCCGAGCTGTTCGCCGTGCCCACCTCCCGTACATGGCTGGAGATCGGCTTTGGCGGCGGCGAGCACCTCATCTGGCAGGCGGATGCCAATCCCGATGTCGGTCTCATTGGCTGCGAGGTATTCGAGGACGGGGTCGTTAAGGCTCTGTCGGCTATCGAGGAAGGCGGCCTGGCCAACATTCGTCTCAGCACCGAGGATGCCCGTGAGCTGCTGCGGCACCTGCCGGACGCATCGCTCGATCGAGTGTTTATCCTCTTTCCCGATCCCTGGCCGAAGAAGCGCCATGTCAAGCGGCGGCTGGTCAACGGGGGCCTTTTCGACCACCTGGCCCGCGCCATGCGGCCCGGCGGGGAGCTGCGCATCGGCACGGATATCGCCGATTATCTGCGCACCATGCTGCTTGCGGCGCGCGGGCGCGCGGACTTCGCTTGGCAGGTACAAGGCCCGCGGGACTGGCGCCTGCGGCCGACCGACTGGCCGCAAACGCGCTACGAGGCGAAGGCGATCCGGGAGGGGCGCCGCTGCTATTTTTTACGCTTTATCCGGACGGATGGGGTCCCCCTCGCCGGAGCCCCTTGAATCCACGGTCACGATCCCGTAATATCTGCCTGCTCATGATCATCTCAACTTTCAGGAGTGGGCCCCGTCTGGGTCCGCTCTTTTTGTATTGGCGTAGGCGATCGGGCAAAAGCTGGCCGGAAACCTCTCGAATATGCACGCTGGCGAAGAAGGCGCCTTAGGCGACAGGTTCATCGTGGAGAGCGGCGCCGCCGCGCGGGTAGCCGAGCTCATCGAGCCGGCGCTCAGCGACCGTGGCTACCGTCTCGTTCGCGTGGCCGTCTCCGGGCGCGAGGGCAAGACGTTGCAGATCATGGCTGAGCGTAACGACGGCACATTGACCATCGCCGACTGCGAGGCGATTTCGAAAGAGATTTCGCCGCTGCTCGACGTGCACGATCCGATTGCCGGCAGCTACCAGCTGGAAGTCTCCTCGCCCGGCATCGACCGGCCGCTGGTGCGGCCCTCGGACTTCGAGGACTGGTCCGGGTACGAGGCAAAGTTGGAAGTGAAGCAGCCGATTGACGGCCGCAAGCGTTTCCGCGGCATGCTCGATGGTTTCGCCGACGGCGAAGTGCGCATCGAGGTCGATCTGGGAGAGGCTGGAAAGAACATTATCGGCATTCCGATGGAACTCGTTGGCGAAGCCCGTCTCGTGCTGACCGAAGAATTGATCCGCGAGGCCTTGCGCCGCGCAAAGAAGAGTAACGCATCAGGATCCGACGAGGCTTCCGAGCCGAGCACGGACCGCGAGGAGGAATAAGAACCATGGCAATGGCCGGCATCAGCGCCAACAGGCTGGAACTCCTGCAGATCGCCGAGGCGGTGGCACGCGAGAAGTCGATCGATCGCAAGATCGTTATCGAGGCGATGGAAGACGCAATCCAGAAGGCGGCCAAGTCGCGCTACGGCGCCGAGAACGACATCCGCTGCGAGATCGATCCGAAGACCGGCGAGGCGCGGCTGTCGCGCGTCCTGGCGGTGGTCGACACGGTCGAAAACGATTCGACGCAGATCACGCTGGCAGACGCGCAGGGTCGCAACGCCGACGCCAAGGTGGGCGATTTCATCGCCGAGCCGCTGCCGCCTTTGGATTTCGGTCGCGTCGCCGCCCAGAATGCCAAGCAGGTTATCGTGCAGAAGGTGCGCGAGGCCGAACGCGAGCGCCACTACAGCGAGTACAAGGATCGCATCGGCGAGATCGTCAACGGCACTGTGAAGCGCGTTGAGTACGGCAATGTCATCGTCGATCTCGGTCGTGCCGAAGGCATCATCCGCCGCGATGAGATGATCCCGCGCGAGAACGTGCGCTACGGCGATCGCATCCGCGCCTACATCTACAACGTCAGCCGTGAGCCGCGCGGCCCGCAGATATTCCTATCGCGCGCCCGTCCGGAGTTCATGTCGAAGCTGTTCGCGCAGGAGGTGCCGGAAATCTACGACGGCGTCGTCGAGATCAAGTCGGTCGCCCGCGATCCGGGCAGCCGCGCCAAGATTGCCGTCATCTCCAAGGATTTCTCGATCGATCCGGTCGGCGCTTGCGTCGGCATGCGCGGATCGCGCGTGCAGGCGGTCGTCAACGAGCTGCAGGGCGAGAAGGTCGACATCATCCAGTGGAACCCGGATGCGGCCAGCTTCATCGTCAACGGCCTCGCGCCTGCCGAAGTAACCAAGGTCGTGCTCGACGAAGACTCCAACCGCATCGAGGTCGTCGTGCCGGAAAGCCAGTTGTCGCTGGCCATCGGTCGGCGTGGCCAGAACGTACGCCTCGCCTCGCAGCTCACCGGCTGGGATATCGACATCGTCACCGAGCAGGAAGAGTCCGAGCGTCGGCAGAAGGAATTCGCCGAGCGCTCGAACATGCTCATGGAGGCGCTGGACGTTGATGAGGTCATTGCCCAGCTCCTGGTGACAGAGGGCTTCGCATCGATCGAGGAGGTCGCCTTCGTCGACCTTTCCGAGATCGCGCACATCGAAGGTTTCGACGAGCACACCGCCAACGAGATCCAGACGCGTGCGCGCGAGTATCTCGAGAAACAGGAAGCCGATCGCGACGCCAAGCGCCGTGAGCTCGGCGTTGCCGACGAGATTGCGCAGGTCAAGGGCGTCACCTCAGCGATGATGGTCGCGATGGGCGAGAACGGCGTCAAGTCGCTAGAAGATCTTGCCGACTGCGCCACCGACGACCTTGTCGGCTGGACCGAGCGCAAGAAGGAAAAGGATGCCGAGGCAGTCCGCCACAAGGGAGTGCTGGACGGCTTCGAGGTTGGCCGCAAGGAAGCCGAGGAAATGATCATGTCGGCGCGCGTGCTCGCCGGCTGGATCAAGGCCGAGGACCTGGAGACGCCGGCCGAGGAAGCCGGCGAAGAGCCGCTCGAAGGTGGCAAAGATGCCACCGACGAAGGTTAGTCGGTGATGGCCGGGAGAAGAGGAACATCGGATTGGGCGCTGAACAGCAGCCGTTGGAGGACGCAGATGACGGGGACGTGCGGGGCTCGCTCCGCCGTTGCATCGTCACGCGCTCCGAGCTGCCGCCCGAAAACCTGATCCGCTTCGTCGCCGATCCTTCCGGCACCATCTTTCCCGACGTGGCGCGCAAGCTGCCGGGACGCGGCGTGTGGGTGACGGCCGAGCGATCGGCCATCGAGGCGGCGGTCAAGCAGAATGCGTTCGCCAAGAGCCTGAAGCGGCAGGTGACGGTTCCGCCCGACTTGCCGGAGGCGATCGAGGCACTATTTGTAAAGCGCCTCCTCAACTCGCTGTCGCTCGCCAACAAGGCCGGTCTCGTCCATACCGGGGCCGAGAAGGTCGAAAAGCTGCTCGACGGCGGACGTGCCGTGGCACTTCTGCACGGCGTCGACGGCACGGCTGAGGGACGGCGCAAGCTGGACCGCAAGTTCACGGCAATTCAACGAGATAAGGGTCAGTCAGTCCCTATTGTTGATTGGCTCACCATCGAAGAATTGAGCTTGGCCATGGGCCGGTCAAATGTGGTACATGCTGGCCTCATACAAGGCGGAGCCACTAAGCGGTTTCTAAGCGAGGCCGAGCGCTTAAGGCGCTATCGGTCGGGCTTAAGTGCATCCTGATGGCAGGGTGAGCGAAGAATTTCGGAGTTTGATTGAGAGCATGACAGAGACCAAGGACACCACCGACAAGACCCTCCGCACAGGCGCGCGCAAGCCGCTGTCGCTGCAGCGGACGGTCGAAAGCGGCCATGTCCGGCAGAATTTCAGCCACGGCCGGTCCAAGTCGGTGGTCGTCGAGAAGCGCAAGACGCGTAAGCTCGGTGGCTCAGGCGGCGCCGAGCCTGAGGTCGCGAGTGCAGCTCCCGTCTCCGAGCCTGCCGTTGCACGCAGGCCCGCCCAGCCGCCGGCGACGCCGCCTGCGGCCGACAAGGCAGGTCCGGCAGGCCGTGGTCTCTCCAATGAGGAACGCGACGCACGCGCACGCGCACTTGCCGCCGCGCGCGAGCGCAACGACGTCGAGCGCATCGAAGATATCGCCCG
Source organism: uncultured Alphaproteobacteria bacterium (assembly GCA_963812795.1). GTDB lineage: Bacteria > Pseudomonadota > Alphaproteobacteria > Rhizobiales > Hyphomicrobiaceae > Hyphomicrobium_A. The sequence continues at coordinate 86,820 of CAWEWG010000013.1, read as the reverse complement.
CGCCGAGCGTGAAGCCGAAACCGCCGCCGCCGCGCCGCCGCCTGTGACCGCGGCAGCGGTCGGGGCCGAGGCACCAGCACCCGTTGCCGCGCGCGCACCGGAAGCGCGCGCCCCTTCGCCGTCATCGACGCCTTCGTCGGGCCGCCCGCCCCGTTCGGGCGACGCGCCGCGCCCGAGCGAGGGTGGCGCGCGTCCGCGCACGTCCTACAATCCGGCGCTGCAGCCGCGCGAAGGTGGCCGTCCGCGCGAGATCGACATTCCGGCACCGCCGCGCGCTAAGCCGGATGGTGAAGCGCCGAAGCGCATCACCCGCGCTCCCGTCGTCAGCGAGGAAGACGACAACCGCGGCGGCCCCAAGGGTCTTCGCAAGCCGGGCGCCACACGCACACCGACGCCCAAGCCGGACGAGAAGCGCGAGCGCGTCAAGCTGACCATCAACAACGCCTTCGACGAGAAGCAGCGCGAACGCTCGCTTGCCTCGCTGAAGCGCAAGCGCGAGCGCGAGAAGCTCAAGGCGATGGGAATTTCCCAGTCGCGTGAGAAGATCGTCCGCGAAGTGGTGATCCCCGAGGTCATCACCATCCAGGAGCTGGCCAACCGCATGGCCGAGCGCGCCGTCGACGTCATCAAATATTTGATGAAAGAAGGCGCGATGCACAAAATCAACGATGTGGTCGACGTCGATACCGCCGAGCTCATCGTGCAGGAGTTTGGCCACACGCCCAAGCGCGTGTCGGAGGCCGACGTTGAAACGGGCTTCATCGGCGAAAAAGACGAAGAGGGCGATCTTGAGCCGCGCGCCCCCGTGGTCACCATCATGGGCCACGTCGACCACGGCAAGACGTCGCTGCTCGACGCCATTCGGCAGACCAACGTCGTTGCCGGCGAGGCGGGCGGCATCACCCAGCACATCGGCGCCTATCAGGTGACGACGCCGCTGGGCGACAAGGTGACGTTCATTGACACGCCGGGCCACGAAGCCTTCACGGCCATGCGTGCGCGCGGCGCCAAGGTGACCGACATCGTCGTGCTCGTCGTCGCCGCCGACGACGGCGTCATGCCGCAGACCATCGAGGCGATCAACCACGCCAAGGCCGCCGGCGTCCCGATCATCGTCGCCATTAACAAGATCGACAAGCCGCAGGCGGACCCGAACCGCGTTCGCACCGAGCTGCTGCAGCACGAGATCGTCGTCGAGAGCATGTCGGGCGAGACGCTGGAGGTGCCGGTTTCGGCCCTGAAGCGCACCAACCTCGACAAGCTGCTGGAAGCCATCCATCTGCAGGCCGAAATTCTCGACCTCAAGGCCAGCCGCACCCGCTCCGCCGAAGGTATCGTTGTCGAAGCCAAGCTCGAGCGCGGTCGCGGCCCCGTCGGCACCGTGCTCGTGCAGCGTGGCACGCTGCGCGTCGGCGATATCGTCGTCGCCGGCAAGGCATGGGGCCGCGTACGCGCCCTCATCGATGAGCTCGGCGCCAACGTGTCCGAGGCCGGTCCGTCGATTCCGGTCGAGATACTCGGTTTCAATTCGGCTCCCGAGGCCGGCGACCAGTTCGCTGTCGTCGAGAGCGAAGGTCGCGCTCGCGAGATCACCGACTACCGCGTGCGCAAGCGGCGCGACACCATGGGCTCTGCCGGCACGCCGCGCACGCTCGAGCAGATGATGCAGTCGCTGAAGGAAACGGGGCGCAAGGACTTCACGCTTCTCGTCAAGGGCGACGTGCAGGGATCGGTCGAAGCCATCGCCGGCTCGCTGCGCAAGCTGGGCACCGACGAGGTGGCGGCGCAGATCGTGCATTCGGGCGTCGGCGGCATCACCGAGTCCGACGTGGCGCTGGCCAACGCGTCGAAGGCGGTGGTCGTCGGCTTCAATGTCCGCGCCAACGCGCAGGCAAAGGCCCTCGCCGATCGCGACGGCGTCGAAATCCGCTACTACAACATCATCTACGATCTCGTCGATGACGTGAAAGCGGCGATGTCGGGTCTGCTGGCGCCGACCATTCGCGAGATCTACCTCGGCAAGGCGGAGATCCTCGAGGTGTTCAACATCTCGAAGACCGGCAAGGTCGCCGGCTGCCGCGTCACCGAAGGCAAGGTCGAGCGCGGTGCCAAGGTGCGCCTCATCCGCGACGACGTCGTCATCCACGAGGGCACGCTGTCGACGCTCAAGCGCTTCAAGGACGAAGTCCGCGAGGTGCCGGCCGGCCAGGAGTGCGGCATGGCTTTCGCCAACTACCAGGACATTCGCGCCGGCGACGCCATCGAGTGCTTCAACGTCGAGACGGTGATGCGCTCGCTTTGAGCGGCCGTTTTCAAGTTGCCGGTGTCAGACCATCAAAGGTCTGGCACCTCATTCAGGCGCCGTCCGCGGTCCAATCCCGCGGCGGATTGCAAAGAACTGCCATCCAGTGACCAGATCCAAAAAATCAGCGCGCTCGGCGCCAACGCAGCGCCAGCTTCGTATCGGCGAGCTTATCCGCCACAAGCTGGCGGAGATGCTGGTGCGCGGCGATATCCATGACGACGTCATCGCTTCGCACGTCATCACCGTGCCTGAGGTGCGTCTATCGCCGGACCTCAAGCTGGCGACCGCATACGTCGTCACGCTCGGCGACACGGATACTGCCGCCGTGATCGAGGCGCTGATGCGCAACAGGCGCTACATCCGCGCCGAGGTGGCGCAGGCCGTCAATCTCAAGTTCGCGCCCGACATCCGCTTCCGCCGCGACGAGACGTTCGAAGAAGCGAGCCGCATCGATCAGCTGCTGGCGACCTCGAAGGTCCGCCAGGACGTGGATAAGGGGTAGCCCCGTGGACCGCGAGCTGACGTACCAAATGCCCTTCGAGCGGCTGACGAAACTGAGCCGATCGATGAGTCGCAAGGCATTCTCGACGTCGTGGCTCGCGCGTTGGGCGCTGTTGGCCGCGTACATCGCGGCACTCATTGCCATCATCGTCTTCGACGAGACTGTCATGAGTTGGCAAGATGCTCTTGGGCTGCCGTCGTACTCGGCCTTCGCACTGATCGTGATTCTTTTTGCGATGGCACTCTGGGCATTGCGCCGACACGGACGGCAGATGATGAAGGGCAGGGCAAACTTCGACGATGCCGTCCGATTCAGGAAGGACGAGGGAGGCCTCCGCTTCGCCACAAGCCAGATCGAATACTACCTGAAATGGCAGGGCATCAGCCAAATGCTGATGGACCGCGACGGCGTTGCGATCTCGCACGGCGGCCTGTTTTTCCTGATCCCGGACAGCGCATTCGTGGATCATTCGGAGCGAACTGCTCTCGTCCGCGACGTCTTTGGACGACTGGGACCAGAGGCGCGGGAGCGGAGCGAAAAGCACATACGTCCAGTGCTTGATGCTTCCGCGGGAACGGCCTGATCATGGTTCGGCGCAAGAAAGGCAATCCCGTCCACGGCTGGGTGGTGCTCGACAAGCCTCTCGGCATGACGTCGACGCAGGCGGTCGGCGCCGTGCGGCGGCTGTTCGACGCGCAAAAGGCTGGCCATGCCGGCACGCTCGATCCGCTGGCGACCGGCATCCTGCCGATCGCGCTGGGCGAAGCGACGAAGACCGTGCCCTTCGCCGTCGATGGCGAGAAGGCCTACCGGTTCACCGTCCGCTTCGGCATCGAGACCGATACCGACGACGCCGAGGGTCAAATCGTCCGCACCTCGGAAAAGCTGCCCACGGCGCAAGAGATCGCCAGCATCCTGGCCGACTTCACCGGTGAGATCAGCCAGGTGCCTCCGACGTTTTCCGCCATCAAGGTGGAAGGCAACCGCGCCTATGACCTCGCCCGCAGCGGCGAGGACGTGGTGCTGGAGCCCCGCTGGATCGTCGTCGAGGACCTGCGGCTGATCGACATGACCGATGGTGCAGCCGTGCTGGAAGCCGAGTGCGGCAAGGGCACCTACGTCCGCGCCCTCGCCCGCGATATGGGCCGCGCGCTCGGCAGCGCCGCGCACGTGATCAACCTGCGGCGCACGCGCGTCGGCGCCTTCGACGAGGCGGTGTCCGTGAAACTCGACACGTTGCGGGCGGCGGCGGAGGCGGGCGACATTACCGCGCATTTGCGGCCCGTGGAGGCCGCGCTCGACGATATTCCGGGCCTCAGCGTCGGTGCGGGCGATGCGGCCAACCTCGCCCGCGGTCAGGCGGTGCTCGTGCGCGGCCGCGATGCTCCAGTCCTGAACGGCGCGGCATACGCGCACTTCAAAGGCCGTATTCTCGCGCTTGGGGAACTGGAGAAGGGCGCCTTTCGGCCGACCCGCGTGTTCAACTTCGGTTAACCGGGTTGTCTGCACAAAGCGAGAACATCCCTGCGCCCATACCGCCGCGGGCGCCGTTTTCTGCTCGCGGGCATGGCCGGCTGGTGTATAAGACCGCCACCGCTGCGACCCTGCTGGACGACATCCCGGCTGTGGCCGCCCTTTGAGGGCCAAGCCCTCTCCCACTCCTCAACGAAAGGATGCCCGATGTCGATTTCCGCTGAGCGCAAAACTGCGCTCATCAAAGACAATGCGACCAAGGCCAACGACACCGGCTCGCCGGAAGTGCAGATCGCGATCCTCACCGAGCGCATCAATCACCTCACCGAGCACTTCAAGCTGCACAAGAAAGACAACCACTCGCGCCGCGGCCTCCTCAAGATGGTGAGCCAGCGCCGCCAGCTTCTCGACTACGTGAAGCGCAAGAACGAGCAGCGCTACCAGGGCATCATCGAGAAGCTCGGCATCCGCCGCTGACGACAAGCGCGCGGAGGGCCGCCGACGCGAATCCATCACGGCCCTCCGCCCGCACCTTTCGAGGCCATCCGCCTCGTGCCTCGGTCCCGACCGAAGGCTCGCGCATCTGGCAATCCGGCCGCTGCGCATCGCTAAGAGAAAGAAAGAACCAACATGTTCGACATCCATCGCGTGGAAATTGACTGGGGTGGACGCAAGCTGACGCTCGAGACTGGGCGCATTGCGCGCCAGGCCGACGCGGCCGTCTACGCCTCGTACGGCGAGACCAGTGTCCTCGCCACCGTCGTCGCCGCCAAGGCCCCGAAGCCCGGCGTCGATTTCTTCCCCCTCACCGTGAACTACCAGGAGAAGACCTTCGCGGCGGGCAAGATCCCCGGCGGCTTCTTCAAGCGTGAAGGCCGTCCCTCCGAGAAGGAGACGCTCACCTCCCGCCTCATCGACCGGCCGGTCCGTCCGCTGTTCGTCGAAGGCTTCAAGAACGAGACGCAAGTCGTCGTCACCGTGCTCTCGCATGACATGGAGAACGACCCGGACATCCTGGCGTTGGTCGCCTCCTCGGCGGCGCTGACCCTGTCGGGCGTGCCGTTCCTCGGCCCGATCGGCGCCGCGCGCGTCGGTCTCATCGGCGGCGAGTTCGTGCTCAATCCGCTGCTCGACGAAATGGCCAACAGCGATCTCGACCTCGTCATCGCCGGCACCCATGACGCCGTGATGATGGTCGAATTGGAAGCCAAGGAGCTTTCCGAGAAACAGATGCTCGAAGGCGTGATGTTCGGCCACAAGCATTTCCAGCCGGTCATCCAGGCGATCATCAAGCTCGCCGAGAAGGCCGCCAAGGAGCCGTGGGATATCAAGCTCCCCGACGCGCAGAAGTACGCTTCGCAGGTGAAGTCGATCGCCGAAGCCGACCTGCGCAAGGCATTCGCCACCAAGGAGAAGCAGAAGCGCTACGACCTCGTCAAAGAGGCCGAGGTTAAGCTGAAGGCCGGAATCGAGATCCCTGACGACCCGTCCGAGAAGGTCCTGCTCGGTGACACGATCAAGGCGCTGAAGAGCGATATCGTGCGCGGCGACATCCTCAAGACCGGGCGCCGTATCGATGGCCGCGACCTGAAGACCGTCCGCCCCATCGTCTCCGAGGTGCACGTGCTGCCGCGGACGCACGGCTCGGCGCTGTTCACGCGCGGTGAGACGCAGGCAATCGTCGTCGCCACCCTCGGCACCGGCGAGGACGAGCAGTTCGTCGACGCGCTCGAGGGTACCCGCAAAGAGCGCTTCATGCTGCACTACAACTTCCCGCCCTACTCGGTGGGCGAGACGGGCCGCATGGGCTCGCCCGGCCGCCGCGAAATTGGTCACGGCAAGCTCGCCTGGCGCGCCGTGCGTCCGGTGATGCCGACGCAGGAAGAGTTCCCCTACACCATTCGTCTCGTGTCGGAGATCACCGAGTTCGAACGGCTCCTCGTCGATGGCGACCGTGTGCGGCAGCTCGCTGGCATTGATGGATGCCGGCGTTCCGCTGAAGGCGCCGGTGGCCGGCATCGCCATGGGCCTCATCAAGGAAGGCGAAGACTTCGCCGTGCTGTCGGACATCCTCGGCGACGAGGATCACCTCGGCGACATGGACTTCAAGGTGGCCGGCACGGAGAAGGGCGTCACTTCGCTGCAGATGGACATCAAGATCACCGGCATCACCGAGAAGATCATGCGCATTGCGCTCGATCAGGCTCGCGACGGCCGGCTGCACATTCTTGGCGAGATGGCGAAGGCACTTGGCACGGCTCGCACCGAGCTGGGCGAGCACGCTCCGCGCATCGAGACGATCAAGATCCCGACCGACAAGATCCGCGAAGTGATCGGCTCCGGCGGCTCGGTGATCCGCGAGATCGTCGCCGAGTTGGGTGCCAAGATCGACATCGAGGACGACGGAACGGTGAAGGTCGCCGCCTCGAAGCGCGAGTTGATCGACGCTGCCCTGAAGCGCATCCGTGAGATCACCTCCGAGCCCGAGGTCGGCACGATCTACAAGGGTAAGGTCGTCAAGATCATGGACTTCGGCGCCTTCGTGAACTTCTTCGGCGCCAAGGACGGTCTGGTCCACATCTCGCAGCTGTCGCAGGGACGCCCGGCGACGGTCGGCGAGGTCGTCAAGGAGGGCCAGGAAGTGTACGTAAAACTTCTCGGCTTCGACGAGCGTGGCAAGACGCGTCTGTCGATGAAGATCATCGATCAGACGACCGGCCAGGAGATCCCGCGCGCCGAAGGCGAGCCGGATCCCGAGGCCGAGTTCAGCTCCTCGCGTCCCCCGCGCCGCGAAGGCGGCGGCGGCGGTCGCGACCGCAGGCCCCCGCGCCGCGACCGTGAGGCCAGCTAAATCACGGTTTTGAAATAACAAAATATAGAGACCGCCGGTGCAAGCTGGCGGTCTCTTAGTGAGATACAGCCGCGTGCCAGTTTCCAAATTCACTCTCATGCGCGCCACGGCGCTGTTCACGCTGCTTCGGCCTCGCGGCCCTGCTGGCGATGGTGGGGCTGTCGTTCTGGATGATGGAGCGCACACGTGCTTCCAGCGAGGAAGTGATCGCAACGCGCGAGATGCGCAGCGCCCTCGTCGATCTCTTTTCGATCATCCAAGACGCCGAGACGGGACAGCGCGGATATCTGCTGACCGGAGAGGCACGCTATCTCGAGCCGTACCAGGAGGCCGTCGCGCAGACGGATGTCGGCCTTAAGAAGCTCCAGCAGGTCATGCGCCGTCAGCCCGGCAGTGATGAGTTCATCGCCGAACTTGAAGACCGCCATCGATGCGAAAATGGCGGAGCTGGCACAGACCGTCGAATTGAAGCGCTGCAGGAAAGACCGACGAGGTCATGGCCATCGTTCTCGATGATCGCGGCAAGATCATCATGGATCGCATCCGCTCGCTGATCCTAGACGAAAGAAATGTGGTCGAGACGCGTCTCTTTGCGGCCATCGAAAGCCAGCGGGAGAACGCCAAGCGCATTGCGCTGGTCGACCATCGCCGGCGGCCTACTGATACTATTGGCCGGCGGCGGTACGGCGTGGGCGACTCACCAACTACACACGCGAGGTCATCAAGGCGCGCGCCGAGGTGGAGACGTTGAATGCGGGCCTGGAGCTGCGCGTCAAGGAACGCACCATCGACCTGCAACGCGCCAACGACGAGATCCAGCGTTTCGCCTATATCGTCAGCCACGATCTGCGTGCACCGCTGGTCAACGTCATGGGTTTCACGACCGAGCTGAAGGCATCGCTCGATAGCTTGCAGGCGCTGACGGATGATCCGGTGATCGATGCTTCGCCGGCGGCCGCTGCCGCCAAGACGGCGGTCAGCACCGACGTACCGGAGGCGATCTCGTTCATCCAGACGTCGACCAAGAAAATGGACTCGCTGATTAACGCGATCCTCAAGCTGTCGCGCGAGGGCCAGCGCACTCTGAAGCCGGAGGCCGTTAATCTCGACGCCCTGTTCGACGGCATCTCGGACGGCGTGCAGCACCGCATGACCGAGTCGGACGGCGAGCTCAACATCGAGCGGCCGCTGCCGACCCTGATCAGCGACCGCCTCGCCCTCGAACAGGTATTCGGCAATCTCGTCGACAATGCCGTGAAATATCGTGCGCCCGGCCGGCCTCCCCGCATTGCCATTCGCGCCCGACCAGACCGCAGCGGCTCGGTTTTGATCGAAGTTGAGGATAACGGGCGAGGAATTGGCGATCAGGATTTCGAGCGCGTGTTCGATCTTTTCCGCCGCGCTGGCTCGCAGGATCAGCCGGGCGAGGGCATCGGCCTCGCGCATGTCCGGGCTCTGGTACGACGCCTCGGAGGCCAGATCACGCTGACATCCGAGCTTGGTGTCGGCACCACCTTTCGAGTAAGACTTCCCCGCAACCTACGCACGCAAACGGAGCTGGCCGGTGAGCTTAGAGGGTAAACCCGTCTCCATCGTCATGATCGAGGATGACGAGGGTCACGCGCGTTTGATCGAGCGCAACATTCGCCGCGCCGGGGTAAACAACGAGCTGACGGCTTTCTCCAACGGGACCGACGCGCTCGCCTTCCTGATGGGTCCGAACGGATCAGGAGAAGTCAGTGCGAAGAAGCACATCCTTGTGTTGCTCGATTTGAATCTCCCCGACATGACCGGCATTACGATCCTGGAGACGATAAAGGGCAACGCTCACACCAAGCGGACGCCGGTGATCGTGCTGACGACGACGGACGACGCCCGCGAGATCCAGCGCTGCTACGATCTGGGCGCCAACGTCTACATCACCAAGCCGGTCGACTACGACAACTTCGCCAACGCCATACGTCAACTCGGCCTGTTCTTCGCCGTGATGCAGGTTCCGGAAACGCAGTGACGGAAGCTAGCGCCCAAGTCCTGTATATCGACGACGACCCGGGCCTGGCACGACTCGTTCAAAAAACGCTGCAGGCCCGCGGCTTCGAGGTCGAGTTCGCGTTGTCCGGCGGCGCCGGCCTGGAGAAATTGCGGGCCGGGCATTTCGACGTCGTTGGCCTCGATCATCACATGCCTGGGCAGACCGGCTTGCAAGTGCTGCCGCTGATTCGTGCCCTCGCCAACGCGCCCCCCGTCATCTACGTGACCGGCTCGGAAGATAGCCGCGTCGCGGTGGCCGCCCTCAAGGCCGGCGCCATCGACTACGTGTGGAAGGATGTGCAGGGTCACTTCCGCGAGCTGCTCACCGAGGCCGTCGTCATTGCCCTAGAAAAGGAGCGTCTCCGGCGCGACAAGGAAGCGGCCGACCGCGAGGTGATTGCCGCGCGCGACCGCGCCGAGCTGATGCTGCGCGAGGTCAACCACCGCGTCGCCAACTCGCTCGCCATCGTGGCCGCCCTTACCAACATGCAGCGCTCGACAGTCAGCGACCCCTCGGCCCTGCGCGCGCTCGACGAGATGCAGGCGCGAATTCTCGCGGTCGCCGGCGTCCACAAGCGGCTTTACACCTCGCCCGACGTGCAATCGGTCGATCTCGAAGCGTATCTGGGGGGGCTCGTCGAAGAGCTGCGCAGCGCCATGATGGCGTGGGGCAGTCATCACGAGATCAAGCTCGCCGCCGACCCCATTTCATTGCCGCCCGACAAAGCCGTGTCGCTCGGCATCATCGTCACCGAGCTCGTCACCAATGCCTACAAGTACGCCTACGCCGGAGACCAGCGCGGCGATATTCGGGTGCAGATGACCCGGCGGGGCGACCAGGGATGCCTCAGCGTCGAGGACGATGGCGTCGGCTGGTCGCAGGCCGGTGCCGTCTTGGGAACGGGGCTCGGCACCAAGGTGATCAAGAGCATGTCGACGCGTCTGGGTGCGGAACTGACGTATCCGCCGGCCGAACGCGGCACGCGCGCCGTATTGTGCTTCGAGATATAGGACTGTCGCCGCACCTAACGCGGCGTTGAGTTTGAATTTCACGAACCGTCACCCATCCCAATCGTCCGGACGCGGATTCGCGGCCGCAAAAGCGGCATTGCCGTGACTGCTGCTGCGGCCCATGTGGCAATCCGTCCAGCGCGGTGAACGCCTTTGAAGGTGGCCGTGCGGTGGGGCAGAGGGCAATTTTCAGGGGAATGTGCCCCCGCCGCGACGGCGCGAGGAGGGCCGCTGCGATAGCCTTGAGCATCGCAGCATGCAGGAGATACGCCATGACGCGCATGGGATTTGTCGGTTTGTCGCTCGCCGTCGTACTCGCCGGAGCGGCCACGGTGTCGAGTGCAGAGGCCGGCTGTCGCCGCGCCGGCGGCGTCGCCACGATGGTGACCTACGACCTGGCGGTTTTCATGGCCAACGCCGCGCTGAAGAACTCCATTGCCGACCATGGCGAGCGCCCGGCCGGTCCGGTGCAATTGAAATGCACCGATGACACGCTGACGACGACATGCACGGCGCGCCGTCAGGCCTGCAAGTAAATCTTTAGCCGGCCGCGTCGCGCATCCAGACTTTGAGCGGCATGCCGCCCTTTGGCTGCAGCGCAATGCGCGAGAGCGGCACGGGGACGTGACCGGGCGGCACCTCGAAGCGTGCCGCCCGCACGAACGACGCCAGCAGGATTGTCGCCTCGAGCATGGCGAAGGTGGCGCCGATGCACACGCGCGGCCCGGCGCCGAACGGCATGTACTGATAGCGCACCTGCTTGGCCTCGCGCTCCGGCGTGAACCGCTCGGGATCGAAGCGACCGGGATCCTCCCACAATCGCTGGTGACGGTGGATGGCGAAGATCGGCATGACGATGATGCTGTCCTTTTTCACCAGCGTGCCGTCGAGGTCGACGTCCTTGGTCGCCACACGCGCGAGCGACGAGATCGGCGGGTAGAGCCGCATTGCTTCCTTGATGAACATGGTCACGTCGGTCAGGCGGTCGACGTGTTCCGCGCCTATCGGACCGCTACCGGCGACCTCAGTGATCTGCTTGTGCATGCGCGCCTCCCATTGTGGGGACCGCGCGACGAGATACAGCATCCACGCCAGCGATTTGGCAGACGTCTCGTGACCGGCCAGCAGGAACGTCAGCAGATTGTCGACCATCTGCTCATCGCCCATCGTCTGGCCGCTGTCCGGGTCTTTGGCGGTCAGCAGGCGCGTCATCAAGTCGACCCGAGCGTCGGGATTGCGCGCGCCGCTCGCGCACGAGATTTCCGACGGAGGCCCGCATGTCGCGCTCGGCGGCGCGGCGCGCGGATTTGCGCGGATAGGGCAGCCATTCCGGCAGACCCAGGACGCCATAGACGCCCGGCCAGGACAGCGGCAGCATGTAGTCGCGGTTGGCACGCTCGAGCGCGGCGGTGACGGCCGGGTCGTTGCTGTGCAGCATCGTTTCGGCGATGACGCTGAACGCCGCGCGCGTCGTGTCTTGATCGACAAGGCGCTCGCCCCCCGCCGGTAGACGCCGCCAAGCCGCGATAGCGCGTTCAGCAGCTTCGGTCATGACCGGAGCGTAGCGCTCGATTTCGGCGTGCCGGAACAGCGGCGCGGCGGCTTGGCGCTGCCAGCGCCACTCGGCGCCATGCGACGTAAGAATGCCCTTGCCGAGCAGCCGCGTGAACACGTAGCGCTCGACGATGGTTTTGGGAAAGTCGTTGAACTCGTCGAGCAGGATGCGTTTGACCAGCTGCGGGTCGGTCACATACGTGAGGCGGCCGCGATATTGGAATATAGTGTCGCGATAGATGATCGCCGGTGTGGCCCCGAGCGGATTGCGCACGAAGGCGAGGAAATAGGCCGGCAGGCTCAGGGGCTCCGGCGGTGCTGCCAGAAACGGCGGATACAACGCCTCGCTATCGTCCGTCGGCGGCATGCGCTCGTCTCGGTCCAGGCTGATCCTGCGGCCCCCCGTGGCAGGGATCGCTCACTCCGCAGATTGCAGCAGCGCGGTCCAACGGTCCATCAGCGACTGCGTCCACCCGGCTTCGCGCTTGATCGAAGCATGGGCTTCGACCGTCAGTGCCAGGCGCCCATCGCAGACAATGGCGCCGACGCCGACCGGCGAGGTGAGGGTCACCAGCGGGCATATGCACCACTCGCCGACGCCGCTCCATGCCCCGAGATTGGAGAACGAGCCGACGAACGGCCGGTTCTGGAAGCGCTTCATCTGGAATTTGAAGATGTGGCGGATGCCGGCGTAGCCGACGAGCTGGCTGATGTTGAGGAACGCCCACGAGGCCCAGTGGTCGCGCCGGCGGAGGGCGAGCTTCAATTGATCCTGAACGTCGCCGATCGACGCGTCGTCGGGGATGGAAATCTGCAGGTAGCCCGTCTGGTTGGCGGTGTCGCGCTCGAGCTTCACCGGCCCGCGCATGTTGACGGGCATCATCCACAACCGCGGACCGGCCTCGAGATCGGGTTGGCTCGCCTTGGCCAACGTATGCATCAGAAGGCTGTTGAGCGAGACGCCATTGGTACGCGACGCGGCGTTTAGGCGGCGGGTGACCTCCTTGGAGAAGAACATGGTGGCGAATTCGCTGCCCGCATGCGGACGGCGGCCGGACCAGTTGGCGTCGTAGCCCTTCCAGGCGGCGGCGGGGACTGGCTTTTGCGCGATCATACGCAGGAGTGCCGCGGCGCGTTTGGCCAGCGATGGCGCGCGGCTTTGGCGAACCGGCACCTTGAATTCGCGTCCGGGAAAGGCGTTGCGCAGCACGTGCACGAAGCCGCCGAGGCCGTCGTATTCGGCATGCGAGGGGAACACCCAGGCGATCTGGCCGTCTGGTGCCTTGCGGCCTCCCCGCATGCCGACGAACTCGCCTTCGCTTTCGACGATGCGGAACCAGAGGCCCGACCAATCGATTCGCCGCGGCGGGGTCGGGGCTGGTGTCGAGGCTTCGAACCCGGATGCTGCTGTGTTGGAAAGGGCGGCCATTGGTTTGCTCCGTCAAAAGCCGTTTAGACCTGCGCTTCGATGATGCGCACGTGGCCCAATGTGCGCCCAAGGGGGCGATTGCTCTGTGTCGTGAGGTACATCCGCTCCAAATCCGATGGTCCGACGTGCGAGGCGACCCGCAGCCCGCGGTTGGCGAGGAAGCGTTGTGCGTGTGCCGGGTTGAGACCGAACAGGAACGGCTCGCCGATTTTCTTCAGCCAGCGCGCAATCTGCTCGCCGCCATACGTGCCAGTGTCGCCATTGACGAAGCTCTCCAGGGCGTAGTCGAACACCACCGAGCTTCCAGGCGCGCAGCCGGCAACGAACTTCAGCACGTCGTCGACGGCCTGCAGCGGCAGGTAGTAGGAGACGCCCTCCCACAGGAACAGCGTCTTCACGTCGCTGCGGAAGCCATGCCGCGGCAGCAGTTTCCGGAAGGACTGTTTGGCGAAGTCGATGCCGACGTAGGTGACGTTGGTCGGGATCTCGGCATTGCCGGCCAAAAGCAGATTCAACTTGCGGGCCTGCGTGCCGGGATGGTCGAGCTCGAACACCCGCACGCCGTCGAGCTGATCCTTGAAGCGGAACGCCCGCGAATTGTATCCGGCGCCGAGGATCACCACCTGCTTGATACCGGCGCGCACGCCGGCCAGCAGCGCCTCGTCGAAATGACGGGTGCGGGCGATGGCAAAGCAGTAGCTGCCTGGCGAGGCCCGGTCGATCAGCGAGCGCAGCAGACGCTGGGGGGCGAAGCGGAGCAGCGCACGGTTCTTGCAGCTCAGGAAATGGCTCGCAAAGAGATCGCGGCACGGCGTGGCAAGTCCGGTCTCGAAGCCGGCCAGCGCGCGCAACGCGGCGAGCGTTTCGGCCGATTGGATGGCGGTGAGCTCAGTCATGGATCAGTGCACCGTGTTGGGGTTGTAGGAGGGGCTGAAGGCCAGCGTCACGGAGCCCTTCGCCTTCACGCCCTCGCGGTCGGAGAAGGTGATGGTCGTGAAGAAGAACCAGGCGTTGCCGACCGCCGAGATCTTGTTGATCGATAGCTCGGCCGTGAAATCATTGCTGTCGAGCGGCTTGAAGTAGCGGCTCTCCAGGGCGACGATCATCATCGCCGGCAGCTGGTGATGCTTGAACTCGGTCATCGTCGGGATCTGAACGTCGCCGGCGCGGACCTTGTGCATGACGCCCGCATCGATGCAGCCGGCGAAGAGCACATAAGCCAGCTGGTTGTAGCAGATGTTGAACTCGACCGCGTTGAAGTGGCCGGTAGAGTCGATGTAGCAGCTCTCGGGGATCGAGAAGCGGCCCTTGCCGACGATCAGTTTCTGGTCGGTACCGGCGATTGCCGTCTTGTCGTTGACCTCGACAATCTCCGCCGCCTTCAGGTAGGTGGCGTTCTCACGGTAGGGCTTCAGGATCTCGGCGGTGAACTCGTCGGCAATCGCGATCGGGAACTGCGGCTCCGCCTTGGCGGGAGCCTCGATCTCGAGCATCGCTTTGGCTGCGGCGAAGCGCTTGCACGCTCCGCTGCAGGGACCGAGGCCGCAAGCCTTGGTGGGATTGGAAACTACCGTCGCAGTTGAACCATCGATTTGAGCAATTGAACACATGGCCGTCCCCATGGGCTTGAGCTGAAATTTTGCGTTGAGCGTTAGGCAGCAACCTTCGAATTGATTTGGCTGGCGCAGAGCGGCATGCCGTCCTGCAGAGTGATGCGGTACATCATCGTCTCTTCCTCGAGGCCTTCGTTGCGGCCGGAGGTGTGAGCGAGGAAGCGGTTGTCCCAGATAATGACGTCGCCCATCGACCACTGCACTTCGCGAACGAAGCGCTGCGTCTCGGCAAAGTCGAAGATCTGTTTCAGCAGGGAAGCCGACTCGTCGAGCGAGGCATCGGCTATGGAGAGCGTGAAGCCGCGGTTGCCGTAGAGCACCTTTTCCTTGGTGTAGGGGTGCTCGATCACCGCCGGATGGCGCACGGCCGGGCAGAGCTGATCGATGGTGGCGAGGATTTCGAAGATGTCGTAGCCGGCATCCTGGGCGCGCACCTTGTAGCGCATCTTGCCGGTATGCAGGAACTCGCGACCGGCGAGCTTGTCCTTGATCGTCTGCGGCAGGCCCTCGTACACGGCCGCCATGTCGATGAAGCGGGTAGAGCGCGCGAAGTTCTTCGGCAGAACCTTCGGCATCAGCATGGTGATGAACTTGGGATCCTTCTCGAAGGACGTGTCGGAGTGCCAGTAGCCGCCGGTGCGGGCGACGCCGATCTGCTTGCCTTCCTTCTTGACGTTCGAGGAGACGAAGATCAGCGGGAATTCGGGGTGGTGATAGTTGTCCTGCAGGTAGGGGACCGGGTTGCCGACGCGTTTGGGCGAACTTGCAGTAGGCGGCTTCGTCGAGGCTCTGGTCCTTGAGGACGATCAGGCGGTTGCGGTAGAGCAGGTCGCGTAGCTTATTGATCTGGGACTTGGTGGCCTTGGCGGCATCAATGCCGGTGACGCTGCAGCCAATATCGAGCTGTGCCGTTTCCATCTGTTTGCTCCGTCAATGATTGCGCACCACCTCGATGCGTCCATGTCACGGAGCATGCTCAAGTCTGGACCTTGCCGCTGTTCCCCCTGTTACAGGGGTAGATACATGCGGCCGCGCGGGCGGCGGAAATCGGGCTCAGGACGCCGATTAGTCAGGATTGAAACAATTTTGCTGGGCGCAGCTAAGGTCGTTTTGGCAGGCCCCGGTTTACTCTACGGAACGTTCGGAAACTCCGGAGAGTCTCATGCATCGCTATCTTCCCATCTGCGCCATTGCCGGTGCGCTGGCGCTCTTCGCCACCGCTTTCGGCACGGCGCAGGCGGCACCGGTCGTCGGCCTCAGCGCCGTTGCCGGTGACGCAGCGCACTCGGCTACGGTTGTTGAGAAAGCCGGCTGGCGCCGCTGGCGCGTGCATCGCAATTGGTGGTGGCGCTGGCGCCGTTGGTGATGGCTAACGAAAACGGGAGCGGTAGCCTGTAGGCGCCGCTCCCGTCCACTTTGACAAGATCGTGCCTCGACCTGTCGAGGCGATTTCTGCGTTATTGGCTATTCCAACTCTGCCAGCAGCGCCTTCTGGATCGCCGCGTCGCCCGAGATCATCTGCCAGAAAGCGATCATCTTGGCCGCGTCGTGGAATTCCTCCATGCGCTCGATCTTATCGCCACGGTAGGTGACGATCTGGCGGTACGAGCCGACGAGCACGTGCCGGGTCGTTTTGTGACGGATATAGCACTCGATCTTGGCGCGGCCGACGCCGTCCGTGTAGCGGAAGTATTCCGACACCGAGACGCTTTCGGCTACATCCACAATTGGCCTCAGCATATCGCGCAAGGCCTGCTTGCCGTTGATTAACAGCGGGCCGCCGTCGGGGCCGCCGGTGTTACACAGGTAGGTCAGATCGTCGACGTAGTTGTCCAGCACGCCATCGATATCGCCGCGGCTCCACGCCGCGTGCGCCATGTCCAAGACTATTCGCGCCTTGTGCTCATCCACCTGCATCGCAACTAACCCTCCCGCCGATAGTCCCTTGGCGCCATCCCGTACGCTACCTTGAACGATCGTGTGAAGTGCGATGCGTCGGAGAAGCCCCAGTCGTAAGCGATCTCGCTGATCGAGCGATGCGACTGGCCGGGGGCGCGCAACGCCTCCCGGCACTTCTCCAGCCGCCGATGCTGGAGGAATCGCTCGAGTGAAGTACCTTCTTGCAAAAGCAAATGATTGGCATAGCGCACGCTCATGCCCGCTGCCGCCGCCACGTCAGCACAGCGCATTTCACGCTGGCCGAGGGCGCCCTCGACCGCTCTGCGCAGGCGCAGTAACGCGGCGGCCGAGGTCGAAGACAGCTTCAAGGCAGACGCGCTGGCGACGGTGGATAGTGCCAGCGCGGCGAGGTCGACCGCCTGATCGGCGATGCGCAGCTCCGCGACGCCGGAAATGGCGTCGCGATAGCGCGGCAGCATGCCGATAAATTCGAAAGCAAGGGCGCCGGTCGGCTCTTGACTGCGAACCGGGACGGCCATCAAGGATCGGAAGTCGGGCAGCCTGGCCTTCAGCCTTGCGCGCTCGATCTTCAGGACGAGTTGGGACGAATTCACGGGGTAGGTGAAGACGAACTCGCTGGCTGTATCGGCCAGGCAGAGGTCGCCCGGCTGCAGCGCGGCATCCCGGCCGTCCTGTGAGACCGTGCAGGTGCCGTGTGTCTGCAGGCAAAGAAAGAGGTCATCTGAATGCGAGCGCGCCACGTGACGCGCAGTGCGCCAAATCCGTGCCGGCGCATTGCTGTAGGTCGACAGAGACGTATGGGCGAGGGGCGCGATATCGACATGGCCCTCGAAGCGCGTCCGCTCGTCGGCCTCGCACTCGTGCTCGACATACGATTTGCGGGCAGCGGAATGCCAGAAATCGAATCGGTCGCGAGGGTGCACGGTATCGGTTGAAAAGGTCAGCGTAAGGGGCTGCATTCGCTGCGCTTGGCTTCCTGCTCAGACCAGTCATTCTGCCATGCGGGACAAACAGTGCAATAGTTGCGCAAGGTGAATGTCAGCGGCCTGAATAGTTTTGCCATATATGGTGCATTTCCGCAAGGAAGTGCGCCGGCCGATTATAGATGCCTACCGTCCCTACGCTGATCAACTCCGTCGCAATTTGGATTGCGGGGGTGTTTCGGGAAATACCGGTCTCTTCAATAACTGCCGTCGCAGGCGCGATTTGCTTCGCGCAACGTCACCCTGCTGCATCTGCCGCTGATCGTGTGTTCAATTGCCGATTACGCTTACACGTCCAGGCGGAACTCCCGGGTCGGCAAAGGCGCCGTCGGATGTTCGCGCACCGGCACAGTCAATTGTCACGCAATTGTCAGGCCACTTCAATTTCGGTTACGGCACTTATCTGCTCGGGCATTTCGGCCGTGGCGTCGTCATTCGGCCAAAGCGCTTCCGCCTGCCGTTTCGAGCCGGACCCCTTAATGCTAATCTCGGCAAAACCGGCAGCGCGCAGGCGACCGGCAATCATGTCGTTGCCGGCGAGACTCTCCAGCAAGCCCAGCGAGATCGTCGCTCGGTAGCGGCAGCCGCGTTTGACGGTGAAGATGCCCATGTGTGTCTCCATTCTCCGATCCGAAGCAGGACAAGGCAGCATAGTGCCATCTCCCCTCGCCCCCGTGGACGACTGCCGGGGCGGCGACTAGACTCGAAATTAGCGGCGGGAGCAAAATCGCAATGTCAAAACGCACGGCCGTCGTCGCGGGGTCCACCGGCGCCATAGGGCGGCAGCTTATGGACCTGCTGATCGCCTCTCCGCGCTTTGAAAAAATCCTCGTGTTGCACCATCGGCCGACGCCCTATGCCGGACTGGTCAAGGTCGAGCAACTCGTCGTCGATTTTGCGGCCATCCTCCCTGCCCCGGCCCCGGGGGATAACCTAGTAGCTGTATTCTGCTGTGTCGGCACCACGCAGAACAAGGCCGGCTCCACGGAGGCTTTTCAGAGGGTCGACCGCGACGTTCCAATCGCCTTGGCGCGTTGGGCATCGGACCACGATGCCAAAAGCTTCGTCGGCATCAGCTCGGTGGACGCGCGGGCAACTGCGAGCAGCGTCTACCTCAAGACCAAGGGCGAGATGGAAATGGGGGTCGTCGGGGCGGGGGGTCGCTCCACCTACATTCTGCGTCCGTCGCTACTTGCCGGTGGGCGCGACGAGTACCGGCTGGCCGAACGCGTCGGCAACCGGGTTTTGGCCGTGATCGAGCCGGTTATGCTTGGCCCCCTCCGCAAGTATCGGGCAGTGCATACGAAAACCGTCGCCCAGGCGATGCTGGCCTGCGCTGATCAGCACGCTCCGGGGGTGCATATCATCGAGTCCGACGTCGTTCAGGAGCTCGGCGGCTAGAACCCCTTGCGGCCAGCCCCAGCAAGAACGATTTCTCGGCTATCCTTAACCATGCTTGGGGATGGCTTTCCGGCAACCCCGGCAAAAGAAAGCAACTTTAAGCGGCCGCGCGACACAGTGCAGTCTTTCCCCGTATCCTCGCGCCGATTAGCCGTTGGCGGCCAAGCCTCCGTGAGAAGAAGTGCCCGATGAAGATCGTTATCGCCCCGAACTCTTTCAAAGAAAACCTGACCTCCCTGGAAGTGGCGAGCGAGATCGAGACGGGCCTCCGGCGGGTCTGGCCAGACGCCACCTACGTCAAAGTGCCGATGGCCGACGGCGGCGAGGGCACGGTTCAGTCGCTCGTCGACGCCACCGGCGGCCAGATCGTAAAGACCGAGGTTTCCGGCCCCATGGGCGCTCGGGTGATGGCCTCATACGGCCTGCTCGGAGACGGGAAGACGGCGGTCATCGAAATGGCCGAAGCCTCGGGCCTGCCGCTGGTTCCCAAGGACCAGCGTGATCCGCTCGTCGCCACCACCTTCGGCACCGGTGAGCTCATCGCCGACGCGATCAAGCGCGGCGTCACCGAGATCATCCTCGGCATAGGCGGCTCGGCGACCAACGACGCCGGCGCCGGCCTGGCGCAGGCGCTCGGCGTGCGCTTCCTCAATTTCGGCGGCGCGCCGATCCGCGATCTCATCGCCGGCGGCGACCTCGACGACGTGCAAGCCGTCGACATGTCGGCCGTCAATCCCGGCCTGGCCAAGATCCATATCAGCGTTGCCTGCGACGTCACCAATCCGCTGTGCGGGGAGAAGGGCGCCTCGCGCGTCTATGGCCCGCAAAAGGGCGCCACCGAGGAGATGGTCGAGCGGCTCGACAAGAACCTCGCGCACTTCGCCCACATCATTAAGCGGAGCATCGGCGCCGACGTCCTCGACAGGCCCGGCGCCGGCGCCGGCGGCGGCATTGGCGCGGGCTTGATGGCTTTCACGAATTCCACGCTGAAGCGCGGAGTCGAGCTGGTAGTCGCGGCGACGCGCCTCGAAGACCACATGCAGGGCGCCGCCCTCGCCGTCACCGGCGAAGGTCGGGTGGATTTCCAGACCGCTTTCGGCAAGACGCCGTCGGGCGTCGCGGCGGCGGCGCGCAAGCACGGGGTGCCGGTCGTCGCCATCGGCGGCGGGTTGTCGGATGACGCCGGCGGTGTCTTCGCGCACGGCATCGACGGTCTGGAATCGGCCACGCCCAATGCCATGCCGCTCGACGTGGCCATCAAGAAATCGCGGCAGTATCTACAGGATGCCGCCGAGCGTGCCGCACGGCTGATCGTCATCGGCCAGCGAATGGCGAAGTAGCCGGAATAAAATTATCGAGCAGTTTTGAGCCGTTAGGCCGCCGCTGGTTAAGTATGGGGGCCCGCGCCCGTGGGCAGTCGGTGGTAGGCAAGCTACGCTGCGACCATCCGATTGCCGCCTGCGAAGCCGCAGCGGCCGGGGGGGCGGCTTATGAAGTCCTTATTGCCTCACATGGCGCTGGCGCCACACGTCGCGGCGCTGTTGAAGCTGGCGACGCCGGCATTCGTCGCCACACGAGCGGCTGCCCCTGTACCGGCCCCTACCAATGAGATCACCAACTGGGAAGGTGGCGTCACCTACCGCCCGGCTGTCGTCGTACGGCCGCGCACCATCGACGATGTCGTGCGCGTTATGGCGGATGCGGCCTCGTACCCCTCGCCCGTGCGTGCGGTCGGCAAGCTGCATTCGCCGGCGGCGTGCTCGGCGGATATCGGCGGCACCATGCTCGATATGACGGGCATGACGCGCATCATCGAGATCGGCCACGACTACATTGTTGCCGAGGCCGGCGCACTGTACATCGATGTCGCTGAGGCGCTGGCTCGCCACGACAAGCAGTTCCACATCAACACCGAGATCGGCAACGTCACGCTCGGTGCCGTCGCCTGCGCGGCGACGAAGGACAGCTCGCTGATCGGCACCTCACATTGGGGACAGGTGAGCTCGTTCGTGTCGGGCGTGAAGCTGGTCAAGCCGGATGGCAGCGTTGCCTCCTACAACGAGACGGAGCATGCCGAAGAGATGCGGCTGCTGCGCTCCAGCTACGGCCTGCTCGGGGTTCTCGTCGAGGTCACACTACGCGTGAAGCCGATGACGGCTGTCTACGCCCGCCACCGCACCTACAGCATCGATGCTTTTCGCGCCGCCGTGCCGGACCTTGTCGCGGAAGGCAACGCGCTGATGATGTATTTCTATCCGTTCTGCGAGAAGGTACTGGTCGAGGAGCGCCGCGAGCTGCCCGGCGTCAAGCCGACGTCGTCCGGCCGCTGGTGGCTACGCAATGCCTTCTGGCGCAAATTGGGCCCGTTGTTCACGATCAGCATTGCACGCGCCTCCCCCAGCAAAGCGGTCGAGCATCGCGTACGGTCCATCTATGACCATCTGATCCGCCGCTGGACCGGCATGATCGTCGGCGGCAAATCGACGGCGCCGCATCTGCAGATCATTCGTCATCAGGAAAAGCCCGGGCCCTACAAGTTCGTCTTCTCCATGTGGTCGTTCGACGAGGCGCAGTTCTTCGACACCTTCGATGCCTACTGCCGCTTCTGCCGCGATTATGCCGCGCGCACCGGATTCCGCTGCGACCTCCCCGCGGTCGGCTACCGCATGGTGCGCGACAAGAACGCGCTGCTCTCGTTCACGCACGATGCGCCGGCCATCAGCATCGACCCCGTGTCGACCGGCGGTCCGGGGTGGGACGAGTTCCTGAAGGCGTTCAATGAATTCGCCAGCGCCCACAATGGCCATCCGCTATTCAATCAGACGAAGCATCTCACCGCCGAGCAGGTCGGCAAGGCCTACGGCAAGCGCTGGGCGGAGTTCGCCGCGGCGCGCCGCGTACGCGACCCCGCCAACCGCCTTCTGTCGAGCTACTTCGCCAACCTGTTGACCAGCGCCGGACCGGCCTGATCAGACGATGCTCTTGGCATAAAGGTCGGCGCGGCGGTCGCGGAAAAAGCCCCAGTCGGCGCGATAGCTCTCGATCTCGGTGAGATCAAAGGTGTGCACCAGGACGCCTTCCTCGGTGGCGCCGAAGCTGTCGACGATCTCGCCGCGCTGGTCGGCGATGAATGAGTGCCCATAGAACTTCTGCCTGGCGCCGTCGTTGTCCTCCAGCCCGATGCGGTTGGCGGCGACGATCGGCACTGCGTTCGAGACCGCGTGCCCCTGCATGGCCCGCTGCCACTGCAGGTGGGTGTCGAGGCTCGCGTCGTAGGGCTCCGAGCCGATGGCCGTCGGATAGAACAGAACCTCGGCGCCGGCGAGCGCCATGGCGCGTGCGCACTCGGGGAACCACTGGTCCCAGCAGATGCCGACGCCGATGGTGCCGGCCTGGGTCTTCCACGTCTTGAAACCCGTGTCGCCGGGACGGAAGTAATATTTCTCCTGATAGCCGGGGCCGTCGGGGATGTGGCTCTTGCGGTAGACCCCCAGGATTGTTCCGTCCGCATCGGCAATGGCGACGCTGTTGTAATAGCGCGGGCCGTCTTTCTCGAAGAACGAGATGGGAATGACAACCTTGAGCTCGCCGGCGAGCTTCTGCAGCGCCAGAACGCAGGGATGATCGCCCACCGCATGCGCCGTCGTGAACCACTTCGGGTCCTGCTTGGTGCAGAAGTAGATGCCCTGGAACAGCTCCGAGGGCAGCACGACTTGCGCGCCGCGCTTCACCGCCTCGCGCACGAAGCCTTCCGTCTTGGCAATGTTCTCGCGCAGGTCATTGCCGTACGAGGTCTGAATGGCAGCGACGGTGAGCGTGCGGTTGGCCATCTAGCGAGGTTCCTGCTGGGTGATGCAGTGGAAGGAGCCGCCGCCGGCCGTGCCGCAGCCGAGCAGCCCCTGCGACGGCACGCCAACGACCTTGTGGTCGGGGAATACGGCCTGCAGCGCCGTCAGCGCCGCCTCTTGTGTCGGCGTGCCGTACACGGGGACGACGACCAGGCCGTTGGCGATGATGAAGTTCATGTGCGAAGCCGGCGAGATATCGCCGAGCGCGTTTCGATACAGGCCGACGCCAGGGATGCGCGTCACCTCGAGTTGGCGGCCGGACGCGTCGCTCGAAGCTTCGAGCGTGCGGGCAATGGCGTGGAGCGTCTCGCGGTTCGGATCGTCATCGCCCGCCGCCGCCTGGCAGACGACGCGGCCGGGTCCGACGAAGCGGGCGATGTTGTCGATATGACCGTCGGTGTGGTCGTTCTTTAGGCCCTCGTCGATCCAGATGACCTTCTTGGCGCCGAAGGCTTCGCCGAGCGCGGTCTCAGCCTGCGCCTTGGTCCAGCCATTGCGGTTGGGATTGAGCAGCGTCTGCCGCGTCGTCAGGATGGAACCTTCCCCGTCATGGTCGACGGCACCTCCCTCCAGAACGAAATTGAACCGCTGTACGGTGGTGTCTGCGACGCGCGCGATTTCGTCGCCGACCGTAGCGTCGTCGGGCAGGTCGTACTTGCCGCCCCAGCTATTCGTGGCGAAGCGGAGAGCGATGCGCCCGATGTGCGTGCGCGCGAAAATTGGTCCCGTATCGCGCAGCCAGATGTCGCCATAGCGCGCCTGCACGAAGTCGGCGGCGCCGCCCAGTGCCGCGCGCGCCGAGGCCTCCGCCTCCGGGCCGTTGACCAGGAGCCGGACGCTGTTGGCCTCGCTCAGCGCGCGCACCATCGCGGCCACATCGCGGCGTGGCGGCTCGAGGTTGCCGTTCCACTCCTCGGGGTCGGCCGGCCAGGCCGTCCACACGGCCTTGAGCAGCGCCCACTCGGGCGGCACGGTGATCGTCGTCTCGGTAACGTCTGGCAGCATCTTAACTCTTCGGTTGGCGGCGCTCGCGTCGCAGGGGAGGCTCATATCGTGTGTCGGCACGGCGAAGAACAGTGGCATGGCGCGTACGGGGGCGAATTGGACCCTCGAGCATCATTTAGCAACTCAGAAGCAACGCTGACGAGAGCTTGATGCGGCTTGCCGGATTGTTTCGCGTTCATGAACCGTTTGTTTGCCTTCAGCGGAGGCGACCCGCGGGCGCATAGCCCTTCGTCATACCTTGCGCGGTAACTATCCCGTCGGTCGCCGGCCGTCCACGGCGACAGTCATCGCCGCAGAGGAACGATCATGGTTCGCAGCCCCCTCATCGCCTTGGCCGTCAGCATTTCGCTCGGCACCGTTTGTCTCGCCACCGACGCTTTCGCACGTGGCGGCGGCTTTGGCGGAGGCCACTTCGGTGGCGGTTTCGGTGGCGGATTTGGCGGCGGCCATTTCGGCGGCGGCTTCCGCGACTTTGGCGGTGGAGGCATGCGGGACTTAGGAGGCATGCGAGACTTCGGTGGCGGCATGCGTGACATGCGCCCCGAGATGCGCGAGCCGCGCATGGACGATCACCGCTCCGACGACCACCACGCCGATGACGCACACCGCGACGATAACCATGCCGATGACGCGCGTCGCGATGACGACCATCGTGCCGACGATTCAACCCGCCACGCCGATGACCATGCCGACCATCCCGATGCGCACGATGACGCCGCCCGCCGCGCCGCCGACGACCACAATCTCGATCACCATGACGACCTCTCCCACTGGAACAACTTGCACCAGCCGGTGAACGCGGGGCGCTGGGACCACAACGGCTTCTGGAACCGCAACTGGAATGCCCGCAATTTCAATTGCTACAATTGCCGCTGGGGCTGGGTGGGCCCGGTGTTCTGGCCATTCGGCTGGGGTGACATGTTCTCCTTCGCCTGGTGGCCCTATTCAGAGACGTCGCCCTTCTGGAACTACAATGTCGACTACATCATGGGCGGGCTGTTCTGGCCGAACGGCGCTTACGCTTGGCCGTCGGGCGGCTATGGGGCCACTGCCTGGACTCAGACGGACAACAGCTACACGTACGCCCGCGAGTCGCATCAGGACATCTACAGCTCAGGACCGGCCGACGGCAGCGACGACAAGCAGGCGACCGCAGCCGACGATAGCAACAACCCCGATCTTGCGACCTGCAGCGGCTTTGCCCCGGGCGTCTCGAGCTTGCCGATCGACAAGATCGAGCAAAGCGTCAAGCCGACCGGCATGCAGCTCACGGCGCTCAAGAGCCTCGAGGCCGCGTCCAATCAGGCGGAAGGCATCCTCAAGGCTTCGTGCCCGAGCCAGCCGCCGTTGACGCCTGTCGGCCGCCTCGACGCCTTGCAAAAGCGCCTCGACGCCATGGCGAAGGGGCTCGACCTCGTGCGCGCGCCGCTGACGAAGTTCGACGGATCCCTGTCGGCCGAGCAGAAGCAGCAGCTCGACTCCCTCGGCGGGGCAAAGGCGGCGAGCGCGGCCGGCTTGTGCTCGACGCAGAACGCGGAATTCACCAACGTGCCGACGCAGGAGATCGAAGCCACCGTCAGCCCGGATGACACGCAGAAGGCTGCCCTCGATGCCCTCGATGCCGCCTCCGCCAAAGCCGCCAGCATGCTGCAGATCACCTGCCCGACGCAGATCCCGGACACCACGGAAGGCCGCTTGGAGGCGATGGACAAGCGTCTGAAGGCGACGGTGACGGCGATGAACGAGGTGCGCCCGGCTCTGGTCGGGTTCTATGACTCGCTGTCGGACGAGCAGAAGGCACGCTTCGACACTATGGCCGGCCACTAGTCCGGACACCCTTTGACGAACGAAAGGCCGGCGGCGCCATGCGCACGTCGGCCTTTTGCTTTGCTAGCCGAGATTGACGCTGCGCAAGCGCAGCGCGTTGGCGATGACGCTGACCGACGACAGGGCCATCGCGGCCGCGGCGATGATCGGTGACAGCAGGATGCCGAACGCCGGATAGAGCAGGCCCGCAGCGATGGGCACCCCGGCGGCGTTGTAAATGAAGGCAAAGAACAGGTTCTGGCGAATGTTGCTCATCGTCGCCACGGAGAGCTTACGCGCCCGCACGATGCCTTGCAGGTCGCCCTTCAACAACGTGACGCCGGCGCTCTCGATGGCGACGTCGGTGCCGGTGCCCATGGCGATGCCGACGTCGGCGGCGGCGAGTGCCGGTGCGTCGTTGACGCCGTCGCCGGCCATGGCGACGACGCGACCTTCCCGCCGAAGCTTGTCGATGACGGCGCTTTTCTGGTCGGGCAGCACCTCGGCTTCGATCTCGCTGATGCCGAGACGGCGCGCGATGGCCTGCGCGGTAGTGCGGTTGTCGCCGGTGAGCATGACAAGGCGGATGCCGTCGGCACGCAGGGCTTCGAGCGCGGCCTGCGTCGATGCCTTCACCGGATCGGCGATGGCGATGACGGCGGCCGCCTTGCCGTCAACGCCGACAAAGATTGCGGTGGCCCCGTCAGCGCGCAGCTTGTCGGCTTCCGCGGTGAGCGCGCGCGTGTCGATCCCCAGCTCCTTGAGGAAACTTGCATTGCCGAGCGCCACGCGTTTGCCGGCGACGGTGCCGAGCGCCCCTTTGCCTGTAGGCGAGTCGAAATCGCTGGTCGCGCTGAGCGCAATCTTGCGCCGTTCGGCTGCCGCGACGATGGCGGCGGCAAGCGGGTGCTCGCTCGCCCGCTCGACGCTGGCCGCGAGCCCCAGCACCGTCGCTTCGTCGAAGCCGGTTGCCGGCACGACGGCGGTCACCGCCGGCCGGCCTTCCGTCAGCGTACCCGTCTTATCGACCACCAGCGTGTCGACCTTTTCCAGGCGCTCCAAAACCTCGGCATTCTTGATGAGTACGCCGGCTTCGGCGCCGCGCCCGACGCCAACCATGATGGACATCGGCGTGGCGAGGCCGAGCGCGCACGGGCAGGCGATGATCAGCACCGCCACGGCAGCGATGAGCGCGTAGGAGAAGCGCGGCTCCGGGCCCCAGATCATCCACGCACAAAAGGCGATGATCGCCGTCAGAATGACGGCCGGCACGAACCACCCGGCTACGGCATCGGCCAGCCGCTGGATCGGCGCGCGGCTACGTTGGGCCTCGGAGACGAGTGCAACGATGCGCGCCAGCATGGTGTCGCGGCCGACGCGTTCGGCCTCGATGATCAGGGCGCCGCTTTGATTGATGGTGCCGCCGATGACGCTGTCGCCCACGGCCTTCGTCACCGGCATGGATTCGCCCGTGACCATCGACTCGTCGACGGCGCTGCGCCCTTCAAGCACTTTGCCGTCGACCGGGATCTTCTCGCCGGGCCGTACGCGCAGGCGCTCGCCGATTGCCACGTCGTCGAGTGGGACCTCGCTCTCGGTCCCGTTAGCCGCAATGCGTCGCGCCGTCTTCGGCGCAAGCGCGAGCAGGGCGCGGATGGCGCCGCCCGTGCTCTCGCGTGCTTTCAGCTCGAGCACCTGCCCGAGCAGCACCAGCACGGTGATGACCGCGGCCGCCTCGAAGTAAACCGGCACCGACCCGTCGTGCCCCTGCAGCGAGGCGGGGAAGAGGCCGGGCCACACCGTCGCAATGACGCTGTAGGCATACGCCGCGCCGGTACCCAGTGCGATCAGCGTGAACATGTTGAGGTTGCGCGTCAGCAGCGAGCGATACCCGCGCTCGAAGAACGGCGCGCCGGCCCACAGCACCACCGGCGTCGCCAGCAGGAGCTGCACCCAGTTCGACGTGGTTCCGCCGATGGCGTGGTCCCAACCGAACAGATGCCTGCCCATCTCGAGAACGAATACCGGCAGCGTCAGTGCCAGCGCGATCCAGAAGCGGCGCTGCATGTCGATGAGCTCGACGTTCGGCACCATGTCGGTGCTGAATTCGAGCGGCTCCAGCGCCATGCCGCAGATCGGGCAGGATCCCGGACCGATCTGCCGGATCTCCGGGTGCATCGGGCAGGTGTAGGTCGTGCCGGGGGCCACCGGCGCGGCAGGCGTCTCGTCTGCGGCGAGATACTTCTGCGGATCGGCGATGAACTTTTCGCGGCAACGGGGATTGCAGAAATAGTAGGTGCGTCCCCCATGCTCGGCGCGGTGCTTGGCGGTATGCGGGTCGACGCTCATCCCGCAGACGGGATCCTTGGCCAGCGCGGGCGAGGCATCCGACTTTGCCGACGCACTATGCCCGCAGCAGTCGCCGCCCTGCGCATGGGCATGTGAGTGGGCGTGCGATGCGCCGGCAGCGGGGTGCTTATCGGCCATGAATGGATCCTCGTCAGCGGGATCCCAATATAGGAACAGGGAAGGCTTTAGCGAACCTTGACCGAGGTCATGCCGCTGCCCGCTCGAAGCCGGCGACTTGCGGCCAGAACACCCGCGCGCGGCCACTTATCAGCGCCGGGTCGCCGGTCGTCAGCAGCGTCAGCGAAGGGCCGAGGCTTCCGTCCAGGTAATGTGGCCGGCGCGCTAGGTAGTCTTCGAGACTGTCGGCGACGACTTCCGGCTGCGAAAGAATGCGCGTGAATGGCGGCAAATGGCGGCGGAACAGGTGCTCGACCAGCGGGAAGTGGGTACAACCCAGGATCGCCCGGTGCGGGGGCGTCCCGTTCGTCTGCTCCATAGCCCCGCGCACGCCCTCCTCGACCAAGCGCTCCAGCTCGGCTTCGGGCGCCTCGTCCTCGATGGCGCCGACAAGCTGCGCGCAGATCTGCTGTACGACGGTGACGCGTGGGCAGCGCTTGCGGATCTCCTCGGGATAGGCGTCCGAGTTGATCGTGCGGGTGGTGCCGAATACGGCGATGAGGTCGGTGTTGTACTTCTGCGGATACTGCGGGCTGGAAACCGCCCAGGGGGTTTGCGTTGCCGCCTCGACCGTCGGGGCCACGATGCCGAGCACGTTGTGGCCGCGCCATGGGCTCGTCGGCAGCCAATTCTGCTGCAGGTGACGCGCGGCGACGGCCGTCGCCGTATTGCAGCCGAGGAGCACGAGCTTGCACCCGCGCGCAAACAGGGCTTCGACGCAGGTCCGTGTCAGATCGATGACTTCGGCAGACGAGCGATTGCCGTAAGGCACGTTGGCATGGTCGCCGAGGTAGATGAACGGCTCGTTGGGAAAGCGGGCGACGAGCGCGCGCAGCACCGTCAATCCCCCGAGGCCTGAATCGAACACTCCGAT
Organism: uncultured Alphaproteobacteria bacterium; assembly: GCA_963812795.1. Classification (GTDB taxonomy): domain Bacteria; phylum Pseudomonadota; class Alphaproteobacteria; order Rhizobiales; family Hyphomicrobiaceae; genus Hyphomicrobium_A. Next base: position 57,688 of record CAWEWG010000013.1, on the reverse strand, counting down.
CATGCGCGTTGTGTGATCCGCAAGCGTCCGGCCGTCAAGATGCGAGCTTCTACTCAGCGGCTTCCGACGGCGAGCGTCCGCCCGGCGTCGCAGTCGCCTCGCTGTCCAAATGCTTCAGGGCTTCGAGGCTGGGCATGGCGACGGTGGAATATCCGCAGTCGACGAAATGCACCTCGCCCGTCACCGCACCCGACATATCGGACAATAGGTACAGAGCCGACCCACCAACCTCGTTCAAGGTCGGCGTGCGCTTCAGCGGCGCGTGCTCCTTCTGGAAGTTGAAGATGACACGCGCATCCGAAACGCCGGCGCCGGATAGCGTGCGCATCGGGCCGGCCGAGAGGGCGTTGACGCGAATGTTCTGCGGGCCGAGGTCGGCGGCGAGATAACGCACGGAGGCTTCCAGGGCAGCCTTGGCGACGCCCATGACATTGTAGGAAGGCACCGACTTGGTAGCACCGCCGTAGCTCAAGGTGAGCAGCGAGCCGCCGTTCTGCATCAGCGGGATGGCGCGCTTGGCCACCTCGGTGAACGAGAAACACGAGATCACCATGGTGTTGGTGAAATTCTCGCGCGTGGTGTTGACGTAGCGGCCGGACAGCTCGCGCGGGTCCGAATAGGCGAGCGCGTGGACGACGAAGTCGAGGTTGCCCCACGCTTCCTTGATGCGAGCAAAGACGCGATCGACGCTGTCGAGGTCGAGGACGTTGGCGGGTTCGATGATCTCCGAGCCGAGCGACTTTGCGAGCGGCAGGGCGCGGCGGCCGAAAGCTCCGTCCTGATACGTGAAGGCGAGCTGCGCGCCTTGGCCGGCGAGGATGCGGGCGATGCCCCAGGCGATCGATCGCTCGTTGGCGACGCCCATGATGAGGCCGCGCTTGCCGGCCATGATCGGGCCAGGTTTGGCTAGATCGATCTCGGTCATGGGAGTTCCTGTCGTTCCTTGAGTGTACGTTCGTGACCGGAGCGGCCGCCCGCGGTTCTTATCGGTTGCGCGCCGCGCCGCTGTTCCCGGCAAGACACCGGTCGATACGGAGCTTCTAGCCGTTCACACGGCGAAAAACGAGCGTGGCATTAGTGCCGCCGAAGCCGAAGCTGTTCGACATGACGCAGTTAAGACTAACGTTATCAAGCCGTTCGCGCACGATGGGCACGTCGGCGAAGTCGGGGTCAAGCTCTTCGATGTTGGCGCTCTCGCAGATGAACCCGTTGTTCATCATCAGCAGCGAGAAGATCGCCTCCTGAACGCCGACAGCGCCCAGCGAATGGCCGGTCAACGATTTGGTCGCGGCGATGTTCGGCACGTCGCCGTTGAACACCTTGCGGATCGCTTCGATCTCGCGCAGGTCGCCGATGGGCGTGCCGGTGCCGTGCGGGTTGATGTAGTCGATCTTGCCGCCGACACCCTTTCCGTCGAGCCCCTTGAGGGCCTGCTGCATGCAGCGCACGGCGCCTTCGCCCGACGGCGCGACCATGTCGTAACCGTCCGATGTCGCCCCGTAGCCGGCAACCTCGCCGTAAATACGTGCCCCGCGCGCCTTGGCATGCTCCAGCTCCTCGAGCACGACGACGCCCGCACCACCGGCGATGACGAAGCCATCGCGGTTCTTGTCGTAGGCGCGGCTCGCTTTCGCCGGGGTGTCGTTGAACTTCGAGGACATGGCGCCCATAGCGTCGAACAGGACCGATAGGGTCCAGTCGAGCTCTTCGCAGCCACCCGCGAACATCACGTCCTGCTTGCCCCACTGGATCAGCTCGGCAGCATTGCCGATGCAGTGCGCCGAGGTGGAGCAGGCCGAGGCGATCGAATAGTTCACGCCCTTGATCTGGAAGCTGGTCGCCAGCGCCGCCGAGGGGCCCGAGCACATGGCCTTGGGCACTTCGAAGGGACCGACCTTCCTGGGGTCCTTTTCGCGCGTCACATCGGCAGCGGCGACAATGGCCCGCGTCGATGGCCCGCCAGCACCCATGATGATGCCGGTGCGCTCGTTGATGACGTCCTTTTCTTCCAGCCCGGCGTCGCGGATTGCCTGATCCATGGCGATGTAGTTCCAGCCGACGCCGTCGCCCATAAAGCGGCGCGGCTTGCGCGGAACCTGCGCTTCCCAGTCGATGTTGGGGGCGCCATGCACTTGGCAGCGGAAACCGAGCTCGGCGTACTTGTCGGCGCGGACGATCCCGGACTTAGCCTCGCGGAGAGACGCGAGCACTTCCTGGCAACTGTTTCCAATCGAGGAAACAATGCCCATGCCCGTGACGACCACACGTCTCATCGCCTATCCTCTTCGCCCAGCCGGAAGCAGTTGCTTCTCTCGCAATTCGGCACCGGCGGAAGCGAGCACGAAAAACCATCAAGATCAAGGACTGAGCGCCGCCCCGGTCTCGCCACTTTCAAACAGGCCGACGCGCAGGTCGCTCGCCGTATAAATCACTTGGCCGTCGGCCTTCATGACGCCGTCGGCGATGGCGAGCTTGAGCTTGCGCAGGATAACTCGCTTCATATCGACGATGTATTCGACGTGCCCGGTAGTCGGCACCACCATGCCGGTGAATTTGACCTCTCCGACGCCGAGCGCCCGGCCCCGGCCAGGAGCCCCCAGCCAACCCAGGAAGAAACCGGTCATCTGCCACAGGGCGTCGAGGCCGAGGCAGCCGGGCATAACCGGATCACCCTCGAAGTGACACTTAAAGAACCAGTCGAGGCTGCTATTGCCGGCAACTTGGAGCTCGGCCGCGATCTGCCCCTTGCCGTGTTGGCCGCCCGTCTCGGAAACTGAGGAAATGCGGTCGAACATGAGCATCGGCGGTAGCGGCAATTGCGCATTCCCGGCGCCGAAGAGTTCGCCACGGCCGCACGCAAGTAAGTCGTTGTATTCGAAGCTCGTGCGGCGTTCTGTCATGATTTACGGGCTCGATCCTCGTCGCGCACGCCTGGGGAGTGCCCAGCGGCGTAGCCGGGCGCTTCCTAACACAGTCGCTTGGCGTTCAAAAGGGTGCGGGATCGGCCATAAAGCGACGATGTGCCCTCGTCTCGAGGCCTCTGGCGCGAGTTGCGGGCGTTCTGCTTGCTCCCTATACTATACGCTCGGTGTAAGCTTGATGGGCCGCTGGCTGCGGCCCACTGCGGTCACCCCAACAACATGGCGTCACACGCATCCCGATGACCAACAGCACGCCGATTTCGAACAAGGACGGAAAGAGCGCGCGGGGTGTCGCCCAACTCTTGCGCAAGGCCGGGCTGCGTCCCACGCGCCAGCGGTTGGCCCTTGGCGCCCTGCTGTTCGAGGGCGAGGATCGTCACGTCAGCGCCGAGCTGTTGCATGCCGAGGCCACCGCCGTTGGCCACCACGTTTCACTGGCGACCGTCTACAATACGTTGCATCAGTTCAAGCGCGCAGGCCTGCTGCGCGAGCTGGCGATCAATGGCGCCAAAGCCTACTTCGATACCAACACGTCGAACCACAACCACTTTTTCATTGAGGAAGAGGGCGAGCTGCGGGATATCCCCGGGCACGCGATCCGCGTCGATGGAGTGCCCGAGCCCCCCGAAGGGATGAGCATCACCCACATCGACGTCGTCGTCCGGCTTGTTCCCAAGAAGGACTGACCGGCGCGCTTAGTTGATCACCTCGCCCTCGTAGACCCCCCACAACTTCTTCTGCTCGATGTAGCCCTGGAACTTGTCGATGTTGACGCGGCACCAGCGCCCGTCGCACGAGCTGAGGTTTGCAATGACGCCCGCCTCGATCATGGCGACGGCGCGCGCGTGCTCGCTGTCGTCGCGGCGCAGCGCCACCTTCGGGACCGGGGCGCCCGGCTTGATGTCCCAGGGCAGGACCAATGCTGTTCGACGACCCGAGAGGAACGACTGCAGCACCCAGCCGGCGGCGCCGTCCGCGTCGCGGACCTGACGCCACCCTTCGAACTCCTTGATCACCTCGAGCGGCAGTCCGGCGCGCCGATAGACCCAGGCGGTCGGATAGTCCGTCCCCGGGCCTTTTCGCATGTTGACGCGGTCGGACTTCAAGCTGACGAAGCGCGGCACAGGGAAGCCGCTGCCGCCCGTCTGTGCCGGTTGCGCTGCGGCAACGGGGGCGATCAACGACACGGCCGACGCGAGAAGCACGTGCAAGACGAGGCCCACGGTCACCTGCATTCGCAAACCTCTCGCTTCAGCCGCACCGGCTCACTTAGAATCGTTTGACCGAATCTGAAAGCCCTGGGCCAGTCTGCCCGCGCGGCCCCCGAGAGAAAATCCCGCACTTTGTCATCGCAATGGCGTTCTGTTAGACCTGCCTGAACGAGAAGCACAATCCGTCCTGGCCCCCCCAGAGCGTCCCACCACGCAAGAGGCGACAGCTACCCCCGATGCCGAACAGCGCCCGCAAACCGATCGTTATTGTCACGCGCAAGCTGCCCGATGTCGTCGAGACCCGCATGCGCGAGCTGTTCGACGCCCGGCTTAATGTCGATGACATCGCCCTGACGCAGAGCCAGATCGCGGAATCCCTGAAAATCGCCGATGTGCTCGTCCCGACGGTCACCGACCGCATCGATCGCGCCGTGATTTCCCAGGCCGGCCCGCAGCTTCGCCTCATCGCTAACTTTGGAACCGGTGTCGACAACATCGACCTCGACACGGCCCGCAACCGCGGTATCACGGTCACCAACACGCCGGGCGTTCTCACTGAGGACACCGCCGACATGACCATGGCGCTCATCCTCGCCGCCCCGCGCCGGCTGGTGGAAGGCGCCGCCTATCTCAAGGAAAAGAAGGACGCCTGGACCGGGTGGTCGCCAACCTGGATGCTCGGCCACCGCATCTACGGCAAGCGGCTCGGCATCATCGGCATGGGTCGTATCGGCCAGGCCGTCGCCCGTCGCGCCAAGGCGTTCGGACTGCAGATCCACTACCACAACCGGCGGCGCGTCTCGCTCGACGTGGAAAAGGAGCTCGAGGCGACGTACTGGGAGAGCCTCGATCAGATGCTGACGCGCATCGACATCCTCTCCGTCAACTGCCCGCATACGCCCGGCACGTACCATCTCCTCTCGGCGCGGCGGCTGCGGCTGCTGAAGCCGTCGGCCTACATCGTGAACACGGCGCGCGGCGAGGTGATCGACGAGAACGAGCTGGCGCGCCTCATCGAGGCAGGGGCCATCGCCGGGGCCGGTCTCGACGTGTTCGAGCATGAGCCGGCGATCAACCCGAAGATCCTCGGTTCCGACCGTGTCGTCGCGTTGCCGCACATGAGCTCGGCCACCGTCGAGGGCCGCATCGACATGGGCGAGAAGGTGATCATCAATATCAAGGCGTTCTTGGACGGCCATGCGCCGCCCGATCGCGTCCACCCGGCAATGTTCTAGGGCGTCGCCGGCTCTGAAGCACGGGCCGTCGAATCGAGGCGCCCGTCGCCGCATACGGTTGTGCGCAGTTGGCAGGTGCCGCGCGCCCGCCGGTCGGCGTTGCAGCGCGCCAGCGCCAGCCGCTGGGCGTCGCCCGGGCTCAGCCCACCCCCCGAATAGGTGATCTTGCGCTGCTTGTTGAGCTTGCCGGATGCGATCGCCGCGCAAATCTCGCCGCGGAAGCTCAGGGCCTCGCAGGTGCCCCGCCCGAGCGTGGCGCACTCGGTGCGGACCTTTGCTTCGGCTTCTGTGCGCGAGCCGATGTTCCACACCGAGAAGAACGAGCCGTCCGGGGTGAAGGCGATGGCGCCAAATTGCGGCTCCTGGTCCTCTTCCGTCTCGGGGGCCGGCGCGATGGACATGACGGGCCGCTCGGGCTCGGCACGAACCTCATGGTCCAGGCCGGGCAGCGGAAAAATGACGGCGGCGACAATTGCTAGAAACAAGGGGCGCAACATCCAATCGGGGAACATGGAAGCGCTATCCTCTCATGCGGCGCATGTCGAGTTGTGATTCTTCTTCGAGTGGATTGAAAGGTCGGTTATCGACGGGTTGCTACCACTGATCGGATTTTCCGCATCGTAGGCGATCGAAACCGTCTCGAAGCGCGCGGCGAGCGCGTCGTACATCAATAGACGCCCGGCCAGGCCCGTCCCGATCCCCAGGATTTCCTTCAAAACCTCGGTTGCCTGTAGCGTGCCGATGACGCCGACGACGGCGCCGAGCACGCCGACCTCGGCGCAGTTGGGGATGGTGCCGGGCGGTGGCGCCTCCGGAAAGAGGCACCGGTAGCTGGGGTAGGGCGCGCCATCGGGGCCGCGCTCGTGCGGCTTGAAGGTCGAGACATAGCCGTCGAACGGCCCTACGGCGCCGAACACCAGGGGGCGCTTGGCGAAAAAGCAGGCATCGGAGACGAGGTAGCGTGTCTCGGCATTGTCGGAGCCGTCGGCGACAATGTCGTAACGGCCGATGATGGAGGCCGCATTGCCGGCATCGAGGCGCGCCTCGATCGGCTCGACAGTGACGTGTGGGTTGAGCCGGCGCGCCATGGCGCCGGCGCTGAGCACCTTCGCCTCGCCGATATGGTCGGTGTCGTGCGCGATCTGGCGCTGCAAGTTGTCGAGCGACACCCGGTCGTCGTCGACGATGCCGATGGTGCCGACACCCGCCGCCGCCAGATAGAGCACGAGCGGGGAGCCGAGGCCGCCGGCGCCGATGACGAGCACGCGCGCGCCTTTAAGCTTCTGCTGTCCCTGACCGCCGACTTCCTTCAAGACGAGGTGTCGCTTGTAGCGCTCGATCTCCGCCGGCGTCAGGCGGGGCGTGGGGGTTTCCTGCATCCCCCGAGCCTAGCGCAACTCGAGCGTGCCGTCAGCGGCAGCCGGCGCAGGCCTCACATGCTGGTGAACGGGGTAACCATTGGCACCACGAGAAAAGGGCCCGGGGTGGACAAGACCCCGAGCCCTCTCATCGCCGTGCGGGAGCGCTACTGCTTGACCGCGAGCTGGTCGTAGTTGGCGCCATCGGCGAAGTGCTGCTTCTGCACGGCTTCCCAGCCGCCCAGAAGCTCCTCCACGGAGAATGTCTCGATTGCCGGGAACTTGGCGGCATTCGCCTTCAGCACGGCCTCGTCGCGCGGACGCAGGTCGTGCTTGGCGATGATCGCCTGGCCTTCCGGTGAATAGAGGAAGTTGAGGTACGCCTCGGCGAGCTTGCGGGTGCCGCGCTTGTCGACGACCTTGTCGACGACGGCGACCGGCGGCTCGGCAATGATGCTGGTCTTCGGATAGACGACGTCGAACTTGTCGGCGCCGAATTCCTTGCCGATCAGCGCCGCCTCGTTCTCGAACGTGACCAGCACGTCACCCTTGTCGCGCTGCGTGAATGTGGTCGTGGCACCGCGGCCACCGCCGTCCAGCACCGGCACGTTTGCGAACAACTTGCCGACGAACTCTTTGGCGCCGGCCTCGTTGCCAGCGTTCTTGAGGGCATAGCCCCAGGCGGCGAGGTACGTATAGCGGCCGTTGCCGGAGGTCTTCGGGTTGGGAACGATCACCTCGATACCCGGCTTGGCGAGATCATCCCAATTCTTGATGCCCTTCGGATTGCCCTTGCGGACGAGGAAGACGGAGGTCGTCGTGAATGGCGCGGCGCCGTTGGGGAACTTCTTGCGCCAATCGGCCGACACGAGACCGCCCTGCTTAACGAGCACGTCGACATCGGGCGCCTGGTTGAAGGTGACGACGTCGGCTTCGAGGCCGTTGGCGACGGCCAGCGCCTGCTTGGTCGAGCCGCCGTGCGACTGGTTGATGACGATCTCTTCGCCGGTCTTCTTCTTCCAGTCGGCGATGAAGGCCGCGTTGATGTCCTTGTAGAGCTCGCGCGACACGTCATACGAGGCATTGAGTAGTGTGGTCGGCTCCGCGGCGAGTGCGGCACCGCCGCTGCCAGTCATGAGCAGCGTGGCGATCACGATGCGGCGCGGCGCTATGGTGCGTAGAATGGTGCTGGCAAGTGCCATCGGTCGGTTCCCCTGATCCCATTTAGGCGCGGTACATAGCCACCGCGGGCGGGAAGCGGGAACGAAGAAAATCAGCTTTGCTTATTTGGTCGGAGGGCGGCGGGCGATGGCTCGCCCGCCCAATTACAGGCCGCGCTTGCTGCGGCCTGTCTGGATGCGCAGCAGCGCATTGACGAGAGCGTCGACGTCGTCCGTCGTATTGTAGAGCGCCAACGACGGACGCACCGTGGCTTCGAGGCCGAAGCGGCGGAGGATCGGCTGTGCGCAGTGGTGGCCGGAGCGCACCGCGATGCCCTCCTGCGCTAGCGCCTTGCCCACGTCCTCGGAGCGGCATTCATCGAGCACGAACGAGGCGACGCCCGCCTTCTCGTGCGCCGTGCCGATGAGGCGCAGACCCGGCACGCTCAGCAGCCCTTGCGTCAGGTAGCCGAGCAATTCGTGCTCGTAGGCCGCGATGTTGCTCATGCCGATGGTCATCAGGTAGTCGATCGCCGCGCCGAGACCCACCGCGTCGGCGATGTTGCCGGTTCCCGCCTCGAAGCGGCCGGGCGGACCATGGAACGTCGTCTTCTCGAAGGTGACGTCCTGGATCATGTTGCCGCCGCCCTGCCACGGCGGCATGGACTCGAGGATGCTCGGCCGGCCATAGACGGCGCCGATGCCGGTCGGCGCGAACATCTTGTGGCCGGAGAAGACGAAGAAGTCGGCATCCAGCGCCTGCACGTCGATCGGCATGTGCGAGACCGACTGCGCCCCGTCGACGACGGCGATGGCGCCGTGACGATGGGCGATGGCGACCATGTCCGCGACCGGCGTGATCGTGCCGAGCGCGTTCGACACTTGGCTCATCGACGCGACGCGCGTCCGCGGCGTGAACAGCTTCTCGTATTCTTCGAGGATGATCTGCCCGGTGTTGTCCACCGGCGCCACCTTCAGCACGGCGCCCTTCTCGGCGGCGAGCTGCTGCCAGGGCACGATGTTGGCGTGGTGCTCGAGATGCGTGATGACGATCTCGTCGCCTTCCTTGACGTTGCGCCCACCCCACGCCTTGGCGATGAGGTTGATGCCCTCCGTCGTGCCGCGCACAAAGATGATGCTCTCCGGTGACGGCGCGTTGATGAAGGCCCGCACTTTAGCGCGCGCCGCCTCGTAGGCGTCGGTGGAACGCGCGGCCAGCGTGTGGGCGCCGCGGTGGATGTTGGAGTTTTCGTTTTCGTAGAAGTAGACGAGGCGATCGATCACGCTCTGCGGCTTCTGCGTCGTCGCGCCGTTGTCGAGCCATACCAGCGGGCGCCCGTTGACGTTCTGCTGCAGGATCGGGAAGTCGCGCCGGATGGAGTAGGGATCGAACGGACGCACGCCGGTGATGCCGGCGGCGGGTGCGCCGAGGCCGGGGTTGTGCTGGAAGCCGAGCCCGCTCAAGTCGAGTACCGACACATTGAGGGCAAACGGCAGCGCCCCGCTCGAAGCGACAGGTGCAGCGGCGGTCGGCGTCGCACCGTTGCCCGAGCGCGGTGACGGGTCGTAGGCAGGCGCCGCGCTGCGGTCGAGGAACGAGTATGTGTCGCCGGGGACGGCGGAACCGAGCGCCGGACCCGCCAAGCCGCTGGAGCCGTATGGGGAGGGGGCATCGGCGAAGCTCGGAATGATCGACATCACGCCGCCCAGTGAGTAGGGCAGCGCGGCCAGATCGGCGTCACTCGGGATACCACGCGGCGAGGGAGCCGCGGCGGGGGCGCCGCCCACCGGCAGCGGTGCCGATGGCGTCGGACCCGGCGGCACCAGAGGTGCAGCGCTGCCGGTCTTGCCGCCTTGCGGCTGGACGAAGCTCGGCGCCGGCGAAGATTGCGCGTGGCCCAGCATCGGCTCGATGGCGAACACCGGCGCCGACGGCTGCGCCGCGCCCGAGGCCGGGATCGGCATGGGCGGCAGGCCGGGATTGAGGTTCGGCGACAGCGGCGGCTGCAGCGCCGGCACGCCGGGCAGCGAGTTATACATCGGCTCGGCCGCGAACACCGGCGCCGACGGCAGCGCCGCCCCCGGCCCGGGCACAGGCGCCGAGGGGGGCGTGGCGTAGAACGCATTTGCCATGCGCGCGATGGCGGCGGCGTCCGGCGGATCGGCGGCCGGCGCATAACGCGCCGCCTCGCCGGCTCCGGGCGTTGCCGCTTGTGCGGCGGCTGGCGCGTCTGTCACGTTACTTGGCTGCCGGGTAGTCATGGTACTTACCTACTTCGACATCATCGAGCACGCCGAGCGCATCTTCCGTGTGGACTGCGAGCGAGCAGTAAAGCGAAATGAGGTAGGAGGCGATAGCGCGCCGATCGATGCCCATGAAGCGCACCGAGAGGCTGGGCGAGACTTCGCCGGGAACGCCCGGCTGGAACAAGCCGACGACGCCCTGCTTCTTCTCGCCCGTGCGCAGCAAGAGGATCTTCGACTTGCCGTTGCCGGTCAGCGGCACCTTGTCGGACGGCACCAATGGTAGCCCGCGCCACGTCAGGAAGGGCGAGCCGAACAGCGTCACGGTCGGCGGCGGGACGCCGCGACGCGTGCACTCGCGCCCGAAGGCGGCGATGGCGCGCGGGTGTGCAAGGAAGAACGACGGTTCCTTCCAAACCTTGGCGATGAGCTCGTCGAGATCGTCCGGTGTCGGCGCGCCGCCGCGCGTCGAGATGCGCATCGACGAGGCGGTGTTGGCGAGCAGGCCGTATTCCTTGTTGTTGATCAGCTCGCTTTCCTGCCGCTCCTTCACCTTCTCGATGAGCAGGCGGAGCTGCTCCTGGATCTGATCGAAGGGGTGGCTGTAGAGGTCGGAGACGCGCGTCTGCACGTCGAGCACGGTCGTCACCGCGTTGAGGAAGTATTCGCGCGGGTTCTCGTCATAGTCGACGAAGGTCTCGGGCAGGTCGGCGTCGCGATCGCGCGGCGGGCTGCACTCGACATCAAGCGATTTGGCCGATGTGGCGCCGCGTGTTTCCTTGACCTTGTTGAGGCGGTAGATACCCGCTTCGACCGGCGTCCACGGCATGAAGGGAATGAGCCAGCGCGGGGTAATGCCGCCCCATTGCGCCCTTGTCTTGGTAGCGTTGGCTAGTTGCCTCGCTGCGCCTTCGGCAAGTGTGCCGCGACCTTCGCCTTCCTCGGCCATGGTGGTGTATCCCTTCTAGAAACGCTTAGGCAAAGCGCTGCCAAACGTTGGCGGCGCCAAACGCTGTCGGGCGCTGTGGTCACACCCGAATGAATGGAATTGGTTTGCGAGTAGCTCGCTGTGCAGGGATTTATGTTCTGCAAGAGCGCGTGCGCAAGCAATTTAAAGTCGCGGCGCGCGCTTTCATTCGCTATGACGAATTGATTGTCTGAAAGAGTAGCACGCGCGTTTCGTCCAACATTGCGGACGCGTGCTTAGATTGCGAATTGAATCACCGTGATGCGAATTCAGATTGTTACGATGGATGAATTGGCCGCCGGCGCGCAGATCTTTGTTGCCAGACCTGCGAGCCGGCGAGCCTTGCGTCACGTGGGCTTGCTGGGATCGAGGAAGAGATCGCTGGTGTAGTAGCGCTCGGCCGATGACGGCGCGAACGTCACGATCATCTTGCCGGCGTATTCCGGTCGCTCCCCGATCGACAGGGCGGCGGCGACGTTGGCGCCGGTCGAGATGCCGCCAGGGATACCTTCCACCTTGGCGACGAGACGCGAGACCTCGAAGGCCTGCTCGCTCGAAACGGTGACGATCTCGTCGATCAGCCCGGTATCGAGGATCGACGGGATGAAGCCGGCGCCGATGCCCTGGATCTTGTGCGGACCGCGCGGCTTGCCCGAAAGCACCGGGCTGGTGGTCGGCTCCACGGCGATGATCTTCAGGCTCGGCTTGCGCGGCTTCAGCACGCGGGCGACGCCGGTGAGCGTGCCGCCGGTGCCGACGCCGATGACGATGGCGTCGACCTTGCCGTCCGTATCGTTCCAGATCTCTTCCGCCGTGGTCTTCTCGTGCACCAGCGGATTGGCAGGGTTGTCGAACTGGCCGGGGATGACCGAGCCGGGGATGGTCTTCGCCAGCTCGTTGGCGCGCTCCACCGCTGCCGGCATGCCGCCCGGCCCCGGAGTCAACTCGAGCTCGGCGCCCAGATGGGTGAGGATCTTGCGCCTCTCGATCGACATCGTCTCCGGCATCACCAGGATCAGCCGATAGCCACGCGCGGCGGCGACGAAGGCGAGGCCGATACCCGTATTGCCCGACGTCGGCTCGATGAGCACCGTGCGGCCTGGCGTGATACGCCCCTGCGCTTCGAGGACATCGATCATGGCGACGCCGATACGATCCTTCACTGACGACAGCGGGTTGAAGAACTCGAGCTTCAACAAGATGTCGGCGCGCACTTTCGCCGCGGCGGTGATCTTGGAGAGGCGCACCAGCGGCGTGTGCCCGATGGTTTCAGCGATCGAATCGTACACGCGACCGCGGCCCCACGTCTTGGTGGCGGCGAGCGTCTTGATCTGCGGGAGGTCGTTCATCGGGGGATGCCTTGTGTGCTGCGTCGAGCGTGGCACGTTGGTCGAAAGCTGGTTGGTGTCAAGGCGCCTTGGCGATCAGGGATTGCGGCGCCGCGGCTTGGCTGAACGCTTTTTTTTTGATGCCGGCGGGGGCTTTGGGATGGATTTCTTTGGCTGAGGGGCTTGGCGGGATCGGGCGTTTTCATTCGACCCGGCTTTCCCGGTGGAGCCAAAACCGCCGGCGCCGCGCGATGTGGCAGTTAAGCTTTCGACTTCGATGAACGTCGCGCGCGAGATTGGACTGACAACGAGTTGCGCAATCCGTTCGCCGCGGCGGATCTCGAACGGGGCTTGCCCGAGATTGGCGAGGATGACGCGCACCTCGCCGCGATAGTCGCTGTCGATGGTGCCCGGACTGTTGAGCACGGTGACGCCGTGGTTGAGCGCGAGCCCGGACCGTGGGCGCACCTGCGCTTCGTATCCGTGCGGCAGCTCGAGGATGAGGCCGGTGGGCACCAGCGCGCGTGCTCCGGCCGCGAGCGTGACCGGCGATTGCACGTCGAAGGCGGCGACGAGATCGAGGCCGGCGGCACCGTCCGTTTGATAGGCCGGAAGCGGCAGCCCGCTGGCGTGCGGCAGCCGCAACACCCTGACGCGGACGCCCGCGGTCGACTTTGCCGCGCGCTTGGTGCTCATTCGGCCGCTGCCACGCCGCGGCCCAGTTGCTCGGCGGCGCGCTGCATCAGTCGCCGCGCCACCTCGTCCTTGCTCAGCGTCGGCCAGTCTTCGGCGCCGTCCGCGGTGACGAGGTGCACCGTATTGCCGTCGCCGCCGAAAACGCCGCGCGCCGGCGATACATCATTGGCGACGATCCAGTCGGCGCCCTTCGCCTTGCGCTTCTTGGCAGCTTCACTGGCGACGTTGCCGGTCTCGGCGGCAAAGCCGATCACCAGCGCCGGGCGCTGGGCGCGGGACTTGCCGACGGTTGCAAGGATGTCGGGGTTCTCGACCAAATCGATGTGCGGTTTGTCGCCCGACTTCTTGATCTTCTCGCGCGGCGTCGAGGAGCTGCGCCAATCGGCGACGGCAGCGGCGAACACGGCGATGTCGGCAGGCAAGCCCTTCTGCACCGCGCGCAGCATTTCATCTGCGGTCTCGACGTGGACCGTCTCGACGCCCAGCGGATCAGCCAGCATCACCGGTCCGGTGATCAACGTCACGCGCGCGCCCAGGGCGGCGGCCGCACGGGCAATGGCATGCCCCTGCTTGCCGGACGATCGGTTGGCGATGTAGCGCACCGGGTCGATCGGCTCGTGCGTTGGCCCGCTGGTCACCAGCACGTGCCGGCCGGCGAGGGGCCTGCCGACGAGACGCGCCACCGGGACGTCGGCGCGCTCGGCGAGAATTTTGTTCGCCGCCGCCATGATCTCCGGCACCTCGGCGAGTCGTCCAGGACCGGCCTCATCGCGCTCGGCCATCTCGCCAATGTTGGGGCCGACAAAGCGGATGCCGTCTTTTTGCAGTTGCGCGACATTGCGCTGCGTTGCCGGGTGCATCCACATGCGCGGGTTCATCGCCGGGGCCACGAGCACCGGCTTGTCCGTCGCCATCAGCACGGTCGAGACAAGGTCGTCGGCGTGTCCGCCCGCCATCTTGGCGAGCAGGTCGGCCGTTGCCGGCGCCACGATGAGGAGATCGGCGTCGCGCGACAGCCGGATGTGTCCGATCTCCTGCTCGTCATTGAGATCGAACAAATCCGTGAACACGCGCTCCGACGTCAAGGCGCCGACCGAAAGCGGCGTCACGAACTCGGTCGCGGCGCGCGTCATCACGGCGCGTACGGAGGCGCCGCCCTCGCGCAGCCGGCGGATGAGTTCGAGACACTTGTAGGCGGCGATGCCGCCGCCGATGAGGAGCAGAATACGCTGCTGTTTCACGTGGGACGCTCGAAGGTCGTGGTTGCCGCCAAGCTAGCATAGCCGCTGGCCGCAAGGGGTTAAGCTATACCGCCGGGCCCGCGGCCATGCGTCCAGCATGCGGGCAAGGTTTTGCCTCTATAACGGCCCGTTTCTTATGTTTCAAACAGCGCCTCGGGGCGCTACGGCGCCGCTACAGGGAAAAAGCGTATGGCCCGATCGGGGATCCTTGCAGTCGTATTGGCCGTGACCGTCTTTGGCGCTTCCGCCATGGCGACCGTCGACGATCCAACCCTCGATTGCCTCAGCGAGGACAATGAGCGCCGTATCAGCGGCTGCTCGGCCATGCTCGATACGCCGGGGCTACCCGACGATCAGCGAAGCTTGGCATTCGGCATGCGGGCGCTCGCCTACTCGCTCCTCGGCATATTCGACAAGGCGTTGTCCGACTACGACGCCGCCTTGAAGATCAAGCCGGACTTTCCCCTGGCGCTGAACAACCGTGCCTGGGCCTACTACAAGCTGGGCCGCCCCTCTGACGGCGTCGCCGACGTCGAGAGGGCGCTGGAGCTCTCCCCCGGCAGTCCCTACGCGCTCGACACGCGCGCGCACATCCGGCAGGCGCAGGGCGATGCCAAGGCCGCCTTGGCTGATTATGAGCTGGCCATGCGCGTGGGCGGCGAGCGTATCGTGAGAATGTACCAGTGCGGCCTGCGCTCTCAGGGCCTCTACTTCGGTGCCCTCGATGGCGTCTATTCCTCGGCCGTCGGGCAGGCCATGCGCGTGTGCACCGGCAATCGCCAATGCGACCCGCTGCCCTCCGATGCGGAGTGCCGGCCCGAGGTTTCCTAGGCTTCAGGTCGCCTCTGATTCGCGTCGCGCAAATCGCTGCGGTGCATCAGAAATTGGCTGTTCGGAACAACTTGACGCATCCCCCTCGCTCGACCATGGTGCGGGGCCGACGATTCTTTTGGACCACTCAGTCGGCCTGGAAAATCCAATAAGGTCCAAGTCTAGGGAGAGGATCCCAGGGCGGGGGGATACGGGGTCGTATCGCCCCGCCTTTCGCGTCTTGGCCCCCGAGGAATGAGCGGAAAACTCGGCCTTGGTCGGCTGGGTGCCATGAGGGCGTCGCAAAGCCCGGCGAACGTCCGCGCGCGGCGAACAAGTCGGGGGCTCGGTGCGCGACCATCCACTCACGGCAAATGACCTACCCGGGCGCTTCCCCATCGTGGCGCTGGTCTTCTGGGCGCTATTCGCGTTTCTCGTGCCGAGCTTCGTGCAAGCGCTCAATCTGGTCGACGTGCTCGCCTTTCCGCTCGGCTACTTCATGGCTGCGCAAGGCGTTCTCATCGCCTTTGTGATCATCGGCGTGTTGTCGGCGCACTGGCAAGATCGCCGCGATGCCCGACGCACCCCGCAAGTCTGACATGCCGCTCGATGGCCAGATCGCCACCCGGTCGCCCCCCCGCGCTGGACTGCTGCTCGCAGTCGTCTCGGTGGCCGTTCTTTTGGGGGGCATCGTCCTTGCAGCGGCAGCGCGTCATGGCGGATCGCATTCGGTCATTGACGGGGGCTATTGGGCGCTCGGCATAGCCGTCGCGGCCATAATCGCGCTGTGGGCCGGTATGCGTCCCGGCAGCTTCGTTTCGCCGTTGTTCGGCGGGTTAGCGATCGCCACGGATACGGTTTCGGCCGCTTTCCTTCTGGCACTCGCCGGAGGCGTCTTCGCCTGGGGACACGACGGTCTCGCGGTGCCGCTTGGGCTGGGGGCCGGCTGCCTGCTGATGCAACTGGTCGTGGCCCCACGCTTGGCGGCGAGCGGCGCGCGCTCGCTGCCGCAGTTTTTCGCTGCCCGCTATCCCGGCCGAACGGCAGGCTTCATGTGCGCTTTGGTGATAGTCGCCTCCATGCTCTTGCTGCTGGCGGCCGAGCTGATGGCCGCCGGGCTCGTCGGAGCGCGGCTGCTCGGCGTCAATTTCACCGCAACGGCCGTCGTTTCGGCGTGCGCCGTACTTGCTTGTTTTATCGTGCGCGGTTCGACCAGCGCGCCGTGGGCCAATGGCGTCCTGTTTCCGGCGATGCTGCTCGCCGTCCTCGTGCCGCTCGTTGTGCTGTCGGTGCAATGGTACGGCATACCTATCCCGCAACTCGCCTACGGCCACGCGCTGGGGCAAGTGCAAGGCATCGAGCAAACGCTGCTCGAGCAAGAGCTCGCCGACCCCGCCGTCATGAAGCCGATGCTGACGGCATTCGTGACGCTCGCTCCGATAAATTTTCTCGGCATCGTGCTTGGCCTCGCCGCCGGCATCGCCGTGCTGCCCAGCATGCTTCCGGCGCAACTTAATGCGGTACCGGCGCCACAGGCGCGTCGCGCGGCGCTGTGGGGACTTATTTTCGTCGCCGCTCTCCTGACGTTGATGCCGGCCATCGCCGCCTATGCAAAGCTGTCGTTGATCCAGTTGCTCGCGGACCGCACCCCGATCGCGGATTTGCCGGCCTGGATGTTCACCTATGGCAAGTTGGGGCTGGTCGAAATCTGCGGCCGCGCCGCGACCGACGCAGCGACGGCGGCACAGGCCTGCGCCGCTCTTCCCGACGCTGGAGCGGCGCTACGGCTGCAGGACATCTCGATCAGCCCCGACATGATCGTTCTGGCGCTGCCCGAGATCGCTGGGCTCGATCATGTGATGCTCGGGCTTCTGGCGGCTGTTGCCCTTGCTGCTGCGGTTACGACCGCCAGCGGCCCGCTGTCCGCCATTGTGCGCGCGCTCGGGGTGGACCAGCCTTGGGCCAGCGATAATCCCCGACCCCAAGCCTCGCGGCTTGCCTCCTATGGTCTCGCCGGCGCGGCTCTCGTTGTTGCCACATTGGCGGCGCTCACGCGGGTCGGCAGCATTCTCGAACTCGCCACCTATGCCCTGGTGATCGCCGCGGTCGGTTTGTTTCCGGCCGTGTTCGCCGCGCTGTGGTGGAAGCGCGCCAACGCTTACGGCGCCACCGGCGCCATGCTCGTCGGAATTGGCGTGGCGTTACTTTATCTTGTCGGCACCCATTACTTCGCTGTGGCGTTCGTCGAGGCACGCTCCGCGCTGACCAACGGGGGTACCGAGGCTTTTCAATATTTCGTCGAGCTGAAAGACGCGTGGCTGGCGGCTCCAGCAGGCCCTGCCAAGGACGCTGCATGGACGGCCCTCGATGCCCATGCGCGCGGGATCGCCCCTTGGTGGGGTATAGTCGAGCTTGCGATCGCGCTTCTGGCTTTGCCGGCGGCGTTTCTGACGCTCGTTGTTGTCTCGCTTCTCACACCGGCGCCGCGCGCGGCAGCAACGGTGCCGTAAGTCCAGCCGTGTTATGCCTGTCGCCATGCTTTATGATCTTGTCGTTATCGGCGGCGGCATCAACGGCGCCGGTATCGCGGCAGACGCCGCAGGACGCGGCCTAAAAGTGCTGCTCGTCGAGAAGGCCGATCTCGGCGGCGCCACCTCGTCCGCGAGCTCGAAGCTCATTCATGGCGGCCTGCGTTATCTCGAGCACCTCGAATTCCGCCTCGTTCGCGAGGCGCTGCAAGAGCGCGAAGTGCTTCTGGCCAACGCCGGCCACGTTATCTGGCCTCAGCGTTTCGTCTTGCCGCAGGTTGCAGGCGGCCGCTCCGGGCTGCTGCTTCGGGCCGGTTTGTTCCTATATGACAACCTCGGTCAGCGTCGGCGCATCCCGGCGTCCGAGGCGCTCGACTTGCGGCGTGACCATGCCGGCCACGCGTTAAGCCGCGAGTTGACCCATGGCTTTGCCTACTGGGATTGCCGGGTCGACGATGCGCGGCTCGTGGTTCTCAACGCCCGCGCCGCGGCGCAGCGGGGCGCAACCATTGCGCCAAGGACGCGCCTGGTTTCGGCGCGCGCTGACGGGGGTGTCTGGCACGTCGAGCTTCAGTCCGCCGCAGGTCGGCGTGAAGCGCGGGGCCACGCTCTCATCAACGCCGCCGGGCCGTGGGTGAACCGGGTTGGTGATGTCGTTGTCTCTGGCCAGCCTGCCGCCAAGGTCCGCCTCGTCAAAGGCAGCCACATCGTCGTGCCGCGCATCGCTGGCGCCAACGACGCTTACCTGTGCCAAAGCGGGGACGGCCGCGTCGTCTTCGCGATCCCCTACGAGGAGCGCTTCACCCTCATTGGCACCACCGAGGTCGCCTATACGGGCGACCCTCAGGACGTGGCGATTTGCGCCGATGAGGAAGACTACCTCATCGGGTTGGCGCGGCAGTTCTTTGCCAAGCCACCATCGCGCGCGGACATCGTTTGGAGCTTTGCGGGGGTGCGTCCGCTGTATGATGACGACAGTAGCGAAGCGTCGTCGATGACGCGCGACTATCGCTTCGAGCTGAGCGCGGATGAAAGCCCGCCTCTGCTCACGGTGCTCGGCGGCAAGCTGACGACATACCGCCGCCTCGCGGAGGCGGCACTGGCGCAGCTAGCGCCATATTTTCCCACAATGGGTCCGGCTTGGACGGCGCGCAGCCCGCTACCGGGAGGCGACCTCGGAGACGGCGGCCTCGCCGGCTTCATCAAAGAGCTGTGCCGCGCCAATCGCGACTTCGACGCGGCATTTCTCGGCCGTCTGGCGCGGCGCTATGGCTCACTGGTGGGCGACATGCTGGGAGATGCGAGGAGCGTTGCCGACCTAGGGGAGGCGATTGGCGCCGGTCTCACAGAGCGCGAGGTGATTTATCTGCGCGACAACGAGTGGGCGCTTGTCCCCGACGACATCCTTTGGCGGCGCACGAAGTGCGGCCTGCACATGAGCGGGGAACAGCGCACCGCGGCTGCAGACAAGATCGCGCGGCTTTTGTGATGGGATCAGCCGGGGCTGGGCGGACCGAACTTGTGCACTTCCTCGCTGGGCGGGCCCGAGCGGATGGCGGGTGCCGACCACGGGCCGTGCACCTTGATGATCTCGCGCTTTCGCAGCTTTAGCGCACCAACCGTCGCAGGCGCGTCGGCGGCGACACGTGGCTGCTCCTTGGCGATATCACCGACGGCCAGCTCCATGTCGATGAGCCGGTCGAGGAGACTGACGGCGCCGACGGCTGTAACGGCGCGCTCGCCCGACACGGCTTCCGCAGATTGCGTGCGGATAATTCCCTGGGTCACGATGAAGCGCGCTTCGAGCCTATCGACGGAAATGGCGCTCGCGCTCACGTCTTTCCAGATATCGGGCGCAGGCGGCTCGCTTGGCGTCGGCCAACTTGTTGACGTCGAGACCGATGCGCCCGCCTTCGGCGAGGACGACGCCCAGCTTGCCGTCGAGCGAGCGCAACAGCGTCTCGCCGGTGTTGCCTGCCGCCGTAAGGTCGACCGTCACGAGGCCGCGTCCTTGCACCGTCGGGTGGCCGAACGTCGCCTGAATCGAGCGCCCGACGTCGGCGGCCTCGAATTTCGCCTGCACGCTATAGATCGGATTGGCGCCGCTCATGTCGATACGGATCTGACCGCCGCCGCGCGTGCCGTCGTCGATCTCCAGTTCGGCCAAGTCGGCAAGCAACTTGCCGTTGCGCAGAGACACGGTTGCCGCGCTGCGTCCGATGTTGAGGTCGGGTAGCACCACGCTGTCGGAAGAAATGCGGAAGTCCGCATCGACCGCCTGAATGAGGGGGACCTCGAGCCCGCTCGCCGCGCGCACCCTGGCGAGGAGGCTGCTGGCCTTGGCATTTGGGTCAACGCTCTTGAGGTACCGCGACAGATCGAGCGTCTTTAGGCCGAGCGTGGCTTCGACAGTTGGGCGAGCGCCGCCGAAATTGACCGACAAGGTGCCGCTCGCGTCGTTCTCGTCGAGCTCTAGGGTTGCGTCCTGGAAGGCGACGGTGCGGTCGACCCACTCCAGTTGCCCCTTGAGGTGGAACGCTCCGAAGCCTCGCCCGGCCGGCCACTTGACTCCGAGCCAGCGCGCGGTGGCACGCAAATCGTCCGACGACAGCTCGGCTTGCGGCGAGAGGAGCTGCGGGCTCTCGCCTAGCATGAGACTGCCTTCGAGGGTCGCCGTGAGCGGGGCGCCGGCGAACGTGGCGCTGACCGGACGCGACATGCCCTGCGCATCGAAACTGGCGCCGAGCGTCGTGTCGAAGTTCAGCTTCTCGCCGCGGAAACTGATCGACCCTACCGCATGCACGCCGCCGTTCGGCTTGGCGGCGATCGTCGCGTTAACGTCCTCGATATCGACGATCGATCCGTCGGACATCTTGATCCGCACTGTGCTGTCGCGCACGATGAGACCGTCGAACTGCATCCGTTGCAGCGCCTTCACCAGCGGGGCAATGTCCGCCCGCCCGCCATCCTGCGAGAAAGTCGGCTCGCGCGCCGAGAAGTCGGCGGTGAAGGTCGCCTTCTCCAAGGTCATCTGCGGCCCACTGCCGGTGATGAGCATGGCAATCATCTGCCCACCACGCGCCAACCCCGTACGGCTCGGAGGGACGGACAGGGTGCCGCCTTCGAGCTCGATCGTCGGCCCGGTCATCAGGCGCACAGGTGCGCTCAGGCTGTAGCTGTTGTTGGAGGCGGCGAACACGGCGCCGCTCTGCAGGGTGAGGCGGCTGTAGCGGTCACTGAAAAGCAGCGGAGCTGCCAGCAGGATGACGAGGAAGCATACGATGGCGAACGCCCAGGTGTAGCGTCGCATGGTATGCCTCGGGCGTTTCATGAACCCCTGCCGCCTTGAGCGCGCTACCCAGTCTCACCTCGTCAGCGACCCAAGTCGGAAGCTCTCCGGCTCAGCGAGCACTCGGGTAACCTGACGGACGTCGTAAGTCTTAAAGGTGGCTCTGCCGGGGTGCAAGCAGCGAGCTGACATTGCGGCCTTGAAGCGGCGCTTTTTCTTAACGTCCAGGAGTTTTTTATACGGACCGGGGCCCGTTGACGAGGTGGCGGGGAAAGTGGCGCACGTCTTTCGCAGATAGTTGCACAGTTTGGTGTGGACACGTTTGGGCCGCGACTCCTCATCGCGGGGACGGTGCATGCACGTATGCACCATGACTTGCACGCCCGCGGCACCTCGTGCACCTTCCCGCCGGCAAGACCAGCGCAGCGCCACAGCGGAGCGTCACCGTGAGGCAGCCGTTCGTCGTCGGAGGATTGGCCGTCCAGCCGGGCGAGCGTCGGCTGGTGGACCTGCCCATCTCCAAGCTGTCCAATCATGCACCTGTCACGCTGCCGGTGCACGTACTGCACGGCGCCCAGCCCGGTCCGACGATGTTCGTATCGGCGGCAATCCATGGCGATGAGATCAACGGCGTTGAGATCATCCGCCGTCTGCTGCGCACGCTCGATCCGCAAAGCATCGGGGGCACGCTCTTGTGCATCCCCGTGGTCAACGTTTTCGGCTTCATCAGCCGTTCGCGCTACTTGCCCGATCGACGCGATCTCAATCGCTCGTTTCCGGGGTCGGCGAACGGCTCGTTGGCTGCGCGGCTGGCGCATTTGTTCCTCAGCGAGATCGTCAAGCGCTCGCAAGTCGGCATCGACCTGCATACCGCCGCCATCCATCGCATCAATCTGCCGCAGATCCGCTGCGTGTTCCGCAAACGGCCGCGGGTGCAGGAGCTCGGCCGCGCGTTCGGCGCCGATGTCATGTTGGAGAGCCCCGAGCGCCCCGGCTCGCTGCGCGAGGCCGCGCGCGAAGCGGGTGTCGACGTGCTGAGCTACGAAGGCGGCGAGGGGCTGCGGTTCGACGAGTTCGCCATTCGCGCCGGCGTCGACGGTATCACCGGCGTGATGGCGAAGATGGGCATGCTCGAGTTGGGAGAGGGCGCCGAGGCTTCCGGGTCCGACCGCCGCGCACCGGTCTTGATCAATGCCTCGAGCTGGTTGCGCTCGCCGGAGGGCGGCGTATTCCGCACGACGAAGCGCATCGGCGACGGCGTCAATGTGGGCGAGGTCGTCGGCCACGTGGCCAATCCATACGAGGACGTGGCGGTCGAAGTAACCTCGCCGCGGCGCGGCATCATCATCGGGCGCACGACGCTGCCCATCGTCAACATGGGCGATGCGCTGCTGAACATCG
The DNA here is from genome assembly GCA_963812795.1 of uncultured Alphaproteobacteria bacterium. GTDB lineage: Bacteria > Pseudomonadota > Alphaproteobacteria > Rhizobiales > Hyphomicrobiaceae > Hyphomicrobium_A. Next base: position 35,299 of record CAWEWG010000013.1, on the reverse strand, counting down.
GCTGGGCGAAGGACTTCGCCGACCATGTTTCGCCCGAGCGCGAGGTGCTCGAGGAGCCGCTCGACGACGAGGAGGTCGTCGACTAGCGCCGGCTTTCTCCGGGGCGTCCGCCGGCGACGGCCTCGTGCAGCAACAACACCGGAATGAGCCCGACGAGTACGATGGTCAACGCGCTGAGCGAGGCCTGCTCGAGCTGTTCGATCGAGGCAAAGCCATAGACGTGCGTCGCCAGCGTCTCGAAGTTGAACGGGCGCAGCAGCAGCGTCGCCGGCAGCTCCTTCATGCAGTCGACGAACACCAGCAATGCGGCGGCGCCCAAGGGCGCCATGAGCAGCGGCAGGTGAACCCGCCACAGCGCGGAAAGGGCGCTTTCACCGAGCGTGCGCGCCGCAGCATCGAGGCTAGGCGATATGCGGTCCATGCCGGCCTCGACGGGTGCGAGCGCAACGGCGAGGAAGCGGATCACGTAGGCGAGCGTGATGGCGAACAGCGAGCCGGAGAGCAGCAACCCGGTCGAGACGCCGAATGTCGCGCGCATGAAGTCGTCGACGTGATTGTCCAACGCCGCCAGCGGTATGAGCAGGCCAATGGCCAGGACCGTGCCGGGCACGGCATAACCGAGCGCGGCGATGCGCACCGAAGAGCGGACGAAGCGCGTGCCGGCGACGCGGCGTGCGTAACCGAGCGTCATGGCGACGGCGACGCACACCCCGGCCGCCATGGTGGCAAGCAGCAGGCTGTTGCCGGCAGCCGGCAGGAAACCGCTCGTGAGCGCTCCGCTCGTGTGCGTCGCGGCGTCCTGCGCGATGACGAGCACCGGAATGACGAAGCCGAGTACGAATGGCAGGGCGGCGAGGACGGCGGCGAGCCCTCCTTTCCAACCGATGATCTCCTGGAACGGGATGGCGCGATAGCGCCCGGTCGTGTGGTGGCTGCGCGCTCCGCCGCGTGCGGCGCGTTCGATCGCGAACAGCGCCACGACCAGCGCCAGCATGACGGCTGCCATCTGCGCTGCACCGCCGAGATTGGAGCGCTGCATCCAGGTGGCGAAAATGCTCGCCGACAGCGTATCGACACCGAGGTATTGCACGGCGCCGAGGTCGTTGAGGCATTCCATGATGACGAGCGCGACGCCCGCGGCTATGGCCGGCCGCGCCAACGGCAACGCCACGTCGGTGAACGTCGCGAGCGGCGAGCGGCCGAGCGTGCGCGCCACTTCCAATACGCATACCGATTGCTGCGCGAAGCTCGCGCGCGCCGTCAGGTAGACGTACGGGTAGAGGACGGCGGAGAGGATGAAGATGGCGCCACCCAGCGAGCGCACCGGCGGAAACCAATAGTCGCCGGGACCGGCGAAGCCGAAAGCCGAGCGTAGGAAAGTCTGCACCGGCCCCGCATAGTCGAGCAGCTCCACATAGCAATAGGCGATGATGTAGGTCGGCACCGCCAGCGGCAGCACGAGCAACCGGTCGAGCACTTCACGTCCGGGGAAACGGTACATGGTGACCAGCCACGCCGCCGCCGTGCCGATGGCGAAGGTCACGGCCGCGACGCCACCCGACATCAGCAGCGTGCGCCAGAGCGAGCCGGGGAGGACGGTTGAAACGAGGTGCGGCCAGATGTTGTCGGCAGGGTTGAGCGCCAGCAGCAAGACCGTGGCGATGGGCAGCACGACGATGAAGAGAACGAGCGCGACGACCGCGGTCCAGGCGGGCGAGGCGCCAAGCCACCGCCGCGCACGCGCAAAGTGAGGTGTAAGACCAAGAACCCCGGCAGGCCCTTTGGCCAACCGGGGAGCGTACGGTTCAGGGCCTCGCACAGACATCGGCCGCGGCGCTTTCCGTCACATCACCTTGCGGCGAGCGCCATCTCAGCAGAGGCGGCGCGAAGCCGGCGTTACGAGGCCGGCGCCCATGAATACTGTGCCGGGCGAAAGGATCTGTCCGGCATCCTTCAGGGATCGCGCGAAGCTTTCGGCGCCCTCGATGGCTTCCTCGACCTCGTCCGATCCGAGCAGCGCCACTGCGCAGGCGCGGAACGCGGGGCACGTGCTGTGCTGGCACGCAGCGACCATAGAGATGGCCAGGCATTCATCGCGGCAGAAGCGGCGGCACTGCGCCGGATAGACCTCGATGCGGCGCTCGGCCGAGTCCTGCACCGCGCGCACCCAGCAGGCGAGCTCGGTCATCAGCGGCTTGGCCGCGCGCGGGCCGACAGCGCGGGAGAACTCCTGCCAGGCAACCTCCCAGCAGCCGATGTCGCTGGTCTGGAAACCCTGCAGCCAGCAGCGGAAGCCGACGCCGACGAGACGCTCGGGGGCGGGGAGCATGGCGGCTGCCGGGATCGCGGAGTCGCGAGACGGGCGGCCTTTTTGAAACGTATCGATCTCAGACATCAGTTGGTTGGCCCCTGATCGAATTGAACGCGGTCGATGAGCTCGGAAGCCTGCTTGCGCAAGGCAGCGATCTTGCTCAGCGGTAGTTGGTCGGCCTTGAGCGGCCCCCAGCTTTGCACCAGCGGCGAGGCGGGAATGCCTTCGACCACGGGGTATTCGCCGTTGGCTTCGGCATAGATCCGCTGCGCCTCGGGCGAAGCGAGGAATTCCATCAGTTTGATGGCATTGTCCTTGTTCGGGGCGTTGGCGGTCAGCGCCATGCCCGAGATGTTGACATGCGTGCCGCGGTCGTTGGCGTTGGGGAAGACGATGCGCACGGCGTCCGCCCACGCCTTCTGGTCCGGGTTCTTCAGCATCGCCGCCATGTAGTAGGTGTTGCCGATGGCGATGTCGCACAGGCCGGCCTGCACATCGCGCACGGCTTCACGGTCGCCGCCGGCGGGGCGGCGCGCCAGGTTGGCCTTGAGACCGCTGAGCCACTTCTCGGTGTATTCCTCGCCGTGATGGGCGATCATCGAGGCGACGAGAGCCACGTTGTACGTGTGCTGACCGGAGCGAATGCAGATCTTGCCGCGCCATTTGGGATCGGCAAGCTCCTCGTAAGTGATCGCGTCCTGCTTGACGCGGTCCTTCGAGGCGTAGACGACGCGCGCGCGGCGCGTCAGGCCGAACCATTGGTCCTTATCGTCACGCAGGCTCGCAGGGATCGCGGCGTCGATCGTGTCCGAGTGCATCGGCTGGGTGACGCCGGCATTGACGGCCTGCAGCAACAGGCCGGACTCCTGGGTCAATAGGATATCGGCGGGGCTGTTCTTGCCTTCCGCGGCGAGCCGCTCGATGAGGCCGTTGGAAGCGAACACGACGTTCGTCTTGATGCCGGTCTCTTTGGCGAACGTCTCGAGCAGCGGATTGATTAGGCCCGGCTCGCGATAGGAGTAGATGTTGACCTCGCCTGCGGCGTGCGCCGAATGGGCAGAGGCAAGGCTCGCGGTGGCGAGCGCGGCCGCACAGGCCGCATGGCGCAACAAGGCGCTGGGAAACCGCATCGCTTGCTCCAATAGTCGGGGTTCAAGGCCCCGGTATCGGTGAATTGTTGAATGGGGCGGAGAGTGGCGAGCCCCGTGCAGGATCACCACTAACGTTATGGCAGCGCCACAGTCAACAAAAGCGCGTGCGACTCCAATAGATTAGAAATTGTCTAATTTGAAACGGCAGCAGTGCGCGTGTGCTCGACGCGCGCGACGACGCGTTCGCGCGGGAAGATCAGCGCAACAGCAGTGCCCGCGTTCGGTGCGCTATCGAACTCGAGCCGCGCACCATTCGCCTTGGCGAGATCGCGTGCCAGCGGCAGGCCGATGCCGTGACCGCCCTCTTCTTTCGGTTGAGGATTGTCGGGAACCTCCGCCTTCAGTGCAGCGGCGATCGCCTCCGTCGTCATGCCGACGCCGGTGTCCTGCACGGCAACAAATACCGATCGGTCATATCCGAGCCCGGTGACGACGCGTACTTCGCCGCCGCGCGGGGTGAATTTGACGGCATTGGCCATCAGGTTGAAGAGAATCTGCTTGATTGTCGTGGCATCGGCGGTGACCAGCGGCAGGGCCGCATGGGAATCGTTGGCGAGCTTGATGCCGGCTTCTTCCGCCAGCGGCCGCATGGCGGACACCGAGCTTTCCGCAAGCGCGTTGAGGTCAAGCTCGGTACGCGGCAAGCCGCTCCCTAAATCCTGCAGCGTGTCGCCACCGAGCAGTCGATTGATCAAAGCCAGCGCGTGCCGGGCATTGTCGTGGATGTCGGAGGTGTAGCCGCGATAGCGCTCGTTGGCGATCGAGCCGAAGCGCTGGTCCTTCATGATCTCGGCCGCCGCGGCGATGGCGCTCAAGGGCGTGCGCAGCTCGTGTGCCAGCTTGGAAACGGCAATGCCGCGTGCGTCTTGCGGCTGCTCGCCGTCTTCGTCGGCGTCGACGCCTTGCGGCGGAGCTGCGCCGCGCCCGCCGGCAAAGCCGCTGCGAATGGCACGCGCGATCTTGGTCATCGTTGCGGTGTCCTCGACCGACGCCGGCGCGCTGGGCGTCGGCAGTGACACTGGGGGTTCGGCGACGACGGCCGCCGCCGTCGGCCGCTTCGCCTGGGCCGAGGCGATCGAGACCAGCATGAGCGCCGCGGGTGATGCCGAATCCGCCGGCATGGCCGCAACATCGCACAGAAGGCTTTCGGCGCCGTAGGCGGTCCAGAAGACCAGCGGCTCGCGACGATCCCCGCTCTGCGGCTCGCGCAGCATGGCGCGCAGGCGCACCAGCGCCGGCATGGCCGCGTCGAGCGTTCCAGAGGCGGCGTCGGGACGAAGACCCAGCCTCGCGGCGCCGGCGGCGTTGGCGGCGAGGACGCGGCCTTTGGCGGGGTCGATGAGCCAAGCGGGATCGACGCAGCCTGCGAGCGCCTTCTCAGGGCCGGCTGCGGTCGGTGGCGGCGATGCGCGCGGGCCGTCTACGGGCATGGTTGAAATACCAAGGCTTTAAATCTGTTAGCGCGATGAGGGGCTTCCGTCCATGAGCGCAACGCCGCGCCGTTCGGTATCCACATTCATTTCGCGACCCTTATGCGACAGATCGCGGTATATTCGCGAACTGCCCGAAAACCAGGAGCGGGCACGACAACCATCCTGGCCCGAAGGAGGAGACCCCCCGATGTCCGACAAGCCGCAGTTCGAGTTTCCGGAGGCCGTCCGCGAACTCGCCGAGCGCAACGTCGAGCAGGCCCGCAACGCCTTCAATCAGTTCATCGACATGGCGCGCAAGGTCCAGGACACGCTCTCGGCGTCGCAGGGCGCGATGACCTCCAGCGCGGCGGAGATGCAGTCCCAAATATCCAAATTCGCCGAGCAGAACATCCAGGCGAGCTTTGCTTTTGCCACCGAGCTTTCGCGCGCCCGCGACCTCAAGGAATACATCGAGATCCAGCAGCGCTACGCACAAAAGCAGATGCAATCTTTCGCCCACCAGTCGCACGTCCTCGGTCGGCTGGTGAGCGAGGCGGCGCAGAAGGCGCAGCCGCGCTGACGGGCACGCGTGCCGCGACGGGTGCCGCCGGTCGGGGCCGTTGTTGACCCAGTTCTTGCTTCGCGCGCCCGGCCGCTGTATTTGAGCGGTCCTGCGGGCCCGGAGGGCCTGCCTGGCGCGGCTTTTAGCTGCTCGTGCCACGCAAGCGACAGGAGGCCAACGGATTGACTTTGCGTTGGTCGAAGACCTAAGTCGCTGATGTTGCTGGTATGCCGCCTTAGCTCAGTTGGTTAGAGCGCTAGATTGTGGATCTAGAGGTCACCCGTTCAACCCGGGTAGGCGGTACCAACCAAATTCAGGCGCCTACCCCGTCGACTCGGGTGCGGATCAGCCATCGACCGCGTCGAGACACGCGATCAGTGGAAGACCTCGTCTTGGCGCCTCAGCCGCGCCGCGCCGCCTTGATCGCAGCGACGTCGATCTTCTTCATGCCCATCATCGCATCGAAGGCGCGCTTGGCTTCGGCGCCGCCGGCCGCCATCGCCTCGGTCAGCACGCGCGGGGTGATCTGCCAGGATAGGCCCCATTTGTCTTTGCACCAGCCGCACGCGCTCTCCTGGCCGCCGTTGCCGACGATGGCGTTCCAGTAGCGGTCGGTCTCCTCCTGATCCTCGGTGGCGATCTGGAAGGAGAACGCTTCGCTTTGCTTGAAGGCGGGGCCGCCGTTGAGGCCGAGGCAGGGAATGCCGAAGACGGTGAAATCGACCGTCAGCACGTCGCCTTTCTTGCCGGATGGATAGTCGCTGGGCGCACGGTGGACGGCGCCGACCGCGCTGTCGGGAAAGGTCGCGGCGTAGAAGCGGGCGGCAGCCTCGGCGTCCTTGTCATACCAAAGGCAGATGGTGTTCTTCGCCATGGCGTGTCCTTCCGTTGCTTCTGTTTGCAAATTGCGGCACTGCCGTAAAGCAACCCCGGCGCTTGGCGGTTCCGCTCGAGAGGCCGCCCGTTCAACCCGGGCAGGCGGTACCACAAAAATCAGACCCCTCTAAGAGGTCGCGTGGAGAACGCCGGTGGCGATCTGCGTGTCCTGCAGGTACAGCCGGAACCAGGCCGTGTAGCGCCCCGGGTTGTCAGCGGCATCGATCTGCACGGCTTCGAGAGGCGACCAGGCGTACGCCTCCACCTCGTCCGCGGCCGGCTCCACCTTCCCCTGCCAGCATCCCGTGAAAATGTGCACGAACTCGTGCTCGACGAGCCCGTTGCCGACGTCGGCTCGGTAGATGAGCGATTGCAGCGGCGTTAGCGGGCAGGAGAAGCCCATCTCTTCCGCCAGCCGGCGCGAAGCCGCGTCCTGCGTCGCCTCGCCGGGGCGCGGATGACCGCAACAGGCGTTCGTCCACAACCCGCCGGAGTGGTACTTGGCCGGGTGGCGCTTCTGCAGAAGCACATGCCCGGCGCCGTCGTGGATGATGACCGAGAAGGCACGGTGGAGATCGCCCCGCTGGTGCACGTCGAGCTTGGGCGCCGTACCGAGGGGACGGTCACATGTGTCGACCAGGATCACGCTCTCCAGCGCATCGATCATGGATGCGCCGGCGCCCCTGCCGCGGAGAGGCTCGCCTTCGCGTCCGTGCCGAACACATGGTCGAGCATCAATTGCTTCACTTGGCCGGCATCGATGGTTCCTTCGGGTAGCAGCGCCGCCTCAGATGACATGACCAGCGGCCCGCGCGCAAAGGACGTATCGGCGCGTCCGTGGGAGCCGCGCACCAGCGAGGCATCGAGCGGGATCACATCCATCAGCGCCCGCATGCCGAGGGCGCGCTTGGCCAGCCGCCAGCCGATCGCCAGCTTGGGAAAGCGCGATGGCGGGATCGAGGAACAGCTCGACCGGGTCGTAGCCGGGCTTGCGGTGGATCTCAACGGTGCGAGCAAAATCGGGCGCGTGCGCATCCTCGAGCCAATAGTAGTAGGTGAACCACGCATCGGGCTCGGCGAGCACGACCAGCTCGCCGGAGCGCTCGTGGTCGAGACCGTGCGCGCGCTTTTCCGCTTCGCCCCAGACCTCGGCGACGCCGTCGACACGCTCGATGAGCGCGCGCACGCGCGGAACGTCGCTCTTGTCGGCGACATAGACGTGGGCGACCTGGTGATCGGCAAGCGCGAAGGCACGCGATTGCGGCGGATCGAGCAGCTCGCCGCCGTCCTCGTCGCGGACGGCGAGCAGCCCCGCCTCGCGCAGGACGCGATTGATATGAACCGGGCGGCTGACGGGGACGATCCCGTACTCCGAGACGATCAGCACCCGCCGGCCCGAGCTTGCCGCCGCGTCGATCAGCATGCCGGCGACGGCATCGATCTCGCCGAGGTCTTTGACGATGGCGGGATCGTCAGGCCCCAGCCGCTGCAGGCCGTAGTCGAGATGCGGAAGATAGACGAGGGTCAGCGTCGGGTCTCGCGTCGCCATCACGTGCAGCGCCGCATCGGCGATCCAGCGCGACGAGGCAATATCCGTTGCCGGTCCCCAGAATGAGAACAGCGGGAAGGCGCCGAGCTTGGCGGTCAGCTCGCCGCGCAGTGCGGACGGCTGCGCGTAGCAATCGGGGAGCTTGCGGCCGTCGGCCTTGTAGATGGGTCGGGGCGTCACCGCGTAGTCGGCGCTCGACGCCATATTGCAGGGTGTAGGTGGCCGCCGACGCTGCGATCAGGAATCGAGCCTGCGCCGTGATCTCGTCGATCGGCCCTTCGGCATCGACGCCTTCTGCAATAGGACGACAATCTCTGCCGCCGGTATCGGCCTGCTGAACAGGAAGCCCTGCAGTTGATCGCAGCCGGCGGATTCTGCGGCTCGATGCCTGCTGTTGCGTCTCGATGCCTTCGGCAACCGTCGACATTTGCAGTTTTTTGGCAAGCCCTGCCATGGCCTCGATGATGGCCGTGCAGTCAGCCCGCTGCGGCACCTCGCGCACGAAGCTGCGGTCGATCTTGATGGTGTCGAAGGGGAAACTGCGCAGATAGCTCGAGCGAGGCGAAGGCGGTGCCGAAGTCGTCGAGCGCGATGCGCACGCCGAGGGCGCGCAATCTGTGCAACGTCTGCAGCGTCGAAGGGTCGTCACGGAGCAGCACCGACTCGGTGATCTCCAGCTCGAGACGATCGGGCCGCAGGCGCGAACGCGACAAAGCGTTGCTGACCGTGCCGAACAGGTCGGAGCAACTGAATTGCGACGACGACAGGTTCACCGTCACGCCGATCGCGTTCGGCCATACCGACGCGTCCTTGCAGGCCTGCTGAATGGCCCACTCCCCCATTGCCACGATGAGGCCCGTCTCCTCGGCCAGCGGGATGAAATCCATCGGAGGGATCAGTCCCTCGCTCGGGTGGCGCCAGCGCATCAACGCTTCGCAGCTCATGCGTGGCGCCGGTCTTGGCATCAACGATGGGCTGGTAGTGCAGCTCGAACTGCCGCTCCTTGAGTGCGTTGGCGAGATCGCCCTCGATCGGCGCCGGCGCCTCTCTTTTCATATCCGAACAGCGGGTCGAAAAGCTCGAACGCGCCGCGCCCGCTTGCTTTCGCGTGATAGAGCGCAAGATCGGCCGCCTTCAATAGCTCTTCGGCAGTCCTGCCGTGCGCGGGCGCCAAGGCGATGCCGATACTCGCGCCGATGTCGATAGGCTGGCCCATGTACTGGTGCGTTTCCTTGATGGAACGGAGGATACGCTTGGCGAAAGCCGTTGCCTGCGCCGCCGTCGTGACGCCCATCTGCACGACGGCGAACTCGTCACCGCCGAGGCGGCCGACAAAATCCGGTTGGCGCACGCTGGTGCCGCAGACGCGCGCCGATGCTGCGCAAAAGGGCGTCTCCGGCGGGGTGCCCGAGGTCATCGTTGACGTCTTTGAAGTGGTCGATGTCTATCCAGTGCACGGCTAGTCCGTCGCCGCGCCGAAGGCCTTGCAGCGCTTGATCGAGCTGCTCGTGAAAATGAAAGCGGTTCGGCACCTCGGTCAGCGCATCATGCCGCGCGAGCCATGAGATCTTCTCTTCGGCTTGGCAGCGCTCGGTGATGTCCTCCTGGAGATCGACCCAGCTCCCGTCGGACAAAGGCTGATTGGTGACGAGGATCGTGCGTCCCGAGCTGAGCTGCTGCGTGTGATTGAACGGCTTGCCGAGAGCCAGCTTGGCGAGATGGCCGGAGATCCATTGGCGCTGGGCGCGCTGGTCTGCTGGGCGATCGCGCCCCGTCTCCCGCTTGACGTGATGACGAACGATGCGAGCAAGGGGTGTGCCCGGGCGCGTCAGCTGCTTGGGCAGCGCGTAGATCTCGCCGGTACATCTCATTGCACAGGATGAGCTTCTGGTTGGCGTCGAACATGGACAAACCGCGCGCCATGTTGTTGAGGGCCACCTCGAGCCAGAGATTGATCCGGTCGATCTGATCGGGCTGCGACCCCGCGGCGCGCAGTGCCGCCGCGCGTTTGCGCATCGCCTCGGATTCGCTTCTGGTGGGAAGCGGCGCGCCCGCAGTTGACCCTGCTGTTTTCATGAAAAGCCCCCGAACAGGAAATCGCACGTCGGAAAATCTGCCGGCTGTTATACGGGAGAGAGGTAAGGAGTGCCCTAATACTAAGCAGTTCTTGGGATGTTTGAGTTACTCAATCTGTCGTCAGACCATCCGCAACCAAACCGTTTGCAAATGAGACGCGGCTTAGGGCGATGGTACCGATTGGGCAGCCGATCGATGGGCAACGTCGCCGGAAATTGACGAATGGCTTTGCTGCCAGGCGCCCGGCAGCTTATGCAAGCCAGCCGCTCGGCCGCCGCTGATTGCCGACCCAATCCACAGCGATAACGTCGCCTCCACGCGCCGCCTGAGGGCGGCGCCCTTGCCTGCCGCCGAAACGAGCTTCCATATGCGTCGAATGCAAGATCTGCCGTTTTTGCGCTACCCCAACTTCAGTCTTCTGCTGCTCGCGCGCTTCCTGTCGTCGGTCGCCATGCTGACGCAAAGCGTGACGCTTGGCTGGCAAGTCTATTCGATCGCGCGCGTCGACCACTCGATCGCCTATTCGTCCTTTCTTGTTGGCATGATCGGGTTGGTGCAGTTCGTCCCCATGCTGGCGCTGGTGCTGCTCGCCGGGGAAACCGCCGATCGATATGACCGGCGGAAGATTCTTCTCGCTTGCTGCGCGCTGCAGGTCGTCTGCTCCGTCAGCCTCGCCATCATCGCCGGCCTCGATCACCCGAGCCTCGTCGCCATCTTCGCCGTGGCGGCCCTGTTCGGCGTGGGCCGCGCTTTCACCATGCCGGCCAGTGCCTCGCTCGGGCCGATGCTCGTGCCGCGCGAGATCCTGCCGCGCGCCATCGGTTGGAACACGCTCGCCTTTCAGATCGGAATGGTGATCGGACCCTGGCTCGGCGGCGTCTTGTGCGCCGTTTCGGTTCCTGCCGCATACTGGACGGCGGCGATGCTCTATGTCGCGGCCGGCGTCGCGGTGACATTCATCGCCGCCAACACCAAGCCGGACCACAAGGGTGGCGGGCGCCTCAAGTTGATCGCCGAGGGGCTCGCCTATGTGTGGTCCAACAAGATCGTCTTCGGCGCCATCTCCCTCGATCTCTTCGCCGTCCTTCTGGGCGGCGTGACGGCGCTGCTGCCCGTGTTCGCGCGTGACGTCCTGCACATCGGACCGGAAGGTTTCGGATTGCTTCGCTCCGGCCCGGCCATCGGCGGCGGGCTAATGGCGCTTGCACTCAGCACGCGTCCGATCCAGCGCGACGCCGGCTACTGGATGCTGGTCTCGGTCGCCGCCTATGGCGTGGCGACCGTCATCTTCGCGGTGTCGACGTGGATCTGGGTATCGATGCTGGCGCTGGCAGCGCTCGGCGCCGCGGACGCCGTCTCGGTCTTCGTTCGGCAGAGCCTGATTCAGATCGTGACGCCCGATCCGATGCGCGGGCGCGTGACCGCCGTGTCGTCGTTGTTCATCAGTGCGTCGAACGAATTGGGTGAGTTCGAAAGTGGCGTGGCGGCACGCTTCCTCGGCCCGATCGGAGCGGCCGTGTTCGGAGGCGTTGGATCAATCGTGCTGACGGGCGTGTGGGCGAAGATGTTCCCGGACCTGCGCGACGCACACCTCGATACCGTGCGTACGGAAATCCCGCCGAAAGATAGAAAAATACCTGAGCCAGGCGGGCGGCCCTGATGTCATGCCGTCACGGCCGAGCCGACTACACCCGTTGCAGCAAATAGATGATGAGGACGATGATCAAAACCGTGCCGAGGAGTCCGGACGGACCGTAACCCCAACTGCGGCTATGCCCCCAATTCGGCAACGCACCGACAAGGGCGAGGATGAGTATGACGATGATTACAGTTTCCAACATGTGCCGATCCCTTTTTTCTTTCTTTGAGCGAACGCTAGGGTAAGGCGAGCGGTTCCGCTCATTTGGGGTTTATGCGCGGCGTAAGAATCGTCCGACGCTTCGCTGACAAACAAAATGGCCCCAACTCTCACGAGTGGGGCCATCTCACTTTGCATGCAGCAGTGTTGAGTGGGCTCAGTTGGCTGCGCGCGCGGTGTCGAAGCTCTTGTCGGCATCGGAACCCACAGCGCGCGGCGGATTGAGCAGGAAGTCGACCATCTCCGGACTGACCGGTTTGGCGACATAGGTATGTGGCACGGTTCCCAATCCGGCGCCCACGTTGGGATGCCCTGAGAGGACGATCACCTTGACGCCCATCGCCTGCAGCGTCCGTGCGATGCTGCTGCCGGTGTGACCGTCCGCGAGCTCCAGATCGATGATGGCGATGTCGGGCGTTTGATCGCTGGCTGCGGCAAGCGCGTCGCGCGCGTTGGCATAGACGCCCTGCACCGAATGCCCCGCGCTTCCGACGCTCATCGAGAGATCGGCGGCAAGAAAAGCGTCGTCCTCACAGATCAAGACTTTGCTCATCGCGAGTACTCCTTCACGTTCATGCAACAAACGTTAAGGAGCCGGCGCTGGTTCCGCACTGCACCATCGCCAAGCCAATTGCCGCACCCTGGCGCTTTGGGAACGCGAATCCGGGTATTGGGTTAAGTGCTCGATATGGCGGATGTTTTTGGATAAGCCGGCTCCGCATTCGGGATATCGCCGGATGGCTGGGAAGCGGTCGCACCGGACGCTGCCGCGAGGCCGCGGTCGATGTCCTCGGCCATCTCTTTCATCTTCGGCGGCGGCGGCAGCGTGGTGATCTCTTCATAGAGGAAGCGCAGCTGCTTTGAGACTACCCGCGTCCAGTGAAACCCATCGAGCATGCCCACCCTCTCGAAGCTAGCGCCGGCGCGTGGCGCAGGCCGGCAGAATCAACGGCGACATTGTGCACCCCGTTCCATCTGAGCCCAGCGGAAAAATTCTTCATAGCTTCGAGCGGCGCGTGCACGGCACCGAGCGCGGTGTGCCTTGCAGGAACTTAGCCCTCGCGACCAGAGTTACGGCGGCAAGAGACGCCTTCATGCGGTCCGCGCCGAGATCGAGGGAACCCGGACGGCCGCGTTGTCTCACGCCGAAGGTACGGAGATTCGATAATGCAGCGTGCGCGTCTCAAGCAATACCAATGGTATCTGCTCGACAGTGTGCAATTGACGGCCATCGCGCTGACGGCCGTGGCATTGATGTCGGCCGGTGCGCACGTCTTCGATATGTCCGCCAACCTGTCACTGAAGCAAGTGGACTACGTCACCTTGCAGACGGCGCATCACGGTTGGGCGCTGTTTGTTGGCGCAATGCTGTTGTCCGCTTCTGCCATTGGCTTCCATGCCTATCTGGTCCGCGGCAATTCCACGTCGCTCGGCTGGTCGATCGCCGCGCTCGTGCTAACTTGCCTGGCGCAGCTCATGTTCTGGGTCGTCGCCTTTCCCATCGACGTGGAGACCGGCGGCTGGACGACACTTCCGGCAGATTTCGAAAGCGCGCGACGGCAATGGGAATACGCCTTCGCTACCTCCGGAGTGTTGACCTTCATCGGCCTCCTGGCACTTGTCCGCTCGATCGAGGCCAGCCGCCCCGTCGCCAGCATGGCGATCCTCGCTTCGATCGAGCGCGACGCGGCCGTGCGCGCCGCACGCGCGCGTGCGCTGTCCATGGACGGCGGCGTCAACCCGATCGAGCTGGCGCTACGCCCGCAGAATCGAGCGGCCTAGCTCACACTTTCGGGTTCCATTGGTACATCCACGTCTCGGAGAGGGTCTCGTCTCCGAGGCGCAGGTAGCAGCGGAGGTCGACCGGGCCATCGCCTTCGGTCGTCAAGTCGAACAACGCACGCCAGCGGTCGGTGCCGACGACCTTGACGACGTAGGCGTTGTCGATGCGCCCGCGCGAATGCGACACCATCGGCGTCACGTCGAAGCGCTGCTCCATGCTCGTCAGCGGACCGCCGGCGAAATCGATGACGAACTTGCGCTTGTCGTCATCGTTGGGATGGGGAACGCCGGGAACGCCGCCCGCACCGCTATGCGTCGACACCACTCGCCCGATGTTGACCGGCGGATGCGGCTCGTCATTCTGCCAATAGAGCTTATAGGCGTACGCAAGCTCGTCGCCGGCACGCACCGGCTTCTTCGGCACCCAATAGGCGACGATGTTGTCGTTCGTCTCGTCCCTCGTCGGGATCTCGACGAGCTGCACGGCGCCCGCTCCCCAATCGCCGATCGGCTCGACCCAGATGCCTGGGCGCTTGTCGTAAAAGGCGCCGTCGTCTTGGTATTCGGCAAAGTCGCGATCGCGCTGCATCAGGCCGAAGCCCTTGGGCGAGGCATCGGAGAATGTGTTGGTGCGCACCATCGGGCCATTGTTGAGCGGCCGCCAAATGTGCTCGCCGACCCCGGTCCACATGGCGAGGCCGTCGCTGTCGTGGATCTCGGGACGCCAGTCGGTCGCATAGCGCCGGTCGTTCTCGCCATACCAGAACATGCTGGTGAGCGGCGCGACGCCGACACGTTCGATATCGGTGCGTGCGTAGAGATCGGCGCTGACATCGATGATGGCGCCGCGGCCCTTCACCGCCTCGAAGCGGTAGGCGCCGGAGATGCTTGGCCCGTCGAGCAGCGCGTAGATGGTGATCGACGCCGCATCCGCGCTCGGCTCTTCCAGCCAGAACTCCACGAAGCGCGGAAACTCCTCCGGCTCGGGCATGGCGGTGTTGATGGCGATGCCGCGCGCCGAGGCGCCGTACTGGTTGTCCTCACCGGAGGTGCGGAAATAGCTCGCTCCCTGGAAGGCCAGCCAGTCGGTTTCCTTGCCGCGCCCGTCCATGACGCGAAAGCCGGAAAACCCAAGGTCGGGCGGCAGCGTGTCGGCGAGCGCCGCATTTTTGTAGTCGAAGCAGTCGGGCGAATAGAGGAGTTCGCGCGCCTGGCCGTTTGACAGCTCGTTGATGCGCACGCCTAACGGATTGAAGCGATCGACGTGGAACAGTCGTACCGGGCAGGCACCGGGGCCGGTCGGCCATAGCGCCCGGTCGGCGCGGAACTTGATCGCCTGGACGGCGTCGAAATCGACCTTGCCGACGGTCTGCGATGGTGCCGGGGGCGCAACGTACGGCTTGGTCGCCAGCGCTTTGGCGCGCGCGCGCAAGCTGTCGAAGCTGAATGGCCGCGGCTCACCGAAGCGCGGCGGCGGCGGCGCGCCACGCGCCGGGATGGCGCCGGCAACCAGCGTGAGCAGCGCCCACGGACCTCCAGACGCGAGGACTTGTCGGCGGCTGACAACTGACATACGCGGTACCCGGAATTGTAGCTGCTGACGCGACGGGCATGACATGGCGAACGGGGCAACATGTTGTCAACAGCGGCCCCTGGAGCGCTTCGTCGCGGCGTAAACGAGATGCTGACTCGGTCACCGCATGCGTCGATACCGTTACATTCAAAATTGGTATAAGAATCCGTCGCTTTTTGCGCTTCCCCGGGACTAGCGACTCCATAATTTTTCCGAGATAGTCATTCTTCTGCTGCGATGCACGCGTGACGCGTTGCGCGGCAGACGAGACGGGGAGGGAATTCTTGGTCAGCAAGCTTCACGCTGCGCGCATTGCCTTGGCGCGCGCCATCTCGGGTGCGCTGGCGCTCGGCCTTCTGATCGCGCAACCGCAACAGCTCAGCGCCGATCCGGCGGCGATGCCGTCGATGCAGTCGTCGATCTACGGAGCCTTCGGTCCGGAAGGCCAGCGCATGCGCGAGCAGTTCTGGCTGATACCGAGCGGCGATGCTTCGGTCGCACAGCGCGCCACCGTGTTCCGCCCGGCCGGCGGCATCGCCGAGCGTCATCCGCTCGTCGTCATCAATCATGGTACGTCCGAAGCGAACCGCATGTCGGTGTCGATGCCGGTCTACTACTGGCTGTCGCGCTGGTTCGTCGATCGCGGCTTCACCGTGGTGCTGCCGCAGCGACGCGGACATGGCGCCACCGGCGGCACGCTCGTCGAGGCTGTCGGCGATTGCGCCAACCCCGATCATTTCCGCTCCGGCGTCATCGCCGCGCAGGATGTCGGCGCCGCCGTCGACTTCATGCGACAGCAGCCGTTCGTCGATCCGGCGCGTGTGCTCGTCGTCGGCGTCTCGACCGGCGGGTGGGCCTCCCTGGCGCTGGCTTCGCAGCGGCCTGATCTCATGACGGCCGTGGTCAACATAGCCGGCGGTCGCGGCGGCCACGCCTTCGGACGCTCGAATTCGGTGTGCGGGGTCGACAAGCTGGTCAGCGCCACGCACGACTTTGCGCGTACGGCGCGCGCGCCGACCCTGTGGCTGTACTCCGAGAACGACAGCTACTTCGGTCCCGGGCTGGCCGCCAAGATGGCGGCGGCCTGGAAGGATGGTGGCGGCCAGGTCGAGTTCGATCCGCTTCCCGCCTATGGGAACGACGGGCACGACATCGTCGATGATCGCGCCGGGTGGGGCCTTTGGGGCAAGGCGCTCGACAACTTCCTCGCCGCTCACTTCGGCGACTCCAAAGAGCCGCTTGTCGCGCAAGGGCCGTAACGGGCCGCTGCCGAATTACAGCTGCGTATTGGCGCGGCCGGTCGAGGGGTCGCGGCCACCGCGATACTCGTACTGTTGCTCCGCCGTCCAAGCCTGATCGGCCGGCTGGGCGTCATCCGCCGCTTGGCTGCGGCCGACGTACGATGGATCGGCGGGCGGGGCCACGGAGTAGCTGTAGCTCATGTCGTCCGGGGTTCCCGAATACATGGGCGACTGGCAACCGCCGAGAGCCAGCGCAGCAAAAAGCGCCGCCAGCGCTGCGGCCTTCGAAGAATATCGGCTAAAAGCAATATCGGTGGTCATCGCGGCTCTCATGAAAGATCCAATAGGATCGTTTCATATTGAAACGCCGCCTGTTCTCGAACAGTTCCTCAGGAGACCACTGCAACTCGGGGCTGCTCAGCCGGCGCGGCGCGCGGCGGCGATGTAGTTGACGTCGGTGTCGGCGCTGAGGCGCCAGGCGTCATGCATCACATCATAGACAATGCCGGACAGCTCCGGCAGGGCGAACCCCGCATCTCCGAGGTAGCGGCCGAGCTCCTCGGTGGTGACGAACCGGTTCCAGTCGTGCGTACCGCGGGGCAGCCATCCGAGCACGTATTCGGCCCCGATGATGGCCAGCGCGTACGACTTCCAGGTCCGGTTGAGGGTCGAGACGATGAGCGAGCCGCCGGGGCGCACGAGCGCCCCCAGGCTGCGCACGAATGCCGCGGGGTCGGGCACGTGCTCGATCACCTCCATGCACACCGCGGCATCGAAGGTCTCACCCGCCGCCTGCAGCTCCTCGACCGATGCGCTGCGATAGGCGATGGCGAGGCCCTGAGCCTCGGCGTGCCGGCGGGCCACGGCGATCGAATCGACAGTCGGATCGATCCCGGTGACGTTCGCTCCGAGGCGCGCCAGCGGTTCGGAGACCAGCCCACCCCCGCACCCGACGTCGAGGATCGACAGCCCACGCAGCGGTTTCAGCTCCTTTGATGGCCGGTCGAAATGGCGCACGAGCGCCTCGCGGACGAAGCCGAGGCGGGCGGGGCCCTGCTGGTGCAGCGGGCGCAGCTTGCCGTTGGGGTCCCACCACTCGCCTGCCAGCCGCTCGAAGCGATCCACCTCGGCGGGGTCGAGGTTGGCCGAAGCCCTTTGGCCGCTGGTCTCGTGCGGGGCGTTTTGCATGCCCGCCGATACGGGCGGGTGAGAAACCGAATGTCAAGGCGTGGGATATTGCCGGATGGGTGGGATGCCGTTAAAGAACCCCGCGTAAACGGGATTCCTGATCGCCCCAGGCTGTTTGCGCCGTTTGGACGGCCGCGCTCGCGCGCCGGCCGCACCGCGAGGGCAAATCCAAGCATTTGAGCGAAACCGCACGGCGGGAAACGCGATGGCTGTTGTTGTGATGAAGTTCGGCGGCACGTCCGTCGCCAGCGTCGAGCGCATCCGCAACGTGGCACGCCACGTCAAGCGCGAGGTGGATGCCGGCAACAAGGTCGCCGTCGTGGTCTCGGCCATGTCGGGCGTGACCAACCAACTCGTCTCCTGGGTGCGCGAAGCTTCCGTGCTGCATGACGCGCGCGAGTACGATGCCGTGGTCGCCACCGGCGAGCAGGTGACGGCGGGTCTTCTCGCCATCGTTCTGCAGTCGATGGGCCTGCAGGCCCGCTCCTGGCAGGGCTGGCAGATTCCCGTCACCACGACCGCCGCGCACGGCTCGGCGCGCATCACCGGCATCGAGGGCGCGGAGTTGCGGCGTCGCTTCGAGGATGGCGAGGTTGCGGTGGTCACCGGCTTCCAGGGCATCGAGCCCGAGCGTCGCCGCATCGCAACATTGGGACGCGGCGGCTCCGATACGAGTGCCGTTGCCATGGCCGTCGCACTCGGCGCCGATGTATGCGACATCTATACCGACGTCGATGGTGTCTACACCACCGATCCTCGCATCGTGCCGAAGGCGCGGCGGCTCCCGAAGGTCTCGTACGAAGAGATGCTGGAAATGGCATCTCTGGGTTCCAAGGTGCTGCAGACGCGTTCCGTCGAGCTCGCCATGGTCAACCGGATGCGGGTTCGTGTGCTGTCGAGCTTTGTCGTGCCCGAGGCAATGTCGCCCGTGCGGCTGGATCGGCTGGAAGATATCGGCACTATCGTTTGCGATGAGGATGAGATCGTGGAAAGTCAGGTCGTCAGCGGCATTGCCTACGTCAAGGACGAGGCGAAAGTGACGCTCATCAAGGTCGAGGACAAGCCGGGCGTCGCCGCCCGCATCTTCGGTCCGCTCTCTGACGCCAACATCAATGTCGACATGATCGTGCAGAGCGTCACACCGGACGGCAAGCACACCGACATGACCTTCACCGTGCAGGCGACCGAGCTGCCGCGCACCCTCGAGGCGCTCAAGGGCGCCAAGAAGGACATCGGCGAGTTCGAGGTCCAAAGCTCGGCCGACGTCGCGAAGATTTCCGTCATCGGCATCGGCATGCGCAGCCACGCCGGTGTTGCCGCCATGATGTTCAAGGCCCTATCCAGCAAGGGCATCAATATTCTGGCCATTACGACTTCCGAGATCAAAATCAGCGTGCTGATCGATGCGGCTTATGCCGAACTTGCCGTAAGAACGCTGCACTCTATTTATGGTCTCGACGCAGACTGAGCGCGGATACGCGCGACGGTCGAGCACTGAGCCCCGCTAATGTTGGCGGGTCCACCCTGGCGGCACGACCTATGCAGAGGCGAGGCGACGAGCCACGAGTGATGACATCCGAGCCGGCGCTGCGTGTGATCATGCGGCGTCTGCGCGAGATCATGTCCGAACTCGGCGACGGCCAGGAGCGTCTCGACAAGATCGTCAAGCAGATCGCCGGCGTGATGGTGACCGAGGTCTGCTCGATTTACCTCAAGCGGCAGGATGGCTCTCTCGAGCTGTTCGCCAGCGAAGGTTTGAACCCCGGTGCCGTGCATGCCGTGCGCATGAAGCGCGGTGAAGGTCTCGTCGGCCGCTGCGCCGAGCTGAATGTCACGGTGAATGAGCCGGAGGCATCGAGCCACCCTGCATTCTCGTACAGACCGGAGACCGGCGAGGAGATCTACCACTCGCTGCTGGCGGTGCCGATCGGGCGTTCCGGTCAGGTGCTCGGCGTCCTCGTCGTGCAGAACCGCGCCCAGAAGGAATACTCCGACGAGGACGTCGAGGTGTTGCAGGCGACGGCTATGGTCGTCGCCGAGCATCTCGTGTCGGGCGCCGTGGCGGGAGCCGGCACCGCCGTCGAGCTCGAGAAGTCGCTGTCGGTGGTGATCCAGGGCGAGCAGATGTCGGAAGGCATCGCGCTGGGCCACATCGTGCTGCATGAGCCGCGCATCGTCGTCACGCACTTGATGGCCGAGGATCCAGCGACCGAGCTCATCCGGCTCGAGACGGCGGTGGCCAGCCTGCGCGCTTCGCTCGATGAGATGTTCGATCACGAGCATCTGTCGGGCGCCGGCGAGCATCGCGACGTGCTCGAAGCCTATCGCATGTTCGCCCACGACAAAGGCTGGGTGCGGCGCCTGCGCGAGGCGGTGGAGGGCGGCTTGACGGCCGAGGCCGCCGTGGAGCGCGTGCAGAATGGCACGCGCGCCCGCATGCTGCGGCAGAACGATGCCTATTGGCGCGAGCGCCAGCGCGACCTCGACGATCTCTCCGATCGCCTCCTGCGCATCCTTGCCGGACGCGTGACCAGCGCCGACGAACCGTCATCGTTGCCGCCGGACGCCATCCTCGTCGCGCGCACCATGGGGCCGGCGGAGCTGCTCGACTATGACCGCAAACGTCTTCGCGGACTGATCGTTGAGGACGGCAGCGGGCAGAGCCACGTCGCCATTGTCGCCAAGGCGCTGGGCATCGCCGCGATCGGCCAGGCAACCGGGATCGTCGAGCGCGTCAACGCTGGCGATGCCGCAATCGTCGACGCGATGACGGGCGAGGTTCATCTGCGGCCATCGTCCGACGTGATCGCCGCCTACTCCGACAAGGTGCGCTTCCTCGCCCGCCGTCAGCGGCAGTATCGCGCCCTGAAGGACGTCCCGGCGGTGACGAAGGACGGCGTGAAGATCGACCTGCATATCAATGCCGGTTTGCTCGTCGACATGCCGCACTTGCGCGAACTCGGGCGCCGACGGTGTGGGCCTGTTCCGCACCGAGCTGCTGTTCATGCTGTCGAACACCCTGCCGAAGGTCGACCGCCAGGCCGATTCCTACCGGGCCATCGTCGCCCGCGCCGACGGCAAGCCGGTTGTCTTCCGCACGCTCGACATCGGCGGCGACAAGGTGCTGCACTATTTGCGCCAGCCGAAGGAGGAAAATCCGGCCATGGGCTGGCGCGCCGTGCGCATGGGCCTCGACCGGCCGGCCCTGTTGCGCACGCAGGTGCGCGCCATGATGCGCGCGGCCGCGGGCCAAGAGCTGCGGATGATGATCCCCATGGTCTCCGCCGCCGAGGAGATGGATGCGGTGCACGCTCTGGTGAAGAAGGAGCGCGCCCTCTTGCTGGCGCGAGGGCACGAGGTTCCCGAGCGCATGCTCGTCGGCGCCATGATCGAGGTGCCGTGCCTATTGTTTGAGCTCGACGCGTTGATGAAGCGGGTCGACTTCGTGTCGGTCGGCAGCAACGACCTTCTGCAATTCATGTATGCCGCAGACCGCACGAATGCGCGTGTCGGCAGCCGCTATCACGCGCTTTCGCCGGCGCCGTTGCGCGCGTTGAAGGGCTTGGTCAAGGCAGCCGAGAAGCACAACGTGCCCCTGACCCTATGTGGCGAGATGGCGGGACGACCGCTCGAGGCACTGGCGCTGATCGCGCTCGGCTTCCGTTCGCTGTCGATGGCGCCCGCGTCAATCGGCCCCGTCAAGACGATGATCCTTGCACTCAATGCGAGCCGCGCGGCGAAAGTTGTGGATGACCTGTTGAAAAAAGGCACCACCGACATTCGCGGACGCCTTGATAGCTTTGCAAAATCCGAAGGCATCGAGGCCTGACGGCTGCAAGTTCTGTCTTTGACAAGCGCACGCATTCATCGGACGATGTCTCGTTGGGGGAACATCCGTTCCGATTGTCATTTGTGGCGTTGGTCATGCGTGAAGGCTATCAGCCTGCGAGACCTATGGCTGTCGCGCGCGCGTCAAGTGCGCAGCCGACGGTAGCGGTGATGGCCGCCGAGGTCGCGCGCTTCTTTCGCGACTTGCGCGGCGCGCTGAGCCTGACACCAGCCCAAGTTGCGCAGGCGCTGGCAACGCGTGTCGATATCATCGCCGCACTGGAAATGGGACAGATCGGCGCGCTTCCGCCATGGCCGGAGACGTGCCGCATCGTGCGCACCTACGCCGGCTTCGCCGGCCTCGACCCGCGTCCGGTGCTGCACTCGCTGGAGCAGCTGTTTACGGCCGCCCCGCGGGCGCCTGCTCCGAAGGTACGCACGCCACGCCGTCCCTTCTCCGAGCGCAGTGCGCCAATCATGGCGGCGCTCGGCGATGGTGGACGCCGGGCTGCCAATGCCGCCCGCCACGCGCACCAGGTGGTGAATGACCGGGCCGGCCGGCCAGGCATGGCCCTATTCACGGTAACGCTGGGAATCGCGCTGATCCTCCTGATCACCCAGTCGGCAGTGCTGGAGGCGGCTGTTTCGCAACTACCGCCGTCGATGAAGCGCTTCGTCCGCGGCGCCCAGGACTACGTCATCGTGCGCCTGGCTCCCGTCCGCGACGGCCTGCGGTGGATCGACGTCTCCGACCCGCGCACCCGCAAGGGCGACAAATTGCAGAGCACCGCCCAATCGGATTAGATGCGGCGCGCCGCGGCGCGGGTGCTCAGATCCACCCCAAGTTGAAATTTGCGACGGCCGGCTGCTGCGCTTGCGGCCGGCGTCGCCATTCGAGATTGCGCAAGCTCCAGGGACCATGGCCGGAATTCCCAAAGACAAGCTCGAGAAAATGGTCGGGCGCTGGAACGCCATCCAGGCCGAGCTCAACGCCGGCGTCAATCAGGCTGCCTATGCGAAGCTGACAAAGGAGTTCGCCGCACTCAATCCGCTGGTCGCCACCATCGAGGCGCTGAGCAGCGCCGAGAGGGAGAAGGAAGACCTCACGGCGCTCATCGATGACCCGACCTCCGACAAGGAGATGATCTCCATGGCGCGCGCCGATCTGGAAGCGCTCGAGCCGCGTCGCGAGGAACTGGAGAAGCAACTGAGGATCCAGCTCCTGCCGAAGGACGCCGCCGACGAGCGCAGCGCCATTCTCGAAGTGCGCGCCGGCACCGGCGGCGACGAGGCGGCGCTGTTCGCTGCCGATCTCTTCCGCATGTACAGCCGCTACGCCGAGCTGCGCGGCTGGAAGGTGGAGATCATCTCGATCTCGGAGAACGACCTCGGCGGCTACAAGGAGATCGTCGCCTCGATCTCCGGCGAAGGCGTGTTCGCGCGGCTGAAGTTCGAGTCCGGCGTGCATCGCGTGCAGCGCATCCCCGCCACCGAGACGGGCGGACGCATCCATACTTCGGCAGCGACCGTCGCCGTGTTGCCGGAGGCGGAGGAGGTGGACGTGGTTATCCGCCCGGAGGACGTCCGCATCGACACGATGCGGGCGGGCGGGGCCGGTGGCCAGCACGTCAACAAGACGGATTCGGCCGTGCGCATGACGCATTTGCCGACCGGCATCATCGTCGTCTCGGCGGAGAAGTCGCAGCATCAGAACCGCCGTCTCGCCATGCAGGTGCTGCGCTCGCGCGTGTACGAGTTGGAGCGCGAGCGCGTCGATGCGGCGCGTGCGTCGGCGCGCAAGGGCCAGATCGGTTCCGGCGATCGCTCGCAGCGCATCCGCACCTACAACTATCCACAGGGCCGCGTCACCGACCACCGGATCAATCTCACGCTGCACAAGCTGGACACCGTTCTCGAGGGTGCGGCGCTCGACGAGCTGGTCGATGCGCTGACCACCGACCACCAGGCCAGCCTATTGGCGGACATGGAGAATGCCTGAGGCGTCGGCCGCGCCGGGATCGGGCGAAACTCTCGGCGATGCCGTGCGCTCTGCGCAAAGGTCGTTGGCCGCGGCCGGGGTCGAGGATGCCGGTCGCGATGCCCGCCTGCTTGTCGCCGCGGCTGCGGGCGTCGATACCGCCGACATCATTGCGCGGCCCGAGCGCGCGCTTGCAGCCGACGAGCAGGACCGTCTCCAGTCGATGGTGGCGCGGCGTTGTGCGCGCGAGCCGGTCTCCCGCATTCTCGGCGGACGTGAGTTCTACGGGCGCCCGTTTGCGCTGTCGCCGGCGACCCTCGATCCGCGTCCGGATTCCGAAACGCTCATCGGGGCGGCGCTCGACATCGCGGCGCGCGAGGGCTGGCGCGACCGACCGATCCGCATTCTCGATATCGGCACCGGCTCGGGCTGCCTCCTCCTGACGTTGCTGGCCGAGCTGCCGCGCGCGACGGGCGTCGGCACCGACATCTCGGCCCCTGCGCTCGAGGTCGCGACGCTCAACGCGTCCTCGCTCGGCCTCGCCGGGCGGGTCTCGTTCATGCAGGCCGACATGCTGGACGGCATCGAGGGGCCGTTTGACCTTATTGTCAGCAATCCGCCGTACATCCCGAGCGCCGACATCGCCGGACTAAGTGCGGAAGTGCGCCAATACGATCCCCGCGGCGCCCTCGACGGCGGTGACGACGGGCTGAACTTCTATCGCCGCATCGTCGCCGGCCTGCCGCGCGTCCGCGCCGCCTGGGTGATCTTCGAGGTCGGCGCCGGTCAGGCGGAGGATGTTGCTCTCCTGTTGGAGCAAGCGTTCGTTAAGACACGCCAGGCACAACTATCCCGCCATGCCGACCTTGGCGGCCACACACGCTGTGTGGCGCTTCGGTTACAATGGTAAAAGGGCACAAATAAAAGATTTGCTTTGTGGCGGGTGCGCGCCTAGTCTCGTGGAAGCCGATTGATCGTGTGTCGCGCTTCAGCGTTGGAGCCTGACCGACTGCACGAGCTGGGATTGCGAAGCACGGGGACACGGCGCGAAAGCGCGAGGCCCTTGCTCCCGCTGAAACGGCATTCGTTAGCCGCTCGGCGTGCAACGCCCCCTTCCGATCGGAAGTAGCGACTGCCGGTTGAGCGTCACGAGATAAGAGACACAATGCGCGCGCATGGTCGCTCGCCAGAAACTGGCCAAAGACTGCGTGTCAGCGCCTGCTTTAAGGCATTAGCGGATTTGCGACGCTGACGGCGAGCCGCGCACGCTTTTCATTTCATTACCACCGAGAACGGAGCCAATGAGGCAAGGACAGCAGAACCGCCGGGGCCGCGGACGCAGCAACCGCAAGGGGCAGAGCCCGCTTACCCGCAGTTTCGAGAGCACGGGGCCAGAGGTCAAAATCCGCGGCACCCCATCCCACATCGCCGAGAAGTACATGTCGCTCGCCCGCGATGCGACGACCTCCGGCGATCCGGTGCTGGCAGAGAATTACCTGCAACACGCCGAGCACTATAACCGCATCATCATGACCTTCCGCGATCAGCAGATCGCCCAGGGCGGGCCGGAGATGAACGGCGGCGTGGCGCGCGGTCCGATGGACGGCGACGACTTCGGCGACGACGAGGGTGATGACGGCGATATGCAGCCGATGCACCAACCGCAAATGCGCCAGGATCATCAGCCGCGCATGGACAACCAGCGGTACGACGGCAACCGCGGCTCGCAGGATCAGAGCCGGCACCGCGGTGACCGCGAGCATCACCGCAACAATAACAACCGTAATGACCGCAACGACCGCGGCGGCGACCGCTACGAGCAGCGCTTCGATCGCGGCGGTGGCGAGCCGAACGGTGGACAAACCCCGCGTCCGCAGAATGCCGAGCAGGGTGGTCCGCCCCGTCAGGGCGGTGGTGGCGGCGAGCAGTTCCGCCGCCGGGACAGTTTCCCCCAGCAGCAGCATGAGCAGCCCGAGTTCCTGCGCCGGCCGGTGCGCCGTCCGCGCCGCGAGGGCGGCAACGGTACGCCTGAAGAGGTGAACGGTGCTGGTAGCGGTCCCGCCGATGAGACCGACGGCGACTGAGACCGCGTCGAGCTACTTCTAACGCCTGCTCAGGCTGTAACGGGATCGCCTACCGCGATCGTGCCGTCGGCGATGACGCGCGCATAGAAACCGAAATCCGTGTGACCCCAGGCGCGCTGCAAAACCGCCGGGATCGCCATGTCGCGCTTGCCGGTGTCCGGGTCGACATTCGTCGCCGCGCAGCGTTCCGTGCGCTTGATGAACTCCAGCTTCACGGGACCGATCTGCAACTGCTTGCCGCCCCAGTCGAATTCTGCCCACGGCGGAGCCCCGTCGATGACGACGTTGGGCCGGAAGCGTAGCGGGTTCAGCTCGCGGCCGACGACGCGCTCCAACTCGCGCAGGGACGCCAGATTGATGACATGCAGGCATTTGGCGGCAACGTCCGAGAAGCTGTGGCCAGGCGCGAAGACGACGCGGGGAGCGCCGCGTAGGTCGTCCTGCATATAGGCGGCGAGGAACTGCTCGATCATTTTGCGACCAATGGGCGTGCGCAGGTCGCCGCGCGCCACCTGCTTGCCGTCGCGCAGAACCGTCAACGTCTCGGTCGCGTCGTCAAAGCGCGTCTGCAGGGTCGCCAGGCGCTCGTTGCGCATCAGCATGAGGAAGTTGATCTTCGGCAGGTGCGCCGGCTTTTCGGGATCGAAGCGCCCCGGCCCGTTCTCGACCGCGTAGGCGCGATCGAAGGCGGCCGTCTGCCCGGCCTTCAAGGGCATGCGCTGCAGCGGCTCGGGCGATAGACCTTTGACCGGATAGCGAAAGAGGCCGCGGACGCTGGGCCCGCTCGGATCGGTCATCGTCGATGCAACTCAAGGCGGAGATTGACGGGGCGGACGAACCTCTTTTGTCCGAATTCGAGCACACTATATCACGTGTTGGAAAGGTTTCCGTTCGATGCTGCCGCTACCGGCCAGGTCGGCGGCATCCGCCATGAACCCTGACGTAGAAGGTGCCGGGCCGTGCCGTTAGGGCGGGTCGGTACGCCGAGGAGGGACAATGAATTTTGAACAGTTCACGGACCGCGCGCGCGGCTTCGTTCAATCGGCGCAGAGCCTTGCCCTGCGCGAAGGGCACCAGCAGTTCTCCCCAGACCATCTTCTGAAAGTGCTGCTCGATGATAACGAGGGCCTTGCCGCGGGTCTCATCCGCAAGGCGGGCGGCGACCCCAAGGCGGCGCTGAACGCCGTCGAAGCGGCGCTCGCCAAGCGCCCGAAGGTTTCGGGTGGCGGCTCCGGGCAGCTCTACATGGCTTCCGAGCTTGCCCGGGTGTTCGATTCCGCCGAGAAAATCGCCGAGAAGGCGGGCGACAAGTACGTGACCGCTGAGCGGCTGTTGCTGGCGCTGGCCCTGGAGAAGGGCACGGACGCGGCGAAGATTTTGGCCGACGCCGGCGTGACGCCGCAGGGGCTCAACACCGCGATCAACGAAATCCGCAAGGGCCGCACCGCCGACACCGCCTCGGCGGAACAGGGCTATGACGCTCTGAAGCGCTATGCGCGCGATCTGACCGAGGCCGCCGCCGCCGGCAAGCTCGACCCGGTCATCGGCCGCGACGAGGAAATCCGCCGCACCATCCAGGTGCTCTCGCGGCGCACGAAGAACAATCCCGTGCTCATCGGCGAGCCGGGCGTCGGCAAGACGGCCATCGCCGAAGGCTTGGCCTTGCGCATCGTCAAGGGCGACGTACCCGATAGCCTCAAGGACAAGAAGCTCCTGTCGCTCGACATGGGCGCCCTCATCGCCGGCGCCAAGTATCGCGGCGAGTTCGAGGAGCGGCTGAAATCTGTGTTGAACGAGGTGCAGGCGGAGGGCGGCCGCATCATCCTGTTCATCGACGAGCTGCACACCATCGTCGGCGCCGGCAAGACCGAAGGCTCGATGGATGCCGGCAACCTGCTGAAGCCGGCGCTCGCCCGCGGCGAGTTGCATTGCATCGGCGCGACGACGCTCGATGAGTACCGCAAGCACATCGAGAAGGACGCGGCGTTGGCCCGGCGTTTCCAGCCGGTGTTCGTCAACGAGCCGACGGTCGAGGATACGATTTCGATCCTGCGCGGCCTCAAGGAGAAGTACGAGCTGCACCACGGCGTGCGCATCACCGATAGCGCGCTGGTCGCCGCCGCCACGCTGTCGAACCGCTACATCGCCGACCGCTTCCTGCCCGACAAGGCCATCGACCTTGTCGACGAGGCAGCTTCGCGCCTGAAGATGGAGATCGATTCCAAGCCGGAGGAGCTGGACCGCATCGATCGCGAGCTGATGCAGCTCAAGATCGAGCGCGAGGCGTTGCGCAAGGAGAACGATGCGGCTTCGAAGGATCGTCTCACCAACATCGAGAAGGAAATCGCCGACCTCGAGGAAGAAAGCCAGATTCTGACGCAGAACTGGGAGGCCGAGAAGGAGAAGCTCGGTAGCGCCCAGAAGATCAAGGAGGAGCTCGATCATTCGCGCACCGAGCTGGAGCAGGCGCAGCGCCGCGGCGATCTCGCGCGCGCCGGCGAGCTGGCCTACGGCAAGATTCCCGAGCTCGAGAAGAAGCTAAAGGAGATCGAGGCGCAGGAAGCCAAGGGGACGATGGTCGAGGAGGCCGTGACGCCCGATCAGATCGCCGGTGTCGTCTCGCGCTGGACCGGTATCCCGGTCGACCGCATGCTCGAAGGCGAGCGCGAAAAGCTGCTGAAAATGGAGGATGCGCTTGCCAAGCGCGTCGTCGGCCAGCGCGAGGCGGTGGATGCCGTCTCGACCGCGGTGCGCCGCGCGCGCGCTGGGCTGCAGGATCCCAACCGGCCGATCGGCTCGTTCATGTTCCTCGGCCCGACGGGCGTCGGCAAGACCGAGCTGGCGAAATCGCTGGCCGCGTTCCTGTTCGACGACGAGAGCGCGCTGATCCGCATCGACATGTCCGAGTACATGGAGAAGCACTCGGTCGCGCGGCTCATCGGTGCCCCGCCGGGATATGTCGGCTACGAGGAGGGCGGCTCGCTCACCGAGGCGGTGCGCCGCCGGCCCTACCAGGTGATCCTGTTCGACGAGATCGAGAAGGCGCACCCCGATGTGTTCAACGTGCTGCTGCAGGTTCTCGATGACGGCCGCCTGACCGACGGCCAGGGCCGCACGGTCGACTTCCGCAACACGATCATCATCCTGACGTCGAACATCGGCGCCGAGTTCCTCGTCAACCAGAAGGAAGGCGAGGACACCGACCTCGTGCGCGACCTCGTCATGGGCGAGGTGCGGCAGAAGTTCCGCCCCGAGTTCCTCAACCGGCTCGACGACATCATCCTCTTCCACCGCTTGCAGCGGTCGGAGATGGGCAAGATCGTCGACATCCAGATGAAGCGGCTGGACAAGCTGCTGGCCGACCGCAAGATCAAGGTCGAGCTGGACGATGCCGGCCGCACGTGGCTCGCCAACCGCGGCTACGACCCGGCCTACGGCGCGCGGCCGTTGAAGCGCGTTATCCAGCGGCACGTGCAGGATCCGCTCGCCGAGCAGATCCTCGCCGGCCGCATCAAGGACGGCGATACGGTGCGCATCGGCGTCCGCGACGGCGAATTGGTGCTCAACGGCGAACCGGTAAAGGTCGCCGCGTAGCGGGCATTGTTCGCTGGATCCCGGATAGCGGCTCGCGCTGCTCGTCGCTTCCGGGATGACAGGTTGCCTGACCGTTCGGCGCGCAGTTCGCTACTTGCTGGCGGTCATGACCGGCGCCAGGTGGCGCAGCTCGTCGATGCGCACGCGCTCTTTCTGGAACTCGGCGAGCTGCCGCCCTTTGAGTTCGCGCTCGCGCGGCACTTGGATGGCCAGGGGATCGACGAAGCGCGAATTGATCAGCACCTCATAGTGAAGGTGCGGGCCGGAGGCGAGGCCGGTCGATCCGACGTAGCCGATGATCTCGCCCTGGCGCACCTTCGCGCCGGCGGCGACGCCCTTGCGGAAGCGCAGCATGTGGCCATAGGCGGTGTGGTAGCCGTTGGGGTGGCGGATGCGCACGTAGTTGCCGTACTGGCCTTTGCGGCCCGCCTCCTCGATGACGCCGCTGCCGGCGGCGAGGATGGGCGTGCCGGGCGAGGTGGCCCAGTCGACGCCGGTGTGCATGCGCCGCTCGTTGAGCAGCGGATGGAAGCGCATGCCGAAGCCGGAGGCGAGGCGGACGTCGCCGCGCACCGGGCGGCGCATCAGGAACTGCTTCGAGTTATTGCCCTTCTCGTCGTAGTAGTCGACGACCCCGTCAGGCGTGCGAAAACGGTAGAAACGATAGGTTTCTCCGCCGCTGGTGATGGACGTGAACAGCAATTCCCCCGGCGGAGTATCCGCGCTTCGGATCGTCCTTCATGTCGAAGAAGAATTCGACCGCATCGCCCGGGCGAAGCCGGCGGCGGAAGTCGGTCTGCGAGGCGTGGACCTTCATCACCTTCATGATCGAATCGTCCGGCACGTGCTGCAGCAGGCCGGCGTAGTAGACGCTCGCGTAGACGCTCGACGTCGACGCCTTGTCGTTGGTGTCGAGCGCCGCGTTGGCGATCTCCTCGCCGATCGCCGGGGACTTGCTGGCGACGAATTCGCCCGCGGCGTTGCGCGTCACCGTGACGAGATGATCGTGGCCGTCCGAGAAGATGCTGAAGCGCGCCGGCTCCTTCTTGTCGCGGCGCGTGAGCGAGGGAACGAGCGTGATGCGCACTTCCTGGCCGGGCGCGAGGCTCGCCTCGGGAAAGATATTGCGCGCCGAATTCGATCATGCCGCGCGCCGTCCAGGTGTCGGCACCGGCGCGCTGCAGGATCTTGCGCAGCGTTTCGCCTTCGCCGACGCGAACCACCTGCGTCTCGCGC